>CBFHKA010000026.1:0-153219 GCA_965656305.1 Polaribacter sp. | reverse complement strand
TATTGGTTTATGGTTTGGGTAAAATGGGGAAGCATAATTGTAAAAATCTCTCTCAATACACTCAAAATAAATCTGTTTGTCTAATTAATAGGACAGAAGAAAAAACAACTCAATTTGTTAAAGACCATGTATCGATTAGAAAATCTGTTATTGATAATTTAAAAGAAGAAATTGCAACTGCAGATGTTTTAATTGTTTCTACAGGATCTGATAAACCAACCATAACTGAAGAGCATATTTCTAAAGATAAAGAGATGCTTATTTTAGATTTATCGATGCCTGAAAATGTTGCACATTACCTTAACGAATATAAAAATGTAACATTAGTTAATGTAGATGAATTATCTAAAGTTACAGATGAAACTTTGGCAAAACGACTTGCAGAAGTGCCTTTTGCAGAAAAGATAATTGAGACACATAAATTAGAATTCAACGATTGGTTAAATCATAGAAGATTTACACCTGCAATATCTGCACTCAAAAAATCCTTAGAATCTATTAAAAAGGATGAAATCAGTTTTCAAAAAAAGAAAATCACAAATTTTGATGAAAATCAAGCAGAAATCTTAACGTCACGTTTTATTCAAAAAATTACTACACAGTTTGTAAAACACTTAAAAGAAGAAGGTACTTCTGTTTCAGAAAGTATAGACGTTATTCAAAAAGTGTTTCAATCTTAATAAAAAATCAATGCAAAAAACAATAAGAATAGGAACTCGCGATAGCCAATTAGCGCTTTGGCAAGCCAATAAAGTGCGCAAAGAATTGACTGAATTGGGATACGAATCTGTGATTGTTCCTATAAAATCTACAGGAGATATTGTTTTAGACAAACCTTTATATGAATTAGGAATAACAGGGATTTTTACCAAGAATTTAGATATTGCTATGTTAAATGGTGATATTGATATTGCTGTACATTCACTAAAAGATGTACCAACATCTTTGCCAGAAGGAATTATGCAAGTAGCAGTTTTAAAGCGAGCAAACTATACAGATTTGTTGGTTTTAAAAGATACTGAAGAGTTTTTTGGTCAACCAGGAGGAATTATTGCAACTGGTAGTTTACGCAGAAAAGCAATGTGGTTGAATCGTTATCCAACACATAAAGTCGAAGATTTAAGAGGAAATGTAAATACGCGTTTGCAAAAATTAGAAGATAGCGAAACATGGAATGGAGCTATTTTTGCTTCTGCTGGTTTAGAAAGGTTAGGTTTACGAGAAAAGGGAGCAATTCCTTTAACGTGGATGATTCCTGCTCCAGCTCAAGGTGCAATTATGGTGGCTTGTTTAGAAAAAGATCAATTTGTTATTGATGCTTGTGAGCAATTAAATCACTATGAAACCAAAGTTTGTGTTGGTGTAGAACGTGAATTTTTAAAATTATTAGAAGGTGGTTGTACAGCTCCAATTGGTGCTTTAGCTTATGTTGATGAAAAAACCGAAGAAATTAATTTTAAAGGAATTTTATTAAAAAAAGACGGTTCTAAAAAAATTACAGTTACCAAAACTGCAAAAATGGGAAGTCACAGATATTTGGCAAAAGATTGCGCAGATTATGTGATTAATAGGGGTGGAAAAGAATTAATGTTAGAAGACGAGGAAGTTGGTTCTAAAATAGCTTCTGTATACTCTACAAAGAAGCTTTCTGAACTTCAAAAAGAAACGTTATCATCTGCAATTGGAATTGAAGATAGTGATTTTATTAAAATTCGTTTTAATAGAATTCCACCTAAGGTGATGAAAAACGAAATTGAGAACGTAATTATTACGAGTCAGAATGGAGTAGAAGCGTTATTGAATTCCTTCACAAAAGATGAAATGAATTTCAAAAACATTTTTTGTGTTGGTAGAAGAACTAAAAAACTAATTGAAAACAGAATAGGTAAAGTAACTAAGGTTGCTAAAAACGCTAAAGTTTTAGCTGAATATTTATCTAAAGAACTAGAAAATAAAGAAGTAACTTATTTCTGTTCAGATGTTCGTTTAGATATTTTACCAGCTTATTTGCAAACACACGATATTGTTGTTAACGAAGTAGAGGCCTACAAAACAATGTTGAGTCCAGAGAAGTTAAATGACGATGTTTCTGGAGTTTTGTTTTACAGTCCATCAGGAATTGGGAGTTATTTAAAAGAAAATGCAACAGATAAAATTGCTTTTTGTATTGGAGAAACCACTGCAAAAGAAGCAAGGAAGTATTTTGAAAATGTGCAAGTAGCAAATTTACCAAGTGTAGAATCTGTTTTAGAATTGGTAAACAAAAATTACTCAAGCCCATCCTAACCTTCCCAAAGGGAAGGAACAGATTATGGTAAACTTGGTATTTAATAAAAGTATTAATTAACACACAGCTTTTAAGAGTGTGCTCCCCTTTGGGGAAACAGGGGCTTATTATGTTTAGAACAAGAAGATTAAGAAAACACGAAGGAATCAGAAGGTTAGTAAAAGAAACCAGACTTTCTGTAGATGATTTTGTGTATCCTTTATTTATTGAAGAAGGAGAAAACATAGAAACAGAAATTGTTTCAATGCCAGGAATCAAACGTTTTTCTTTAGATAGAATTTCTAAAGAATTAGACGAAGTTGTCTCATTAAATATTCCATCAGTTTTATTGTTTGGTATTCCTTCAAAGAAAGATGATGAAGGCACAGAAACTTGGAATGATAATGGAATTATGCAACAAGCCATTCGTTTTATCAAGAAAAATTATCCGAGTTTATATGTTATTACTGATGTTTGTTTTTGCGAATATACCTCTCATGGACATTGTGGAATTATTCACGATAATGATGTTGATAATGATGCAACTTTAGTAAATATTGCAAAGCAAGTAATTTCACATGCTAAAGCAGGAGTAGATATGGTTGCTCCATCAGGAATGATGGATGGAACTATTGATATGATTCGTCAATCGTTAGATAATACCGGTTTTGTGAACTTGCCAATTATGGCATATTCTGTAAAATATGCTTCAGCATTTTATGGTCCATTTAGAGATGCAGCAGATTCTGCACCAACTTTTGGAGACAGAAGAACCTATCAAATGGATCCATCAAACAGAGATGAAGGAATGCGTGAAGCTACTTTTGATGATCAGGAAGGAGCAGATATTTTAATGGTAAAACCAGCTTTGTCTTATTTAGATATCATTAGAGATTTAAAAAATAATTTCGACAGACCAATTGCATGTTATAATGTAAGTGGAGAATATGCGATGGTAAAAGCAGCAGCAGAAAAAGGTTGGATTGATGGAGAAAGAGTAATGATGGAAAGTTTATTGTCTATGAAAAGAGCAGGAGCAGATATTATTATAACGTATTTTGCTAAGCAAGCAGCAAGAGTTTTAAAATCTGAAAATAGTTAAGAATGCTGTCATTCCTGCGAAGGCAGGAATCTCAGAATTGTAGTGAAAAATGATCAAAACTCAACATCAATATTATGTGTATATAATCACAAATAAAAAAGATGGAGTTTTATACATTGGTGTTTCAAACAATCTAGAAAGAAGAATGTTTGAACATAAAAATAAGTTAGTTAAAGGTTTTTCATCAAGATATAATTTAGATAAGTTAATTTATTTTGAAGCCTATCAATATATTTCTGATGCTATCAAGAGAGAAAAAAATCTCAAAAAATGGAAAAGAGATTGGAAAATAAATTTAATAGTTGAAGATAATCCAGATTGGAATGATTTATCTGAAGATTGGTTTGATTGAGAATGAGATTCCTGCCTACGCAGGAATGACAGAAAAACGAAAAACATCATTTTATAAAATTGAGTAAAAGTGTACAAAAAATGAAATTCAAAAAATCAAAAAAACTATACAATAAAGGATTGCAACACTTAGTAGGAGCTGTAAATTCTCCTGTAAGAGCATTTTCATCAGTTGGTGGAAATCCTTTATTCATCAAAAAAGCTAAAGGAAGTAAAATTTACGATGTAGATAGAAATGAATATGTAGATTTAGTAGTTTCTTATGGACCAATGATTTTGGGTCACAGACATAAAAAAGTTGAAAAAGCAGCCAAAAAAGCTTTGAAAAATGGTTATTCTTTTGGAGCATCAACTGAAGCAGAAATAAAATTAGCAAAAATAGTTTGTGATGCTTTTCCAGAAATGGATAAAGTTCGTTTTGTAAATTCAGGTACAGAAGCTGTTTTAAGTGGAATTCGTTTGGCAAGAGCATTTACAGGAAAAGATAAAATCATCAAATTTTCTGGTTGTTATCATGGACATCAAGATGCATTATTAGTAGCAGCAGGTTCTGGTTTAGCAACATTAAGTTTACCAGGAAGTAAAGGTGTTCCTGAAGGAGCTGTAAAAAATACATTGATTGCAGAATACAATAATTTAGAAAGTGTAAAAGCACATTTTGAAAAATACGATGATATTGCTGGTGTAATTATAGAACCAGTAGGAGGAAATATGGGCGTGGTAATTCCGCAAAACAATTTCTTAAAAGAATTAAAAGCTTATTTAGAAACAAAAAATGCTTTGTTAATTGCTGATGAAGTAATGACAGGTTTCCGTTCTAAATTTGGTGGAGCACAAGAAGTGTTAGGAGTAACTGCTGATATTACCTGTTTAGGAAAAGTAATTGGAGGTGGTTTTCCTGTAGGAGCTTATGGAGCAAGAAATGAAATAATGGAAAATGTGGCACCTTTAGGGGGCATGTATCAAGCAGGGACTTTGTCTGGAAATCCAATTGCAATGGCAGGAGGAATTGCAACTTTAACTGAGTTAAACAAGCAAAATCCATATAAAAAATTTGAAGAAGTTGGTTTAAAAATAGAAAGAATTCTACTTGAAACTGCCAGAAAATATAATGTAGATATTACAGTAAACAGATTTGGTTCTATGTTAAATCCTTTTTTTACAAAGGTAAACGTTACCAATTTTGAAGAAGCACAAACTTCAGATACAGAAAAGTTTGCAGTGTTCTTTTGGGAAATGATTAAAAACGGCGTGTTTTTACCTCCAAGTCAGTTTGAAGCTTGGTTTTTAAATTCAGCAATTTCAGGAAAAGATATTAAGGTAATTGCAAATGCTGTTGATAAAGCAATGCAAAAAGTATCAGTAATGGAGAAAAAAAGTTAACCGCAAAGAAGCAGAGTTCGCAAAGAATTAAAATAAAAAGCAAATATACTGAGCAGATCTGTAATATAAAGTTATCTTAGAAAAAGACAACACAACTTAGCGCCCTTTGCGGTTAAAATAAACAAAATGTCAGAAAATGAAATTTCTAAAATTATAGTTGATTGTGCATACAGAGTGCATAAATCATTAGGTCCTGGTTTGTTAGAAAGTACTTATGAAGCATGTATGTATTATGAGTTGGATAAGAATAATTTGGTTGTTCATAGACAGAAAGTGCTGCCAGTTGTTTATGATAATTTGAAATTAGAAGCTGGTTATCGATTAGATTTATTAGTTGAAAACAAAGTTATTATAGAGCTAAAATCGGTTAAAAAATTAGATGACGTTCATACAGCACAAATGATTACTTATTTAAAACTATCTGATTGTAAATTAGGATTATTGATAAATTTTAATGTAAGTCTCATAAAATACGGAATCAAAAGAATAGTGAACAACTTGTAAAATCTTTGCGAACTTTTGTGTCTTCGCGGTTAATAAAATATTATGATAAAAAACGATTTATTTTTAAGAGCATTAAAAGGAGAAACAGTAGATAGACCTCCAGTTTGGATGATGAGACAAGCAGGAAGATATTTGCCAGAGTTTATGGAAATCAAACACAAATACGATTTCTTTACACGTTGTCAAACTCCTGAGTTAGCTTCAGAAATTACTGTGCAGCCAATCAGAAGATATGGAATGGATGCTGCTATTTTATTTTCAGATATATTGGTAATTCCACAAGCAATGAATATTCATGTGGAAATGAAACCAAATTTTGGACCTTATTTACCAAATCCAATTCGTTCTCAAAAAGATTTAGATTCAGTAATTATTCCAGATATTCAAGAATCTTTGGGTTATGTAATGGATGCTATTAAAGCCACAAAAGAAAAGTTGAATGACGAAATTCCATTAATCGGTTTTGCAGGTTCTCCTTGGACAATTTTATGTTATTGTGTACAAGGTCAAGGCTCTAAAAACTTTGATAAAGCCAAAGAATTATGTTTTACAAACCCTGTGGTTGCTCATAGTTTATTACAGAAAATTACGGATACAACCATTGCGTATTTAAAAGCAAAAGTTGAGGCAGGTGTTAATGCAGTTCAGGTTTTTGATTCTTGGGGAGGTATGTTGTCTCCTGTAGATTATCAAGAATTTTCTTGGCAATATATGCAGCAAATTATTGATGCTCTAAAAGATATTACACCAGTAATTGCTTTTGGAAAAGGTTGTTGGTTTGCATTAGGAGAAATGGCAAAATCAGGTGCTTCTGCATTAGGAGTTGATTGGACATGTTCTGCAAGAAATGCACGTTATTTATCAGGAGGTAATATTGCGTTACAAGGTAATTTTGATCCATCAAGATTGTTTTCTCCTCCAGCTGAAATTAAGAAAATGGTTACCCAAATGATTAACGAGTTTGGAAAAGATAAATACATTGTCAACCTTGGTCATGGAATTTTACCAAACATCCCTTTAGAAAATGCGAAAGCATTTGTAGATGCTGTAAAGGAGTATAAAAGTTAATGTCACTTCAAGTAATTTTGGCAACATAATAATATCCAGAAGTTGGGCGTTACCAAGTAAAAAAAACTTGGTCGCGCTTTCCATTATATCTTTTTGCAGAAAAAGCAAAAAGGATGTCATTTCAATCGCTAACGCATTTTTTTGCCAGCTAAAAGAGTAGATAGTAAAGGTAATACACATCAAAATAAGAAAATAAAAAGCATAAAATGTCTAAATGGGTAATTATTAAAAACTTAAATCTAAAACAAATAGTTGCGCTTTTTGTTTGGTTTTTAAAGCATCCTATTTTTATGTTAGCTACTTTTAAAGCAACTCTAATTACGTTGCGAATTGCTCAGAATGAGTTTCCAGATATTCACAACCTTCATAACAAAGCAAATGCATTTCGTCATGCAATTTGGAATATACTTATAGCTCAACAATGCCTTAAATTTAGCAAAGATGTTGATAAAGTTTTAGCTTGGACAAAACAAATTACAGATTGGCACGAAGAATTTTCTCCAAATCAAAAAATGGCAAAATTGATGGATTTGCATAATAATAAAGTTGGCAGAAAGTCTTTTTTTATATTGAAAGATAAATCCAAAAATGAAATCACAGAAATTTTAATCCAGAAATTAGAATCAGCAGTTAAAATTAATATCAAAACTAAATTGGATAAAATTGATAATTTGGTATTTTTGGAAGACTAAAACGTATTCAACTCAAAATGATAAAAAATATAATTTTAGGGATTAAAGAATATAGTGGTGCTTTCGCCCTGATTTCACAACTAAAACTATGGAGATACTTTGTTATTCCTATTATCATAAGTGTTGCAACTGCTATTTTTATTGGAATAGAAGTTTATGCATTGTCAGATAATATAGGAAGTTATATCGCTCAAATCTGGGTTTGGGATTGGGGAAAAGAAGGTTTTAGTGCCATCAGTAATTTTGTTGGAGGAATCATAGTTTTGGTAATTGGGTTGATTTTATACAAGCATATTGTAATGGCACTTTCTGCGCCGTTTATGAGTCCTGTTTCAGAAAAAATTGAAAAACATTTTTATGGCGATGTTTCTCATAAACATAGAAAAACAACTAATACAGAGCAATTAATAAGAGGTTTACGAATTAGTATTAGAAACTTACTAAGAGAGTTAATAATTTCTATTCCTATTTTGTTATTGAAATTTATACCTTTAGTTAATATATTTTCAACGATGCTGTTATTTGTTGTTCAAGGTTATTTTGCAGGTTTTGGGAATATGGATTATACATTAGAACGTCATTTAAATTATAAAGAAAGTATAGCGTTTGTAAAAAGAAATAGAGGTTTAGCTATTGGTAATGGAATCGTTTTTATGTTGTTTTTATTAATTCCGATTATTGGAATCATATTTGTTTTACCATTATCAGTTACAGCTGCATCAACTAAAACTTTACAATTATTACATAATAAACACGAATTAGTTTATGAAAAATAAATTCTACAGCTATATAGAAAATCTTCAAGATACAATAACGTCAAAATTGGAAAGTGTTGATGGAACTGCTAAATTTCAAGAAGACATTTGGGAAAGAAAAGAAGGTGGAGGAGGAAGAACAAGAGTTATTGAAAATGGAGCTGTTTTCGAAAAAGGAGGTGTAAATATTTCTGCTGTGCATGGAGAATTACCAGAAGCTTTAAGAAAGCAATTTAAAGTAGAAGAAGGTAATTTTTTTGCTTGTGGATTGAGTTTGGTTTTGCATCCAAAAAATCCATTTGTACCAACAGTACATGCAAATTGGCGTTATTTTGAAATGTATAATTCATCAGGTGACATTGTCACCCAATGGTTTGGTGGAGGTCAAGATTTAACACCTTATTATTTATTTGATGAAGATGCAACGCATTTTCACCAGGTTTGTAAAAATGCCTGTGACAAACATCACCCTGAGTTTTATTCGAAGTTTAAAGAAACTTGTGATAACTATTTTTGGAATTCACACAGAAATGAAGCACGTGGAATAGGAGGTTTGTTCTTTGATTATTTAAAAGAAACAGATGAGTTTTCAATTGAAGATCGATTTGATTTTGTGACAGGTGTTGGAAATAGTTTTTTAGAAAGCTATGTTCCAATAGTTGACAAAAGAAAAGAAATAGCATACACTCAAGACCACAAAGATTGGCAAGAAGTAAGAAGAGGTAGATATGTAGAGTTTAATTTAGTACATGATAGAGGAACACTTTTTGGCTTAAAAACAAATGGTAGAATAGAAAGTATTTTAATGTCTTTACCACCAATTGTACAATGGAAATACAATCATCATCCAGAAGAGAATTCTGATGAAGCGAAGTTATTAGAGGTTTTAAGATCTCCAAAACAATGGGTTAAATAAAAAAAGGTTGCTAAAAGCAACCTTTTTTTTAATTAATTCAAATAATTAAATTTAGAAACTGATTACAGCTTCAATAACGAAACCATCCATTGCTGCTCCTGACAATACTGCTGGGGTCCATGCGTTAGGAGACCAAGCAGCTGTATCTGAATTATAGGTTTGTTTCACTAATTCAGCTTTCATTAAGATGTTTTTAGTCATAAACCAACCAGCACCAATATTAGTTCTACTAATTTTTTGTTCATTTGGCTTGTTTCCGCCTGAAGCATAATCTGTATTACCGCTAACAGAATTGTATCTACCTGCTAGATAAAATTGTCGTTGTTCTCCAAATCTGTATACTAATTCAGTACCTAGTTGCGTAAAAGAACCTTTTTCATTTCCTTCCACTTTATTTCCTTTACTAGTTTCATAAATTCCAAAGAACTCCCAGCCTTTGTATTGTATAAAAGGATTGATTTGATAGGATGTGTTATTTTTAAATCCCGGATTAAATCTTCCAGAAAAATCTCCACCAGAAACTAAATTACCTCCGTTATTGTAATTAAATAGGTTGTAATATCTAGAACCTGCTCTATCTCCATTATATAAATGATCACCATTGTTGTAGCCGTTTTCAGCGATAAAAGAACCTGTTAAACGAACTCTTAAAGCTTCGTTAACTTGACGATCTATACCTAGTTTACCATAAAAAGTAACTTTTAAATCTTTTTCACCAACGATTGTAGTTGATTGCCAAGGTGTAATTACTTTGTCTACTGTAGGGTTTAGTAATCCGTTAGAAATACCAGTTACAATTAGGTAATCTTTAGGTTGAAAAGTAAGCTCTATAAATGGCTCTACTGTGTAAGCATCCATAATATAATTACCAACAAAAGGGTTGTAAATAGCCATGGCATTATCTGATCTTCTAAAATGTGCATCACCATAGTTTAATTGATCGACACCAACTCTAATAGTAGTAAAATCCATGAAACTTTTTAAGAAATCTTGTTTAATAAAGTTTAATTTATCCATTTGAATGTACCCACCTTTAACCCATGTTTCATTGTGGTGTCTAGAGGATAAAAAAGTTCTTAAATGCATTCTAATACCATCTGCAAGCTGCACATCAAAATTTAAGTTTGCCGTTGGTAAATTTACGTTGCTACCTATAGCAGTTAAGTTATTTGAATCATTAGAATGATATAATCCTTGAAACTGAATGGCAAAATCTCCACCTACTTTAACTGTCATTTTTTTAAATTCTACATCATTATCCTTTTTGGTTTCAAAAACATTTAATCCATCATAACCAGTTGCGCGGAAGAATTGTATTTCTTGTGCATTTGAGCTCAATCCAAAGAGAGCAATAAATGCTACTAATAATATATTTTTTGTTTTTTTCATGATATTTATGTTTAGTTAAATTTTAAATTGAATTCTATTGTTATTTCATCACCTGTTTTAATAGTACCTAATAATGCTTTTGGAGGTGTTATCCCAAAATTTGTCATTTTTAGTTTATGACTTCCTTTAAGAACTATAGTGTTGCCTAGTTTGTTAATTTGTGTGATAACGGTAACATTTTTTGTAATACCAGCTATGGTTAAATCTCCCATTAATTTGATATTTATAAATTTTTCACTTTCACTAACTATTTCACCTTTTTTAAATAAGAAAGTAATTATTGGATGTTCTTCAGCTTTTAAAGCCTTGTAGGTAAGTTTATCCATTGTTTTCTTACCACTTTTAATACTTAAAACTTCAACTTTTACGTTTAAAGTTTCTATATCAACATCATTTAAATTGTTTACTACAAGTATAGCTTCTGTTTTTTCTACAGAGCTTTCCCAATCATGAAGAGTAGAGGTTCCCTTGATTAATACACTACTGGGTAGTTTTATGTGTAAACTATCTGAGGGTTGTTTGTTTTCTTGACAAACTATAGTATTTAAGGCAAAAAGGATATAGAGAGTAAAGATTATTTTTGTTTTCATAATATTTAAATTTCAACTCAAAAATACATGAGATTAGAATTTTAAAACATGATTAATATCATAATTTATTACGATATTTTTAAAATAAACAGTTAAAACTAAGAATTAGATAGTTGTACCCTTTTTTTAAAAGGGTTTATCGAAGTATATTAAAATTAATTATAGTTATCATAAATATTTCTTATGCTTATTCACTTTTGTTTTCTGGTAAAGTGTAGTAATTGTGTTTTTCGTAAAATATCGAATTTTAACAATATGTTTTGTGAGATAAATTTAAAGTATAGTTGTTTTATGTTTGAATAATGTAATTTTTTAAATTTAAGGTTTTGTAATAAAATATTAAATAAAGAAAAAATACCTTTCTTTTTTGTACTTTTGCAATCTGAAAAAATGACTTATAAATGGCAAGGTTTGAATTAAAATTACCTAAAATGGGAGAAAGTGTTGCAGAAGCAACTATTACTTCTTGGTTAAAAGAGGTTGGTGATACTATTGAATTGGATGAGGCTGTTGTAGAAATTGCTACTGACAAAGTAGATTCTGAAGTTCCATCTGAAGTTGAAGGAACTTTAGTTGAGATTTTGTTTGAAAAAGATGCTGTTGTTGCAGTTGGAGAAACTATTGCTGTAATAGAAACAGAAGGAGAAGATTCTAATGCTACTGATAATTCGAATAAAGTTGAGAAACTTCAACCTGAAGCAGTTAAAGCTGTTGAAAAAACATTAGAAAAGGCAGTTGAAATTGTGTCAGTACCAATTACTAAAACATCTGATTCAGGTAAATTTTATTCTCCATTAGTAAGAAATATCGCTCAAACTGAGGGAGTTTCTATGGTAGAATTAGAAACCATTATTGGAACAGGAAAAGAAGGTAGAGTTACTAAAAACGATATTTTAGAATATATAGAAAATAGAGGTAATTCTGCTGTCATTTCGAGCGAAGTCGAGAAATCTCAAATTATTAAGGAATCCCAACCCGAACAAACAGAAAAATCAGTTGTAGAAGTAACACCAGTTTCTGTAAATGGAGGTGATGAAATTATAGAAATGAGTAGAATGGGTAAGCTAGTTGCCAAACATATGGTATCTTCAGTTCAAACATCTGCACATGTACAATCTTTTATAGAAATTGATGTAACTAATATTGTAAAATGGAGAAATAAAGTAAAAGATGCTTTCTTAAAAAGAGAAGGAGAGAAGTTGACTTTTACACCAATTTTAATGCAAGCTGTTGCTTCTACCATTAAAAAATACCCTTTAATAAATATTGCTGTTGATGGTGATACTATCATCAAAAAGAAAAATATCAATTTAGGAATGGCAGCTGCTTTACCTGATGGAAATTTAATAGTGCCTGTAATTAAAAATGCAGATCAATTGAATTTAGTAGGGATGACTAAGTCTGTTAATGATTTGGCAAATAGAGCTAGAAATAATGCTTTAAAACCAGATGAAATTCAAGGAGGAACATACACTGTAACTAATGTTGGGAGTTTTGGTTCTGTAATGGGAACACCAATTATTAATCAACCCCAAGTTGCAATTTTAGCTTTGGGTGCTATCAGAAAAGTACCAGCAGTTATAGAAACTCCAGATGGAGATTTTATTGGTATCAGACAAAAAATGTTTGTATCACATTCTTACGATCATAGAGTAGTTAATGGTGCTTTAGGAGGTATGTTTATTAAAACTTTAAAAGAGACTTTAGAAGCTTGGGATGTAAATGCTGATTTTTAATGTATAACAATGGTAACAAAAAAACGCTTGAAATTTTTCAAGCGTTTTTTTGTTACTATAACTTTCTAAATAAAGTTTATTTTATAGAAACTTCTTATTATTCTCCAATAATTTTTCAATTTTAGTAAGATTCTTTTTAGTGCTTATTTTTTTTAAAGAATCTAGATGATTAAAGTGATGCGTATCTGTTCCTACAAAATCGTACATATTTTCTTTCAAAAGCCTTTCCGTAGTTTTTTTTACTTCTTTTCCATAATTTTCAGTTAGAGATAACAGGTTTAATTGAAATAAGCAACCCGCATTTTTTAATTTCTGATAAATTCTAAAATTATTATGATAACTATTATAACGTTCTGGATGAGCTAATACAGGTTTATATCCTTTTAAACCTAGTTGAAATAGAATATCAAATAAATTGTTTGGTGGGCTAAAATAAGACATTTCAACAAGTACTAAATTATCTTTTAAAGTTAGAATTTCTCCTTTTTCTAAAATAGTAGAAAACTCTTCATCCATCATATATTCTGCTGCAGCTTTTATAGAAATATCATTAATATTTCTTTTTATCAATTCACTTTGTACTTCCTTTAATTTACTTTTTATAATTTCAGGAGTATTAGGATATAAATCTCCTAAAACATGTGGAGTCGTAATAAAATTCTTAACTCCATATGAAGACATCTTTTGAATTAAATCAATCGAATTATCTAAATCTTTTGCACCATCATCTATGCCAGGTAGCAAATGAGAATGGATGTCTATAAATCCTTCAGGGAAAAATTCATTTAAAGGGATTTCTTTACTTTTAAAAAAAAACATTGATTTTTTTGATTTTAAACAAATTTACAATAATCCTATCTATAAATTTAATTAATTTTGAAACGAAAACGATTGAAGTTTTCATTATAGTTGTATACCCAATTTTCTTACAATATATTTGATTTAAAATACAAAATATGATTTTAATTGCAGACGGAGGTTCTACTAAAGCAGATTGGATTGCTATTAATAGCGATAAGAATGAAGAGTTCAGAGTTAGAACTTTAGGTTTAAATCCAGCAGTTGTTGAAGAGGAAGAGTTGAATAACAGAATTATTAATATGTTTCAACTGATTAATATTAAAGATGAAGTTACAGAAATTCATTTTTATGGTGCAGGTTGTGGTAC
Organism: Polaribacter sp.; assembly: GCA_965656305.1. Taxonomy (GTDB): domain Bacteria; phylum Bacteroidota; class Bacteroidia; order Flavobacteriales; family Flavobacteriaceae; genus Polaribacter. The sequence continues at coordinate 139,299 of CBFHKA010000026.1, read as the reverse complement.
CCCAAAACCTACTAAAATTCTGAAAGATGTGCTTCAGAAGATTTTTGTAAATGCAAAAATAAATGTAGCAGAAGATATGTTGGCTGCTGTATATGCTGCTTCTGGTAAAGAACCGGCTTTAGTTTGTATTCTAGGTACAGGTTCTAATAGTTGTTATTTTGATGGAGAAAATGTTCAAATGAAAACAGCGTCTTTAGGGTATATTTTAATGGATGAAGCTAGTGGTAATTATTTTGGGAAGTTATTATTAAGGGAATATTATTATAATAAAATGCCTAAGGATATAGCAGAAAAATTTAATGAAGATTTTAATTTAGACGCTGATTATATTAAGCAAAACCTATATAGAACACCAAATCCAAATATGTATTTGGCATCTTTTGCTAAATTTATGTTTGAATTTAAAGAGGAAAAATATATCAAAAAAATTATAAAAAGAGGTTTCCAAGAATTTTTCAAATATCGTGTTTTACCTTTTGAAAAAACATCAGAAACACCTTTATATTTTATTGGTTCAATTGCATATTATTTTAAAGATATTTTAGAAAAAGTAGCTAAAAAGAATAACCTAAAAGTAACTGGTGTTATCCAAAGACCAATAGATAATCTATTAGAATACCATAAACATAATATCAATTAATAGCATCTAAAATTCGTTCTAAACGCATTCCTCTAGAGCCTTTAATTAAAATTGATTGGTTTTCTAGAGGATTCTTTTTTATATAACCTTCTAGTTCTTCATAAGTTTTAAATTGCAGTTTATTGGTATTTGTTTGATAAAAATTTTCTCCAACAAAATATTGTTTTTTAAACTTTAAAATATCACTTAAATCAATAATAGCTTGATGCTCTTTTAAGCTATCTTCTCCCAATTCAAACATATCTCCCAAAATAATCACTTTATTTTTTTCTGGTAAAGCTGCAAAATTCTCTAAAGCAACTTTCATACTAGAAGGATTTGCATTATAGGCATCTAAAATTATTTTATTTGTTTTGCTTTCTATGATTTGAGAGCGATTATTTTTAGGAATATACTCTTCAATAGCTTTTTTTATATTTTGTTTTGAAACTTTAAAGTATTTTCCAATTGTAATTGCTGCTGCAATATTTGAGTAATTATAGGAGCCTATTAAATTACTTTTAATGACAGTGTCTTTATAAGATAACTTCACAAAAGGATTTGCATCAATGAAATATAATTCGTTAGTATCAAAATATACAGATGTTATATCTTTAGTTTTTTGAATTTGAATATCATCAGAAGGATTTACAAATGCAGTTTTGTTGTTTTTTCTTAAAAAAGTATATAGTTCACTTTTTCCTTTTATAACGCCTTCTACACCTCCAAAACCTTCTAAATGAGCTTTTCCAAAATTGGTGATATATCCAAAATCAGGCTCACAAATGGAAGATAAGAATTCAATTTCTTTTTGATGATTTGCTCCCATTTCTATAATACCTATTTCGTTTTTAGGGGTTATTGAAAGTAGTGTTAGCGGAACTCCAATATGATTATTTAAATTTCCCTTAGTTGCAGCTGTTTTATATTTTTTACTTAGAACTACATTTATAAGTTCTTTGGTAGTTGTTTTTCCATTACTCCCTGTCAAACCAATAATTGGAATATTTAGTTGTTTTCTATGGTAGTTTGCTAACTTTTGTAGAGTTTCTAAAACATTGTCTACAAGAATAATATTATTGTCAGTTTTATATTCTTCTTCATCTACTACAGCAAAATTTGCACCTAATTCTAAAGATTTTTCTGCAAACTTATTTCCATTAAAATTGTCACCTTTTAAAGCAAAAAAAATGGTGTTTTTTCTAATATTTCTAGTATCTGTATCTACTAAAAAATGTTGAGTATAAAGTTTATATAGATTAGGTGTTTTCATTTCTAATGAATAAAAAACCTCATTATAATAAAACAATGAGGTTTAGTATTTTTTAATATTTTATATTATCTAATAGAGTTTCTAGCTTTTTTATTTCCTGTTGTCATAGGGCCTACTTTATCAGAAACACATCTAAAGCCAATGTAGTTAGTAGCCATATATTCTGGCAAGTATCTTCTTTGTGCAGGATCTAACCAATATTCTCTATCAGACCAAGCTCCACCTTTATAAACTCTAGTTTTATTACTAATTAAAGTGGTTCTTTTTTTGGCGTCATTTACTAAAATTTCTTCTCCTGTCTCAGGGTCTATTTCTCTAGTAGGTGCTTTAGGAGAATTATACATACTTGGTTTAGAGCTTAATTGGTCTTCCTCCTCGTTATAAAACCTACCAGAATTTAAATCTCCATCACCAATGTCAGTATTATCAGCAACAATAAAGTTTCTTCTTAAAGTAGTATCATCTTTTGTAATAGGAACATACTTAACTGTATTTGGTAATTGTTTAGGAATAATTTTTCCATTAGGTAAAGTGTCATAATCAGCAGTTATATCATTAGCAGCAATAACAACGTTACCATTTTCATCAATCATTTTTTTAGTAAAAATATTCCCTCTAAAATAATTGAAGTCATTAGCTTCATTATCAATAATTGGTCTATAAACATCTGAAACCCATTCAGCTACATTTCCAGACATGTCATATAATCCAAAAGCATTTGGAGGGTAAGACTTTATTCTATTAGGAATATCAGCTCCATCAGAACTCCATCCTGACAAGCCGCTATAATCTCCTTTACCTTGTTTAAAGTTTGCTAATTGATCTCCTCTATTTCTTTTGTTTTTAGCTCTTGAATATTTACCATCCCAAGCATATTTTTTTCTACCTCTTATATTGTTGTATTCCCTGTTTTCTGTATTCGCTTTTGCAGCAAATTCCCACTCAGCTTCAGTTGGTAATCTATAACGTTGTACAAGAATACCATCAGCTCTAGTTATTGGTCTTCCTTGAAAAGCACCTCTAGCAGGTCTTGGTTCTCCTCTTTTTCTAATACTTCTTCCTACTCCTCTTTTGTTAACAGTAGAGTCTCCACTAAATAATTTTTCATGATTTTCTAAAAAAGTTTCAGTATCAAAAAAGTTACTGATAGAATCATTTTCAAAAATATTTTTAATATGACCTTTATCTATTAATGTTTTTAAGTTAACAGCATTTGTTCTCCATTTACAATATTCATTTGCTTGAAGCCAACTAACACCAACAACAGGGTAATCTGCATAGGCAGGATGACGAAAATAGTTTTCAGATAAAATATCTGTATTTCCTAAACTTTTTCTCCAAACCAACGTGTCTGGTAAAACAGAATTGTAAATGTGTTTGTATTTTTCTTCAGATGGTGAAAATACATTTTTTGTATACTGAACATATAAAAAGTATTCTGAATTTGTAACTTCAGCTTCATCCATATAAAAAGAACGAACATGTATTTTTTTAGGAGTAGTATTCCAATCAAACATTACATCATCTTGTACTTGTCCCATTGTAAAAGAACCTCCTTCTACACCAATCATACCTAAAGGTGTTTTTTGACCGTCAAAAGAATTACTTTTAATGAAGTTACCGTTTTTAGGATCATTAAATGATAAACCTGTTAATCGAGATTTATTTTTGTTAGACCTATTACAGTTGGCTAATAACAAAGTAGTTAATACTATTAAAGTTATCTTGAATATGTTTTTCATTTCCTAATTTAATATTGATAGGTTTTTTATTGTAGCGAATTTACGGTAAATATACTTTCTTGCAAGTAAAATACCAACTTTTTAACGCATCATTTTTTTGTACATATTCTTTAAAACGATTGCTTTTTTAGTTTAGTATAATTTATCTTTGTTTGCTGTAAAATATCTAATTATTATTTGCGTTATTTGAATAATTATATGAAAAAACATTTTTTATTCTTTTTATTAATTTTTTTCCTGCACATAGGCTTTGCGCAAGTTAGTAGTTCTGTTTTATCTACTGGAGATTGGTATAAATTTTCTGTAGATACAACAGGTGTTTTTAAAATTGATAGAAATTTATTGCAGCAAATAGGTATTTCTACAAATGGCCTGAATCCCAAAAAAATACACGTTTATGGTAATGGAGGTCAGCTTTTACCAGTGTTAAATAGCGATTTTAGATATGATGATTTGCAAGAAAATGCAATCTTTATAGAAGGAGAAAATGACGGTTCTTTTGATGGTAATGATTATATACTGTTTTATGCTAAAGGTCCACATGATTGGGAAACTGACCCCATAAATGATATCGCCAATCATAGACAAAATATATACTCTGATAAGGCATATTATTTTATTACTGTTAATGATACAGATGGTAAAAGAATTCAACAAAAAACTCCAATTACAGCAAATGCAGTTGCACAAATTAATGTTTTTGATGATTATACTTTTTTAGAAAAAGAGGAGAAAAGTATTTTAGCAGTAGGAACACAATGGTTTTTTAATGAAGATTTTAATATTGAAAACACCCAAAACTTTAGTATTCCATTTCCTAATGCAGTTGCCAATGAAGATATTTATGTAAAAGTTAGAGGAGTTTCTAACTCTGTAGTTTCTTCAACTATGGATGTAAAAGTAAATGATCAAGATATTTTCTCAATAAATTATCCTGGGGTTCGTTCAGGTAGTTTAACAAAAGCCTTTGCACTTCAAAGAAATGCTAACATTTCTAATAGTTCCGAAAAAATTGAAGTTTCTATTACATATAATAATAATGGAAACCCTTCTGCAAGTGCTTTTTTAGATTACATAGAAATAGTAGGAAAAAAACAATTAAGGTTTAGTGATTTTCAATTTTCATTTAGAAGTTTTGAACAATCAAATACATCAGGAGTTGTAGCGTATCAAATAGAAAATGGAACTGCTGCTTTTCAAGTTTGGGATGTTACAAATTATATTTCTCCTCAATCAATAACGAATCAAAGTTCAGACAATGATTTTGTATTTAAAGATAATGGAGGAAGTTTAAAAGAATATATTATTTTAAATGATACTAATTTTTATATACCTGAAACGATTAATAATTCAAAAATAAAAAATCAGGATTTACACGCATTAAAGGATATAAATTATCTAGTAATTACCAATTCAGAACTTTCTGGTCAAGCACAAAGATTAGCTGATTATCATCAAGAAAATTCTAATTTAACAACAAAAGTGATTGTTTTAGATGACATATATACTGAGTTTTCTTCTGGATCTAAAGATATTACAGGTATTCGTGATTTCATTAAACATTTATACAATACCAACTCATCTTCCGAAACAAAATTAAAGTACGTTTGCTTTTTTGGAGATTCCTCATATGATTATAAAGATAGAATAACTGGTAATAATAATATTGTTCCAGTAAAATTGTCTGACATTAGTTTTAATTTGGCAAGTTCTTGGGTTACAGACGACTTTTTTGTAATGCTAGAAGATAATGAAGGACAAATGTTTAGTTCGCATACAGTTGATGTTGTTTCTAGTAGAATTCCTGTTGCTACAATTTCTGAAGCTACAGATGTTGTAGATAAAATATTGTCTTATTACAGTAAAAAAGCAATAGGTGATTGGAGGAATGTAGTAACATTATTAGCTGATGATATAGATGCTGATAACGAAGAAGATTTGCAAGAAGGTGTAGAGTCTATTGCAGATGAAATTAAATTAAGTAAACCTATTTTTAATGTAAATAAAATTTATGTAGATGCTTTTGTGCAGCAAAATTCTTCTGGTGGTGAACGTTACCCAGAGGTAAATAAAGCCATTACAAATGCTGTAGAAAAAGGAACTTTAGTTTTTGATTATTTTGGTCATGGAGGAGAAGATGGTTTTGCTTCAGAAAGAATTTTAGATGTGCCTCAAATTCAGGCTTTTAATAATCCTAATACATTGCCACTTTTAATAACAGTTACCTGTGATTTTTCTAGGTTTGATAACCCTAATAGAATTACTGCAGGAGAATTAACTTTAAAAAATAAAATTGGAGGTGCTGCAAGTATGATAACCACTACAAGAGAGGTTTTTATATCTACAGGACAGCGTTTTAACGAGCAGTTAATTAGAGTTTTGCTAGCATTTAATAACGAAGAATTTACAATTTCAGAAGCCCTAGTAAATGTGAAAAATCAATTTTCTAGTACACAAAAATTCTTCATTTATTCTTTTGGAGACCCAGCAATGAAGTTGGCTTTTCCAAAGCCAAATGTACGTATCACAAAAATGAATGATATAGATGTTACGCAATCTTTAGATACTATTAAAGCCTTGTCTAAAATTAAATTTGAAGGAGTTATAACTGATGATTCAAACGTTGTTTTAAATGATTTTAATGGAACTTTATCTACAACAATTTTCGATAAATCTATAGATAAAAATACTTTAGATAATGATAATTTCGGAATTGTAAATACTTTTGATACTCAAGACAGTAAATTATTTAGAGGAAAATCTACAGTAACCAATGGTACTTTTAGTTTCGATTTTATTGTACCAAAAGATATTAAAGTTGCGTACGGAAAAGCAAAGTTGAGTTTTTATGCAGAAAATGGAGAAACAGACAAAGCTGGAGCCAATTTTGATGTAGAAGTTGGAGGAATTAATGCAAATGCACCTGAAGATAATATTGGTCCAGAAATAAGTTTATTTATGAATGATGAATCTTTTATTGATGGAGGCAACACAAATACATCACCAAATTTAATAGCTGTTCTCACTGATGTTAGTGGAATTAATACTTCCATAACTGCTGTAGATCATGATATTGTTGGAATTTTAGATGGAGATACTTCAAATCCTATTATATTAAATGACTTCTATCAAACAGAATTAGACGATTTTTCTAAAGGAAAAGTAAATTACACACTTAGAGGTTTGGAAGTTGGTCCACATACTTTAAAAATAAAAGCTTGGGATACTTACAATAACTCATCAGAAACCACGTTAAACTTTGTGGTTGTAAGCGATGCTATTCTAAATTTAGAGAATGTATTGAATTACCCAAATCCGTTTGTAAATTATACTGAATTTTGGTTTAATCATAATAAGCCAAACGAACCATTAGAGGTTCAAGTACAGGTTTTTACTGTTTCTGGGAAATTGGTTAAAACCATCAATCAAAATGTGCAAACTACGGGTAATTTATCAAGAAATATTACTTGGAATGGTTTGGATGATTTTGGTAATAAAATAGGTAAAGGAGTTTATGTATATAAACTAAAAGTAATAGCAACAACTAGTAATTTGGTCTCAGAGAAGTACGAAAAATTAGTAATACTTCAATAAAATTCAGATATTTGTAAAATTAACAATAAAATAAAGAATGAAAAAAATAGGATTTTGTATTGCACTTTGTGCTTTAGTAAGTTTAAAAATCAATGCGCAAAACAAGGCGATTACAACAGCAGCCCCATTTATGTTAATTGTACCAGATGCTAGAGCAGGAGGAATGGGAGATATGGGAGTTGCAACATCAGCAGATGCTTGGTCTTTATTCCACAATCCAGCAAAAATTGCTTTTAGTGATAGACAAATTAAAACAGGAATTACATATTCTCCATGGTTACGTAATTTAACTGATGATATTTTTGTAGGAAGTGGTTCATATATTAACAGGTTTAGTGAAAATTCAGCTTGGGGAGCAGATTTTAAATATTTTTCTTTAGGAGAAATAAACCTAACAAATAACGATGGTTCTGATAATGGAAGTATCAACCCAAATGAATTTGTTGCTACAGGTTCTTATGCTTTAAAATTAAGTGAAACTTTTTCTATGGGAGTTTCTTTAAAATACCTTCGTTCTAATTTAGCTTTTAATGGAACAGCAGGTAATACTTTAGAAGTTATTAATTCTTTTGCTGTTGACGTTTCTGGTTATTACCAATCTTACGAAGAAAACTATGGTAATTTTAATGGTAGATATAGAATTGGATTCAATATTTCTAATATTGGACCAAAAGTAACTTATACACCAGGAACAGGTAATGAAGATTTTATTCCTACTAATTTAAAATTAGGTGGAGGTTTTGATTTTATTTTAGACGATTATAATATCATTTCTACAAATGTAGAGTTCACAAAACTATTAGTTCCTTCTCCTCAATTAGATGGTTCTGATGAAGAAAAAGGTTGGATTCAAGGTATTTTCGGGTCTTTTGGTGATGCTGAAGGAGGATTTAGTGAAGAGTTAAGTGAATTTACTTATGCTTTAGGAGTTGAGTACTTATATAACAACGCATTTGCTTTAAGAGGTGGTTATTTTCATGAAAGTCCAGATAAAGGAAATAGACAATACTTTACTTTAGGAGGTGGTTTTAAAACCAATGCTTTAAATATCGATTTATCATATTTAATCAATTCTTCTGATGTAAATAATCCACTAGAAAATTCATTACGTTTTTCATTATCGTTTGATTTAGGAGAAGTCTTCGATAATTATTAAAAGTGATTTTTTTTTATTAGATTTATAACAATATTAAAGCAGTCAATTAAGGCTGCTTTTTTTGACGACTATATTTTATGAGGAAAATTAAGATAACTACTTCTGCAATTGTTTTTAATGCTGTATCCGAACTTTCTTTAGAAGATAAAATGTTGATGGATAGAGCTATTGAAGCTAGAAAAAAGGCATATGCACCTTATTCAAAATTTAATGTTGGTGCAGCTTTATTACTAGATAACAAAGAAATTGTATTAGGAAATAATCAAGAAAACGCAGCTTATCCATCAGGAATGTGTGCAGAAAGAGTAGCAATTTGGAAAGCAGGTTCAGAATATCCTAATGCCAAAATTTTAAAATTAGCTATTACAGCAAGTTCATCTTTAACTAAGGTTGATAAACCTGTTGGGCCTTGTGGAGCTTGTAGACAATCATTATCAGAATACGAAATCAAACAAAAACAACCTTTCTCTATTCTATTTATGGGAGAAGTTGGAGAGATTGTAAAAACGGATTCTTTAAATTCTTTATTGCCTTTTTCTTTTGATAGTTCTTATTTGTAAAATAAAAAGCCACAAATTCACGAATTATCTATCTAGCTTCACACAATAATATATTCTAAACTTATAAGTTGTATATAAAGTTTTTCAATATTTATATGTTGATGAGTTCCATAAAGGGAAATAAATAAAGCATAGTTCGTTTACGAAAATTTTCACATAATATCTTTGCGCCTTTGTAACTTCGCGAGAAATTAAAAACATAAACTGCGAAAACTTCAATTTTATTTTTAAAATATGAAAATAGACATCACCTCAAGAAAAGACATCAAACTCATCATCACTAAATTCTATGATAAATTATTGATAGATGAAAAAATGATACCCTTTTTTCAAGAAATTGTTGAGAAAAAACAACTAGATCACCATTTAGAAATTATCACTGATTTTTGGAATGATATTTTATTTGACACGATTACATATCAAAATAATGTAATGCAAAAACACCTAGATAAAAATGTTTTTGTAACCTTTCAAAAAGAGCATTTTACAATTTGGGTATCGTATTTTTTTACTACAATCGATGCTTATTTTGATGGTGAAAAAGCCTCAATAATGAAGACAAGAGCGCAATCTATTGCTACTGTTATGCAATTGAAAATGAATTTATATCAAAATTAAAATTGATTTTAAACGATTTGAACTTCGTTTAGAAGATATTAATTCTATTATTTTGTGAATTAAAAGACCTAATTTTAAAAAAAATCAATACATAATAAAGAATGATTTCATCTAAAATTACAGGAACAGGAACTTATATTCCATCGATAAAAAAAGAGAATATAGACTTTTTAAACGATGAATTTTTAAATGCTGATGGCTCTGATTTTCCTTCAGATAACGATGTTATTGTAGAGAAATTTAAAGAAATCACTGGTATTGTAGAAAGACGTTATGCAAAACCAAATTTTACAACTTCAGATATAGCTTTTTTTGCATCTCAAAAAGCCATTGAAGATGCAAATATCAATCCAGAAGAATTGGATTATATCATTCTTGCCCATAATTTTGGAGATGTAAAAGAAGGTACAATTCAAGGAGATACTTTACCAAGTTTAGCTACCAGAGTTAAATATAAGTTAGGTATAGAAAACCCTAATTGTGTAGCTTATGATATTTTGTTTGGTTGCCCTGGTTGGGTAGAAGGTGTTATCCAAGCACAAGCCTTTATAAAAGCAGGTATTGCAAAAAAATGTTTAGTTATTGGAGCCGAAACTTTATCAAGAGTAATTGATAAATTCGATAGAGATTCTATGATTTATAGTGATGGAGCAGGAGCTTGTATTGTAGAAAAAACAGATGAACAAGATTCAGGAATTTTAAGTCACGCTTCGCAAACTTTTGCCAAAGAAGAAGCTTATTTTTTACATTATGGAGGTTCTTTTAATAAAGATGAAGACCCAGATGTAAGATATATCAAAATGTTTGGACGTAAAATTTATGAATTTGCAATTACAAATGTGCCAAAAGCAATGAAGGCAGCTTTAGATAAAAGCGGACTAGAAATTGATGACGTAAAAAAGATTTTTATCCATCAAGCTAATGAAAAGATGGATGAAGCAATTATAAAACGATTTTACAGATTGTTTAAAAAACCGATTCCTAAAGGTGTAATGCCAATGAGTATTCATAAATTAGGAAATAGTTCTGTAGCAACAGTACCTACTTTATTAGATTTAGTTTTAAAAGGTAAGATTGAAAATCAGCAAGTAAATAAAGGTGATGTAATTATTTTGGCTTCAGTTGGTGCAGGTATGAATATCAATGCAATTGTTTATAAATATTAGGTTCAAAGCTTTATATTTGAAATTCGAGGTTTGCAATATGAATTGAATTCTATTAATTTTAATCAAACCCCAAATTCAAATTAAAACTCAGAATGTCAAACTGAGCCTGCAGAAGTTCCCAATTTTTTTTAAAATATATTAAACGAATCCTTACTAATTTTAACGAATTCTAATTCTTTAAAAAAAATCTAACTGTTAACCTCGTAAATCTAATATCAAAATATTATTTTTGCGCATGCAAAAACACAACGTACTTATTTTAGATTTTGGTTCTCAATATACTCAGTTAATCGCAAGAAGAGTAAGAGAATTAAACATTTACTGCGAAATTCATCCATATAACAATCCACCAAAAGAGTTAGAAAGCTTTAAAGCTGTTATCTTGTCAGGAAGTCCTAATTCTGTGAGAGGAGAAAATGTATTACATCCAGATTTATCTGAGATTAGAGGCAAGAAGCCTTTATTAGCAGTTTGTTATGGAGCACAATACTTAGCGCATTTTTCTGGAGGAAAAGTAGCTGAATCAAATACAAGAGAATATGGTAGAGCAAATTTATCATATATAAAAAATTACGAAGCTTTCTTTAAAAATATTTCTGAAGGAAGTCAAGTATGGATGAGTCATTCAGATACTATAAAAGAATTACCAACAAATGGCGTTTTATTAGCAAGTACAAAAGATGTACAAAATGCTGCTTATAAAATAGAAGGCGAAAAAACTTTTGCAATTCAATTTCATCCAGAAGTGTATCATTCTAAAGATGGAAAACAATTATTGGCAAACTTTTTGGTAGATATAGCAGAAGTAGAGCAAAGTTGGACACCAGATTCTTTTGTAGAAAGCACTGTAGCAGCTATCAAAGAAAAAGTTGGAAATGATAAAGTTGTTTTAGGACTTTCTGGAGGTGTAGATTCTTCTGTAGCAGCTGTATTATTAAACAAAGCTATAGGTAAAAACTTGTATTGTATTTTTGTAAATAATGGTTTGTTACGTAAAAATGAGTTTCAAACTGTTCTAAAAAGATACGAAGGAATGGGTTTAAACGTTAAAGGTGTAGATGCATCTGAACGTTTTTTGAAAAAATTAGAAGGTATTACTGATCCAGAAGGAAAAAGAAAAGCAATAGGAAATACATTTATTGATGTTTTTGATGATGAAGCGCATCAAATACAAGATGTAAAATGGTTGGCACAAGGTACAATCTATCCAGATGTTATAGAATCTGTTTCTGTAAATGGAGGGCCATCTGCAACAATTAAAAGTCATCATAATGTTGGAGGTTTACCTGACTATATGAAACTTAAAATTGTTGAGCCTTTACGAATGATTTTTAAAGATGAGGTAAGAAGAGTAGGAGCATCAATGGGAATAGATCCAGAATTGTTAGGACGTCATCCTTTTCCTGGACCAGGATTGGGAATCAGAATATTAGGAGATATTACTGCAGAAAAAGTTCGTATTTTACAAGAAGTAGATGCTATATTCATTAATGGATTAAAAGAAGATGGTCTATATGATCGTGTTTGGCAGGCAGGAGCTATGTTACTACCTGTAAACTCTGTAGGAGTTATGGGTGATGAAAGAACTTACGAAAAAGTAGTAGCTTTAAGAGCTGTAGAAAGTACAGATGGAATGACTGCAGATTGGGTAGATTTACCTTATAAGTTTTTACAAAAAACATCTAACAAAATAATCAATCAGGTAAAAGGTGTAAATAGAGTTGTATATGATATTAGCTCTAAACCACCTGCAACTATAGAATGGGAATAAAGTATATGAAGCATTTAAAATTTTTTGTTTTTCTGTGTATTTTAACGTTCACAGTTTCTTGTGGTCAGCAAAAAAGATATATACAGTACAAGGTAAAGAAAGGGGAAACTTTGAGTGAAATTGCTCTAAAGTTAGATATGAAACCCCAAGCTTTAGTACGTTTAAATCCTGATGTAAATGGAGAGCCGAAAACAAATTCTTTTATAGTTGTTCCAGAGAAAAAGTTAAATAACTTCAAAAACAAATACAAAAATAAAAATAAAGAAAACCCTGAAGAAGTTGTATCTGACTCAGTTTCTGATGATACAGTTCTTAGTGAAAAAGAACAACTTTTAGAGGAATTAAAAGAAAAGTTTGTTGTTTATGAAGTTAAAAAAGGAGATACTTTTTATAGCTTAAATAAAACTTTTGAAGTTAATAGAGGAGAACTATTACTTTTAAATCCTCAATTAACTGAAGGTTTAAAAGTAGGAATGCTTTTAAAAATTAAAGAAATCCCTGCAGAAATAATCATAGACGAAAATTATTACAGTGATTATATAGATGAAAATAAAGATTTAAAAGTTGCTTTATTATTACCTTTTATTACCGAAAAATATAAAAGTGATACTTTAGAATTAAAAGAGATTTTTGCGAGTAATTCTACTTTAGTAAATATTGCTACAGATTTTTATTTAGGTGCAGAAATTGCCATAGATTCTTTAAGAAGAAAAGGAATAAATATTGAGTTAAATACTTATGATACAGGTAATAGAAGAGCAAATGGTGTTGCTAGAATTATTTCTCAAGAAAACTTAAATGCAAATGATGTAATTATTGGGCCTTTGTATTCTGAAGAAGTAAGAACTGTTGCTTCAAATGTAAATATTCCAGTAGTTTTTCCAGTATATTCTAAGAGTCAAGCTGAGTTTTCCTCTTCTAATATTGTAAAAACAGCACCAGATAAAAAAGTATTTAGAGAAGAGTTAGAAAAATACATTATTGAGAATTTTAATAATGTAGATATGATTCAGGATAATGATACTATAGTTGCTAACAATATCAATAGTGGAGGTAATATTATTATTGTGAGTGATGAAAATTTTAAATCTGTACAGACTTCTAGATTAATGCAATCTAATTTAAGTTTCGGTACTTCTGGAGTTGTAAATGTCTTATCACCTAAGGATGGATATATAGAAAAAACGCGTTTTTTAGAGCTGTTAAAACCAAATGCTAAAAACTGGGTGATTCTTGCTACTGATAATAATATTATTGTAGAAAATACAATAAACAGTTTGATCAGTTTACCAGAAGAAACAACAGCTAAGCTTTTTACTTATGATAAAAGTAGAGTCTATGATAGAATTGATAATAATAAATTAGCAAAGATTGGCTTCACCTATGTAAGTGATGAGTTTATTGATGAGAATTCTTTACAGTCAAGAATATTCAATGAACAATACAAGAAGAAGAATAAAGCTTTACCTTCTTTTTATGCTACAAAAGGATTTGATATTACTTATGATATTTTGATAAGATTAGCTTCTGGGAACGATTTAAAATCGACTTTAGATGGAGGAATGTCTAGAAGGGTAGAAACGAAGTTTGATTATAGAAACAGCACTTATCTTTCAGAAAACCAAGGTTTGTTTATTGTACAATACAATGATGATTTAACTTTAACGAAGTTGAAGTAATTGATAACAGGTATTGTTTTAGTTATTATTTCTGTATTAGCATTTTATTATGTTTATACCACAGATATAGAAGAAACATTAATTGAACATGAATCTTTTGGAAGTTTAAAACTTTATCTAGGAATACTTATTATTTTTATTATTGGCATCACTTCTATATTAGGAGATTTATAAAACAAAAAAAATCCGCTTTGAGCGGATTTTTTTATAAGTGAAAAATAACAAAAACTTAGATTTTCTTCATCTGTTGTTTCATCATTTGCATTTGTTCTTTTAGCATTCCATGTTTGTCTAACTTTTTAGCTTCAGCCATTAAATTTGTAGCCTCACGTTTACGTCTTTTAGTCATTGCAATACCAGCTAATTGTAATTTAGCCATAGCTAAATCATGATCCATAGATAAACCTAATTTTACAGCTTTTCTTAAAAACTTTTCAGATTGAGATATGTTAGTTTGACTTAGCATAATTCCATGTAAGTAGTTGTAATACCCTTGTTGTTTTGTGATTAAAGCAGCTTCTGGGTTTTTAATATAACCCAACCATTTTTGAGCAGCAGGAAAATTTTGTTTTCGCAATTGTAAAAAAGCTAACAAAATGAATTCATTTTTAAAATATAGTAACACAAAAATTCCAGCTAATAATAAGATAGAAATTCCGTTCATTATATTTCCTTGCGTAAATTGATATACAGACCAAGCTGTTATTAAAACTGCTAATACTAATTTTATATTTTTATTGAACATTATATTTTTTATTTGTCTTCTCTAGTTTAATCGAGAGGTTATTTTTTAATGATGTGCAAAAATACGTTTTTCTCTCAAAAAACGCTCTCAGTTCTAATGAAATTTCTTGAGTAGAAATTTCGAATTGAGAATTTATTTCTGATAATATTTTTTGTATTTAAACCAAGCAAACGTTCCTAAAATAGCAACAAATCCCATAGAAAAATAAACAGAACTTGGTGTAATTACCCTATCTCCACTTGCGTACGAATGCAATCCTGATAAGTAAAAATTAACACCAAAATAAGTCATCATAATTGAAAAATAGGAAATGATTGTCCATAGGTTAAAGGTAAACCTTCCTCTTAATCCAGGAATTAATCGCATATGCAACACAAATGCATAAATCATGATAGAAATTAATGCCCAAGTTTCTTTTGGATCCCAACCCCAATAACGCCCCCAACTTTCATTGGCCCACATACCACCAAGAAAGTTTCCAATGGTTAACATTACTAAACCAACTGTAACTGCCATTTCATTAACAATGGTAATTTCTTTGATATTAATGTCCATTTTCTTTTTGTTGTTTTTATTGGTAAATACAATTAAAAAGAGTGAGAAAACACCTAAAATCATCCCTAGTGTTAATGGTCCATAACTAGCTACAATAATAGAAACATGTACTAAAAGCCACCAAGAATTTAACACAGGTTGTAGGTTAGCAATTTCTGGATCTAACCAGTTCATACCTGCTACAAATAAAATGATTGAGGTTACAAAAGTAGTAGCAGCAATAGTTAACGCAGATTTTCTTCCTAAGAAAAAACCAAACAACATGGTAGTCCAAGCCACATAAATTATAGATTCATAAGCATTAGACCATGGAGCATTTCCACTGATATACCATCTACTAATTAATCCTAAAGTATGTAAAATAAATAACCCAATGATGAGTCCAATAAGCGTTTTTACAACATAAGTAACCCATTTTTTTGAGTTGAAAATTTGAATAATTACAAATACAATCAAAAACAAACTTGCCAATCCATAATAACGGATTAGTTTGGTAAATACATTGTACTTATTGTAAGCAATTTCGATATCAATTTTTTTATCAGATGGATAAATAGCAGCACCATATTTCTTTTGATATTTTTTGATACCCTCTAAAACTTGATTGGCTTTTGTATAATCATTTGTCTTTTTAGCAGTTTGTAATAATTGCACATAAAGAGGTAAAGATTTCTGTACAAATATAGTATCAGAAGCTTTAAATCCTTTAGTAGTCGCAGTTTCTGGTTGAGAAACCCATTTGTTATTTTCATCATCAGGAATTGGATATATTTTAAATATTCCACCACCAATGGCATTATATAATAAACCTAAACGTCTATCAATTTTTATAAGATCTTGTTCAAATTTATTTTGAATTTTCTTCTTTTGAGCTTCATCAATCAGTTCTTTAATTTTATAAGCACCTCTATCTGTAAAAAAATCTGAAAGTCTTGCGTATTTAGCTGTATCTGCAACTCCTAATTGTTCTCTAATTTTTTTGTTTTTCTTTTCTAAATACACAGCAGGAACTTCATACCAAAGCCTAGAATTTTCTATGATAGATAATAAAACTTGACTAGGTTGCATGCCATGTAACGTTTCTGTTTGACTAACTTTACGTACCAATTCTGAAGCAAATGTATGAGCTGGTTTCATTCTACCTCCAGCATCTTGTATGATAAGTTTGCTAAAACTTTCTGCGTGTTCTAGTGAAACTAAATTGGCTTTTAAAATTGAATCTATTTGTCTGTCTGAAACCCTATGATTTGTAGAGTGTTGTGCGTAAAAAACTGAAGATAAAAATAAAGTAGCTATAATTGATAAAGCTGCTTTTTTCTTACGAATTTTTCTTAATGATTCTTTTAAATGATCAAAACGAGTATACTTTGCAAAAAAGATACAGATTAAACCTGTGTACAATAAAGAATAACCTAAATAAGTAATAAAAGTTCCCCACCAATCATGATTTACAGACAAGTGTGTTTGTTCTCTTGCTCCTGATAAATCATAACTAGATTGAAAGAATTTATATCCTTTATGATCTAAAATATGATTCATAAAAATACGGAAATCAAATTTTTCATCACCATCAATTACAGTTACTTCACTAGCATAAGAAGCTGCACTTTCTGAACCTGGATATTTTTCTAATTGAAAGTCATTTAATTTTACACTAAAAGGAGTTTCTAATGTTTTTGCTCCATACCACATTCTAAAATTTAAACCATCAATAGAGAACTCTTCTGCATTATCACTATTAAATTTTCCTCCAGAAAGTTCTACTCTTTTGGTTTCATTGTTGGTTTTTACATCCAAAACAATCACATCTAACTTTTTATCATCTTTTGGTCCACTTACAGTTTTCATAGTTCCTTTAGATGGGTATTGAGGAACAACAAAAGGCAAACCAGCTACATTGTACAACGAACGTAATTTAAAATCTTGAATGCTGTCTTTGGTAACCAATCCATCTGTCATAGTAGCCATTACTTTGTAATTTCCATCAGACTTAGTCATAATTTTTAAAGAATCATTTCTTTTAAAAATATTGATTGAGGCATTATTTCCTTTAGCATTATAACCCACCAAAATATTATGAATATTCTGTACAGTTCCAGATTTTATATAATGTTCATGTCTATTTCCACTTGATGATTCTACTAAAAATAGATGTTCAACTCCATTTTCATCATCAACTAATTTTTTTTCTGCCCAAGGAATATAGTCGACTAATTCTAATTCATAATTTTCACCTTTAAAATCATCAGAAAATGACCAAGAGTTAGAACCCCAAGCACTTAATAAAATTGGTTCGTGTTTTGTTTTTTGAACTTCAGTATTATCAACAACTACATTAACATAAGTGGTTTCTGATAAAAAAGTGTTAGTAGTTTCTCCTTCGTCAATTAGCATAATACCTTCATAGCCAATATATCTAGTAACACCAGCACCTATTAAAATAAAAAGGAAAGCAATATGAAACATAAATACAGGCCATTTTTCCTTTTTATACAATCTGTATCTAAAAATATTACCAAAAAAGTTAATGACAAAAAAGATCATTATCGCTTCAAACCACCAAGAATTATAAACCAAGGCTTTTGAAGTTTGAGTACCATAATCGTTTTCTATAAAAGTGGCTACACCCATTGCAGTAGCAAATAGGATAAATAAAACTGCCATTAAACGTGTAGAGTAGAGAAAATTAAGAAAGTTTTTCATCTGAAAAAAATATGCTTTTAAAAGAGTTACAAATTTAAGCATAAAAGCACAAAAAACCTTTTGGACTAGTGTATATTTTAAGTCTAAAACACAATCAATTATAGAAGAAATTGATACTGAACTTCTGGGTTAGTTTTTATGAAGTTTGTTTAGCAGATTCTTATAGTAAAAAGGGTGTTTTTCCTGTTGATTTTTTAAATTAAAAAACCGAACTTCGCTAAAACCATTTATAAAACATTAAAACGTTGTATGAACTTGTTAACGTTGGGAGCAATTAAAAGATGAATAAATATTTAGGAGATTATATTCCAAAAAAAACTGAAATACCTAGAAATTTAACAGGTTTAAATGATTTCAATAAAGTAGGTGTTGAACTATTCAAAGAAATAGCAATACCAATTCGAATAATTTCAGGTGGAAAAAGAGTTAACTCTCAAACTGGTGAATTTATTGAATACGAAAAAGAAACTGCTGTAATTATAGGTTCTTTTGTCAGATATGGTAAACTAACATCTAGTTTATTAGAGCAGTTTACTCAAGCAAGAGCCGAAAATGCAATAATATTTTTCAGATGTTTAGCTGAAACATTCATCAATCTGAAATATTTCCTAAAGTATTCAGACGATTTCACTATCAAGCATTTTATAAAACATTCTTTACAAACTGAAAAAGAGATGCTTGAAATAATCAGAAAAAATGTTTCTGATAAAGAACAAATGTTACATATTGAAAAAAGAATGACAAAGTCAATAAATAAAGCTTTTGACGAAACAGATTTTAACTTTGACGAACTAAATAAATCAACCAAATGGAACAAAAAAGTAAAAAGTAGAATTTCAGATATTTTACAACCAGGAGCATATTCATTTATTTATGGAGCAGGAAGTCAAGCTATTCATGGTAATTGGCAAGACTTAGTATCATTTCATTTAGAAAAAGGTGAAAACGGATATTTTCCAAAAACTGAATGGACAATTCCACAAATACAAATATTAACAAGTGCGACAATAATGAGTTGCGATATTTTAAAAGAATATTTAGGGAAATTTTTTGCAGATGACAATGAAAAAGTTGAACTATTAAAATTAATTCAAGACATTTCAAATAGATGTGAAAAACTAGTTGAAATACATGAGATTTATTTAAAAGATAAAAAATAACTGCTCCCAACAACATATATAATTTATTGCTGACAAATTGCCTACTTATAAAAATCCTCGCGGACTTTCTTAGTCAGTAATTATTTATAACTTTATTGCTAAATTCACGCAACAAACCATACAAAAAAACGCTAACAAAATCTCCAGACTTAATACTCTAAACCAATAATCTCACGAACTTCATCCAAAGTTTTAATCAATTTTCTAGAGAATTCAAAAGTCATAATGTTGCTCTCTTTTTTGTCATCTCTTAAAAGTTGGTTGAAATGTTCTGTTTCAAAATTATAACCAATAGTTTTGTATCCAAAATCGATTGTTTCTTCATTTCCATTTTTTAAAATAGTAACTGTAGATGGACAGAAAAATTGACTATCGATTTTGACAGTTGCTTTTTCAAAAGTGAAAATAGCTTCTGTAGGTGTATCTTCTTTTAGGGTACTTTTTAAACTCGCTATTGCATTTTTATAATGAAAATTCATATTACATACTGAGTCTGCACCAGTTTCAAAAAAAGTAGCATTTGCGTTTATAGAATTTGGACTTCCTAAAGTAGATAATGCAACAAAAATGGGATAAATTCCAATGTCTAATAAAGAACCACCTCCAATTTCTTTTTTGATCAACCTACTTTCTAAATTGTATTCTGCTTTAAAACCAAAATCAGATTCTAACTTTAAAAGTGATCCAAATTTTTTGGAATTAAAAACATCCAAAACATATTGATAATGAGGTAAAAAATACGTCCACAAAGCTTCCATTAAAAGCACATCATTTTCTTTAGCTATTGCAATCATTTCCTCAACTTCTTGCAAATTCATTGCAAATGGTTTTTCGCATAAAACTGCTTTTTTGTGTTGTAAGCACAAAATAGAATGTTCCTTATGAAAACTGTGTGGAGTTGCAATATATACAGCATCAACTTCTGAATCTTTAGCTAAAGCTTCATAAGAATTATAGGTTTTTTTAGCATGATACTTTTTTGTAAATTCATCAGCATTTTCTTGACTTCTTGAGGCTACTGCAATCAATTCTGCATCAGGAATTGTCATTAAATCTGTGGCAAATTGATTGGCTATATTTCCAAGACCAATAATTCCCCATTTAATTTTTTTATTATTCATAGATAATTGTATTAAGCTTATAAAAAATCACAAATTCAAAAATAAGAATTTCACTAAACAATCAATTTAAAATAAGTGAATTCGTGGCAAATTAAATTCAATAGTTTATGGTATATGATATTTATCTTTTGATGGAATAAAAGTCTGCAAAATAATTGCAATTCCCATTACCAAAATACATCCTAATAAATTGAGCCATAAATAAGGCAACCAATCTAAAAAGTATACACCAATTATAATCAACTGTGTTATTATGGCTGCAATGAAAACTGCATTTCCCCTCACAAATTTTATAAAAAATGCAAGAAGAAAAATCCCTAAAACATTACCATAAAAAATAGAACCAATAATATTTACCAACTGAATTAAATTATCAAACAAATTGGCTACACAAGCCACAGATATTGCAATTAAACCCCAAAGTAAAGTAAACCATTTAGATGCTTTTACATAATGCTCTTCACTTTTTTCATTTTTAACGTTTCGTTTGTACAAATCTATTGCAGTTGTACTTGCTAAAGCGTTTAGTTCTGAGGCTGTTGAAGACATTGCTGCTGATAAAATTACAGCTAATAACAATCCTATTAATCCTCTTGGTAAATTGTTTAAAATAAAATGAATAAACACATAATCTTTGTCATTCGATTCTATTTTTTTTAAGGTGTTTTCTTCATCAACTTTATCAATAATAACTTTAGATTTTTCTTTTAAAGCTAAATCTCTTGTATTTAAGTTTTGAATTTGTTGTTTTTCATCAACTTGAAAACCATCTAGAAATAATGCTTTTTTACTATTTTCGATTGAGATGTGTTCTTCCTCTAATTGTTTGTATTCTTCTGCATATTTTGTTTTTACAACTTCTTCATTTACAGTAGGATTAAAGTTTAAAGGAGCTGGATTAAATTGATAAAAAACAAAAACCATCACACCAATTAATAGAATAAAAAACTGCATTGGCACTTTTAATAATCCATTAAAAATTAACCCTAATTGACTTTCTCTGACAGATTTTCCAGACAAATAACGTTGCACTTGACTTTGATCTGTTCCAAAGTAGGACAGCATTAAAAAAGTTCCACCTAAAATACCTGTCCAAACTGTATATCTATTACTCAAATCAAAAGAGAAATCCAAGATTTCCATTTTGTTACTTGCTCCAGCAATTTCAAGCGCATTTGTAAATGTGATTTTTTCAGGTAATTGACTCATTATCATAAAAAAAGCAATCAACATTCCTATAAAAATGATAATCATTTGTTGCTTTTGAGTAACATTAACCGCTTTTGTTCCTCCTGAAACTGTGTATATAATTACTAAAAACCCGATAATTATATTCAAGGTCAATAAATCCCAACCCAGAACTGCAGATAATATAATTGCAGGTGCAAAAATGGTAATTCCAGCAGCCAATCCTCTTTGAATCAAAAATAAAATGGCAGCTAAACTTCTGGTTTTTAAATCGAATCTACCTTCTAAAAATTCATAAGCTGTGTATACTTTTAACTTATGATAAATAGGAATAAAAACCACACAAATGATAATCATTGCAATAGGCAATCCAAAGTAAAATTGCACAAAACCCATTCCACTATGAAAAGCTTGTCCTGGGGTTGATAAAAAGGTTATTGCACTGGCTTGTGTTGCCATAACTGACAAACCAATTGTCCACCATTTTGTGTCATTTCCACCTTTTATATAGTCAGCTACGTTTGCGTTTTTTCGGGTAACGTAAGTTCCATAAGCAACAATAAAAATTAAGGTCACTGATAAGATAACCCAATCAATAAGGTGTAATTTACTTTCTATTTCCATACTTTAAACTGTAAAATGATTCGTAATGAAATAAAAAGCAATTATGTAAATTACGTTGGCAACTAAAACCAAGGTGTACTCTTTTTTCCAATTGTATTTTTGTTTATCCATATTTTATCTTTTGTTGAAGCTATTTCCTGCTTTCCACTTTATCTTTTTATAAATGCTTTCGGAAACGTCTTTGCGAGTTTACGAAGCAATCTTTTAATCGAAACAGATTACTTCATTCGTTCCTCATTCGTAATGACGCTTTTTTAATTATTTTATAAAAAGGATGACGTTTCAATCAGGGCTAAACTTGTTTAGAAGCTTTTTGCCAAACTTTGCCACTTTTTACTACTTTGAAACTTCCTTTCCAACAGAAAGCATATTTGCTAACAATTTATAAGCTCCAGAAACTCCAGCAGGCAATTCTCTAAAAAAACTTAAACCTGTATAGATGTAATTCCCTTTACCATATTTTGCGATTAGTAAACTACCTTCTTTTGCAGGTTCTCCTTTATCATTCATAGATAAAATTGGAGTATATTCCTCACTCCAAGAATCAGGGAAATACAATCCTCGTTCTTGTACCCAGCCTTTAAAATCATCTTGAGTAATTTTATTTGGAAAGTTTAAAATAGGATGCTTTTCATCTAAAATTCTTACTTCAGCAAATTCGTCTGTAACTCTATCTCTAGATAGTTTTAGCGTATAAGGTGCTGCAACATCAACTCTTCTGTTGGTATTGTATTGCACAATCATATTTCCACCTTTTTCAACATATTCAAGTAAGAATTTTTGTTTAAATTTTAGCTCTTTTACTACATTGTAAGCTCTAATACCCAAAACAATAGCATCGTATTTTGATAAGTTGTCTCCATTAATTTCTAAAGGATTTATTTCTTCAACAGTATAGCCAATTTGACGTAAATTTTCAGGTACAGCATCTCCAGCACCTTTTATATAACCAATTCTATCACCAACTTTTTGGATGTTTAAACGAACTACTTTTGCTTCAGAATTTAATAAAACAGATTGCTTAGGAATGTGATTGTAATTAATTTCTACCAATTCTTTTTTGTATTCTTTTCCATTTACAACAGCAGTTACTTTTATTTTTCCAACGGATTCTTTTTCAGGAGGAAAAACAGCAAATTCAACTATTTGTTCATCATTTTTCTTTTCGATATTAAAAACCTGTTCATTTGGAGATAGCATCCAATCTTCAGGAATTTGAAGTTTTACTTTTCCTGATATAAAATTTGCACCAGCTTTCACAGAAACACGAACCATTTTATGGTTTTTATCTGCAAAAATCATCACCTTGTCTTTTAGTTTTGTGGTTACTAAAGGTAAAATTTCAAAAGGTTCATAAATCTCACCTTTATCACGTTCAGAATATCTTCTAATTACATTTTTAGTGAATGTAATTGGTATTCCTTCAATGATTAAATTAAAATCAATTTTAGCAGGTCTATTTGTTTCAGGATTTCCAATCAATAGTTGGTTATCCACTTTATACATTCCTAAAGAAGCTTCTTGTTTCAGCCAGTAAGGATCTGAGTATTCTAAGTTTTTAAGAGAAATAGTTTCCTTAAAATTCATCTTTTTGTTGTTAGAAATGTTTACCTGTTTAGCATAAGTTTTTTGATCAATTGTAGATGTAATTGAAGATAAAATCATGGCAACATCACTTCTGTTTAAAACTTCAAAATTGACATTGATTTTAGAATTTGGAGTAGCAAAAGAACTTTCTGCAGAAGCTTCTAAATACAAACCTGCACAAGCTTCAATAATTTCTTTTATTTGCTTTTCTTTAATTGTTTTCCAGTGATTATCTTCTAAGTTTAATATTAAAGAATAAGCTTCGAGTAATTTTAGAATATGTTTGGAAGGATTTACAAAATCGAAATTTTCTTCAACTTCGTATAAAATATCGCCAATTTCTCCTCCATCTTTTACACGATTCCAAGTGGTATTAATCCCAGAAAAAATATCATTTTTATCTTTTAAAGGTTCACCTTTTAAAAATTCTGCATATTCAGTTTGTGCTCCTCTAGTTGTAATTCTACCAAAACCTTGACATAAATGTTGACTGCTTGCCATTGATGCCAATTCATTGTTAGATAAACCTTTTAAAGGATAATATACACCAATATCAAATTTTGTAAAATCTTTAGCAACTTCTTCAAACTTTGTTTTATCTCTATAAAACCAAGAAGAGGTATTGTGAAATAAACGTTTGGGTTGCCAAACATTAGTGTATTTTAATTGAGATGTGAACTTAGAACTATCTCTTGCGATGTCAAAAGCTTCAACACTCAATATAGCCGAACTTGTATGATGTCCATGAGTAGAACCTGGAGTTCTATGATCAAATCTGTTGATAATTACATCAGGTTTAAAGGTTCTGATTGCCCAAACTACATCACTTAAAACCTCTTCTTTATCCCAAATTTTTAAAGTTTCATCTGGATGTTTAGAATATCCAAAATCATTTGCTCTAGAGAACATTTGTTCACCACCATCAATACTTCTTGCAGCTAATAATTCTTGAGTTCTGATAACGCCTAATAATTCTCTGATTTCTGGGCCAATTAAATTCTGACCTCCATCTCCTCTTGTTAATGATAAATATCCTGTTCTTGCTTTCACATTGTTAGCCAAATAAGCAATTAATCGTGTATTTTCATCATCAGGATGAGCAGCAATATATAAAGCAGTTCCAAGGAAATTTAATTTTTGAATTTTCTCGTAAATCTGATTTGAAGTTAATTTTTGAGGTTTTTGGGCTAAAACCGAAATAGAAATCAGCAAAACTGCTGAAATGGAAAGTAAAAGTTTCTTCATTTTAATATGTTGACAACGAACAAATGTAGTTTTTTAATCAGTAAAAAAGAATCTCTTAACATAATTATAACAATCTTACTTATTTATAAAATCTCTTCAACTTACAGTAATAAAAAATATACGTTTTTAAAATTTTTTCAAAAATTCACGAATCAAACTCAATTTAATTTGACTAATTTTTTCAAAAATTCCAAAGGAATTTTAGGCTACTAAAACAATCATTCTATAATATGATTTTAAAATTCGTGAATTCGTGGCATTTTTTATCAGAAAAATTCATCAACAAATTGCTCATAACCTGTTGATAAATTAATTTTAAAAACAACATTTTAAGGTTATATTTGTAAGAATAATTAAGAAAAAATAATCAATGAAATTTATTGTATCAAGTTCGCAATTACTAAAGCAATTACAAGTTTTAGGAGGCGTTATAAATAGCAACAACACGTTACCAATTTTAGATAACTTTTTATTTGAATTGTCTGAAAATGAATTAAAAATTTCTGCATCAGATTTAGAAACTACAATGAGTTCTGTGGTGGAAGTAGAAAGTGAAAGCACTGGTGCTATAGCTGTTTCTGCTCGTTTATTGTTAGATACTTTAAAAACATTTCCAAATCAGCCTTTAACGTTTAAAACTGAAAGTGATAATACTATTGAGATTAGCTCTGACCAAGGAAAATATGATATGGCCTATTTTGGAGGAGATGAGTTCCCAAAAGCGGTTTCTTTACCAAGTCCTAGTAAAACAGTAGTTCCTGCACATATTTTAGGTACTGCAATTTCAAAAACCATTTTTGCTGCTGGAAATGATGATTTACGTCCGGTAATGAGTGGTGTCTTTTTTCAGTTTAGTTCACAAAGTTTGACTTTTGTAGCTACTGATGCTCACAAATTGGTAAAATATTCTAGAACTGATGTTTCTGCAGATCAAACAGCAGAATTCATCATGCCAAAGAAACCTTTAAACTTATTAAAAGGGATTTTAGGTGGTTCTGAAAGTGAAGTTACTATTGAATATAATGATGCGAATGCTAAATTTACATTTGATAATGTAGTTTTAGTTTGTAGATTAATTGATGGAAAATATCCAAATTACGAAGCTGTTATTCCTAAAGAAAATCCTAATAAATTAACTGTAGATAGGGCTTCTTTTTTAAACTCTGTAAGGCGTGTTTCTATTTTCTCTAGCAAAACTACACATCAAATTCGTTTAAAGATGGCTGGAACAGAATTGAATATTTCTGCAGAAGATTTAGACTTTTCTAACAAAGCAGATGAACGTTTAAGTTGCGATTATCAAGGTGATGATATGCAAATTGGTTTTAATTCACGTTTTTTAAGTGAAATGTTAAACAACTTAAACTCTAATGAAGTTTTAATTGAAATGTCTTTACCAAATAGAGCAGGAATTTTAACGCCTATTGATGGTACAGATGAAGGTGAACAAGTTACAATGTTGGTAATGCCTGTGATGCTTAATAATTAGTGAATTTGTTATTCCTGTGAAAACAGGAATCTATAATATTAAAATACTACAATTGTTCTGATTCAAGTTCAGAATTAGTTGTGGTTTTTTGTTTACATTTACTTTAATGAATTTCCTAGCCCACTTATACCTCTCCAAAAACAACAAAAACATTATGATTGGCAATTTTATTGCAGATCATATTAGAGGGAATAATTACGAAGGTTTTTCCAAAGAAATTCAACAAGGTATTTTCTTACATAGAGAAATAGATACTTTTACTGATGAACATCCTATTGTAAGAAAAAGCAAACGCAGACTTCATAAACGTTACAGACATTATGATGGTGTTATTATTGATATTTTTTACGACTATTTTTTGGCAAAAAACTGGGGAGATTATTCTGCAATTCCATTAGAGGTATATACTAAATCAGTTTATGATCTATTTGATGGGATTAAAGAAGAATTACCTGTAAAATCTCAACAGTTTATCAAGTATATGATTGAGTATGATATTTTGTACAATTATCAATTTGAAGAAGGTATTGCCAAAGTTTTAAATGGAATGAATCGCAGAACAAAAGGAAAATCTCAAATGAATTTGGCTATTGAAGATTTACAAAACTTAAAACAAGAATTTGAAGAAGATTTTACACTTTTCTTTAAAGATTTAATAGCGTTTATAAATCAAAAATTAGATAATTGAGTTGTTAAATATGGTTAAATAAAAGACAAACTATTCAGGAGTGCTATCAATCAAAATCGTAATTAGATCAATAGCAGCTTGAGCAATTTTTGTGCCTGGTCCAAAAACACCAACAGCACCAGCATCAAATAAATATTGATAATCTTGCGCAGGAATTACACCACCTACAATAACCATAATATCTTCTCGTCCGTATTTTTTGAGTTCTGCAATTACTTGAGGAACTAAAGTTTTGTGACCTGCAGCTAAAGAAGAAATTCCTAAAATATGGACATCATTTTCTACTGCCTGTTTTGCAGCTTCTTTTGGTGTTTGAAACAAAGGTCCAATATCTACGTCAAAACCTAAATCTGCATAACCAGTAGCTACAACTTTTGCTCCTCTATCATGACCATCTTGACCTAATTTGGCAATCATAATTCTTGGACGTCTGCCTTCTAATTCTGCAAATTTATCTGCTAACTCTGAAGCTTGTTTAAATAATTTATCGTCTTTTATTTCTTTACTATACACACCAGATATGGTTTTAGTCTCAGCTTTATGCCTGCCAAAAACAGCTTCTAAGGCATCCGAAATTTCACCTAAAGTTGCTCTGTTTTTTGCTGCTTTTACTGCTAAATCCAATAAGTTTCCTTCACCAGATTTTGCAGCATTGGTTAAATTTACTAAAGATTTTTTAACTTCTTCTGAATTTCTATCTGCTTTTAATTGATTTAATCTATCAATTTGTGATTCACGAACAGCTTCATTATCAACTTCTAATATATGTAATGGGTCTTCTTGTTTCAATTGATATTTATTGACACCCACAATTACATCTTGTCCACTATCAATTTTTGCCTGTTTTATAGCAGCAGCTTCTTCAATTCGTAATTTCGGAATTCCCTTTTCAATAGCTTTGGTCATTCCTCCTAAATCTTCCACTTCTTGAATCAAATCCCAAGCTTTGTTGGCAATATTTTCTGTGAGTTTTTCTAGGTGATAACTTCCTGCCCAAGGATCTACAGTTTTGGTGATATTTGTTTCTTGCTGTAAATAGATTTGCGTATTTCTGGCAATTCTAGCAGAAAAATCTGTAGGTAAAGCAATAGCTTCATCTAAAGCATTGGTGTGCAAACTTTGTGTGCCACCAAAAGCAGCAGCCATAGCTTCTATAGTTGTTCTTGCTACATTATTAAAAGGATCTTGTTCTGTTAAAGACCAACCACTGGTTTGGCAATGGGTTCTTAAAGCCAATGATTTTGGGTTTTTAGGATTGAATTGTTTTACAATTTTAGCCCATAACATTCTTGCAGCTCGCATTTTTGCTATCTCTGTAAAATGATCCATGCCAATTGCCCAAAAGAAAGATAATCTTGGTGCAAAAGTATCTATGTTCATGCCTGTTTCAATTCCTTTTTTAATGTATTCTAAACCATCAGCCAAAGTGTAAGCCAACTCAATTTCTGCAGTTGCTCCAGCTTCTTGCATATGATAGCCAGAAATAGAAATTGAATTGAATTTTGGCATATTTTTACTGGTATATTTAAAAATATCAGCAATGATTTTCATGGATGGAGAAGGAGGGTAGATGTAGGTATTACGAACCATAAATTCCTTTAAAATATCATTTTGAATTGTACCTGATAATAACTCAGGAGCAACTCCTTGTTCTTCTGCAGCCACAATGTAAAAAGCTAAAATGGGCAAAACAGCTCCATTCATAGTCATAGAAACCGACATTTTATCCAAAGGAATTTGATCGAACAAAACCTTCATATCTTCTACTGAATCTATAGCAACACCTGCTTTACCAACATCACCTTGCACACGTTCGTGATCAGAATCATAACCTCTGTGAGTGGCTAAATCAAACGCAACTGATAATCCTTTTTGACCTGCTTCTAAATTTCTTCTATAAAAAGCATTGCTTTCTTCTGCAGTAGAAAAACCTGCATATTGTCTTATTGTCCAAGGTCTGCTAACATACATTGTAGAATATGGACCTCTTAAGTTTGGCGCTATTCCAGCAACAAAACTTTCGTGCTCGAAAGTTTTAGGTTCAAGGTTTAAAGTTTCAAGTTGCTCATTTGAACTATGAACTCTGAACTCTGAACTTTTTAACTTTATTTGTGAAACATCTTTTCTACTCATTGTCTAGTCTTTCTTTTTCAATCGTTTCAGAAAGTCGTTTTCTAACAATTGGAGTGATTAATGTTTTGATATGTCTTTGCTTTACAAATGGATACAATTCCAAATCTTGCTTCATTTTATCAGCTTTATTGATTTGCATATTTGTACCTAATAATACAAGTTCTTTAGTGTCTAATTTATCTTCTTCTTTTAAAGCACTTTCAGTAATTTTATTTTGAATATTACCTGCTTTTAATTGCTTTAAAAAACCACCACCTTTTTCTATTTGTTTGAAAATAGTTAGTGTGTTTTTAGCTAATTGGTTGGTTAATGTTTCAATATAATAAGCACCATCAGCAAAATTTTGAGCTTCTGCTAACTTGCTTTCTTTTTGTAAAATTAAGAGTTGATTTCTAGAAATCCGAGCTCCAAACTCATTAGATTTATGGTAAATTTCATCATAAGCAACATTAGAAATGGTGTTTGAGCCACCTAAAATGGCACTCATACATTCTGATGTAGTACGTAATAGATTCACATTATAATCATATAATGTTTTGTTGCGTAAACTTGGTTGTGTAAAAATATGCGCTTCTTGATTTTCTACATTATATTCTTTTAAAAGTGATTCCCATAAAATTCGGAAAGCTCTTAATTTTGCAATTTCAAAAAAGTAATTGCTAGCTACTGCAAAATTAAAAGTTATTTTAGAAGCTATATTTTTTCCAAAATGATTTAAATACTCATTAGCATGTGCTAATGTATAAGCTAATTGTTGAGTGATATTGGCACCAGCATTTTGATATAAATCTCCTGAAACAGAAATACAGTTATTACTTACTGAGACTATTTTTTCTAGTTGCTTATGATCTTCTTTTAAATTCGAGAACCAATTGCCAGTTTCGGCTAAATTGCCAATAATATCATTTAGAATGTATGTGTTTTCTGAATGACAAAACTCGGCAAGTTTGCATTGAAAATTAGCATCTAAAAAAGTAAGTTGAAAATAGATTGGTGTATCACCTGGAAATCCTTTTAATAAAGGTTTTGGGTCAAATGGTTTTGAAGCTTTGAATAGGATAGCATTTGCACCACGTTTTAGAGCATCAACAGCTATAGAATTGGCTATTTTTTCATCGCCAATAAAAACAGCTTGACAAATATTATAGCCTTTTTTAGGGAAATTTATTTTAGTGTTTGTGCTTTCTTCTTTGGTGTAAAAAGGTTTTACAGTAATACCTTCATCTGTTTGCCAAAGTAAAGTTTTGTTATAATCAGCACCTTTTAAATCTACTTGAATTTTTTGTTTCCAAGCTTTTGCAGACACTGGTTCAAACTCCTCAAATAGAAAATTACTCATTATTTTTTTATGGTATCAAATTCAATAATATAAATATCTTCGTTTTCCTTTTTCATTAAATATTTTTCTCTTGCAAAACGCTCTAGTTCTAGAGAATCTTCCAGTTTTTTTATGGTCTCTTTGTCTTTTGCAATTTTTTCTTCGTAAAAAGAAATTGTTTTTTCTAAATCGTCAATTTCATTGTTGAATTCACGATGAACTAAATAGGAGTTTTCATCAAAAAAAAACATCCAAATTACAAAAGGTATCAAAATAATTACAAAAATATTTGTAAGAATTTTAAAGACGGAGTTACTTTTTAATCGTTCAAAAAAACTCATTATAATCGCTCATTTATTACACTTCTTACAATATCTATAGCTACAGTATTAAATCTGTCATTAGGTATTATCATATCAGCAAAATTCTTTGTGGGTTCTATAAATTGCTGATGCATAGGTTTTAAAGTGGTTTGGTATCTGTTTAAAACTTCGTCAATATCTCTTCCTCTTTCAGAAATGTCTCTACGCATTCTACGAATTAAACGTTCATCAGTTTCTGCGTGTACAAAGATTTTGATATCAAATAAATTACGTAATTCTTCGCTATTAAAAATTAAGATGCCTTCTACAATTACTACTTTTCTGGGGTGTGTTTTTACAGTATCTTTAGTTCTGTTGTGTGTTACAAAAGAATACACAGGTTGATTTACAGATTTGCCTTTCTTTAATTCTTTTAAGTGTTTTATCAACAACTCAAAATCGATAGCTCTTGGGTGGTCGAAATTTATTTTGGTACGTTCATCATAAGATAAATTATCTGTAGCCTTATAATAGGAATCTTGTGAAATTACGCAAACTTCATCTGTAGGTAATTGTTTTACAATTTGATTTACTACAGTAGTTTTACCACTTCCAGTTCCACCTGCAATTCCAATAATTAGCATAAATTAGTTGATTTGATCTTATTTACTTTACGAAAATAGTAAAGATTTTATAAATTCATAAAATTATTAATCTTGATTCCTTCTGCCTTTAAATCGAACATTAAATTATACAAACCAAAAAAGGTTCTGTTCATATAGATAAAATGCTTAGAACCTCTACTAGCGTTATATGAGCGCAATTCAGCATTTTTAGAATATCGCTCTCCAAATTCGGATATTCTTCCAAAAAAATCTTCACTAGAAAAATCAAATTCTTCTACGTGAAAAGGTTGGGTGAAAATGCTTAGCATTTCGTGAAACATATCTTTGAAAAACTCAAATTCTTCTTTTGGGTCTTCTTTTCTTAGAATGTCTAAATCGTACATTTTTTCTATAAAAAGTGATTCGTTATCTAAGGTTTCTTGTTTAGCTAATACAAAATATGGATTGTAAAAGTCTA
Source organism: Polaribacter sp. (assembly GCA_965656305.1). Taxonomy (GTDB): domain Bacteria; phylum Bacteroidota; class Bacteroidia; order Flavobacteriales; family Flavobacteriaceae; genus Polaribacter. The sequence continues at coordinate 107,180 of CBFHKA010000026.1, read as the reverse complement.
AAGGAATGGTTTTCATACACCCAAAGTCTAGCGCAATTAGGTCACCTTTTTTAGAAACTAAGAAGTTTCCTGGATGAGGATCTGCGTGTACTTTTTTGAGGTTATGAATTTGGAACATATAAAAATCCCAAAGGGCTTGCCCAATCTGATTGGCTAACTCTTGATTGTTGTTTTTATCGGTAAATTCTGATAGATGAATGCCATCCATCCAATCCATAGTTATGATTTGTTTCGACGATAAATCCGAATAATAATTAGGGAAAGACAGATGATTAATATTTTTACAAGCATTTACGATTTCTTTACTTTGTTGAACTTCTAATATGTAATCAGTTTCTTCTAACAACTTATCTTGTACTTCAAAAAAGTACTCGTCAGAAGTTTTACCTTTCATATTAAACATTCTGATTACAAATGGTTTTAATAAGGCCAAATCTGATTTTATACTGTCTGAAACTCCTGGATATTGAATTTTAACGGCTAATTTTTTACCCTCTTTTTCAGCTTTATGTACTTGCCCAATACTTGCTGCATTGTAGGCTTTTACATCAAATTTATCGTAGATTTCTGATGGAAATTTCCCAAAGCTTTTCTTGAAAGTTTTTAACACCAAAGCTTCAGAAAGTGGAGGTACAGAAAATTGCGCTAAAGAAAATTTTTCTACATACGCTCTTGGCAAAATACTTTTTTCCATACTCAACATTTGTGCAACTTTTAACGGACTTCCTTTTAAGTCTTTTAAGCTATCATAAATGTCTTCTGCATTGTCTTTGTTTAGTTTTTCTCTTGCAACTTCTTCTGATTCAGTAATTTTATTACCATAATATTTTAGGTAATTAACACCTACTTTAGCACCTGTAGTAACAAGTTTAGAGGCTCTTTGAATTTTTGAAATCGGAATTTTACTGGCTTTTTTCATACTTTAATCCGTATTTTTTTGGAATTTTTCTTTGTAAACAAACTTGCCTAGGTCAAAGGCATTTTTTAAAAATTTGTTTTCTATAAGTTCAAAGCTAGTATTGATTGATTTTTCTATAAATATATCTGTTTTTTCAAAGGATTCAGATGTGTCATCTAACCAGAATTTTATGGTGATTAGCAATTGAATCCAAGCAGATTGATTGATGAAGTTAGTTTGTGTTTTTTCTAAACCATCAATGGGTAAAATACTTTCTGATAATGCTAAAGTAGCTACAAATTTGATGAAACTCTTTTTTAAGCTAGAAAGTGTTTTGTATGATTTTAGTTGATTTTTACATCCTTTTAAAGCAACTTCAACATAAGCTCTGTTGAGGTTTAAGTTCTCAAAAAATGTAAAATATAGACTTAATAATTTGTTTTTTCCATCAAAAGAAAGAAACTCTTCACTTTCATTTAAAACTTCTAAAGAGTTTTTAAAGAGTTCATTAAAAATGGTTTTTTCTACTTTTTTTAAAGATTTGAAATGTTTGTAAAAATCAGCAGTTTCCAAATTAACTTGAGTACAAAAATCTTCAACATCATTTGGTTTTTCTTGATTTTCGGAAACCAAATCCATATACAATGTTAAGATGTCTAATTTTGAAATATTTTGCTTTTTTTCCATTTGTTTAAATCTTTTACAAAAATACGAAACGTTTTATGGTTCAAAGAAAATAGACTTGTATAAAAACAAAAAACCAAGTTAAATTTTAACTTGGTTTTCTAATTATAATAAGGGGGAACGTTTTAAGCAAATAATTTGCTGAATCTTTGTTTACCTTTTACAAAATGCTTTTTGTAAGTATCTAAAGTGTCAAAAATTAAATTTTGTTGATTGTCTAATAGTTGCACACCACCTTTTAAAGCTTTTTCAGTTACTTTTTGCCACTGACTTGCTATCGTAATTGTTTCTGTAACTACTTCTTCTGTTGCGTTTAAAGCGTAATCATTTGCTTTAGTTGCTCTCTTTTTTGCAGTTTCTAGAACTTTTTCTGCTTTTTTTGTAAAATCTACTTTTTTATTTTCTTTAGTTGCCATAATTCTATTTTTTATCGTTTTTAATTTTGTTATCAAGACAATTTCACCCACTTATAAAATTGCTTTAACTCACAATTAACTTATTTTCTTTCCCAGTTTTTTACTGCTTCCATATCTCCTTTTAAAGCCAATTTTGCTTGAGCTTTCCAGCCAGATAAATCGTATATTTTTGCGTTAATTCCTGCATCATTCAATAACTTCGTCATATTCTTGATGGTCATTTTTGCAATTTGACTGTAAGCAGTTACGTTTAATTCGTTTAAAGATTTTTCTAAAACTGGACCAATTCCTTTAATTACTTTTAAATCGTTAGTTTCTTCAACTTTTTCTACGATTATTTTTTCTTCAACAGCAACCTCTTTTTTAACTACTTTTTTCTTTGCTGTTTTTTTAGATTTTGTTGGCTTAATATCATCTAACTTTTCGTTAACGGTATTTAAAGCATCTTCTGTATAATCTTCAATTTTTTCTTTTACATCTTCAATAGTCTCAGAAATGTTTTTCTTTAACTTTTCAGACATTTTTTCAGCTTTCTTTACATATTTATTGTTAGCAACTTCTTTTTCTAACTTGTCTTTTACTTCTTCAGCTTTTTCTACTAAAGGATTTTCTGTTACCATTTTTTTAGCATCTTCTAACATTTTTGGGTCGTAACCTACTAATGTTTTTAAACGCTCTGTACCAGTTTCAAGTTGACCTTTAATTGATTCTGCAGTTTCAACAACCATGTTAATTTGTTGTTTTGTTAATGGTTCTGCTTTCTTAACTAATTTGGCCGTTAATTTTTGCCATTTTTCTCCAGTTTTTACTGTAGTTTCGATAGCATTGAAAGAAGCATCAATTAAGTCGCTATTAATTTTCTTAACGATTGCCTTTGCTTTCCCTAATTTATTTTTTTGTTTTGACTTTTTAGTTGCCATAATATTTATGTTTTCTTGATTTTTAATTTTGATATTGCAAACATACATTTGCCAAGTTGCAGATGAGTTGCAAATTAGTTTTTGCTAAAAAAATCTAATCCTTTGTTTAAATTTTTCCAAATCATATTTTTTCCGTTTTCTAATTTGTTAAAGATAATATCTTGTTGTTTTTCAGAAAATCGAAATCCTTTTTTAAAGAATTCATCAGTTTTATGCTGAGCATTTTCTGTTTTTTCGAAAAATGTTAATAGTACTTTTTCTGTCGATTTTAATGCTTTGTCATTTAATAATAACGTGTTTTCTTTTATGTTTTTTATAGATATCGTTTTCATCTTATTTTTAGTTTTGATTCTAAATTTTGATGCAAACATAAAGTGTAGGAGTTGCAAATGAGTTACAAGTTTTGTTTAGAGACAGTAATACACGAATTTCACAAATGTTTAGAATGTTTTTTTTGAAACAGAAAACAAACCAAATTTGTAGAAATTAGTGAAATTTGTGTCTATTTTATATTCTCAATTTCTTGTAATAATTTTTTAGTTTCTGGCAATGGAGAAATGCCATATTCTTCTTCGAGAATCACTTCACATTTCATATAAGTTTTTATAGCTTGTGGTCTATTGCCTTTTGCAATGTAGGCTTGCATTTGTATCCTGTATGCATCTTCCCAAGCAGCATCAATATTTAATGCATTTTGTGCTAAACGAATACTTTCTAGTGGGTTTGTAGTAACTAAAATTTCAGCCAAAGTGATGTAAGCACCTAAAATTAAAAGTTGTGATTTTTCTCTTTCTTCAGATGTCCAATCTTCGTAAATTCTATTGGGTAAATAAGAACCTTTGTAGAGTTCAATTGCTTTTTGATATGCTTGTTTTGCAACTTCATTGTCTGTGCCAAAACATTTATTACCAATAATGATGTATTTTTCTAAAGCTTCTACATCAATGCAAACTTTATCTAAATCAATTTGATAACTAACCCCTTGTCTAATGATATAAATAGGTTCAGTTCTAGAAGGCCTTTCTGGTTCAAGTACTTTGTTAATTCCATGTAAAGCCACTTTAAAATCACGATCGTTCCAATCTTCCCAAAGATTGTCCATGATTTTTTCTTTGTGTAAGGCATTTCTTTGTCGATAAGAAACTAAGTATTGTAATAATTGAATGGTTTTATCTCTTCCCCATTCTTTGTTTTCTATTTTTTGTTGATTTCTCCACACCACAAAATTGCCTAATGTTTCAATGCGAATTACTGCATTTTTATAAAAGGAATTGAGTTTATTAAGCTGTTGTAGAAAATCTGACATTGAGCAACTATTTTTTTTGTATAGTGTCAATTTTAGTAGATAACTTCTGAATTTGTGAAGCTAAACTTTCAATCTGATTTTGAATTTTGTTGAAATCAGACCTTGAGGCATTTCTCCATTCATCAATTTGTACTTTCTCTGAAATTTCATCACCAAACGTGCTTATTTTATCCTGAATTTCATCTTGCAAATGTTCAAACTGTTTTTTAGGATCTTTAATGGTGTCTTTAATAATTTGTGGTCCAACATTTTTTATAGTTTTCCACATAGAAAGACTTTTGTCTAAGATACTTTCTTGTTTTTCAGAAGGTTCATGCTTTGTCGCTTCTTCAGTCAATTCAGCTAATTTATTTTGCATAAAAGTAAGAGCGTCATTAAAATCTGAAAAACGTTTTTCCTCTCCATCTTGAACGTGAGTTATTTTTCCTCTCCATTGTATTTTTGAGTCGCCATTTTCTTCAAAAATTCGTTGCTGAAAACGAACCATAAATGAAGCGTTTTGTTCTTGTTTTTTTTTCATTTTGTAAATTTTAACCTGGTTCTTTTTCAGAGCCTACTTCGTATCTTAATAAGCCTTTAAAAGCGTCATTAACTTTGTTTCCTTCGTATAAAACTTTATAGATTTCTTCAGAAATAGGCATATCAACATTGTATTCTTTAGCCAATTGTCTTACCACTTTTGCAGTTTTTACACCTTCTGCAACTTCATTCATTTCGCTAATAATTTCTTCTAAACTTTTTCCTCTTCCTAATTGAAAACCTACATGATGGTTTCTACTTTTAGAAGAAGAACAAGTGGCTACTAAATCGCCCATTCCTGCTAAACCATAAAAAGTTCTTTGTTTTCCACCCATAGCTGTACCTAATCTTGTGAGTTCAGCTAAACCTCTTGTAACGATTGCTGCACGAGTATTGTCACCAGCATTAGCACCATCACCCATTCCAGTAGCAATGGCTATAATGTTTTTTAGAGCACCTCCTAATTCACAACCTACTACATCTGTATTTGTATATACACGAAATAAACCAGAACTAAAAACGGTTTGTAATTTTTTTGCTATTTTCTCATCAACCATAGCAATAACTGCTGCAGCTGCATTTCCAAAATGGATTTCTTTTGCTAAATTAGGACCAGTTAGAACTCCTGCAGGATGACCTGGCATTATCTCTTCTATAATTTCAGTCATTCTCATCTTGGTACTTATTTCTAATCCTTTTGCTAGGTTTATGATTGGAACCCAAGGTCTAATGTATTGTTTGGCTTCTTCCAAAACTTTACGCATATTTTGAGAAGGAATTCCTAAAACAATCACATCAGCATTTTCTACGGTTTCTTTAATTGAATTTGATGCAATAAGCGTTGAAGTTAATTTAGCATTAGGCAAATACTTTTCGTTAGTATGATGTGTGTTTATTTCATCAACAGTTTTTTGATTTCTTGCCCAAATAATAGTTTCTGCATTTTTAGCAGTTAAAGAAGCTACTGTAGTTCCCCAAGAGCCACCACCTAATAATCCAACTTTTAGTTTCATAAATCGTTTTTAATTTTCCAATTCTTTTACGAACAAATTCCTTACTTCATCAATATAAGTATCTATATGTTTTGGTTTCCATTCTGATGTGTCTACTGGGTCTAAAACCACGACTTCAATATGAGTTGGCTTAAACATTTTACTGCCTTTAGGCATTGCCATATATGCATTTTTAATGACTATAGGTACAATAGGTACACCAGCTTTCATTGCCAAATGAAAAGCTCCTTTTTTAAACTTCCCTAATTTTTTGCTACCACTTCTTGTGCCTTCTGGAGCAATTGCTACAGAAGTCCCGTTTTTAAGAACTTCAGTTGCATTTTTCATAGATGCTAGGGCTTTATTTTTATTTGAACGATCAATAAAAATAGCTCCCATTGCTTTAAATATTGGTCCAAAAGGAGTAAGTTCTAACTCTTTTTTTGCAATTCCTGTAACGTCTTTTTTTAATAGTTTTAAAATGATGAAAAAGTCGGCAGAAGATTGATGGTTAAAACAAAAAACAGCAGGTCTATGATCTTCTAAATTGTGTTTGTTTTTTACATTGAGATCTAATCCAGCTAATTTTGTTCCTAAATCTCCAATGCTAGAAATGGTTGTGTTTATCCCTTCTTTATGAGACATTGATAAGGCTCCTTTTACAATTCCTTTTAAAGCTGATGGATATAAACTTGCTGCTGCTAAACCTGTACGTAATCCATTAACTAAAGGTTTTTTAGTATTTACTTTAAAACGAAGAATTTTCCAATCATTTTCAAAAGCCAATTGAGATAATTTATTGTCAGGATTTGTGGCAATAGGTTTACCCACAATTTCTAATAAAGGATAATCGTCTATACTATCTGTATAAAAGAAACTTTTTGATAAATCGATATTGTTTGTTTTAGCAAATTTACGTCCAGCTCTTGCTTTTCCTTCAGACCAACACATTTCTGAAATTATTCCTGTAAATTTCCCTTTTTTTACTTCCATTTCAGTGCAGTAGATGTCTTTGATACCTAATTCATTAGCTACAGGTTTAACTTGATAACGAGTTGCAGCTGAAATGATAACTACTTGATGTCCTTTTTCTAAATGTGAAGCAATTAGTGTTCTAGATTCTGGATAAATTGTTGCTGCTAAATGGTCTTTGTAAATTTCTTCACCTAAATCTGTAAATTGTTTTTCTTTGATTCCTTTTACACCTAATGCAGATATTTTAGTTAAGGTTTCAAAATCTCTATTCCCAATAGCATAAGCTACTAATGTTGCAAACTGAGAAAGTAATTCTTTAGGAGTAGATTTTCCGCTTAAAAATCGTGATTTCACAAATTGCTTGGCAGAAAAATCATTGATAATAGTTCTATCTAAATCAAAAAATGCAGCAATATGAGCTCCTTCTTCATCTTCTAAAACACCTTCTGTAATACTTTCTATTTCTGCTCCAGGAACTTTTTCTTCTTCTTCTTCTTCTTTTTTGCTTTTAGATTTCTTGAGATTTATCAATTCTAACTCTTGCATAAAATGAAGACGATTTGTCAGGTTTTCTAACAAATCCATCCAAATATCTAATCTTTTAAAGTCGATATTTTTATCATCAGGAATTAATTTGTTGTTTTTTGCTAATCGTAAAGCGCTAATTAAAAATGGTTTAGAAACACTTTCTAATCTACTAATTCTGTTTTTCCAATGTAATTCTTTACCTTTGAATAAACAAAGTTCTATAAACTCATTGTCAGAAAAATCATCTTCTAAATCCCAAGATTGAAGCGTTTTACAAACAACTTTATTGGCTTCTAAATAGATGAGCAATAATCCTTTTGAAACAAATAGTTCTTGTTTAGAAAGTAAGCCTTTTACATCACCATCTGTATCACTAATAATATTCCTCCAATTTTTATCAAATAAATTTAATTCGGCTTCAATCTCTGAACTAAATTGTGGTTTATTTGTGTAGAAAAACTCGAACTTAAACAAGTTACGCAAACGCATAATTTCTTCCCAAAAAGATATAATTCTATTCTCTTTTTCATCCTTTATTTTCACCAAAGCCATTTCTATAAAAGCTCTGTGATACAAATGTGCAGCAGCCATATTAGCATAGTAAGTGGCTGGTAAAAATTCGGAAGCATTTAATGTATATTTTGTCTTATAACCTGCTTTGTTTTTATGAACGATACCTGAACTTTTTAATAAGTTTAAGGCTTTTTGAACAGAAGCTCCAATGCTTTTTCCACGCTCAATAAGTACATCATTTTTTCGTTCTTGAATATAATTCATCATTTTAATAACGCTGAATTCTATTTCAGTTTTGGTTAACGCAAAATTGTTTAACAATACATTACAAACTAAAGAAACTGTAGTTACAGGAGTAATCATATTTGCTTTATGAATCAATTCAAAAGCAAAACGAGGTAAGGTGTTTTTGTCAGAATAGCTATCTTCTTCTATATCAGGAATTATGGCATTATGATGCGCACTTGCATCTACAGGTTCACCAAATCTTATGGCTGCTTTTCCATATTCGTTTCCTAATTTCTTAAAATATTTGAGAAAGGCTTTTACGTCTTCAGATTTTTTTTCTTTTCCTCTGCCTTCTTCAGTCATTTGTTTTACATCAGGAATCAAATCGTAAACAATAGAAACAGGAACATATTTTATATTTCTGGTGCTTTCTTTTTCACCTTCCATAATGTATTTTAAAATTCCCATTTGTGGGTAGACAATTTTACCTGTTCTAGAACGAGTACCTTCTATATTCCATGTTAAATGATCTCCATGTTCAATCATGCAAGAAATATAGTGTCTTAAAGCTGCCTTGTATATTTTGTTCTCTTTAAAACTTCTTCTTATGAATATTAATCCTGAATTTTTACCTAATTGTTTAAACCCAGGGAAGGCTAAATTAATACCTCCAAAAGTGTAAGGAATTGGCATTCCATAACGTGCTAAAGTGGTTACTAAAACAACTGTATCTAAATACGTTTTGTGAGTTAAAATAAATGCAACTGAATTTTGTCGCATTAGTTTCATTAGTTTTTTGATTTCTTGACGGTCAATATCAATTTTGTTATTGTAAGCTTTAGACATCATAAACTGAAATCCTTTTACAGATAACATATTTGCTATTGGATGTTGTTGCGAATACAATTCGTGAATACATTCTTCACCCTTTTTTTGGACATCAGCAAGATCCATTTTTTCAGTTTTAGCTAGGTTAGCTAGTTTTTCCTGAAATTTTGGATGACCAATAATGTTTTTTAAATTATGCTCCATAATTAACTGAAAAACAGGTTTGTGAATTTAGAAACTCCTTTTTGTTCCCAGAATTCAGGAAAAAAGATACTTTCTATTTTTGTTGTAATTCCTTTAGGTTTTTTTCCTGTAATATTTGTGTTTAAAGAGTTTGCTACTGTAAGCAAAACGGATGCATTTGCACCCATACCACAATGACTTCCAAAAACTTCTATATTGTTAATGTCCTTTCTTAAAGTTTCTGCTTCCATACAATGTTTCCAAGGTAAAAGACCATCTGTTTTTGTATAAATACAAGTAATTGGTACATTAGGTATTTCTTCTAATTCTCTTAAAAACTTTTCATTACGTTCTTTAAGTGATTTTCCTCTTAAAAACTCTAGCATTTTAACTAATGGAGTTTGCATATTTTTTATACCCCAAACAGGAGAGCCAATAGTTATTAGTTGTTCAACTTTATCTGGATGTCTGTTTGCAATTATTTTGGCAAAAATTCCACCACCACTCCAGCCAACAAGATTTACTTTTTCCTGATGTTTTTCATAAATTTCATCGAGCTTTTCTACTAATTTAGGTAGTGATTTTGAGTTAATCATGTTTACTCCCAAATCCCATTTATAGGTTTTAAAACCAACAGACTTTAAATATTTTCGAACAAAAGTTGTAGATATATCATTGCCTAAATAAGGAGGCATTAAAAGTACAGGCTTGTTTTTAGTGGCTTTGTGTTTTGGTATAATATGATAAAGGCCAAACATTGTTGTCCATTCTATTGCAGATCTTGTTTCTAGCAACATATTAAATAGAGGAGGAGCGTCAATTCTCTTATTGATGACTTCAACAAAATCTATAAATTTCTTAAGTATTTTTTCTGAGGTTTCATTTGTGCCTTTTTTTATAGGTGAGATTTCATTAATTCTTTGTAGAACAGTGATTAAAGTTACGTAGTCTCTGTCAGGTCCGAAATCTTCACAGACTGAAATGCATTCATAAAATAATGTATGAACATCTTTTTCGTTGATGACTTTATCATCAATTAGTTTGATAATCATTTTTTCAAAAGGATGATTTTCAAATTTTTGAATCACTATTTTTTTTGCTTCAATTAAATTCATCCCTTTAGAGAGCACAACTTTCAATGCTAATTCTGTAAAGTTTTTGTATAAAGTTTTATTTTTTTCCATTTAATTTAAGCTTTAATCGTTTTTTGTAACCAATTTAAAATGTCTGCTTCAACTTCTTCTTTATTTACTTCATTTAACATTTCATGTCTACCACCTTTGTATAATTTTAGGGTAACATTTTTAACCCCCGCTTTTATATAATTTTTAGCTACTTTTTTTACACCTTTTCCCATTTCTCCAACAGGATCCTTATCACCAGAAAAAATATAAATGGGTAAATCTTTAGGTGTGTTTTTAAAAGTTTGAGGTTGATTTATTTTTTTGCTTCCTTTTAAAATATCTAAAAAAACACTCAGAGAAAAATCCTCAATGCGCAAAGGATCTGCTTCAAATTTATCAACTTCCTTTTCATCACTACTAATCCAATCTACTTTGGTTCTATTGGGTTTAAATTTTTTATTAAACTGATTGAAAAATAAATTTTTCAACATTTCATTGCTTCTGTGTTTTCCATTTAGTTTGCTTAAAAATTTAGCACTCATTAATCCAAAAGAACCTAAACCTTTCATAAAACTTGCTGTTCCAGATAAAATTAGCGCCTCTAAATCGTCACCAAATTGTGTAGCATACTCTCTAGATAATAAAGAACCCATACTATGACCAAATAAAATTATTTTTTGGTTTGGATGCTCTTTTTTTATAATTCCTGTAAGTTTTCGCATATCAAAAACTGCATCAGAAAAATACTCATCACCATCATAATAACCTAAATGATCGTTGCTTTTAGCAGATTTTCCATGAATTCTATGATCATTGGCATAAACTTCATAACCTTGTTTTTGTAATTTTTCGGCAATCGATTTGTATCTTCCTGCGTGTTCACCAACTCCGTGAGAAATTTGAACAATACTCTTTAATGAGATGTTTTTTTCAACTTTCCAATGATAATAGAAAATCTGTTCTTCGTCAAAAGATGCGTATGTATCCGTTTTAAAAGCCATTAATTATTGTCTAAAAAATTAGCTAATAATTTTAATAATTTATTTGAATTCCTTTTGGAGCCTGTTAGTTTTATTCTTCCTTGAATAATTACTTCATCTAGTAATAATTTCTTTTTATAAAGGTTGATTAAATTTTCGTCATCAATTTCTATTTTTACCACAGGTTTAACTGCTTTTTTCTTTATTACTGAAATTGTTTTATCAGTAATATCCAATTGATAATTCACTTTTTTGTTATCTAACGCTAATTCAAATTCATAAACTCCAAGATGATTGTTCTTGATGTTTTCATCTGCATTTATATATTTTTTTAAACCTGTAAAAAAGGATGTACTTTTTATTTTTTGAACATTGGCGGTTTTTCTCTTTTTACCTCTTGCTAAAATAATTTCTTCCAATTCATTGGCAGCTTCACGAATATATCTTGAAAATTTATCAGCATCTGGCATTGTTTTAGCATCAGAAGTTGTTGTTAAAGATACCAATCCATTGTAACTAAAAGCAGCAATAATCAACCCAAAACCATCTAAAACTGGTGTCAATCCAAAAATGGATAAAATTTTATGACCTCTTAGGTACAAAGGAACTTGTGGTCCTGGAACATTGGTTATAGTTAAATTAAAAGGAGGCCTATGAAATTCTTTAATGTTGTATTTGCTATACAAACCAGCAGCTAAATTTGCCAAACCAAAAGGAACAGCATCTGCCATTTTAGAAAGTGCTTTTGCACCAACAGCTTTGTGTCTTGTTTTACCTCTATTGGTTTGTTCTTGAATGTATTCTAAACATTCAATAGGATCTTTAATATGTGTTGCAATTCTAACCAACATGTTAGAAATCTGATTGTTCATTTCTTGTTTTTCGCCTTTAACACGAATAGAAATAGGTACATTTGCGACTAAAGGTTGTACAGGTAATTTTTCTTTTTCGTCTAAATATCTTCGAATGGCACCAGCACAAATGGTTAATATGACGTCGTTGATACTTACGTTCATTATTTTACGAATTGTGTTAATCCTATCGAAAGATAAAATGGCTGTACCCCAAGTTCTTTTTGGAGAAACAGAATTGTTAAAAATAGTATTTGGGGTTGAGAAAGAATTTTTTTTCGATTTTTTTAGACTGATTTGAGATTTAATATTTCCTTTAATGAAAGCATAAGCAGTTTCTCCAACTAACTTTGGTATTTTTAACGGATTTTTTAAAAAATCTTGAGAACTTTTTAAAAGTAAAGTCAATTCATCAGGTAGAGGTTCTGGCTCAAAAGGTTTTGGTTTTGGAATTGCTTTGTCTTTATCAGCTTCGTTTTTATCAAATAAAATACCCATAATTCCTACTCCAGAACTACCATCTATCATTACATGATGCACTTTAGAAACAATGGCAACAGATCCTTTAGGAACTTGTGAAACTTCGTCTAATCCTTCAATAAAATCAATAGACCAAAGAGGTCTTCTTAAGTCTAAAGGACTGCTAAATATGGAAGAAGTCATTTCTCTTAACGTTTTCCAATTGGATGGGTCAGGCAATTTTAGCCTATTTATATGAAGGTCAATATCAAAATTAGGATCATCTACCCAATAAGGATAATCTAGATTCATTGGTACATTTAGTAAACGCTTTCTAAACTTTGGTATTAAATGCAATTTAGAGGCTACAATAGCTTTAAAATCATCAAATTCTATAGAACCTTCCATTATTGTTAACGTGGCAATATGCATTGGGCTTGATGGAGATTCTGCATATAAAAAAGTAGCATCTTGACCAGAAACTTGTTGAATAGAGTCATCTAATGCATTTTGCAAAAGATCTTTAATTGCGGTTTTTGCCATAATCGAATTTAACTATAATTGCTTTAAAGACGTTTTAGATTACGAAAAACTAAAAATTTAAGTGTAAATTTTCGTAACTCTGCAAGTTAATTAAATTTTGGGATATTTTCTAATGCTAAAAAACTGTTTTTTCTTGTTTACAACTATACTAAATAAGGCAAATTTTAATGTTTTTAATGATGTGTTAAAGCTTCAATAATTTTTGTGTGATTTGGAAATTCTTTAGACAATTCAGCAGAACTTGGTAGTACAAAATCTCTAAAATCAAAACCTGGTGAAACTGTGCAACCTACAAAAGAAAATGATTCTTTTTCTAGAACTTCTGCTGCAAAATAATGATTTGCAGGAACTGTATATTGTGGAGTTTCTCTATTTATAAAATCATTTCCAATCATCACAAAAGAATATTTACCTTCTGGAGAAATTTGATGTAGTTTTAGAGTTGTACCTGTGTAAAAATGCCAAATTTCATCTTGATTGATTTTATGAAAAGCTGAAAACTTGTCTGATGTTAAGAGAAAATAAATACTTGTGCAATAGTTTCTGTTTCCTTCGAATTCTTCACCTAGATTTTCAGATGCGATTTCTTCTAAACTTCTATAGGTTTCTTTAAAATAGCCACCTTCAGGATGATTTTGTAAATTGAAGTGTGTAATAATTTCTTTTGCATTCATTTATATAAAACTTTTTGTATTCATTATAAACTGCGCCATTTCCTTACCCCACGTTTGGTAAGTTAATTTTGATGGATGCACACCATCACTAAAAAAAATACTAGCATCACCTTTTAAATTGTGTTTTTCTTGCCAAGTTTTTAGTTCAATAATCTCATTATTATAATGCACATTATCTTTTTTACGAACCCTTCTATGTAACCTTTCACCTAAAATTTCTACTAAATTCCCAATTACAAATTTTATTGCACTTGTAAATGCAGGAAACTCTTTTATGGGTGGCATATTTGTAAAATAAATAGGTGTTTTTGGGAATTTTCTTTTTAAAGTTTTTATCAAAAAGTTAATTTGAAATATCCAAACATCAGGAGAATTTAGTTTGAAAGCATCATTGCCTCCCAAACCAATTACAATGATGTCTGCAGTAGAATCTTCTATTGTTGGAATGATTCTTTTACGAACCATTTTGGCTGTATAGCCACTTTTGGCATACACTCTCCATAAAATTGAATGGTTTGTTGCCTGAGAAATTTCTTTAGCTAAAGCTCCTGTAAAACCATTTTCATGAAAATCTACTCCAATTCCAGCAATGGTACTTTCTCCAATGACTAACATTTTTAATGTCTCTTCTGAAGTTGTTTTGATATAACCTTCTGGGTTTTTAGCTTCAGGAAGATTGGGTACATTATTTCTGATTTTCTGTGCTTGAAAATAGAGAATAGGTAAAAGAGGCAAAGCAATAATAGCCCCTAAATAATATTTTAAACTCATTATTCAAGGCTTTTTTGTTGGTTTGCTTTTTTAATAATTGCTTTCAAACGTTCTTTGTTTTGCTGTTTTGCTAATTTTACTTTGTTGATTTTTTGATTCATCAACTTGGTATGTTTCGCTTTGTTTACGGTGTTTTTTGCTTTTCCTTTTTTGGACATTACTATTTTATTGTTAAGCTAAGTTAATCAATTTACATCAATTTTATATGTTAAAAGTAGCGTGAAAAAGAATGTTGTCTACACTAATTTTTCTATCTTTAAACTTTAATTTAGTAGGCAGATGAGTTTAGAGAAATATAGAGTAACTTCAACCATAAATTTAAAGGATATTCCTACAAAAGAAGTAGATGAAGATGCTAAAAAAGTACTCAAAAAGATTAGAAAGAAGCTAAGTAAATTGCAAGATGCTATGTATGCAGAAGGCAAATATGCTGTTCTAATTTGTTTGCAAGGTATGGATACATCAGGTAAAGACAGTTTAATTAGAGAGGTTTTTAAAGATGTAAATGCACGTGGAGTAGAAGTGCATAGTTTTAAAGTGCCTACTGAATTAGAACTGAAACACGACTTTATGTGGAGGCATTATATTGCCTTGCCAGCTAAAGGAAAAATGGGTGTTTTTAATAGAACACATTATGAAAACGTTTTGGTAACAAGAGTACATCCTGGTTATGTTTTTGGTGAAAATATTCCAACTGTAAATAGTTTGGACGATTTAGATGATGCATTTTATCATGACAGAATGGAGAGAATTAATGAATTTGAAAGTCATTTGGTAAAAAACGGAACTATTGTTTTGAAGTTTTTTCTAAACTTATCAAAAGCAGAGCAAAAAAACAGATTGTTAAGAAGACTAAATATTCCTGAAAAAAACTGGAAGTTCTCTGCTGGTGATTTAAAAGAACGCAAACTTTGGGATAAATATATGTGCTGTTATGAAGATTTATTAAACAGAACTTCCAAAGAAAATGCGCCTTGGTTTGTAATTCCTGCTGATGATAAACCTACTGCAAGAACTATTTTAGCCAAAATATTATTGGAAGAATTAGAAAAGTATAATTTTACAGAACCAACTTTATCAGACAAATTGCTAGCGCAGTTGAATGATTTTAAAGCAGAATTAAACAACGAATAGACAACTTGTTGTCATTCCTGCATAGGCAGGAATCTCATAAAAAATAATAACAAAAATAAATAGATTCCTGTTTTCACAGGAATGACAGATGAAAATGAACTTAAAACTAGAAAAACCTATTGTATTTTTCGATTTAGAAACTACAGGCGTAAATATTGGAAAAGACAGAATTGTAGAAATATCAATTTTAAAAGTATTTCCTAATGGAAATAAAGAAAGTAAAACTTGGTTGGTAAATCCTGAGATAGAAATTCCTGCTGAAGCTGCAGCAATTCACGGAATTACTAACGAAAAAGTAGTAACAGAACCTACTTTTAAAGAATTAGCTCCAAAAGTAAATGAAATGATTTCTGGCTGTGATTTGGCTGGTTTCAATTCGAATCGTTTTGATATTCCTTTGTTAGCTGAAGAATTAATGAGAGCAGGAATCGATTTTGATATGAATAATAGAAAGGCAATTGATGTGCAGGTTATTTTTCATAAAAAAGAGCAAAGAACATTAAGTGCTGGTTATCAATTTTATTGTGGTAAGGAATTAGAAGGAGCTCATGGAGCAGAAGCTGATACCAATGCAACTTATGAAATTCTATTAGCACAATTGGAAAAATACGAAGATATTGGAACTTCAGTTGACGAATTAAGCGAATATTCAACACATGGGAAAAGAGCAGATTTTGCTGGTTTTATTTTGATGAATGAAGACGATGAAGAAATTTTTTCTTTTGGAAAATACAAAGGAAGAACAGTTGAAGAAGTCTTAAAAGAAAACCCTGGATATCATAATTGGATTCAGAATGCAGACTTTCCTTTATATACCAAAAAGGTGTTAAAACAGATAAAAGAAAGAATGGCTACACCAAAGAAACCTAAAATGACAGATGCTGAAAAGTTACA
The DNA here is from genome assembly GCA_965656305.1 of Polaribacter sp. Lineage (GTDB taxonomy): Bacteria > Bacteroidota > Bacteroidia > Flavobacteriales > Flavobacteriaceae > Polaribacter. The sequence continues at coordinate 90,760 of CBFHKA010000026.1, read as the reverse complement.
AGCTTTACAACAGAAGTTCAATTTGAGGTAATCTCCAATTAAACGAATAAAAAATTACACATTTATACAGCAAAATCATGTTTACAGCATATAAAAATTTACCAGATAATTCACGAGTTTGGATTTATCAATCAGATAGAGAATTTACAGCTAAAGAAATTGAATTAATTTCATTAAAAGCAGAAGTTTTCATCAATACTTGGACAAGACATGGAGATGATTTAAAAGGTTCGTTTACTATTAAATATAATCAGTTTTTAGTGTTGGCTGTAGATGAAAGTTTTAACAATGTTTCTGGTTGTTCTATAGATAGTTCAGTGCGCTTTGTGCAAGAATTAGAAAAAGAATTGGAATTAGATTTAATGAATAAAATGAACATCACTTTTAAAAATGATGAACATATAAATTTAGTAAAACTGTCTGATTTTCAAAGATTTGCTAAAGAAAAGAAGATTACTTCAGAAACGATTGTTTTTAATAATATGGTAAATACCAAACAAGATTTTGAAAATAATTGGGAAGTACCTGCAAAACAAAGTTGGCATAAACGTTTTTTGGTATAACTATTGATTTAAGAAGAAAATACGCTTTTAAATAAGTTGCGTTAAGGATTGAGCGATTTGTTTAAGCTCTTTTTTAGGTGTCAGTTCGAGTGATTTTTATGACGAAGGAAAGAAAAATTGTATCGAGAACAAACCTAAAAAAAGCGAGTAGCGAAAGCCTGTTAAAACGCCCAAAAAATTATTAGAAAATAGAATGAAAAAAAAGTTATTCCTTATATTCTTAGTTGCATTTATTTGCAATATACAATCACAAACCATAGATCCTTTAAGAACCAAAGATTTTGAAGCACAAGAAGTTTGGGTAGATAGTATTCTCAATACTATGACCATTGACGAGAAAATTGGTCAGTTATTTATGGTGCAAGCCTATTCTAATTTAGATCAAAAGCACGAAGATTTTATTACAGAAATGATTACCAAATATCACGTAGGTAATTTAATTTTTATGCAAGGAACTCCAGAAAAACAAGCAGTTTTAAATAACAAATATCAAGCACTTTCAAAACTGCCATTAATGATTGGTTTTGATGGTGAATGGGGTTTAGATATGAGACTAAAGAACACCTACAAGTTTCCTTGGAATATGACGTTAGGTGCTATTCAAAATGATTCTTTGGTAAAACAGTTTGGAGCACATTTAGGAATGCATTGTAAAAGATTAGGAATTCATGTTAATTTTGCACCTGTGGTAGATGTAAATGTAAATCCTGAAAACCCAATAATAGGAAATCGTTCTTTTGGAGAAAGCAAAGAAAATGTCACTCAAAAAGCAATTGCTTTTACACAAGGAATGCAAAAATATGGAGTAATGGCAAATGCAAAGCATTTTCCAGGTCATGGAGATACAGCATCAGATTCTCATCATACTTTACCTTTATTAGATTTTGATAAAGCACGATTAGATTCAATTGAATTATATCCTTACAGAAAAGTGTTTGATGCAGGAGTTGGAAGTGTAATGACAGCGCATTTAAACATTCCAAGTTTAGAGCCTAATACCAATTTGCCAACTTCGTTATCTAAAAATGTAGTGACTAATTTATTGCAAAAAGAACTCGGTTTTAATGGTTTAATTATTACAGATGGATTGAATATGAAAGGTGCATCAAACTATGCAACCTCTGCAGAAATTGATTTGGCAGCTATACAAGCAGGTAACGATTTGTTGTTAATACCACAAGATGTACCAGCAACTGTTCGTTTAATAAAACAAGCAATTGTCCTAAAAACATTATCTGAAGAACGATTGGATTTTTCTGTTCGTAAAATTCTGAAAGCCAAATATTGGATGGGTTTACACGATTATAAACCTGTAGTTTTAGAAAATTTACAAGAAGATTTAAATACAGTAGAAGACGAATTATTGCATAGAGAATTGGTTAAAAATTCTATTACTTTAGTTAAAGATATAAAGCAAAATATTCCTCTTGCCAATTTAGATTATCAAAAAATAGCTTATGTGCAATTAGGTGACGACTCAGGAGATTATTTTATAAATATATTAAAGAATTATACTGAAGTAGATGTAATTTCAGATAATAATTTAGATGGTTTATTAAAAAAACTAAAACCTTATAATCAAGTTATTATTGGTTTTCATAAATCAAATAATCATCCTTGGAAAAGCTATAAATTTAAGCAGAAAGAATTGGTGTGGTTACAAGAAATTGCAAGGAAAAAAAATGTGATTCTAGACATTTTTACAAGTCCATATAGTTTGCTGCAAATAAAAAGTTTTACCAATATAGAAACTATAATAGTTTCTTATCAAAATAGTAAATTGTCGCAAGAAATATCTGCACAAGCTATTTTTGGAGCAATTAAATTAAGAGGTAAATTACCAGTTTCTATTGGCACAGTATTTAAAGAAGGCTCAGGAATTGACACTTACAGTTTAAGTAGATTAGAGTACACGATACCAGAAGAAGCTAAAATGTCTTCAAAAAAATTAGCCTATATAGATACCATTTCTAAAACCATTTTAGAAGAAAAAATGGCACCAGGGTTTCAGGTTTTGGTGGCAAGAAAAGGAAAAGTAGTTTACAACAAAAGCTTTGGATATCACACCCAAGAACAAAAAAGAAAAGTACAAAATTCTGATATTTATGATTTAGCTTCATTAACTAAAATCTTAGCTTCTTTACCTTTAATTATGAAGGCAGAAGAAGAAGAAAAAATTCCTTTATCAGCAAGTTTAAAAGATATTTTACCCAGTTTTTCTGAAACCAATAAAGCCTCAATTTCTGTCAAGGAAATTTTATCTCATTATGGAAAATTGCCAGCTTGGATTCCTTTTTATTTAAAAACACAAGACAGTGTTACACATAAGAATTTACCTACTTTTTATAGAAGTAAAAAAAGTGGAAGATATAATGTGAAAGTTGCAGAAAACTTATTCATTAGAAAGTCTTATAAAGACAGTATTTACAAATATATTAAGGAAGTAGATCAGCGAGAAAAAGAAGGGTATAAGTATAGCGATTTAGGGTATTATTTATTTAAAGAAGCTTTAGAAAAAAACTATGGAAAATCTATAGATAAATTGGCACATCAAAAATTCTATAGTTCATTAGGCGCAAATAGAATGACTTATTTACCACTCAAAAAATTCCATAAATCAGTCATTGTTCCCTCTGAAAAGGATGATTATTTTAGAAATCAATTATTGCATGGAAATGTACATGATATGGGAGCTGCAATGTTGGGTGGAGTAGCAGGTCATGCAGGTTTATTTGCCAATGCAAATGACGTAGCCAAAGTAATGCAAATGTATTTACAGAAAGGTTTTTATGGAGGCAGACGTTATGTGAAGCCTGAAACTATCGATAAATTTAACACACGTTATTATCAAGATAAAAAAGTAAGAAGAGGTTTAGGTTTTGATAAGCCACAATTAAATCCTGATGTTAAAGCTACTTGTGGTTGTGTTTCCGATGAAAGTTTTGGGCATTCTGGTTTTACAGGTACCTATACTTGGGCAGATCCAAAAAGTGAAATTGTGTATGTTTTTCTGTCTAACAGAGTTTATCCAACAATGAAAAATAGAGGTTTGGTAAAAGAAAATATTAGAACCGAAATTCAGCAGATTATCCAAGACGCTATTATAGAATAATTTTTTTTGAAGCTATTTCCAGCTTTCCATTATATCTTTTTATTTGGCTTTGTGAAACGTCATAGCGAGTTTATGAAGCAATCTCTTAAAGAAAACAGATTACTTCATTCGTTCCTCATTCGTAAAGACGCTTATTGAATAGGTTTATAAAAAGGATGCCATTTCAATCTGGGCTAAACTTGTTTGCCGGTTTTTAGTTTTCAGTATTAGTAACAGAAAACTTAGTATAAACAAAAACCAATAAAAAAGAAGCTAACCAATAAATTCCAGCAATATTCCATCCCAAGAAAAAGTAAATGAGTAAAGCTTGTAATCCATAAAAAATAGGAAAAGAAACCACATTCACAGCATATTTCATAGTATCTACAAATTCTATTTCACCAATATTTTTAGACATTTTTTTCCAAATGAAAAAAGGGAAAATACTATTCAATAAAATGAGATAAAACAAAGGTTTTAAAAGATTGATTGGTTTTTTTACAGCTTTAAGAAAGTTGTTTTCTGCAATCATTTTATTTACTTTATCAACTTCTGTAAAATCTACATTTGCATTATTTAACTTTTGTAAAGTAGTCTTGTAATTTTCATCATCAGCAATATGCACTGTCAATTTTTTCAATTGATTGCTTACTTCATTTTTTAGAATATTAATTGCTTTTGGTTTTTCGTTAGAACTTAAAATTGTTCGAGAATCAATAACTTCTCCAAATTGCACACAAACTTTAGAAGGATAACTGGAAGAGTTTTGATAGGTGATTCCAACTGGTATCACACTAATATTTAAATCAGGATTTTCTTCTAAAGCTCCAAAAACAATTCTGGTAAACCCTTTACTTAAAGGTTTTATGTTTCTATCTCTTGAGTGTCCTCCTTGTGGAAAAATGATTAAAGTTTCTTTTCTTTTTAAGATATTAAAACACTTTTGAAATACTTCTTCATTGTTAGAGAGTTGTTTTCTTCCATCTCTAATTCTATAAATAGGCATTAAGTTTAGAGAAGCTAAAGCTTTCTTTATTAAAGGTTTTTTAAAAACATCTGCTCTTACTAAAAAATGATTTTCTCTAGGGTTGAAAGAAGTCACAAACAAAGGATCCATCAAAGCATTTGGATGATTGATGGCAAACAGAACTGCTCCTTTTTTAGGAATATTTTTTTTGCCATAAACCTTTATTTTTTTTGCGTAGAAATGTAAACTAACTTTTATAAATAGTTTTACACTTTGATACCAAATTTTTTTAATAATCATTTTAGAGTACAAAAATATTTTTTTTAAAACTTTATAAAATATGATAAATATCATATTTTATAGTACAATTTGATTCTATATTTGAGTAGAATATAAATATAATTCCATATTTGTTTTCAGGAATAATATTTTTAGTTTTTATATTATTGTCAAGATTCCCCCAACTAATAAATATTAAAAGTATAATTCCATTTTCTCATCTCCCCCATATATTCAAGCCTTAATGGAGAAGTTTGTTAAAACTTCTCCATTAAGGTTGTGTAATTTTATTATTTTTTCTGCCCCAAAAAGTAGCTAAAGCCATTCCTGAAAACACGTCCCATATTCCCCAAAAAGCAGCCAATAAAGCCATTCCTCCTAAACCATCAAAAAATCCAAAAATCAATAATAAACCTAGGCCTCCATTCTGAATTCCAGTTTCCATAGCAATAGTTTTACAATCTTTTTTATTTAACTTAAAACTTTTAGCAGTATAAAAACCCAAGATAAAAGCAAAAATATTATGAAAAATTACTAAAACTAATACGTGATGAATATGATTGACAAACACATCTAAATTTTGAGAAAAAGCAATGAAAATTAAAGCTATAAAAACCAACATAGATAATGGTTTCAAAACCTTTTCAATTTTACCAGCCATTACTGAGTGGTAATGTTTTATGAGCATTCCAAAAATTAAAGGAATTCCTAAAATTAAAGAAACCAATTTTAATAAATCTACCCAATTGAGTTCTACTGTTTTTAAAATTTCGTTTGTAGGTTCATACATACTTCCCCAAAACTGTAAATTAAAAGGCGTCATAAAAATGCAAATTAGTGTTGCAAAAGCTGTTAAACTAACAGAAAGTGCTGCATTTCCTCCAGCCATTTTACTAAAAAAGTTAGATACATTACCTCCAGGACAAGCAGCAATCATCATCATTCCTAAAGCAAAACTTGGATGAGGTTTTATCAATAGAATAGCTACAAAGGTTAAAGCAGGTAATAATATAAACTGAGATAATACGCCTACAAAAACAATCTTAGGATTTTTAAAAAGACGTTTAAAATCATCAAAAGTAATAGCCAAAGCAACACCAAACATAATAATAGCAATTGCAATATTTAAAACCCATAACCCACTAGAATCGAAGTTTATTTTTATAGCATCTATGTTAATTTCGTTTTGCATATTTTTCTTTTAGATTCAAGATTCAAGATTCAAGATTTCTTGGTTCTTGTTTCAAAATAGTCTTGTTTCAACTTTGGAAAAGTTAGTTTGTAAACGCATACTCAATAATATTTGCGCCCATTTTTAATGCTTTTTCTCTAACTTCTCTTGGATTGTTGTGTATATTTTGATCTTCCCAACCATCACTTAAATCGGTTTCATAATCATAAAAAACGACTAATCTACCTTCATAAAATAGGCCAAAACCTTGAGCCGATTTTTTATCATGTTCGTGAATTTTAGGAATTCCATTTGGAAATTTATACGTCTGATTATAAATAGGATGGTTGCTTGGAATTTCTTGTAACTCTAATTTTGGGAACACTTTTTTGAGTGCTCTTCTTATGAATTTATCCAAACCATAATTGTCAGAAATATGTAAAAAGCCACCTGAAATTAAATAGTTTTTTAAGTTTGTTGCTTCTTCATCAGAAAAATATACATTTCCATGGCCTGTCATAAACACAATTGGAAAGTTGTAAATGTCTTCGCTATTTACCCCAACAGTTTGTGGGTTTTTACTAATGTTTGTTTTTATATTTTGATTTGTAAATTCTACCAAATTAGGAATTGCAGTTGGGTTTGCGTACCAATCTCCACCACCATTATATTTTAAAATAGCGACATCTTGCGAGTTTGTTTGTAAAAAAAAAGATAAAATAAGAAGGACTATAAATTGTCTCATAAATTTCTTGAAAGAATTTATAGCAATATAGTAAAAATGATTTTACTGATTGATAAAAGAAACCATATTCACAGCAACCAAAGCAGCAGTTTCTGTTCGTAATCTACTTTTACCCAAAGAAATAGGTTTGTAGTTTTTTTCTAATGCAATTTTAATTTCTTCAGTTGAAAAATCACCTTCAGGACCAATGAGAACTGTTGCTTTTTCTGATGGGTTAATTGCTGATTTTAGAGATGATTTTTCTTCATTTTCACAATGAGCAATAAAAGTTTTTCCTTCAAATTTTTGATTTATAAAATCATTAAATTTTACAGGAGCATTTAATTTTGGGAGCGTAAACTTTAAAGATTGTTTCATTGCAGACTGAATGATTTTCTCAAATCGTTCTAATTTAACAACTCTTCGTTCTGAATTTTGACAAATAATTGGTGTAATTTCATCTATGCCAATTTCTGTGGCTTTTTCTAAAAACCATTCTATTCTGTCATTGTTTTTTGTAGGTGCAATTGCAATATGTAAATGGTAATTCCAAGGTTTTGGTTTCTCTTGATGAGTTATAATTTCCGCTAAACATTTTTTATCGCTAGCAATAGTAATTTTTGCATCAAACAAAAAACCTTTTCCATTGGTAATGTGTAAAATATCATCTTGTTTTTTTCTTAAAACACGAACAATATGTCTGCTTTCAATTTTGTCAAAAGTGATTGATGAAGTATTAGTATCTATATCAGAATTATAAAATAATTGCACGTTTAAATTTCGGATTTTAGGTTCGAGATTTTCAATCTATTATACTAAAGGTAAAATATTTTTCATTGTTCTTACAAACTTCAAACTTCAAACTTCAAACTTCAAACTTCAAACTTCAAACTTCAAACTTCACTACTCAATATTCCTCCTATAAGTTCTTCTTCTTTTATGGGTAACAGGATTAAAATCTGCCCAAATCTTTTTGATAGATTCATTATCCTCTAACTCTGGAGTTCTAATACAATTTACAATTCCTTTTTTGGAAAACGTTTTGGTGTATTGATCAAAAATAATAGCAGTAACTCCTTTGTTTTGATAATCTGGATGTACACCAATTAAATAAAAGGTAACATCTTTGGCATATTTTCTGGCTTTTAATAAACGTAAAATTCCAAGAGGAAATAAACGTCCTCTAGCTTTTTGAAGCGCTTTAGAAAAAGAAGGCATAACAATGGCAAATGCAACCAGTTTATTGTTTTCGTCCATCACAAATTTGATGTATTGTGGATTAATAAACGAAATGTATTTTCTTTTAAAATAATCTATTTGTGATTCAGAAATAGGAACAAATGTTGATAGTTTAGAATAGGATGCACTAAAAACCTCAAACATTTCCTCAACATAAGGCATAATCTCTTTTGTTTTGGTAAAATCTAACGCTCTTAGTTTAAAACGTCTTTTTATAATTTTACTTACTCTATCAAAATAAACTGCATCTACATTTTTGAATTTAAATTTATTTTCTAAATATTCTTTTTCTTTTACGTACCCTAATTGTTCTAAGTGATCTTTATAATAAGGATGATTATACCAAGTAATCATAGTGCCTAAATGCTCAAAACCATCAACAAGAACACCCGTTTTATCTAGATTGTTAAAACCAACAGGTCCTTCAATATATTCTAAATTATTTTTTTTACCTATTTCATAAACCTTGTCTAATAATACTTTAGTAACCTCAATGTCATCAATAACATCAAACCAACCAAATCGCATTTTTTTGATTTGCTGTTTTTCAATTTCGTACCAATTTATAATTGCAACAACTCTACCCACAACTTTTTTATTCTTGTAGGCAAGGAAGAATTTTGCATCAGCATTTTTAAAAACAGGATTTTTTTTAGTGTCGAAATTGGCGATTTCGTCTTTAATTATTGGTGGAACCCAATATTTATTTTTTTTGTATAATGAAAATGGAAATAGAACAAATCGTTTTATTTCTTTTTTGGTTTCAGCTTGTTTTAAGGTAATCATATTTATATGGGGGCTTAATTTTTCCTTTTTCGGCTTCTTTTTCTTCTTACTCTAGTCGTTTTTTTCTTTTTCTTTTTTGTAAAAATACTAAAAACTCTATTAAAAAAGCCATTTTGTTTTTTATTGTATTTAGAAACAGGAGTATCTTTTAGTTCTCTGCCATTTTCATCTAACTCTTTATAAGCGTCTTTGTGCCTGTTAATTCTGTAAGAAACACCAAAACTAGCATAAAAACCTTTTGCTTTTCCTTCTGCAATAAATCTTGCAGAAGAGTTTAATTGAAGATTTTTATTGTATAAGAAAGCTAATCCAGTTCCTAAATTTGAGTTGTTCTGATTTTTTAGAAAAACGGTTTGATTTTCGAAAAAGGTAGACCATCTATCACTAAAACTATAAGTTCCAGTTATTATATATGATAATTCAGAAAAGTCTGTGCCTATTTTATCATAAAAAATATTAGTGATAATATTAAAGTCAGTACTCAAATTATTTTGAAGTAAAACACCCACTTTTGGAGAAATACCTCCAGTTTTATAGATGTCATTTAGATAATCTGTATTTATTCCAGCATAAATAGCTACTGAAGGAATTAGTCTTTTTTTGTCAAAAGCATTTCTTCTTTTCCAACTTCTAACCTCTTTGCTCTTATCTTCATACTCCTGCTGGAATATTAAATATTTTGCACCAATTGTAAATTTTTCTAAACCAGTAGTAAAATAGTGAGAATTAGAAATGTTAGTCAAAGCAATTTTGTCTCTTTGATAACTAATTTGAGCATTAAGTTCTAACTTTTCTAAAAATAGACTTGTTCTAAAAAGCATATCAAACCCCAAAGACTGGGGTCTAGCAAAAGTTGGTTCTGTTGATGTGTTTCTAAAAAAAACACTGCTTTCAAATTGATAAACTCCAGTGCCAACACTATAAGGACTTTCAGAAAAACCGGGTTTATTAGAGTTGATAACCTCTGTATATTGACTATAAATTGAAGAAAAACCAAAAAGAAATATGAGAAGAAAGCATTTCAAAAGTGGTTTTTTCATCACTAAAAAAAATATTTAAATATTAAATTTTATTTACTATACAAACATAGTACAAAAATGGTGTTTTTAAAAGCATTGTATACTTTTTTACCTTTGTTAAAGTTTTATACTTTGTTAACGTTACAATTGTTATCAAATTGTTATTTTTGATTGATTTTTTAATATTAATAATTAGATGGGTTTATTAAAAACATTATTTTTTATTCTACTTTTTTATTATGGATTCAAATTCCTGGCAAGATTATTTGCTCCTTTTGTGATGAAAAAAGTATCGGATACAATTCAAAAAAAAGCTGAACAACAGTTTGGAGGTCAGAAACAACAAAATACTGTTAAAGAAGGAGAAACAATTATAGATAGCACTCCAAAAAATAAACAGCAGAGTAAAAATTCTATTGGAGAATATGTAGATTTTGAAGAAATAGACTAATTCTTCATAATAGCACTAAAGACTTCTCTAAACTAATAAATAATTCAATATTTAAATTTAACACTTGAAACTTAAAAAAATATTTCCATACGCAGTTGCTATATTTATATTTCTGATAGCGTCTTTAATTTATTTTCATCCTGTTTTAAAAGGTCAAAAAATAGCACAATCAGATATTACACAATTTCTAGGGATGGCTCAAGAAATTGTAGACTATAGAGCAGAAAAAAATGCAGAACCATATTGGACTGGGGCCTCTTTTAGTGGAATGCCTGCATATCAAATAAGTGCTTATTATCCTTATGATTTTGTTAGAAGCTTAGATAAAGTGCTTCGTTTTTTACCAAGACCAGCAGATTATACTTTTCTATACTTTTTAAGCTTTTTTGTGTTAATGATGGCATTGAAAGTAAAATGGAGATTAGCGATTTTAGGAGCACTCTCATTTGGTTTTTCAACCTATTTAATCATCATATTTGTGCCTGGCCATAATTCTAAAGCACATGCTATTGCTTATATGCCTTTGGTTTTAGCTGGAGTTTTGTGGGTTTTTCAGCGGAAGTATATACTTGGTTTTATTGTAACAGGTTTGGCTATGGCCTTAGAAATTTTCACAAATCATATTCAAATGACCTATTACCTAGGTTTCTGTTTATTGATTTTAGGAATTGTTGAACTAATTAATGCCATTAAAGAAAAGATATTGCCAACTTTTCTCAAGCAAGCTGTAGTAATTATAGCTGCTGTTATGTTGGGAATTGGTGCAAATGCATCAAGATTAATGGCAATGAAAGAGTATGCTGATTATAGTACTAGAGGAAAATCTGAATTAACCATAAATACAGATGGAACAAAAAAAGAAGCTACAAAAGGGTTAGATAAAGATTATATTACTCAATATAGTTATTCAAAATTAGAAACTTTTAATTTGTTTGTACCACGTTTTATGGGTGGAGGAACTGTTGAGGAATTAGATGAAAACTCTAATTTTTATCAATTAATTGAAAAACAAGCAGGGAGAAAAGTAGCTGATGATTATTCAAAACAAGTGCTAACTTATTGGGGAGATCAGCCTATAATTGAAGCACCAGCATATATTGGAGTTGTTATTTTCTTCTTGTTTTTCTTAGGAATTTTTCTTGTAAAAGGAAGACTAAAACAATGGTTAGTTGCAGCAACTGTATTTTCAATTTTATTAAGTTGGGGTAGAAATTTTGAAGGGTTGACTAACTTTTTTATCGATTATATTCCTTTGTATAATAAGTTCAGAGCAGTATCCTCAATACAAGTTATTGCAGAATTATGTGTGCCAATTTTAGGTGTTTTAGCCTTAAAAGAATTTTTTACTTCCAATACTATTTCTGATAAAAAGAAAAGAAAAGCCTTAGAAAAAGCTGTTTTTTCTTTTGGAGGATTGATTGTTTTAGGATTTTTATTAGCCCATAGTTTTTCAACTTTTGAAGGAATAAGAGATGCCAATTATAAAGATTTACCAGGTTTGTTGGATGCTGTTATAGCTGATAGAAAATCAATGTTATTGATGGATACCTTACGTTCTTTAGTGTTAGTTGTTTTATCTGGAGGTGTATTATGGTTTTTCTTGAAAAATAAATTAAAACAACAATTTGCTATTTTAGGTTTGGTAGTTTTTATTTTATTTGATTTAATATCAGTCAATAAAAGATATGTAAATGAAGATGAATTCAAACCTTCAAAAAGAGTTGATAAGCCTTTTATAGCTTCAGATGCAGATAAACAGATATTAAAGGATAAAACACATTATAGAGTGGCTAATTTTGCTACAGACCCAATGCAAGATGGTTCTACTTCTTATTTTCATCAATCTATAGGTGGTTATCATGCTGCAAAAATGGGACGTTATGCAGAGTTGTTTGACTATCAGATTGCAAAAAATAATATGGATGTATTAAACATGTTAAATGCTAAATATTTTATTGTTGCTAACAAAGAGGGTAAAAAACAAGCGCAATTAAATCCTGATGCTAATGGAAATGCTTGGTTTGTAGATAATATAAAAGTTGTTAACTCTGCAAACGAAGAAATGCAAGCTTTAGATTCTTTGAATACAAAAACTACTGCTGTTTTAGATAAAAGTAAATTATCAGAAAATATTGGTTTGTTATTTCAAAAAGATTCAACTGCAACAATTCAGTTGCTAAATTATGATGTTACTACATTAACTTATCAATCTAAAACACAAAAAGAACAATTTGCAGTATTTTCTGAAATCTATTATAAAGATGGTTGGAATGCATATATTAATGGTCATTTAGTGCCTCATTATAGCGTAAATTATGTTTTACGAGGAATGAAAATACCAGCAGGTGAGCATAAAATTGTATTCAAATTTGAACCAAAAGTAATTCAAAGAGGAGGGTTTATATCGCTAACCTCTTATGGGTTATTGTTGCTGATTGCTGTTGGCTGGTTGTTTTTTGATATAAAAAGGAAAAATAATAATAATTAGTTTTTTAGATAAGAATTTAGAGATGTGTTTTCTTCTTAAATAAAGTTAAAACACTATTTGATAATAACAATACAATGTTAAGATACTTTAAAAACAAAAAGAAATTTACACCCAAAAGAATTGATATAACTGAAGTTGTTAAAGACTTCTCTAAAGAAGAACTGAAAGTTATCAATCTTTTAAATTATACAAAAAAAAGTGCAACTACTTATTCAGGTGAGTTGTATGAGTTTGGTTATCATACTTTTAAATTGGGTGATAAAATTTTAAAAGGTCAAAGAAACCCTGAAGAGAGATTTAAAAACGTACCTTTTGATTTTAAAGGAAAATCAGTATTAGACATTGGTTCTAATCAAGGAGGAATGCTACATGCTTGTGCTCATGAAATAGATTTTGGAATTGGTGTTGATTACGATTCTAGAATGGTAAATGTTGCAAATAGAGTAAAAGAGCATTCAAAGAACACGAATTTGCAATTTTATGTTTTTGATATCGAAAATGAAAAATTAGATTATTTAAAAGATTTGTTACCAAGTAATAAGGTAGATATTTGTTTTTTATTATCTGTTTGTATGTGGATTTCTAATTGGAAAGAACTGTTAAATTTTGTGAAAACAATTAGTGATGCAATGTTGTTTGAGTCAAATGGGAAAGAAGAACAGCAAGAAGAACAGATTAATTATTTGAAATCTATTTACACTGATGTTCAGTTAATTAATGAGATTTCTGATGATGATCCACTTCAAAAGAAAAGAAAGCTTTTGTTATGCAAAAATTAATTGATGCTCAATTTTTTTGTTACCCAAAAAATAAAAATTTAAGTATTTTATATGCTGATAAAACATATCTTAAAACAAGATTATTTAAAGCTTTAAGTCATCAAATATCACCAAAAGAAGGGCTTTTATTAAGGTTTCGTAAAACAAATTTTGGTCATTTTTTAGGAAAGTTTAAAAAATCCGATGTCATAAAGGTTAAAGTACCCAAAAATATAAACCTTAAAATTGGTTATAAAAATAATGAGAAAATTATTTTTTTTGAGTTTGATAAAAATGATGCTCCAATTAAAGTTTTTAAGAAAAATAAAACGAATCTTTTTGAAGAATCTGATTTTATAGGGTATTCATTAATAGAGAATTATACCAAAGAAGAATACTTTAAAAAGAGAAGTTTTATTAAACTAGCTTTAGAGAAAAGATGGCAAGAAATTTTAGATAATAAAAAATTACATGGAGATTTTACTCACTTTAACATCTTGTTGTCAGAAGAAAAACATCTTCATTATATAGATGATAAAAGAACTGAGAATTCTATTTTATTCGATCATTTTTATTTTTACAGTTATTATAGTCAATGTTTAGAAAGGTGTAAAACGCTTTCAATAAGTAATGTTTCAGAAATAAAAGCAGATTTACAAAAGCTAATTTTAAAAACCTGTAAATTAGATACTCTTAAAGAGTCTTTGAAAACGATAAAAATCGAAGATGCAATTGGTTTAAATCTATTAGAAAGAGAAAATAGACTTAAAGAATTTTCAAATTTTTTACTAAGAAATGAAAAATAAGATTATCTATATATATCCTAATAAAGCAACGTTTATAGATAGCGATTTAACTTTTTTAAGTAAAAAATATCATATCATTACTCAAGATTTAGAATGGGGGAATCCTACGAAATTGCCTGTAAACTTAATTAAGCAATTTATTTTTTTAGTTTGTAATACTTATAAGTCAAAAGCAATCATCGTTAACTTTGGAGGCTACTTTTCTTTGTTACCAACTTTATTTGGTAAGTTATTTGGAATTAAAAGTTTTTTGATTTTGAATGGTACAGATTGTGTTAGTTTTCCAACATATCATTATGGAAGTTTAAGAATAAAACCTCTTAAATTCTTTATAAAAAAGTCATTAGAATTAGCCAATAGAATATTGCCTGTAGATGCTTCTTTGATAAATCAAATTCACACGTTTGATGAAAATGTTATTGAAAGAAATCAAGGAATTAAACCATTTTTCCCTAGTTTAAAAACGCCAATACAAGTAATTCCAAATGGTTTTAATACTACTTTTTGGCAAATTGAAGATGATAATAGTAGAAAAGGATTTATTACTGTCGGTTTTGTAAATAGTTTGAAATCTTACAGAGTTAAAGGTGTAGATCTAATAGTTGAAACAGCCAGAGAAATGCCTCAACATAAGTTTACAATAGTTGGTTTATCAAATAAATTTAAAGAAACATTAAAAGATTTTCCCGAAAATGTTCAAACAATTCCTTTTTTAAAGAAAGAAGATTTAAAAAAGGAATATCAAAAATACTTGAGCTATATTCAAGTTTCAGTAAATGAGGGGTTTGGGTGTGCTTTAGCTGAAGCTATATTATGTGGCTGTATTCCTATTGTTTCTAATGTAGGGGCATTACCAAATGTTATAAGAGATAATGGATTTATAATTCAAAAAAAGAAAGTTTCTGATTTACAGCAGGGTATCCAAAAAGTAATGACATTGAATCTCGACGAAAAGAAAAAACTGTCTTTTGAAGGACAAAAAAATATTTCTGAAAATTTCCATATTTCAATTCGAGAACGTTTAATTTTACAGTTGATAGAAAACTAATTGAAAGTATTAATCATTACATATTATTGGCCTCCTGCAGGTGGAAGTGGCGTTCAGCGTTGGTTGAAGTTTGTAAAATATTTACAAAGTTGTAATATTGAACCTGTTGTTTATACTGTTGATAATGCTAATTATCCTAAAGAGGATAAAACTTTAGTTAATGAAATTCCTAAAGATATAAAAGTATTACAACAACCAATTTGGGAACCTACAGATGTATTGTTTTGGAAAAATAAAAATCAGCAAAAAAAAGATATTTCTAATAGTACAAATAGTGGTTTTTTATCTTTTATTAGAGGTAACTTTTTTATTCCTGATCCAAAAATATTTTGGGTAAAATCTTCTGTCAAATATTTGCATCAATACTTAAAAACAAATAAAATTGATGTTGTTGTTTCTACTGGGCCACCTCATAGTATGCATTTAATTGCTCAAAAGTTAAAACAAAAACTTGATATAAAATGGATTGCAGATTTTAGAGATCCTTGGACAGATTTATATTATAATGCTGCTTTTAATCAATTATCATTTGCAAAAAAGAGAAATAAAAGGTTAGAAACAACAGTTCTGAAAAATGCAGATTGTGTTTTAACAGTTAGCAATTCTTTGAAGAAAGAATTTGATAAAACAGCAAGTAGAGTAGAGGTAATAACAAATGGTTTTGATGATGAAGTTTTATCAAACAAAACTCATGTTTTAGATAAAAAATTTAGCATTTCTTATATAGGTTTGTTACCAAAACAAAGTAATCCAAAATTACTTTTCAAAATCTTACAAAAGCTTTCAATAGAAAATACAGATTTTAAAAATGATTTGAAAATTAATTTTATTGGCGATATTTCTGATGATGTAAAAGATGATATTTTATCAAATAACTTACAAGAAAATGTTGAGTTTATTGGATATGTATCTCATAAAAAAGCAATTGAATATCAGAAGAAAGCGCAAGTTTTGTTGCTTTTAATTCCTAATGTAGAAAAATCAGAAGGAATATTAACTGGTAAACTATTTGAATATTTAACTGCAAAAAGACCTATTTTAGCTATGGGTTCTGAAACTGGAGATTTATCAGAAATTTTGAAAAATACAAATGCAGGTATTGTTATTGATTTTGATAATGAAGAAAAATTAACTTTAGAAATCCGAAGATTATATCAAAAGTATCAAGAAGGGAATTTAGTGGTGAACTCAAAAAATATTCAACAATACCACAGAAAAGAATTGACTAAAAGTTTATCAGAAATCATTAAAAGTTTATAAAATAATGGGAATTGTATTAAAGCAATCTTTTAGAAATACATTAATTATTTACGGAGCTTTTTTAATTGGAGGTATAAATACAATAATATTTTACCCTAGAATTTTAGAATCAGAATTTTACGGATTGGTTACTTTTTTGTTGTCTTCTACAAACGTAATAATGCCTTTAGTTGCTTTTGGAGTTCATTTTACTATTGTTAAGTTTTTTTCATCTTATCAAACAAAAGATCAAAGAGATAAATTTTTGTCTTCAGTAATCTTTCTGCCTATTTTTATAGCTTTGCCACTTGGTTTTTTCTGGGATTATATGCATGAGTGGATTATGAGCAGAGTAACCAAAGAAAATAAAGGAATAGAATCATACACACTTTTCATTTATATTATTTCAGTATGCTGTGCTTATTTTGAGCTTTTTTATTCATGGACAAAAGTGCAATTGAATACTGTTTTTGGTAATGTTCTAAAAGAACTTTGGAATAGGGCAGTAGTAATGATTTTATTACTGGCTGTATTTTTAGAATTTATAACTAAGGTTGAATTTATTTATTATTTAACAGGTGCATATGTTTTGAGAACTTTAGTAATGATGTGTTATGCATTTTATATATACTTACCTAAGTTTTATTTTCAATTGCCTGACAATTTTAATGAAATCTTAAAATATTCTGGATATATCATATTAGCAGGAAGTGCAGGAGCAATTTTATTAGATATTGATAAAATTATGATACCAGGAAAAGATACCATTGAAAAAGCTGCTTATTATACTGTTGCTGTTTTTATAGGCTCTTTTATTGAAGCTCCAAGTAGAGCAATGACACAAATTTTACAACCACTTACTTCAAAATCTTTAAATGAATCTGATAATAAAGAAGTAGAGAGTTTGTATAAAAAAAGTTCAATTAATTTACTTTTAGTTGGTGGGCTGTTTTTTATTTTAGTGAATTGTGGAGTACATGAATTGTTTAAATTAATGCCAGAAAAAGGTTATGCAGGTGGTGAATTAGTTGTACTTATGATTTCTTTAGCGAAACTGTATAATATGTTTTTAGGTAATAATGGAGCTATTATAAGTAATTCTAAATTTTATAGAATTACATTGCCTTTAGGTTTAGGTTCAGCTTTAGGAGTTTACTATTTAAATAAATTATTTTATTTTAATTTAGATTTAGGTACAGATGGCTTAGCATTGTCTACTTTGATTATTTATTTCACCTTTAATAGTGTCAAATTACTTTTTGTAAAAGCAAAGTTTTCAATGACTCCATTTACCAGTAAATCATTTAGAATGATAAGTATTATCTTAATTTTGTTTTTATCATTTTATTTCTGGAACTTCTCTATACCTTCTTTAGAAGTTTTTAAATTTAATATTTCTCCAATAATTAATATTATTTTAAAAAGTATTATAATAACTGCATTGTACTTGTTTTTAGTTATTAAACTTTCTATTTCAGATCAAATAAACGATTTAGTAAAGAAGTTTATAAAATTATAAATAACAATCAATTAAGTCTGTTAGCATATGAAACAATAATGCTAAACATAAAATTCTTGTTTTCTTAAAAAACAATCCAATACTATAAAAAACAATAGCAATATAGGAATGTAATGGATGATAATTAATACTACATCTGCTTTTTTCAAAAATAGGATTTGCCAATAAATGGTCTAAATCTACAACCATTGATAAGAGAAAAATGATATAAACTGTTTTCCATTTGCTCTTAAAAAAGATGAGAGCAATTAAAAACGGAAAAATAAAATGGAGAGTGTAATGAATCGAAAATTTCAACATAAAAAAAAGACTTATTGCAAAAATAAGTCTTTTTTAACAATAGGATAATTATAGAAAAATTGGGGGAATATCTTCATGTTGCTCTTCAAATATATAAGATTATTTGTGTTTTGTTGTTTACATATGTTAAGAAAAGTTATTTTGAATAAATTTCTTTTCTAATTCTACTCAATTGTACAGCAGAAATATTTAGGTAAGAGGCAATATGATATTGAGGAATAAGAGTTTCAATATCGGGTATTTCTTTTTTTAGTTTTAGATATCTTTCTGTGGCGTTTAAGACAGATAATTCATGAATTCTAGATTCCATAAGTATAAAAATAGATTCTAAAATTTTACTATACAATCGTAAAATATGATTGTCTTTTTCTGCAAGTGTTTTAAATTCTTTATAAGTAAATCTGTAAAGAATACAATCTGTTAAACAATTATAAGTCAACTTGCTGGGCATTCCAGAAATTAATGAACCAAGAGAACCAGTTGTTTTACCAGCCACGAAAATAGTTCTTGTATATTCTTTTCCCTTTTCATCAGCATAAAAAGATCTTATTACTCCAGATTTAATAATATAAAATTCTTTAGAAATATCTCCAGTTTTTGTAACAATCTCATTTTTATTATAGTTAACTTCAGTTGCTAAATTTAAAAAAGAGTTAATACTTTCTTCAGGAAAACCTTTAAACCTACTAGTAAAATCTTTTAACAAAAACATGTTTTGAGGGTTCAATAGGTTAAAGGTAAGTGAAATAAATAACTTTTCAAAAAAGTTTACAGAAAGCTAATTGCATTAGGGCCTTCCATAAAAAGCAAATCTAAAATGGATAAATTTGGTATAAAACCATGTTTGTCGTCAAACATTTGAATGTAGTTTTCTACTACTTTTTTAGGTTGATGTTTTCTGTCTGCTAATATTCTAAAATCGTTTTCTATATTTTCTATTTGATAATCTACAGTCTTTTTGAAATCAGAATTTAATTGTAAAGTATCAGTAATAAAAAGGTAAGTATCAATATTTAAGTCGAGTAAATATTTATATTTTTTATTAAAAATAGAAGCAATATCATCTTCTAAAAAATCAAAGAAAGGAGATGTTCGATAAGCAATTTGTAGAGATTTAAAATGTTGGTCTTGCCAAGGGAAATTATGCTCAATTAAAGTGTCTTTTGTTTTTTTTCTTCCGTTTTTTATTTGATGTTTCACAGGAATTGTCAAAAGTTGTTTTCCACTAGAATTGTAGATGTAACAACGATTTCTATAACTTTGTTTCTGAAAATTATCTTCTATTTCAAAAACAACTTTATCAGCTTTTATAATCTCAGAATATTGAGAAATAGGAGAGAAGTAAGTAGGAATAAATAATGACATAAGCCCCTTTTTAATTCCCCAAAGGGGAAATTTTAGCAAGTTTTTGAAAACTATAATTTATTTTTTCAAAATAAAATTAAAATGCGACAAACTCTTTGCGAATTTTGCTTCTTTGTGTTTAAACTTTCTTCTTTTTTCCTTTGTAAAAGCTCCAACCAAAATAGAGCGCAATTAATGCAAAAACAACATATCTGTAAGAAACAGGTTCTCCATCTCCATGGACAGTAGTAAACATTCTGTCCCAACGAATCGATTTTAGTTTAGCTCCAAAAGTAGGAGCATCAGCATCCCAACTAAACCAAACCATTACTGGTTTTCCTAATACGTGATCAAAAGGAGTGTAACCAAAATAACGTGCGTCTAAAGAGTTGTGTCTGTTGTCACCAATCATATAAAAATAATCTTGTTTAAAAGTATAGGAATCTGCTTTTTTTCCATTGATAAAAATATCATCACCATTCACAACCAAATCATTGTACTCATAGTTTTTGATAATTTGCTCATAGAATGGAAGTGATTCAGTATCTAATTTTACGGTTGCTCCAGCTTCAGGAATATAAATTGGACCAAAGTTATCTTGACTCCAGTTTAATTCTTTTACGTGAGGAAAAATGGCATTGTCAGCTCCGTGATTTATCTTTTTTACAGATAATGTTAAAGGATATTTTTTTAACCTTTCTACTTCTTCAGCTGTTAAGTTAATATTAATTTTATTATCAACATTAATCATCTTTATTTTTCTAGCAAAATTAGGATTTATACCTCCTACAACTTCAGTGTATAAAGAATCTTGACTTATTTTAGAAAGATTTCCGTTGGCTTTTATAGAATCTTGAACTCTATCATTTTCCCAATATTCAGTAAGTATTTTATAAACGCCTGTTCTTTCTTTGCCTAATAAAAATTTAGGAAATGTATTTTGACTTATCGGTTTTTTACATTCAAAAGTATAGTAGAATTGTAACTTTGCTCTGTAAGGCAGTTCATTCTTTTTACCATTAATGTAAAAGTAGCCATCTTTCATTTGTAAAGAATCACCAGCAATACCAACACATCGTTTTACATAGTTTGTTTTTTTATCAACAGGTTTGTAGGTGAATTTCCCAGAATTATCACCCCACATTGTGGCTAAAGAATCTGCAGGCCAATTGAAACAAACAATATCATTATTCTTTATTTTTTGTAAACCAGGCAAACGTGTATAAGGTAATTGTGGACTTTTTAAATAAGATGCAGTACCAGTAAAAGGCAAAGAGTCATGAACCATTGGTGCAGCAATTACAGTAGAAGGAACTCTAGCTCCATAATGAAATTTGCTTACAAATAAATAATCACCAACCAGCAACGATTTTTCTAAAGACGATGTTGGTATTGTAAAAGGTTGCATAAAATAAGTGTGTACTAAAGTTGCAGCAATAATAGCAAATGCAATAGAACTAACCCATTCTCCTAACTCAGAGCGTGGTTTTAAACTTCTTTCAGCATTGTAAACAGATTCAGTTGAATAATTAATATAAAAAATATACAAACCTAAAGTTACAATAACCAAAAATGAATCCAATTTTTTATAAAACCCAAAAGTCCTGATAGTTTCAATCCAAATAACAGGAAACATCAATAAATTTACAACAGGAATAAATAGGAGAATTATCCACCATTTTGGACGATTGATAATTTGCATCAAAACTACTCCATTATAAATTGGAACAGCAGCTTCCCAAGCTTTTCTACCAGCTTTTACATATAATTTCCAAGTACCTAAAAAGTGTATTACTTGAACCACTATAAAAAAGATAAACCATTGTGTATAAGTCATAATATATTTTTAATTTCCAAATAAGGAAAGAATTTTAATGTTTTATAAGGCGCAAAATAGAAAAAATGTTACAGTATTTAAGAGATGTTTAACACATCTTTCATAGAAAAAACTCCTTCTTTCCCAACAATCCATTCAGCTGCAATTACTGCTCCTAATGCAAAACCTTGTCTGTTATGTGCTGTATGTTTAATTTCTATTGTATCTACTTCTGAATTGTACCAAACTGAGTGCGTACCAGGAACCTCTGGAATTCTTTTGGCTACAATTGGTATTTCTTCAGCTGTGTTTTTATCGCCCAAAACCCAAGCAGATTTTGAAGAGTTTTCTATAACACCTTCAGCTAAAGTAATTGCTGTTCCACTTGGAGCATCCAATTTTTTAGTATGATGAATTTCTTCCATAGAAACTTTGTAGTCTTCTAAAGTAGCCATCATTTTAGCTAATTGTTTGTTCAACTCAAAAAAGATATTTACACCAACGCTATAATTGGAAGCATAAATAAAACCTCCTTTTTTTTCTTTACAAAGCGCAACAGCTTCATCAAACTTGTCAAGCCATCCTGTAGTTCCTGAAATTACAGGAACATTATTGTTTAAGCAATTAGTGATATTATTAAAAGCAGAAGTTGGTACACTAAAGTCTATTGCAACATCTGCAAGTGTAATATCAATTTCGTCATTAACATCTTTGCGAATTACTATTTCGTGACCTCTAGAGATTGCAATCTTTTCAATCTCTTTGCCCATTCTACCATAACCTAAAAGTGCAATTTTCATTTTAAAAAGTATATTTAATTTTTAATCCTACTGAGGGTGCATCAAATTTCATTTGATTAGGAATAAAAGTTGGTTTTAATGATAAATTATCATCAGTATTGAATTGTAATAAATGCGCATTTACACTTGCTTCCACAATTTGTAATACGTATAAGATTACCCCAGATAAAAGAGAAAAATCTCTGTTTTCTTTTAATTGTTCTTGTGCAGTTTCTAAAGTTTCTAAAGAAATTAAAGAGTTTCCAGAACTATCAGTAAACTCATCTTGTAATCCAGCTTTTCTTAATCGATAAGCATTTCTGTAGCGTTTATAATCACTATTGTTTATTTGATAATAGTAAGTAGGAATTGCTAAAGCTCCCCAAACTATAGGTGCTTTCCAATATTTTTTATTGTAAATCTGACCCATTCCAGGGAAAATAGCAGAATAAAATGCTGCTTTAGAAGGTCTCAAAGGATCATAAACTCCTTGGGTAGTTTTTACTTTTCCTGAAACTTTTACATCTTTAATCTTAACATCTGTAGCGTCTTTTTGTGCAAAAAGATGCACAGAAAAAAAAGCGATGAAAATAAAAAGTATTGTTTTTTTGAAAAACACTTATTTTAATAAGTTTTTAATTCGATTAAAATCTTCTTCAGAATGAAAAGGAATTGATATTTTTCCTTTACCATTATTGCCAACAGAAATATCTATTTTATGACCAAAAAAGGCACTAATTTCTTTTTTGCTATCTCTTACAAAAGCTGGAATTACTTTCTTTTTTGGTTTAGCAATAGCCCCAGTTTTTAAGTTTTTTACCAGTTCTTCAGTTTGTCTTACAGAAAGTTTTTCTCTCAAAACTTTTTCATAGATAGCTAGTTGATCTTCAGTATTATCTACATTAATCATTGCACGTCCATGTCCCATAGATATAAATCCATCACGCATTCCTGTTTGCAAAATTGGATCTAATTTTAGCAAACGTAAGTAATTGGTAACAGTAGAACGTTTTTTACCAACTCTTGTGCTTAATTCTTCTTGTGTTAATTGAATTTCATCAATTAAACGTTGGTAAGAAAGGGCAACTTCTATTGGGTCTAAGTTTTTACGTTGAATGTTTTCGACCAATGCCATTTCTAGCATTTCTTGGTCGTTTGCTAATCTTATATAAGCAGGAACAGTTTTATTTCCTATTAATTTTGATGCTCTAAAACGACGCTCACCAGAAACCAATTGAAATTTATTTCCTGATAATTTACGAACTGTAATTGGCTGAATTACACCTAATTCTTTAATAGAACTAGCTAATTCTCTTAAAGCTTCCTCATCAAAATAAGTTCTAGGTTGATATGGATTTACGTCTATTAAATCCAATTCAATTTCTATAATACTACCAACAACTTTGTCTGCATTTTTATCAGTTGCAGAATTGATGTTTGGTGTATCTTGTAACAAAGCAGATAATCCTCTTCCTAAAGCTTGTTTCTTAGTCGCTTTTGCCATTTTACGAATTCTTTTTTAATAATTCTTGGGCCAAATTTAAGTAATTTACAGCACCTTTACTAGTAGCATCATAAGCAATAATACTTTCACCATAACTTGGAGCTTCTCCTAAACGTGTATTTCTTCTAATAATTGTATCAAAAACCATACTAGAAAAATGTTTTCTTACTTCGTCTACAACTTGATTAGAAAGTCTTAATCGAGAATCGAACATGGTTAGTAATAAACCTTCAATATCTAAATCTGTATTATGAATTTTTTGAACACTTTTTATGGTGTTTAGGAGTTTTCCTAAACCTTCTAATGCAAAATATTCACATTGAATAGGAATGATGACAGAATCTGCTGCAACTAAGGAGTTTAACGTAATTAAACCCAATGATGGTGCACAGTCTATTAAAATATAATCATAATCATTTTTAATTTCTGCAACAGATTTTTTGAGCATATATTCTCTATCTTGCTTATCTACCAATTCTATTTCAATAGCAACCAAATCAATATGTGCAGGAATAATATCAACATTTGGTGAAGTTGTCTTTACAATTGCATCTTTTGCTGCAACTGTATGTTCTAAAACTTGGTAAGTGCCAAATTCTACTGACTCCACATCAATTCCTAACCCAGAAGATGCATTAGCTTGAGGATCAGCATCTATCAATAAAACTTTTTTCTCTAAAACACCCAAAGAAGCAGCTAAATTCACACTTGTAGTGGTTTTACCAACTCCTCCTTTTTGATTCGCAATAGCAATAATTTTTCCCATAAAAACTCTATGTTTCTAAAGAGTAAAATTACATTTTTTTATGTTTTCTGAAAGTGAAAGATGTTAACAAAAATATAATATTTTAAACTACTGAAATTCAATATTTTAACCCCTGTTTTCTAAAGTTTTTAAACAATTAGAAATAATAAGATCTTATTATAATTTTAAAAGTTTGAAAATCTGTTTTTTACACTTTTTTAGGAATATTTTTTAGAATTTCTTGTAATAATTTCCAGAATTTTTGGGTCGATGATATTTGTGCACGTTCATCAGGAGAATGTGCGCCTTTAATATTTGGCCCAAAAGAAATCATTTCCATTTCAGGATAATTTTGCCCTAAAATTCCACATTCTAAACCAGCATGACAAGCAGCAACATTGGGTTGTTCGTTAAATAATTTTATATAAGTACTTTCAACTACTTTTAAAATTGAAGAATTCATATTTGGCAACCAACCAGGATAAGTTCCAGAAAAATCAACTTCAAAACCACCTAATTCAAAACAAGCTTTTAATGAATTTGCCAAATCCCATTTATTGCTTTCTGATGATGAACGTGTTAAACAACCAATTTTAATGGCTCCATCTTTTACGATTACTCTTGCTATGTTGTTTGAAGTTTCTACTAAACCTTCAACATCAGGACTCATTCTATATACTCCATTTAAAGCAGCGTATATAGATTTGATAAACCCTTCTTGAGCACCAATTTCCATCACAGATTCAGGAGAATTAACTTCTTGAATTTTAATTTCTAAATTAGATTCTAAGGAGGAAAATTCTTCTATTATAGTGTCAATAGTTTTGCTAGAATCTAATAAAAAAGATTCTTTTGCATCTGTATTGATAACAATGGTAGCAAAACTTTCTCTTGGAATTGCGTTTCGCAAACTTCCACCATTAACCTCAGAAATTCTCAATCCATATTTCTCTAAACCATTAAATAGTAAGCGATTCAAGATTTTGTTTGCATTTCCTAAACCTTTAATAATATCCATGCCTGAATGGCCTCCATTTAAACCAGTAACAGCAATTGAAAATCCAGTTGAATTTTCTGGAGTTTTTTCTTCAGAATAATTTCTTGAGGCAGTAACATCTACACCACCTGCACAACCAATACCAATTTCGTTATCTTCTTCAGTGTCTAAGTTCAATAAAATTTCACCTGTCAAAACATCTCCTTCTAATCCCATAGCTCCAGTCATTCCTGTTTCTTCATCAATGGTAAAAAGTGCTTCAATTGCTGGGTGAGGAATGTCTTTTGACGATAAAATAGCCATAATTGCTGCAACTCCCAAACCATTATCAGCACCTAAAGTTGTACCTTTTGCTTTTACCCAATCACCATCTACAAACATTTTAATGCCTTCAGAATCAAAATCGAAATCAGTATCCGAATTTTTTTGATGTACCATATCAATATGACCTTGCATTACAGTAGTTTTTCTGTTACCCATTCCAACTGTAGCTGGTTTTTTAATGATAACATTCCCAACTTTATCAACAAAAGTTTCCAAATTTAAACTTTTGCCAAAATCAACCATGAATTGAATAATTCTTTCTTCTTTTTTTGATGGACGAGGTACTGCATTTAAATCTGCAAAATGATTCCAAACAGTTTTAGGTGCTATATTTCTGATATCTTGACTCATAATTTGAATTTGAATTGGACTCAAATTTACTTAAAAGAATTGAATAAAAACTTCTGAAATTATAGCCACGAATTCATTTATAAAAACAAAAAAAAAGTACTTAAAAAGGGTTTTAAAATCTCTGATATTATTGCACTAAAAATAAGATTTTAAAAAAAACTAGTTGATTTCGATTACAATATTTTCAATTTTTTTTCGAACTTTTTTCAAATCTTTCATATAATCATCATTAGCTCTAAAACCAATAGGTAATACTAATACAGAGGTTAAGTTTTGTTCTTTTAACTTTAAAACTTCATCATATTTTTCAGGAATGAACCCTTCCATAGGACAAGCATCTATTTTTTCGATTGCACAAATCGTTAATAAATTGCCTAATGCTAAATATGCCTGATTTTTATTCCAAGAAAATAATTCTTCTTGTGTTTTCCCTTCAATTGTAGTTGTTAAAAACTCTTTAAAAGGGTTTATGATTGTATCTTCAGTATTTCTTATTTTTTGTACTAATTTGAAGTAGTTTTCCACTTCATTTTTATCATAATTATTAGGAATACAAATTACCAAGAGGTGAGAAGCATCTACTACCTGTGGCTGATTCCAAGAATGTGAAACCAATTCTTTTTGAATTTTCTTATTATTAATGATAATCAATTTTAATGGTTGTAAACCATAAGAAGTTGCAGTTAAATTGAATGCTTTTTTTAAGGTTTCTATTTTGTCTTCTGAAACCATTTTACTGCTGTCAAATTTTTTAACAGCATATCTCCATTCTAAACTCTCTATAACTTTCATAAATTCTATTTCTTATTACAAAAATACGTTATAAAGTATTTTCTTTATTTTAATTCAATTAGTAAAATTGATAGACCTATAAATTTTTTGTACCTTGAAATAAAAAAGCAATGAAAGAAGAATTTCTGTATTATATATGGCAATACAAACTATTTACTACTGTAGATTTACAAACAACAAATCAGCAAGAAATTTATATTCAAAAAACAGGAATTCATAATAAAAATGAAGGTCCTGATTTTTTTAATGCTCAAATTAAAATTGATAATCAACTTTGGGCTGGTAATGTTGAGATGCATGTAAAATCTTCTGATTGGTATTTGCATAAACATGAAGAAGATGTAAATTATGATGCTGTAATTTTACACGTTGTTTGGGAATATGACACAGCTGTTTTTATGAAAAATAATAAAGCATTACCAACCTTAATATTGAAGGATTATGTGAGTAAAACGATTGTAGCGAATTACAATAACTTGATACATCACAAGCAAAATTGGATTGCTTGTGAAAACCAAATAACAACAGTAGATTACTTTTTGATTGATAATTGGTTAGAAAGATTATATTTTGAGCGTTTGGAACAGAAATCAGTTTTTATTAAAGAATTATTGCAAGAAACTAATCATGATTTTGAGTCCGTTTTATTTCAACTTTTAGCTAAAAATTTTGGATTGAAAGTAAATGGAGATACTTTTTTGCAACTGGCAAAATCAATAGATTTTACTATAGTTAGAAAAGTTCGATTTGATGAAACTCAAATCATAGCATTATTTTTTGGACAAGCTGGTTTTTTAGATGATGAAATGGAACATAATTATCATCAACTATTAAAAAACGAGTATCAATATTTAAAGCATAAACATCAATTAAAACCAATTTCTAAAAATACATTTCAGTTTTTTAGAATGCGCCCACAAAATTTTCCAACAATTAGAATTGCCCAATTGGCTTCGTTGTTTTACAAGAATCAAAACTTGTTTTCTAAGTTGATGAACATCACTAAAAAAGATGATTTTTATGATCTTTTTTCATTAGAAGTTAATGATTTTTGGAAAACCCATTATACGTTTGAAAAGGAGTCAAAGAAATCAGCTAAAAAATTATCAAAATCATTTATTGATTTGGTTTTGATAAATACAATAATTCCTTTAAAATTTGTCTATTTAAAGAGTAGAGGAGAGGTTGATGAACATCATTTTCTTTCTTTAATCAGACAAATTGCATCAGAAAAGAATAGTATTATTTCTAAGTTTACTGATTTAAAAATACAATCTAAAAATGCAATGGAAAGTCAAGCTTTGTTAGAGCTTAAAAACAATTATTGCACAAAGAAACGTTGTTTAAATTGTGCAATAGGTAATAATTTGTTGAGAAAGTAAATCTTATGTTGGAGTTAAAATTTTAGATTGATAGTGTCATCTTATTCTAATAAGTTTTATTACTTTGTTTTTAAATTGTAAATGGTTATTAATTTAAAGCTATAAATTCAATTTTTTTCCACCTACCTCTAGAAAATGCAAATCCTCCATTTTCTGGAATTTTTCCATTAGAATGTGAATTAAATTGAATTTCTATGGTTGCTCCTTTTTTTATTTTTACATTTTCTATAGTAAAAATATGTTCTTCAAAATCAACTTTAGTTTCTGGGTTTTGAAGTTCTTTGATTAATTTTCCATTTATAATAACCCTATAAGAAGACTCTCCATCTGTTTCTTTTAGTGTTGTTAGGTTGATGTTATAAAGCCCTTTATTACCAGTAAATACAGATACTGCAGATGTAAATTTATTTTTGTGTTTAACTGCATTTATAGCTAAAGCTTTTCTTCCTTTGTCAGTATAAAAAGGAATTGCATTTTCTTTTTGTTTAAAATTAGAAGCTAATAAAAGGATGTCTATGTTTTTTTTTGTCACTTCTTGATTAGATTTACAAGAAATAAATACAGATAAGGCAATCAAAATTATAATTCTAGATAACTTCATTATTGTGAGGAGAAAATTTGGTTAAAAAATAGAGATTACAAATTTGTAATCTCTATTGATTTTATTAGTTTTTACTGAGTTTTTCGTCAAGATTTTCAATAGCTTGAATAACTATTTTTACAGCTTCAATATAAAAATCTTGATTTATGTTTCCAAAAGTATCAGTGCTTCTGTGGTAATCTTTGTGATCTGGAACACCAAAATAAATAAATGGAATATTGGCTCTGTGAAAAACTCTGTGATCAGAAGAGAAAGTCCAATCAGACTGTTCTTTATTATCAGGATCATCATGACCAAATAATATATCAATTTTTTCTGAATAGATATCTTCTAAAGGGTCTTTTAAGTCAGGGGAATAAAATGTTCCTGAAATAAAAAGTTCTGGATCATAATCACTATGAGCAATCATATCTAAGTTAATATTTAAAGCAATATTAGCTTTATCATTATAGTTTTTTAAAAAATAATCAGCTCCTAAAGATCCAATTTCTTCTGCATCAACAGCAGCTAAAATTAAATTATGTTTGGTGGGTTTATTTTTGAAATATTCAGCAATAGCAAATAAAGCAGCAGTTCCTGAAGCATTATCATCAGCACCATTGTATATACGTCCTTTTCTAGTTCCTAAATGATCATAATGAGCTGTAACAACTATGTTTTTATTTGTTTGTCCTTTCAACATTCCAATAACATTAGCACCTGAGGTTGTAGTATCTCTCACATTAGAGTAATCATCATAAGGTTTAGGCCTTTTCATCGGAAAAACTTCGTGTCTGCTTTTTCCTTTAAAAGTATGCGTAAAAACTTGAAGATAATTGTTATTTACAACTGGTTGTAAACCTAATTCATTAAATTTATCTATAATAAATTCTTGTGTTTTTTTACTTCCAACAGATGAAAAATATCTACCTTCAAAAGAATCGTCAGAAAGTGTCTGTACAGTTTCTAATAGTTTTTGACTATTAATTTCAATGGGTTTAGGTTTTTTGCAGCTCCCGAAAAAAATCAAAAAAGCAACAATGGAAAGTAATTTTTTTTTCATAGTTGGTTAAAATAATAGTTATATCAGGGAATATAATATAGCAAATATAATAAAAGACCATTAATAATAATGGTCTTTTTTAAACAAACAACTAAATTTTAAAACTTTTTTAGTTTTAAAATATTATTTATTAAAAGCAGTATTTATTTTCTGCTTTCATTTTTTCTGCAATTAAATTTCGTAAAACAACAACATTTGGATAATTAACATATTTTGTAAAACGCTTTAATCCCATTAATAACATACGTTGTTCATCACCTTCTGCAAAAGAAATTATACCTTCTTTACCATTTTTATTAACTATTTCTACTGCATTATATAAATACAATCTAGCCATAGCAATTTGGCCTTTTTGAGCATCTTCTCCAAAACGTTTTGCATTTTTTTCTGCTCGTAATAAAGTAGATTCTGCCATATAAATTTCGTTTAAAATATTAGCAGCAGCCATTAATAATTGTTGATGTTGCTCTAAATCTGGTCCAAACTTTTGAATTGCAGAACCTGCAACCATTAAAAATACTTTTTTCATTTTTGTAATCATCTCTTTTTCTTCAGCAAATAATTCTGAATAATCTGGAGTATCAAAAGAAGGTATTCCCATTAATTCATCAGCAACTGCTTGGGCAGGCCCTAATAAATCTACATGACCTTTCATTGCTTTTTTGATTAACATCCCTACTGAAAGCATTCTGTTTATTTCGTTAGTACCTTCATAAATACGAGCAATTCTTGCATCTCTCCAAGCAGCTTCCATAGGTGTTTCTTCAGAGAATCCCATTCCACCAAAAATTTGGATACCTTCATCTGCACAAGCCTGAACATCTTCAGAAACAGTAACTTTTAAGATAGAACACTCAATAGCATATTCTTCTACACCTTTTAATTCTGCTTCTTGATGTGTATTTCCAGAAGCCATTCTCATTGCTATTCTATCTTCTATATCTTTAGCAGCTCTATAACTTGCTGATTCACCTGCATAACAATTTGTAGCCATTTCAGCTAACTTTGCTTTGATAGCTCCAAAATCAGCAATAGGAGTTTTAAATTGTTTACGTTCATTTGCATATTGTAATGCAGTAGTTAAAACTCTTCTTTGAGAATCAATACAAGCAGCAGCTAATTTAATACGACCAACATTTAGTGCATTTACAGCAATTTTAAATCCACCACCTCTAACAGAAAGCATATTTTCTGCAGGAACAATAGTATCATTAAAAAATACTTGTCTTGTAGAGCTTGCACGAATGCCTAATTTGTGTTCTTCTTCTCCTAAAGTAATTCCATTAGAATTAGCAGCATCATATTCAACTATAAAACCTGTAATATTTTTGTCATTTTCAATACGAGCAAATACAATCATCAAATTACAGAAACCTGCATTTGATATCCACATTTTTTGACCATTTATTTTGTATGATTTTCCATCAGCAGATAACTCAGCAGTAGTTTTACCAGAATTGGCATCAGATCCTGCACCAGGTTCTGTTAAACAATAAGCACCCATCCATTCCCCTGAAGCTAATTTTGGTACATATTTTTGCTTTTGTTCTTCTGTTCCATATAAAGTAATTGGCATAGTTCCAATTCCTGTATGTGCACCAAAAGCAGTACTTAAAGATCCATTTCCACTAGAAATGTATTCGCAGGTAATCATTGTTGATACAAATCCCATTCCCATTCCTCCATATTCTTCAGGAACTGCAACACCTAAAAAGCCAAGTTCACCAGCTTTTTTCATTACTTCTTCTGTTAAAGCATAATCTTTAGCTTCAAAACGGTCTCTGTTTGCAACGATTTCACGATCTGTAAATTCTCTTACAGCTTCTTTCATCATTACTTGCTCTTCTGTAAAATCTTCAGGTGTAAAAATATCTTCACACTTTGATTCTTTTACAAGGAATTGTCCTCCTCTTAAAATTTCTTTACTTGATGTTTCCATTATATCTCTTTTTGGGGGGTTAATTTAAAAATTCGAAAATACCAGCAGCACCTTGTCCTGTTCCTACACACATTGTTACCATACCATATTTTCCTTGCATATTACGTTTTCGCATTTCGTCAAATAATTGAACAGATAATTTTGCTCCTGTACAACCTAAAGGATGCCCTAAAGCAATAGCCCCCCCATTTACATTGATGATATCTGCATTTAATCCTAATTCACGAATTACAGCTAAAGATTGAGAAGCAAACGCTTCATTTAACTCTATTAAGCTAATATCTTCTTGCTTTAAACCTGCTTGTTTTAATGCTTTTGGTATAGCAGCAACTGGTCCAATTCCCATAATTCTTGGAGGCACGCCTGCAGCAGCATAACTTACCATTCTTGCTATTGGCTTTATGTTTAACTCTTTTACCATTTCTTCACTCATCACCATAACAAAAGCTGCACCATCACTTGTCTGAGATGAATTACCAGCAGTTACACTTCCTCCAGTAGCAAAAACAGGACGTAAACGTTCTAAGCCTGCTATGTTAGATCCTTTTCTAGGCCCTTCATCTTTAGTTACTGTATATTTTCTTGTTGCTTTTTTTCCTTTAGCATCTATATACGTTTCTTCAACTTCAATAGGAACAATTTGATCTTGAAAACGATTTTCTTCTTGAGCTTTTAAGGCTTTTAAATGAGAATTTAAAGCAAACTCATCTTGGTCTTCTCTAGAAACTTTAAATTGATCTGCAACAGCTTCTGCTGTATTTCCCATTCCCCAGTAATAATCTGCATGACCTGCAGCAACAGTAT
Source organism: Polaribacter sp. (assembly GCA_965656305.1). Classification (GTDB taxonomy): domain Bacteria; phylum Bacteroidota; class Bacteroidia; order Flavobacteriales; family Flavobacteriaceae; genus Polaribacter. Next base: position 57,892 of record CBFHKA010000026.1, on the reverse strand, counting down.
CGTAATTTAATTCTGGTTTAAAACCAGTCATTGGAACAGAGCTCATACTTTCTGCTCCACCTGCAATAATACATTCTGCCATTCCAGATTGAATTTTTGCAACTGCCATTCCAATGGTTTCCAATCCAGATGAACAAAAACGGTTTACGGTTACACCAGGAACTTCTTCTATTTTTAATCCCATTAAAGAAATTAAACGAGCCATATTCAATCCTTGAGAACCTTCAGGCATTGCATTACCTACAATTACATCATCAATTCTTGTTTTATCGAATTCAGGTAGGTTTTTCATTAAATGTTGAATAGTTTCAGCAGCCAACTCATCAGCTCTTTTAAAACGGAATGCGCCTCTTTTTGATTTGGTTACTGCTGTTCTATATCCTTGTACTATATATGCTGTTTTCATTTTCTTAATTTCTTAAAGGTTTACCAGTTTTTAACATGTGTTGAATACGCTCTAATGTTTTGCGCTCTGTACATAAACTTAAGAACGCTTCACGTTCTATGTCTAATAAATACTGTTCAGAAACTTTAGTTGGTTCTGATAAATCTCCACCAGCCATTACATAAGCTAGTTTGTTTGCTATTTTTTGATCATGTTCAGAAATAAATCTACTTGCTTGCATAGAATCTGTAGCTACCATAAACGCACCTAAAGCTTGTTTACCTAGTACCAAAACATCTTTTCTTTTAATAGGTTGTGTGTAGCCTGTATCTGCCATTAATAAAGCATGTTTTTTTGCTTCAGCAATTTGCCTATCTTTATTTACAACAACAATGTCTTTTCCTTTTTGAAGTAATCCTAAATCGAAAGCTTCATAAGCAGAAGTTGCAACTTTAGCCATACCAATAGTTAAAAAGTATTCTTGCAAAACATTCAATTGAACATCTCCTTTTCTAAAAGTATCTGAAGCTCTTAAAGCCATTTCTTTTGAACCACCACCACCAGGAATTACACCAACTCCAAACTCAACTAATCCCATATAAGTTTCTGCTGCTGCAACAACTTTATCAGCGTGTAAAGAAATTTCACAACCACCACCTAAAGCCATTCCATGAGGAGCAGAAATAGTTGGAATTGCAGAATAACGCATGCGCATCATGGTGTCTTGAAAATATTTTATAGCCATATTTAATTCATCATATTCTTGCTCTGCAGCCATCATAAAAATCATACCAATATTAGCACCTACAGAAAAGTTTGCTGCTTGATTACCAACAACTAAACCTTGATAATTCTTTTCTGCAAGATCAATTGCTTTATTAATTGCTGCTAAAACATCACCACCAATTGTATTCATTTTAGATTGGAATTCTAAATTTAAAATTCCATCTCCTAAATCTTCAATTACTGCACCAGAGTTTTTCCAAACTTCGTTTGATTTTCTAATATTGTCTAAAATGATAAATGAATCTTGACCTGGTTTTTTAATTTGTGCTTTTGCAGGAATATCATAATAATGAGTTGCTCCATCTTTAACAGTATAAAATGATGTTTCTCCATTAGCTAACATTTCTGTTACCCAAGAAGCAACTTCATGTCCTTCAGCTTTCATTAATTCTACACCTTCAGCAACACCCACAGCATCCCAAATTTGGAAAGGGCCATGTTCCCAACCAAAACCTGCTCTTAAACCATCATCAATTCTATAGGTTTCGTCAGAGATTTCTGGAATTCTATTTTGTACATAGGCAAACATTGCTGCAAATGATTTTCTGTAAAATTCACCAGCTTTATCTTTACCTGCAACTAAAACTTTGAATCTATCAACAACATTATCAATCGTTTTGGTAAGTTCTAAAGTTGCAAACTTTGCTCTTTTCTTTTCTCTATATTCTAATGTATTTAAATCTAATGATAAGATATTTCTTTTACCATTTGCATCTTTCGTCATTTTGTAAAAACCCTGTTTGGTTTTACTTCCTAACATTTTGTTTTCCATCATGTGGTTTACAAAATCAGGAATTACAAATTGCTCTCTTGCTTCATCATCAGGACAATTGTCTTTTACTCCATTTGCTGTGTGTACCAAAGTATCTAAACCTACAACATCAATAGTTCTAAAGGTAGCCGATTTTGGACGACCAATTACAGGACCAGTTAACTTGTCAACTTCCTCAATCGTTAAATCCATTTCTTTAACAACGTGGAATAAACTCATAATACCAAAGATTCCAATTCTATTACCAATAAATGCTGGCGTATCTTTTGCTAAAACAGATGTTTTACCTAAAAACTTATCACCATACATCATTAAGAAATCTGTAACCTCTTGCTTACAGTTTGGTCCTGGAACCACTTCAAAAAGCTTTAAGTATCTTGGTGGATTAAAAAAGTGAGTTACCGCAAAATGCTTTTGGAAATCTTCGCTTCTGCCTTCATTCATAAACTTAATAGGAATACCAGAAGTATTAGAAGTAATTAAAGTGCCAGGAGTTCTGTGTTTTTCTAATTTTTCAAAAACAATTTTTTTAATGTCAAGTCTTTCAACAACAACCTCCATAATCCAATCAACATGAGCTACTTTTGCAATATCGTCTTCTAAATTTCCAGTAGTAATTCTACTTGCAAATTTTTGACTATAAATAGGAGAAGGTTTTGATTTTAATGAAGCTGCTAAAGCATCATTTACCAATCTATTTCTTACAACTTTATCCTCTAAAGTCAAACCTTTTGCTTTCTCTTTATCAATTAATTCTCTTGGAACAATGTCCAATAAAAGAACTTCAACACCAATGTTTGCAAAGTGACATGCAATACCAGATCCCATAATTCCAGATCCAATAATTGCTACTTTTTTAATTCTTCTTGTCATTATATATTCAGTTTAATACTTTATTATTTGTTTTGTGATACTTCTTCAAATACCTTTTTTTCTGTAATTAGTTTGTTAATAGTAACCATTACTTTAAAAAAACATGCTAACTCATTTTCACTTACATGTTCTCTAACAATGTTATTGAATTGGTATACATGTCCCTTAGAAATTTTGCGCATTTCTTTTCCATAATCAGTCAGCTTTATGATTACACTTCTACCATCATTAGGGTTTTTTTCTCTACAAATAGCACCTTTTGCTTCCATATTTTTTAGAATTCTAGAAAGGCTTGTTGGTTCCATTCCCATTAAAGGGCCTAATGCAGTAGATGGGGTTCCTTTTATTTTATCAATAGTTAATAAAACAAAAGCTGTAGCCATTGTGCTATCATGATGTGCTGCTTGCTCATTATACATTTTTGCTACAGCTTGCCAAGTGGCTCTTAATTGATGATCTATTGATTTATTTTTATCCATTTTGCCAAAGATATAAAAATTTACTATGCGTGCATAGTAAATTTTTAAAAAGTTATGCGTGCATAGTAAATTTTAACAGAAAGTTTAATTAAATTATATTATATGTAACAAAAGAAATAGTTTACTACTAATATTTATAAAATATGTAAGTTTGTAATTACTCAGCACTTTTCAGAAAATTAGAAAATATAAATGAATAATTTATTAGAAATCAATAATGTTGTTAAAAACTATGGAGATTTTAGAGCATTAAATGATGTTAGTATCCATATTCCAAAAGGAAGTGTTTATGGTTTACTAGGGCCAAATGGAGCTGGAAAAACTTCATTAATTAGAATTATCAACCAAATTACAATGGCAGATTCTGGATCTATTTTATTAGATGGAGAAGCACTAGCACCAAAACATACAGCAGATATTGGTTATTTGCCTGAAGAACGCGGTTTGTATAAATCTATGAAAGTTGGTGAGCAAGCTTTGTATTTAGCACAGTTAAAAGGGTTGAGTAAATCTGAAGCCAAAAAACGTTTAAAATATTGGTTTGATAAATTTGATATTTCTGCTTGGTGGGGAAAGAAAATTGAAGAATTATCAAAAGGAATGGCTCAAAAAGTACAATTTATTGTTACTGTTCTACATCAACCTAAATTATTAATTTTTGATGAGCCTTTTTCTGGTTTTGACCCTATTAATGCTCAATTAATTGCTAAAGAAATTTTACAATTGAGAGATGAAGGAGCTACAATTATTTTCTCTACACATAGAATGGAGTCTGTTGAAGAAATGTGTGATGAAATTGCATTAATCAACAAGTCCAATAAGATATTAGATGGTAAATTATCTGATATTAAACGTGAGTTTAAAACCAATACTTTTCAAGTAGGTATAAATACTTCTAATCCTAATGAAGTGAAAGCTCAATTAAAAGAAAGTTTTGAGGTTTTTCCTGCAGATTTTAAATTGTTAGGAAATGAATTAACTATGAATGTAAAATTAGGGAAAAAAGATTCTGCTAATGATTTGCTTTCTTGTTTAACAAATAGAGGAGAAGTTCAGCATTTTGTAGAGTTAATACCAAGTGCAAACGATATTTTTATCCAGGCAGTAAGCAAAAATAGTTAAGAAAATGAGCAAGCTAAAACTAATTATACATAGAGAATTTATTGCGAAGGTTCGTAATAAGTCGTTTATAATTATGACTTTTTTAAGTCCAATAATTGTGGTTGGAATGGGTTTTTTAATTTATTTTTTAACAGTAAAAAATGATGCTAAAGTTAAAGAAATCGTTTATGTAGATAATTCTGGATTATTTTCTAAAGACGATTTTAAAGACACAAAAACAGTCCATTATCAAGATTTTACAGCTTTAGGTGTTGAGGAAACTAAAAACAAAGTAGAAGCTGGGAATCATTATGGAGCTTTAATTATTCCTAAACAAGACAGTTTAGAAGTTTTGGCAAAATCTATTGAATTTTATTCTAAAGATACACCAGGAATGTCTGTAATGGGAACTTTAGAAAATAAGATTGAAAGAAAAATAAGAAACCAAAAACTCAATAATTTTGGAATTGATATTGCTAAAATAAACGCTTCTAGAATTCAGTCGGATATCAAAATGTATAATTTTTCGGGAGAAGAATCCTCCAAATTAATAAACGGATTAAAAATTGGAGTAGGAGCAATTGCTGGATATATGCTAATGATGTTTGTTATGATTTATGGAACGTCTGTAATGAGAAGTGTAATTGAAGAAAAAACCAGTAGAATTATAGAAGTTATAGTATCTTCTGTAAAACCCTTTCAACTAATGTTAGGTAAAATTATTGGAAATGCTTCAGCAGGTTTGTTGCAGTTCTTTATTTGGGGGATTTTATTGTTTATTATCTCTACAGTAGCTTCGTCTATTTTTGGAGTTGATATGGTAGAAATGCAAACTGCTAAATTGCCTACTGAACAATTAGAAGCTGCAAAACAAGCTGCTAGTGGAGATGAAATGGAACTAATTATTCAAGAAATTTTAAGATTACCAATTCTAAAAATATTTGTATTGTTTATTTTCTACTTTTTAGGAGGTTATATGTTATATAGTTCATTATTTGCAGCTGTTGGTGCTGCAGTAGATAATGAAACAGATACTCAACAATTTATGTTGCCAATTATGTTGCCTTTAATTTTAGGGGTTTATGTAGGTTTTGCAACTGTAATTAATGATCCTCATGGACCTATTTCTGTTGCGTTTTCTTACATACCATTAACAAGCCCTATTGTAATGTTGATGAGAGTTCCTTTTGGAGTTTCTTGGTATGAATTGGCAATTTCTATGACTTTATTATTGATTACTTTTGTATTTATGGTTTGGTTGGCTGCTAAAATATATAGAGTTGGTATTTTAATGTATGGCAAAAAACCAACCTATAAAGATTTATACAAATGGTTAAAATATAAAGGATAAATGCAAGATTCTATTGGAAAAGTTAAAGATTCTATTGTTGGAGAAGCTGCTTCTATTTTAGATTATACATTTACATTTAGTAAAGAAATAAGTATAACAGTAAAAGGATTAATTTTTGTTGTACTTGCGCTAATTTTAACATCCTATTTATTAAAATTAGTCAGAAGATTTATTACTAGAAAAATGCCAGAAAATAATAAACAGAAGTTTGTTACTGTTTTTGGTTATATCAGATGGTTTGTTTTTTTAGTCATTTTTTTAATTGCGATGCATACTTCTGGTGTAAATGTAACAGCGGTTTTTGCAGCATCAGCAGCCTTATTAATTGGTGTTGGTTTAGCATTGCAAACACTGTTTCAAGATATCATTTCAGGAATTTTTATTTTAGTGGATCAATCTGTTCATGTTGGCGATATTATTGAACTAGAAGGAAAAGTTGGCAGGGTTTTGGATATACGTTTAAGAACAACAAGAGCAGTTACTGTTGATAATAAAGTTTTGGTGATACCCAATCATTTGTATTTAACCAATATTTTATTCAATTGGACCGAAAACGGGTCAGAAACAAGAGAAGTAGTAGATGTTGGCGTTGCTTATGGTTCTGATGTAGATTTAGTGAAAGCAATTTTGTTAGATATTGCCAAGGCTCAGCCTACGGTTTTAAAGAACCCAGCACCCAAAGTTTTATTTACTGATTTTGGCGATAGTTCACTCAATTTTAGAGTAGCTTTTACGTTAAATAATAGTTTTGAAGTTAGATTTACCCAAAGTAATATCCGTTTTGAAATTGATAAAGCATTTAGAGAAAATAATATTACGATTCCATTTCCACAGAGAGATGTACATATTTTTCAAAATGGAAAATAGAAGATAGAACAAAGAAAAAAGACAAATAAATTTGTAACAAGTTTAAAAGTAAAGTTAAAAGTTGATTTCTTTTCAACTTTGAAACTTTGAAACTTTGAAACTTTCAAACTAAAAAGAATGAGTAAAATACTAATCATAGAAGACGAAGCAGCAATTAGAAGAGTTTTATCAAAAATTATATCAGAAGAAAATGATGCTTACAATGTTGAACAAGCAGAAGATGGATTACTAGGTATGGAAATGATAAAAAACAATGATTACGACCTGGTTTTATGTGATATAAAAATGCCAAAAATGGATGGTGTTGAGGTATTGGAAAAAGCAAAAAAAATAAAACCAGAAGTACCAATTGTAATGATTTCTGGTCATGGAGATTTAGATACAGCTGTAAATACAATGCGTTTGGGAGCTTTTGATTATATCTCAAAACCACCAGATTTAAACCGTCTATTAAATACGGTTAGAAATGCTTTGGACAGAAAAGTATTAGTTGTTGAAAATAAACGACTCAAGAAAAAAGTTAGTAAAAACTACGAAATGATTGGTGAAAGTGATAGCATTAATCACATTAAAGAAATCATTGAAAAAGTTGCTGCTACAGATGCACGAGTTTTAATTACTGGGCCAAATGGAACAGGAAAAGAATTAGTAGCTCATTGGTTACATGAAAAATCAGACAGAATAAAAGCATCAATGATTGAGGTGAATTGTGCTGCAATTCCATCAGAATTGATAGAAAGTGAATTGTTTGGACATGTAAAAGGTTCTTTTACAGGTGCAAATAAAGATAGAGCAGGTAAGTTTGAAGCTGCAAATGGAGGCACTATTTTCTTGGATGAAATTGGTGACATGAGCTTATCTGCACAGGCAAAAGTATTACGTGCTTTGCAAGAAAATAAAATTCAAAGAGTAGGTTCTGATAAAGATATCAAAGTAAATGTAAGAATTGTTGCTGCAACCAATAAAGATTTAAAAAAGGAAATTGCTGAAGGGCGTTTTAGAGAAGATTTATATCACAGATTAGCAGTTATTTTAATAAAAGTACCTGCTTTAAATGATAGAAGAGAAGATATCCCTTTATTAGTAGATTTCTTTGCTGAAAAAATATCGAAAGAACAAGGAACACCCAAAAAAGCGTTTTCTTTAGAAGCTATAAAACTTTTACAAGAATACGATTGGACTGGAAATATTCGTGAATTACGGAATGTAGTAGAGCGTTTAATTATTTTAGGAGAAAAAGAAGTCTCTGCCAATGATATTAAACTTTTTGCGAGTAAATAATTTATAAATAACATAGAACGAAAAAGGAGATTCAATAACTGAATCTCCTTTTTTAAATTTCAATTTCTTAGGGATTTATTTCAAATCAAAACGATCTAAATTCATCACTTTAGTCCAAGCTTTTACAAAGTCATTTACAAAACGCTCTTCTCCATCATTCGCTCCATAAACTTCACAAACGGCTCTTAATTCTGTATTTGAACCGAATATTAAATCAGCACGAGTTCCTGCAAACTTCATAGCTCCAGTTTTTCTGTCTCTTCCAATAAACTCCTTATCTTCAGAGTTTGTTGCTTTCCAAGTTATAGAAAAATCTAAAACATTCGTAAAGAAATCATTGGTTAAACTTCCAATATTATCAGTAAAAACACCGTTTTTAGAGCCATCAAAATTTGCTCCCAAAACTCTAAGACCACCAACCAAAGCAGTCATTTCAGGAATAGAAAGCGTTAATAAATTTGCTCTATCCACTAATAAATCTTCAGCAGCTACATTTAATTTTGGATTCATATAATTTCTAAATCCATCTGCTATAGGTTCTAAATGACCAAAAGATTCTAAATCTGTTTGTTCTTGAGACGCATCTCCTCTTCCTTGTGTAAAAGGAACAGAAACTGAATGTCCAGCATTTTTAGCAGCTTTTTCAATTCCAACAACACCTCCTAAAACAATTAAATCAGCCATAGAAACAGATATTGTTAAATTATTTTGAATGCCTTCTAAAACATCTAAAACTTTATGTAACTCTTCAGGATTATTTACAGCCCAACTTCTTTGAGGTTCTAAACGAATTCTTCCTCCATTTGCACCACCTCTTTTGTCTGAACCTCTAAAAGTAGAAGCAGAAGCCCAAGCTGTTTTTACCAATTCAGAAACTGATAAACCTGAATTTGAAATCATTTTCTTAAGATTATCAATATCAGAATCACTTAAAGTATAATCTACTTTAGGGATAGGGTCTTGCCAAATTAATTCTTCACTAGGAACTTCTGGACCTAAATAACGATCAACTGGTCCCATATCTCTATGTGTTAATTTATACCAAGCTCTTGCAAACGCATCTTCAAAGGCTTTATGATCTTTATGAAAACGTTCCGAAATTTCTCTATATGTAGGATCTATTTTTAGAGCCATATCAGCAGTAGTCATCATTAATGCTTGAGTTCCATTTCCTCCAGCAGCAGGTGCTTTTTTAGCATCAGCATTACTTGGTGTCCATTGATGAGCACCAGCAGGACTTTTTGTCAATTCCCAATCATAGTTTAGTAAAACATCAAAATAATCAGCATCCCATTTTGTAGGATTTGGAGTCCAAGCACCTTCAATACCACTTGTAATAGTATCATCTAAAACACCAGATTGAAACGTGTTTTTCCATCCTGTACTCATTTCTTCAATAGAAGCTCCATGAGGTTCTGCACCCACATATTTATCTGGATCTGCAGCACCATGAGCTTTACCAAAAGTATGACCACCAGCTACAAGAGCAACAGTTTCTTCATCATTCATAGCCATTCTACCAAAGGTAATTTTAATATCATGAGCCGATTTTAAAGGATCAGGATTTCCATTTGGACCTTCAGGATTTACGTATATTAATCCCATATGAACAGCTCCTAAATGTCCTTCTAAATCTCCATCACTAGTATCATATCTATCATCATTATCTAACCAACCAGTTTCACTCCCCCAGTAAACATCTTGTTCTGGTTCCCAAACATCTTCTCTACCACCTGCAAAACCAAAAGTTGGGAATCCCATAGATTCTAATGCACAGTTTCCTGCAAGAATCATTAAATCTGCCCAAGAAATTTTATTACCATATTTCTTTTTTACAGGCCATAACAATAAACGAGCTTTATCTAAGTTTCCATTGTCTGGCCAACTATTTAAAGGCGCAAATCTGTGAGTACCAGTTCCTGCACCACCTCTTCCATCACCAACTCTATAAGTACCTGCACTATGCCAAGCCATACGTATCATAAAACCTCCATAATGCCCATAATCTGCAGGCCACCAATCTTGAGAATCTGTCATTAAATTAACAACATCTTTCTTTAGTTCATCATAATTGATGCTATTAAAAGCTTCAGCATAATTAAAATCATCACCCATAGGATTGGATTTTGAAGCATTTTGTCTTAAAATATTTAATTTTAATTCATTGGGCCACCAATCTCTATTACTTGTTCCTCCTCCAGCAGGTTTTTTTTGAGCTCCACTCATAAATGGACATTTATCTATGTCTTTCATATTGTCATTATTTTGCATACTATTATATTGGCTTTTTGGTTAACATTCTTCAAAGCTACAAAAAATCTTTGTATAATTTTTATCTATATTATTTATTTTGTGATAGATTTATGTTATTTTAAATTTATTTTATGAAATAATGTTAAACCTTAATGTCTTATAAATTTATATCAATAAATCTTATTGTAGCATAAAAAATAACAAGTTTTGTACTTTTTTTAGATTTGATTTCCATATTATATTTGCCTACTTATAATAGAAAAATAATAATCATTAAAAATAAAAAAAAATGGCAACATTAGTTGGTAAAAAATTTCCAGATTTAGGAGTAGATGCAATGAATGAAATGGGTGATACATTTAAATTAAATGTATTAGAAGAAGCAGTAAAAAATAAGAAGAAAGTATTATTATTTTGGTACCCAAAAGATTTTACTTTTGTTTGTCCTACAGAGTTACACGCTTTTCAAGCAGCTTTAGCAGAATTTGAAAAAAGAAATACAATAGTTATAGGTGCATCATGTGATACTCCAGAAGTACACTTTGCTTGGTTAAGTACAGCAAAAGATAATGGAGGAATTGAAGGTGTTACTTACCCAATCTTAGCAGATTCAAATAGAAATTTATCATCAATTTTAGGGATTTTGGATATCACTAATGAAACGTTTGATGAAGCAACTCAAACAATTCAAGTAGAAGGAGATAATGTAACTTATAGAGCTACGTATTTAATTGATGAAGAAGGAACAGTATTTCATGAAGGTGTAAATCATATGCCAGTTGGAAGAAATGTAAATGAATTTTTACGTTTAATTGATGCTTATGCACATGTGCAAACAAATGGAGAGGTTTGTCCTGCAAACTGGGAAGAAGGAAAACAAGCTATGGCTCCTAATGCAAAAGGAACTGCTGAATACTTAGCTGTTCACTAAATAGAATAACGTCTTTACGAACAAAGTGAAGTAATCTTATTTATTTAAAATAGTAGATTGCTTTACGCTGTTCGCAATGACAATAAAATAAAACTCACAATATGGTACAAGAATTAACAGAAGATAATTTACAAGCAATTGTAGATGGAAATGAGAAAGTAGTTGTGCAATATTCTGCAACTTGGTGTGGAAATTGTAGAATTATGAAACCAAAAGTTAAAAAATTGGCTTCAGAAATTGATGCAATTAAATTTGTAATTGTTGATGCAGAAAAATTTCCTGAAAGTAGAAAGTTAGCTGACGTTAGTAACCTACCAACATTTGCAACTTTTGTAGGAGGTGAAAAGAAAAATCAAACGCAAACCAATAAGTTTGATGTTTTGAAAGAATTGGTATCTGAAATTGTATAATTTTTGTCATTCTGAACTTGTTTCAGAATCACACACAAAAAAAAGGAATTATGAAACTACCAATAATAAAACACCTTACTAATTTTATCGAAGAAAACGATCAGGATTATGTTTTAGAAACGATTGAAACTTTAGAAGCTTTAACAGAAGTTCCATCTTTAAAAGATGAGGAATTAGATGTTATTGGAGAATTAATCTCTAACTTATATGGTGCTGTAGAAGTTGATAAAATGATCAAAGAAGGTACACCAAAAAAAGAAGCTTTAAATGCTTTTATGAAACGTGTATTAGGTTCTATTGATAATTAGAACTCGCAAAATATAATGTAAAACCTCAAGTGAAAGCTTGAGGTTTTTTGGTTCTAAAAGTCTTTCTATAATAGTAATTAATAAATTAACTTTACAGGGTAACTGTAATAAATAATGTGTTATATTCATTTAAATTACGGGATATCGTTAATGAAAGTTTTAAAACGAGTTATCAAAAATTAACCAATCAGACGTAAAAAACTCAAATTGAAAGAAAAAGAAAATGAATAAAAAAGACATTATTCCTCCCAAGAAAGATTTATCTAATAAAGTTCACGAATATATAAATGAAATGACTATCATTAATTGATGAATTTTTAGTCAACCTATTTCAGGAAAGTATAAACCTTTAAAGCCTCACCCAAAATCCCAACAGATCGTATTAAATCTTTTTTATTTAAAACATAAGCCATTCTTATTTGGTTTTTTCCTTCTCCTTCAGTAGAATAAAAACCACTTGCAGGAGCTACCATAACAGTTTCATTATTCAAATGGAATTCTTCTAATAACCATTGAGCAAAGTCATCACTATCCGTAATTGGTAATTCTGCAACACAATAAAAAGCTCCTTTTGGATTGGCAACTTTTACGCCTTCAATTTTTTGTAGTTCTGTAACTAACGTATTTCTTCTTTCTACATATTCTGCCTTCACATCATCAAAATAACTTTGAGGTGTGTCTAAAGCAGCTTCACTAGCAATTAATGCATAAGTTGGTGGGCTCAATCTTGCTTGTGCAAACTTAATAGCAGTTTTTATAAAATCATTATTTTTAGAAACAATACAACCAATTCTTGCACCACACATGCTATAACGCTTAGAAACGGAATCAATAACAATAGCGTTTTGTGCTAATCCTTCTAAAGCCATTACTGAAGTATGTTCTAAACCATCATAAGTAAATTCACGATAAACTTCATCAGCAATTAAAAACAAATCGTGCTTTAAAACTATTTTTTTTAGTTTTTCAATTTCTTCTTTTGAGTATAAATATCCTGTAGGATTTCCAGGATTGCAAATTAATATCGCTTTTGTGTTTTCAGTAATTAATTTCTCAAAATCTTCAATTTTAGGTAAAGAAAAATTGTTTTCAATTTTAGAAATTACAGGAACAACAGTAACTCCAGAAGCTTTAGAAAAACCGTTGTAATTTGCATAAAATGGTTCAGGAATTATAATTTCATCACCTGGGTCAGTTATACTTCCAATTGTAAAAAGTAATGCCTCAGAACCACCAGTAGTTACAATAATATTGTTTTCGGTAACATTAACTCTATGTTTTGCATAATAATTAGCAAGCTTATTTCTATAGATTTCTGAACCTTCAGAACGTGCATAAGATAAGGTTTCAATTGCATTATTTTTTACAGCATCTAATGCAATTTGAGGGGTTTTAATGTCTGGTTGTCCAATATTTAAATGAAAAACATGTACGCCTCTTTTTTTTGCATCTTCAGCATAAGGCACCAATTTTCTAATTGGCGATTCTGGCATTTGGTTTCCTTTTTTTGAAATTGAAGGCATAATAATATTTTAATGATTTGTTTGTGCAAATTTCCGAAATATATTTTATTTAGAGCGTTTTATTGAATAAAGTTTAAAGGTTAAATATTTGCTAAAAAAAAATGTTTACAAATCTTAATTTGTATCTTAAATTTTTAATGTAAAAATTAAGATTCTTGAATAAAACATTATTACTTTTTATAATTTTATTGACAAACTTTTCTTTAGAAACAAAATCTCAAGAAGGTTTTGTTTTTTTTAATTCAGAAAAACAAAAACAAATAGTTAGTTTTAAGTTAATCAACAATTTAATTGTTATTCCATTAAAAATAAATGGTAAAAAATTATCGTTTATTTTGGATTCTGGAGTTACCAAAACCATACTTTTTAATATTACTCAAAATGATACTATAGGCTTAAATAATATCCAAAAAGTAGCTTTAAGAGGATTAGGAAAAGGTAGGCCTGTGGATGCATTATTGTCTAAAAAAAATAAAATTTCTATTAAAGGTATTGTTAATAATAATGAGCCTATTTATGTTATTTTGAAAGATAATTTTGATTTGTCAGGAAAAATGGGAATTACAATTCACGGTATTTTAGGATATAATTTATTAAAAAATCTTATTGTCAAAATTAACTATAGCAGTAAAAAAATTATATTCTATAATCCGAAAAAAAATAAGCTTAAAAAGTGTAGAAAATGTGAAGTTTTTCCATTGGAATTTTATCGAAAAAAACCTTATATAAATGCCCAGGTTCAAGTTGATACTATTGGCACAAAACTTACAAATGTAAAACTTTTGGTAGATTCTGGTGGTAGTGATGTTATATGGCTCTTTGAAGATACAAAAGAACATATTAAAACGCCTAAAAAGTTTTATAATGATGTTTTGGGAGAAGGTTTAAGTGGAGTTATCTATGGAAATAGAAGTAGGATACCTAAAGTAAAATTAAAATCATTTGAAATTTCTAATCCAACAGTTTCGTTTTTAGATTCTATTTCCACAAAAAATGCAAGAAATTTTAAGAAAAGAAATGGTAGTATAGGTGCAGGACTTTTAAAAAAATTTATTGTTTGGTTTGATTATCCAAATAAAAAATTGATGCTCAAAAAAAATGGTTCTTTTAAAAAAGGGTTTCAATATGATATGAGTGGATTAGAGATTGTTTATAATGGTAAGGAATTGGTGAAAGTAGATAAAGTAGATAGTTATTCCAACACATCTGAACGAAACTCTATAAAATTTATAACAAGTTTTACATATCGTTTTAAACCTTCTTATAAAGTAAAAGGAGTTCTAAAAGGATCACCTGCAGCAAAAGCTGGTATTAAAAAAGATGATGTTATTTTAAAGATTAATAATTCAGCTGCTTCTGATTTGAAATTAGATAGGATTATAAATAAATTCCAAGAAAAAGATGGAAAAAAAATAAAAATAACCGTTAACAGAAAAGGAAAAAAAATAAAATTTGAATTTAAATTAAAGAAGAAAGTTTAATTATCAGAAACTAAACTTTTTTCTTTTTTTAAAGAAACTCCTTTGTTTACAATTCCTTTAATTCTAATGATTTTTCTTGCATTTTTTGCGTTTGAATAAATAGTAATAGATTTAGAAAAACCTCCAACTCTTTTAGTGTCGTATGAAACCTTAATTTCACCTTTTTCTCCAGGCATAATAGGAGCTTCTGGTTTTTTAGGAATAGTACACCCACAAGAAGATTGTACTTTATTTATTACTAATGGAGCATCACCAATATTTGTAAATACAAAAGTTCTCTCGCCATTTGAACCTTTTTTTATTTTACCATAATCGATACTTTCGCTTTCAAATTTAAATTCTTGAGCGGTTGTCGATAAACTAATTAATCCTATAATCAATAATGTAAAAACTGTTTTCATAATACTTTTATTTACTAATATATCCTTTAATTTTAATTCGTTTTATTTTCTTTTTTGCATTAGAGAAAATAATTATTTCTTTAGAAAAACCACCAACTTTAGCAGTATCATATTCAACTGTTAAAGTAATTTTTTCATTGGGCATAATAGGCTTTTCTGGTTTATTGGGAATAGCACAATCACAAGAAGTTTTAATTTCTTTGATAATTAATGGTGCATCACCAATATTTGTAAATTCAAAAATACGCTTTCCATCATCACCTTTTTTTATTTTCCCATAATTGATAGTTTCTTTTTCAAATTTAAATTTTTGAGCAGAAATTCCTAATGAAAATAACAATGTAAAAATAAAAAGAAAACCTTTATGCATACTACAAATTTACAACATTAAATGATAAAATAATCAACAGGGAAAAACTCATATTTTTATTTTGCCACTAATTCACAAATTTTTAATCCTAGATTATGTTGAATAGTAATTTTCATTTTTAATTTCACAAATAAAAACCTTTGGTTTTCTAAATTTGTGAAATTGTTTTAGAAAATCCTAAAATAATTCGTGAATTCGTGGCAAAATTTTACAAGTTATATTTTTTAAAAAAGTAAGAGTTTGCCCTGAAATAATCAACTACTAATTTTCTCTACAAAAAAGAGAATTGTACTTTTGCCAACTATATATCAAAAACGATTCCAAAGTATGGCAATTCCATCTAAATATGATGCAAGTAAGGTAGAAGATAAATGGTATGATTACTGGATGAAAAATAATTATTTTCATTCAACACCAGATGAAAGAGAACCTTATACAATTGTAATTCCACCTCCAAATGTTACAGGAGTTTTACATATGGGGCATATGTTGAATAATACCATTCAAGATGTGTTGATAAGACGTGCACGTTTGTTGGGTAAAAATGCCTGTTGGGTTCCTGGAACAGATCATGCCTCTATTGCTACTGAAGCAAAAGTTGTTGCCAAATTAAAAGAACAAGGAATTTCGAAAAGCGATTTAACTCGTGAAGAGTTTTTACAACACGCTTTTGATTGGAAAGAAGAATATGGAGGAATAATACTTGAGCAATTAAAAAAGTTAGGTGCTTCTTGTGATTGGGAGAGAACAGCTTTTACAATGGATCCAGAAATGTCTGAATCTGTAATTAAAGTTTTTGTTGATTTATACAACAAAGGTTTAATTTATAGAGGATACAGAATGGTAAACTGGGATCCTGAAGCTAAGACTACACTTTCTGATGAAGAAGTAATTCACGAAGAAAGACAAGGGAATTTATACTATTTGGAATATAAAATAGAAGGTTCTGATGATACTTTAACAATTGCAACCACTCGTCCAGAAACTATTTTTGGAGATACTGCAATTTGTATCAATCCTAATGATGAACGTTTTACACATTTAAAAGGTAAAAAAGCAATTGTTCCTCTTTGCAATAGAGTAATTCCAATTATTGAAGATGAGTATGTAGATTTAGAATTTGGTACAGGTTGTTTAAAAGTAACACCTGCACATGATGAAAATGATAAGAATTTAGGAGACAAGCACAAATTAGAAGTAATTGATATTTTTAATGATGATGCTTCTTTAAATTCTTTTGGATTGCATTATCAAGGAAAAGATCGTTTTGTAGTTCGTAAGGAAATTGCAAAAGAACTTGAAGAAAAGGGGATTTTAGTAAAAACTGAAGTGCATACCAATAAAGTAGGTACATCAGAAAGAACAAAAGCAGTTATAGAACCAAGATTATCTGATCAATGGTTTTTAAAGATGGAAGAATTGGCTAAACCTGCTATTAAAGCGGTTTTAGGTGATGGTACTGATATCAACCTTTATCCAAAGAAATTCGAAAATACCTATCGTCATTGGATGGAAAATGTGAGAGATTGGAATATTTCTCGTCAACTTTGGTGGGGCCAGCAAATTCCTGCTTTTTTCTATGGTGATGGAAAAGAAGATTTTGTAGTTGCAGAGAATATTGAGGAAGCTCTTGAGCTTGCGAAAGAGAAAACTTCAAACTCCCAACTTCAAGCTTCTGACCTTAGACAGGATGAAGACGCACTAGATACTTGGTTTTCTTCTTGGTTATGGCCAATGTCTGTTTTCGATGGAATTCGAAATCCAGAAAACGAAGAAATCAAATACTATTACCCAACAAACGATTTAGTTACTGGTCCAGATATTTTATTTTTCTGGGTTGCAAGAATGATTGTTGCTGGTTATGAATATAAAGATGCAAAACCTTTTGAAAATGTGTATTTAACAGGTTTAGTTAGAGATAAACAAAGACGTAAAATGTCTAAATCTTTAGGGAATTCTCCAGATGCATTAAAGCTGATTGAAGAATTTGGTGCAGATGGTGTAAGAGTTGGCTTGTTATTAAGTGCACCAGCAGGAAATGATATTTTATTTGATGAAGATTTATGTCAGCAAGGAAAAGGATTTGCCAATAAAATTTGGAATGCTTTCAGGTTGATAAAAGGTTGGGAAGTAGACACGAATTTAGAACAACCAGAAACTGCTAAAATTGGTTTGGCTTGGTATGAAGCAAAGTTCCAAAAGATCTTAGCAGAAATTGAAGATCATTTTTCAAAATATCGTTTATCAGATGCTTTAATGGCAATCTATAAATTGATTATGGATGATTTTTCTTCTTGGTTATTAGAGATTGTAAAACCTGCATATCAACAACCAATTGATAAAGTTACTTTTGATGCAATCATCGAAGTTTTAGAAAATAACTTAAAAGTATTGCATCCATTTATGCCATTTTTAACGGAAGAAATTTGGCAACATATTACTGAAAGAACATCAGAAGAAGCGTTAATTATAGCTAAATATCCTGAACAAAAAGAATATAACTCAGCTATAATTACTGATTTTGAATTTGCAACAGGAGTTGTTTCAGGAATTAGAACAATTAGAAAAGAAAAGAATATTTCTTTTAAAGATGCAGTAGAATTGTTTGTTGTAGATAATGAAAAGAATTCAAAAGCCTTTGATGTTGTTATTCAGAAGTTAACAAATGCATCAACAATTAATTATGTTTCTGAAAAAGTAGAAGGAGCATCATTTAGGGTAAAATCTAATGAATATTTTGTGCCAATTTCTGCTGCAAATATTGATGTTGAAGCAGAAACTAAAAAGTTAGAAGCTGAATTAAAAAGGGCAGAAGGTTTCTTATTTGGTATTTCTAAAAAATTATCAAACGAACGTTTTGTTTCAAATGCACCAGAACAAGTAATTGCTTTAGAACGTAAAAAAGAAGCGGATACTTTGGCTAAAATAGAAACTATTAAAAGTAGTTTGGCAAGTTTAAAATAACAAAAAAGGAAGCTAAAAGCTTCCTTTTTTGTTATTTTAATATCTCATTAATTTTATTGAGTTCTTCTTCACTGAAATTTATGTTTTCAGTAGCTTTTAAACTATCTAAAATTTGTGATGTTTTACTAGCACCAATCAAAACAGAAGTAATTCTTTCATCTTTTAGTATCCAAGAAATTGCCATTTGTGCTAAATTTTGATTTCTACTTTTAGCAATTTCATTCAAAGCATTAATTTTAGGAAGCATTTCTAAAACTTGATCTGTTTTTAAATAACGTCCATCTTTTACAGCTCTAGAATCTTTTGGTAAGCCTTTGATGTATTTGTCAGTCAACATTCCCTGTGCTAAAGGTGAAAAACAAATGGCTCCCACTCCAGAGTTTCTTAATAAATCTAACAAATCATCTTCAATCCATCTGTCAAATAAATTATATCTTGGTTGATGAATTAAACAAGGAGTTCCTAACTCTTTTAAAATCTTAAAGGCTTCAGCAGCTCTTTCTGGTTGATAATTTGAGATTCCAACATACAAAGCTTTTCCTTGTCTAACAATCAAATCTAAAGCAGCCATTGTTTCCTCTAAAGGTGTATTTTCATCTGGTCTATGATGATAAAAAATATCAACATAATCGAGCTTCATTCTTTGTAAACTTTGATCTAAACTAGAAATTAAATATTTTTTAGAACCAAAATTTCCATATGGGCCTTGCCACATATCATAACCTGCTTTTGATGAAATGATGAGTTCGTCTCTATAATTTTTTAAATCTTTTTTTAAGATTTTACCAAAAGTAGTTTCAGCAGCACCATAAGGAGGTCCATAATTATTAGCCAAATCAAAATGTGTAATTCCGTTATCAAAAGCACATTTTAATAAGTTTCTCGAGTTTTTAAAATCGTCTTTTTCTCCAAAATTATGCCACAGGCCTAAAGAAAGTTCAGGCAATAATAAACCACTATTTCCAGTTCTTCTATAGTTGATTTTTTCATAGCGATTTTCTGCTGCTATGTATTTTGATTTTTTACTCATAAGACTAAAGTAATGCTTCTTTTAAAATAGTAATAGGATGTTTAGCTATACGTTTAGTACCATCATAAATTTGATGTCTACAACTAGTTCCTGCAGCAGCAATCTCAGTGTCAGCACTACAATTTCTTATTTTTGGAAACAAAGTATCTTCACCAACTTGCATAGAAACTTTATAGTGTTCTTTTTCATAACCAAAAGAACCAGCCATTCCACAACAACCAGTATTCATTATAGTAACAGAATAATTTTTAGGAATATTTAAAACCTGAAAACTAGCATGTGTTCCTGTTAATGCCTTTTGATGACAATGACCATGTATTTTTAAAGTTTTATTTTCTGAAGTAAATAGGGTAGTATCTAAGTTTCCTTTTTCTAGTTCTTTAGAAAGAAACTCTTCAAAAGTAAAACTGTTTTTTGCTATTTTTTCTGCGGACGTTTTATCGTCTGCTAAACGAATATATTCATCTCTAAACGTTAAAATTGCTGAAGGTTCTATTCCAATTAAAGGAGTTTCATCTGTAATGATATCCTTAAAAATTGATACATTATTATTACTAATTGCTTTTGCTTCTTTTAAAAAACCTTTAGAAATATGACTTCTACCACTTTCATCATGAGTAATGTTTTTAACTTTATACCCTAGCTTTTCTAAAAGAATAACAGCATCTTTACCAATTTCTGTATCGTAATAATTGGTAAATTCATCATTAAATAAATACACCACTTTTTTAGAAGATTTCTCGACTACGCTCGAAGTGATATTTCTTTTTTTTAACCATTTATCTAAAGTTTGATTCGCTAATTTAGGCACACTTCTTTCAACAGCAACACCCAATATTTTTTTTGCAATTGTTGTGTTTGTAAAAAAGTTAGTAATCATTGGTGCAATACTTCCTAACTTATTATACTTTGCATTATTAGCAAATAATTTACTTCTAAAAGTATACCCATTCGTTTCTTGATATTGATATAAAAACTCAGCTTTCATAGTAGCAATATCCACGTTACTTGGACATTCTGAAGCACAAGCTTTACAACTCAAACACAAGTCTAAAACTTCTTTTAGCTCTTTGGAATCAAATTTATTTGCAGCTTTATTATTGGTTAAAACATCACGTAACGTATTTGCTCTTGCTCTGGTTGTGTCTTTTTCGTCTTTTGTGGCCCTGTAACTAGGACACATTGTTCCACCAGCTTCTACTGGTTTTCTACAATCTCCAGAACCATTGCACTTTTCAGCCAATTTTAAAATTCCTTCACTATCCTTAAAATCTTGAATAGTTGCAATTTCGGGTTCATCTCTGTTAATTTCATAACGCAAACTCTCGTCCATAGCAAAAGCATCCGTAATTTTCCCTTTGTTAAAAACGTTATTTGGATCAAATGCTTTTTTAATTCTTCTTAATAGTTGGTAATTGTTATCACCAATCATCAGTGGAATAAATTCTGCACGAACAATTCCATCTCCATGTTCTCCAGAAAAAGAACCTTTGTATTTTTTTACTAATTCAGCAGTTTCAGTTGTTATTTTTCTGAATAAAACCACATCCTCTTTTTTCTTCAAATTCAAAATCGGACGTAAGTGCAATTCTCCAGCTCCAGCATGAGCATAATAAATAGCATCTTGCTGGTATTTATCCATAATTTGGGTAAACTCTTCAATATAATTTGGTAAATCTTCCAAAGCAACTGCAGTATCTTCAATACAGGCAACAGCTTTCATATCACCAACCATATTTCCTAAAGCTCCTAAACCTGCTTTTCTTAAATAATGGACTTTAGCAATGTCTTTTCCATACACTTTTGGGTGATGATATCCAAAGTCATTTTTTTCTAAATCTTCTATTAATTTATCAGCTAAAGTTTCTACTTCTTCTAAGGTATTTGCAGAAACTTCTAACATCAAAACTGCTTCAGGATCTCCTTGTAAAAAGAACCTGTTTTTTGCCAATTCACGATTGTTTTTTGTACAATCTAAAATAGCTTTGTCCATTAATTCACAATTGTATAAATTATGATTCATAGACGTTAATGTAGCTTTTAAACTCTCATTAATACTATTAAAATGAGAGCAAACCATAATACTTTCTGTTGGAGCAACATCATCTAACTGTATAGTAATTGCTGTAGAAAAGGCTAAAGTTCCTTCACTACCAGCTAATAATTTTGCAACGTTTATAGTGGTTTCTGTTCCACCAAATAGATCTGATTTTAGAAACTCATCAACAGCATAACCTGTACATCTTCTATGAATGTTTTCTTTTGGAAATTCTTTTTTAATTTCTTGTTGTGTAGTTTCAACAGAAAGTTCATCAAAAATTGATTTATAAATTTTTCCTTCTAAACTATTTTCTTTGGTTTTGTTGATGAACTCTTGTGATGTAATTTCTGAAAAAGTAACAGTAGTTCCATCACTCAAAATAGCATCAATAGAAAGCACTTTATCACGTGTAACACCATATTTAATTGATGTGCTTCCAGAAGAATTATTACCTACCATTCCACCAATCATACATCTGTTAGATGTTGAGGTGTTTGGACCAAAAAATAATCCAAAAGGTTTTAGAAATACGTTTAAAGAATCTCTTACAATTCCTGGTTGTAAAGTGATGGTTTTTGCTTTTTCATCAAATTCTAAAATTGATGTAAAATGTTTAGAAACATCCACCACAATTCCTTCACCAACACATTGTCCTGCCAAGGAAGTTCCTGCAGTTCTAGGTATTAAAGTAATGCTGTTTTTAGTAGCAAAATCAATTAAAACTTTAATATCGTTTTCATCTTTAGGAAAAGCAACAGCTAAGGGAATTTTACGATATACAGAAGCATCTGTAGCGTATAAAGTTTTGTGTAAATTATCAAAAAGTACATCACCAGAAAGTGAGTTATGTAAGTCAACTAAAGTTGTGGTATCCATGATCAGAAAATATCTATTTCACAAATATCTGAATAAAATAATCATTCAAAGAAAATAGAAAGATACTTTATGTTTTTTTATTGATTCTTTAATGAATAAAACAAAAAAATAAGAATTTGAAATTAAAAATAATCCAATTTAATCTTCAATACTCATATGAAATAAGGCATCACCTTTATTTACAATAGGGGTCTTGTTGATGCAAAAAACATGACCATTAAAAGGAGCGTAAACTTTCTTTTTAAATTCGCCAAAAGGATCCTGAATAATACCTAAAACTTCTCTCTTTTTTACAAAATTTCCGTTTTTTATCATCATTTTAAACATTCCAGAATCTGGAGCTCTTAACCATTTTGATTTTTTTACATAAATTGGTTTTTCTCTCACAGTAATTTCTCCATCAATTAACCCTAAGTGGATGAGTACATTTCTTGTTCCATTAACACCTTCACTGATAATTGTTGGGTTTAATTCTTTAGATTTCCCACCTTCAAAAAGGATAACAGTCTTACCCATTTTGTGTAGTGTTTCTCTTAAAGATTTTACGATATTATTTGAAAACACAATCATAGGAGGATTAAAAACTTTTGCGAGTTCTAAACCTTTTTCATCGTCTTTATTACATCTTATTTGTGCAATGTTGTCACGTTTTCCACCTCCAGTATGAAAATCGATTACATAATCGACAAAAGGAGCTATTTTTTCTGAAAACTGATAAGCAAACTGACTTGCTAAAGATCCATTTTGAGTTCCAGGAAACATTCTGTTTAAATCTCGTCCATCAGGAAATTCTCTAGTTTGAATTAAATATCCAAAAATATTAAAAACAGGAATGCAAATAATGGTTCCGTTTTTAGGTTTATTAATTTTTAAATCGATAATTTCTCTAACAATACCCACTCCATTTGTTTCATCTCCATGAATACCAGCCAACAGTAAAACTACTGGCCCAGGGTTATTAGAGCGTTCTATAATTACAGGAACTTTTACTGTGGTTCTTGTGTGAAGTTTTGCAACTTCTAAATCTAAAACTGTACGTTTACCAGAAGGAACTACTTTGCCTAAAAGGGTAAAAGGTTTATTCGACATGAATTTCTAAATAGCGAATGATTTCTTTGGCAATATTTTTTCCAGTTGCAACTTCTATGCCTTCTAAACCAGGAGAAGAATTTACCTCTAAAACTAATGGACCTTTAGCAGACTGCAACATATCTACACCAGCAATCCCTAGGCCTAAAGCTTTGGTTGCTTTTAAAGCTGTTTTTTCTTCTTCATCTGTTAATTCTATAACAGTTGCATTTCCTCCTCTGTGTAAATTGGAACGAAATTCGCCTTCTTTTCCTTGACGTTTCATAGCTCCAATTACTTTTCCATCTACAACAAAAGCTCTTATGTCTGCACCACCAGCTTCTTTGATAAACTGTTGAGCTATAACTCTTGCACCCAAACCATTAAAAGCTTCTAAAACTGAAGTTGCTGCATTTTTGGTTTCCGCCAAAACAACTCCTAAACCTTGTGTGCCTTCTAATAATTTTAGCACTAAAGGTGCACCTCCAACAGAATCAACAACATGTTCTACATCTTTTGTGTAATTGGTGAAAACAGTTTTAGGTAAACCAACTCCAGCTCTAGCTAAGATTTGTAAACTACTTAATTTATCTCTTGACCTTGTTAATGCTTGTGATGTTACAGAAGTGAAAACTTTCATCATTTCAAATTGACGAATTACTGCTGTACCATAAAAAGTAACAGAGGCTCCAATTCTTGGAATAATAGCATCAATATCCTTAATGTATTCTCCTTTGTAATATATTTTAGGAGATCTTCTTTCAATAACAATATCACATTTTAAATGATCTACAACAAAAACTTCGTGTTTTCTTTTCTCAGCAGCTTCAACTAATCTTCTAGTAGAGTATAATTTAGGATTTCTTGATAGAATAACTATTCTCATTTGTTTTTATATTTTAATTTATAGGATAGATTTTTTTTTGCTGTATCTATCACAAATTTCTTGTTCAAAAATTTTCTTCCTAATAATATAGGAAATTTCATGTCTTTACGTTCACTTAATGTTAAGTAAATAGGAAAAGTAGTATCAAAAATGATAATTTCTGTCTGAATCATAAATCTTTTCTCAGAAATACCATTAGAACTTTTAACCATTTTAGCGGTGTAATCACTAAAAGTAAACTCTTTATGATTGTACAAAGGGTGTTCATTATCTAGTAAATTGAATTTAATAAAACGATCTTCACCTTTTGTGATTTCTTCAATGTTTGTACAATGTATAGAAGATGTGTAAGCTCCAGAATCTATTTTTAAATCAATATTTTCTAGTAATAATTTTGGAAAATCAGCTTTATCAACTCTACCAATTGTTATTTTCATATTTTCTTTTAAGAGAATGTAAAATTAGGGATTGTTATTTTAAATTTCAATAAAATGATTTTTTTTAAACATAAAATATATATTGTATCACAATCATTGTATGAAATAATATTTATATTTGAGTATTAGTAGTTCTATGATATAAAAAAAGATAAAATGAAAAAACTAAAAAAACTTTTTATTATGGTTACTGTTGTTTTATTAACAGCATGTAATTCATCAAGTGATGATTCTATTACTTTAAAAGTTACAGGGGCATTAGATGTAAGTTTATTACCAAGTCTGATAGGTAATGATGCTACTAAAATAGTGTCATTAAATGGAGAGTCAGCAGCAACACAAACTACAGAAATATTTGTTGGAGATGCTGTGTCTTATGAAATAGAAACAGGTTCATCTGCAACAGAAATTGTAATTACAGATTTTTTCTTTACTTCTGGTAATCGTGATTTTTGGGAGAATAATATTCAAATTACTGTTGATACACAATCTAATCCTACAGTTGCAAAATTAACAGTTTTAGGTGGAGCTGTTGGAGATGAGGCGAAATTTGGATTTACATTTGCTATAAAAACGAATGGAGTTATTGATTTGAACACCACTTACATTGTTGACCCTAAAATTAGAGTTAGATCTTAAAAATCAATTTTCGCTTTTGGAACATAAAAATATCAAAATAAAACACAATAATTTTAAAGCCTATATAATTTTAGGCTTTTTTTTGTTGTTTTCTTTTGTGAATTTCTCTCAAAATCAAAAAGTTAGTGATAGCCTTAAAAATATTCTTAAAAATGATGATTTTGAGAGAACTAATAGGTTGAAAATATTAGGTGATATTGCAGCGAATGAAACAAATACGGATGAAATTATTTTATATAGTAAACAATTAATTGAGTTTGCTGAAGAAATGGATTCTATACAATACGTCTTTGATGGTTATTTACAGTTGGGAAACGCAAACCGATTGAAAAGTGATTTAACAACAGCTTTAGAAAATTATTTTGATGCATTAAAAATTGCTGTAAATAATAAGCTTATTTCTGAACAAGGTACTGTAAAAATAACAATTGCGGATGTGTATTCTATAGTTGGAGATAGTAAAAATGCTGTCCAATATTACAAACAAAGCATCGAATTATTAAAAAGTAGATTAACCTCAAAAGAGGTTAAATTTTTAGATTCAATAAATTTAGCTTCAGCACAATTAAACTTAGGTGATGAGTATTATAATCAACAAAAATTAGATTCAGCATTAACTTATTTTAGTGAATCTATGAAATTGTTTGAAGCTACAAATTATGAATTGGGAGAAGCATATAATTTAGGAAATGTTGGTTTGGTATATGCTAAAAAAGGGCAAAATGCAGCAGCAGAAATTAACATGAACAAGGCTATAGAGGTGTTAGTTGCTAATGAAGATTATTATCCAATTTGCGTTTATTTAAACTCCATTTCTGATATATATGTTGAAAAAAATGAAATTGAACAAGCACTTCCGTTTGCAAAAAGTAGTGTTTATTGGGCAAAGAAATATGGGTTAAAAGAACAAATTAGTGCAGGATATTTAAAATTATCATCAATTTATGAAAAAGACAATGATTTTAAAAAATCACACGAATTTTATAAAAAACATATTGTCTATAGAGATAGTGTAAAGAATGTAGATATCGCTCAAAAAATTGCTAACGAAAAAGCTGAGTTCGAAATTGAAAGAAAACAAACAGAATTAGATTTATCAGAAGAACAAAATAAGACAAAAAATATTATAGTATTCGCAAGTATACTAGCCTTGATTTTACTTGGTTTTTTGGCAAATACTTTATATAGAAGAAACAAATATGTGGTAAAAACAGGTAGAATTATTAAAGCTGAAAAAGAACGTTCTGATGATTTATTAAAAAATATTTTACCAAAAGAAACAGCAGAAGAACTCAAAGAAAAAGGAAGTGTAGCAGCAAAAAAATTTGATGCGGTTTCAGTTTTGTTTACTGATTTTAAGGGGTTTACAAAGTATTCTGAAAGTCTTACTCCAGAAGAATTGGTGAAAAGTATTGATTTCTATTTTTCTAAATTTGATGAAATTATTGATAAATATGGTCTTGAAAAAATCAAAACAGTTGGAGATGCTTATATGTGTGCAAGTGGATTGCCTTTTGCTGATAAAAACCACGCTTACAAAATTACTTTAGCAGCTTTAGATGTTGTTGATTTTGTAAAAAAATCGGAAAAGAAATCTAAATTACAAATAAGAGTGGGTATCAATTCTGGATCAGTAGTTGCTGGTGTTGTTGGAACCAAAAAATTTGCTTACGATATTTGGGGAGATGCTGTAAATGTAGCCAGTAGAATGGAAAGTTCTGGTGAAGTGAATAGGGTGAATATCAGTGAATCTACTTATGATTTGATAAAAGAGAATGACGAGTTTTCTTTTGAATTTAGAGGTGCAATTGAAGCAAAAGGAAAAGGAAAAGTGAACATGTATTTTGTGGATAAATTGAGTTAAAATCCATTTTTTCTGATGAGATCTAGTTCTTCAAAAGAGAAAATATTATTTGTATATAAGTTATACAATTCATCAGTTACAGTTGTATTAAATAAAATTAAATCATCAGTGTTTACTGTTACTTTTATGCCTTTGTCAAACAATTTACGAATAGGATGAGTCTTTAATTTAGCAACTGCACCCAAAGAAATATTGCTTTGTGGACAAATATTTAGTTTGATATTTCTTTCCAAAATCAAATCCATTGTTTTTTCTGAATGTACTGCATTTATGCCATGTTGTAATTCATCAGGATTCAAAAGAAAAATGGTTTCTTCTATGGTTTTGTAATCCGAAAATTCACCTATATGTGCTTTCGTTTTTAGTTCATTTTTCTTAGCAGTTTCAAACAGTTCTCGAAAAGGCTTTAAATTTTGATTGGCTTCCTTTCCATAAATGTCAATTCCATTAAAAACACCACTTTCTATGCAAGCATTTGTATAAGTATAAACTTTATCGATTGGTAAATCTTTGTTGATACCAATATCTGGTTTAAAATCTATCTTGGTTTTATACTTTTCTTTAATTCTCCTCACTTCAGTAATAACAAGCTCTATGGAGTTTTCAAAAAAACGAGCTAAATTCGTGTCTACGCTTGCTTCTAAAAGAGTCACATTATCATCAATAGCAGTTTCAATTGCGATTTCCATAAAATTGAAGACATCTTCCTTTGTGCGCATTATTTGGTTTAAATGACCGTAAATAAAATCAATCATTCCTTCTAAACCATTATACTTTTTAGGAAACTCAATAGCTGCTTTTGGATATTTTTCCAACAACTTTTTTTGAGAACCACCCAAATGAAAATGATTATGAACATCTGCTTTTGGAAGTTTTAGGAAGTTGTTTTTAGTGTGTTTCACTAGTAATAGTTTGGAAGTTTTTTGAGTAGATTGGCTAAGGGTTTAGTGTGTAGATTATTTTCGTGGTAAGAAGAACCCTTTAATACAGTTCATATTTCTAATACAAATTTGAATATGACTTTTCTTTTGTATTCCAGCTCCAGGATAAGCAGGTCCTCCTTCAGTAAAAACACCTCTTGCAGAGTCAAACTCATTCAAAGAGCTTGTTTTGTTTTGAACAATTTCTTCTTTTATTTGATTATGAAGATATTCAATTACAGCACAATCAAGTTCTCTAATTAAAAGGTCTTTATGTTCATCTACTTTTACATCCTTATTTTTGGGTAATGTTTTTCCAAGGTTCTTAAAATCCTTTTCCATTAACTCATAATACTGAGTAAGAACATTTATAAATTCACTATCAATTAAATCAAGACAATAGTCAAGTGTGAAGACAACTCCAATTACTGAGGCTTTTTTTATTTTACCTCTTTTTTCTTTGTCTTTTGCCCATTGTAAAGCTCTATCATAATTGTTTTCCCAAATATAAAATCCGTGACCTAACCAGTCAAAGGGTTTTTCACTAATTTTTACTTTTTTAGGTTTGGTAAGAAGTTCTTGAACTACAGATTCATCACATCCATGAAATCCGATTATAAGATTCGATCTTGAACTATACATTTATTCTACAATAGCAAGAACACGCTCAAGGTTTGGGAAA
Source organism: Polaribacter sp. (assembly GCA_965656305.1). Lineage (GTDB taxonomy): Bacteria > Bacteroidota > Bacteroidia > Flavobacteriales > Flavobacteriaceae > Polaribacter. The sequence continues at coordinate 28,913 of CBFHKA010000026.1, read as the reverse complement.
GCCTTTGTTACTTCTCCTTTTTTTGTAACAATTCCAGCAGAACTTAAAGACTTAATTGCAGCCTCTTTAGAGTTTTCTTTTTTCTCTAATTTTTTAGCTAATGCCAATAATAATGATGCTTGTGTTTTGTTCATAACAAATGAAATTTCTAATCAAATATACAATAATTGAACCATTATTTTTCATTTTTACATTATTTTTATTAAATTCCATATCAACGAGTTTATGCAACGTTTTAATACTTAATTAAGCTAAGTACACGTATTTTATAAAAATAGTTAGAGAATCTCGTGTTTTTATCTACAAATTCAATAGGAAAAATATCTTATGTTAATTACAATTTTGCAACAGCGGCCTCAGCGCAACGTTCTCCATCCATTGCAGCAGAAACAATACCTCCTGCATAACCACCACCTTCGCCACAAGGAAATAAACCTTCAATTTCTGGGTGTTCTAAATTTTCTTTTCTTGGAATGTTTACAGGTGAAGAAGTTCTAGATTCAACTCCAACGATATTGGCTTCATTAGTGTAATATCCATTCATTTTACTTCCAAAAGCAGCAAAACCTTTTCGTAATCTACTTCCAATAATTTTAGGTAATAAAGAATGTAAAGGAGCTGATTTTAAACCTGGTTGATAGGAAGTTTCGTTTAAATCAGTTGAGATTTTTCCATCTACAAAATCTACCAATCTTTGGGCTGGAGCAGTTTGTGTTCTTCCACCAGCATAAAAAGCAATTTTCTCTATATCTTTCTGAAATTCCAATCCTTTTAAAGGGCCAAGATGTTCGTATTTCTTGAAATCTTTGTCAATGTCTAATTCTACAACAATTCCTGAGTTTGCAAACTTATTATTTCTTTTGGAAGGAGACATTCCGTTTACAACAACTTCTCCATTAGCAGTGGCAGCAGGAACGATAAAACCACCTGGACACATACAAAAAGAATATACACCTCTGTTATTTACTTGATGCACTAAACTATAAGCAGCAGCTGGTAAAAGTTCATCTCTTTGACCAGAACAATTGTATTGAATTTGGTCGATGATTTCCTGAGGATGCTCTACACGAACACCCATAGCAAAAGACTTTGCTTTGAGTGTAATTTCTTTTTTATGCAACAGTTCATAAATATCTCTGGCAGAATGACCTGTAGCTAAAATAACTGAATTTACAGTCATTTCTTCTCCATTTTGTAATTGAATGGCTTGTAGCTTATTGTTTTTAATTTTAAAATCGGTAACTCTACTTTCAAAATGAATTTTGCCACCAAATTTTATAATGTTTTCACGAATATTTTGGATGATTTTTGGTAATTTATTAGTACCAATATGAGGATGAGCATCAATTAAAATTTGTTCAGTAGCTCCATGAAAAACTAAGTTTTCAAAAATTCGACGAACATCACCTCTTTTTAAACTTCTTGTGTAGAGTTTTCCATCAGAATAAGTACCTGCTCCACCTTCACCAAAACAATAATTAGAATCTTCGTTTACAAAATGTTCTTGATTGATAGCGCGTAAATCTCGCCTTCTATCTTGCACGTTTTTACCTCTTTCTAAAACCACAGGTCTGTAACCCAATTCTATACAACGTAAAGCTGCATACATTCCTGCAGGGCCAAAACCTATAATATGAATTTCTTTGGCTTTAGAAACGTCTTTATAGTCAAAAATATAATCAGATTTTTCTGGTACTTGTTCGTTGATATAAACAGCAACTTTGTAATTAAAGATGATATCTTTTTTACGAGCATCAATCGATTTTCTAAGAACTTTTACAGCAGAAATTTCAGATTTGTCTATGTCAAGTTGTTTTGAAGCTTTGTGTAAAAGAATATTTTCTTTGCGTTCTTCTATTAAATTTACACGTAATTGTATTTCTTTTATCATTTAAAAAGTCAAAAAAATTAAAGCGCTTCTAATTTATTTAAAATCGAAGTATATTCTGTAAGGCTTTCTTTACAAATTGGAATGATAAAATTTAGTTTTTCTTTTATTACAGCTTCACTTTCATTGTTTTTAGCCAATTGTTCTAAAGCAGCAACTTCTTCTAAACAGCCAATTCCCATTAAGCCAAAAGATGATTTTAAAAAATGACAAATACTTCTGACATCTTCATAGTTAACTTCTGATAGGCTGTCTTCTAAAGTAGCAACTCTAGGGGTTGTATCAGATAAATACACTCCAATTAATTGAATTAACATATCCTTATCATTCGCAAAAAAACTCTTGATAGATGTTAAGTCAACAACATTACTAGTTAATATTTTTTCAATTTCCATATTTTATCCTTATTTTAGGGGATTAGTAGTAAGATTTTGTAAAGATAAATAAAATAGATAACACTAATTTTATTTGTTTTTATTAGATTTGTTAATATTAAATTAATTTTTTAGAATATTAATTCCCCCATAATATGAGCCAAAAAAAGAAAATTGTACTTGCGGAAGATAACTCTGTATTATCTCTCCTTTTAAAATTTCGTTTAGAGAAAGATGGGCATCACCTTCTTGTAGCTAAAGACGGAAAAGAAGCTATAGAATTTATTGAGAATGATAACCCTGATTTAATCCTAACTGATGTTATGATGGATTATTTTAGTGGATTAGAAGTGATTAGCCACGTTAGGAATCAATTAAAAAGCAATGTGCCTATACTTGTTTTTTCTTCTTCAGGTCAAGAAGAAATGGTTTTGAAAGCATTCAATCTTGGTGCTAACGATTTTATGAGTAAACCTTTGAGTCCTAATGAACTTTCAATTAGGGTAAGAAGGATGCTAATGTAATTTCCTAATAGTAATTGTTTTATGATACCACCTCTTATCGAAAGTATAGTATGGGCTATAGTTATAATACTTGTTGTTATAATTATGATATTGATTGTTTACCTTAAAATTTTAAGAAATAACATTAGACTTACTTTTACAAAAAAGAAAAACTATACTAAAGTTGTTGAAGAAAATTTAATTCAGTTTTTATATTCTGAGCAAGAAAGTGTTCTTTTAAGTGATGAACAGAAAAAAATCATAAAAAAGTTTAAAAGAGGTGCTTCTAATAGAAGAAAAAGAAAAATAATTAGTGATACTTTTTTTGTGTTAAGTCAAGAAATATCTGGTAATATGATTTTAACAATGCTAAAGCTTTATGAAGAAATAGGCTTGTTAAAATATACTCAAAAAAAGCTAAAAAGTAAAAGATGGAATATTATTGCTATTGGCATTAGAGACTCAAGACGTTTTAAAATTGAAAAACTAAAAGATGTAATTGTAAAATTTATTAACCATCCAAGAGAAGAAGTAAGGAGAGAAGCACATTTATATTTTTTAGAACTATTTGGTTATGATGGGTTGGGTTTTTTGGATGATTTAAAAGTGCCAATTTCAGAATGGGATCAAATACAATTATTAGGTGAAATTCAAAAAATTGAAAATCATTTAATTTTTAGATGTTTCTAGGTGGTTAAAATCAGAAAATGATTTTGTAATCATATTTATCTTAAATATTGTAAAAATATTTAATCGATTAGAAACTAAAGAAATTTTGTTAACATTATTACATCACAAAAATGAAGATGTTAGATTAAAAGCAATTGAAACTCTAACACATTTTGAAGTAACAGAGGCTAAATATATACTGAAAAGTAAATTTGCAGATTTAACTTTGGCTGAAAAAATTAGTTTTTTTGATTTATTAATAAAAGTAGCATCAATAGAGGATAGTACATTTATTATTAACTATACAACTCACGAAAATTTTGAAATTAAACACAAAGCATTATCCATTTTAAAAACAGTAGATAAAAACTTATATGACAAATTAGAAAAAGAATCAGAAGATGAAGATTATAATAAAATCATTAACTTTTTAGATTATAGCTATGGAATTTGATCAGATTATAAGATCGATATTGCTTGCGTTTCACTATTTCTTTTTAGTGTTTACGGTTCTAATTGTGGGGTCATATGTGATTTTAGCTTTTTTTTCATCAAGAGAAACGATAGATTATTTAAAGAAAAATAGTTTTGTTCATCACAAAGATTTAATTAAATCTCCATTAGCTCCATCAATATCTATTATTGCTCCAGCTTATAATGAGAGTTTAAATATTGTCGAAAATGTACGTTCACTTTTATCTACACATTATGTAAACTATGATGTAATTATTGTAAATGATGGAAGCAAAGATGATAGTTTAGAAAAATTAATAAAAGCCTACGATTTAGAAAAAGTAGATTATTTAATTAATGAAAAAATACCAATGCAAGATCTAAGGGAGGGTGTTTTTAAATCTAAAAATCCAGCTTTTGATAAATTAATTGTAGTTGATAAACAAAATGGAGGAAAAGCAGATGCTCTAAATTGTGGTATGAATATTAGCGAAAGTAAATATTTGGCCTGTATAGATGTAGATTGTTTGTTGCTTGAAGATTCTTTACAAAGAATGGTAAAACCTTTTCTAGAATATACAGATAGAAAAGTAATTGCTTCTGGAGGAGTAATTAGAATTGCGAATTCTTGTAAAATTGAAGATGGAAAATTATTAGAAGTCAATTTTCCAGATACTTGGTTAGAAAGAGTTCAAATATTGGAGTACTTGAGATCTTTTTTATTAGGAAGAATGGCTTGGGCAAGATTAAATGGTTTACTAGTAATTTCTGGAGCCTTTGGTTTGTTTGACAAAGAAATAGCCATAAAAGTTGGAGGTTATGATACTAAAACTGTAGGTGAAGATATGGAGATTATTGTAAGAATGAGAGCTTATATGGAAGAAGAAAATCTAAAATATAAAGTAGCCTATATTCCAGATCCTTTATGTTGGACAGAAGCTCCTGATGATAAAAAAATATTAATATCACAAAGAAATAGATGGACAAGAGGTACTATTGAAACACTAAAAATGCATAAAAAAATAGGGCTCAATTATAAATACAGAATATTAGGTTTATTAAGTTTTCCTTATTGGTTTGTTTTTGAGAGAATGGCTCCACTTATCGAAGTTATGGGAATGCTTTATTTTCTGTTTTTAATATGCTACCAACCCATAAGCTGGACTTTTGTTTTGGGCTTATTCCTGTTAGCTTACTTGTTTTCGTTATTATTTTCTTTTGTAGCCATTTTTACAGAAGAGTTTACATATCACCAATACAAAAACAAAGGTATTGGATTAAAATTAGTGCTCACCATTTTTATAGAACCACTTCTATTGCATCCTTTAGTATTGTATGCAGCAATTAGAGGTAATTGGGATTATTATTTCAACAAGAAAAAGAAATGGGGAGTTATGGTGCGAAAAGGACTTACAAAAACGTAATTAAATCATTTTAAATTCCCTCGGAAATGGCAATAAAAAAAATAAACAAAAAGAACAGAAAATATATTCTAATATGTTTTGCATTGATGCTAACATTTTGGATGATAAGTTTATATGAATATAGTGCTATCCTATTCAGTGGTAAAGAAACTCCTGCTTTTTTGAAGTATTTTAGTTTTAAGTTTTTAAATCACTTTTTTACCATATTATTTATTTTTTTACTCTTTTTACCCTTTTATTACCTCCTTGCAAAGAAGAAAACCAAAAAAGGGCTTTTATTTATAAAAATTTTATTTGTAATTATTATCCTTATAGAGTTTTCACTTACAAAATATAGTTTAACAACTCTTCTAAATCTTGGAGCTGATTTGTTAGGGTATTCTTTTGATGATATTTATTTAACGGTAACATCTTCAGAAAGTACTGGTTTCTTATATTTTGTTCCATTTGTTATTTTTCCAGCATTGTTTTTAACAAGTTGTTTTTTCTTAAATAAAGCTACTTTTTCTAAATATTTAGGTAGAATATTTATAACAATAACATTAGCAGTTTTAATCATGAAATTTGCTTTGTCTGATTTTTCTGAAGCAAATTATCAAAATAAAATATATTTTTTTGTAACTGATGTTATCAAATTTCAAAAAGAAAAAATAGATGTAAAATCTATAAAATTAGAAGGAAATAATGAATATCCATTTTTAAAACCCTCAGAAAATACGGAAGATGTTCTGAGTTCGTTTTTTAATATCTCTGATGAAAAACCAAATATTGTTATTATTCAAGTTGAAGGACTAGGTTCAGAATTTGTAGGAGATAAATATTACAGTGGTTTTACACCCTATTTAAATTCTTTAATTCCAAAATCTCTTTTTTGGGATAATTTTTTAAGTAATGCAGGAAGAACTTTTGGAGCATTACCCTCATTAATGGCTTCATTGCCTTTTGGTGAAAAAGGATTCTTAGAAATAGAAAATACGCCAACACATCTTTCATTATTTAGTATTCTAAAAAAGAATGGCTATACAACATCTTTCTTTTCTGGAGATCAATCCAGTTTTGATAAAAAAATTAATTTTTTAGAACATAATGGAGTTGATAATATTGTAGATGAAAATAAATATGATGATTCTTATCCTAAATCTGTAAATGGTTCTAACGGATTTTCTTGGGGATATTCAGATTATGAAATATTTAAAAAAACACTCACACTTTTAGATGATATCAAAACACCAAGATTAGATTTAATTGCAACACAAACCATACACGAACCTTTTGATTTTCCTGTAAAAGACAAGTATTTAGTAAAAATAGATAGTATTCTAGAATCTGATAATAAACTAAAAGCAACCAATAGAGAAGTAAATGCAAATAAAGATATTTTTGCAAGTATTTTGTATGCAGATGCTAGTGTGAAAATGTTTATGGAATCTTATAAAAAAAGACCAGAATTTAAAAACACTATTTTTATAATAACAGGAGATCATCGATTAATTCCAATTGCGCAAAAAGACAAGTTATGTAGATTTAATGTGCCGTTTTTTATATATAGTCCAATGTTAAAAACAACTTCTAAAATAAAATCAATTTCCTCTCATCAAGATCTTGCACCAAGCTTATTGGCTTTTTTATCAAAAAGCTATGATGTGCAATTGCCAAAAGAAACAGCTTGGATAGGTACAGGATTAGATACTTCAAGAGTTTTTAGAAATATTCATAAAATTCCTTTAATGCGTTATAAAGGAACAGTTAATGATTTTATTTATAAAGAATATATGTATTCAGATGGAACCCTTTTTAAGATAAAAGAAAATTTCAGCATTTCTAAAATCAATGATAAACCCATTTTAGGAGAAGTAACAAAAGCATATAAAGAGTTTAAGAATTTAAATGCATACGTAACTCAGAATGATAAAATATATCCTAAAAATGAAGAAACAAAAATAACTGGGGTTTACAAGTTTACACCAGAACAATTAGAGAAAGTAACCAAATTAACTGAAGGTTTAACTTTAGATGAAATGTTTATGGTTGCAAGAGAAAAAGCATTTAATAGTGAGAGAGAAACAGCAAGATTAATATGCAATTATATTTTAAAGAAAGTCCCTAATCATGTAGATGTTAGAATACTAAAAGGAAGAACTTTAGCTTGGGATGAACAGTATGTAGAGTCTGAGAAAGAACTACTTAATGCTTTAAAAAGATCACCTTATTATGATGATGTTTATTTGGCTCTTTTGGATATGTATTGGTGGTCTTCTCAAAACGAGAAATCAAAAATTATTTTTGATAAAGCTATCAAAAATAAAATTAAAAATGATGATGTTGCTTTTAAAATGGCAAGAGCATATGAAACTATGAATGATACAGAAAAGGCTACAATAATAATAGATAGTATCTTAAAAAAACAACCAAAAAATAAAGTGTTCATCAAATTTAAAAACTCTTTACAATGATTCTAAAAAAAATAAAAACAACACTGTTTTTGATGGCATTTTTTCTTTTTGCTAATCAATTTTTGGCACAAGAAAAAGTATTTGATGGCAATCCTGATAGTGCTTTTAAAACAGCAAGAGAATTGGCTTTTAATGGAAAAAGAGCTCAAGCACAAGATTCATTAAGATTTATATTAACTTCTTATCCAGATTATTTAGACATTCGATCTTTTTTGGCAAGTACTTATTCTTGGGATGGAAGTTATGATAAAGCAAGAAAGGAATTTCAATATGTTTTAAAAAAAGATGACAAAAGGAAAACAGATTGGATTGCCTACATAAAAAATGAATTGTATGCAGAGAAGTATTATAAGGGTCTTGAATTAACAAAAGAATCGTTGAAAATATTTCCAAATGATCCAGATTTATCTCAACTAAAAGCAAGATCAGAATTAAATAGTGGAAATAAAGAAAATGCTTTAAGAACTGTTAAAGATGCATTAAAAATACATCCAGAAAGTGAGTTGCTCAAAGACTATAAAAAATCTTTAGAAGGTGATATTAATTTTAATACAATTAGTGTCGGATTTTTTACAGATTATTATGATTTTGATTCAGGTAATGGTCGTGCAAATATGTATTATTCATCTTTGAGTTATTCCAGACAAACCAAATATGGAAGTATCATTGCAAGAATGAATTATAGTAATCGTTTTGAAACCGATAATTATCAATACGAATTGGATTTATACCCAAGAATAGTATCAGGCTTGTATGCTTATGTAAGTGGTGCTTTTTCTAATAGTCCTTTAAACCCTACACAAAGATATGGGTTTGAGTTATTTAAATCGCTACCCAAAAGTTTTGAAGCATCATTAGGTTTTAGATGGTTAAAATTTTCATCTGAAACTACTATTTATACGGGTTCTTTAGCTTGGTATACAGGAAATAGTTATTGGGCTTTACGAACTTATGTAACTCCAGGTTTTCCTGGAACAAGTGGTTCTGGAAGGTTGATTTATAGAAAGTATAGAAGTGATGAAAATAACTATTTTACGTTTGAAGTAGGTTTTGGAGCTTCGCCTGCTTTAGATCGTTTTGCGCCTGGTTTTACAGGAGATCAAGTTTTTCGATTAGACTCACAAGCTTTAGTTTTAGGTTATTTTTTCTCAAGCAAAAACAAAAAGAATTTATGGAGTTTTGATGCAAGTTTATTTCGTGAAGAAAAGCCATTTGCTCCAGGAGAATTTTTTCTATATCCTACATTAGGATTTTCTTATGCTGTAAGGTTTAAGTAAGGTTTGTAAATAAAAATCCCACAAATTATCACGAACTTAGTTTGTGTAATTTGTGGAATTAATACCATCTTTATTTTATTCAAAGTAAGAAAAAGTATCTCCTTCTTTAATATTTAAAAGTGTTTCGTAAATCATTTTAATCACATTTTCAACATCATCTCTATGTACCATTTCTACTGTAGTATGCATATATCTTAATGGTAATGAAATTAATGCAGAAGCAACACCACCATTACTATAAGCAAAGGCATCTGTATCAGTTCCAGTTGCTCTAGATAGTGCAGAACGTTGAAAAGGAATCTCTTTAGCCTCTGCAGTTTCTGTAATTAAATCACGTAATTTTTGTTGAACAGCTGGTGCATAAGCTACAACTGGTCCTTTACCAATTTCCAAATGACCTGCTTTTTTCTTGTCAATCATTGGTGTTGTTGTGTCGTGAGTTACATCAGTAACAATAGCAACATTAGGTTTTATGGTTTCTGTAATCATTTCTGCTCCACGCAAACCAATTTCCTCTTGCACAGCATTCGTAACATATAATCCAAAAGGTAATTCTTTACCATTTTCTTTTAATAAACGAGCAACTTCAGCAATCATAAAACCACCCATTCTATTATCTAAAGCTCTACAAACAAATTTATTCTTGTTTAAAATGTGAAATTCATCTGGATAGGTAATTACGCAACCAACATGAACTCCCATTTCTAGAACTTCATCTTTTGTAGCTGCACCAACATCTATGGTAATATTATCTGGCTTTGGGGCTTGTTCATTAGCTCTATCTCTTGTGTGTATTGCTGGCCAACCAAAAACACCTTTCACAATTCCGTTTTTAGTATGAATATTTACAATCTTACTAGGCGCAATTTGATGATCTGATCCTCCATTTCTAATCACGTAAATCAATCCATTATCAGAAATATAATTTACATACCAAGAAATTTCATCAGCATGACCTTCTATTACTACTTTGTACTTTGCATCAGGATTAATTACTCCAACAGCAGAGCCGTAAGTGTCTGTGATAAAAGTGTCTATATAAGGTTTGAGGTAGTTCATCCAAATTTTTTGTCCTTCCCATTCATAACCAGTAGGAGATGCATTATTTAAGTATTTTTCTAAAAATTCTAATGATTTTTTATTTAAAATTGATTTTTCTGACATAATATAATTTCTGTTTGTGTAAAAATAAAACGAATTTTTATGAATATCATTTAAAAAAGGATAAAAAAGTGTAACAAAAGTCCTTATTTTTACACTTATCGCTAAAATGAAACGAAACAAAACCAACAAAATGAAGTTAGTAATTGATAATTTAACCAAAACCTATAAAAATGGTGTAAAAGCAATAGACAATTTAAGTCTAGAAATTGGAACAGGAATGTTTGGTTTATTAGGTCCAAATGGAGCAGGGAAGTCATCATTAATGAGAACAATTGCAACTTTACAAAGTCCAGATTCTGGTTCAATTACTTTTGGTGATATTAATGTGCTAGAGGATAATATGTCTTTAAGAAAGGTGTTAGGTTATTTGCCTCAATCTTTTGGAGTCTATCCTAAAATGTCTGCTCAAGATTTGTTAGATTATTTTGCAACATTAAAAGGTGTTGCTAATAAATCCGATAGACAAAAAATTATAAAAGAAGTTTTAGAAATCACTAATTTATATGAGGTAAGATTCAAAAATGTAGCTGGTTATTCAGGAGGAATGAAACAACGTTTTGGTATTGCACAATTGCTTTTAAATAATCCGAAACTAATAATAGTAGATGAACCTACAGCTGGTTTAGATCCTGCTGAAAGACATCGTTTTTTAAATGTTTTGCGTGAAGTTGGTACAAATTGTACCGTTATTTTTTCTACTCATATTGTAGAAGATGTAAAAGAATTGTGTAATGAAATGGCAATTTTAAATGGAGGTAGAATCTTAAAACACACTACTCCACAAGAAGCTACAAAAGAAATAGATGGACAGATTTGGAAAAAAACCATCAAAAGAGATGATTTAGAAGAAAATGAAAAACTATTCAATATTTTATCTTCAAATTATAATCAAGATAATACCTTAAATATTAGAGTGTTCTCTGAAGTAAAACCTTCAGAAGACTTTGTGACTGTTGAACCACAATTAGATGATGTATATTTTATAGCTTTAAAACAAGATGAACCACAATTAGTTTAGGATTCAAAATTTCAAATTTTGAGTTTTAACTCCAATTAAACAATTACACAGTTCAACAATTACACAACATAAAATATGTTTTCAACAATATTCAAGCAAGAAATTAAATACTGGTTTAAAAAGCCTGTCTTTTATATTTATGCTGCAATTTTTTTTATTATCGCTTTTCTTTTGTCTGCTACATCAGCAGGAATTTGGGATTCCATTACAGGTACAGTAGGCTCATCAAGAATTGTAAATTCTCCTATCAATATTAATGGTAGTTTTAATGCATTTACCATTTTTATTTTCTTTCTATTTCCTTCAATCATAGGAGTTTCTATTTATAGAGATTTTAAAAGTGAAATGCATACCATTTTATTTTCTTATCCTTTTACCAAAGCCAATTATTTATTTGCGAAATTTTTTAGCGGAATTACTGTAGTAACTAGTATTCTTTTTGTAATTGCATTAGGGATGATTATTGGTTATCGTTTTCCTGGCACAAATTCAGATATTGTTGGTAGTTTAAATATAATGAGCTATTTGAATACATATTTTGTATATGTTTTGCCTAATATGCTTTTTTTTGGAGCTGTAGTTTTTGCAGTTGTCACATTTTCTAGAAGTGTTGGGGCAGGTTTTATAACTGTAATTATTTTAATGTTTTTTCAAGGGGCAATTGGTGGTATTCTTTCTGAACCTGAACAAGAAACAATATTAGCATTATTAGATCCTTTTGGATTTTCTGCTTTGAATAAATATACTAAATATTGGACAATGTCAGAACAAAACGAAATGCAAATTCCAATTAAAGAGTTGATAATTTATAACCGATTATTATGGTTGGCTATTTCATCTTTAATTTTTGGTTTGGTTTTTAAATACTTTAAGTTTAGTCAAAATGCTATTGCAATCTCTTTTAGAAAAGTAAAATCAGAAAGAGTAACTAAAAGGAATTTTAGTGGAATTACAAGAATTAATTTACCAAAAGTATCTCATAACTATACCTTTTTTCAGAATTTAAAAACGATGTGGAGATTATCAAACATCGATTTTAAATTTATTTTTAGAAGTGTACCATTTATTTGTATTTTAATTGTAGGAGTTTTAATGTTAATAGGTACTTTATTTGCTGTTGGAGAAATTTTTGGAACATCAACTTTACCTGTTACTTGGCAAATGTTAGCTGGTGGTAATGTGTTTAGTTTTTTTGTGATTAATATTTGTACATTTTTATATGCAGGTTTATTAGTACAAAGAGCAGAAACTGCTAAAATTAATCACTTGGTAGATAGCACTCCAGTACCAAATTGGACATTGTTATTTTCAAAATTTATTGCTTTGGTAAAAATGCAATTGGTATTGTTGGCTGTAATTATGATTTCAGGTTTATTATTTCAAATATATAAAGGGTATTATGATTTTGAAATTGGGCATTATTTGAAAGAATTATATGGCTTAAAATTTTTAAACTATTTTGTTTGGGCATTATTATCAATCTTTATTCAAACTTTAATTAAAAATCAATATTTAGGTTTTTTTATCATATTAATTATTGCATCTGTTATGCCTTTTTTACCAGTTATAGGTGTAGAGTTATCTATTTTTAGGTATAATCAAGGACCAGGATATAGTTATTCAGATATGAATGGTTATGGGTCTGGATTGTCAAGGTATTTATGGTATAAGTTGTATTGGATTTTAGGAGGAACTTTACTCTTAATTTTAAGTTCTTTATTGTGGGTTAGAGGTTTACCTAATTCTTTTGCAGAACGAATCCAAATTGCAAAATACCGTTTTAAAATGCCTCAAATTATTGGTTTTGTTACGATTTTTATTGCTTTTGTAACTTTAGGTGTCTCGATTTATTTAGAAACAAAATCAGATAGTAAAAACTCGTCATCTAAACAAGCAGAATTAAATGCTGTGGAATGGGAGAAAAAGTATAAAAAATATGAAGATTATTTGCAACCAAGAGTTGTTGGAGTTAAAGCAGATGTGCATATATATCCAAACAAAAGAACCTACAAAGCAACCGCAATTTATACTTTGGTAAATAAAACTGACCAAGAAATTGATAGTGTTTTCTTAAATCATAACTCGCTTGAGAACACCTTTGAATTTAATAAACCAAACAATTTGGTTTTAGAAGACACAGTTTTTAATTTTGATATTTATCAATTTGATAAAAAGATTCAGCATGGAGATTCTCTGCAATTAACCATCAACGTAAAAAGTAAAGAAAACACAAGGTTTCAACGTAAATCTCCTGTAAGAGAAAATGGAACATTTATTAATAATTTTACAATGTTTCCATCTTTAGGGTATTCTGTAGGTAGTGAATTGAGAGATAATAAAACTCGAAAAAAATACGATTTACCTCCAAATAATTTACAAAAACACCCTTCAGATTCTACTGCTTTAGGGAATACGTATATTTCAAAAGATGCTGATTGGATTGATTTTGAAGCAACAGTTTCCACATCAAAAGATCAAATTGCTATTGCTCCTGGATATTTGCAAAAAGAATGGATTGAAGATGATAGAAAGTATTTCCATTATAAGATGGATAGTAAAATCTTAAATTTCTACGCATTTAATTCTGCAAGATATGAAGTGAAAAAAGAAATGTGGAAAGGAATTAGTTTAGAAATATATTATCATAAACCACATACTTATAATTTAGATAGAATGCTAAAAGGGATGAAGGCTTCTTTAGATTATAATGCCAAAAACTTTAGTCCATATCAACATAAACAAGCCAGAATTATAGAGTTTCCAAGAACAGCTGGTACATTTGCACAGTCTTTTGCAAATACAATCCCGTTTTCTGAAGGTTTTGGTTTTATTGCAGATGTAGATGACGAAAATGATGATGGAGTAGATTATCCATTTGCAGTTACTGCTCACGAAATTGCGCATCAATGGTGGGCACATCAAGTAATTGGTGCAGATGTTTTGGGATCAACAATGTTGTCAGAAAGTTTGTCAGAATATGTATCCTTAAAAGTGATTGAAAAAGAGAATGGAAAAACGAAAATGCGTACTTTTTTAAAAGATGCTTTGGATGGTTATTTGGAGGATAGAACATTTGAGAGCAAACGCGAAAAACCTTTAATGTATAATGATGGGCAAGGATATATTCGTTATCAAAAAGGTTCTTTGGTTTTTTATGCTTTGAGCGATTATATTGGTGAAGTAAAGTTAAATGGAGCATTAAAAAGTTATGTAGAAAAAGTGAAGTTTCAAGAACCTCCTTACACAACATCCATAGAAATGGTAGATTATATTAAAGAAGTCACTCCAGATTCTTTACAATATGCAATTCACGATATGTTTGAGACAATTACGTTGTATCAAAATAAAATTATTGATGTAAAATCTACTGAACTAGAAAATGGAAAATATCAAGTAGATATAGAGTTTCAAGTAGCCAAATACAGAAATGATGAAAAGGGAAAAAAATATTATGGCGAAAAAGTAGGAGATACCTTAAGTTATACACCAGCAAATAAAAAGAAACCCATTTTATCTGTAAAATTAGAGGATTATATTGATGTTGGTATTTTTACTAAAGAGGAAGTTGATGGCGAAAAGAGAGAAGTTGAGCTTTATTTACAAAAGCATAAAATCACCCAAGTAAACAATAAAGTAACTATTATTGTTGATAAAAAACCGACTGAAGTAGGTATAGATCCTTATAATAAATTGATTGATACACAATCTGAAGACAACAGACAGAAATTATAATATATGATCCAGCAAGCTAAAATAACAACTGCTTCCATACTCTTTTTAACTATTGCTTCTTTGCATGTTTTTGGCATTCTTTTTTCTGAAAATTTGGCATTTATAAGCAAGCCTTTTTTAATGACTACGCTTTTGGTTGTATATTTGGTGTCAGTTAAAAAACCAGATTTTTGGTTTATTTCTGCCTTGTTTTTTTCTTTTTGGGGAGATGTTTTATTGCTATTTAAAAATCAATTTTTTATATTTGGATTAGCTTCTTTTTTATTAGCTCACGTTTTTTATATTAAAATCACAATAGGTTTCTTAAAGAAGACTAGTTATAAGAAAATAGCCTTAGTGGCTTCGCCATTTTTAGTGTTTTTGTTTTCATTATTATATCTACTAAAAGATAACTTAGGTGAAATGCGAATACCAGTAATTATTTATGGAATAGTAATTACTATATTTGGAGTAGTGGCTTTTTTGAATTACGTGCAGGTAAAATCTACAGCAAACCTATGGCTTTTTTTGGGTACACTTATTTTTATTACTTCAGATAGTTTAATTGCTATAAACAAGTTCTATGCTCCAAATGAGATGTATCAATTTTTGATTATGGTTACTTATATTTTAGCTCAATATTTAATTTGTAAAGCTTTCATCGTTAAAACTTATATCAAAGAATAGGTGTTTTTTATTTCTTTATAAAGGCTAATTTACCCAATTGAATGAATTGTGAATTATATAAAGTTGTAAAGTCAACATACAAAACCAAGAATTCAATTTTTTTATTGTTTTTAAAAAACAAATAAATAGTATTTTTACATTAATAAATAATTAAGTCCAAAAGATTGAAAAAATCATTCATACAAAAACGGTTCAATAAATTACTCAAAGAAAAAGAGGATAATAGAGTAGTATGTAATGATGAAGTTTACACTATTGGTATAATAGCATCTGGTGAAATTTCGAAGTGGTTAAATATTCAAGATGAAGTAGAAAGAATTTTAGGTTTGGGTAATATTAGAATTTATAACTACAGACCTTATAGTAAAATGGATGTTCCATCGTATAAATTTTTTACAGAAAAAGATTTTAATTGGAAAGGAGAACCTAAAAAAGCTACTTTTAAATCTTTCATAGAAGAACCTCACGATTTATTAATCGGTTATTTTAATAAAAAAAACTTGTATTTAGAAAATGCGGTTTTACACTCTAATGCTAAGTTTAAAGTAGGTTTTGCTAAGGTAAATTCTAAATTGTATGATATGGAAATTTTAGAATACCCAACTAAAATAGAAAGTTTCCTTTCAGAATTAAAAAAATACTTATTAGTTCTAAATAAACTAAAAAATTAAACTTCATTCAAAAAGTTGTGTATTCTTCGTGAGAAATATTTTTTTTACAAAAGATTCAATTTGAAAATTGTAATTTTACAGCGTAAAAATTAAATAATAATGCAAAAATTTATTGGTACAGGTGTTGCTTTAGTTACACCATTTAAAGATGATTTATCTGTTGATGTAGATGCACTAATTAAATTAGTGAATTTTAATATCGATAATGGAACCAATTATTTGGTAATCAATGGTACAACAGGAGAAAGTGCAACAATTTCTGCAGCAGAAAAACAAACAATAATAGATGTTATTGTAAGAACAAATAATAAACGTTTGCCTTTAGTTTTAGGAGTTGGAGGAAATAATACTTTAGAAGTTGTAAAAGAATTAAAGACTAGAGATTTTTCTGGAATTGATGGAATCCTTTCTGTTGCTCCTTATTACAGTAAGCCAACCCAAGAAGGTTTTTATCAGCATTATAAAGCACTTGCAGAAGCAACAGATTTACCAATAATTTTATACAATGTTCCTGGTAGAACAGCCAAAAATATGGATCCAGCTACAACTTTACGTTTAGCAAAAGATTTTAGCAATATTGTGGCAGTAAAAGAAGCAGGAAACAACCAACAACAATATAATGCCTTGTTGAAAGACAAACCAGATGATTTTTTAATTATTTCTGGTGATGATGATTTAGCTTTAGGAGTTACATTAGCAGGAGGTTCAGGAGTTATTTCTGTAATTGGTCAAGCTTTTCCAGCAGTATTTTCTAAAATGATTCAATTAGGATTAGAAGGAAAAAATAAAGAAGCTTATGATATTCATTTTAAAATGATGGATGTTGTTGATTTTATTTTTGAAGAAAATAATCCAGCAGGAATAAAAACTGTTTTACAAGAATTAGGGATTTGTGCTAATGATGTACGTTTACCTTTAGTAAAAGCTAGCAACGAATTACATGCTAAAATTGCAAAATATGTAGCAGAATTTTAGTTTTAGATTTAATAAAAATAACAAGAAATACAACTTTTAAAAGAGGATTACTTTTTTAAAAGTTGTATTTTTGGTTTAAGAAATTTTATAATCAAAAAAGAACAACAATGTTATCACCAAAAATAGAAGAAGCATTAAACAAGCAAATAACAGTTGAAGCAGCGTCATCTCAAGTCTATTTAGCAATGGCTTCTTGGGCAGAAGTGTTAGGTTTTGAGGGAGTTGCGCAATTTATGTATGCACATTCAGATGAAGAAAGAATGCACATGTTAAAGTTGGTGAAGTTTGTAAATGAAAGAGGAGGTCATGCCAAAGTTTCTCAATTAGAAGCCCCACCAACCGAATTTGGTTCTTTTCAAGAAATGTTTCAAACACTTTTTGATCATGAAGTTTTTGTTTCTAAATCTATTAATGATTTAGTGCATATTACTTTAGAAGAAAGAGATTATGCCACACATAACTTTTTACAATGGTATGTTTCTGAGCAAATAGAAGAAGAAGCATTAGCTAGAAATATTTTAGATAAAATAAAGTTAATTGGAGATGATAAAGGTGGCTTTTATTTGTTTGATAATGATATTAAACTATTAATTACTCAAGATACTGCTCCACAACCTTAACAAATTTTTAGTATCGTTTTAGGATTGTTTTAAGTCTTTTTTGTTGAATATTGCATTGTTATTTAGTGCTAATTATTCATGTATTTTAAGTTTAGAATTAATATTAAAATTCTCTTTAAACAAAAGATAATCACTAAAAGAAAAGGTTTATTTCTACAAAAATAAATACTTTTATTATCCATAATTAATTAGTAATTTTGCACGATGCAAAAAATTAAAAATTTAGCGTATTTATTTGCGTTTAGTATTTTGTTATTTTCCTGTGGAGAATATCAGAAAGTACTAAATAAAGGTACTGTTGAAGATCAGTACAAGATGGCTGTAAAAATGTATGAAACTAAAAATTACGCCAAAGCTTTGCGTTTATTTGAAAAAGTAACACCAGCTTATAGAGGGAAACCTCAAATGGAACGTATACAGTTTATGGTTGCGCAGTCTAACTTTAATGAAAAAAACTATAGCCTTGCTGGTTATTATTTTGATAGATTTACAAATAATTATCCTAAAAGTTCTAAAAAAGAAGATGCTGCTTTTTTGTCAGCTTATAGTTACAAATTATCATCTCCTGTTTTTAGTAAAGATCCAACTGATACTAATAAAGCTTTAGAAGCTTTTCAAAATTTTATAAGTACTTATCCAGATTCTGAAAAAATAGATGAAGCAAACAAACATTACGCAGAATTAAGATATAAATTGCAGAAAAAGTATTTCGAAATCGCAAAAACGTATTATACTACTTCAGATTACGATTTAAGAAACTACAAAGCTGCAATTCAGGCTTTTGATAATTTATTATCAGATTATTTAGGTTCTGAATTTAAAGAAGAAGCTTTGTATTATAGACTAAAATGTGCTCATGATTTTGTTTTAAAAAGTACAGATAGAAGAAAAGAAGAAAGAATCAAAGATGCTATTGAAGCTTATGATAAGTTAAAAAGAAATTTTCCAGAATCAAAATATATGGAAGATTCTAATGAAATGTTAGCAACACTTCAAAAAGAAGAAGTAAGAATTAATAGTATTATTGCTAGGATAAAAGAATTAGAAAAAGAGAATTCAAAAGAGAAATAATAAATTATGGATTATAAAGATACAGAAGCAGCTATAAGTACAATTACTTATAACAAAAATTTAATTGAAGCGCCTACTGAAAATATTTATGAAGCGATTTCTATTATTGCAAAAAGAGCAAACCAAATTAATGCTGATTTAAAGAAAGAATTGGTAGATAAATTAGATGAATTTGCAACTTATAATGACAGTTTAGAAGAAGTGTTCGAAAATAAAGAACAAATAGAAGTTTCTAAATTTTACGAACGTTTGCCAAAGCCAACTGCAATCGCTGTTGAAGAATGGTTAAATGACAAAGTATATCACAGAACTCCAGAAGCAGAATAATGTCTGTTTTAAGTGGTAAGAAAATCCTTTTAGGCATTACTGCTGGAATTGCTGCATACAAAACGGCTTCATTAGTCCGTTTATTTATAAAATTAGGCGCAGATGTCAAAGTAATAATGACGCCTGCGTCTAAAGATTTTATAACACCCCTCACACTTTCTACACTTTCTAAAAACCCTGTTCACTCTACTTTTTATGACAAAGAAGAAGAAAATGAATTGTGGAACAATCACGTTGATTTAGGGCTTTGGGCTGATTATTTTTTAATAGCACCTGCAACAGCAAACACATTATCTAAAATGGCAAATGGTACTTGTAATAATTTGCTATTAGCCACCTATTTGTCTGCAAAATGTCCAGTGTATTTTGCACCAGCAATGGATTTAGATATGTACATCCATCCATCTACAAAAGAAAGTTTAGAGAAATTACAAGAATATGGAAATGTAATGATTCCTGCTACTTCTGGTGAACTTGCAAGTGGTTTAGTTGGTGAAGGAAGAATGGCAGAACCAGAAGATATAGTTTCGTTTGTAGAAAATGATATTCTTTCTAAAATGCCTCTTAGAGGCAAAAAAGTATTGATTACAGCTGGGCCAACTTATGAAGCCATAGACCCTGTTCGTTTTATAGGAAATCATTCTTCTGGAAAAATGGGATTTGCTTTGGCAAAATCAGCTGCTAATTTAGGTGCAGAAGTTATTTTAATTTCAGGGCCAAGTCATCAAACTATAAACAATTCTTTCGTAAAAAGGATAGATGTCGTTTCTGCTGAAGATATGTATAAAGCAGCACATCAATACTTTAATGAAGTAGATATAGCTATTTTATCTGCTGCTGTAGCAGATTATAAGCCAAAAAATATTGCAAATCAGAAAATAAAAAAGAAAGATACTTCGTTATCATTGGAGTTAGCTCCAACAAAAGATATTTTAGCATCTTTAGGAGAAATTAAAAAACATCAATATTTGGTAGGTTTCGCGTTAGAAACAAACAACGAAATTGAAAATGCAAAAGGCAAAATTAAACGTAAGAATTTAGATGCGATTGTTTTAAATTCTTTGCAAGATAAAGGTGCAGGTTTTGCTACAAACACAAATAAAATTACTATTATTGATAAAAATTTGAATGAAAAACCATTTGAATTAAAATCGAAAGCCGAAGTTGCTGAAGATATTTTGAATGAAATCATCAATAAAATAAGTTAAAAATATCTTGATACAAATTTGATTTCACAAAAAATAAATCCCACTAAATATGACAAATATCTGTCAGTTCTAGTGATTTTTGAGGAACGAAAAAAATAGTATCAAGAACAATTTAAAAATCCAAATGCGTAAATTAGTTGTCCTTTTTAGTGTATTATTACTAACATTCAGTGCAAACTCACAAGAATTGAATTGTTTGGTAAATATTAATTACGACCAAATTGGAGGCTCTAACAGACAGGTCTTTACAACTTTGGAAACTGCTTTAACCGAGTTTATCAACCAAACAAAATGGACAAGTAGAGTTGTGCAAACAGAAGAAAAAGTAGATTGTGCAATGAATATTATTATCACATCTAGAGATAATAATTCTTTTACAGCTACATTGCAAGTACAGTCTACAAGACCAGTTTATGGTGCTAGTTATTCTACGCCATTGTTGAATTTAAAAGACAATGATTTTACATTTAAATACAATGAATTTGATCCACTAATTTATAATAGAAATTCTTATGATAGTAATTTAATTTCTACAATTGTTTTCTATGTGTATACTATTTTAGGTGTAGATGCAGATACTTTTTCTAAATATGGTGGACAAACTGAACTAGAAGAAGCTCAGAATGTGATGTTACAAGCTCAGCAAAGTGGTTTGTCTTCTTGGCAAAATGTGGTTGGTAAACAAAATCGTTTTTTATTGATTGATAACTTATTAGCTTTAAAATTAAAAACGTATAGAGATGTGATGTATGATTATCATATCAAAGGAATAGATAACTTTGCAACAAACAAAGATTTTGCAAAACAAAAGATTGAGGATAGTGTTTTTAAAATGCAAAACTTGTTCAATAAAACAGTAGGAAATTACCTAATTCGTTTATTTTTTGATGCCAAAGCAGATGAGATTGTAAACATTTACTCAGATGGCCCTAAAACAAGAAATGCTTCAAGATTAACGACTACTTTAAGTAAAATATCTCCAAACAATAATTCTAAGTGGAAAAATATTGAGTAATATTTTCTTTTAATTTTCTAATTTTATTTCACTAATTTTATCCAACAAAAATTAGCGAACTTGCTTACACAACTTTCCATTAATAACTACGCTTTAATCAATCAATTAAGTATTGATTTTTCATCAGGTCTATCTATAATTACAGGTGAAACTGGTGCAGGAAAATCCATTCTTTTAGGAGCATTAGGTTTAGTATTAGGTAACAGAGCAGATTTATCTTCTCTAAAAGATACTTCTAGAAAATGTGTTGTCGAAGCTAAAGTTGCTATTTCTAATTATCATTTACAAGATTTTTTCGAAGAAGTAGATTTAGATTATGAAGCAGAAACTATCATAAGAAGAGAAATATTGCCTTCAGGAAAATCTCGTGCTTTTGTAAATGATACACCTGTTCGTTTATCGATTTTAAATGAATTAAGATCAAAGTTGGTAGATGTGCATTCACAACATCAAACTTTAGAAATATCTGATAATAGTTTTCAGTTTTCAATTGTAGATGCTCTAGCAAATAATCAAGATAAAATTGATTCTTATAAAAGAGGTTTTTCTCAATTAAATAGACTTAAAAAAGAATTACTGATATTAGAGCTAGCTCAAAAAGAAGCCAACCAGCAATACGATTATAATTTGCATTTGTTTAATGAATTAGAAGAAGCCAATCTAAAAAGTGATGAACAAGAAGCATTAGAAGAAAAACTAGAGAGACTCAATAATATTGAAGATATCAAACTCAATTTATCAGAAGCATTAGAAATCTCTATAAATGAAGAAATAGGAATCCAAAGTTTACTAAATACTTTAGAAAATCGATTGTCTAAAATCGCAACTTTTTCAAAAGAATATCAAGATTTGTCAGAAAGAATTACATCAGTAAAAATAGAAATTGATGATGTGGTTAGTGAATTGGAAAATGCCAATGAAAATGTAGAATTCAATCCTAATGAAATTGAAGAATTAAATGATAGATTACAGTTGGTTTATAATCTTCAAAAGAAACATTATGTTTCTTCAAATGAAGAATTATTAAAGGTTTTGGATGATTTATCAGAAAAAGTAAGTCAAGTAGAAAATGCTGAGGAAACCATCAACAATAAGAAAAAAGAGATAGAAGATGTTTCTGAAAAACTAGATAAAGTTGCTGCTTTAATTACAAAAAGTAGAAATACAGCGATTCCAAAACTAACAAAAGAATTAGAATTTTTGTTATCAGAATTAGGAATGGAAAATGCACGTTTTTCAATCAAAATAAAATCAACATCCAATTATTTTTCAAACGGAAAAGACGAATTAGAATTTCTGTTTTCTGCCAATAAAGGAGGTAATTTTGGAGAACTAAAAAAAGTAGCTTCAGGAGGAGAATTATCCAGAATAATGTTGTCAGTAAAAACAATATTATCACAAAACACACAATTACCAACCATTATTTTTGATGAAATAGATACAGGAGTTTCTGGAGAAGTTTCTAATAAAATAGCAGCTATCATGCAGCAAATGAGTTTAAATATGCAGGTTATTGCAATTACGCATTTGCCCCAAATTGCATCCAAAGGAACCAATCATTACAAAGTTTATAAAAAAGAAGTTAATGGCATCACAACCACGAATCTAAAACAATTAACTTCTGAAGAAAGAATCATAGAAATAGCAGAAATGTTAAGTGGAAAAGATATTTCAGAATCAGCTTTAACACACGCAAAAGAATTATTAAATTAAGGTCCCTAAATCCCCAAAAGAGCACTTTTAAGCTATTGATGTTTCAAAAAAGTGAGTGTTTAAATATATTTGCACTAAATAATTAAAAATCTAATCGCTTCTCAATTTTCTCTTTTGGGGAAATGTCTGAAAGACAAAGGGGCTTACAACTAAAGACTAATATGTACAACTTACTAAAAGGAAAAAAAGGAATTATTTTCGGAGCTTTAAACGAACATTCTATAGCTTGGAAAGTAGCTGAAAGAGCACATGAAGAAGGGGCAGAGTTTGTTTTAACAAATGCACCAATTGCTTTAAGAATGGGACAGTTGAACGCTTTAGCAGAAAAAACAGGCTCACAAGTTATTGCTGCAGATGCCACTTCTATGGACGATTTAACAATGTTAGTAGAAAAATCTATGGAAATTTTGGGAGGTAAAATCGACTTCGTTTTACATTCAATTGGTATGTCTCTAAATGTAAGAAAAGGAAAACATTACACAGATCCTAAATACGATTTCACCACAAAAGGTTGGGACATTTCAGCAGTTTCTTTTCATAAAGTAATGAATGTGTTGTACAACAAAAAGGCAATGTCAGAATGGGGTTCTATTGTAGCGTTAACGTATATGGCTGCACAAAGAGTGTTTCCAGATTACAATGATATGGCTGATAATAAAGCGTATTTAGAGAGTATTGCACGTAGTTTTGGCTACTTTTTTGGTAGAGATCACAAAGTTCGTGTCAACACTATTTCTCAATCACCTACACCAACTACAGCTGGTAGTGGAGTTAAAGGTTTTGATGGATTTATTGAGTATGCAGAAAAAATGAGTCCTTTAGGGAACGCAACAGCATTAGAATGTGCAGATTACACCATTTCAATGTTCTCTGATTTAACAAAGAAAGTTACATTGCAGAACCTATTCCATGATGGTGGATTTTCTAATATGGGCGTAAGTGACCCAGTTATTGAAAAATTTGAATAATAGTTTTTGGAGCTATTTCCAGCTTTCACTACTCGCTTTTTTCGTGCCTCAAAAGAGCTCAAACAAGTAGCTCAATCTGGGCTAAACTTGTTTACAGGCTTTTTGAAAACTTTAAACAATTTTCTGTTTTAAATAAAAATGTAAAAATGCAAATCAATTTCGGTTTGCATTTTTTACTTTTGAATACTGAATACTGAATACTGAATACTGAATACTGAATACTGAATACTGAATACTGAATACTGAATACTTGAAACTAAACTTTTCCATAATCATACCAGTTTACAATCGTCCAAAGGAAATTGACGAGTTATTAGAAAGTTTGTGTACACAAAACTTTCAAGATAATTTTGAAGTATTGGTTATAGAAGATGGATCTATAGAAAAAAGTGAAGCTATTATTGAAAAATATAAATCAAAATTAAATTTAAAATATTTCTTCAAAGAAAATAGTGGAGCAGGAGCAAGCCGTAATTTTGGAATGCAAAAAGCTTCAGGAAACTATTTTATTATTTTAGATTCAGATGTTATTGTTCCTAATCAATATTTATCAGCAGTAAGTAAAGCATTATTAGAAAACTACACAGATGCTTTTGGAGGTCCAGATGCAGCTCATAAAGATTTTACTGTATTACAAAAGGCTATTAATTATTCCATGACTTCAGTATTGACAACTGGAGGAATTCGTGGGAAAAAACAAGCTGTTGGAAAATTTCAACCCAGAAGTTTTAATTTAGGCTTGTCAAAAAAAGCGTTTGATAAAACGCAAGGTTTTTCAAAAATGAAAAACGGAGAAGATATAGATTTAACATTTCGTCTTTGGGAAAATGGTTATGAAACGCAATTTATAGCAGAAGCTTTTGTTTATCATAAACGTAGAAGTTCTATCAAGCAATTTTTTAATCAAACTTATGGTTTTGGAACAGCAAGACCAATCTTAAATCGTAAATATCCAGAAACAGCAAAATTGACATATTGGTTTCCAAGTGTTTTTATACTTGGATTAGATTTAAGTATTCTTTTAGCGATATTTGGTTACCTGAGCTTATTTAGTTGTTTTTACCTGTATTTTTTAGCAATTTTATTAGATGCTACTTTTAAAAATGGAATTAGAGTTGGAGTTTTAAGTGTTGTAACTACACTTACTCAATTTTTAGGTTATGGATTAGGTTTTTTTCAAAGTCAATTTAATTTTAAAAAGTAGTTTTATTTTTTTTTCAAGAAAATTACTCTCAATTTATGTCATTTCGAACGCAATGAAATGGAGTTGAGAAATCTCAGTATAATTTAATAATTCATATAAAACTTTTGAGATTTCTCAATCATTCATTTCGAAATGACATTTGTCTTTAAAAATGAATATTCGTAGAGTTATTAAAATCTAAATTATAATCTCAATGTTTTTAGCAAAATAAAAACCCAAAACGAATCTGTTTTGGGTTTTAAAATTATCTAAAGGCATTGCCTTTTATTTTTTCTGCTTTGCTTGTTGCTCTTGTGCTTGTTTCATTGCAGTATCAATGCGTTGTCTGAATTTGCTTTTTGCTTTTTCAGGACGTTTTTTATTTTCTTCTATTTGAGCGTGAATTTTATCTTCATCAATTACATAGTTTTTAATTACTAACATAATCGTAATGGTTAATAAGTTAGAAATAAAGTAATACAAACTTAAAGAACTTGCATAATTGTTAAAGAAAAACAACATCATAATAGGAGAGAAGTAAATCATATACTTCATCATTTTGCTCATATCTGGCATTCCTTCTTGAGGAGGTGCTTGCATATTTGCTTGTTGACTTTGGTTCATCTTCATGTAAAAGAAAATAGCCACAGAAGCCAAAATTGGAAATAAACTTACGTGATCTCCATAAAAAGGAATAGAGAAAGGTAGTTTAAATATAATATCATAAGAAGATAAATCTGGTGCCCATAAAAAGCTTTCTTGTCTTAATGCTAAATTTGTTGGAAAGAATTTAAATAATGCAAAGAACACAGGCATTTGTAATAAGGCAGGAATACAACCAGACATCATACTCACTCCAGCTTTACGCTGTATTGCCATGGTTTCTTGCTGACGCTTCATTGCGTTTTCTTTTCCTGGGTATTTCTCATTTAAGGCAGTCAATTCAGGTCTTATTACCTTCATTTTTGCACTTGATAAATAAGATTTATAAACTAAAGGAGACATAATAATACGAACTACAATTGTCATTAAAATAATAATCAATCCATAGTTTGATAAGAATCCTTTTAAGAAATTAAATACAGGATAAAAAACAGTTCTATTTAAGAAACCGAAAATCCCCCAACCTAAATCTGCGGTTTCATCTAAATTAGTTCCTTCAAAAGTTTTTAGTAAATTATAATCACTTGGTCCATAAAACCATTTCATATTATAATTTAACTCACCACCTGTTAAAGCTAAAGGAGTTTTTAATTCATACTTTTTAGTAAAAACCGTATCAATTTTTTCGTCCTCCACTAAATCTGTAGAAGTAACAGTTGCATTATTAAAAGGAGTGTCTGTTAATAAATTAGAGGTAAAGAAATGTTGTTTATAAGCTACCCAATCCACATTATTTACAATTTCTGTATTTCCTGCATTAAGGTAATCAACTTCATCTTCAGTTTTATAGTAGAAGTAAGAATACATGGTGTTTTCTGTACGAATACTTTTTTCGTGTCTGTAACCATTTAAAGTCCAATCTAAATTTATTGGATTAGAAGCGTTAAAAACATTGCTTAAACCTTGAGAACGAATAGAAAAATCAACCATATAATTATTAGGTTTGATTTCGTATCTGTATTCTAAAAACTGTGTATCAGAAACATTTAGTTTCAATGATAAAACAGTATTCTCTCCATTTTTAGTTAAGTTAGGTGAGAAAAATAAATCTTTGGTATTTAAAATTCTATTATCTGTTGTTCCAAAATTGATATTAAAAGACGAATTATTGTCTTTAATCATATACAAAGGAAGTGAATCGTGCGTTTTATAATTCTTTATTAATGCTTCAACTATTTGTCCTCCTTTGTTATCAATAGATAATTTTACCAATTCATTTTCAATAGTGGAAGTACCCTCTGATCCATTAATTGCACTTTGAGCAAAAGCACCTAATTTATTTTGAAATGCAACTTGTTTTAAAGAATCGTTTTGAAAAGTAGGAGTTGCAACTTTGGTTTCATTTTGTGTAGCAACATTAGTTTCAACAACTTCAGGAGTTGCTATATCTTCTGTAACTTCAGGTTGGTTGGTGTTAAAGTACCACAACATAATTCCTCCTAAAAGAAGCATTCCAATAAAAGAATTATAATCGAATTTTTTTTGTTCCATGTGTAAATTAAATGTCAATTTGTCATTTGCTTAAGAAATACTCTTGAGCAAAACGCGACAAATGTAGTTAAAAAGCTCTTTTTTAGTTGTTTTTAGAGCTTTAAATGATATACTTTTTAATAGTTCAATTACTGTTCCTTTTTAAACTTCAAACTTAAAGTTTTAATTTTTTGACTGTTTCAAAGCAGCTTTAATAAAATCAACAAACAAAGGATGAGGTTTTAAAACGGTACTTTTATATTCTGGATGATATTGTACTCCAACAAACCAAGGATGTTCAGGTATTTCTACAACTTCTACCAAACCAGTTTTTGGGTTAGTGCCAGTAGCTTTCATTCCTTCAGCTTCAATTTGTTCTAAATAGTCATTGTTAAATTCATATCTATGTCTGTGACGTTCACTAATCATCTCAGATTGGTAAGCATTATAAGTATTTGAGTCTTTTTTCAATTCACAGTTCCAGGCTCCTAAACGCATTGTACCTCCTTTTTCAGTAACGTCTTTTTGACTTTCCATCAAGTTAATTACAGGATTTAATGCCTCTTTTTTCATTTCTGTTGAAAAAGCATCTTTTAAGCCAAGAACATTCTTAGAAAATTCAATTACTGCCATTTGCATTCCTAAACAAATACCAAAGAAAGGAATGTTGTTTTCTCTTGCATATTGTACTGCTTTAATTTTTCCTTGAGTTCCTCTATCTCCAAAACCAGGAGCAACAAGAATACCATTAACACCTTTTAGTTTTTTCTCGTAATTTTTAGGAGTTAAACTCTCAGAATGTACCCATCTTACATTTACTTTTGTTTCATGTGATGAACCAGCATGAATAAAAGCTTCAGTAATTGATTTGTAAGAATCTTGTAACTCAATATATTTTCCAATCAAAGCAATTTCTACTTCAAATTTTGGATTTTTATGTTTTTGTAAAAAATTATTCCAAGTTTTTAAAACAGGTTTCTTTTTAGACACTAACTGTAGTTTATTTAAAACCACTTCGTCTAAACCTTCATCCAACATTAAATTAGGTACATCGTAAATAGTCTCTGCGTCTATAGACTGTATAACATCTTCCTTTTTTACATTACAGAATAAAGCCAATTTACGTTTTATATCGTCAGAAATTTCATGTTCTGTTCTACACACTAAAATATTTGGGCTAACTCCACTTTGCATTAAATTCTTAACAGAGTGCTGTGTAGGTTTTGTTTTTAACTCACCAGCTGCCGCTAAAAATGGAATTAATGTTAGGTGTATTACAATGGCATTGTTTTCCCCTTTTTCCCAAAGCATTTGTCTTACAGACTCTACATAAGGTAAAGATTCTATATCTCCTACAGTCCCTCCAATTTCTGTAATAACAATGTCATACTCTCCAGTTTCTCCTAAA
>CBFHKA010000025.1:0-13993 GCA_965656305.1 Polaribacter sp. | reverse complement strand
ATGCTGTTGAAATAAGTAAACGTGTAATTGTTTAATTGTAAAAGTAGGAATGATTCTAAAATTCTTCAAATAAAATCATCACTTATAATTGATAAAACCATTTAAAAAATTGATTGAAGTCTAGTTTTTATTTTTTCTGTAAATAAATCAAACTATTTCCTTTATCTTGGGTCAAAAGAATAGAAACCAACCAAAATAACTTGAGTAAAGACGCTGAACTTGTAAAAAAGTTGAAAGACCCTACACTAAAAGATCGTGCTTTTAGTGAGCTTCTTGATGTTTATCAAGAACGTTTGTATTGGCATATTAGAAAAATTGTACAAACGCACGAAAATGCAGATGATGTACTACAAAATACGTTTATCAGAATTTATAAAAGTATAGCTAATTTTCAGGAAAAGAGCTCTTTACATACTTGGATGTACAGAATTGCATACAATGAATCTATTCGTTTTTTTGAGAAAAATAACAAGAAAAAATACGATAATATTGATGAGGTTTCAAGTTCTAAATTAGAGGTTTTGTTTGAAGATGAACATTTTGATGGTAATGAAATTCAAAAAAAATTAAACACAATTATTGATAGCTTTAAAGAAAAACAAAAACGAGTTTTTCAAATGAAATATTTTGATGACTTAAGTTTTCGGCAAATTTCAGAAATTTTAAATGTGTCAGAAAGTACATTAAAATCAACCTATTACACTTGTGTAAAAATAATTGAAGAAAAAATAGTTGCATAAATCCAAACTATTTCAAATAAGTTGGGTCTAACTATTATATTTATGGAAAAATCTACAGAAAATAACAAAAAGAAGTTCTTAAATGAAGATTTAAGAAACGATGTTTCTAAAATGCATAAGGCATATTTAGGAACAGACATTCCTGATGATTATTTTTCTAAATCTAAACTTTCTATTTTAGATAGAATAAAATCAGAAAGTGATTCAACTAATTTTCTAAAAGAAGATTTTTCTGACATATCTAAACATCATAAAGACTATTTAGGAACAGCTATTCCTGATGGCTATTTTGCGAAATCTAAAACATCAATTTTAGAAACAATAAAAGAAGACGTAAAAGTAGAGGAGCAACCAAAAAAACAAATTGTTTTTTATATGCGCCCACAATTTAGATATATAGCAGCAGCTTCTTTGGTTTTTATATTGAGTTTAACAGTTTGGTTGCAAAATTCAAATAATCAAGATGATTTTGATGCAACCTATATAGAGTCATTAGCTTTTGAAGATGATGTTTTAATAGAGTCTTTATTAATAGATGATAAAGATATAGATGCTTTTGCTGATGCTACGTTATTTGATGAAGTTGTGGTAAAAGCAGAACTTTCTGAACAAAAATTAGATAATTTAATTTTAAATTCATTAATGGTAGAAGACTCATTAGTAGATGATTATATGGATGATAAGCTTCTTGAAACTATTATTTTATAAAAAAAACAAAAAATTTTCAAACTATTTTTAAAATGTTGGTTCTAAGTAAATAGAAACAATTTATTAATTAAAATTTACATATTATGAAAACTACAATTTCCAAAGACAACGTTTTAAAATCAAGTATTTTATTTTTTACAATTAGTGCATTTATTTTATCAGCTTTATTATTTACATCCTGTTCAGATTCTGAAGGTGTAGAAGTTACTGATGATACTACTTTAATAGAAAAAATTGAAAGTGCATCTAAAACTACAGTAGAATCTACTCGTTTACCATCAGCAACTTCATCAACATTTAATGGAGAATTGGCAGATAGTTACATTCAAAAAGTAGAATTAGCAGCAGGATTAGGGTTTAAAGTATCCATTGGAACTGATGATGCCTCTAAAGAAGAGATTGATAGTGATGTCTTTTTCTCAACACAAGGAAGACAGTTGAATGACACTAGCGAAAAAAGAACAAGAAGAAGAAACAACTGTTTTGAGTTTGTTTTTCCTATCGATTTTATAATGGCTGATAATTCTTCAATTACGTTAATCAGTAAAGAAGACTGGACTTTAATTAAGACTTGGTATGAAGAAAATCCTGATGTTACAGAAAGACCAGAATTAGTTTTTCCTGTTGATGTTACTTTAAAAGAAGATGGTTCTATACAAACTTTAATTGATATTGATGAATTAAAAGCAGTTAAAAATTCTTGTAAAAGAGGAAAAGACAAAAGAAAATGTTTTAAATTAGTATTACCTGTGAGTTTTACAATGGAAGATGGAAGCGTAATTGAAGTTGCTAAAAGAGGTGATTTTAAAAAGCTAAGAAGATGGAGAAAACAAAACCCAGATGCTACTGTAAAACCAGCTTTAAATTTCCCTGTAGATATTCAATACAGAGATAAAACTACAGCTACTATTAATGATCAAACTGAATACGAAGCAGCAAAAGAAAGTTGTTCTAATTAATTTGTAAATTTGTACTTTAGATTTTAAAGAGCAATACTATTTCTTTAATAGAAATGATATAAAATAAAAAAAAATGAAATTAAAAAACATCATATTAACAGTTAGCTTTATTGGTTTGATGGTATTTAATACAACAGTTTTTGCTCAAGATTCTAATTATAATTTGATTAAAAAAGAGTTGACAAAAAAGCAAATCGATTTGTTGCAGAAAGAGAGAGAAGTAATGAAAGCAAATCGTGAAGCTTTTAAAGCATCACTAACTAAAGAACAGTTAGCTATTTTAAGAGATAAAAGCATCTCTAAAACTGAAATAAGAAAACAGTTGTTAGCCACTTTCTCTAGAGATCAAAAAAGTATGGTTCAAAACCAACAAGTTCGTTTACGCAAAACCAGAGAAAATTTTAGAAAAACTTTAACTGGTGAGCAAAGAAAAATGTTGAAACAACGAATTGATAAAATTAGAAACTCTAAAGACAGAGGAGAATTAAATGATGGTCCAAGAGTAAATAATGCAAATGGAGGAAAGAAAAAACGAAATAGGAGAAATTAGTTTTTAAATATTTATGATTGATTTATATCAAGGACTAAAAAAAACATTAAATGTTTTAGGGTTGCTATTGTTTTCAATAGCAACCCCTTTTTGTGCTTATGCACAAGAAGATAGTTTAGATGATATAGATGGTTTAATAGATGAACTTTTTTTTGATGACCAACAATTTTTAGATGAATTATTGGAAAGTGATTTTTCTTATAATTTTTTATATACCTCTGTTTCTTACAATAGCAATACCTATTTTTCTGGACGAGATTCTGGTACAGATCAATTTAATATAATTCCACAAGTTTCGTATTATCATTCTTCAGGATTTAATGCAAGTATTTCTGGAATTTATTATCAAAATTTTGACCCAAGTTGGGATTTTACAAGTGTATCTCTGGGTTACTTTAATACATTAGGAAAACAAAAAAACATCATCTATAATTTAGGATATACCCACTTTTTTTATGCTGATGGATATGATGTTTTCACAAATTCTTTAGATGTTAGTTTGGGTATCAGAAATAAAAAACGAACATTAGGAACTACTATTGCAGGTTCATATTTATTTGGTACAGATAAATCTTACCAAATTGTATCCAATAGTTTTGCAAACTTCACTTTAAAAAGAGCCATTAATTTTGCGGTTCGATTTAGACCCAATATTAGTTTCATAATCGCTAATCAAAGCATCACATTTCAAAACATTGTTAGAAGTCCAACAGGACCAAGAATTATAACTACAACCCAAAATGTTTTCGATTTATTAAATACTCAAATTACATTTCCAATTTCATATACAACCAACTCTTGGGATTTTGAATTGGGCTACAATTTGAATTTACCTAAGGCATTATCTAATGAAACTGATTTATCTACAACAGGTTTCTTTAATCTTTCTGTTGGATATATGTTTGATTTAAATAAAAAATAAATAGAATTCTTTTTTATTTAATTACTTAATCGTAATATTGCAATAAACAAATTAATATGGGTTTAACAAAGTCAGAAATTTTTACTGAAGAGCAAAACCAAATAGCAGCAATTGCAAAAGTTTTAGGACATCCTGCCAGAATTGCCATTTTACAGTTTCTCATAAAACTAGAAAGTTGTGTATGTGGAGATTTGGTAAAAGATATTGGTTTGGCACAACCTACCATTTCTCAACATTTAAAAGAATTAAAAAAAGTAGGCCTTATAAAAGGAACTATAGAAGGCACAAGCGTTTGCTATTGTATTAATGATGAAAATTGGGAGCAAATCAAAAATTTATTAGGACAATTTTTAAATAAAAATGCAACAGGAAGTTGTTGTTAAAAAAAAAGAAATAAAGCACAAAATGAATCAAAAAATAGAAAAATTAATTTCAGGATTAACAATTGATACGATTACAGAAGAAAGAAAACAAGTATTACAACCTTTAGTAGATTTTATCCAAAATAAAGTTAATGCTAAAGAAGAAATTCGTGCAAACTTTATTTGCACACATAATTCAAGAAGAAGTCATCTGAGCCAAATTTGGGCACAAACAATGGCAGTTTATTTTGATATTAAAAACGTTAAAACCTACTCAGGAGGAACAGAAGCTACTGCAATGTTTCCAAAAGTAGGAGAAACCTTAATCAATCAAGGGTTTGAAATTCAGAAATTGTCTGAGACATCTAACCCTGTTTATGCGATTAAATTTGATGAAAATTCACATCCTATTATTGCGTTTTCAAAGAAATATGATGATGTATTTAATCCAAAATCTAGTTTTGCAGCAATTATGACCTGTAATCATGCAGATGGAAATTGCCCATTTATAGCTGGAGCAGAAAAGCGAATTCCAATTACTTACGAAGACCCAAAATTGTTTGACAATACAGATCAGCAAAATGAAAAATACGCAGAAAGAAGTTTGCAAATTGCCTCAGAAATGAAGTATATATTTTCACAAATAAAAAAGTAATAATTATGAAATTATCAGAAATAAAAAAGCATCTAAAGAATTTAGAAACTATAGGTTTTCAATTGCCAAATGGAGAATTAGTACCTGCTCATTTTCATGTAACAGAAGTAGGTAAAATCACCAAAGACTTTATTGATTGTGGAGGAAAAGTAAGAAGTGAAACTGTAATCAATTTTCAACTTTGGGAAGACAGCGATTATAACCACAGATTGCATCCAGAGAAATTGGTAAAGATTATAGAATTGTCTGAAAAGATTTTTGAGTTTGATGATTTAGAAATTGAAGTAGAATACCAAGGAAAAGAAACCATTGGAAAGTACAATTTAGATTTTGATGGCACTAACTTTTTATTGACTTCTAAAGTAACTGCTTGTTTGGCATTAGATGCCTGTGGAATTCCAAAACCAGTACTAAAAGTAGCACAAGCTGTAAGTGCTTGTTGTGATCCAAAATCGGGTTGTTGTTAATATCGTTTTTTATAAAAAAAACAATAATAAAAAAAAACATTGGATAAAGTTTAGATTATGGAACTGATACAAAACTGCAATCGAACAGTTTTATCAGAAAAGGGTTATGAAGAAATTGATATCGAAAAATAAAATGTTCCTTACAGAATATTACTGTTTGTAACATTCAAATATAACAAATAGAAACATTTTTTAATATGGCACATTTTAGTGGATATCCATTAACCAGATGGAAAGGAGATCGATTAATGATTCTTGAAGAAGAATTCTTTTATATAGATAAGGATCAAAAAAAATGGGTTGTACCTAAGTATGGAGAACTAAATGGAGCTACAATACCAAGAGTTTTATGGAGTATTATTGGTTCTCCTTTTGTAGGAGCTTACAGAAGAGCTTCTGTGGTTCACGATTATTTTGTTGGAGAAGGCAATAATCCTGATGTTACTTATCAAGAAAGAAGGGAAGCTGATAAAATGTTTTTTAGAGCTTGCAGAACTGATGGATGTTCTTGGAGCTTTGCTGCGAAATTATATATTGGAGTTAGTGTAGGTTCTTGGTCTTCTAAAAGAGATTTGAAACCAGCACAATTTGATAAAAATTTAGAGCTAGTAGAAATCAGAGATGATAAATTAATAGAATCTAAATATTTTGATGTAATCCAAAAAAGCGAATCTATTTTATCTGGAGAAGAGAATTTTGAACTGTTAGAATCTTTAGTAGAAGAAGAGGTTCATCATTAATTTAACTTTAGACTTTTTAGCGAGTTTTTTTGTATTTCTAAACAAAAAAAAGCTCCAAAAACAGGAGCTTTTTAAATCAAGAATAATAATTTTTACATAGAATAGAAAAATTGTTCTGTAGCAATTTTTCCATCTTGTACTTCAAAAACGCAAACTTCTTCCGTTTGTTGTTTTTTTTAAAAATCTGCCTAAGAAACTGCCTCTTTATAAACTTTTAAGCAACGTTCTCTTGCAAATTTATGTTCAACAATTTCTGATATGTAAGTCAGTTCTTGGAATTCTGGCACCCATTTTTTGATGTATTGTAAATCCTTGTCAAATTTTTTAATCTGTGTTGTTGGATTAAAAATTCTAAAATAAGGAGATGCATCTACTCCAGAACCTGCTACCCATTGCCAATTTCCAATATTGCTAGACATTTCATAATCGTGTAATTTTTCTGCAAAATAAGCTTCACCCCATTTCCAATCAATAAGCAAATGTTTACACAAAAAACTACCAACTAACATTCGTACTCTATTGTGCATAAAACCAGTTTGGTTTAGTTCACGCATACCAGCATCAACCAAAGGATAACCAGTTTCTCCTTTGCACCAAGCTTTGAATTCTGCTTCATTGTTTCTCCAAACAATTCTGTCGTATTTGGGTTTAAAACTAGCTTTTATAGTATGAGGAAAATGCCAAAGAATTTGCATAAAAAACTCTCTCCAAATCAATTCTTTTAAAAAAGTGATATTGTCGCTTTTAGAAGCTTTGTCCACCATTTTTCGAATACTAACAGTGCCAAAACGTAAATGTGTGCCTAGTTTAGAAGTAGCATCTAGAGCTGGAAAATTACGAGTTGCTTCATAGTCATTAATTCGTTCAGGAGAAACTTTGTAAGATTCTACTTCTATTTTAGATTTTGTGAAGCCAATAGCATCCAAACTTAAAAAAGGATGATTTTTGTTTTTGATAAAATTATCGAGCTTTTCTTCTGAAGGATAAAATTGTATTCCTTTGTAGTGAAAAGCTTCCAACCATTTTTTTGAGTAAGGCGTATATACTTTGTAAGCAGTTCCATCCTGTTTTACAATTTCATTTCGTTCAAAAATTACTTGGTCTTTATACGTTTTAAAATGGATGTTTTTTGAAGATAAAAAATCTTTCATTTCTAAATCTCTTTTTATAGCATAAGGCTCGTAATCATGATTGGTAAAAACAGTATCAATAGAAAATTCTTGAGATAATTTTTGATAAATAGCATTTGGTTTTCCGTAAAAAACACTCAAAGCACTTCCAACCTTTTTTAATTGCGTATTAATGTTGGTCAATTCTTGATGAATAAAAGAAACACGAGCATCATCTTTTGGAAGTTTTGAAAGAATATCAATATCAAAAATAAAAATAGGAAGCACATTTTTAGCAGATTTTAAAGCGTGAAATAATCCACAGTTATCTTCTAAACGTAAATCTCTTCTGAACCAAAAAATAGTAATGGGTATTTTCATTTTTATGCTTTTAATGATGCTACGTATTCATGAATCAAAATAAATAAGAAATACTTTCAGAAATTTTAAGAATACAAAATAAAAAAATCCTGAATTCGTGGCAAACAATTATTTTTTATACTCCCCAAAAAGCTCAATTAACTTTTTTTGACGGTATGCAAAAATTTCTTTCAATTTTGGTTTTACTAAAAAAGGATGAACTAGCTGACCTAAAATTCCCATTGGTACTTTGTAATCAATAATATCTTCCATTTCTACTCCACCATCAATTTCTTTGATAAAGTGTTTGTGATGCCACAAAGCATAAGGCCCAAAACGTTGTTCATCTACAAAGTATTCTTTGTCTTTAACATGAGTAATCTCTGTGACCCATTTTGTTTTGATTCCCAAAACAGGTGTAACAATATATTGAATAATTTGCCCAGGAAACATTGGTTTTTCTGCTCCAGAAAGAATGTTAAAACTCATATAATCTGGAGTAATTGTTTTTAAGTTTTTAGGGCTTGATAAAAATTCCCAAGCTTTATCTACAGAAATTGGAAGGTTCTGTTTTTCGTGTAAAGTGTATATTTTCATATTAATTATGAACTAAAATATAAAGATTTAATGAAGTTGCAATACACAACCAAATTGCATAAGGCAATAGTAAATATTTGTAATTATTGACTTTATTACTCAATTTAAAAAAGTAGACAAATAGGAGAGATGTCAATAAAGTAATGGTTATTAACCCCAATAAAACCAAATGTTGATTAAAGAAAATAAAATTCCAACTCACATTTAACATGAACTGAATTAGAAATGTAATTTTGTTTTTTGATGTATTTTCAACTAGAAAAAGTCTTCCTAAATAGATTGAAAAACAAATCATAATAGTTGACCAAGCAACACCAAAAACCCAACCTGGAGGTGTCCAAGGTGCTTGATTTAAATTTGTGTACCAATCTGTCATTGGGCCATTATTCATCAACCAACTACCAATGGCTAATCCTCCAAAATTGATTACTAAAAAGATTAAGGTTAATTTTAGTTGTTTCATTTAAGTAAGTACTTGTAAGGATTCTATCTTCTTTAAAACAGTGTCTGCATCTGCATATTTTTGATCACTATCTCTTCTATTGATAGATTGTAACTTGTAAGCATCTTCCATTAATTTTTTATACAAATCTTGTAATTTTTCTAACTCGGATTTTTTCTTAAATAAACCAAACATAATTTTCTATTTTAAGTGTTTTGTAATTTTTGAGCTCATAGGTTTCGTAATTGAGAAATAATAATCAATCAATTTTCCTTCTGGAGAAACTATGTATTTTTGAAAGTTCCATTTTACTGAAGAACTTTTTTTGCCATTTAAACTTTTAGAAGTTAACCAGGTATATAATGGGTGTTGATTTTCTCCTTTTACATCAATTTTTTCTGTGATTAAAAAGGAAACACCATAGTTTACTTGACAGAATTCTTGAATTTCGTCAGCATTTCCAGGCTCTTGTTTTCCAAATTGATTACAAGGCACTCCAATAACTACCAATTTATCTTTATAAGTTTTATGTAATATTTCTAAATCTTTGTATTGAGGAGTAAACCCACATTTAGAAGCCACATTTACAAACAAGATGTGTTTGCCTTTAAAGTCAGATAATTGTATAGGACTGTTTTGGAGACTATTCATCTCTATGTTATAAAAATCATTCATAAGCAGGTATTATATTTTAAAACTTACAATTCCACAATCCAATTCAAAAATTTGTCCAGAAATTGAGGCTGCTTTTTCAGAAATTAAAAAAGTTGCTAAATCTGAGACTTCTTTGGGATGTAGGTATTTTTTTAGAGGATGACGTTCAGTAATATTGTCAATCATTCTCTGATTTCGTAATAATTTTGAAGCCAAATCTGTATCAGTTACAGTAGGTGCAATTGCATTTACACGAATTGTTGGTGCTAATTCTGCACCTAAAGATTTGGTAAGTCCTTCTACAGCAGATTTTGCAGCAGCTACACTAGTATGAAATGGCATGCCTAATTTAGCAGCAACTGTACTAAATAATAATATGGAAGGTTGATTCCCTTTCTTTAAGGAAGGTAAATAATGTTGTATCGCTTTTACAGCACCAATAACATTGATTTCAAAATCGTTTCTGAAATCATCTAGTTTTAGTCTAGAAATTGGTTTAAGGTTGATACTTCCAGGACAATAGATGAGTGTATCTATTTCGTTTATTTCTGGTAAGCTGTCAGTGAGAATATCACAATTATAATGAGTAAAATTAGTATGGGAAAGCTGAGGATTGGTTCTACTTATATTAATGACAGAATTTTCATTTAATAAAGATTCTACAATAGCTTTTCCAATTCCTTTGCTTCCTCCAATAACTAATATTTTTCTCATATGGCTTTTAAGGTCTTCCTTTCAAGCGCTTTTCAATTTTTTGTTTAACTGCTGTTAAGCGCTTCATTTGATCCATAATTTTAGGATCTTTTTCTAATTTATAAACTTCGTTTAGTTCTAAAATAAGCGCTTTTACTTCTCTTGAAGCTAAAATTCTATCGCTAGTAGTTTTAAACGAAAACTTTCTGTTCTCAAATTCTACAGCTCTTTCTAATAATTCCATTCTATATCTTTGCTTTTATCTAATTTGGCAATATAGATATAAAAGTTAGAACTGCAAGAAAAATCTGAAATTTTATGCTGCTGTTAACGGTTTACCTTTTAGACGTTTCTCAATTCTTTGTTTAATTGCTGTTAAACGCTTCATGATATCCATTATTTTTTTGTCTTTATTCTCTTTGTATATTTCGTTCAAACTTAAGATTAAAGATTTTGCTTCTCTAGAAGCTAAAATGCGATCACTAGTAGTTGGGAATCTCATTTTTCTTTTTTCGAACTCTAAGGCTTTGTCTATTAATTCCATAACTTAGTATTTTAAGGTATTTTGTAATTCAACAATTTTTTGTTGGTTATTAAATTTACCACCAAAGTAAGAGGTTACTGTGGATGAGGTATCATCTTTAATTCCTCTAGATGATACACATAGATGTTTTGCGTCTATTATAACAGCAACATCTTCCGTGTCTAAAATATTTTTTAACTCTTCTGCAATTTGATTGGTTAATCTTTCTTGCACTTGAGGCCTTTTTGCATAATACTGTACTATTCTATTTAATTTTGATAAACCAATTACTTTACCTGAAGAGATATAAGCTACATGTGCTTTTCCAATAATTGGTACAAAATGATGTTCACAGTTGGAGTAGAACGTAATGTTTTTTTCTACCAACATTTGATTGTATTGATATTTGTTATCAAACAAAGCAACTTTTGGTTTATTAGCAGGATTTAATCCAGAGAAAATTTCATCAATGTACATTTTTGCGACTCTTTTAGGAGTTCCTTGCAATGAATCATCAGTTAAATCTAAACCCATAACATCCATTATTTCTGAAAATAAGCCAGCTATCTTTGCTTTTTTCTCTGCATCAGAAAGACGAAAAGCATCTTTTTTCATAGGAGTTGCTAAACCAGTATATAAATGGTCATCCCCAACTTCTTCAAATGAAAATCCATGTAAACTTTCGGAAATTTCTTTTTCTTTTAAAACTACTTCTGTAATCATTGTATTGTCTTTTTAATGTGCTGTCTTTAAGTACTCTAATCTTAAAAGCAAAGCACGTGTGTTAATTATCTTTTTGATATAGAGTTATTAGATATTGCTTTTTGTCTTGAACACTTGAACCTTCCTTTTTCGAAACTTCTTAATTTTTCGTGTTTCGTTTTTCTTCCTTGTACTCTTTCTCTCCACATTTTAAAACTTGATGGTTTCATCTCTTTTCGCATCAAATTGATAACCTCTTGTTCTTTTAATCCGAATTGAAAATGTATGGCTTCAAAAGTGGTTCTGTCTTCCCAAGCCATCTCTATTATTCTATCAATTGCTATTCCATCTACTTTCATTATCAATAGAATTAATTTATACTTTCATAGAATTCATAATTCTTGTCGTTTTCTATCTTTAAATCAACTATTCTGTCTATAAATTTTTTATTTTCTTTCAACAATTTGTTGTTTTTAAATCTTACAAAATTTCCTTGGGCGTGAATACTAAAACCTTTTGTTTTGTAGGAATGTAATTGATAAAAAGGAATAGGCCAGCTAAAATTTTGCAAACCTTTATTTATATGTACGATAATGCCTGCATCTCTAAGCTCTAAATTTCCATAATTGATATCTGAAACTGAGTTCATGTAATTTGAAAAACCTGGACTTACTTCTTCTATTACCATCCTTTTTGACCCAACACCCCCCATTTTTATAGCTTTAATAAACGAATACGGTTTACCTAGCAAATCGTTAATAATTGCATCAGCTTCTTTGTTTGTATGTG
Source organism: Polaribacter sp. (assembly GCA_965656305.1). Classification (GTDB taxonomy): domain Bacteria; phylum Bacteroidota; class Bacteroidia; order Flavobacteriales; family Flavobacteriaceae; genus Polaribacter. The sequence goes on along the minus strand of CBFHKA010000025.1, from coordinate 2,021 downwards.
TAGTATTGTAAATCATTGATACATCAAATATAATAATGTTTAACTTATTATAAATATAGTTAAACAAAAATTAACATAATATTATAATTTGTTGAAAAACTGAGAACTAGTTATTGTTTAGCATTTTTTTTCTGTCTGACAATGTATGTTTTTTCAAAATTCTATAACTTTCGGAGAGTACTAAAGGGTTCTTTCTCATTCCAAATAGAATGTCACTAGCTCTTTTTCTTGCTTTTTTATCATCTACAATAGGATGTGGATAGTCTTCACCTAATTTAAAATTGTTAAACTGTTCATCTAATGGAGTCATTAAATAGGGTTCGTGAATTAATGCTAAAGGTAAATTAGCCAATTCTGGTACCCATTTTTTAATAAAATTAGCTTCTGCATCATGTTCTAAACTATTTTTTATTGGATTGTAAATTCTGATGTTATTTATACCAGTTTCTGCTGCTTGCATTTGTATTTGAGGAAAATGAATGCCAGGTTCAAAATCTAAAAATTGTTGCGATAAGTGATGTGTAGCATCTTGCCATGGTTGCCATAATATGTGAGTGAAAAAGGAAACCAGTAAAGAGCGCATTCTAAAATTTAGATACCCAGTTTCTATCAAACAACGCATACTTGCATCTACTAAAGGAAAACCAGTTTGTCCTTCTTTCCATGCTTTTTGATAGTTTTCAGAAATGCTCTTTTTTAATTTATGATAGCCTTTATTTACGCTGGCTTCTTCCATTGTATGCTCCATTTCAAATTTCTGAATAAAATGCGCTTGCCATCTTAATCTCGAAATAAATGCGCCTAAATGTCTCTTGTTTTCTTCGGTTTTGTAAGCCAAAGTTTTTTGATAAATTTGACGAATAGAAACATTTCCCCAAGCAATATAAGGTGATAATCTACTCGAGCTTTCTCTAGATAATGCTGGTTTAGAAATATGAAACATATATTTCTTGTGTCTATTTTCGAAAAAACCATTGGCATATTTCCAAGCTGTTTTTGTTCCTCCTTTTTGAAAATATTGATGTTTTTCGGTTGATAAATCTGTAAGAAAGAAGCTTTTCTCTAACTCTTTAATTTCTTCAATTTGTAAATAAAGTTCTTGATTAAATTGATAGGAACATTGAGGAGATTCCATAAAATTATCCCATTTTTCAAACCAATCTTCACGATTTAACAATCCTCTTAAAACCCCATTATTATTGTTTTCTACCCAATTGATATTGTTATTTCGACAATATCTAGAAAAGTCTTTATCACGATTGTAGGTAATTAATAAACCTGTTTCTTGATGTGAAAAAACGTTATCAATTTTATAATAATTTTGCAATTGATTAAAAGTTGTAATTACTTCTGAATTAATAGTAAGAATCTTTGTGTTGTAAGCTTTTAAATCTTCATTAATATCTTGAATAGATTGCTTAATAAAATTCCAATGACGCTCATCATAATGAGGGTCATTAATTAAAGAATTCTCAAAAACATATAAAAAGAGGATTCGTTTTTTAGATTGTAGGGCATTATAAATTGCCTCATTATCTAGCAAACGTAAATCTCGTTTTAACCAAATCACATTTATTTCTTCTCTAACAGTCATGATCTAATTGATTAAAAAATTGTTTTGCATTCTCAAAATGAACTTCTTTTTTATCTTGATGCATCTTGTCAAAAGTTCTAATTAACATGCCTAATCTTGGATTACTTAAAAAGAATTTTCGATGTTTATCCATGAAAGTCCAGAATAAACCATCCCAAGTTTTTTGCCATTCTCCTTTTTTATAATTACTCATTTTCATGATATAATTACTGCTACTTATATAGGGTTTAGTGCTCATTAAACCTCCATCTGCAAACAAACTCATTCCATAAATGTTTGGCACCATTACCCAATCATAAGCATCAATAAATAATTCCATAAACCATTGATAGACTTCATCTGGATCAAATTCACATAACACCATAAAATTTCCTAAAATCATTAAACGTTCTATGTGATGTGCATACGCAGTTTTGTTTACTTTTTT
>CBFHKA010000024.1:0-63334 GCA_965656305.1 Polaribacter sp. | reverse complement strand
GAGAACTTCTGAGGAACGTCAAAATGTTTTAGAGGCGACTATTCAAGAAAACTATACTTCGATTCACAATTCTGTGAAATGGCGTTTTTATGAAGCTGCTGAAAAATATCATGCTGAAAATCAAACTAATGAAAATGCTAAACTAGATGAAATTGTTTTTAATGATGTTTATCCTTTATTTGGTCAAAGTGATATAAAAGGATCTTCTGACGCTAGAAACTTAGCCATTAAAGAAGATTTAACTACGCAATTATCATTAGCTATTACAGTTTTAGAGGATGCTTGTAAAACTGAAAAACTTCCTATTTACAACGAATTAATGTTTCGTGTTTCTTCTTATTTAAAAGATGTAAAACAAGGTTTAAATGCTGGTGATGAAATTAATATTTTAGATTTTTTGAATAAAGACATTTATCCTGTTTTTAGTCATATTAGAGAAATCAGCAATGAACTTTCTGATAAAGTAAGCATTTACATGAATCGTTTAGATAAAGAACTAAATGTGGTTTATGAAAGAAGAAAAGAATATGAAAATAGTGTAATGCTTCTAAATGACAAATTGGCGAAGTTTTTAGACAACAAACAAAGGGAAGCTCAAGAAATGTTTCCTCATTATTTTGAACGTTACAAAACAGATGGAGTTGAATATAATATGTACATAGGGCAATCTATTACAAATACCAAAACATTTGACAATCTATACCTATACAACTTACGTCTTTGGCAATTACAGGTAACTTATGAAATGGAAAATGTTGCCTTTTTTGAAAGAGAAAATATGGCACATGATTTACGTGTAGCTTCTCTAATTTTAGTACATAGCAATGCAATGGCTATTAAGTTTAGAATGGATGAAAAACAGTTTGATGTTGATGGTGCTTATAATATTAGATACGAAATCATTAAAAAACGTATTGACAAAGCACATATTAAAGGAACTGAAGAACGCTTAACTGTTCCAGGAAAAATAGCTATTGTTTATTCTCAAGAAAAAGATGCTCTAGAATATATCAAATATTTAAACTATCTACAATCTAAAAATCAATTGGGTAAAATCGAATTTTTAGAATTAGAAGATTTACAAGGTGTTACAGGTCTTAAAGCTTTAAGAGTAGAAGTTATTTATCAAGAAAATTTTGATGAAAGTAAAACCATCACTTTTAATGACTTAATTAAAGAAATCGAAGCATAAAAACTATAAAGTTAGCACTGCTCTTTCTTGCAAATAAAAAGAAATTGCAAAAGCCCCTACACTTAAAATAATACCAATCATAAAGACAGTGTAAGTAAGTCTTAGAATTTTATATTTTCTGTTTAACACAAGTCCTAAAAAGTATAAATCTTTAGTTAAAGAACCATACAAATAATCTTTGTCTTTCATCATTTCAGAAATACCCCATTCAAAATCATTTAATTTCATTTGATGAAAATTACCAAAGAATAATAAATTTACTTTTTTATTGGCCACATCATCTTTATTAAATTTACCCTCTGTTACATTCGGTCTTGTTGCTAAGATTGACAAAACTATAGAAGCTACAGTAAAAATTATAAAAACAATGGTAGGTATAATTAAATATTCATTAGATGGATTATCTAATTTTGGTAAAAGATTGGATAAAGCTAAAGAAATAATAATAGCATTTACAGAAAGTAAAATATTTGCTTTAGTATCTGCAATATTACTTAATGTCATGTGGTTTTTTAAAGCAACCCTAAACATTGTTTCTACTCCACGTTCAGGAACATCTCCCTTTTCTTTCTTTAAAGTTAAAGCTTCTTTTTTCTGATTGAACTTTTTGATATCCTCTTTTAGTTCCTTCTGATTTTTTATAAGTTTAGATAAATTTTTCTCTTTAGTTTTTGTCCATTTTTTAAGTGCATATTCTGTATTATAGCGATGTTTTTTACTAAAAAACTCAATATTTAAGGCAATCCATTCTAAATCTGTACTATTTTTCAATCCTGTCAATTCCCATTCTTTCCTTAATAAAGAAGTATAATCAAAAAAGTTTTTTGAAGCTAAATGCGCACAATCTGCATCCATAATTATTTTTTCTAAATCATCTTTTGGCTGATGATCCATTTTTGTTGCCAAAATTAAATTAGAGATAACTTCTATTCTTTCTGCTGTTACTTTTTGTTTTTTTAAAAATGCTACAGCTATTTTCACACTTTCTTCTTCATGATTTTCTGCTTTTTTTATAAAACCAGTATCATGAAACCAAGCTGCAATTTCTAAGTTTTCTGCTGTAACTTCGTTTATACCTAAATTTTCAATGAGTTCTTTTGTGCTTTTAACAACTCTTTGCGTGTGTGCTAAATTATGATACACATACTTTCTATCTAAATCAGTATTTAATAGGTTAGAAACCATTATTTCTACTGCATCAATTAATGTACTCATTGTAAAATTATTTTATAAATGAATCAAAATAAGTTATTGCTTATTTTATACCTTCATCAATATTCGTCGTAAATTTAGGTATTGCTTTCAAATCATACAAATTATGAATTATTTGTAAGGTAACAAGTGTTTTTACGTCTAAAAAACTGAGAGCATATCAATATTAATTTAGAAAAGAAAGGAAACAAAAGTATGCTTACTTGGAAAGAAGTGATAAACTTCACAACAAAAGGAAATCCAACTCCAGATAAAAGAGTTGAGAAATCCGAAAAAGAATGGAAAGCTCTATTAACTCCAGAGCAATTTAGAATTACTAGACAAAAAGGAACAGAAAGACCACATAGTGGAGCTTTGTGTAGTATTTATGATGAAGGTCAATACAATTGTATTTGTTGTAACACACCTTTATTTGATTCTACAATAAAGTTTAGTTCTGGTACTGGATGGCCTAGTTTTACACAACCTATTAAAGAAAATGCTATAAAATACCATAAAGATATTTCTTTTGGTATGATTAGAGTAGAAGTAATGTGTAATACTTGTGATGGACATTTAGGTCACGTTTTTCCTGATGGACCAGAACCAAGTGGTTTACGTTATTGTATTAATTCTGAATCTATGCAACTAGAGAAAGGGAGTTCTAAAAATGAGTAAAAACATGCAAGTAGCCACTTTAGGAGGTGGATGTTTTTGGTGTACAGAGGCTGTATTCCAAGAAATTAAAGGCGTAGAAAAAGTTGTTTCTGGTTATTCTGGAGGTAATGCTCCAGGAAAACCCACATATAGAGAAATCTGTTCAGGTTTAACAGGTCATGCAGAAGTAATTCAAATTACTTTTGATGCAAATGTGATTTCTTACGAAGATATTTTAATCATTTTTATGACCACTCATGACCCTACAACTTTAAACAGACAAGGTGCAGATAAAGGCACTCAATATCGTTCTGTAATTTATTATCATAATGAAAACCAACAAGAGGTAGCAGCTGAAGTTTTAAAACAGATTCAGAGATATTATGATGATAAAATTGTAACCGAAATTAGTCCTTTGGACATTTTTTATGAGGCAGAAATTGAACATCAAAATTATTACAAAGAAAATTCTAGACAAGGATATTGTAGTTTTGTAATTGCTCCAAAACTCTCTAAATTGAGAAAATTACATGCTGATAAATTAAAATAAGATGATTAAATTATATGGTGCAGAAAGATGCCATAAAACTCAGTATTATAAATTATTTTTAGAAACGCGTAATTTAAATTACGCGTTTTTAGATGTTGAACAAAATGAAGATTTTGCAGAAGAATTGCGTAACTTGTACACAACAAGAAAGCTAATTTTTCCTACAATTACAATTAATGATAAGAAGTTAAGGAATCCTTCTGATAAAGACCTTCAAAAATGGATTGATAGATTATTATGAAACTGAACATAAAAAACACGTTTACAGATAATTTACCTGCTGACTCTAATCTTGAAAATTCAAGAAGACAAGTAACAGAAGCTGTTTTTTCATATGTAAAACCTAAAAAAACAAAAGCTCCAAAAGTGATTCATACATCACCAGAAATGGCTGCTCAACTAGGGATTTCTGAAGAGGAAATACAATCAGATTTTTTTGCAACAATTGTAACTGGAAATGCAATTTATCCAAATACAAAACCTTTTGCCATGTGTTATGGAGGACATCAGTTTGGTAATTGGGCAGGACAATTAGGAGATGGTAGAGCCATAAACTTATTTGAAGTTGAACATCAACATCAAAACTGGAAAGTGCAATTAAAAGGTGCAGGTGAAACTCCATATTCAAGAACTGCAGATGGTTTAGCTGTTCTACGTTCATCTATCAGAGAATATTTGTGTGCTGAAGCTATGTTTCATTTAGGTATACCAACAACAAGATCTTTATCTTTAAGTTTATCTGGAGATAATGTTTTACGCGATGTTTTGTACAATGGAAACCCAGCTTATGAAAAAGGGGCTATTGTTTCTAGAGTTTCTCCATCATTTCTACGTTTTGGAAATTTTGAAATTTTTGCAGCAAGAAAAGATGTAAAAAACTTAAAAGTTTTGGTTGATTATACTATAAAACATCATTTTTCTCATTTAGGAAATCCATCAAAAGAAACCTATATCAACTTTTTCAAGGAAGTTTCAGAACGTACTTTAAAAATGATAATTGATTGGCAAAGAGTAGGTTTTGTGCATGGAGTTATGAATACAGATAATATGTCAATCTTAGGTTTAACCATAGATTATGGGCCTTATGGGTGGTTAGAAGGTTTCGATTTTGGTTGGACACCAAACACTACAGACAGACAACATAAACGCTATAGATATGGAAATCAACCCAATATTGGATTGTGGAATTTATATCAATTGGCAAATGCATTGTACCCAATAATTGAAGAAGTTGAACCTTTAAATGCGGTTCTAAATCAATATAAAGTTGATTTTGAAACACAATCTTTACAGATGATGAAATCTAAATTAGGTCTGTTTACTGAAAATAAAAATGACTTAGGGATCATTCAGAATTTAGAAGACACTTTGCAATTAGTAGAAACTGATATGACTATTTTCTTTAGAAATTTAAGCAATTTTTCTACTGATAATAGTAATCTAAATGTTATTGAAGACGCATTTTATGATCTTGATGATATTTCTGATGAAGTAAAGAAACTTTGGAATTCTTGGTTAAATATTTATGCAGAAAGGTTAAAGAAAGAAACACTCTCTAACGCAGAAAGAAAAGAGAAAATGAATGCTGTAAACCCTAAATATGTATTACGAAATTATATGGCACAATTGGCAATTGATAAAGCTGATGAAGGTGATTATTCTTTGATTGATGAATTATTCAATCTCTTGAAAAAGCCTTATGCTGAACAACCAAAAAATGAAAAATGGTTTGCAAAAAGACCAGAATGGGCAAGACATAAAGTAGGTTGTTCAATGTTATCTTGTAGTTCATAAATTTCCTTGCAAGACTTTAATAAACGTTTAAATAATCAAAAAACACCTTTCTGGATTTCAAAACCTGAAAGGTTTAAAAATAAAAATATTATGAATTTAGGATTAGGAACAGCAGCTTTAGGAAGACCACAATATATAAATGTGCGTCAAGAAAGTTGTGACAACTCCAATTTAGAAAATTTCAGAAAACAAAGTTTTCAAGTTTTAGAAGATGCATACAACTTAGGTGTCAGATATTTTGACACTGCTCCTGGTTATGGTTTAGCTGAAGAATTGGTGTTAGAATGGTTACAAACTAAAAATGACAAAACCATTGAAATAGCAACAAAATGGGGCTATACCTATACTGCAAATTTCGATGCAAATGCAACGATTCACGAAGTAAAAGAACATAGTTTAGCCAAATTAAATAAACAATGGAATTTCTCTAAACAACTACTACCCCATTTAAAAGTATATCAAATTCACTCTGCGACTTTAGAAACTGGGGTTTTAGAAAACACAACAGTTTTACAACAATTGGCTTTTTTAAAAAAGGAATTCAATCTTAAAATAGGATTAACAACCACAGGAACTAACCAAGTAGAAGTGATTCAAAAAGCACTAAATGTTACTATAGATGGAATTCAATTATTTGATCTTTTTCAAGTAACATATAATTTTTTAGAACAAAGTTTACTAGAAATTATTGATGAATTAAACCATCAAAACAAACAAATAGTAATTAAAGAAGCATTAGCTAATGGACGTATTTTTAGAAATGAAAAATATCCTCATTATCAAAAAATGTACGATACTTTAGAGAATTTAGCTAAAAACCATAATGTTGATGTTGATGCAATTGCATTGCAATATTGTTTGCAAACCTTACCAAAAGCTATTGTTTTAAGTGGAGCTAGTAACAATAATCAATTGGAAAGTAATCTAAAAGCACACTCTTTTTCACTTTCAAATGATGAAATTAAAATTTTAAAATCTTTTAAATCTTCTCCTGATTTTTACTGGACTGAAAGAAAAAAATTGGAATGGAATTAAGCAAAATTGCTTTTGGTGGTGGTTGTCATTGGTGCACAGAAGCCGTTTTTCAATCTTTAGTTGGAGTCCAAAAAGTGGAACAAGGCTGGGTTGCTTCAACAGCAAAAAACAACACTTTTTCAGAAGCAGTTATTGTGCATTTTGATTTTGACAAAATCGTTTTAAGGACATTAATTGAGGTTCATTTATCAACACATAAAAGCACTAGTAATCATTCTATGAGAAATAAATATCGCTCTGCAATTTATTATTTTTCTGATCAACAAAAAGAAGAAAGCGAAAGCATAATTGTGGAATTGCAATCAAGTTTTAAAAATAAAATTATCACTAAAGTGTTACCTTATCATCAATTTAAACCTTCATCAGGAGACTTTCAAAACTATTATCAATCCAATCCTGAAAAGCCTTTTTGTAAAAAATATATAAATCCTAAACTCCAATTTTTACAAAAGGAATATAAAAACGAATTTAAGGGTAAAATCATTTTATAAAGAAAACTTTAAAAGTTGCTATATTAGTAGAACAATATTATTCCTCTTAAATGATACACGAACTCAAAGAAATCATCAACAAAGCCATTATCAATCAACAAAAAGGATTGAAAAATGTGTTGGCTTCTGTGGTTTATTTAGAAGGTTCATCTTATAGAAAACCAGGAGTTAGAATGTTAATTTCTGAAGATTTAAATTCAGTTGGGGCAGTTTCTGGTGGTTGTGTTGAAAAGGAAATTATACAACGAAGTCAATCTGTTTTTAAAGATGGGAAACCAAAAACAATTACTTACGATGGAAGGTATAGATTAGGTTGTGAAGGAATTTTATACATTTTAATTGAGCCTTTTTTTGTTTCTGATAATTTTTTAAAATCTTTTATTGATGCAAATTCAAATAGAGAATCACTAAAAATTGAAAGTTATTTTACAAAGCAAGATGAAACTTTTGGCAATTTTGGTTCACTAGTTACTTTTAACAAAAAAATACAATTTTTATTTTCTGAGGGATTTCTTCCACAAGAAAATACTGAAACTTTTACACAAATTTTACAACCTGCTTTCAAACTAATTATTATTGGTGGTGAGCATGATGCTGTAAAATTATGTAAAGTTGCCTCAAATTTGGGCTGGGAAATTGATGTAATAACCTCAGCAAAAGACAGCAAAAAACTGTCAGATTTTTCTGGAGCAAATTCCGTGATTGGAGATTCTCCTGAAACAATCCAATTTTCTGGCCTTGAAGAAAATACAGCTATTGTAATTATGAATCATAGTTATGTCCAAGACTTAAAATATGTGGTTAAGTTATCTGAATTCAGGCCAAAATATATTGGAATTTTAGGCGCACCAAAACGTAGAGAACGATTATTCAATGAACTTTTTGAGTTTGTTCCTGATATTTCTGATGAATTTTTAGACAATATTTACACACCTGCTGGTTTGCATATTGGTGCTCAAACTCCTGAAGAAATTGCGATTTCTATTGTTGCTGAAATTTTATCAGTCATCAGAAAAAAAGAACCTTTCTCTTTGAGAAAAATCAATGGTAAAATTCATACTTCTTAGATGAATACAATAGCTGTTTTGGTATTAGCTGCAGGAAAATCTTCTAGAATGAAAGAAATTAAACAGCTCTTAAAAGTTAACAATAAAACACTCTTAGACAACATTTTAGAAACTTCAAAAAAAGTAGTTTCAAAAAATGTTTTTTGTATTTTAGGAGCAAATGCAGATAAAATTAAAAAAGAGATTGCTACAAAAGATGTTCAATTTATTTACAACAAAAACTTTGAATCTGGATTAAGTTCTAGTATTGTAGCTGGTATACATCATTTTAAAAAAGAAAACTTAAATTTTGATGGCGTATTAATTTTACTGGCAGATCAACCAGAAGTTGATAGAGAATATTTAACCAATCTTACAACTACTTTTCAAGAAAATAGATCAAAAATTATTGCTTCCAATTATAATCATAAAGCTGGGGTTCCAGCAATATTTCCTCATCAATATTTTAAAAAGTTACTATTATTAAATGGAGATAAAGGCGCTAAAGTATTTTTAGAAAATCACTTGTCTGAAACCATCATTTTAAAAAGAAAACAACCTTTTAAAGATATAGATACTCCCAAAGATTATGAATCTTATTTAAGTTCCTTATAAAATGGTATTTTTACGACTCAACAATCAACCTATGCATTCTTTCAAATCATTTATATATTTTATTTGTATTGTTTTATTAGCAAGTTGTGCAACCTATAAAGCACAGTTTTCTGATGATAAAAACATTATTACAAATAACAATACTTCAAAAATAGAACATAGTTTTTATTTGATAGGTGATGCTGGAAATTCTAAGATGGAAGAAAATTCACCTGCTTTAAAATATTTAGAAAAACATATAAAAGGTGCTTCTAAAAACTCAACTTTGTTGTTTTTAGGTGATAATGTTTATGAATCTGGAATTCCAAAAAAGAAATCAGCTAAATATCCTTTAGCAAAAAGAAGAATTAGAGCTCAAACAGATGTTGCCAAGATATTTAATGGAAAATCAATATTCATACCTGGAAATCATGACTGGTATAATGGATTAAATGGTCTTAAAAGAGAAGAAAAACTAGTAGAAAAAGCATTAGGAAAAAGATCTTTTTTACCTCAAAATGGATGCCCTTTAGAAAAAGTAAATATCTCTAAAAATGTTGTTTTAATTATTGTTGATACACATTGGTATTTGACAAACTGGGATAATCACCCAACTATCAACGATAATTGTGAAATAAAAACCAGAGTAAAATTCTTTGATGAACTAGAAGGTTTAATCAAAAAATCTAGGGGTAAAACTACACTTATTGCTATGCATCACCCTATGTTTACAAATGGTTCTCATGGAGGGTATTATTCTGCAAAAAGTCATATAAATCCATTACCTGTATTGGGTTCAGTTAAAAATTTAATTCGTAAAACTTCTGGACTTACAAATACTGATATCCAAAATAAAAAGTATAATGAACTTAAGAAACACATTGTAACTTTATCGCAAGAAAACGATAAGACTATTTTTGTTTCTGGTCATGATCATAATTTACAATATATCGTAAAAGACAATTTACATCAAATTGTTAGTGGTTCTGGTTCTAAAACTACACCAACAAAATTAACAAATGGTGTTAAATTTAGTTATGGTGCACAAGGTTTTGCAAAGTTAGATGTTTTTAAAGATGGTTCTTCAGAAGTACGTTTTTATGCTGTTAATGATGATAAAATTGTATATGAAAGTCAAGTTTTACCTCCAAATGAAAAGAAAGGTTTTACTACTTTTCCTAAAAGTACAATTACAGAGAAAAAGTCATCAGTATACACCAAAGAAGAAGTTACAAAAAGTGGAATTTTTCGTTATTTATGGGGAGAACGTTACCGAAAATACTTTGGCACAGCAATTAATGCACCAACTGTAGATTTAGATACACTTTTTGGAGGTCTTACACCTGTTAGAAAAGGTGGAGGACATCAATCAAAATCCTTGCGATTAAGAGATAAAGAAGGAAGAGAATATGTAATGAGAGCATTGCGTAAAAACGCGGTTCAATATTTACAAGCTGTAGCTTTTAAAGATCAATATATAGAAGGTCAGTTTGATGACACAGCAACTGAAGGTCTTTTAAATGATGTTTTTACAGGTTCTCATCCTTATGCACCTTTTACTATTGGAAAACTCTCTGATGCTATTGGGGTTTTTCACACAAACCCTATTTTATATTACATACCTAAACAAAATAGTTTAGGTCATTTTAATTCCGATTTTGGGGATGAACTCTATATGATTGAAGAAAGAGCTGCTTCTGGCCATGGAGACAAAGCCAGTTTTGGATTTGCTAACAAAGTGATTAGTACTGATGACTTAATCAAGAATTTGAACAAAAATGAGCATCATATTTTAGATGAAAAAGCTTACATAAAAGCACGTTTATTTGATATGTTAATTGGAGATTGGGACAGACATGAAGACCAATGGAGATGGGCTACATTCAAAGAAAATAGCAAAACAATTTACAGACCAATACCAAGAGATAGAGACCAAGCTTTTTCGATTATGGGAGATGGAGCTTTGTTAAACTTTGCCACAAAAGTGATTCCAACTTTGCGTTTAATGAAAGCTTATACAGAGGAATTGAAAAGCCCTAAATGGTTTAACTTAGAACCTTATCCTTTAGATATGATGCTAATTACAGCCTCAAAAAAAGAAGATTGGGATGCTCAAGTAAAACTCATTACCACTAATATCACAGAAAAAGTGATTGATGATGCTTTTACCAATTTCCCTGAAGAAGTTAACGATGAAACCATCACAAAAATCAAAAGAAAACTTTTAGGTAGGAGAAAAAATCTACAAAAAATTTCTGATGCTTATTATAAAGATATCAATAAATTTCAAGTGGTTAGAGGTACTCAAAAAGACGATTGGTTTGATATTGAAAGATTGCCAAATGGTGAAACAAAAATTACGGGTTATAGAATTAAGAATGGAAAAAAAGGAGCCATTTTTCATCAAAAAATATATGTAAGAAAATACACAAAAGAAATTTGGATTTATGGTTTAGATGATGATGATACTTTTATTGTAAATGGTACTGGAAATGATTTAATTATGGTTAGAATTGTTGGTGGACAAAACAATGATACATTCAATATCATTAACAGTAAAAAAGTAAAAATCTATGATTATAAATCCAAGAAAAATACATTTTTAACTAAAAAAGGTAGCAAAAAATTAACTGACGATTATGAAACGAATATTTATAATTACAAAAAACTTAAAAATAGTCAGTTATTAATTGCGCCAACCATTGGCTTTAATCCTGATGATGGTGTAAAAATAGGAGCTTCTAATACTTACACAGCTTTTGGCTTTGAAAGAAATCCATTTACATCTCAACATACTTTGAGTGCAGCTTATTATTTTGCTACTAATGGTTTTGAATTAAATTATTCTAGTGAATTTGCTAATGTATTTAAAAAATGGAATTTAGGGGTTGATGCTACTTTTACAAGCCCAAATTTTGCAACCAACTTCTTTGGTTTTGGTAATAATTCTCCAAATCCAAAAGCTGGAGGAGAAGATGAGGATTTGGATTTTAATAGAGTGAAAATAAGAAAGTTTTTAGCAGGAACTTTCATTCATTGGAAAGGAGATTTAGGCGCAAAAGTGAAACTATCTGTAGGATTTCAAAACATAAAAGTTGAAAATACTTTTGGAAGATTTCTAAGTACACAGCTATCTCCAAACAATGCTATTTTTAAAAGCCAAAAATTCTTAAACACTGAAGCTAGCTATCAATTTGAAAACGCAGACAACACTGCTTTTCCAACTATGGGAATAAAAACAGATATAAAATTAGGGTACACTTCAAATACCGAAAACAGCAATGCTTTTGGATATTTAATACCATCCATTTCTTTTGACCATAAAATATCTTCTAATGGTAAATTAGTTTTTGCAACAAAACTAAAAAGTCATTTTAACTTTGGTGATTCTTATGAGTTTTATCAAGCAGCAAATATTGGAGGTAATGATGGTTTAAGAGGCTATAGAAACCAACGTTTTGCTGGAAAAAACACTTTCTATCATAGTTCTGATATTCGTTTAAATTTACGAAAAGTAAAAACTGGTCTTGCTCCTTTAAATATTGGAATTTATGGAGGTTTTGATTATGGTAGAGTTTGGGGGCATAAAAATTTAACATCAACAAATTTGAACACTTCTTATGGAGGTGGATTGTTTTTTAATGTTGCTAATATGCTTGGAGGAAATATTGCTGCTTTTGACAGTAATGATGGATTAAGAATAGTTTTTAACCTTGGTTTTGATTTTTAGTAAATTATGAATTATATAGCATTAATTTTTGGAAGTATTTTTGGGTGCACAGCAATTATTTTGGGTGCATTTGGCGCTCATTTATTAAAGAAAAAATTGACTTCAGAACTGCTACAAAGTTTTGAAACTGGTGTAAAATACCAAACGTATCATGCAATTGTTTTATTGATTCTTGGTTTTCAATTGAGAACAGAAATTAGTTTAGATAAATATATTGTAAATACAATAATACTAGGTACTTTCTTATTTTCCTTTTCCATTTATGGACTGGTAATTTCATCAGCAAAAGATAAAAAATGGAAGTTTTTAGGTCCAATTACACCTTTGGGTGGATTGTTATTAGTTATTGGCTGGGCATTATTGCTTTATAAATTTGTATATGATAGCTTTTTAATTCAAGTTTAATTGATACAAATTACCTCCAGAACCATGAGCTCTTTCATCAGTAATTAATAGTGTATTGCTATCTTTAAAACAAATGCCTTCTTTTTGAGAACGATGTTTTAATGTTATCCTTTCTACTTTACCTGACAAGAAATTATCATTTTTAAAGCCTGAAAAAACAAGGATATTTCTTTGCGATAATAAAACTACCTTATCACCATTAGGAGAAATATCTGCAGAAGTAATCCAACATTCTAAATCAGTACAATTCTCATATTCACTAACTAATTCAGCAATATAATTTCCTTTTTTTGCAGGTATTTTATACAAAAAAGTCTTACCATATTTATCTTTAACTCTACTTTTGGTGAAAATATATAAATAGTCTTTAAAATAGAAAAAAGCCTCTGAATCAAAATATAAATTCCTCTTTTTTGGAGGGAATTTATTTTGATTTGGGTACCTAAACTTTATTTTCTCTACTTCTGCATTTTTTTTATTTAGGTACTTTTTATCAACTTTTAAAATCGTTAAATTTTTTCTTGTATTTTGATTGTTTCCAAAATCACCAATGTAAAGATTCCCTTTTTCATCAGAAGTTAAGTCTTCCCAATCTCTATTTTTGGCTTTAACATAGATTTCCCTTTTTATTTTTCCTTTTTTAGAAACTGCATATAATTTAGGCTGATTACCAGAATCATTCAACATCCAAATTAAATTGGATCTTTTTGTAGTTTCTGTACCTGAAACTTCTTCTAAAACTTTAGGTAAATCAGCTATAATAGTAAGTTGTCCTAAACTATTACAACTTAAAAACAATACGAAACTAAAAAATACAATTAGCTTTTTCATCTGCAAAAAATATTGAATTTTATTTTTTTAGGCATGTAGATTATTATGAAATTCTACCAACCTCCAGAAGCACCTCCACCTCCAAAAGAGCCTCCTCCAAATCCACCACCAAATCCTCCTCCACCAAAAGAACCTCCTGATGATGAACCACTTCCAAATCCGCCACCAAAACTTCCTCCTCCTCTACCAGCATTACTTAGAATAATGGTTTCAATGATATCAGCTGCTACAGATCTTCTTCGATAACGTTTTCCTCCTCCTCTATTGTTTTTATTACCTCTAGAAATAATAATAAAAAGGACAACAACTACCAATACAAAAAAGATAATTCCAGGGTCAAATCCTTTGGGTTTTTGTTTGCGAGTTCCTTTGAATTCGCCTTGTAAAGTTTTAAAAATATAATCAGAACCTTTGTTTAAACCGTTATAAAAATCACCTTTCCTAAACTCAGGAATGATAACTCTCTCAATAATTCTTTTCGATTGAAAATCGGTCAATAAATGCTCTACACCTCTCCCATTTTGGATGGAGATCTTCTTATCATCTTTAGCTAATAAAACTAAAACACCATTGTCTTTTTCTGCATCACCTATTCCCCATTTTTCTCCCCAATTTGCAGCTAAATAATTGATGTCTTCGCCTTCTGTAGATGAAATAATTGCTATAACAATTTGAGTAGATGTTGTATCTGAATAACGTATTAATTTACGCTCTAAATTCGTTTTTTGATTAGAGGAAAGTAAATTTATATAATCATAAACACTAGTTTGAAATTTTGGAGTTTCAGGAATTTGAAATCCTTGAGAAAAAGTTTGTAAAGAAAAAATAAAAGCAAAAGTGATTAGCAGTTTTTTACACAAACTTACTGACTGAAAACTACCAACTAAAAACTGTTTCCTAATTATCATCCTTTAGAAATTTCATTAGAAAGTTCGTTTTCATCATCTATTTGCCAAGGAAAATGCGCTTTCAATTCTTCACCTGCTTTTAAAATTCCATCAACAATTCCTTGTTTGAAATCTCCATTTTTGAAATGTTTTTGCATTACATCTTTTGTTGAATTCCAAAAGTCTTTTGGTACTAGATTATTAATTCCTTTATCACCATAAATAACAAACTTCTTGTCGTTTACAGCAACATAAATTAACACTGCATTTTCATCTTTTGTGTTGTTCATTTTTAAGAGATGAAACACTTCTAAAGAACGTTCATAATGATCTTTATCAGATGTAGCTTCAATATGAACACGAATTTCTCCAGAAGTATTTTTCTCTGCAATTCGAATAGCTTCAATAATTTCTTTTTCTTCTTCTTGCGTAAGAAATGCTTCTACTTTAGACATTTATTACTCTTTTTTACCATTAAAATCGAAATTAACTTCAGTTGCTTTTTCTGAACCTGCATCAGCGGCATATAATGAAATTCCTTCGAAACCAGCAATATTAGCCACAAAATTATAAGGAATCTTTTGAAGATAAATATTGTATTCACCAGCTGATTTATTAAACCTATTTCTCTCTACGTTGATTCTATTCTCAGTACCTTCTAATTGACTTTGTAATTCTAAAAAATTGGCATTTGCCTTTAAATCTGGATAACGTTCAACCGAAACTAACAATTTTGATAAAGCACCTGTTAAACCAGTTTGAGCTTGTTGAAATTGAGCCATCTTTTCTGGAGTTAACTCACCTGCATTAATATTTACAGAAGTAGCTTTAGCTCTAGCATTTATAACATCAGTTAAGGTACTTTTTTCAAAATCTGCTGCTCCTTGAACTGTTTTAACTAAGTTTCCAATCAAATCATTTCTACGTTGATATGAACTCTCTACATTTGCCCATGATATTTCTGCTTTTCCCTTCATTTCTATCATTGTATTATTAACTCCTATACCCCATTTAACTACTGCATAAATTAAAATACCTATGACTATTATTGGTAACCATTTTTTCATAATTTCTAAATTTTAATTTTTATGTTGATTTTTTGTTTGTTCAAATTTAAATAATATTTTCAATTTAAAGTGATGTTCCTCCATCTAAAGTAATCGTTTGCCCAGTAATAAACTTTGTATTATCAGAAGCCAACCAAACTACTGCATCAGCAATTTCTTCTGTTTTTCCATACCTTTTCATCGGAATTACACTTTTTAAAATGCTATCCATTTCTGGTTTTGCATTGATTAACTGATTTAATAAAGCTGACTCTGTATAACCAGGACAAACTGCATTTACTCTTATGTTTTTTGTAGCATATTCCATAGCTGCAGACTTTGTCATACCAACAACAGCAAATTTACTTGCACTATAACTGATATTGTTTGGTGATGCTTTTAAACCTGCTAACGAAGCAATATTTACAATATTACCATAACCTTGTTCTAAAAACTGATTTAAAGCTATTTTCATACCATAAAAAACACCTGTTTGATTAACAGAAATAACTCTATCCCAATCTCTCAAAGTTGATTCATGTGTTTTTAATAAATGAGGACCAATCCCTGCATTATTTACGATAACATCTAACTTTCCAAATTCTGAAACTGTTTGCTCTATTAAATTTTCAACCTCTTTAAAAACTGCAACGTTTGCCTTTATAGGTAGTGCTTTTCCTCCATTTGTTACAATTTCATCTGCAACTTTTTTTGTTTTTTCTAAATTAATATCAGAAACAACCACTTTAGCACCATATTTGGCAAAATGTATCGCAGTTGCTTTTCCTATTCCAGAACCTGCACCTGTTACAATTACTACTTTGTCTTTTACTTCCATAGTTTTACTTACTTGTTGTATTTTTTATGCTGAATTTTTTTCTTCTCTAGAATCGCATAAAATTTTCTAGGTGAAATTTTTAAATCTTTTGTTATTTCACTTACTTTTTTCTTCCCCTTTTTGTAGAGTTTTAAATTTGCATTTACTTTTTTATTAAAGAAATGTTTCTCTAATTTTTCAACAATTTGCAGTTCAGTAAAATTGGATTCATTAGCGTATTTTTCAATTTCTGATTTAATGTCTGACAAAGAACTCATATGTTTAATTTTAAAATTACATTCAATAAAATTTAATTCTTTTTCAATCTAGTTAATTATTGTACTTTTTATAAACAAATTTCTATTTACAAAATATTAATCGTGAATCTGATAATGCTGATGCTCTTAATTCCCTTGGATAATCTTTGAATTGCATCAACTTAAAAAACTCGTTTTTGTTCGTATATTTAACAATCAAAACCTCATCCCATAATTTCTCTTCTGATGAACCAATAATTGTAGCTTGTGGTTTTCCTTTAAAAATGATTTCTGCATCAATATTTTGAAAGAATGGAAAAGCGGCTTTCATATAATCTTTATACGTTTCTTTTCCTGTTTTACCTGTTGAAGAAACCTTTTCTTTATAATTTAAATAATTCATCATAAAAACGGGTTTATTTTCATCAAAAGTTGATAAAATGGCTAAGCCTTCTTTGTTTATTTCTTGATGATTCTCTTCCATTTTTTTTCGTTTTGTCACTTCGAGTGAAATTCTTTTTTCAATAATTTTGTATGGAGAAGTTTTAAAATGTTCTCGATACAATTTTTTCATTCTTCAAAAATCACTCGAACTGACAGTTCTGTGATTCTTTTAATCTAAAGATTTCGTTTTTATTGCCTTTAATGCCAATTTACAGCACAATTCTGCTGCTTTATTCAGGTTTGCAAAACGTGGATCTGTAGTCCATCCTTTAGAAAAACGATAATAAATTTGTTGGGCGATAACTGCGATTTTAAATAATCCAAAAACATAATAGAACACTAAATTATCAGTAGTTCTTCCAGATTTTTCTAGATACATTTTTGCGATTTCACTTCTTATTGGATTCCCTTCAAAAATGGTTGGTGATGGAATTCCTTGTTTTACAAAATCATGATCTGTGGCTACTGTCCAGTACCCTAAAGAGGTTCCTAAATCCATCAAAGGATCTCCAAGAGTTGCCATTTCCCAATCTAAAACTGCATTGATTTCTTTCCAAGAATCATCTTTAAAAACAACATTATCGTACTTAAAATCATTATGAATTAAGCAATGGTCATATTTTTTAGGTTGATTTGTTTCCATCCATTGCATCACTATTTCTGCTTCTGAATATTCGTCAGTTTTTGCTTTTACATATTGCTTTCCCCAATTGGTAACTTGTCTTTCTACATAACCTTCTGGTTTTCCTAAATCACTTAAACCAATAGCATTATAATCAACAGAATGTAATGCGACTAAAGTATCTAGCCAAGAATTTGCTATGGTTTTATAATCAGGAGCTGCAATATTTCTTTTTTGCGCTTCTTTAAAGTTTAAAATAATGCCTTCTACTTTTTCCATAATGTAAAAATCACTTCCTAAAATGTTTTCATCATCAGAAAAACCATACATTTTTGGCACTTTAGAAAATGCTTTTGCAACTCCACTTTGCACTTTGAATTCACGATTCATATCATGCCCTCTTTTGATAGCGCCTTTTGGTGGTTTTCTTAAAACAAATTCTTTGTTTTCTATTTTTAACAAATACGTTAAATTGGAAAATCCATGGGTAAATTGCTCTACAAATAGTTCATTCTTAACAGATTCAATTAGATTGATTTCATGTAAATATTTTTTAAGATTTGCTTCTGGCAACTCTTCTCCTTTTCTTACTTTTTGATTGCTCATGCCTTACTTCCATATTTTTTGATACAACTTTTACCTAATTGATACATATGCACTTCATCTGGACCATCTGCCAAACGCAACATTCTTGCAATTGCAAAATAATGCGCTAAATACGTATCTGGGCCAACACCTTTTCCTCCTAAAATTTGCATAGCCCTATCAACTACTTTCAAAGCCATATTTGGAGCTACAATTTTTATCATTGCTATGATATCTTTTGCTTCTTTATTACCAGCTTTGTCCATTTTATCTGCTGCAGATAATGTTAACAATCTAGCTTGTTCAATCTCACATTGCGATTTTGCAATTTCATGACGAATACTGCTATACTCATAAAACCTTTTCCCAAAAGTTTCTCTTTCTAAAGTTCTTTGAGACATTATTTCTAGAGCATATTGAGCCATTCCTACCAAACGCATACAATGATGAATTCTTCCAGGGCCTAAACGTCCTTGTGCAATTTCAAAACCTCTTCCTTCTCCTAAAATTAAATTATCTTTTGGAACACGAACATTTGTTAATTGAATTTCTGCATGTCCTTCTGGAGAATCATAAAAACCTAAAACAGATAATGGTCTTATAATTTTTAAACCTGGAGTATCCATAGCCACTAAAACCATACTTTGTTGTTGATGTCTAGGTTTTGAAGTATCCGTTTTTCCCATAACTATGGCAACCTTGCAATGAGGATCCATTGCTCCTGAGGACCACCATTTGCGTCCATTAATGACATATTCATCTCCATCTAAAACAATAGAAGTTTCAATATTTGTAGCATCAGAAGAAGCAACTTGTGGCTCTGTCATTAAAAAAGCAGAACGTATTTCGCCATTCATTAATGGTTCTAACCATTGTTTTTTTTGTGCTTTATTTCCATATTTAGCCAAAACCTCCATATTTCCAGTATCTGGAGCAGAACAATTAAAAATTTCAGAAACCCAGATTTTCTTTCCCATTATTTCTGCTAATGGAGCATATTCTAAATTGGTTAAACCAGGACTTAAATTGCCATAATCTTTAGGTAAAAATAAATTCCATAAACCTGCATCTTTTGCTTTTTGTTTTAATATTTCCGTTTTTGGGAAACGTTTCCATAAATTGTTTTTATCCCTTTGAAAAGCAATAAACTCTTCTTCTATAGGAACAATGTGTTCTTCTATAAAAGTTGATAATTTATGTTGTAAATCTTTAGATTTTTTAGAATAATCGAAGTTCATAATTTTATAAATTTCAGTTATAGATTTATTCCAAATAAATAACCAATTAAAGCTGTAATTCCCATTGTAATTGTTCCCCAAAATGTAATTCTTGCAACAGAATTAAATATTCTAGCTCCACCAGCTTTTGCAGCAATTGCTCCTAAAATGATTAAAAAAATAATAGCAGAAGCATATATATATAACTCTAATGATTTTAAAGGAAATAGATATACTACCAAAAGAGGTAAAGCCCCTCCAAAAACAAAAGAAGCGCCAGAAGCTAAGGCTGCTTGAATTGGATTTGCCTTTGATATTTCATTTATTCCTAGTTCATCTCTAACATGAGCTGCTAAGACATCATGGGCTGTTAATTCTTTGGCAACTATTAAAGCCGTTTCTTTTTTTAAACCTCTATTTTCATAAATCTGTGCTAAAATCTGGAGTTCTTCTTCTGGCATTTCTTCCAATTCTTGTCTTTCTCTTTCAATATCTGCTTTTTCAATATCGGTTTGTGAACAAACAGAAACATATTCACCTGCAGCCATTGATAAAGCTCCTGCAACCAAACCTGCTATGGTTGCTAAAATAACAGGTTCTTTTGCAGCACTAGCTGCTGCAACACCAATAGCTAAACTTGCAGTGGATAAAATACCATCATTTGCACCTAAAACTGCTGCTCTTAACCAATTACTCCTATGAATATAATGGGTTTTTAAATAATCATCAGGATTGTTTTTATCTTCCATTTTTTTGTTTTATTTATTTTTAACCTGCAATCATATAACCTCCATCAGCAGTATAAACGCCTCCTGTCATATAATTCCCTGCATTAGACGCTAACAAACAAGCTAAACCTACCATTTCTTCTGGCATTCCCATTCTTGCACTTGGTAAAGATTTTTCAATCTTACCTAAGATCTTTTCATTTTTCCACAAAGCAGCACTGAATTTTGTTTTAATTAAACCTGGACAAATAGCATTAGCTTTTACACCATATCTTCCCCATTCTTTCGCTTGATTTTTTGTCAACATTAAAATTGCTGCCTTACTTGTGGAATATAAGCCTAATCCAAAACCAGGAGTTAATGCTTCTACAGAAGCAATATTAATGATACTCCCTTTTTTATTGGCTTGAAAATGTGGTAACACCAAGTTTGATAAAGACCAAGGAGCTTTTACATTCACATCCATTATTTTATCAAAAATTGCAGGATCAACGTCTTCTATTGGTCCAAAAGTTGGATTGATTGCTGCATTGTTAACTAAAACATCAATTCTACCAAAAGTTTCTATTGTTTTACCAACTAGATGTTTACGTTGTTCCTCTTTTCCTATATGACAAGCAATACCAACTGCTTTTAAACCTTCTGCTGAAAATTCTTTTGCAACATCATCACAAGCTTCTTGACTTCTACTAGAAATAACAACTTGTGCTCCTTGCTCTGCTAAACCTTTTGCAATGGCTTTCCCAATTCCTTTGCTAGAACCTGTTATAATAGCTACTTTTCCAGATAAATTAAATTGTTCTTTTATGTTCATTATATAATAAGTTCTTTATCATTTTTAATTGTTACAACCTCATCAGACATTAAAGATTCTGCTAATGAATTTGTTTTTGGAACTTCGTATTTAAAGTAAAACTTCATGGTATGAATTTTACTTTCATAGAAAGTTTCTGAATATTTTTTATCAGTATTAGATAGTTTAGATTTAGCATCGATAGCCATTTCTAACCATAGCCAACCTAAAACCACGATACTCAAATATTCCATAAACAAATTGGCATCTGCTAAATAACGTTCGTAGTTTCCTTTCATCGCAAAAGGCATTAAATGTCCTAAAACTTTTTGAGAGCGTTTTAATTTATCTCCTAAAATAGCTGCATAGTTTTTTAAGTCGTCATCTTTTGCTGCTATCATTATGGTTTGCATAATCTCTGCACCTAATAATTCTAAGGCTTTTCCATTTTGCATAGGAACTTTTCTACCCAATAAATCTTGAGATTGGATTCCTGTTGTTCCTTCATACAAAGCCGAAATTCGGATATCTCTATAATATTGCTGTAAAGTAAAATCTGTACAAAAACCATAACCTCCTAAAACTTGTAGACCATTATCTACTGATTCTGCACCTGATTCTGATGGATATGTTTTTACGATAGGAATAATCATTCCCAATAATAAATGATACTTTTCTTTTTCTTCTTTTGAAGTTGCTGTGGTTAAAATGTCTTGATATTTTGATGCTAATAGTACCAAACTTAAAGAACCTTCTACAATCGATTTTTGCAACAATAGCATTCTTCTAACATCTGGGTGCTCAATAATTAAACTCTGTTTTTCTGTCGGAATTTTCTTCCCATCTGCTGATAATTTTCTTCCTTGTGGTCTTTCATTTGCATATTGTAAAGATGTTCTGTAAGCAGCCATTGCAATTGCTGCAGCTCCTCTTCCTACAGCTATTCTTGCACCATTCATCATTAAAAACATTTGTGCTAAACCTTTGTGTTCCTCACCAACAAGCCAACCTCTACAATCATCAGAATCTCCAAACCCTAAATGTGTAGTACAATAACCACGTTGACCCATTTTTTGAAAATCAGCAACTGTCATTACATCATTATACTCTAAAGTTCCATTTGTTGTAGGTCTGTTTTTAGGAACTACAAAAAGTGAAATTCCTTTTGTTCCTTTTGGAGCTCCTTCTATTCTTGCTAGTACCAAATGCACAATATTTTCTGAAAATTGATTATCTCCTCCTGAAATAAATATTTTCTGACCAGAAATTTTAAAATACCCCTCATTTGTTGGAGTTGCCTTGGTAACAATATCAGACAGTGAACTTCCAGCTTGAGGCTCTGTCAGACACATTGTACCTCCCCAAACTCCAGAAAGCATATTAGGCACATAAGTTTCTTTTAAAATTTCAGTTCCAAATTCTACGATTAACTCAGCAGCACCTAAAGTTAAACTTGGATAACCAGGTAAATGATTATTGGCAGCGTCCATAACATAAAGAGCAGCTTGAAATACAGAAATTGGAATTTGCAAACCTCCATCATCATAATCAAAACAAGCAGCCATAATACCCATTTCTCCTGATTTTTCCATAACAGTTTTTACTTGTTCATGTACGATTACAGTTCCATCTTTATGATATGCAGGTGTTGCATCCATTTCTTGAAAATAGGGATACAATTCTCTATCAGAAAATTCTTTTACTGAATCTATAAATAAATCTAAAGACTCTAAATCGTGTTCTTGAAAACGTTCTCTAGATAGTAAATTTTCTAATTTATGGATATCATAAAGTATGTATTTCAATGTTTCTATATCTACATACTTTTTTGGCATAATACTAAAATTTATAGTTGAATTTTATAATACTCTGATTGAATAACTTTTACTCTTTCAAATATAAGAAAAATTATTATGCATGCATAGCAAGTTGAAAAACACAAACGATACTATGAAAAAAATTGCTTACACAAATCTTTACATCAAAAAATGAATTTTTAATTTTAAAGTGAATTTTTAATTTTAAGCAATTCTGCTTTAACTCCTTCTAGTCTGCTTATAATTTCGTGATTATGCACAGTTCCTTCAGGATTTTTCTTTAGTTTCTGTTTTGCCCCTTCTAAAGTAAAACCTCTTTCTTTTACCAAATTGTAAATGAGTTTGAAATTTTTGATATCTTCTTGTGTAAAAAGTCGATTTCCTTTAGCGTTTTTTTTAGGTTTAATAATAGCAAACTCCTTTTCCCAAAAACGAATATGTGAAGTATTTACATTGAAAGCTTTGGCAACTTCCCCTATTTTATAGTATCTTTTTTCAGGTAAATCTATATGCATCTAGTTGGTTATTAATCGTAAGATTGACTTTCTTCTGATTTTCTTTGAAGGGTAGCAAATTCATCCAAAGATAAATCTCCATAATAGAAATTTATTGGGTTTAAAGCTCTATCATTTTTATGAACTTCATAGTGTAAATGTGCTGCTACAGAAAGTCCTGTATTACCAACATAACCAATTAAATCTCCTCTTTTGATTGGCTGACCTCTTTTTACAACCATCTTACTCATGTGTGCATAAATAGTTTTGTAACCAAAACCATGATCAATATAAACTACTTTACCAAAAGTTTTACTTCTTTGTGCTCTATAGATTTTACCATCTCCAGAAGCGTAAATAGGTGTTCCTTTTGGTGCTGTAAAATCCATTCCTTTATGGAATTTATTAATTTTTAAAATCGGATGCATCCTCATTTTATAACCTGAGGCTACATAAAAATCACCTTTTTTGATAGGTAAAATAGCAGGAATTGATGCCAACATCACTTTTTTATCTTTAGCTAAAGCAACAATTTCATCTAAAGATTTAGATTGGACTACCATTTGTTTTGATAAAACATCTACCTCTTTAGTAAGTTCTTTAATTAAATCAGAATTATCAAATCCTTCTAAATTTTTATATCGGTTTACACCTCCAAAACCAGCTTTTCGTTGTTCTTCTGGTATTGGATTTGCTTCAAAATAACTCCTGTAAATATTATTGTCTCTTTCTTGTAATTGAGATAAAATACCAGAACTTTCTTCCATTCTTTTATATAACAATTCATAATGAAATTTTAGGTTTTCTAATTCTCTTTCTTGAGCACGTTGTGTGGGTGATTTTATGATTTGACTAAAACCAATAAAACCGAAAAAAGCAATTAAAAAAACACCCAAAAAGCTAAATAAAATTCTACGATAATAATCTGTCTTTCTAACCGTAATTTTTCGGTAAGAAAGTGTATCCTCATCATAATAATATTTTACTTTTGCCATATTACTAAATATAGTATTTTTGTACTTGTTTTTTTGATTTTAATTAAAATCTGTTTGTAAGAACAACTCACAAATTTACAAAATGTTTTACAACTGCTTGTTTTAAGTAGTTTTTTTAAATTAAATTAACATAATCCAACTTGTTGGAAACTTCTGTTTTATGAAATCTCAAGACATTCGTGCTACTTTTTTAAACTTTTTTCAAGAAAAATCGCATTTGGTTGTTCCTTCTGCACCTATGGTTACAAAAGATGACCCTACTTTAATGTTTGTAAATTCTGGAATGGCACCATTTAAAGAATATTTTTTAGGAAATGGAAAACCAAAAAAGAACAGAATTACAGATTCTCAAAAATGTTTGCGTGTTTCTGGAAAACATAATGACCTAGAAGAAGTTGGTTATGACACTTATCATCATACATTATTTGAGATGTTAGGCAACTGGTCTTTTGGAGATTATTTTAAGAAAGAAGCAATAGCTTGGGCTTGGGAATTATTGACAGAAGTTTACAAAATTGATAAAGACATTTTATATGTAACTGTTTTTGAAGGTTCTGATGATGCTGATAACCTTAAAATGGACACTGAAGCTTATGATTTGTGGAAGCAATTTATTTCTGAAGACCGAATTTTAAAAGGGAATAAAAAGGATAATTTCTGGGAAATGGGTGAACAAGGACCTTGTGGACCTTGTTCTGAGATTCACGTAGATATACGTTCTGCTGAAGAAAAAGCAAAAATTGATGGTAAAACTTTAGTGAATGAAGATCATCCACAGGTTGTAGAAATCTGGAATTTGGTTTTTATGCAATTTAATAGAAAAGCCAATGGATCTTTAGAGGAATTACCTCATAAACATATTGATACAGGAATGGGGTTTGAGCGTTTGTGTATGGTAATGCAAGGTGTTCAATCAAATTATGATACTGATGTTTTTACACCAATTATCAGAGAAATTGAAACGATTACCAATACTAAATATGGTAAAAATGAAAAACAAGATATTGCCACTCGTGTAATATCAGACCACGTAAGAGCTGTTGCTTTCTCTATTGCAGATGGACAACTACCTAGTAACACTGGTGCTGGATATGTAATTCGTAGAATTTTAAGAAGAGCTGTAAGATATGGTTTTACTTTCTTAGATAAAAAAGAACCATTTATTTACAGACTCGTATCTATTTTAAGTGATAAAATGGGTAAAGCATTTCCTGAAATTAAAGCCCAAAAACAATTGATTGAAAACGTAATTAAAGAAGAAGAAACTTCTTTTTTAAGAACTTTAGATCAAGGTTTGATACTTTTAGATGGTATTATTTCATCATCAAAAACCAAAGAAATTTCTGGTGACAAAGTTTTTGAATTGTATGATACTTTTGGATTCCCTATAGATTTAACAGCTTTAATCCTTTCTGAAAAAGGATATACTATAGATGAAAAAGCTTTTGAAGTAGAACTTCAAAAACAAAAAAATAGATCTAGAGCTGCAAGCGAAATGACTACTGAAGACTGGACAATTTTAATTGAGGACGATATTGAAGAATTTGTAGGATATGATACTTTAGAGGTAGATGTAAAATTAACACGTTACAGAAAAGTAACTTCTAAAAAGGATGGTGAAATGTATCAACTAGTGTTTAATTTGACTCCTTTTTATGCAGAAGGTGGAGGTCAAGTTGGTGATAAAGGATATTTAGAAGACACAAATGGAGATGTTGTTTATATTTTAGATACAAAAAAAGAAAACAATGTAATTATACATTTTACAAAAAACCTTCCAAAAAATTTAAATACTTCTTTTAAAGCTGTTGTTGATCAAAAACAACGTTATAGAACAGAATGTAACCATACAGCTACTCACCTATTACACCAAGCATTAAGAGAAATTTTAGGAATACATGTAGAGCAAAAAGGTTCTGCTGTTCATTCTAAATATTTACGTTTCGATTTTTCTCATTTTTCTAAACTTACAGTTGATGAATTACGCGAAGTAGAAAACTTTGTAAACAGAAGAATTGAAGGAAAACTAGCTTTAGAAGAAAGCAGAAATATTACTATGGAAAAAGCAATTGCTGATGGTGCTATGGCTTTATTTGGTGAAAAATATGGTGATACTGTTAGAGCTATTAAGTTTGGAAAATCTATAGAATTATGTGGTGGAACTCACGTAAAAAACACAAGTGATATTTGGCATTTCAAAATTAAATCTGAAGGTGCAGTTGCAGCAGGAATCAGAAGAATTGAAGCCATAACGAATGATGCTGTTAAAGATTTTTATTTTGATAATAACAGAACTTTGTTTGAAGTTAAAGACTTACTAAACAACTCTAAAGACCCTGTAAAAGCTGTTAAAAACTTACAGGATGAAAATACATCTCTTAAAAAACAGATTGAACAATTACTAAAAGATAAAGCTCAAAATTTATCTGGAGAAATTAAAAATCAACTACAAGAAATTAATGGAGTTCAATTTTTAGCTACTAAAGTAGATTTAGATACTAATGGAATTAAGAATCTTGCTTTTAGTTTAGGTAAAGAACATCAAAATCTATTTTTATTATTTGCATCTGCTCCATCAAAAGAAAAAGCAATGTTAACCTGTTATATTTCTAAAGAATTGGCAAATGAACGTGGTTATAATGCAGGAACAGTTGTAAGAGAATTAGGAAAACTCATCCATGGAGGAGGAGGAGGTCAACCTTTCTTTGCAACTGCAGGTGGTAAAAACCCGGGTGGAATCCCGAAAGCTTTAGAGAAAGCTAAGGAATATTTAGTATAAACATTAATTAAGTTGAAAAAAATAAAGAACAAATTAACATTTGTTATTGCAATTGTACTTATTACAATTGTTTTACTACTTTCTGGTATAGGAATTTGGCATATAAGTTCTTATTTATTTTATAATTAAACCTTTTTAATTTTTAGCAGTCTAAATACAAATAACGCTTTATTTGTAAATTACTACAAATTAAGTTAAATTTGAGAGGTCTCCCAATTAGTTTTTATCAATTTAAAAACTAACTAACTTATGCCATATTTAGATACATATTCAGGAAATTGGTCTGCTAAAGAAGCAAGACACTTACTAAAAAGAACTTCTTTTGGAGTATCACAAGCTTTAACTGAAGAAGCTGTTTCTTTAGGATTATCTGCTACAATAAACAAACTTTTTGAAGTAGCACCTATGCCAGAAACTCCTTTAAAATATGAGTTAGATGGCACAGGAAGAAATGAAGTTAATGATCCTGATGTAAATTATGGAGAAACTTGGGTTACTGCTCCTCCATATCCAGATTTACCTACAAGTCAAGAAAGAAATCGAGTTTTTAGAGCTAGAAATAGATCTATGTATGCATGGTCTTTTTTGCAAATGCAAGAGGCTGGACTTTCTATTAGAGAAAAACTAACTTTATTTTGGCACAATCATTTTGTATCAGAAAACTCAAATCCTCATAGAGAATTTTTCTATATTAATACACTTAGAAAAAACGCTTTAGGTAATTTTAAAGAACTTACTAAGCAGATTACTATAGATCAAAATATGCTCATTTATTTGAGTGGAAATCAGAATAGTGATAAAGCTCCTAATGAAAACTATTCTAGAGAATTATTAGAACTTTTCACCATAGGTAAAGGTGATGCTGTTGGTAATGGAGATTATACAAATTATACAGAAGATGATGTCATTCAAATGGCAAAAGTTTTAACTGGTTGGAGACCTAGAGGGTTAAAACATGAAGACCCTAATAATGCTTATTTTACAAACAATAGACATACTAAAGGAAACAAAACACTATCTCATAGGTTTAAAAATACAGTTATTTCTGAAAATGCTGAAAATGAATATAAAGATTTAATTGATAAAATATTTGAACAAGAAGAGTGTTCTCGTTTTATAATTAGACAACTATATATATGGTTTGTAAATGCTGAAATATCATCAGAAATTGAAACTAATATTATAGAACCTTTAGCAAAAATAATTAGAGATAATGATTATGAAATTACACCAGCTTTAAAAGTCTTATTGGCTTCAGAACACTTTTTTGAAAACACATTTTGTATGATAAAAAGTCCTATTGATTTAATGCTATCAGTTACAAAATCTTTATTAGTTAATGCTCCAATAACATCTATTAATGAACAATATGATTTTGCTTTAACATTATATTTAGCTGCTTCAGATTTAAATCAATCCATTTTTCATCATCCAGATGTAGCTGGCTGGAAAGCGTATTATCAAACACCATTATATTATAAAAGCTGGGTAAATAGTTATTTATTACCTAAGAGATTAGATTATTGTAGGATTTTAGTTACTGGAGGTGATTTACTAATTGACAAAAAAAAATATAAAGTAGCTCCATTAGTTCCTGTATTACAAATTGCCGAAGGTATTCAGAACGCAATTGACCCAAACATATTGATTAAAGAATTAGCAAATCAATTGTTTAATTATGAAATTTCTGAAAATCAAGTAACTGCGTTGAAAGACATTCTTATTCCAGGATTACCAGATTTTGAGTGGACAGTAGAGTATTCTGATTATTTACATAATCCATCAGATACAACTTTAAAAATTGCTGTTGATAAAAAACTACGAAGCTTATTAGCAGTAATGGTTCAAATGTCTGAATTCCAAATTATGTAATTATGAAGAAAAATCAGAAATTAAATAGACGAGATTTTATCAAATTAAGCTCCATAGCTTCTGCTTCTTTACCTATTGCATTGAGTGGGTTTCCTATTTTTGCAAAAGACAAACCTGCAGCATACCAGCTCTCCACAGAAAACGACAACATACTAGTTTTAATACAATTACAAGGAGGAAATGATGGTTTAAATACAGTATTTGATTTGAATCAATATGATAATTTACAAAGTGTACGTTCAAATATTATTATTCCAGAAAACGAATTATTAACAGTTGATAGTACAACTCGATTTCATCCTTCAATGACAGGAATAAAAGATATTTGGGAGCAAGAAAAATTAGGGATCATTCAAAATGTAGGTTATCCAAATCAAAATCGCTCTCACTTTAGATCTACTGATATTTGGAATTCTGCCTCAGATGTAAATGACTATATCTCTTCTGGGTGGCTTGGACGTTTTTTTGACGTTAATCACGCTACATTTCCAGAAAACTATCCTGATGAAAACAACCCAGATCCTTTTGCTATTACCATTGGTAGAGTTGTATCTGAAACTTGTCAAGGAACAAATTCTAATTTTTCCATGGCTTTAGAAGATCCAGAAAATCCAGGTACTGCTTTGGTTTCTAATACTGGCAGTATTCCTGATAATTGTTATGGTGATGCTTTAGGCTTTGTAAATGATACTATCAAACAAACCAATGCTTACGCAGATGTAATTAAAAAAGCTGCTAATTCTGGAAATAACATATCTAATAAATATAACAATCAGAGTTTATCAAAAAAACTAAAAACTGTTGCTCAATTAATTTCAGGAGGATTAAAAACAAAAGTTTATATCGTTCAAATTGGTGGTTTTGACAACCACAATGACCAAGTTGTAGAAGGTGAAACCAAGACAGGAAAACATGCAGGCTTATTAGAACAATTATCTGATGCAATGGCTGCATTTCAAGATGATTTAAAATTATTAAATATTGAAGATAAAGTACTTGGAATGACATATTCTGAGTTTGGAAGAAGGATTCGTTCTAATGCTGGTTTAGGTACAGATCATGGAACAGCTGCTCCATTATTTTTATTCGGTAATTGTGCTAAAAATCAAATTTTAGGTGACGCACCAGAAATTAATACTCAAGTTGATGAAAAAGAAGGTGTTCAAATGCAATATGATTTTAGAAACATTTATAGCACTATTTTAACAGATTGGTTAGGTGCTACAAAACAAGAAGCAACTACTGTATTATTTGATAATTTTGATGCACTTCCTTTATTTAAGTCAGGTTGTTCTGCTGCACTATCTTCTGAGGAATTTTTGTTAGATAAAAATGAAATAAAAGTATATCCTAACCCTAGTTCAGACTTTATAAATATTAAGTTTTTTGGTTCTAATGAACGTTTAAAAATAACATTATACAACTCTATAGGTGCTGTTGTAAAAGAAGTTACAAATAAAACTTATAGTTCAATTCTACACTCTATTCAAGTAGATATTCAGTCTTTGGCAAAAGGAAATTATTTTGTGCATTACCAAACTAGAGGAATTTCTAAAACTAAAAAATTGTTGAAGTATTAAAGATTTTCTCTCGAAGACGCTGAGACGAAAAGAAACAAGTTCAAAGTAGTTATTTCATAATTCTTATGAAATAAAAAAGAAAATAACTTACACTAAAACTCATATAAAACTTTGCGTCTTCGCATCTTTGCGAGATAAAAATTATGAAGAGAAAAATATGACTGAAAATGAAATTGCTAAAATAGTAGTTCATAAATGTTATGAAATTCACGTAACTTTAGGACCAGGCTTACTTGAAAGTGTTTATGAAGAGATTTTATACTATGAATTAACAAATGAAAATTTAGATGTAGAACGTCAAAAAATAATGCCTGTCTTTTGGGATAATGCAAAATTAGATTTAGGCTTTAGAGCTGATTTAATTATAGAGAATAAAGTAATTCTAGAACTCAAGTCTGTAGCAAATTTAGCTCCTGTACATCCTAAACAATTGTTGACTTATTTAAAAGTTACAGACTTAAAATTAGGATTACTTATTAATTTTAATGAAGCTTTAATTAAAAACGGGATTACTCGAATTGTGAATGGTTTATAAAAAATGCACCTCGCAAAGACGTTAAGGCGCAAAGAAAAAATAAAATGATTATTTATTAAGACGATTATTTCCCGGAAATATTAAAATAGCTTAAAATAATAACTCACAATAATGTTAAAAACTTAGCGACTTTACATCTTCGCAAGAGAAAAGAAAAAATGAAACTACAAACTAAAATTCTAATAAAAAAACAAACTAGAAACTTAATAGATTATGATTCTAAATTATTACTATTGGGTTCTTGTTTTTCTGAAAACATAGGTCATAAGTTAAATTACTTTAAGTTTCAAACTACTCAAAATCCTTTTGGAATTCTTTTCCACTCTAAGGCTATAGAAGGTTTAATTACTAACGCAATCAATAAAAAAACATATACAGCAAAAGATATTTTTTTTCAAAATGAGCGCTGGCATACTTTTGAAAGTCATTCTGATTTAAGTTCAACTAAAGGAAAAATCATTTTAAGTAAATTAAATAACGCTATTTCAATAACAGAAAGAACATTAAGAAACTCATCACACATAATCATTACTTTAGGCACTTCTTGGGTGTATAGACATATAGAAAGTGATCTAATTGTAGTAAACTGTCATAAAGTTCCACAAAAGAAATTTTTAAAAGAATTACTTTCTGTTGATGAAATTACAGAAAGTTTAGACGCTACAATTCAATTGGTTAAATCAGTAAATAAAGATGCAACCATTTTATTTACAGTTTCTCCTGTTAGACATTTAAAAGATGGTTTTATAGAAAATACGCAAAGTAAATCTCATTTAATTTCAGCAATTCATAATGTTGTTAACTATAGGAAGAAAACACATTACTTTCCTTCTTACGAAATTATGATGGACGAGTTAAGAGATTATCGTTTTTATAAAGATGATATGATTCATCCTAATAAAACAGCTATCAACTACATTTGGGAGAAATTTGTGGAAACTTGGTTTTCGGAAGAAACCATACCAACAATGAAAGAAATTGATGTAATTCAAAAAGGAATTTCTCACAGGCCTTTTAATGTAAATTCTGAAGAACATCAGCAGTTCTTGGAAAAGCTATCAACAAAAAAAGAAAAGATTCAAAATCGGTTCCCTTTTATAAATTTTTAAAATATACGTCATATGACGTATTGTAGCCATTTCTATTATTATTGATTTTTGTAGTCTAATTTTAAAACTATCAAAATGAATAAAACAATAGCATTTTCCATCATTTTTTGTATTTCATCACTTTTTATTACTGCACAAAAGATCGGTCAGGTAAAAACAACGAACAAAAAATACGGTTTAAGCTCGATGAAAAAAGCACCGAAAAAGATATTTATCAATTCCTTTAATGTAAATTTTGAGATGTACAAAGAAGCCATTGATTTTAAAGCTGGTGGAAATGGAGGTAGAATTGGTGGAAATACAAGTAGTGCAACTGCAAAAGCTGCTGTGGGTTTAGATGGAATTGACGCCAACCTAATGCTTGCAAAAACCAATGAACTTTATCAAAATTTTATAGAAAGGTTAACCAAAGAAGGTTATGAAATTATAGGCTCTGAAATTGCTGAAAAAACCGATGTTTTTAAAGGGTGGAAAAAAGCTTCAGGACCTTCAATAGCAGAGAGTTTATCTGGCATTGTAAATTGTATACCAGAAGGTTTTTCTTCTTTTTATAAAAGAAAAACAGCAAAAGGAGAAGTGAAAAAAGGGTTTTTAGGTGGCGTTGGCTTACAATCAAAACTTTCTAAAGCACTTGGTGATGCAATTATTGCAGATGTAAACTTATTTGTAATGTTTTCTGAACAAGGTAATGACTGGATGAAAGGGAAAGCTGCCAAAGTAAAAATTAAAACCAACCTAAGATTAATTAATAATTATGCCATTTCAATTCCAGTAAAAAAGAAAAAGAAGAAAGGGCTTGGTAAGTTTTTAGGTTCTGTTTCTATCAAAGGAGCAACTAATACCTATCCTGCCAGTTCAAATATCATTTTTTCTCAAGGTAAAGTTGGCTTAGGCACAAAAGCTTCTTTTATTGGAACTTTAAAAGATGATGTAGAAATTGAAGGAGTCATAAAGAAACAAAAAATTGTAGCCTATCAAAAACAAGGTTCTTTTGTACCAACCTCTTTTTCTACTTTTTCAAATTATTTAGATGCAAAAGCAGATCGTTTTTCTACAACAACAAAGTGGATTAAAGTGGATAGTAATAAATATGCTAATGGCTTTTACAATGCCTGTAATACTTTCTTAAACAAACAATTAGACCAAATTTTCGACAAATTAAAATAAAATACGTCAAACACCGTATTTTATTTCCCCAAAAGTATAATTAACATTGTCATGTCATTAACTTAAAAAATAAAAATTATGAAAAAATTAAAAAACGTATTATTATTTATGTCCTTATCAATTGTTTTTGCTTGTAGCGATGCTAGCGATGAAGATTTAGGCACAACTGGAGAAGGATCTTTAACAGCAAAAGTAGATGGTACAGCATTTGCTTCGTTACAAGTTTCTGCAGGTGCTGTAGTTACCAATGGTGTTGCAGCAATACAAGGTTCTACTTCTGATGGAACTTATATTAGAATTAATATTGCAAATTACAATGGCAAAGGAACTTACACAATTGGAACTTCGCTTACAGATGCTACATCTCTAACTTACGGAACTCTCAAGCCTACTATAGCAGCTTGGATTGCATCTAGTCTTATTCCAAACTCATCAGGTACAATTGAAATAACTGATGATACTGACAGTTCAGTTTCTGGAACATTTTCTTTTACAGGATATAATGGCTCAGACAAAAAAGTAATTACTGAAGGAAAATTTAACGTTCCAAAAAATTAATAAAACACATGGAAAAGGAAAAAAATACGACAGCTGTCGTATTTTTTTTATCTTAATTGAAATTCAAATGACAATTCAAATCACTAAAATAGGTTACTTTTTATTAGCTATAACAATACTATTAATGGGATATTTCTATTTTTCATTTCAAAAAATAAAAAAAGCTGAATTGGAAAGATTAAAAATTTTATCTAATGAAATAGATACAGAAAAAAATATTGAATATCAATTAAAAGATACGTCTAAAAAAATTCAAAGATTAAACAAAAGCACACAATTTAAATTATTGCAAATAAAAATTGATATCTTTAATATCAATTTTACATTGAGTGAGATTCTTTGATTAAAAATATTAAAATGAAAAACTTTATTCTAACAATATTAATAGTATTCCTATCATCTACGACTATTATTTATGGACAAATAAATACTAATAATAAAATTGACAGCTTAAAGTCTTTATCAAAATCTCAAATTGGTAAGCAAAAATTTAAAACTTTACTTGATATATCTGGAATTTTCACTGGTATAAATTTAGATAGTGCTAAATTTTATACAAATAAAGCTTATGAAATCTCTAAAAAAATAAATAATGATTCCTTAAAAATAAAGGCATTAATGTCTTTAGCTTTTAGGAACTTTGAATCTGGAAATTACTCAAATGCTATTAAAAACTTTGAGGAAGCTTTACCTATAAGTTTAATATTAAAAGACTCTACTTCATTAGCTGACATTTATAATGGTTTTGCAATTACATATTCAAAAAAGGGTGATATAAATAAATCTATTGAATATAATTTCAAAACTTTATCTATTTATGAAAAAATTAAAGATAGTTTAGGTATTGGAAACTCTTACTTAAATATAGGTTGGGATTATAGAACCCTTAAAGAATTTAAAAAATCTCTAAAGTATAATTATAAGTCTTTAGAAGTTTACGAAAATATTAAAGATTCTATTCGTATAGCAATGATTAATAATAACATTGCTGGCACTCAAAATGAGCTAGGGAATTATAATAAAGCCCTTGAATATTCTAAAAAATCTAAAAATTACTTTTTAAAGTTAAACTTTAAACGTTTTACTGCTTATCCCATTAGCGTTATGGCTGTTGCCTATGATAGTTTACATAATTATAAGTTAGCTGAAAAAAATTACCTCAAAGCAATTCAACTACATACTGAAAATAGAGAACCTTATGAATTAGCATTCTTAAACTACTCAATTGCAAATTTATATTTTAAACAAAAAAAGTATAATCAAGCACTTAATAATTCAAAAAAAGCTTTTTCATTTGCTAATGAAACTAATGCAAAACAGTACATTGTTGATATTTCAAAAATTTTATCTAAAATATATGAAGTAAAAAACAACAGTAAACTTTCAAATAAATACCTAAAGTTGTATATAAGATATAATGATAGTATTTTAAACCAGCAAAAAATAAAATCTATTGCTGAAATTGAAACTAAATACGAAACAGCAAAAAAAGAAAAAGAAATTGCCCTACAAAAAGAACAACTTTTAGAACAAGAACTAGCTATAAAAAGTAGAAATCTATATGCTATTCTTTTAGCTTCTGCTTTATTGATTTTAGCCATAATTTTCTTTAGTATTTACAAAAGAAATCAACTAAAAAGAAACCAACTACAAAAAGAAATTGACTTGAAAGATGCACTTGCAAAAATTAAAACACAAAACAGATTGCAAGAACAACGTCTTCGTATTTCAAGAGATTTGCATGACAATATTGGATCTCAACTCACATTTATCATTTCTTCTATTGACAATTTAAAATACATTTCTAAAGATGCAAACACAAAATTAAAAGACAAATTATCCAGTATTAGCTCTTTTACTGGAGATACGATTCATCAGTTAAGAGATACGATTTGGGCTATGAATAAAAGCGAAATTACTGTTGAAGATTTACATGCAAGAATATTATCATTTATAGAACAAGCAAAAGCTGCTGTACCAGAAACCGATTTCGAAATTGGTTATACCATTGATAAAAACACGAGTTTATCTTCCTTGGAAGGGATGAACGTTTTTAGAGTAATTCAAGAAGCTATTAATAACGCTATAAAATATGCTGATGCAAAAAACATTGTGATTCAACTTTCTAAGAATAATAAGAATTTTACAATTTCTATTGTTGATAATGGCAAAGGTTTCGATATCAATACAGTTGATTTAGGTAATGGTTTAAGTAATATGGAAAAGAGAATGAGTGAAATTTCTGGTAGAATAAATATCAACTCTAAATTAGAAAAAGGAACTGAAATTAAACTAGATATTCCAATAAAAAATACATCAAATGACGTATAAAATATATTTGTTATAATTTTTTTTTATAAAAAAACCACGCTACATGAAATTAAAAATTTGCATTGCAGAAGACAATTATTTTTTAGTAAAAGCTATTAAAGAGAAGCTTTCTTTTTTTGAAGATATTTCAGTAAAATTTCACGCTAATAATGGAGCAGAATTAATTGGAAAACTAGAAGAAAATCATAACATTGATGTTATTTTAATGGATATTCAAATGCCAGAAATGGATGGCATAAAAGCAACAGAAATTGTAAAAAAGAAATATCCTCAAATAAAAGTTATCATGCTTACAGTTGTAGATGATGATGATTGTGTTTTTAAGGCTATAAAAGCAGGTGCAAATGGTTATTTATTAAAAGAAATAAATGCTGAAAAGTTATATAAGAGTTTAAAAGAAGTAACACAAGGAGGTGCCCCAATGACACCTAGTATTGCTTTAAAAACTTTAAACCTACTTAGAAATCCAGATTTTTCTAAATCGAAAGTAAATGAAATTATCGATGTTAAATTAACCAAAAGAGAAACTGAAATTTTAATTCAATTAAGCAAAGGACTCAATTACAATAGTATTTCCGATAATTTAATCATATCACCTTCTACTGTGAGAAAACATATAGAAAATATTTACAAAAAACTACAAGTACATAGTAAAATGGAAGCTGTTATAAAAGCTCAAAAACAAAACCTTATTTAAGGCTTATATATGTTGATCAACGTTTTGCCAAGGGCCTCCATTTATAACATCTACTCCATTTTGCTTTAAAAAATTAGTTGCTTGTCCACTTCTAGCCCCACTTCTACAAACAGCAATTACTGGTTTATTCCAAGACTTAATTTCTTCAATATTTGCAGGAATTGTTTGTAATACAATATGTTTTGCTCCATCAGTATGCCCTTCATCCCATTCTTGTTGCGTTCTAACATCTAAAACAATTGCATCTTTTGCTAAATATTCTTTAATTTCTGCGCTCATATCTTTTCTTTTAAAAATATCAAAAATACCCATTTTAATTTTCATTTAATCTTGGCACAAAGCTAAACCATTAGCTATTAATTTTGTGTAGCTTTTGTTACACTTTATTTTTTTTAAATGATATAAAATACTTTCTTTGATAGTATAATTATTTTGCAAAGCTAATTCATATAATTCTAAATTCAGCAACCAATCTTCAGGAAAATTTATTTTTAACTGATGAAATATATCTTCAATTTGATGCTCAAAATATTCATTTTTAACTCTAAAACCTTTTACTCTTTGATATAATTCATAAAGTTCTTTTTCTTTATTTGAATAACTTATTTTATGCGTTTTAATTTCAGAAACTCTATTCGAATTTTCAAAAGAATTTACGTCTACAGGACCTGCATAAGCAGAAACAACCTCTTCACCAACTGCCATATCATATAAACCCCAATCAGGATGAAACAAAATTTCTTCTTTATAAGATACTGTGCATTCATCAAAAGTGATGATTAAGATTTTACCTCTTAAATCTCTTGTACCAGTAATCGCTTTTCCCTTTAAAATGATACCACTTTCAAATTCTAAAGTCATAAATTCACCTTCATAAATCCCATATGCTTTTAAATCTCTGGGGCTCATATCCTCTATGGGTAAATTAATTCCTTTTAATTTTCCAATTGGACTACCAAATCCACTTTGATGTACATCAGTTCCATGACCAATTAATTCTTTATCTCTATTGGCTAAAGCCGTATTTCCTGTGGTTTGAAAATAAGCCACTTTATTATTCTTGAATTTAATAACTCTATCAAAAACGCCAGAAATTTGAATTCCTGTTGTCAACTCAATAGTTCCTAAATTTTTAGAGTCAATTAGTTTTTTTATTCCTTTTAGTCCACCATTTCTTAAAGCCATAGTATTCGCAAATTCATCTAAAACTAAACTTAAATAGGCAAAATCTGGAGTAACATATAATTGAGGTTGAGGCTTTGTAATATCAAAGTTTTGAGTTGCAGCCTCAATAGAATAAGGTGTTTTTTTTACTTCATCTTGCATACACCAAGCACTTTCTCCTATAGATGATAATAAACCTGCTCCATAAATCTTAGGGTTTTCTAAAGTCCCAATCAAACCATATTCAACAGTCCACCAATGTAAATTTCTTATCATTGCCATTTCAGAAAGTTCACCCATGTTTTCTTGCAACCACTCCACTTTTTCTTGAGCTTTACTAATTTCTTTTTTTGATGAATTCGGATTTTCTTTCAAAATAGATAAAAGTCGAATCGCTTCATACATTTCATAATCTTTAGCTGATGAAATTGCTTTACTTCCAATTTCTCCAAAACGTCTTAAATATTCAGCATATTCTGGGTTTGCTATTATAGGGGCATGACCAGCAGCTTCGTGAATAATATCTGGTGCAGGTGTATATGCGATATGGTTTATCGTTCTTATATCAGAAGCTATTACCAAAACATTATAAGCCTGAAATTCCATAAAAGCATTAGGTGGAATAAAACCATCAACAGAAACAGCAGCCCAACCAATTTCTTTTAAAATTCTATTCATCCCTTCCATTTTGGGGATGTTTTCTGTAGAGATTCCTGTTTTTTCTAAGCCAGATAAATAAGATTTATGTGCAACTTTACTTAGAAAATCTATATTCATTCGCATTATATACCTCCAAACTGACTGGTTTTGAGCTGTGTACTTATCATAAGGTTGTTTTACAATAAATTGATGCAGATGTTTAGGTAACTTTTGAGTTACTTCATTCATTTCAAAATGTGACTCCATTCTAAAAACAATAAAATTTACATCGTGAAATTACGAATTTTATAATTAAACTGTTATTTATTTCTTATTAATAGTTGATTTCAAAGTAAATTGAACTTATCGTTATTAAAATCATAATTGTAACATTTATATGTTTTGTACTACTTATAGTATAAATACTTACTGCTATGAGTTTCACATCACATATGATTGCCAGTTTAAAACACAATAAAAGAAAAAGAGTTTCTGCATTTGAAAAAATAGAAAATTTTAAAGAAGGCATAAATATTCAGGTATCCTTTGATAAAAAATCTACACCATATCAATTAAAAAAAATTAGAGATAAAATTCAAGAAGAAAACAGGAGAAAATTGAAAAGAGTCTTAGTCCTTTTTGGAATAGTTATATCCATAATTATTTATTGTATTGGTTTTATAAAATTCTAAAAAAAAGAAGCTATCTTTTTCAGATAGCTTCTTTAAATTAATTCTAAGAAAAGATTTTTACATAGCTTCTTTAATAACTTTTAAAGCATCAACCGCTTTAGATCTTTTTGCTATTTCAAAAGCAGTCATTTTTCCTGCTTTATCAGACTTTATCTTTAATTTTGCTCCATTTTCAATTAATAGTTTTGCAATTTTTGCTTTATTATAACGTGCAGCAAACATTAAAGGAGTTAATCCTGTTGATTTTCTATTCACATTTTCTCCTGACATAATAAGTTCTTTTACAGCTTCGTAGTTCCCCATTTTTATTAATTTACAGAAAGTATTCACCTGATAGTAAATAGTTGTTTCAGTTTTTACTTCTTTTGTTGCTAAATCGTTAGTTGTTGCGTTTACTACTGAAAATGTAAATAAGCAAACTACCATTGTTAAGATTAATTTTTTCATGATTGATAAGGTTTAAGTTTTAAATTTATTTTGTTTGTTATATCTAATAGACAGTCAAAAAAGAATTATGTTTCAGTCATAAACTCTATTTAACAAGTGTTTAACTTTCTTTAAATCCTTTTCTAAAAATTATCACAAATTATGTTAACAAGTAAAAAACTTTGATTTTAATCAATTCATAAGTACAATTATTTTACGCTATCGGTTTCGTAAAATTTTAAGAAAAACTTCAAAATCTTTCTTATTTTTACGGTATAAACTATAATGATGAACAAGAAAGTTATTCTAATGATTTTAGATGGTTGGGGAATTACCCAAGACCCTAAAGTATCAGCAATTTACAATGCAAAAACACCTTATATCAATTCTTTATATGACAAATATCCAAATGCAGAATTAAGAACTGATGGAGAACATGTAGGCTTACCTGAAGGACAAATGGGTAATTCTGAAGTAGGTCATATGAATTTAGGTGCTGGTAGAATAGTATATCAAAACTTAGCAAGGATTAATAAAGCAGTAAAAGAAAAAACTCTAGGCAAAGAAAAAGTATTGTTAGACACCTTTAAATATGCTAAAGAAAATAACAAAAACGTTCATTTGTTAGGTTTGGTTTCTAATGGAGGAATTCATGCACACATTAATCATTTAAAAGGAATTTTAGATGTTGCCAAAGAAAATGAAGTTGATAATGTTTTCTTACATGCTTTTACTGATGGACGTGATTGCGACCCAAAATCTGGAACATATTTCATCAACGACATTCAAGAATACATGACTGAAAATGGTGGAGAACTAGCTTCTGTTACTGGTCGTTATTATGCAATGGATAGAGACAATAGATGGGAACGTGTTAGTGAAGCTTATAATGGAGTTGTAAATGCTGTTGGTACAAAAACTACAGACGTTTTAGCAACTATGAATGCCAATTATGAAGCTGGAATTACTGATGAATTTCACAAACCAATCATAAATACGAACCAAGATGGATCTCCAAAAGCACAAATAAAAGAAGGAGATGCAGTTATTTTCTTCAACTATAGAACTGATAGAGGAAGAGAATTAACGAACGCTTTATCTCAAAATGATTTCCCTGAGTTTGGAATGAAAAAGTTAGATTTATACTACACAACCATTACTTTATATGATGCTTCTTTTAAAGGAATAAATGTGATTTATAATACCGATAATATCAAAAATACTTTAGGTGAAGTATTATCAGTTGCTGGAAAAAAGCAAATCAGAATTGCAGAAACTGAAAAATATCCACACGTTACTTTCTTCTTTTCTGGAGGACAAGAAGAACCTTTTGAAGGGGAATCTCGTATTTTAAGAAACTCACCAAAAGTAGCTACTTACGATTTAAAACCAGAAATGTCTGCTTATGAGTTAAAAGATGCACTTTGTGAAGATTTAAAAAAGGGAGAAGCAGATTTTGTATGTTTAAACTTTGCAAATGGAGATATGGTTGGGCATACAGGAATTATGGAAGCAGCCATAAAAGCCTGTGAAGCTGTTGATGAATGTGCAAAAGAAGTTATAGAAACCGGTTTAGAAAACGGGTACTCTATTTTATTAATTGCAGATCATGGAAACTGTGAAACAATGATGAATCCTGATGGATCGCCTCATACAGCTCATACCACAAACCCAGTTCCT
This sequence comes from Polaribacter sp., assembly GCA_965656305.1. Lineage (GTDB taxonomy): Bacteria > Bacteroidota > Bacteroidia > Flavobacteriales > Flavobacteriaceae > Polaribacter. The sequence continues at coordinate 21,887 of CBFHKA010000024.1, read as the reverse complement.
TTTATCTTAATTGATGACGAAATCAAATCAATTAAAAGTGGTATTTTGGGTGATGTTGCTCCAACTATTTTAGAATTAATTGGAGTTGATCAACCAAAAGAAATGACACAACATTCTTTATTATAATCACTATGAAAAATCTAATTATCCTTTTTTTTATAACGCTTTTTTTTGCCTGTAACTCTAGTAAACCTACAGTAGAAAGCACAAAAACTGAAATAGTAAAAGTTAAAGAAATAATTAGAGAAAAAGCCAAAGAAGTAAATGCAACAAAAAACGATAGAGGATATTTAATCGGAATTGCCAATAAAGCTTCTTTTTCTGAAACACCTTTTAAATCGTGGTATGATAGCAGACATTCTGAATACAACACTGATAAAGAAGTAATTGAAAAATTAAAACCAATAATCAATAATTTTACTATCAAAGGTTTTATGGGTACTTGGTGTGGAGATAGTAAAAGAGGAGTTCCGCGTTTTTATAAAATTTTAGAAGAAACAGGTTTTGATGAAGATTATTTTGAACTAATTACTGTTGGTAGAAACAAAAAAACACCAAATAATTTACAAGAAGGTTTTGACTTGATAAGAGTACCTACTTATATTTTTATGAAAGATGGCAAAGAAATTGGACGTTATGTAGAAAAACCTAAAGAAACACTTGAAAAAGATATTCTTAAAATTCTTACAGGACAACCTTACAAACATTCTTACGATAAGAGTGAGTAAGGTTTACTCAAATAAAATATTTATTTAGACACGAATTTCACTGATTTTCGTGTCTTTTTATTTTTTAAATGGATTCATTTTTGGGATTAAATAATTCCTTATAAATATAGTAACTTTGCAGCTCAATTTTTTTGAAGATGATTAAAATTAAAACTAGAGAAGAAATAGAAATTATGCGCGAAAGTGCATTAATCGTTTCTAAAACATTAGGAATGCTTGCCAAAGAAGTTAAACCTGGTGTAACTACTTTACATTTAGATAAACTTGCTGAAGATTTTATTAGAGAACAGGGAGCTATTCCTGGTTTTTTAGGTTTATATGATTTCCCAAACACACTTTGTATGAGTCCAAACTCTCAAGTAGTACATGGATTTCCTACCAAAGAACCACTAAAAGAAGGTGATATTATTTCTATAGATTGTGGTGCTTTGAAAAATGGTTTTTACGGAGATCATGCTTACACTTTTGCTGTCGGAGAAATTGCAGCTGAAACAAAAAAATTGCTACAAGTAACCAAAGAAAGTTTGTACGTTGGTATTCGAGAATTTAAAGCTGGTAATAGGGTTGGTGATGTTGGTTATGCTATTCAAAACTTTACAGAAAAACATGGTTATGGAGTTGTAAGAGAATTGGTAGGTCATGGCCTTGGTAGAAAAATGCACGAAGATCCAGAAATGCCAAATTATGGAAGAAGAGGAAGAGGAAAAAAATTTACAGAAGGAATGGTTGTTGCTATTGAACCTATGACAAATATGGGTACTCATAAAATAAGACAGCATGCAGATGGATGGACAATTACAACTTTAGACAACAAACCTTCTGCTCATTTTGAACATGATGTAGCTATTGTAAATGGCAAACCAGAACTACTTTCTACTTTTAAATATGTGAATGAGGCTCTAGGAATTGTTACTAATGAAGAAGATGAATTTCGTCAATAAGTTTTATTTGACACGGATTACACAGATTTTCACAGATTAAAAATTGCTAAATATTATGAATAATCTACTTTATAAAGAAGACACATACAAGGTAATTGGAATCTGTATGGAAGTTCATAATCAATTAGGGAAAGGTTTTAATGAAGTTGTTTATAGTGATGCTTTAGAAATAGAGTTTATCGACAACGATATTAAATATTCTAAAGAACAAAAGTTTAATATCAATTATAAAGGTAACTTTCTCCCTCATAAATATAGAGCTGATTTTATAATCAATGACAAGATCGTTTTAGAAATAAAAGCGATTCAATGCTTAACTTCTTCTCATATCAAACAAACATTAAATTATTTAGCTGTTTCAAAATTAAAGCTTGGTTTATTAATCAATTTCGGAGAAGATAGCTTAAAATATAAAAGAGTAATTTTATAACATTCTTATCAGTGTAAATCTGTGAAATCCGTGTCTATATTCAAAACAATTCTTAACACAATACCAAGACCATTATTAATAAAGGCCAGCTATTTTGTACGTCCAATAATAGCCCTAACATTAAAAGGCAACAAATACACAGACCCAATAGACGGAAAAAGTTTTCGTAAATTTTTACCATATGGTTATGGAAAACAAAGAGAAAATGCGCTCTCTCCTTCAACTTTATCTTTAGAAAGACACAGATTAATGTGGTTGTTTCTTAGGGATGAAACTGATTTTTTTACATCAACAAAACAACTAAAAACACTACACATAGCTCCTGAACAATGTTTTTTAGACATCTTCAGAAAACAAAAAAACTTAGATTATATTACTTCAGATTTAGAAAGCCCAATTGCAGATGTTAAAGCAGATATTTGCGATTTACCTTTTAAAGACGATGAATTTGATGTTGTGTTTTGCAATCACGTTTTAGAGCATATTCCTGATGATAAAAAAGCAATGCAAGAATTATATCGAGTGCTAAAAAAAGGCGGCTTTGGTATTTTTCAAATTCCACAAGATTTATCAAGAGCAACAACTTTTGAAGACGATTCTATTACCGATAAAAATGAACGTGCTAAAATTTTTGGGCAATATGATCATGTAAGAGTTTATGGAAGAGATTATTTTGACAAATTACGTTCGATTGGTTTTAAAGTTGATGAGATTGATTACACAAAAAAAATCGCTCCAGAGAAACTAGAACGATTTTGTTTGATGAAAGGAGAAATACTACCTGTTTGTTATAAAAACTAAAGATAACCTAGAATTTTCTCATCGTCAATCTTCTTTGAGCATATCTTAACTTTTTAAGGGCTGTTTTACTCAAAGAAAATATTTCTAAGTTATTTTTATAATTATTTGAATTCTTATTTTTAGCTAGAAAAAAGTATTGTTTAGAATACAGATTAGATTTTTCTAAAAACTGAATCTGTCTTTTTAAAGTTCTTTGTTTATGATGTATTTCAAAATAAGCTCTTGCTCCTAAACTCGCAACTTTTTCATCAGTAATAGCATCCATATACTTAATAGCCTTATTAAAATTAATGAGGGCTGTTGTATAATCTATACTTTTTTCAATTGCATCATTAGCTTTTTTAATATAGGATGCAGCTAATTGTTTATTTGATTGTGCATTAATATTAAAAGCACCAATCATACTAATTACGATTAGTAGTTTTCTCATTTTTATTAAAGTTAAAAGCATAAGAGCTACGAATTTAATTTGTTTTATTTTATTAGACAAAACTAAAGTTAATATGTTGAATATTCTGATAAAGAACCATCATCTGAAGTATAAATTAAAATAACTTTTATATCAGAGTGATTTTTTAAAAACGCTTTCGTTTTTTCTAATCCCATAGCCATAAAAGCGGTTGCATAAGCATCTACATCTGCACAATCTGTACTGGCTATAACAGAAGCACTCAACAAATTACTTTCTGTTGCCAAGCCTGTTTTGGGGTTTATAGTATGCACATATTTTTTTCCATCTTCAGTTACTCTAAACTTTCTATAGTTTCCAGAAGTTGCCATAGATTTATTGGATAAATTTATTACTTTAAAACCATCATTATCATATGCTTTTACTGGATTTACTAATTTAACAACCCAAGGCTTGTTATTTTCTTTAGTGCCCTTTGCCTTGATTTCTCCACCTATTTCAATAATGTAATTATTAATCTTTTTATCGTTAAAAAAACGGGCAACAATATCAATAGCAAATCCTTTAGCTATAGAATTAAAATCGAGATATATTTCTGGATATTCTTTGCTAATCTGTCTGTCTTTTAGTATAACTTTATTTAAACCAACAAATTGCATTTGTGTTGCAATTTCAGTTTCGGTAAGGTTTACTTTTTCACTTTTAGGTCCAAATCCATAGGCATTTACTAAGTTACCTACTGTTGGGTCAAAAAAGCCTTCAGTTTCTTTGTAAATCTTTTTTGACTTTTGGAGTACTTCTATAAATATATCGTCAATAACAACACCATTTTCTCCTCTATTAATTTTAGAAATATCTGAAGAAGAAATATAAGTAGATACAGAGTTATTAATCATTAAGAATATACTATCTAAAGACTTTTGATGATTTTTTAAAGCCTTTAAATAGGTAATCTTATAGGTAGTTCCAAAAACAGCACCTTTTAAAGTATAATCTTGTTTTTTTGCATTCTCTTTACAAGTAACAAATAAGGATAGAATTAATAAAAAAAGTATCCTTTGTATTGATTTCATAATTGAGTTATTTTTTTACAAAAATAGTATTTAAAATTTTCACAAAATCTTATTTATTCTACTATTTGTCTGTTGATTTTACTAAATTTGTCTCTTGAATTTAATCTTTAAATGATGAAAAAAATAACAGCACTTTTAATATTATCTGTAATCTTAGCAAGTTCTTGTGTTTCTAAAAAGCAATATGCTCAACTAGAAGCAAATCATATGAACACAAAAGATGAATTATTAAAAGTTGAAACAACTTTACAAAAATGTTTAATTGAAAAAGAAAAACAGCTTGCACAAGCATCTTCTCTTTCAGAACAAGTATCATCTTTAAAAGAAGATAAGAAAAATGCATTAAGACAGGTTGAAAATTTAACTGTTTTATCAAAATCATCTTCAGATGGTATTAATAAAGTTATTGCGCAATTAAGTGAAAAAGACAAGTATATTAATGGAATTAGAAGAGCAATGACTCAAAAAGATTCTTTAAATCTTGCAATCAAATTTCATTTGACAAAAAATTTAACAGATGGCATTCAAGATGAAGATATTACAGTAAATGTTGAAAAAACTGTTGTTTTTATTTCTATTTCTGATAAGTTATTATTTAAAAGCGGAAGTTATAATGTAACTGACAAAGCTTACACTGTTTTAGAGAAAATAGCAAAAGTAATTAATGGACAACCAGGTATGGATGTTATGATAGAAGGGCATACTGATGCTACTCCTATAAAAAGAGCTCTAGTACAAGACAACTGGGATCTATCTGCTTTGAGAGCTACTTCTATTACAAGAATTTTACAATATAAATATGGAGTGCAGCCTCAGCGTTTAATTGCTGCAGGTAGAAGTCAATACATACCTTTAGCTCCAAACGATTCTAAAGAAAATAAAGCTAAAAACAGAAGAACAAAAATCATTATTATGCCAAGGTTAAATCAATTCTTTGAATTGTTAGAGCAAGATGCTGAATAATATAAAGTTTAAAATTATAAAAAAACCAACTTTAAAAAGTTGGTTTTTTTTGCTTTATGAATATTGTATCTTTTATAGCTCTAATAATTAACTAAGTTCTTCAATAAAACCTTCAATAGAAGTTGCATTTTCAACTGAAAAATCTCCAATCTTAGTTCTTCTTAATTTCGATAAATGAGCACCAGAATTTAATGCTTTTCCAAAATCGTAGGCTAAGGAACGAATATAAGTTCCTTTGCTACAAACTACTCTAAAATCTACTTTTGGTAAATCTACATTTGTAATTTCTAATTCAGAAATGGTAACTGCCCTAGACTTAATTTCTGTGGTTTCTCCTTTTCTTGCTAATTCATACAATCGTTTTCCATCTTTCTTAATCGCTGAAAAAATAGGTGGCTTTTGCTGTATTTCGCCAAGAAATTGTTTGGCTGTTTCTTTTAATAAATCTGCTGTAATATGTGCAGTTGGAAATGTTTCATTAACCTCAGTCTCTAAATCATAACTGGGAGTTGTTTCACCTATAGTAAAAGTCCCTGTATACTCTTTTATTTGACCTTGATACGTGTGAATTTCTTTAGTTTGCTTTCCTGTACAAATAATTAACAAACCAGTTGCTAAAGGATCTAAAGTACCTGCATGACCAACTTTAATTTTCTTGATTTTAAAACGTTGTTTGATATGCCAACGCAATTTATTTACTACCTGAAAAGAAGTCCAAGTTAGTGGTTTATCAATCAATAAAACTTGACCGTTTTTAAAATCTTCTTCAGTCATTTTTCTAAGAAACTGAATATATAACAGCAATAATTCCTACAATTGCACAATAGATAGAAAAGTAATACAATTTACTCTTTTTCACTAAAGCAATCATCCACTTACAAGCCAATAAACCTGCAACAAATGCAGCTACAAACCCTGAAAAAACGGGTATTATTTCTGCTGATTGAAAATTTATATCTCCTCCTAAAAGATCTTTGGCAATTTTTCCAAAAATTAATGGAACAACCATTAAAAAAGAAAATTTAGCAGCCTTAACCCTGTCTATACCTAATAAAACTGATGTAGAAATAGTAGCACCTGATCTAGAAATACCTGGCAACATTGCTATGGCTTGCGAAACTCCAATAATTACAGAATCCCAAAAAGTAACTTCTTTATCTGTACTTTTAGCTTTATCTGCAAATAACAAGAGAATAGCAGTTACAAATAACATCATACCTACAAAAAATATTTCTCCTCCAAAAAAGGATTCTAATTGCTCTTCAAAAAGCAATCCAATAATAACAGCTGGTATCATTGAAATAATAATTTTTAAAGAAAATTTAAATTCATCATTCCATTTAAATTGAAATAGTCCTTTAAAGATTTCAGCAACTTCTTTTCTAAAAATAACTAGCGTACTTAATGCTGTTGCAAAGTGTAAAACTACAGTAAATGTTAAACTTTCTTCTGGTACAGAAGTATCTCCTAATATTGCTTTTGCAAGTTCTAAATGCCCACTTGACGAAACTGGTAAAAATTCTGTTAATCCTTGAATTATTCCTAGAATTATTGCTTCTAAAACATCCATATTTTATTTTTTTGGGTCAGCTAATATTGCATAAATTTCTATAGCCAAACCTATAATAACTAAGGTTGGTGCTAAACGAATTCTTTGCCAATTGTATATTTCCTCATTAAAAACATTAGGATCATCACTACCTCCACCAGACATAAAAATAAATCCTACTGTAATAAAAACAAGTCCAACTAGCATAATGATGTAGTTCTTTTTGCCGAATAAAAATTCTGGTTTTTGATTAACTTCTTTTCCCATATATCTAATAATAAAGTTCGTCTGTTTGTAAATTCAAAAAACGCTGTGTTGCAAAAAATGTACTAATCCAAGTAATTATAAATGCTGATAACACAACACCTCCTGCAATATAACCCAATGTTATATAATCATCTAAAAAATCTAAACTTGGAATAAATTTATCTAAATAATACACCATAACTCCTAAACCAATAAGAGCAAAAATAGCTCCAATCATTCCTAATTTTATACTTCTCCAAATAAATGGTTTCCTGATAAAACTTTTGGTTGCACCTACCATTTGCATCGTTTTTATATTAAAACGTTTTGAATAAATAGACAATCTTATAGAACTGTTAATGAGTATCATTGCTACTACACTAAAAAATCCACTTAAAACTAACAACCAAAAACTAATTCTTTTTATGTTTTTCGTTAATAAATTAATCAGAGGTTTGTCATAAGAAACATCAGCTACAAAAGCGTTTTTTGTAAATCTTTTTTCTAATGCTGCTACTTTTTCTGGAGTTACATAATCTGCTTTTAGGTAAATATCAATTCCGTTTTTTAGTGGATTTTCTCCTAAAAACTGTAAAAAATCTTCTCCAATTTCTTTGCTATATTTTTTTGCTGCTTGTGTTTTACTGATATAAATCGCCTTTTTTGTGAATTCCTCTTCTAAAAGAGATTCTCTAAAAGTTTTTATTTGTTTTTGGGTAATGTTGTCTTTTATGAATAAAGTAATCGCTACTTTTTCTTTTACGTAATTAGCAACTTTTGTAGATTTTAAGACAATCAACCCCAAAATTCCAACCATAAAAAGCACCAAAGCAATACTAATTACAACAGAAATGTAAGAAGATGTTAAGCGTCTTTTTTGATATGAATCAAATTTTTTGGACATTGATGTGTTACTATTTAAAATCGCTGCAAGATAATAATTAGAAATCAGTTGATAGTAACAGTTTGCAGTATTTTAACTATTCAATTTCTTGGCACAATTCTATAAGTACTCCATTTGTAGATTTTGGGTGTAAAAAAGCGACCAATTTATTATCAGCTCCTTTTTTAGGAACATCATTTAAAACAGTAAAACCTTCCTCTTTTAATCTTTTAATTTCTGCTTCTATATCATCAACAGCAAAAGCAATATGATGAATCCCTTCTCCTTTTTTAGCAATAAATTTGGCAATAGGACTTTCTGGGCTTGTTGCTTCTAAAAGTTCAATCTTATTTGGTCCTGATTTAAAAAAGGAAGTTTTTACTCCTTCAGAAAGTACTTCTTCAACTTTGTAATGTTTTTTACCAAAAAGTGATGCAAACAATTGATTTGACTTTTCTAAATCTTTGACAGCTATTCCTATATGTTCAATTTTATTCATATTGTAAAAATAGAAAAAACCAGTAAAGAAGCCTTTACTGGTTTTGAATTTATTTAAGAAAAAAAAATCAATTATTTTCCTAATACTTTAAAATCATCTATCATATAAGCTCCATCTAAATCTGTATCTGTACCAGAACCTACATATTTAAATCCTACATACAATGTTCCAGTATAAGAAGAAACATCCACTAAACCAGCATCAGCAAACTGATACCAAGAAGAACTTTGTGTTGGTATATTTACTGAAACAGGATCCCAAGTTGCAGCAGTTACATTTGTACCATCAAAATCTGTAGAAACAAAAACTTCTAAAGTATTTGCATCTGAATCTAAATGGTGTTGTGCTAATTGAAAGTTTACAAATACATTAGAGTTAGCACTCATGTCTATTCCTGGAGAAACTAACCAACCGATATTTACAGCATCATTAGTTCTAAATCCACTAAATTCTGCATATCCATTTCCACTAAAAATTTGTTCTGTCCAAAGTTCACTTCCTGTTTCTGCAAAATTAGTCCAATTTGGGAAATTTAAATTAGAATTATCAGTACCAGCATCAAAATCTTCTTCTAGAATTACAGAAAAATCTGTGATATCTAAAGGTGTACATTTAGAACCTGTCATGTCTACATCTGCAATATCATTTAATGCTAAAACTAAATCACTACCATTAAATGTTTTAGAAACTACAGCTGCAATACTACCTCCACCACTTGGAATAATAGCAAATTTAAAACTTGCAAAGGCACTTGTTTCTAAAATAAAGTTGGTATACCCAAAACCATCACAACTTTCTAATAAACGTTGTGTATCAAACTGATCATTAGCATCTACATAAGTTTTACCAGCTAAAGAAGCAGGAAATTGTGCGTCATTTACTTTTACAAATAAACCAACGTGACTATTATTAATGGCAGAAAAACTAACCTCTAAAGGCACTATTTCTTCAGTATTTGCAGCTCTTAACAATTGTTTTTCTACTTGGTTTAAAGGCATATTTTCAACTTCATCTCCATCTTCGTTTTTATCTCCACCAATTGTTGCAACACCATCTCCAGATCTTACTTCACCAACATATAACCCCTTTAATCTCACATAGACTTCTCTACCAAGATTAAATTTATTGTAAGAACTCACTAATTCTATAGCTACTTTTATAGCTGCTGTTGGGTTTTCTGGTTTATCTTGAATAAAAAACTCTTTATAGAAATTTCCTGTTACATCAGAAGAAGTTACATATCCTTTTACTACAATATCTGATGTTATTTCTGTTGCTTGTCCATTAACTACCAAACCTTTTAAATCAGAAATAGAAATTTCAGTAACACCACTTGCTGGATCTGCAAGTGCTGCTTTAATAGTTTCTACAGCTGCATTTTCTTCAGCTCCTAAGCTTTGAGGTACTGTAAAGTCTCCATCTTCTACACAAGATGTAAAAGAAATACTAGTTACAAAAGCCAGTATTAAGATGATTATTTTATTTGTTTTCATATTCGTTTTATTATTTTGTTTAAAATCTTAAGTTAATGTTTAAAAAGTAGGTTGCTCCTCTACCATACCAATATTTGTTTCCAAAAACTGGAGTATCTAACGCTTTGTCTTCTCTTAATTGTCTGAAGTTTGCGTTTCTTCCTTGCTCAAATCCACCAGATTTGTACTCAGTACCTAGTAAGTTATTTACAGTTGCAAATACACTGATAAATTTATCGCCAATTTTCCAAGATTTACCACCAATTAAATTGACAACCATGTATTCGTCAAATTTTTCTTGTTGTAATAACTCTCTTGCAAGTTCTGTATCATAATCTGCAAATGGCAAACCATCTTCGTCTGTATAAAAATTGCTTGACCTGTTTAATGGTGCAACATCTACATAAATATTACTAAAGAAATTTGCAGTTGCTCCTATCCACCAATAATTTGGATCTCTATATTCAAAACCAAAAGAATATGCGTTTTGAGGACCTGAAGCCAATTTATAATTTTTAAGATTAGATTGTCCAAAATCTTTAGAACCGTTTGTAAAACCTGCTGCTACTGACTCTGAATCATCTTCTGAAGTTAAATAGATATTAGGATTATTATCATACGTAAATTGTCCAATTGAAGCTGCTCCTTTTAACTTAATAGTTGGTGTAATTTGTGCTTCTAAACCTAATTCAACTCCTAAATGCTTTTTATTGATTCCAGTTAAAACTTCCTGTACAAATGCTGTATTATCTCCCCCAATTCCATCAGCAAAATAGAAAGAAATCTCTGTTGCATCTTCTATGGATGTATAATAAGCTGTTAATCTAGATGTGATGATTGGACTTCTTACGATATAACTAAAATCCGAAGTGAAAATTTTCTCGCTTTGTAAATTCTCTACAGTATTATTATTTTCTCTTGAGTTAGAAAAAGAGTTCCTAATGGTTGGCGCATTTGTTAAATAAGCCACATTAGCATCTAATAAATGACGCCCAGTAATTTTGTATGTTGCTCCTGTTTTTACTCCATAATTTGTAAAATCTAGTTTTTTTGATTTTCCTAAAGATGTTGTAGGGAAACCTCCATTTTGATACAATCCTTCTCTTTGATGCGTAGTTCTCGAAATATTTGCACCAAAATAAAAATCTACCTTATTATACTTGAATTGAGTTTGAGCAAAAGCACTAACTACTTCTGAATTCAAGTTATAATTATATCTAAACTTTTCTCCAACACCAACTACATTGTTTGGATTTAAAAGGTTGTTTTGTTGTTCATCTGCAGTTTCTGCAAAATTATCGATATCTAAATAACCAGTACCTCCTAGTAAATCAATTACTTCAGCAAAGCTATGAGAACGTAAACCTTTGTATTCTACTTTTGCATTTAACGTAATATTGTTGGTAATTTCAGCATTAAGGATTGTGTTAATCGTTAATTGCTTGTCGTCATTTCTGTCTTCATAAAGCACATAAGCATTATTTAAACCTGCTGTTCTGTTGGTTATATTTGCATCAAAAATTCGATTCCAATCTAATTGACCATCATTAACAAATCTTTGTTGACTTTCATAAGCTCCTGCTAAATCATCATTTCTTAAATTGAAACTTGGTAAAGTTTGATAATAAGTTGCACTCGGATTTGCACCTCCATTAAAATCTAAACGACTGTTACCTATTTTTCCAAATTGATAAGAAACGTTAGTTTGTAAAGCAGTATTTTCATTTATATCCCAAAAATGATTTAACATTAAAATTGGTTCTTCTACTTCTTTAATTCTTGAATTTATTTTTTTATCATTCAAATACCCCCAATATTCATTGTATTCAATGCCTTTTAAATCGAAAACTTCTTGAGTATTAGGTGAAGACTTACCTCTTCTGTTTGGCGTGAAAATTGAAGTAAAGTTAATACTGTGCTTGTCATTTATCTTCTTTTCTATAGAAGCAAATAAAGAATACGCATTATAAGTGGTACCTTCATTAAAGCCTTCTAAACCTGACCTTCTACTTCCAGAAAACGTCATAGACCAACCACCATCTAATATTCCTGTAGAATGTGTAGCCATTACTCTATGCACATAACTTCTGTTAGATGAAGAATAAGAGATTCTTGTTCCTGCTCTTTGACCTGATGCTCGAGTATCAATATTAGTAGAACCTAAAATACCACCGAAAGTGTAATTTGATGGTGCTAAACCATTACTAAATTCTTGATTTCTTAACACATCATTTAGGCCTCCCCAATTACTCCATTGCGCTCTACCATCATACAATTTATTCATCTCAATTCCATTGATAAGCACTTTACCATAACCAGAATCTAAACCTTTAATTCTAAAGAAAGAAGAACTAAACTCAAAAGCTGCTGTTCTTAAATAAATATCTCTAGTAGCTTGCAATAAACCTGCAATATTATCTGCAGCACTAGCATCATCATTTAGTTCATCATCAGTAATGGTGATAAGACTTAAATCTTGGTCTTCAGAAAAATCTTTGTAAAGGAGAATGTTTCCTAAATCTATAGTTTTACCTGAAAGTTCTACTGGGAAATTTTGAATTTCATAACCCGCTAATTTAATCTCTACAATATAGCTGCCATTTGGTACATTTTTTAGTATAAAAACTCCATCAGCACCAGTAGTCTGACTTGTTGGAGTATTTACAATAGTGACCAAAACACCTTGTAGTCGATTTTCAGAATCGCTATCTGTAACAATTCCTTTCACAATGTTTTGTGCACTCATCCCTATTAAAAAGAATAATGACAGAAACATTGTTAAAACAATTTTCTTCATAAATGTTTGATTGATTTTTTGAATTTTTTATAAATTTACCTGCATAAATGCACACAAAATTAACGAATTTTAACAAACCTTAATGTTAAAATACCATTATATAATCTTTGGCGTGAATTTTGTTTTATAAGTTTGCATAATAAACATTAAAAAATGAAAAAATATTTACCTTTTTTAGCTATTCTTTTTTTTACAATTACAACTACTTTTTCTCAAACTAAAGGGAAAAAATACAATATCAGAACCATTGCTTTTTACAACTTAGAAAATTTATTTGATACCATAAACGACAATTCTATAAATGATGAAGCAAGTCCAATGATGGAATTAAAATCGAATCGATCTAAAGTATATTGGGATAAAATTGATAAACTGGGTAGTGTGATTGTTCAAATTGGTGCAGACAAAGCCAATACAAGTCCTGCACTTTTAGGAGTTTCTGAGGTTGAAAACTTGAGCGTTTTGGAAGATTTGGTACAATCTAAGCGATTAAAGAAAAAAGGATATGGAATTATTCATTACGACTCTCCTGATAAACGTGGTATTGATGTAGCTTTGTTATATCAAAAACGCTATTTTAAACCTGTGTTTCACGAAGCATATAATCCAAATATTTATAGAAATAATCGAAAAGTATATACTAGAGATCAATTGTTAGTATCTGGTTATTTAGATGATGAACTCATTCACGTTATTGTAAATCACTGGCCTTCTAGAAGTGGTGGAGAAGCAAAAAGTAGACCTTTACGTGAAAAAGCTGCATATCAAAACACAAAGATTATTGCACAAGTCCGAGAAAAAGATCCAAATGCAAAAATCATTATTATGGGTGATTTTAATGATGATCCAACAAATTCAAGTTTTAAAACCGTTTTAAAAACCAAATCTAAAAAGAAAAATGTGGGTGAATTAGACATTTACAATCCTTATGAAGATTTGCACAGAAGAGGTTTTAACACATTAGGTTATAGAGATAATATCAACTTATTTGATATGGTTTTAATTTCATCTCCTTTATTAGACAAAGGCAAAAAAGATTTTTCTACATACAAAATGTTCCAAGCAAAAATTTTTAATAAACGTTTTTTAACTGGGAAAAAAGGACAATTTAAAGGATATCCTTTTAGAAGTTTTTCTTACGGTGGTTATACTGGTGGTTATTCTGATCACTATCCTGTATATATGTATTTGATTAAAGAAAAGAAGTAAAAAAATGAAAACTACAGCTAAACATAACGAGCGTATTGCAAACATGAAGTTTTTCTCTGTTTACCCTCACTATGTGACCAAGATTGAGAAAAAAGGAAGGACCATTGAAGAATTGCACCAAGTTATTGAATGGTTGACAGGCTTTAACTCCGAAAAACTACAAGAACTCATTGATGAAAAAGTAACTTTTAAAACCTTTTTTGAACAAGCTAACCTTAACCCAAATGCACACTTAATTAAAGGGGTAATCTGTGGATATAGAATTGAAGAAATAGACAATGAATTGACCAAACAATGCAGGTATTTGGATAAATTGATTGATGAATTGGCTAGAGGAAGAAAAATGGAGAAGATTTTGCGTTCATAAGACCTACCTTATTAGTATTTTTCTAAAGACCACCTAATAGTATTAAAACAAAAAAACCTCCTTTTTGGAGGTTTTCTAGTTCTTAAACTTAAAATTCTTCTACAAAAGATAATCAGTACTAATAAAATTAGAGGCTTTTTTATCTAATAATTCCTCTAAAATAGCATTGTTATATTCTGTGTCTTTTGATGCTACAAAAGTTCTAATGGAGAAAGAACGCAAAGCGTCATGTACACTCAATGTTGCTACTGCAGAATCTTTTCTTCCTGTAAATGGATATACATCTGGCCCTCTTTGTGCAGCACTATTTAAATTTACTCTACACACCAAGTTCACCAAAGTATCAATTAATGGTGCTAATGTTTTTACTTCACTACCAAAAACACTTACTTGTTGTCCATAGTTTGATTCAGCCATATCATCTAAAGGCTCTTGAATGTTTTTAAAAGAAACTACAGGAATTACAGGGCCAAATTGCTCTTCTTCATAAACACGCATATCTTTAGAAACTGGATACAAAACTGCTGGATAAATATAATTTTCAGTAGTTTCCCCTCCTTTTTTGTTGATAATTTTTGCACCTTTCTCAGTAGCGTCATCAATCAATTCTTGAATATATGCTGGTTTTCCAGGTTCTGGTAAAGGTGTTAGTTTTACGCCTTCTTCCCAAGGATTTCCAAATTGTAGAGCATCTACTCTTTCTGCAAAACGCTTGTTGAATTTATCTACAATATGTTCGTGTACATACAATACTTTTAAAGCTGTACATCTTTGTCCGTTAAAAGAAGTAGATCCAGTAATACATTCATTGATCGCTAAATCTAAATCAGCATCTGGTAAAACAATTCCAGGATTTTTAGCCTCTAAACCTAAAACCAAACGTAATCTGTTTTTATAAGGATGATTTGCCTGAATTGCATTCGCTGATTTACTATTTCCAATCAATGCTAATACATCAACCTTACCGGTTTTCATGATAGGAGTTGCTAAAACACGACCTCTACCATAAATGATATTTACAACACCTTCTGGAAAAGAATTTTGGAAAGCTTCCATTAATGGAGACAACAATAAAACTCCATGTTTCGCTGGTTTAAAAATGGTTGTGTTTCCCATTATTAAAGCAGGAATCAACAACGCAAAAGTTTCATTTAGAGGATAATTATATGGCCCTAAACACAATACAACTCCCAAAGGTCCACGTCTAACGTGTGCATAAACTCCACTATTTTTTTGGAACTTTGCAGAGTTCCTATCCATTTGCTTGTAATCTTCAATAGTATCATAAATGTATTCTACAGTTCTATCGAATTCTTTTTGAGAATCTGGTAGAGATTTTCCAATTTCCCACATCAATAATTTTACAACCTCATCACGTTTGGTTTTCATTTGCTCCGCAAACTCTTCCATACAAGATATTCTATCTGCAACACGCATTGTTGGCCATAAACCTTGTCCTTTATCATAGGCTCTATATGCTGAATTTAAAGCTTCAATAGCTTCATTTTCTGTTAAATTAGGTACGTTTCCTAATAAGGTTGGCTTATATGCTTTGGTTGATGAAATTGTTGAATATACATCTGTAAACTCACCTTTCCATTCTTTCAATTCACCACTAACTAAATATGTTTTTTGGTGTTTTAACTCAGTAATTTTATATTTATTGGGTATTTCTGTAAATTGTTTCTTCATATTATGTAATTATCAATAAAATTTTGATTAAAATAATAAGTCCAAATTAACGAAAAATAAGAGGATATTACCCTAATACTATTTCGAAAATAACGAAAACCATTGAGTTGAGTTTTTGTCAAGTTGATAAAAAAAGAATTATTTATACCAAAAACTGAAATAAATCTGGCTTGTCATTTAGGTAATCTCCAAAGAAATTATTGTCTCTCATTCTTTGAATTAACGGAGCTAAATCTTTAGATGATTTGAGTTCTAACCCTACAACAGCAGCTCCATTTGTTCTGTTACTTTTTTTAGTGTATTCAAAATGGGTAATATCATCATTTGGACCTAAAATTTCGGCCACAAATTCTTTTAAAGCTCCTGCTCTTTGTGGGAATTTTACTATAAAATAGTGTTTCAAATTCGCATACAACAAAGCTCTTTCTTTAATTTCTGCAGTTCTGGTTATATCATTATTGCTTCCACTAACCACACAAACTACATTTTTGCCTTTAATTTCATCAGCAAAAAAATCTAAAGCAGCAATGCTTAAAGCACCTGCAGGTTCTACTACAATAGCATCTTTGTTGTATAAATCTAAAATAGTTTGACATACTTTACCTTCAGGCACTGTAATAACTTTGTGTAAATTTTGCTGACAGATGGCAAAATTTAAATCGCCGACTTTTTTTACTGCAGCTCCGTCTACAAAAGGGTTTATTTTATCTAAAAAAGTATTCTCTTTATTTTTGATGGATATTTGCATAGAAGGTGCTCCTTCTGGCTCTACACCAATAATTTTTGTTTCAGGTGATAGATTTTTAAATACTACTGATAATCCCGAAGACAAACCACCACCACCAATGGGAACAAATACATAATCGATTTTTTGATGTGTTTGTTCTAAAATTTCTAAACCCACTGTTGCTTGACCTTCTATGACTTTTTCATCATCAAAAGGATGAATAAATGTTTTCTTTTTTAAGTCACATTCTAATTTTGCAGCATTTGAGGCATCATCAAAAGTATCTCCTTCAATAATTATTTCTACAAAGTTTTCTCCAAACATTTTAACCTGATTAATTTTTTGGTTCGGTGTTGGAGATGGCATAAAAATAGTGCCTTTTATTTTTAACAATTTGCACGACAAAGCAACCCCTTGTGCATGATTTCCTGCACTTGCACAAACAATTCCTCGTAGTTTTTCATCATCATTTAAAGAAGACATTTTGTTATAAGCTCCTCTAATTTTATATGAACGTACAATTTGCAAGTCTTCTCTTTTAAAAAGAATATTGGCATTGAATTCTTTTGAAAGATTGCTGTTTTGGTTTAGTGGCGTTTTGTAAGCAACACCTTCTAATTTTTTAGCAGCAGCCTTTACGTTTTCTAAAGTTGGAAAATAGGTTTGTTTGTTTTGCATCTTTCGAATATAAAAAGAAAACCTGTCAGATTTTGATTTCTGACAGGTTTTGTAAATTTAAAAATCTTTATGTTATTTATGCAGATTTTATAACTTTCATTGCTGTCATAGAAGCTCTTAATCGCTCTCCTACTATTTCTACAGGATGATTTCTAATAATCTTATTAATCTTAATCAATTCTTGGTTATCTACTCCATTATCTGAACTAAACGCTTTTCCAATTACATTAGTAGAAACTGTTTTCATAAAATCCGCTAATAAAGGTTTACAAGCATGATCGAATAAATAACAACCATATTCTGCAGTATCAGAAATTACACGATTCATTTCGAATAATTTTTTACGTGCAATTGTATTTGCAATTAAAGGAGTTTCATGTAAAGACTCATAATAAGCAGATTCTTCAATAATTCCTGCTTCAGTCATTGCTTCAAAAGCCAACTCTACACCAGCTCTTACAAATGCAACTAATAATGTTCCGTGGTCAAAATATTCTTGTTCAGAAATTTCTTGATCAGTTATTGCCGTTTTTTCAAATGCAGTTTCACCTGTTGCAGCTCTCCAAGTTAATAAGTTTACATCATCATTTGCCCAATCTTCCATCATTGTTTTAGAAAAATGACCAGAGATAATATCGTCCATATGTTTTTCAAATAACGGACGCATAATATCTTTTAATTCTTCCGAAAGTCTAAACGCTTCTACTTTAGCAGGATTAGACAATCTGTCCATCATATTTGTAATACCTCCGTGCTTTAAAGCTTCAGTTGTAGTTTCCCAACCATACTGAATTAATTTTGCAGCATAACCTGGCTCAATTCCTTCTTCAACCATTTTATCAAAAGATAAAATAGCTCCTGTTTGTAACAAACCACATAAAATAGTTTGCTCTCCCATTAAATCAGACTTTACTTCTGCCACAAAAGAAGATGCTAACACACCTGCTCTATCTCCACCAGTTCCAACAGCATACGCTTTTGCCTGAGCCCAGCCTTTTCCTTCTGGGTCATTTTCTGGGTGAACAGCAATTAAAGTTGGTACTCCAAAACCTCTTTTATATTCTTCTCTTACTTCAGAACCAGGACATTTTGGTGCTACCATAATTACAGTTAAATCTTCTCTAACTTGTGTACCTTCTTCTACAATATTAAAACCGTGAGAATAGCTTAAAGTTGCTCCTTTTTTCATTAATGGCATTACTGCATTAACTACTTTTGTGTGTTGTTTATCTGGAGTTAAATTCAATACCAAATCTGCAGTAGGTATCAACTCATCATACGTTCCAACAGTAAAACCATTTGAACTCGCATTTTCGAATGATGCTCTTTTTTCATCTATAGCTGCCTGACGTAAAGCATAAGAAATATCTAAACCAGAATCTCTCATATTTAAACCTTGGTTTAAACCTTGTGCACCACAGCCCACAATAACAATTTTCTTTCCTTTTAAAGCGTTAACTCCGTCTTCAAATTCAGAAGCGTCCATAAAACGACATTGTCCTAATTGCTCTAATTGTTTTCTTAATGGTAATGTGTTAAAATAATTTGACATTTTTGTTTATTTAGTTGTTGTATTTTTCTAATAATGTTGATATTTTCATCTCTTCTTTGGTAACAGCAATTAAGCCAGAACGTGTATATTGCATAATACCAAAAGGGCTTAATTTATTATACAATGCTACAATTTCTTCTTTTTTTCCTGATTTTTCTAATACAAAAAATTCTTTGTTTACAGTTACAATTCTAGCGTTACTTTCTTTAATGATATTCTGAATTTGACGTTCTTCAAATAACAATTCAGATTTTATTTTAAACAAACCCGCAATTTGATAAATGATTTCATCAAGATTATGGTAATACGCTTTAATTACTTCTACTTGTTTTTCTATCTGACCAATAATTTTTTTGATGTTTACTTCATCCATATTTACAACAATTGTAAATTTAGAAACGCCTTCTATTTCAGAAGGTGAAGTATTTAAACTCTCTATATTAATATGTCTTCTTTGGAATATTGCCGAAATTCTATTCAACAATCCAATATTATTTTCAGTATAAATAGATACTGAATACAATTGTTTTTCTTCTGCGCTCATTTTCTTAAAGATATTAGAGAAAAGATGTTAGAAAATAGACAAATGTCTTTTTTTTAAATAAAATCTTTACTCTTTGTTCTCTACTCTTTGTTCTTATTTTACTCCAATCTTATATCTGAAACACTTGCTCCTGAAGGAATCATTGGAAATACATTGTCTTCTTTTTCTACACAAACTTCTAAAAAGTAAGCTTCTTTACTTTCCATCATTTCTTTTACAGCTGGTGCTAATTCTTCTCTTTTTGTTACTTTTTTTGCTTTGATATAATACCCTTCAGCAATAGCTACAAAATTAGGATTTACCATTTCTGTAGATGCATAACGTTTGTCAAAAAACAACTGTTGCCATTGACGCACCATTCCTAAGAAATCATTGTTTAAAACTACAACTTTTACAGCTGCTTTTTGTTGAAAAATAGTACCTAATTCTTGGATAGTCATTTGGTAACCTCCATCACCAGAAATAGAAACTACTTCACGCTCTGGAGCCGCCATTTTTGCACCAATTGCTGCTGGCAAACCAAAACCCATTGTTCCTAATCCACCAGAAGTAATATTACTTTTAGATACGTTAAAATCTGCATATCTACAAGCAACCATTTGGTGTTGACCTACATCAGTTACAATTGCAGCTTTTCCTTCACTTTGAATGTTGATTTCTTTCAACACCTCAGCCATTGTTAAGCCTTCTTTGGTAGGATATAAATCGTTTTTGATTACTTTTTCGTATTCAATTTCGTATAAATCTTTAAACTTTTGATGCCAATCTGTATGAGAATTCTCTTCTAATAATGGTAATAATAAATCTAAACTTACTTTAGAATCACCTAAAACAGCAACATCTGTTTTCACATTTTTATCAACCTCTGCAGGATCAATTTCAAAATGAATTACTTTGGCTTGTTTTGCATAAGTATCTAAACTTCCTGTAACACGATCGTCAAAACGCATTCCAATTGCAATTAAAACATCACATTCGTTAGTTAAAATATTAGGTGCATAATTCCCATGCATACCTACCATTCCAACATTTAATGGATGAGAAGTAGGAATTGCAGAAGCTCCTAAAATTGTCCAAGCAGCAGGAATTCCTGCTTTTTCTACAACTGCTTTTAATTGCTCTTCAGCTTTACCTAAAATAACTCCTTGTCCCCAAACAATTAATGGTTTTTTCGCAGCATTTATTATTTTTGCAGCTTCTTCAACCTTTGAAATATCTGTGTCTGGAACAGGTTTATAACTTCTTACTTTTGTACATTTTTCATATGAAAAATCAAACTCATCAAATTGAGCATCCTTAGTAATATCGACTAAAACAGGGCCTGGTCTTCCACTTTTTGCAATGTAAAATGCCTTAGCCAATGCAGCTGGAATATCTTCTGCTTTTGTAACCTGACAGTTCCATTTGGTAACTGGTGTAGAAATACCCACGATGTCAGTTTCTTGAAATGCATCAGAACCTAATAAATGCGATGGTACTTGACCAGTAATGCAAACCATAGGGGTAGAATCTATTTGCGCATCTGCTATACCAGTAATTAAATTGGTAGCTCCTGGGCCTGAAGTAGCCATAGCTACACCAACTCTTCCAGAAATTCTTGCATATCCTTGAGCTGAATGTGTTGCACCTTGTTCATGACGTGTTAAGACATGATGAATCTTATCTTGATATTTGTATAATTCATCATAAACAGGCATAATTGCTCCTCCTGGATATCCGTAAAGGATATCTACTCCCTCTTCAATCAAACATCTAACAATTGCCTCACTACCAGAAATACGCTCTGTAGTTTTGGTAGATTTTTCTTGTGATTTTATGGTTTGTGTATCCATATTTTTATGTTTTTAGATTAGAGAAAAAAGATGAAAGGACAAAGGCTTCCCAATATTTCTCTCTTTTCTTTTCTCTTTATTCTTTTATCCACATTTATTTACAAATCAGTAACACATCCTTTAGATGCTGATGCTACTGTTTTTGCGTATTTGTATAAAATTCCTTTTTTATGCTTTGGTTCTGGAGCTGTCCATTTTGCTCTTCTTTCAGCTAGTTCTTCCTCAGAAATTAATACATTAATAGTATTATCTTCTGCGCTAATTCTAATTTTGTCTCCAGTTTCTATTAATCCTATTGCACCTCCATTAATTGCTTCTGGAGTAATATGACCCACAACAAATCCGTGAGTACCTCCAGAAAAACGACCATCTGTAATTAATGCTACAGATTTTCCTAAACCTGCTCCCATTATTAAAGATGTTGGCTTTAACATTTCTGGCATTCCTGGACCTCCTTTTGGACCTACATATCTAATGACGACTACATCTCCTCTT
>CBFHKA010000023.1:0-30143 GCA_965656305.1 Polaribacter sp. | reverse complement strand
CATCAATAAATAATTCCATAAACCATTGATAGACTTCATCTGGATCAAATTCACATAACACCATAAAATTTCCTAAAATCATTAAACGTTCTATGTGATGTGCATACGCAGTTTTGTTTACTTTTTTGATAACATCATCTATGGGTTGAATGCCTGTTGTGCCAGCATAAAAAGATTTAGGAATTTTTCTTGAAAATTTCCAAAAATTCTTGGTTCGTTCTTCAGTTCCTTTAGCCTCATAAACACCTCTTATAAATTCTCGCCAACCTAAAATTTGACGCACAAAACCTTCAGTAGAATTAATTGGTATGTCGTTTTTATTGGCAAATTCAATCCCTTTTTCAATAACTTCAATAGGGTTTAATAAACCCACATTAATTAAAGGTGATAATAAACTGTGATTTAGGAAATGTTCTTCTCTAACAATTGCATCTTCATATATTCCAAATTCGTGAAAACGGATTTCAAAAAATTGATTTAACCATTTTTCAGCGGATTCAAAATCAATAGGGTACACCACAAAATCGTTCAATTTTCCATAGTTCTTTGTAAAATTTGTATTCACATAATTTGTGGCTTCTTTATGATATTTTGTAGCTTCTGGAAATTGAATTGAAGGTGGTTTTTTTCCTTTAGGATATTTTTTTCTATTGTCTGCATCATAAGTCCAGTTTCCTCCAGCAGGATTTTTACCTTCCATTAAAATATTTCTATTTTTTCTTTCATTTTTATAAAAAGAAGTTTGAAAGAATTTCTTTTTTGAAGGTTTAAAAAACGTAGCTAATTCTTCTTTTGTATTGATAAATAAAGGGTTATTGTACCAAATAATTTCTAAATTTCCTTTTGATTGATTAATATGTTTTTCTAACCAATTATCTGTTGGGTTTATTATATGAATCTTTGAAACTCCCTCTTTTGATAATTTAGGAAGTAGTTTTCGTATGTCATTTGTTTTATCTAAAGCATCTATGTAAGTAACTTTTTTGCCTTTTTTAATAAGATATGCTTCATAAGCTTTCATTGAAGCTCTGTGAAAACCAATTTTTTGTTGATGGAATTTATAT
Organism: Polaribacter sp.; assembly: GCA_965656305.1. Classification (GTDB taxonomy): domain Bacteria; phylum Bacteroidota; class Bacteroidia; order Flavobacteriales; family Flavobacteriaceae; genus Polaribacter. The sequence continues at coordinate 29,079 of CBFHKA010000023.1, read as the reverse complement.
TGATTAAAAAATAAGTATTCTTCAACTAATACAATATTACTTGCTATGTCTAAAGCTTTTGAGCTTTTAAACAATTGATGTGGAAAGATTATATGTACTTCTTGGTAACTCATTTAAAATAAAGTTTTTTCTAGCCAAATATTCCTGAATTTATGATTTGAGTCATAACGTTCTGCTTGTAACTGAGTATTAAATTTTCGATCTCTTGGGTCATTTCCTACTCCAGCAACATACATCCAATTTCCATAATTACTATGTACATCATAATCCAATAAAACCGATTCAAAATAAGCTGCTCCAATTCGCCAATCCAACAACAATTCTTTTGCAAAATAGGAAGCAACATTTTGTCTACCTCTATTACTCATCCAACCTGTTTGTTTGAGCTCTATCATATTTGCATTTACAAAATCGTCTTTTGTTTCTCCATTTATCCATTTTTGAACCGATTTCATATCGGATTTCCATTCGTATTTTTTATCTAAAATGCCTTCAATTTTAAAGATTTTAGAAGCATGTTTTAATGAAATATATTTAAAATAATCTCTCCAAATCAGTTCAAAAATGACCCAATATGTAGATTGATTTTTACCAAATTCAGTTTCATATTTTTTAACTTGATGATAAATGGTTTTGGCTGACAAACTACCATTTGCTAACCAAGGAGAAAATTTTGTAGAATAATCTTTACCTACCAAACCATTACGTGTTTTTTTATAAAAACTAACTTTTTTACTTTCAAAAAGATAATATTCTAGTCGATTTAAAGCTTCAGTTTCTCCACCTTTAAAAGGAAAAGCGGTTTTATTTGTAATTGTAAATTCGTCAAAACCTAAATCTTTTAAAGTTGGAATTTTTGTATTGTTTTCAATTATATTGTTGACTGAAAGTTTTGAGAATTTAGATTCTTCTTGAATAAAAACATACTTTTCTAATTTTTTTCTAAATACTGTAAATACATCAGGGATTTTACTAAAATTTATTGAAACGGTTTCTGGGTGATATAAAAATTGATCATAATCATCGATAAACTTCACATCATTAGACAGAGTTTTTTTGATAAGTTTATTTGTGTCGATTTCTTCTTTAGTCCATTCTTTTTGGGTATAAATTGTATTTATAGAATAGTCATCAACAAGAGTAGAAATTTTATTTTCTGGAGCTTCAAAATAGGTGAGGAGTGAAATATTATTATGAGCTAAGTTTTGCTTTAAATCAGTTATCGTTTCAATTAAAAATTTGGCTCTAAATTTTGCTGTTTTTTGAAAACCAAAATCATCTTTATTAAAATATTTAGGATCAAAAAAATATACAGCAATAACTTTTTTATGATTTTCAACAGCCATTTTTAAAGAATTATTATCACGAACTCTTAAATTGTTCCTGAACCAAACTAAACCTGTATTTTCTTGTTGCTGCTGCATTTTTTACTACAATATTTTACGTTTTCCCAATTCTTTTCCCATTTTTTACGCCATGTAAATGATCTATTACATACAGGACATATTTTAGTAGGGAGATGTTGTTTTTTCACAGTGCTAAACTTTAACAATTTTGTTTATCATTCCATTAAAAATAAACCAATGAAAGGGTAAAACAGCATACCAATACAATCGACCAGCTAAACCTATTGGTCTGAATGTTGCTGTTTGTAAGAGTTTTCCATTTTCGATTTTAAATTCTAACCAAGCTTCACCTGGTAAAATCATTTCAGCATAGAGTAAAAGTTTTCCTTTTTCTTTATCTGCATAAATTACACGCCAAAAATCTAAAGCATCGCCTGCATTTAATTCAGTTGGGTGTCTTCTACCTCTACGAAGGCCAGCTCCACCAAAAAATTGATCTAAGAAACCTCTAATTTTCCATAAAACAGTTCCATAATACCAACCAGTATCTCCACCAATTGCCCAAATTTTATCTAGTGTTTTTGTCTTGTTTTTTACATTTCTTTTTTTGTAATCTTTAAAGCAACCATATTTTGGTACGTTAATAAATTCATCAACATAATTTTTTAATTTACCACTACTTATGTAGGAATCTTTCCAACTAGAAACGATACTGTTTTGTTCAATTTTTTTAAAAGCCAACTTTACAGCTTCTTTATAAGTCATAGGATTTACATCCAAGATTTGATTGATGTTACTTTTTTTTCCAATCACTTCTACCCCCATTGAGTTTACTAAAGAACTAGCTAATTTATAGGATGTTGAGGTGACAAAGTATAGCCAATAAGAGGACAGTTTAGGTGTCATTACTGGCACAGTTATAATGCATCTTTTTAATTTTCTAACTTTCGAAAATTGCAATAACATTGTTTTATAGGTTAAAACCTCAGGTCCAAAAATGTCATAGGATGTATTGTAAAGTTCTTCTTTATCAAGTGCTTTGTGTAGAAAAGAAAGTACATCGCGAATTGCTAAAGGTTGAGTCTTAGTATTTAACCATTTTGGAGCAATCATTGCTGGTAATTTTTCAACTAAATCTCTTATAATTTCAAAAGATGAACTTCCAGAACCTACTATGATTCCTGCTTTAAAAGTAGTTAAAGCATAAATATTAGAACTTAAAGTATTCTCAACATTTTTTCTTGATAATAAATGTTTAGACAGTTTTGTGTCGTTTGTAATTCCACTTAAATAAATTACCTGTTTTATTGAAGTAGTTTCAGCATATCGTTTAAAATTAAAGGCACATTTTTCTTCTAAAACGTGAAATTCTTTTGCTGAGTTAGACATTGAATGAATTAAATAATATGCAGCATCAATATCTTTTGGGACTGTTAAAAGGCTATTTGCATTTAAAAAATCAGCTTCTATTAATTCAATGTTTTTTTGCTCTTTATAGTAGTTTTCAGCTCTTTTTTTATCTCTTACAGGGCACACGATTTGGTGACCATCATTTAATAATAATGGAATTAAACGTTTGCCAATATAGCCTGTAGCCCCTGTAACAAGAATTTTCATGATTTAATTATTTCTTTGGGTCTTTGATAGCTTAATTGCTTTTTAAATTTTGGCAATGCATAAGTATCTAAACCATTAATAGTTACTACTTTCCCTTTTGATAAATTGATAAGACCATCTTCGTGAAGCAATTCATCTTTTACATATAATTCTTGAATTTGAGCAACAATTAACATTACATCATTTGATGGTACATAGATTTCTTCAATAAATTTCATACTCATTTGTACTGGAGCATCTTTTACAAAAGGAGCTTTAAATTCACCTTTGAAAATAGGTTCTAAATTGGTCATGTCAAATTCAGATATATCATCTGGATATTTTGCTGAAGTGTGATGTGCATCTTCAAAAACGTCCTCCCAAATGTGATTTATTGTAAAATAGCCCAGGTCTTTTATGTTTTTGTATGTATTTCTAGGAACTGTTGTGGGTCTTAGAATAAAGCCTAAGGTTGGTGGATTTGATCCTAAATGAGTTACAGAACTAAATATAGCCACATTTGTATTCCCCTCTTTAGAAATTGAGCCTAAAAGATTTGCAGATTTAAATCCTGAACAACTGTTTATTAGATTTATTCTGTAAATTTTATCAAGATTAGAAATATCTTTATTGTCAAAAAAATGCATGTTTTGTTTAAATTGATGTAAACAAAGATACAATTTGTTTAATTTATGGTAAATATGATTAAACAAAAAATAAAGTTAAAGTTTCTATTGTATTAGAAATAAAAAAAACCTCCAGAAAAAATCTGAAGGTTAAAAGTCGGGGTGGCAGGATTCGAACCTGCGACCTCCTCGTCCCAAACGAGGCGCGATGACCGGGCTACGCTACACCCCGAAAATTGTCATCAATTTAAGGACTGCAAATATAGAATAATATTTATATATTGTAAGTAAAATTTAAAAAATGAAACAAAAATTTTTCTTAGTTATTTTTTTTATGTTTTTTACTTTTTGTTCCTTCTCTCAAAATGGAGGATATGAAGTTGTTGTAGCTAATTTAGTTAATCCTTGGGGATTTACATTTTTACCCGATAATTCGATGTTAATTACTGAGAAAGAAGGGAAATTAATTCATTTTAAAAAAGGAAAAAAAACTGAGGTTGGAAATCTTCCAGAAATATATGTTAGAGGTCAAGGTGGATTTATGGATATTGCATTGCACCCTAATTATAATAAAAATGGTTGGATTTATTTTACTTATGCTTCTTCCGAAGGAAAGGGAAATGGAGGAAATACTACGTTAATGAGAGCTAAACTTAAAAATGAAGAATTAATAAATAAAGAAGTTTTATACAAAGCTTCTCCAAATTCTAAAAAAGGTAACCATTTTGGTGCAAGAATCGCTTTTGATAAAGATAATCACGTGTATTTTAGTATTGGAGATCGAGGAAATAGAGATCAAAACCCTCAAGATATAACCAGAGATTGTGGTAAAATTTATCGTTTAAATGATGATGGTTCTATTCCAAAAGACAATCCTTTTATCAATAAAAAAAATGCAAAATCAGCAATTTATAGTTATGGACATCGAAATCCACAAGGAATGGAAATTAATCCTTTTACCAACGAAATTTGGTCTCATGAACATGGTCCAAGAGGAGGAGATGAAATAAATATCATACAGAAAGGTGAAAATTATGGATGGCCAAAAGCTAGTTATGGTATTAATTATAGTGGAACAAAATTTACTGATAAGACCTCAATTTTAGGAATGAAAAGTCCTATTCACTATTGGACGCCATCTATTGCTCCAAGTGGAATGGCTTTTATTAATAGTAATATATATGGAAAATGGAAAGGAAATTTATTAGTTGGTTCTTTAAAGTTTCAATATGTGAGTAGATGCATCTTAAAAGGAAACAAAGTTTTTAAAGAAGTAAAACTGCTTAAAGGTATTGGTAGAGTGCGTTCTATTGAGCAGGGTTTAGATGGGTATATCTACGTTGGTGTAGAGAATTTAGGTATAATACGCTTATTACCCCAATAAATATGCTTACAAAATAACTATTCTTTTCGTTTATTTTTTCATTATTAAAACTTATAAACAATCGTTTTTCTAAGTAGTAAAAAAATCTATTTTTACGCTTCTAAAATTGATACACAATATTATGTCAGATACTATAGAAAAAATAAAATGTTTAATCATTGGTTCTGGTCCTGCTGGATACACAGCTGCTATTTATGCTGCAAGAGCAGATATGAAACCAATAATGTATACAGGAATGCAAATGGGAGGTCAGTTGACTACAACAACAGAAGTAGATAACTTTCCTGGCTATAAAGATGGAACTGATGGAACTATGATGATGGAAGATCTGAAACATCAAGCTGAACGTTTTGGAACTGATGTTCGTTTTGGATTGGTTACTTCTGTAGAATTAAATGAAGAAGTTGGAGGTATTCATAAAGTAGTTGTTGATGAAAATAAACATATTGAAGCTGAAACTATTATTATTTGTACTGGAGCTACTGCTAAATATTTAGGATTAGAAAGTGAACAAAGATTAATTGGAGGTGGAGTTTCTGCTTGTGCAACATGTGATGGTTTCTTTTACAAAGGACAAGATGTAGTTGTAGTTGGAGCAGGAGATACAGCAGCTGAAGAAGCTACTTATTTGGCAAATATTTGTAAAAAAGTAACGGTTTTAGTGCGTAAAGATTATATGAGAGCTTCTAAAGCTATGCAACATCGTGTAAACAAAACTAAAAATATTGAGGTTTTATATAACACAGAAATTGATGAGGTTATAGGAAGTAATGTTGTTGAGGGTGTGAGAGCTATCAATAATCAAACAAAAGAAAAGATTGATATTTCTGTAACAGGTGTTTTTATTGCAATTGGTCATAAACCAAATTCAGATTTATTTAAAGGTGTTTTAGATATGGATGAAACAGGATATTTAATTACCAAAGGAAAATCTACAAAGACGAATTTACCAGGTGTTTTTGCGGCTGGAGATATCCAAGATAAAGAGTATAGACAAGCTGTAACTGCAGCAGGAACAGGATGTATGGCTGCTTTAGATGCTGAACGTTATTTAGGTGCTTTAGAATAGGCAACATAGTTATATTTAATGTAAAATAAAAAAAGAGATTTCAGGATTGAAATCTCTTTTTTTATAAAAGTACTTAGCTTAAAAATCTCAAATATTAAGCCATTACAGATGCTTTTTTTGATTTTCGGTATATGAATTTATTGAAAATATTTCTTTTTCCAAAGTTGTTCATAGATTTAGCATTTATAAATTTTCCAAATAAAATTTTGTTTACGCCAAAATATTCATAAGTATTTCCATCAGTAAAGGTAACTTCTAATAGCATACTTTTATGATGCCAATCTGAAACCTGAAATTCGGTAGTTGTAGTTTTGTAAGCGTCTAAATTGGCTTCTTTAGTTTCTGGAGCAATACTTACTAAAAAATGGTATCCATCAATAATTCGTGTACTTACTTCTTCAGCTTCTACTTTCTTGTCTTCATCTTGGAATTTATCTGGATGCCACTCTTTCACCAAGCTTCTATATGTTTTTTTTAATTCTTTAAGGTCAATTGGTCCTTCTACGTTAAAGAGTTTTTTGTATTGTTTTATACGCTTCATTATTTTGTTTTCAAATTGCGTGCAAAACTATTGATATTAAATGGATTATAAAGCAGAAACTGAAGCAATTTAAAATTTGTTTTAAGTTGATGTTTTTTATGATTGGGGTGTTAATATAAACCCAATTCTTTTCGTTCTTCTACATCAGTAACTCTATTTTTACTCCAATAAGCAGATTGTATGGTTTTAATTTTAGTTGCTTTAGTAGCTAGTGTTTTACCAAGGGTAATAACTGTTTCTTTCCAAGATTCTATAGTGTAAGGAAATTCTTTTGTAACTTTTATAGAAAGTGTTCTTTTTAAAGTTGGATATTGAATTTTGTAAGATAAAAAATCATTTTCTTCTTCTAAAGTAGCAAAAGCTTCATAAGATTGAATTTTTTTATGATTGAGACCTAAAAACTCAAAAGAAGGAATAATTTGCAGTTTTCCAACTGGTAAGTTTTTTGGTGATATTCTTATTTTATTCCATAATTCGTTTTCTATAATATTTTTCTTTAGGTTGATGTTTCTATCAGCATTACTTTCAAAATAAGAAAAAAACTGGATTTCATAATCAGCTCTATCATTCAATTGTATAAAAGTGTTTCCACACCATTCTTGAGCTGAAAAAGAAATCTTTATAGCATTTTTATTAACATCAATAGGAGAGAAGGTACTCGTCATTAAAGAATAAGGGTAAATACCAGTAGTAAATTTTTTAGTGCTATTTAATTTTAGAACAGGGACGTTTTCCTTATTTTGATTATCTGCTTTTACTTGTTTTTCAGGTAAAAAATCTTCAGTAACATAAATGTTTACAGCTGTTCCTTGGTGCACTTCTCCATATCTTACTTGTGATAGTTTGTAAGATGTGATTTCTGCTTTTCCTGAATACCAGTAATTGTTAAAATCAGAGTGTTTTTCATTTTTTTTTATTGATGTTTTTGAATTTACTACTTCTTTTTTTGACTCGGGTTGTGAACAAAAAAGAAATAAAAAACTAAATAATAAAAAGGAATAACTATTCATAATTTGTCTCATTATCAATGAATTTAAATAAATACTAAATTACAATATTTAACAATCATTTGTTGGTTTTTGAGTGTTAACAATTATGAAAAGGTTTTCTTTTATTTAACTTAAGTACAATTTAATTAAGAATTAAAATAGAGCAAAAATCCCAATCAAAAATGATTGGGATTTATTTTTATATTGTAAAATCTAATACAAACTCCTAAATTTAGTAGGATTAAATTCATGCATGATTTCATAAATTTTTTCAAAAATATCTTCAATAGAAGGTTTTGAAAAATAATCTCCATCTGTTCCGTAAGCAGGTCTGTGAGCCTTTGAAGTTAATGTAGATGGTTTACTATCTAGATATTGATATCCATTTTGGTTCTCTAAAATTTCTTGTAAAATATAAGCAGAAGCTCCTCCAGGAACATCTTCATCAACAACTAATAATTTATTTGTTTTTGCAACACTTTTTACACAATCATTAGTTAAATCAAAAGGTAATAAACTTTGTGCGTCAATAATTTCGATATCAATACCAACTTGTGCTAATTCTTTAGCTGCATCTTGTACCAAACGTAAAGTAGAACCATAAGAAACCACAGTTATATCTTTACCTTCTTTTACAGTTTCTACAACTCCAATAGGTGTTTTAAAATCACCTAAGTTTGTAGGTAATTCTTCTTTTAGTCGATAACCATTTAAGCATTCTATCACTAAAGCAGGATCATCTCCTTCTAAAAGTGTGTTGTAAAATCCAGCAGCTTTGGTCATATTTCTTGGAACCAAAACGTGAATTCCTCTTAAATTATGAATAATTCCTCCCATTGGAGAACCAGCATGCCAAATTCCTTCTAATCTATGACCTCTAGTTCTGATGATTAAAGGTGCTTTTTGTTTTCCAAAAGTTCTGTAACGTAAAGTTGCTAAGTCATCACTCATTATTTGAAGACCATACAGTAGGTAATCTAAATATTGAATTTCAGCAATTGGTCTTAAACCTCTCATGGCTAGTCCAATTCCTTGTCCAATAATAGTTGCTTCTCTAATTCCTGTGTCAGAAATTCTGATGTCACCATATTTTTCTTGAAGACCTTCTAAACCTTGATTTACATCTCCAATATAACCTGCATCTTCACCAAAAATAACTACATCTTGGTGCTTAGATAGAATTGCATCGAAATTATCTCTCATAATAATTCTGGCATCTACCAAGTTTTTCTCATGCCCATAAGTAGGTTTTTTCTCTAAAATTTCTAAGGGACCTAAGCTTGTTTCGCTTGTTAAATGTGTAGAGAATTTATAATGAGCATCTTTTAAAAATAATTTGATAAATTTTTGAAGTTCAATTTTTTCTCTAAAACTTTCATCTCTTACATACCATACACATTTGCGAGCTGTAGACAATACATCTTTTCTTGTAGGTTCTGTAATGCTGTTTAAATCGTTTTTGTATTTGTTAATGAATGTTCCATTATTACTCTTTTGAGCAAGCCTTTCTAAGATTTCTGAAAGCCTTAAAAGCTCAGATTTTATTTCATTTAAGTGTGCATTCCAAGCATTTCTTTTTGCATTGGTAACTTCTTTTTTAGCTGCTCTTTCCAAAAGAATTAAATCCTCTTCTTCTTCTACAAAACGTAAAACTGTTCCATTTTCAGTTTCTAACTCAAAGTCTAAAATCCATTCGCGCATTTTTGTAATACAGTCGCGGCTTTTTTCCCATTGTAAACGTTCTTTTCCTTTATATCTTTCATGAGATCCAGAAGTAGAGTGTCCTTGAGGTTGGGTTAGCTCTTTTACATGAATTAAAACAGGAACGTGTTCCTCTCTTGCAATTTTTGCTGCTTTTTGGTAAACATCAACAAGTTGAACATAGTCCCACCCATTAATTACAAAAATTTCGTAACCATTTGTTTCATTATCTCTTTGAAATCCTTTTAAAATTTCTGAAATACTTTCTTTTGTTGTTTGATGTTTAGCGTGAACAGATATTCCATATTCATCATCCCAAACACTCATCACCATTGGCACTTGTAATACTCCAGCAGCATTAATGGTTTCAAAAAACAAACCTTCACTTGTACTAGCATTACCTATTGTGCCCCAAGCAACTTCATTTCCATTAATAGAAAAATTAGTTTTGCTTTGTACACTTTTTTCGTTTCTGTAAATTTTTGATGCTTGTGCCAAGCCTAATAAACGAGGCATTTGACCAGCAGTAGGAGAGATATCTGAACTAGAGTTGTATTGTTTTGTCAAGTCTTTCCAGTTTCCATCTTCATGTAAACTGTGGGTTGCAAAATGACCTCCCATTTGTCTTCCTGCAGACATTGGGTCTGCTTGTATGTCTGGATGTGCATACAAACCTGCAAAAAATTGTTGAGCAGTTAATTCTCCAAGAGCCATCATAAAGGTTTGGTCTCTATAGTAACCCGATCTAAAATCACCTTTTTTGAAAGCTTTAGCCATTGCTAATTGAGGAACTTCTTTTCCATCACCAAAAATACCAAACTTTGCTTTACCAGTAAGAACTTCACGTCTACCTAAGAGACTACATTCTCTGCTGATTCTAGCTACTTTGTAATCGTTCAGTACCTCTTTTTTAAATTCATTAAAAGAAATTTCTTGTGTATTCAAAGGAACAGTTTCTTGCAACATATTTGGAGAATATTAAGTTTTGCAAAGATAGTTTTTTTAATTGATATTTAAAAATAGCAGTTAATTTTAAGAATATGTCAATAAAATAACTATAAAAAGTTATTTTGTTAATAATTACACAAAAAATGAGGTTTTGTTTGAAATTATAGAAATCCTCTTCTGAAAAAATTATAAATAGAGCGTATATCTGCAGTTAATGTAAATCTAATTTTTTCTGCATAAGCTTGTTGAGATACTTCCCATCCATTGTTAGAATATAAAGGAAAGTATACTTCTAGTATTTGATGTACAAAATTAAATCGGATACCATTATTATATCCAAAATAAATAGGATTATTTTTGTTTTTTAGAAAAGCAACATCGTTATAAAACTCTACCCATCTCCATAAGCCAAAACTGGAATTAAAGGCTAGCATGTATTGATTGGCAAATCTTGTAGGTAATTCAGACTTAAAACCACCTTCTGCAATAATATATTGTTGGCTAAAAAATCCTGTGTCTTCTGATCGTCCAAAATAATTTAATTGAAACAAATAATCATTTGCCCTATCTAAACCAAAGCTAAAATAATCTCCTGTTGATGAATTATTTAAAAAAGCTCCTGCAAATACTCTAAAATCTAATTGTGTATCTGATGTAGATAGAGATCTGTATCTAATATCAGCAGCAAGTTTAGAGAAATTCTGTGCAACTTCTAAACTGAAGTTATACCTAAATTCTTTAATAATATCTGGATTAATGTAGTTGTAACTTAAGCTAAAAACATTGTAGCTGTCTTCATCCGTTTTTACTTGACCTAAAGGAACATCTTTGTCTATATGTAATAATCTTGCTCTAATAGATTCTTGTGTAGCATCTCTTAAATCTTTTCTTTTAAATTGTAAATTTACATAGGGTACTAAAGATTTGTAAGATAAATTTGGAGCATAGTCTAAAGTGGTTCCAAAAATACCATATCTAATTCTATAGATTTTACTTTTTTCGAAGTATTGGTTATACCTTAATGAAAAAGAACCAATAACTGAACTACTTTTTGTTGCGTAAGAAGGAGCAACTGAAAACTCTAAATTTCTTTTAATTAAAGGTTTGTTATGTAAGCTTACTCCTAAGATTAAGCCATTGTAAAAGTTATATGCAAAATTAGGTTGGTAAAATATTTGGTTATAATAAGGGTCTTGTATATCTTTTATTAAACTGAATTTTAAAGGTTTATTAAAAATTTTATCTTTTAACCTTTTCCAGTTATCTAAAGTATTTAGTTCTGGGTATAGGTTTTCATAATTTAAAGTAACTTTATTAATTCCATTTTTAGGTAGTTTTACTGTAGCAGTATCAGTTATTCCAGTTACCCATTTCTTAAACTTTATTTCTTTGTCTTTTAAACCATATAATAAAACAGGACTAGTTATATTTCGTTTGTTTTTAATGGTAACTTTTATGCTATCTTCTTCTATTTTTAAATCATTAATTTTATGATCTATTTTTTTATTAGTGTTGATAAAATCACCAAAAAACCAATCTAATTTTTTGTCAGAATTTTTTGAAAGTAAGTTTTTAAAATCGTTGCTGGTAATATTTTTTGTTTGATTTTTTTGATAAAACTCTTTAATGGTATTATTTAAAATACTGTCACCAAGAAAACCTTTTAAATATCTAAAAGCTAATCCTGCTTTGTATTTGTTGGTAAATTTTCTATTAAAGTTTGATAAAGAGTCTGCAGAAGTTGTTAAAGATTGATCTAAGAATCTACGTGAAATGAATTGATAAATTAAAGGGTATTTGTCATTAAAATCGGCATTAGAAATATAATATCTTTTTAAAAACCAAGTATTAGACAACTTACCCAAAAGTTTTGTGTTTGGATAATATTTTTCTATATACTCAATCATAAGATAATTTTGTAAACCATCTAAGAGCCAATAATCTTTTCTTTTATTTACTAATAGCGTGTTTTCAATAAAATTTCTACTCAATGCTTTAAATATTGTTATATCTGTTTTAAACTCTTCTGAAAATGGGCGAAGAAAATCTGGGAGTTGAGTTAATCCATAAACAGGGTCTTTACGCTGTGTAACTTTGTCTATAAAAATTTCTTTATGAGGGTGTTTTCCTAAAAATTTCTCTAAAAAATTTATGTTTTTTTCTAAAATTTCTATAACAGATTTATTTTTAATTTCTTCATTAAAAACATCAGTATAAATACTTATTTCTTTAGTTTTGTATTTTTTTAATTGTTTGTTTTGATTGATGCTTAGAATTATGTCAGTTATACTTTTTCCTAATAAATGATAATTATTTTTATTTTCTTTATTAGTTTTCTTTTGATGGAGATTGCTCTCTACAATATAATTTTTAGGGACGTTTATGTTAAGAGTAAAATTTGTTGCTTTTTCATATAAATCATCAATATTTAAATTACTCATTAATTCCCAACCATTGTTATAAACAGCAGGAGTTATATACCAATAACGCAAATGATATCCATTTTTTGTTTTACCATAACCTGTAAAATTAGCATTTGGTATTTTTACAGTATAGCTAAGATTTATTTTAATACTATCTTTTTGGATTAGAGGTTTTTGAAGTTCTATTTTTAGAATGTCAACTTGATTTTTAAGTTCATAAAAAGGAGTGTTTTCAAAGTTTACGGTTAAATTTTTTATGGTGGTTTTACCTAAATCCTTTTCTTTAGCAAAATATAAATCCTTTCTAAAATCTTTTATAAACCTTTTGGATAATGGTGTTTTTCTATCCCTAAAACTATTTGCCCAATTGTGTAAATAAACATTTTTTAAAATTGAATCTGTTGTGTTTGTTAGAATGATTTCTTGATTAATTTGTAGTTCATTTTTATCTACATCTAAATTCGCTTTAATAGAAATTGAGTTTTCTTGTGCTAAAGAGAAGTTGATAAATAATATACAAAAAATGAATATGTTTATGAATTTTTTCAAATTATATTTTAAGAAATTTTAAGGGTTTATAAGTATCAGCTATTAAGTAATATATTCCTTTTGAAAAAGTATTTGTATAAATTTTTAATTCTTTTTGATTAACGTTTTTGATTTTATAAACAGTTTGACCAAGTTGATTGTAAATTTTAATTAAGCCTACTTTTTCTTTCATTTGTATAGATAAGGAGTTTTTTGCAATATTAGAATTTAAAAATAAAATAGAATAATCTTTTTTTAGTATTGATAATGTGTTTTGAGGAGTTTCTAAACTCATTACAATAGGCAAATGGTCACTAAATTGTTGTAAAGCATTTCTGAGGTCTTGAGAAAATTCACCACTACAATCTGTGTTACTTACATAAGAGTTATAGCAGTTTCCATTATTACCCACTGATTTATAACTGTTATTAACATAATATAGTGTAGAACTCGTGTTAAAATTTTCGGACATCATTATAAAATCAAAACGATCATCCATTCCTCCTCCAGCACCATCTCCATTTACTTGAAATGTTCTTGTAGATTGAGAATGTACATCAGCAAAAGAACTGTTATTCCAAAAATATGTAGAATTGTAGTTGTTTTCATCAAAATAATCGATTCCATTGTCAGGAAAAGTAGGGCAAATTCTGTTCACAGGATCTATAATTCTTATGGAATTTGAAGCATCAATTAATTTTTGAAAAGCAGGCTCATTACTTGTGTAAAAGTTAAAATCTCCAGCAAACAAAACAAAACTATCTGTGGGAAGTCTGTCTAATTCTCTGGTAAATATTTCAGTAGACTCTAGTCTTTTTTGCATATTGTCATTTCCTCTAGAGGCTTTTAAATGCGTTACGAAAACTTCTATTATTATCGGATTGAATTCAGCCTTTTTGGTGTTTATTTGAAATGTATAATGATTAATATCTCTAATTCTTGTTGGGATTACTTCTTCAGAAATTAAGGTTAGTTTTTTATTATTATAATATGCCATTTGCAATAATCCTGTTGCTGGTGACTCACTGTATTTAAAAGAAACTTTACTAAAATTGTTGTTGTATGGCAAAACTGCATTGTCATATAGATAATTAGAAGCATCTTCATTTTTAAGCTCACAAATCATAAACAAATCTGGTCTTACATCATTTAAAATAGTTTTTAAATGATGAGTTCTATCTTTACTTTCTGTGTCTGAGTTGTAGTTTAAAGTATTGTAAAACATTGTTTTAATTTCTGTTTGTCCTTTTAAAGAGCAAACAAAGAATGCAAATAAAAAAAAGATTCCTTTTTTTAGCATTCCTAAAAATTAAGTTTAAGTTTATATTTTGAATAGAATTTGTTAAAATGTTCAACAGCTTCATCTGCAGTATCTACTACTCTAAAGAGGTTTAAGTCTTCTTTACTAATATTACCTTCTTCTAAAAGTGTATTTTTTATCCAATCTAATAAACCGGCCCAAAATTTCTTACCTACCAAAACAATTGGGAAACGTCCAATTTTTTTGGTTTGAATCAATGTTATTGCTTCAAAAAGTTCGTCCATAGTTCCAAATCCTCCAGGCATTACAACAAACCCTTGAGAGTATTTTACAAACATTACTTTACGAACAAAAAAGTAATCAAAATCTAAACTTTTACCAGCATCAATCCAAGGATTATCATGTTGTTCAAAAGGGAGTTCAATATTTAAACCAACAGAAAGACCTTTTCCTCTATGTGCACCTTTATTTCCAGCTTCCATAATTCCTGGTCCACCACCAGTAATTACACCAAAACCACTTTGGGTAAGTTTAAAAGCTACTTCTTCAGCTAATTTATAATATGGATGATCTGGTTTTGTTCTAGCCGAACCAAAAATAGAAACACAAGGGCCAATTTTACTTAACTTTTCGTAACCTTCTACAAATTCTGCCATTATTTTAAAAATAGCCCAAGAATCGTTGGTTTTTATTTCGTTCCATGTTTTTGGTTGGAACTGTTCTTTTATTTTTCTATCGTCATTCGTCATAAATTCTATTTTATATATTCTTTAAAAATCAGCTTCCTAAATTAGTTCTTTTTTTAAAAACTTAGCAGTATAACTTGTTTTATGTTTTGCAACTTCTTCAGGACTTCCTGTAACTAAGATTTTTCCACCTTTTTTACCACCTTCCATGCCTACATCAATAATATAATCTGCTAATTTTATAACATCTAAATTATGCTCAATTATTAAAACTGTATTGCCTTTATTGGCTAATTTATTAAGCACTTCCATTAACACTCTAATATCTTCAAAATGCAAGCCAGTTGTAGGTTCGTCTAAAATATAAAATGTATTTCCAGTATCTCTTTTCGATAATTCTGAAGCTAATTTTATTCGCTGAGCTTCACCTCCAGAAAGTGTGGTAGATTGTTGTCCTAGAGTAATATAACCCAATCCAACATCTTTTATTGTTTTTAACTTTCTGTAAATTTTTGGAATATTTTCAAAGAAATCAGTAGCGTCTTCAATGGTCATATTTAATACATCAGAAATTGATTTTCCTTTATAACGAATTTCTAAAGTTTCTCTGTTAAAACGTTTTCCTTGACAAGTTTCACATTCTACATTTACATCAGGTAAAAAGTTCATTTCTATTACTCTAACTCCTCCTCCTTGACAAGTTTCACAGCGGCCACCTTTAACATTAAAAGAAAAACGACCAGGTTTATAACCACGAATTAAAGCTTCAGGAGTTTTAGCAAATAAACTCCTTATTTCATCAAAAGTTTTAGTGTATGTTGCTGGGTTTGATCTTGGGGTTCTACCAATTGGAGATTGGTCAATATCAATTACTTTATCTACATTTTCTAAACCTTCAATTTTTTTATAAGGCATTGGTTTTTTTACACCTCTGTAAATATGCGCATTTAAAATTGGATATAAAGTTTCATTGATTAAAGTGGATTTTCCACTTCCTGAAACCCCTGTAACACAAATCATTTTTCCTAAAGGAAACTCTACAGAAACATTTTTCAGATTATTGCCAGAAGCACCTTTTAGTTTAATGGTTTTACCATTTCCTTCTCTTCTTTTTTTAGGTAAAGTAATTTCTTTTCTACCAGTTAAATAATCAGTAGTTAAGGTTTTATTTTTGATGATTTCATCATAAGTTCCAATACTAACAATTTCACCTCCATGTTTTCCTGCACCTGGACCAATATCAAGAACATAATCAGCTTTTTTCATCATGTCTTCATCATGTTCTACGACCAAAACCGAATTTCCTACATCTCTTAATTTGATTAAAGAATCTATTAATTTTTGATTGTCTCTTTGATGTAATCCTATACTTGGTTCATCTAAAATATATAAGACTCCAACTAATTGAGAGCCTATTTGAGTGGCAAGTCGTATTCTTTGTGCTTCTCCTCCAGAAAGTGATTTAGAAGTTCTGTCTAAAGTTAAATAATCTAATCCTACATCTAATAAAAACTGAATTCGAGTTCTGATTTCTTTTAATATTTCAGCTGCAATTGTGTTTTGTTTTTCTGATAAATTTTTCTCAATATCTTTAAACAAATTTGCCAATTCTGTAACATCCATTTGTGCTAAATCACTGATGTTTTTATCAATAATTTTAAAATGTAAGGCTTCTTTTTTTAATCTTTTTCCTCCACAAGTAGCGCAGGTAACTTCGTCCATAAAACCTTTTGCCCAACGTTTTATAGAGGTACTTTCAGCATTTTTGTATTGATTTTCTATAAAAGCAACAATCCCTTCAAAATCAATTTTATAATTTCTAGTGACTCCTACAGTTTTAGATTCAATTTTAAAAGATTCATTACCACCATTTAAAATGATTTCCAAAGCTGGTTTTGGGATGTCCTTGATAGCATCAGTTAATTTGAATTTATAACGCTCAGCTATATTTTGAATTTGCTTAAAAATCCAACTATTCTTTTGTTCTCCTAAAGGTGCAATTCCACCTTTTTTTATTGAGATTGTATCATCAGGAATTACTTTTTTTAAGTTGATTTCTTGCGTTATTCCTAATCCATTACAAGAACTACAAGCGCCTTTAGGTGAGTTAAAAGAAAAGGTGTTTGGTTCTGGATTTGGGTATGCAATTCCTGTTGTTGGGCACATCAACTCGCGACTAAAATAACGAGGTTTTTCATTATCGATATCAATAACCATCATGATGTTGTTTCCTGAATAAAGGGCAGTTTTTATAGTTTCTTCTAAGCGTTTTTCTGAAGCATTATTCACTAAAAGACGATCAATAACTACTTCAATATCATGTGTTTTGTATCTGTCTAAGCGCATTCCTTTTTCTATCTCTCTAATTTCACCATCAACTCGCACTCGTAGAAATCCTTGTTTAGAAACTTGCTCAAATAATTCTCTGTAATGTCCTTTTCTAGATTTAATCAAAGGTGCTAAAATAGCTACCTTTTTGTTGCTAAAATCTTTTAAAATTAATTGTCTGATTTGTTCGTCAGAATAGCTTACCATTTTTTCATCAGTATTGTAAGAATAGGCATCAGCAGCTCTAGCAAAAAGTAGCCTTAAAAAATCGTAAATTTCTGTAATTGTACCCACTGTAGAACGTGGACTTTTATTGGTGGTTTTTTGTTCGATAGAAATTACAGGAGAAAGGCCATCAATTTTATCAACATCAGGTCGTTCTAATCCTCCCAAAAATTGACGAGCATAAGCAGAAAAAGTTTCAATATAACGTCTTTGGCCTTCTGCATAAATAGTGTCAAAAGCCAATGAAGACTTTCCACTTCCACTTAATCCAGTAATAACAACTAGTTTTTCTCTAGGAATTTTTACATCAATATTTTTTAAATTATGGACTCTAGCTCCATAAACTTCTAGGTATTCTTGGTCTTTCAAAAGAGGAGGTTTTTTCAGAGAAACGCAAAGTTAATCAATCTGTATTACTTTTTACTTAAAATGTAAATATTGAATAATGATTGAACTATAAATTTATGAATTCTTACTATTTAGTCTTTCTGTTGATAAAACCTAATTTTTTACAATGTATTTTTATCAAACATATTTGTGTTAGTTTTAACATAAATCAACCTAAAATAGTATCTTGCAATTAAAAGGTTTACAAGTGAGCTTTATTAATGATGTACGTCATTTTTTTGAAAGAAATGGTTTTGGTGTTTTTTCTAGATTAGCAGATAGGTTAGGTATACATGCTAAAAACGTGCGTATATTTTTTATTTATATATCATTTGTAACTGTTGGGTTGTCTTTTGGGTTGTATTTAACATTAGCATTTATAATAAAGCTTAAAGATCTTATTTATACTAAAAGAAGCTCTGTTTTTGATTTGTAAAAAAAATGAATATTTTAAGCTCTAAGATTAATAGAATTTTAATTCTGGTTTTTTCAATTTTAACAATTGGAACAGTTGGGTATATGTTGCTGTCTCACTATTCTTTTGTTGATGCAGTTTATATGACTGTAATTACTGTAACTACAGTTGGTTTTGGAGAGGTAAAGCCATTTACCCCACAAGAAAAAATATTTACAGTTTTTTTAATTTTAACAAGTATTACTGTATTTGGTTACGCAGTTTCTACGTTTTCTGAATATTTAGTTAGCGGAAAACTTTTTGATTATTTTAAACATAAAAAAGTGGAAAAAAAAATAGCTCGATTAAAAGGTCATACCATAGTTTGTGGTTATGGTAGAAATGGTAAGCAAGCCATTATTAAGTTAATGAATTACAACAAGAAATTTGTAATTGTTGAAAGAGATAAAGAATTAATTGAAGAGTTAGAAGCAAATGAATATTTATGTATTCAAGGAGATGCAACTCTAGATGAAACTTTGTTAAGAGCAGGAATAGAAAAATCAGCAAACTTAATAACAGCTTTACCTTCTGATGCAGATAACTTATTTGTAGTTTTAACAGCAAGACAATTAAATAGTAAGTTTAAAATTGTTAGTAGAGCTTCTAATGAATCGTCTTACAGTAAATTAAAAATTGCTGGTGCAGATAATGTAATTATGCCAGATAAATTAGGAGGTGATCATATGGCTTCTTTGGTAACTACTCCAGATGTAATTGAGTTTGTAGATAGGTTAACTATAGAAGGAGAAACTACTGCAAATTTAGAGGAAATTGATATAGATGAGTTGCCAAATGGTTATATTGGAAAAACAATTTTAGATTTAGATTTACGCAAAAAAACAGGATGTACAGTAATTGGTTATAGAAATCCAGACAAAGATTATATCATCAACCCAGAAGCAAATTCTGTACTTATTAGCGGAGCTCATTTAATTGTTTTAGGAAGGCCTGAGCAAATTACAAAATTAAGAGAGTTGTTTTAAGAATGATAAAAGTTGTTATTACAGGAAGTAATGGGTTGTTAGGGCAATCGTTGCTTAATTTATTCTTGAAAGAAAAAGATATATACCAAGTTTTTGGTTTTTCAAGAGGGAAAAACAGAAGTGGAAGAGAAGATTTTAATTATGTATCTATTGATTTAACACATAAAGAAACTCTTAAAAAAACAATCCAAGGAATTCAACCTAATTTTATTATCAATACTGCAGCAATGACTCAGGTTGATGATTGTGAAAACAATAAAGCTGCTTGTGATTTATTAAATATTGATGTTGTAAAATGGTTAGCTGAAATTTCAGATGAAATTAATGCACATTTAATTCATTTGTCAACTGATTTTATTTTTGATGGAATAAAAGGAAATTACAAAGAATCAGATGAGGCAAATCCATTAAGTTATTACGGATTATCAAAATTGAAATCGGAAGAAGTTTTATTAAATTCAAATATTGATTTCACGATTTTAAGAACCATTTTAGTTTATGGAAAAGTATTTGACATGAGTCGAAGTAATATTGTGCTTTGGGTTAAAGCGATGTTAGAACAAGAAAAAGAAATCACAATTGTAGATGATCAATATAGAACCCCTACTTATGTAGAAGATTTAGCTTTAGCTTGCAAAATAGCTATAGATAAAAAAGTAATTGGAATTTATCATATATCATCAAACAAACTGTTAAGTGTTTTTGAAATCGCACAAGAAATTGCAGAAGCTTTTGGTTTAAACAAAGCCTTTATAAAACCAATTTCTACAGCTACTTTAAATCAAACAGCACCAAGACCAGCAAAAACAGGATTTGATTTGTCAAAGACAAATAATGAGCTGAATTTTTATCCAAAATCATTCAAAGAAGATTTACAAAGGTTTAAAGAAACCATTATCTAAAAACTACTTTTAACGGCTAAAAGTTGTCAAAAGCCCATTTTTTTAGGATATTGCACGTCAGTAAATTTAAAACTAACAAAACTATATTATGAAGAAAAAACTTCTTTCGTTACTATTATTGACAATTCCAATTTTTACGTTTGCACAAGAAAAAGGTTTGGATCAACAAATTGATGAAGCCTTTGGAAGTGCAACAGGATGGTTTGTCAATTTTATTTTTTACCAAATTCCATTTACAGATACAATCAGTATTTATTGGGTTTTGTTTCCTCTGATTTTAGGAGCAATGTATTTTACATTTTATTTTAACTTTATAAACTTTAGAGGTTTTTTTACATCTATTAATATTGTTAGAGGTAAATATGATGGTTTAGAAGGGAAAGGAGAAGGAAAAGCAATTGAAGTTGATGGGAATGTTTCAACAACAGAAGAAGGAGATAACCCTGATACAGCAAGGGTAGAAGGTCATGATGGAGAGGTTTCACACTTTCAAGCATTAACAGCAGCTTTATCTGCCACTGTTGGTTTAGGTAATATTGCTGGTGTTGCAATTGCAGTTTCAATTGGTGGAGCAGGTGCTACATTTTGGATGATTGTTGCTGGTTTTTTAGGAATGGCATCAAAATTTGTAGAATGTACCTTAGGTGTAAAATATAGAGATATAGAATCAGATGGAACTGTATATGGAGGGCCAATGTATTACCTAACAAAAGGTCTTAAAAATAAAACTCTTGGAAAAATATTAGCAGCTTTCTTTGCAATTTTTGTAATAGGAGGGTCATTTGGAGGAGGTAATATGTTTCAAGTTAATCAAGCATTTCAATTAGTTCAAAATATTACTGGAGGTTCAGAGTCGTTTTTAGATGGTAAAGGTTGGTTGTTTGGTTTAGTAATGGCAGTTCTTGTAGTAATTGTAATTATTGGATTAATCAAAAAGATTGCGAAAGTAACTGATAAAATAGTCCCTTTTATGGTCGCAATTTATGTTGCAGCGTCTTTATATGTAATTTTCTATAATTACGACATGATAGGTTCTGCATTTGGACAAATATTTTCTGGAGCTTTTAGTCCAGAAGGTGTTGCAGGTGGTGCAGTTGGAGTTTTAGTACAAGGATTTAGAAGAGCAGCTTTCTCTAATGAAGCAGGTATTGGTTCTGCTTCTATTGCGCATTCAGCAGTTAAAACTAAATATGCAGCAAGTGAAGGTATGGTTGCTTTATTAGAACCATTTATTGATACAGTAGTCGTTTGTACTATGACAGCTTTAGTGCTAATTATTACAGGAAATGTAGCTGCAGAAAACGCATCATTAAATGATGCTCAAGCTATTTTGTTAACTTCTGGAGCTTTTGAATCTGCAATTTCATGGTTTCCATATGTGTTAACAGTTGCAGTAGTTTTGTTTGCGTTTAGTTCTATGATTTCTTGGTCTTATTATGGTTTCCAAGGATGGGTATATTTATTTGGTAGATCTAAAAAAATGGAATATACTTACAAAGTAATTTTCTGTGTATTTGTTGTAATTGGAGCTGCAGCAAGTTTAGGTTCTGTAATAGGTTTTTCAGATGCTATGGTTTTTGCAATGATGGTGCCAAATATGGTTGGTCTAGTTATTTTAGCACCAAAAGTGAAAGAGGAATTAAAGAAATATATGAAGGCTATTAAAGGTGTTCAATCTTAAGTATAGAATTTTAAAATGAAAATATTTAAATCCCATTTCTGGTACAATAAAAGCCAAAGAAATGGGATTTTTATTTTGGGTTTAATTATTATCGTACTTCAAATTTTTATTGCACTTGATGTTTTTAATAATAATGATGATGTAATTAGTACAAATAATCAAGAATTATTAGCTTTTCAATATCAAATAGATAGTTTAAAGTTAGTAGAAATTGAAAGTCGAAAACCAAAAATTTATCCTTTCAACCCTAATTATATTACAGATTATAAAGGCGAACAATTAGGAATGTCTTTAAAGGAGATTGATAGATTATTAACGTTCAGAAAAACGAATAAATTTGTCAATTCAAAAGAAGAGTTTCAGAATGTAACCAAAGTTTCAGATTCTTTATTGAACAAAATTGCTCCTTATTTTAAATTTCCAGATTGGGTTGTAGAAAGAAATAACAGGATTAAAAATCAGAAAAATTCTTCTAGTTTATCATTCCCACGAAAGTGGGAAACCAAAACAAAAAAATCAACTTATAAACTATCAACCACAGACATCAACAAAGCCACAGCAGAAGATTTTAAAACCATAAATGGAATTGGTCCAGCATTTTCAGAGCGCATTATTAAGTATCGTTCTAAATTACAAGGATTTTCATTTGAGAGTCAGCTCTATGAAGTTTGGGGTTTAGAAGAAGAAGTAGTTAAAAAAGTGTTAGAAGTTTTTAAAATTGAAGAAAAACCCATCATCAAAAAAGTAAATGTAAACACAGTTGAATTCAAGCAATTACTAAAGAATCCGTACATCGATTACGAACTTTGTAAGAAGATTTTTAATTACAGAGATGAGGTTGCTGAGCTTCAGAATATTTCAGAATTAAAAAACATCGAAGGTTTTCCTGTAGATTTGTATGATAGAATAGTCTTATATTTGTACGCTGAATAAATAAACAAATTTCAGGCTAATGAGCAGTATGTATTTTACTGAAGAACACGAAGCTTTTCGTGTGAGTTTTAAAGATTTTTTACAGAAAGAAGTAGTTCCTCATATTGAGAAATGGGAAAAAACAGGAACAATAGAACGCTTTATTTGGAAGAAATTTGGAGAAATGGGTTATTTTGGATTATCTACTCCAGAAGAATATGGAGGGTTAGATTTAGATCTTTTTTATACAGTTATCTTCTTAGAAGAAATGCAAAAAATTAATTCAGGAGGATTTGCAGCTGCTATGTGGGCACATGAATATTTAGCCATGACACACCTCAATAAAGAAGGTAATCATCAACAAAAAGAAAAGTATTTAAGACCTAGTGTTTTAGGTGATAAAATTGGATGTCTTTGTATTACAGAACCTTTTGGTGGTAGTGATGTAGCAGGTATGCGTTCAATAGCAACAAAGCAAGGAGATACATACATATTAAATGGCTCTAAAACATTTATAACAAACGGAGTTTATTCAGATTACTTAATTGTCGCTGCTAAAACAAATCCATCAGATAAATATAAAGGTATAAGTATTTTTATTGTAGATAGAAGCTCTAAAGGAGTATCAGCAACAAAATTAAATAAGTTAGGATGGAATGCTTCTGATACTGGTGAAATTGCCTTTGATAATGTAGAAATTCCAGCAGAAAACTTATTAGGAGAAGAAGGAAAAGGGTTTCCATACATAATGCAGCATTTTGCCTTAGAACGTTTGTTAATGGGTATAAATGCACATGCAAGAGCAGAATTTGCGGTAGATTATGCAGTTAAGTACATGGAAGAAAGAGTGGCTTTTGGTAAGTCTTTGGATAAATTTCAAGTGCTAAGACATAAAATTGCGGAAATGGCAAGTAGGGTGGATATGTGTAGAGAATACAACTATTCAATTACCAAAAGGCTAGATCAGGGTAATTATGTAGTAAAAGAAGCAAGTATGTCTAAGTTGCTTTCTACAAAAATGGCAGACGAAGTCATCTATGATGCACTCCAAATATTAGGAGGCTATGGTTATATGGAAGATTATCCAATGGCTCGTTTATTAAGAGATAGTAGACTTGGGCCAATAGGAGGAGGTACTTCAGAGATTTTGAAAGAAATCATTGCAAAAATGGTTATCGACAAAAAAGAGTACAAACCAGCCACGTAAATTTACTTAAAACTGAGACTGAATACTGCTAACTTTTTTGGGCGTTCCCTAAAGGTCGGGCTTTCCATTATATCTTTTTTTTCGTTCCTCAAAAAAAGGATGCCATTTCAATCCCTAACGCAAATTGCTTACCTGAAAATAAATTCAATAAAAAAATTGTAATTCATATTTAAAAACTATCTTTGCAGTCCAAAAATTAGAAATCAGCAGTTTAACTGTTTTAAAATATTGAAGATACTTATGAAGGGAGGTGCCAACTTATGTTAATTATACCTATTAAAGAAGGAGAGAATATAGATAGAGCTTTAAAACTTTACAAAAGAAAATTTGATCGTACAAAGACTATGAAGAACTTGCGTAACAGAAAAAACTTTACAAAGCCATCTGTTGCTAAAAGAGCTCAAAGAATTAAAGCATCTTACGTTCAAAGATTAAGAACACAAGAAGAAGTAGGTTAATAAAACTCAACTTTAAGGAATCTGAAGATCAGCTTAAAGTTGTAAGTTGAATTAATCCCGATTTTAAATCGAGATCTATACTTCTAAAATATTAAACTCGTATCAATTTATTTGATACGAGTTTTTTTGTGCGCTAAATTTTGTAGTTTTACAAAAGGCTATAAAGTTTTAAATTTAAAATATTACCAAACTTGTTACTGTGAAGTTTTAATTCCTGAATTCGTTGTATTTTAACCTAAATTATCAAGTAGAAACCACAAATTTAATGATAGAATCCTTCTTAGATTATTTATTGCTAGAAAAAAAATATTCTAAACACACAATTACAGCCTACAAAAATGATTTAATTTCTTTTCGAGATTTTTTAGCAACCGAGTTTCAACAAGAAAACTTATCAGAAGTTCACTACAATCAAATCAGAACTTGGATTGTTTCTTTAGTTGATTTAAAAATCTCAAATCGTTCAATAAACAGAAAAGTAAGTTCTTTAAAGTCATTTTACAAGTTTTTACAGAAAACAAGCCAAATAGATATAAATCCACTTTCTAAGCATAAAGCGCTAAAAGTGGAAAAGAAAGTCCAAGTGCCTTTCAATTCAAGAGAGATTGATAGTGTTATTTCTACAATAAATAATAAAAATGATTTTACATCTGTCAGAAATAAACTTATTGTAGAGCTTTTTTACTCTACAGGAATTAGAAGAGCAGAACTCATCAATATAAAAGAAAGAGACATAAGTTTTTCAGATAGTACAATTAAGGTGTTAGGAAAAAGAAACAAAGAAAGGTTTGTTCCCTTATTAAAATCTGTTACTAAAACATTAATACAGTATGTAGAATTAAAAAAAGAATTTTCAATTGGTTTAGAAGAACTTTTTATAACTAAAAAAGGAAATAAAATATATGAAACCCTTGTCTACAGAATAATAAATTCTTACTTTAGTCAAGTCTCTTCTAAAGAGAAAAAAAGCCCTCATATTTTAAGACACTCCTTTGCGACGCATCTTTTAAATGAAGGGGCAGATTTAAACTCAGTTAAAGAATTGCTAGGGCATTCCTCTTTAGCTTCAACTCAAGTCTATACTCATAACAGTTTAGATGCAATAAAAAAAGTGTATAACCAAGCTCACCCTAGGAGCAATAAAAAAGAATGATGTATGAAAGTATTCACCCAATCAGTAAATTTTAATGCAGATAATGATTTAATAAAATTTGCAGAAAAAAAAGTAGAGTCTTTAGTAAAGTATCACGATAAGATAGTTGATGCTGAGGTTTTTCTTAAAGTTCAAAATACAAGTGATAAAGAAAATAAAATAACAGAAGTAAAAATTAATATTCCTGGAAGTGAGTTAATCATAAAAAGAGAAACAAAAACCTTTGAAGAAGGTATTAATTCTGCTGTTGACAATTTAAAAAGACAGTTGAAAAGATCGAAAGAAAAGCATAGAGACTCCTTAATTTCATAAAAAGTAAAAAAAAAGTAAAAAAAAATCATAAAAAGTTTTAGAAATTAAAAAAACTTTATACATTTGCAATCCGTTAGAAATAGCGGGTTGTTTTTTTGCAACAAAAGCCGATGTAGCTCAGCTGGCTAGAGCAGCTGATTTGTAATCAGCAGGTCGTGGGTTCGAGTCCCTCCATCGGCTCTTTTTTATGCTCAAAACATAGATAAAAGTTCATTAAAATAGTAAATTAAAGGGGAGATACTCAAGCGGCCAACGAGGACGGACTGTAACTCCGTTGACTACGTCTTCGCAGGTTCGAATCCTGCTCTCCCCACAATTTACATTTTGCGAAAGTAGCTCAGTTGGTAGAGCGTCAGCCTTCCAAGCTGAATGTCGCCGGTTCGAACCCGGTCTTTCGCTCAAAATTATCAACAAGCCGGTGTAGCTCAGTTGGTAGAGCGCATCCTTGGTAGGGATGAGGTCACGGGTTCAAATCCCGTCATTGGCTCAGATTAAAATTATTATTAGACACTAAATATATTTAAACTAAGAATTAAAATCAATAATTATGGCAAAAGGAACTTTTGACCGTTCGAAACCACACTTAAACATTGGTACTATCGGACACGTAGATCACGGTAAAACAACTTTAACTGCGGCTATTACTAAAGTATTAGCTGATGCAGGATTCTCTGAAGCTAGATCTTTTGATCAGATTGATAATGCACCAGAAGAAAAAGAAAGAGGTATTACAATTAATACTTCTCACGTAGAGTATCAAACTGCTAATCGTCACTATGCACACGTAGATTGTCCTGGTCACGCGGATTATGTAAAGAATATGGTTACAGGTGCTGCTCAAATGGATGGTGCTATTTTAGTTGTTGCTGCAACAGATGGTCCAATGCCACAAACAAGAGAGCACATCTTATTAGGTCGTCAAGTAGGTATTCCTCGTATCGTTGTTTTCTTAAACAAGGTAGATATGGTTGATGATGAAGAGCTTTTAGAATTAGTTGATATGGAGGTTAGAGAATTGTTATCTTTCTATGAGTACGATGGAGATAATGGTCCTGTTGTTTCTGGTTCTGCTTTAGGAGCCTTAAATGGTGAGCAAAAATGGGTTGATACTGTTTTAGAATTAATGGAACAAGTTGATGCTTGGATTGAAGAGCCTTTAAGAGAAGTTGATAAAGACTTTTTAATGCCTGTTGAGGATGTATTCTCTATTACTGGTCGTGGAACTGTAGCTACAGGTCGTATCGAAACTGGTATTGCTAACACAGGTGATGTTGTTGATATTATTGGTATGGGAGCTGAAAAGATGTCTTCTACTATTACTGGTATCGAAATGTTCCGTCAAATCTTAGATAGAGGTGAGGCTGGAGATAATGCTGGTATCTTATTAAGAGGTATTGCAAAAGAAGATATTAAAAGAGGTATGGTAATCTGTAAGCCAGGTTCTGTAACTCCTCATGCTAAGTTTAAGGCAGAGGTTTATGTTCTTAAAAAAGAAGAAGGTGGACGTCATACTCCATTCCATAACAACTATCGTCCTCAGTTCTATGTAAGAACTACAGATGTTACAGGTACAATTAATTTACCTTCTGGAGTTGAAATGGTAATGCCAGGAGACAACTTAACAATTACAGTTGACTTAATTCAACCAATCGCATTAAATGTTGGTTTACGTTTTGCAATCCGTGAAGGAGGTAGAACAGTTGGAGCTGGTCAGGTGACTGAATTATTAGACTAATTAAATTAGTTTATTAATTTATAAATTTAAAAGGGTGTCCCGTTTTTAACGGGACGCCTTTATGAATAAATAATAGAGACGGGTTTAGCTCAGTTGGTAGAGCACTGGTCTCCAAAACCAGGTGTCGGGGGTTCGAGTCCCTCAATCCGTGCAAAAATAAAATAAGTAAGATGAACTTTATACAATATATCAAAGACTCTTTTGACGAATTAAGTAACCATATGACTTGGATATCTAAAGAAGATGCTCAAAAAACAACTGTTACTGTAGCTGTTTTTACAATTATATTCGCATTAGCAGTAGCTGGTATAGATTATGTTTTTCAAACTGGATTAGATAACTTTTTCAAATTATTTTAAAAGATAAATTATGGCTGATTCAGTAATGAAATGGTATGTTGTAAGAGCCATTGGAGGACAAGAGAATAAAGTTAAGAATTACATTGAAACCGAAATATCTAGAGTAGGATTATCCGATTATGTAAGTCAGGTGATTGTACCAACTGAAAAAGTTGTTCAAATCAGAAACGGAAAAAAGGTTAATAGAGAAAGAGTTTACTTTCCAGGTTATATTATGGTAGAGGCTAATCTTTCAGGAGAAGTCCCTCACGTTATTAAAGCAATTACAGGTGTTATTGGGTTTTTAGGTGAAACGAAAGGTGGTGAGCCTGTACCTATGAGAAAATCGGAAGTAAACAGAATGCTAGGTAAAGTTGATGAGCTTTCAGTTCAAGATGAAAACATTGCAATTCCTTACAATATTGGAGAAACAGTAAAGGTTGTTGACGGTCCTTTTAATGGGTTTGATGGAACTATAGAGAAAGTAAACGAAGAAAAGCGTAAACTAGAAGTAATGGTGAAAATATTCGGAAGAAAAACACCATTAGAATTAAGTTATATGCAAGTAGAAAAAATATAATTGTTACACAAATATATATCGATTTATTTTTTGGCTTCCAACTTAAAATAAATCATTAAACATTTTTAAAATGGCAAAAGAAGTTAGTAAAGTAGTTAAGTTACAAGTAAGGGGAGGCTCAGCGAATCCGTCGCCGCCGGTTGGACCCGCTTTAGGAGCTGCTGGTGTTAACATTATGGAGTTTTGTAAACAGTTCAATGCAAGAACGCAAGACAAACAAGGTAAAGTTTTACCTGTTGTTATTACTGTTTTCAAAGACAAATCGTTTGATTTTGTTGTAAAAACTCCTCCTGCAGCAGTTCAGTTACTAGAAGCGGCCAAAA
>CBFHKA010000022.1:0-34826 GCA_965656305.1 Polaribacter sp. | reverse complement strand
TATCGAACTCTAAAAATACCGAAAACAAAATCTCAATGAACTAAACTAACTTACTTATATTTCCGTTAGCGGGTGCAAATATACAACTCATTTCTAATCCCACAACAATTTTTTCAAAAGATTTATTAGCTTATTTCTAATCAAATCTCAAACCCCCTGAAACCAACAACTTATAACATCAAAAAAAATGAAAAAAATTTAGAATTATATTAAGTTAATCCAACACCCATTATAGTGAACTAATAAATAACTGATAAGAGCAACAAAAAAGATTAAAATATTACATAGAGCTTACTCAAAAATTCGACTGAAGTTTAGTGATAAAAAATGAAATATCTTGTTTCTAAAAATTGAAATTGGTATCAAAAGAATGAATTTAAGGAATTAAATGATATTATAATAAGTCTAATTAATTCTTTTGCCTTTTAATAAATGGGAATATTTCATTATTATTAATTCGAAAAAGAGAGAATAATTTACTTGTTTTTTAAACAACAAATAATATTTAAAGAATAAATTCTGGCATTAAGATAAAATTTAAGTATCAAAAATTAGAAAACTTCATAAAACCAAGTTACAATTATACCTTTTCCATCCCCTAACTCAAAAGTTAATAACTGCTTTTGTGATTTCACCTTAAAATTAAATGGTGATTTCAACAAATCAAGGCCACTTTGCTTTTTTAACCTTATGCCTTGACCTGAAATAATATCCTTATTGGGGATAAAATCTACTTTAGGAATATGCTCTGTAAGGATAACATACTTATAACCTAATAGTTTTTCTATTATTTTTTGTACTTCAGCATTCGATAAATGCTGCAAAACCTGCCTTAGTATAACACAATCTGCTTTTGGTAAATCATCTTTTGAGATATCTAGACATTGAAATTTTAAATTATCAGCTTTATACTTTACTTTATTATAGTTGATTAGATTCTCAACAATATCAATCCCAATATAGTTTTTTGTGTATTTAAAAAGTTGACTACCAATATTAAAATCTCCACAACCTAAATCGCAAACAGAAATAGGTTTTTCAAAAGACATTAAAAACTCCTTTACTACCTTTATATAAGGTTCAACTAGTTCTGGATTATGAGAACCAAAACCTGAATAAAACTCAGCAGCATTATTTCCCCATAACTTCTTATCATAAATCTGCTCCATGGCCTTTTTAGTAGGCCATGGTTTTTTAGATTTCTTAAGTTGCGAAACTTTTTTATTCATTTAAAAATATATCAACTTAACATCTATTTTTACTTTTTATTATAGATTTCTTCTAAAGTAACAATCTCCCCCTCTTTTCTTCTCCTATAAATTTGACTCGATTTTATATCTGCAATTGAATCTAAACCAATAGCTGCAATCATTTCCTTAACTGCTGTAATTGTTTTATGATGATAATTCTTTACTCTTACATTTTTTTCTTCTACAACCAAAGCTTCTACCAAGTCTTCATCTTGAGTAGCAACTCCCACAGGACAAGTATCTAAATTACATTCTCTTGCCTGAATACAACCTAAACTCAACATAAAACTTCTAGCCATTCCAATAGCATCTGCTCCTAAAGCTAACAATCTTACAATATCAAAAGCATCAATAGCTTTCCCAGAAGCCATAATTTTAATTTGATTTTTTAATTTATATTGTATTAAAAGTTTATTTACAAAAACCAAACCCTCTATTAATGGAGAACCTATATAATTTGTAAACTCTAAAGGCGCAGCTCCTGTTCCTCCTTCTCCACCATCTACAGCAATAAAATCTGGATAATTATTAGCATCAGCAAATGCTTTAATCATTTGTTCAATCTCCTCATTATTTCCAACACAAAGTTTTATACCTACAGGTTTTCCTTCAGACAAATCTCTTACACTTTGAATAAAAGCAATCATTTCTTCAAAATTAGAAAATGCAGAATGACTTGGAGGAGAATCTACTTGAGTAAAAGGTTTAACAGAACGAATTTTTGCAATCTCTTCTGTGTTCTTTTTTGCTGGTAAAATTCCTCCATGACCAGGTTTTGCACCTTGTGAAAATTTAATTTCTATCATTTTCACTTCTGGACGAATTGCATTTTCTCTAAAAACATCATCATCGAAAACACGTTTTCCATCCACAGACATTCCTGCTCCAAAATAGCCTGTACCTATTTGAAAAATTAAATCTCCACCCTGTAAATGATATGGTGAAATTCCTCCTTCCCCTGTATTGTGTGCAAAATCCCCCATTTTTGCTCCTTGGTTTAATGCTTTAATTGCATGACTACTTAAAGAACCAAATGACATTGCTGAAATATTTATAATTGATCCATTATATTTTTGCGAGCATTTATCAGAACCAAAAAGGATTCTATCTCCAACTACATTATGATGATCTTTTGGAAATAGAGAATGTTTTACAAATTCATAGCCTTTCGCATATACATCATGTTGTGTCCCAAATGGTATAGTATCCTTTTCTAATTTTGCTCTTTGATAGACCACACTCCTTTTTTCTCTATTAATTGGTGTTCCATTTAAATCGTCTTCTATAAAATATTGCTGAATTTTCTCTCTTTCCTCTTCAAAAAACCAACGTAAACGTGCTACTAAAGGGAATGATCTGAGTAATGAATGCTTAGTTTGAAAACTATCATAAATGGCTATTAAAGCTAAAACTCCTGATATAGAAAGTAGAATAATATTTCCTGTTTGGGGTAAAAAGTAAACTAAAACTCCACATAAAACTGTTGCGATTATTAAAATCGAAAGTATAGCATTTCTCATTTTTTGAATATGATTTTTTTAAAGAAGCCTAAAAATAGGCTTTTCGTTTGAGAATTTGAAAAACGTTGGCAAATAGTTGCGTTAGCGATTGAAATGACATCCTCTGAACTTGTTTCAGAGATATAATGGAAAGCGCGACCTGAAAGGAAACGCCCTAAAAAAAGAAAAACTCCAACAAATGAATGTTGGAGTTTTAAATATGTTGAAAATTCTAAGAAACTTATTTCTTGAATTTTGCGTATTTGTTTTTAAATTTATCAATACGTCCTGCAGCATCAATAAGTTTAGATTTACCAGTGTAAAATGGGTGAGAAGTTCTAGAAATCTCTAATTTTACTAAAGGATACTCAACACCATCAACTTCTAAAGTTTCTTTAGTGTCTACAGTAGAACGAGTTAAAAAAACATCTTCATTAGACATGTCTTTAAAAGCTACCATTCTGTAATTTTCTGGATGAATTCCTTTTTTCATTTTATAATATTTTAATTCTTTAATGTTATGTTTGCAAAGTAAAGTTGGTAAAGCTTTACTAAATTCTCTAAATAGCTTTATATTACTATTTTGAGGATGCAAATTTAACGATATTTTTTAATTTACAAATAAATAATTTGCTTTTATTTGGTGTTGTAAAAATTTTCTTTAAAAAACAGCTTAAATTAGTGATAAACAAAAGGTTTATTGCTTTATTTGAAAACTATAAAATTCAAAATAATGAGTAAAATTGCTTATATAACTTCAATCTTAGCCTTTTTGTTAATGACAAGTTGTAGTGAAAATTATAAATTCACATTATATGTCACCAAAAAATCTACTATAAAAGAAGACGTAACTATTAGCTTAAAAGAGAAAAACAATCAACCTTTAGATAAAATCCAGTTTTTTGTAAATGGAAAAGAGATTCCTGCTAATTCAAATACGTTAACTTTAAAATCTGCTGACTTTGGAGTTGGTAAACATGCTGTTTCTGCTTTGGCTTTTTACCCTGGAAAAACTAAAAAATTAAATAACTCTTTTGAAATTTTTGCAGATAAAAAACCTAATATCTATACTTTTGAGATTATTAATTCTTATCCTCATGATACAAAAGCATATACTCAAGGTTTGGAATATTATAATGGTTTTTTGTATGAAACTACTGGTAGAAATGGACAATCTTCTTTAAGAAAAGTGGACATTAAATCTGGTGAAGTTGTACAAAAAATTGATTTGGATAAAAAATATTTTGGTGAAGGAATGACTATTCTAAATGATAAAATCTACTGGCTTACTTGGAAAGCAAAAAAAGGTTTTGTTTATGATTTAGAAACTTTTAAGTTAGAAAAGGAATTTAGCTATGGTAAGAGTACTGAAGGCTGGGGCTTAACAAATAATGGTACTGAATTGATAAAATCTGATGGATCAAACAAAATTTGGTTTTTAGATTCACAAACTTTAAAAGAAAAACGTTCTATTCAGGTTTACACAACTGATCGATCAGTAGCTGACATTAATGAGTTAGAATTGATAAATGGAAAGTTATATTCTAACAAATGGCAAAAAAATACTTTAGTAATTATTGACATAGAAACAGGAATTGCTGAAGGCTTAGCTGATTTAAGACCATTAGAAAAAGAAATGTCTAAAACTCAGAAACTAGAACCACAAGATGAAGTTTTAAATGGAATTGCATACGATTCTGTAAACGACAGACTTTTTGTAACTGGTAAAAACTGGGGAAAACTTTTTGAAATCAAATTGATAAAAAAATAATAAACCCTTCATTTTAAAGTTCTACTTTTATATAAAATTGATTTATGCGTTATTTTGTTACTTTTTTAATTTGTGTCGCCTTAATTTCTGTAAGTTCTTGTAGAAAAGATTTTTCTACTATACCTAGTTTTGGAAGTTTAGAGTTTTCTAAAGACACCGTTTTTTTAGACACCGTTTTTACAAATATTGGATCTGCTACTTATAATTTAAAAGTTTATAACAGAGGCAACAAATCCATCACTATTCCTAAAATTACACTAGAAAATGGTGCTAATTCTAACTATAGACTTAATGTAGATGGAATTCCTGGAAACGAATTTAATAATATTGATATTCTAAGTAAAGACAGCATTTATGTTTTTGTGGAAACAACAATTGAAGCAAGTGCTATTTCTGATCCTTTATATACTGATAGAATTTTATTTGATAATGGAAGTAACCAACAAGATGTAGATTTAGTAACTTTAGTACAAGATGCAAATTTCATTTATCCAGGAAGAAATCCAATTTCTATGAAAATTGATAGTTTAACTATTGATGGACAAGCAACAAGTATTAAAGGTCGTTTTTTGACTGACTCTGAATTAACAATCACAAACACGAAACCTACAGTAATTTATGGATATGCTGCTGTACCTTCAAATAAAACATTAACAATAGAAGCTGGATCTAAAATTCATTTTCATGACAATTCTGGATTAATAATAGATAATAAAGCTACCTTAAAGGTAAATGGAACTTTAACAGAAAAAGTAATTTTTGAGGGAGATAGATTAGAAAACAGATTTTCTCAAACTCCTGGTCAATGGGGTACAATTTGGATGCGTGCAGGAAGCAAAGACAATGAAATGCATCATACTCAAATTAAAAATGCTATCATTGGAATTCTAGTTGATAGTATTGGTTCTACCTCTACTCCTACTTTAAAATTAGAAAACACAGAAATCTACAACCATTCAAACTTTGGTATTCTTGCAAGAGAAACAAATATCGAAGCTCATAATGTAGTGATTGGTTCTGCTGGTCAAGCTTCTTTAGCTGCAACTATTGGTGGCACATACAATTTTACACACAGTACATTTGCTAATTTTTGGAATAATGGTATTAGACAATTGCCTTCAGTATTAGTAAACAACTTCTTTATCTATAATGATGATCAAGGTACTGAAATTACTGAAACTAGAGATTTAAAAGCTGCAAATTTCACCAATTGTATTTTTGATGGTAACAATAATATTGAGTTTATTTTAGATAAAGTTGATGGAAGCTTGTTTAATTACAACATTACTAATTGTATGATCCAATTTAATGACACTAATAACACATATAAAGATAATGTTGAGCTCGATTTCTTAAATAACAATAACTACCAAAATATTATCTTAAATGGTTTTTCTAATTTTAGAGATTTTCAAAAAGAAGATTTTATTATCGGAGAAAATTCTGATGCAATAAACAAAGCAATACCAACATCTTTCTCTATTGATATTTTAGGAGTTGATAGAAGTTCAAATCCTGATATTGGAGCATATCAAAATATTACTTTTGATTAACTTTAAAATAAAAAGAATAGTAATTTTTTATAGCTACTAAGAACCAAAGTATGGTAAGGAACCAAACATTAAATTGTTTTCCAAATACTGTTATTGAGTCTACTTGACCATCTGTAAATTCGAAAATCAATATTACAGTAGCTAAAACCGCCCAAAAAAGATTTAAATATTTTGTAACCATTTAAAATATTTTATTGGGGGAATTGCTATAGCAATTATCACAAATTTACAATAAATCTAGCGTGAAACTCATTTCAAACTGTTAAAATTTACACTTATTCACAAATAATAAAAGTAAAAATATATATTTTCATTTGTGTAGTTTTAATTCTTAAATGTATAAAAAATTGAGTAGATTGCTGCTGTAAAAATTTTAATTTTAAATGAAAAACGTTGTCATAACAGGTACAAGCAGAGGAATTGGATTTGAGCTTGCAAAATTATTTGCAAATAAAGGTCATAATGTTTTAGCTCTATCTAGGAATACAAAACCTTTAGAATCTGTAAATCATCATAATATAAAATTGATTTCTGTTGATATCTCTAAAAACACTGATATTCAAGAAGTAACAGAGTTCATAAAAACGAACTGGAAAAAAGTTGATATTCTAATTAATAATGCTGGAAAATTAATTAATAAACCATTTACAGAACTAACTTCTGAAGATTTTTTGGAAGTATATAAAGTGAACGTTTTTGGTGTTGCTGAATTAACAAAAACCATGATTCCTTTTTTACAAAAGGGAAGCCATGTAGTTACAATCAGTTCTATGGGAGGTGTTCGAGGAAGTATGAAGTTTCCTGGATTAGCAGCTTATTCTTCAGCAAAAGGTGCTGTAATAACGTTATCTGAATTGTTAGCAGAAGAATATAAGGAAGAACAAATTGCTTTTAACGTTTTAGCCTTAGGTGCTGTACAAACTGAAATGTTAGAAGAAGCTTTTCCTGGTTTTAAAGCACCAGTTTCTCCTATTGAAATAGCAAACTATATTTTTGAATTTGCTTTAACTGGAAACAGATTTTATAATGGTAAGGTGTTAGAAGTTTCATCAACTACACCTTAAAATAAAAAAAATCAAATTATTGAAATTAGACTATCAAAATTTTATTCCTAAAGATGCAATTCCATTTATTCAATTTCTAATTGATGAACATTCTTTTGACTTAAAAATTGTAAATCAAAGACAAACAAAACATGGTGATTTTAGAAAACTATCTAATGGAAAGTTTCAAATAACCGTAAACAATAATCTCAATAAATATCAGTTTCTATTGACATTGGTACATGAAATAGCACATCATGTAACACATCAAAAATTTGGAAGAGTCCAACCTCATGGAAAAGAATGGAAAACAGTTTTTCAACACTTAATGTTACCTTTTTTAAAACCTGAGATCTATCCACTTACAATGCTTCCTGATTTAGCGAATTATTTAAAAAACCCAAAAGCTAGTACAGATTCTGATGTAAAGCTTTCATTATCACTAAGGGAAAATGTAGCTGAAACTGGAAAGTGTTTTATATTTACAATTCCATTTGGAGGTTTATTTACCTATAAAGACACTATATATAAGAAAGGAAATAAACGAAGAACAAGAATCGAATGTTTGAATATGAGTAATAAAAAGATATACCTATTCAATCAAAATGTAGAAGTAAAATTACTTATCTCCTAAAAAATCAATATTATATTTTACTATTCTCTTTTAATAAAAAGCGTATCTAATTTCATTTCTTTTTGAAGCCAGTTTCTCAATTCTTTTTCTTTAGGTGAAACAATACTATCAGGCAGTCTTTCGTTCCATTTAATAGTAGCCACAGGAATAGTATCTATTTTTATGAAATCTTTAGAAGATAATATACTTGCAAAACCTATAGCCTCAATATCAGAGTATCTAATTTTAGCATCTTTAGCTATCGTACTAAAAGCGATAACCTTCTGATTTTTATTCAATGCATCTTGTTCTATTCTCGCATTTAGAGTAGTTATGTTATCTTGCAAATCTGCTATTTGTTTTTGCAAACCAGAAATGATGTTTTTACTCTCTTGGAGCTCCTCTCTTTTTTCTTTA
Source organism: Polaribacter sp. (assembly GCA_965656305.1). Classification (GTDB taxonomy): domain Bacteria; phylum Bacteroidota; class Bacteroidia; order Flavobacteriales; family Flavobacteriaceae; genus Polaribacter. The sequence goes on along the minus strand of CBFHKA010000022.1, from coordinate 26,680 downwards.
TAAGCTGTTGTAATTAATTCAAAACTCTTGGTATCACTTCCTTTTACAAAAATTGTAACTTCGTTCAAATTCGAATAAAGCGGATTGGTTTGCAAAGCATTTTGAAGTGTATTTTTTTCAGCTTCACTAACTTCATTAAAAAAATTTAAATCTATTCTTTTATTTCTTATATCCAACCCCTTATCCAACAGTTGATATTTAGGGTTATTGTCAATTACATTCTCTATATACTTATTAAATTGAGCTTCCATTCTACTCTCATTTAAAGCTGTAATAAATGTATATACTGCAGGAACCATAACAGTAATACCAACTATAGTTGCAATAGTAGCATATCTTTTTCTTCTTGCTGCATTTGCATATTTATGCATTGGAAAACTCAGTAACTTTAACACAATAAATGTTGCTAAAGCAATAAATATGGTATTTATGGTAAATAAAAACATTGCTCCCAAAGCATATTCAAAACCAACTAATTCTCCAGAAAACCCTTTTGCTAGACCAAAACCAGCTGTACATAGTGGAGGCATTAATGCTGTTGCAATTGCAACTCCAAAAATTACAGAAGCAACAGTTCCTTTTTTAGTTCTAGCTACCATTAAAGCTAAACCTCCAAAAAATGCAATTAAAACATCTCTTATATCAGGCTTTGTTCTTCCTAATAATTCTGATGTATCTTCTCCTGCTCCAGGAAAAAAATAAAAATATATAAACGAAGCTAACAAACTTAAAACAATCATTGTAGCTAAACTAACAGTCGACTTTTTAAAAATTTCTATATCATTAATTGCAAAAGCACTACCAATCCCTAAAATTGGCCCCATTAATGGAGAAATTAACATCGCTCCAATCACTACAGCAGTAGAATCAGCATTCAATCCAATAGAGGCTACAAATACTGCGAAAATTAAAATCCAAGCAGTAGCACCTTTAAATGGTATGTCTGCTTTTATGGCATTTATTGTTGCTTCATGATCAGTATCATCCCTAAAATCTAACAGTTCTTTTAAATACTTCTTAATACTTTCTAATAAACCTTTAGCATCTTTTTGAACATTCTGTTTAGAATCTTCTTGAGCATTTATGTTTTTTTGAATATCTTCTTCCATCTAATTAATACATATGAATTTTGGAAAGATACAAAAAAGAGAAATTTATTGAAGATAAATTTTATTAATTTCCAATTGAAAATTCTGCTTTTTTTTATTACCAATAAGTATAGCTATTTCCTCAATATAACCAGATAAAAAATTACTTTTCTCTAATTTTCTCCCTCTAAATACAGGAGACATATCAGCTAAATTAATTTCAATAAGCTCCCAATCATCAGAGGTTTTAAAAGACTTGAAGTATGAATAAGGATTATCTAAGCTATCTTTTATTCGAAATTGATAATTCTTACAATCTCCATTTACCTCAAAAAATATTTTAGAATATTTAGTAACATCTATTTTATCAAATCGATATCTTAACAAGGAAAAACCGCCATTATTTTCAAGAGAAATTTTACCAAAATAAATACCTTTTCCATTTTCATTTATTTTGAAATTCGCTACAGATAATCCTCCCATGACAAAATCATTTACTACATTCCAAGATGTAATATCAGAATCTTTAGAAAATTGAAAAATTATATGATTTGAATTGGTCATAAGAAATAATATTGAACAAAGAAAAAATAACCGAAGAATTATTTATAACAAAAAAACTCTGCATATTATGCAGAGTTTTAAATTTGTTTGTGACCGGGCTGGGGCTCGAACCCAGGACCCTCTCCTTAAAAGGGAGATGCTCTACCAACTGAGCTACCAGGTCAATCTTTTCCTTTAAGCGGCTGCAAATATATAAGTATTTTTCAATAAAACAAACCTTTTTTTATTTTGTTTCATTTAAATATGCTTCTCTTACTTTTTTAAATAAATTAGAAGAATAAACAAAACCTACAACAGCTTCATTATCAGTTTTAAACATCTCTTCACTATTCCCTTCCCAAGCTTTCTTACCATTTTTTAAAAAAAGTATTTTTTCTCCAATTTCCATAACAGAGTTCATATCATGGGTATTAATTACTGTTGTAATATTATATTCGTCTGTTATTTCTTGAATTAAATTATCGATTACAGTTGCAGTTTGTGGATCTAAACCCGAGTTGGGTTCATCACAAAACAAGTATTTTGGGTTCATTACTATAGCTCTTGCAATAGCAACTCTTTTTTGCATTCCTCCTGATAGTTCTGCTGGTAATCTCTTATTGGAGTTTTCTAAATTTACTCTATTTAGAACAAAGTTTACCCTATCCAACATTTCTTCTTGAGATTTCTTGGTAAACATTTTTAAAGGAAACATAACGTTTTCTTCAACAGTTTGAGAATCAAATAATGCACTTCCTTGAAAAACCATTCCTATTTCTTGTCTCCATTGTCTTTTTTCTTCAATTGTAAATTTAGTATTAATTCTACCATCAAAAGATATTGTACCTCCTTCTGGTTCGTGCAAACCTATCAGTGATTTTAAAAAAACCGTTTTTCCAGCTCCACTTTGACCAATAATTAAGCTTGTTTTTCCTGGATGAAAAGTAGTTGAAATCCCTTTTAAAACCTTTACGTCTCCAAAACCTTTTTCTAAATTTTTAACTTCTATCATTTATGTAAGTAGCATTTGAGTTAAAAAATAATTGGCAATCACAATTAAAATTGTAGTCCAAACAACTGATTGTGTACTTGCTTTACCAACAGCAATAGAACCTCCTTTTACATAATAACCATGGTAGGATGGAACTGTAGCTATTAAAAAAGCAAATACCAATGTTTTAATTATAGCGTAAGTAATTAAAAATGGGTTAAAAGTAGTTTGCAAACCTTCTACATAATCTACTCCACTGAATAAACCCGAAAGTACACCTGCTATCCATCCTCCAAAAATCCCAAGCATCATTCCCATAAGAATTAAAAAAGGATAAAAGAAAACTGTAGCTAAAACTTTTGGCAAAACTAAATGGTTTAACGAGTTTATACCCATAACCTCCAAAGCATCAATTTGCTCTGTAACTCTCATAGTACCTATACTAGATGTTATATAAGAGCCTACTTTTCCTGCTAAAATAATTGAACAAAATGTAGGTGCAAATTCAAGAATAATTGATCTCTTTGCTGCAAAACCTATCAATGATCTTGGTATAAATGGACTATCTAGGTTTAAAGCAGTTTGTAAAGCAATTACACCCCCAATAAAAAAGGAGATAAACATAATAATACCAAAAGACTTTAAACCAAGTTCTTCAATTTCTTTTAATAAAGACTCGTAAAAGATCCTGCCTTTTTGAGGTCGTTTAAAAACCTCTTTTAGCATTATAAAATATTTACCAATATGCTCTATATAGTTCAAAAGAATAAATTTTAGGCTAAATTAACAAATAACATTTAGACAATGTAAAATTATACAAATCAAAATAAAAATTAATTACTTTTGAAGTAATCTTTATAAGATACTAAATATGAAAAATATTATTGCCTATTTATCTTTTTCTATCATCATTTTATTCGGATTTAAGTCCAAAGAAGATCACCAGAAAAAACCAAAACTTGTAATTGGAATCGTTGTTGATCAAATGAGATATGATTATTTGACTAGATTTTACGATAGATACAATGAAGATGGGTTTAAAAGATTACTAAATAATGGATTTTCTCTTGAAAATGCACATTATAATTATATCCCTACTTATACTGCAGTTGGACACACTTCTATATACACTGGTACAACTCCAGAGAACCATGGAATTATATCTAACAATTGGTATGATAAATATTTAAAAAAATCTATTTATTGCGTTGATGATAACAAATATAAAACCATTGGAAATAAAAGTAATTCAGGAAAAAAATCTCCATTCAGAATGCAAACTACCACAGTTACTGACCAATTGCATTTGGCCCAAAATATGAGAGGTAAAACTATTGGAATTGCCATAAAAGATAGATCTGCTATTTTTCCTGCTGGACATACTGCAAATGCTGCTTATTGGTTTGATGGAGCTTCAAGAGGTCAATGGGTTTCATCTTCATTTTATATGAACAAACTTCCAAAATGGGTAGATACCTTTAATGACAGTGGTATTGCAGATAAATATTTAAAAAATCCTTGGAATACACTTTATGATATTCAGACATATACAAATAGTATTACTGACAATAATACTTTTGAAAGAAAATTTAAAGGAGAAACAACCACATCTTTTCCTCACAACATACCTAAATTGAGAAAAGACAATGGGAATTTTGATATTTTAAAATCTATTCCTAATGGAAATACATTTACTTTAGATTTTGCAAAATCTGCAATTATCAATGAAAAATTAGGAAAAAATAATGATACCGATTTTTTAACCATTAGTCTGTCTTCTACTGATTATATAGGGCATCATTTTGGCCCAGCATCTATAGAAATAGAAGACACTTATCTACGTTTAGATAAAGACCTTGCTAATTTTTTATCATTTTTAGATAAAAAAGTTGGTAAAGGTAATTATACCGTTTTTTTAACTGCAGATCATGCTGCTGTTGATGTGCCAACCTATTTGGAATCTTTAAAAATACCTACTCATCATATAAACTCAAAACAACTTAAGCAAAACATTTTAGCAATTACAAAACAATATTTTAATTCAACAGAGTTAGTTGAAAATGTGTCTAATTATCAGATTTTTTTAAACAAAGAAAAAATTGATTCTTTAGGTTTAGATAAAAACAAAGTAGCTGAAAAGTTAGTAGAGAAAGTCATCGATTTTAAAGGAATTTACAAAGCTGTAACTGCAAAAACGTTGCAAACTACACGATTTTCTGATGGAATTATGAACTCTTTACAAAATGGATATAATCAAAAATTTTCAGGTGATGTATTAATGATTCCTTTTCCTGTTTCTTATTCTTGGGGAAATAGAGGAACTTCTCATGGCTCTGGTTATTCTTATGACACTCACATTCCTATTATTTTTTATGGGAATGGAATAAAAAATGGAATTTCAAAAAAGCGCTATGATATTATTGATGTAGCTCCTACAATTGCTAACTTGCTAAAAATAGAAGCTCCAAACTCATCAACAGGAATAATAATTGATGAGGCTTTAAAATAATTTATTATGAAATATAAATCCCTCATTGTTACGCTCTATCTATTTCTAAATTGTTTTTTAGGGCAAAGTCAAATTGGTAATTTTAAAGAAAAATTCGAACTTCCTACAGAAGTTAAAGAGACATCTGGGTTATTATTTTTAGATGGAAAAATCATTACTCATAATGATAGTGGAGATACTGCAAACTTATATGAAATAGATAGTTTATCTGGAAATTTATTGAGAACTATCAACATAAATAATGCTATAAATGTTGATTGGGAAGATATTACCGAAGATGAAAATAATATTTATATTGGTGATATTGGTAACAATAATGGCACTAGAACTGATTTAAAAATTTATAAAATTCTCAAATCAGATTATTTGAACAACAATTCAGTTGCTGCTGAAATTATTTCTTTTTCTTATGAAGACCAAACCAATTTTAACAGTTCTGATTCTCATAATTTTGATGCAGAAGCACTAGTTTATTATGAAGGTTCATTTTTTATTTTTACAAAAAACCGAGGCGATTTTAAAACAAATGTTTACAAAATACCCACTACAATTGGAGCTCATTCTGCTGCAAAAGTAAGCAGCGCAAATGTTGAAGGATTAATTACAGGAGCAACATACAACAGACCAGATGATAGTTTTTTTCTATGTGGATATGACACAAATTTAATTCCTTTTTTGATTTACGTAAATGAAAACAGAAAACCTGGTGATGATATTTTCTTTTCTGACTTTAGTAAAATTTCATTACAAAATGAACTTGGACAAGGAAGTCAAGTTGAAGGTATAACAAATATTAATAATAATGGAGAATACTACATATCAAGAGAGTTTTTCTCAAGAAATATTGGCGGACATCAATTTTCATTTCCTCAAAAACTATATCAATTTTATGATGAAGCACACCCCCTACTTTCAATCAAAAAAAATGATTTTGAAAATCTAAAAATTACTCCAAACCCTACTTCTAATAAAATCTTTTTAAACAGTAAAAACACAATCCAAAAGGTTTCAATATTTAATACTATAGGAAAAAAAGTTTTAGAAGTATTAAATCATCAAAAAGAAATAGATATTTCTTCTTTACCTAAAGGAATCTATTTGATAAAAATTCAATTTGATACTCAAAAAAGTCTTTTTAGGAAAGTCATCAAGCTTTAAACTGGGAGCTCAATTGATGTTTTTTAATTGCTTTTCTAGCCAAAATAATTCCAATAATTAAAGATAAAATAGCACCTATAATTGTTCCAGGAATAAAATTGATAAACAAAAAGAAATCATAAGCTCCATGAAAAACTGTTGCAGCTAGCAATCCCAATAGATTGTATTTTAATCTATTATCTGAAAACTTCGCTTTCCCCATAAAATATCCCATCAAAATTCCAAAAGTTGCATGTGCTGGAACCGCTGTAAAAAATCTTGTTACTCCTGTTTCAAATCCATATTGAAAAACATATAAGATATTTTCTAAAGCAGCAAACCCCATTGAAACCATTACAGCATATACAATTCCATCAAAAGGCTCGTTAAACTCTTTATTTTTTTGAGCGTAGAATTTTACAATTATATATTTTGAAAATTCTTCAACCAAAGCAACTATTAAAAAAGCTTTAACAAATTGTTGAAAAATACTTTTTTCATCTGTTAAAGGATAAATAGCAGTCAAAACTCCACCCAAAATTAAAGTGATTAAAACACTCACAAAAGCACCTAATATAAAGTTTTTTAATAAAAAATGGATGGGTTCTTTTTCAAATTTATCTTTAAAATAAATAAAAGTAACCACAATCATTATTGGAGCAATTGCAAGTAATAATAAATGCATCTATTAAATTTAAATTATTGTTTTGGTAAAAAAACCTCAGCCATCATACATCTTGCACTTCCACCTCCACAAGTTTCTATGGTGCTTAATGAACTTGAAATAATTTGACAGTGATTATTTATTTTTGCTCTTTGACTCTCTGTTAAACAATCATAAGCAGCTTGGCTCATTACCAAAAAAAGCTCACCATTTTCACCTTTAACTTGCAGCATATTTCCTGCAAAGTTATTTACTTGTTCTTCACTGATATCTATGACTTGTTTTTTATCTTCTTTTAAATGTTTTAATACATTTTTACGTTCTTTTTTATCATCTATAGAAGACAAACAAACGACTGCAAAAGTTTCTGCAACACACATCATAACATTTGTGTGATAGATTGCTTCTCTAACTCCATTTACAGTTTGATTAGCAGTAAAAACAACTGGAGTGTATTCAAAATCCTCACAAAACTCTATAAACAACTCTTCATCTGCTCTTGGTGATAAAGCACAATATGCTTTCTTATTTTCTCTATCTAGAATCATACTTCCTGTTCCTTCTAAAAAAACTTGTTGTTCTTCAGCAGAAGTATAATCCACAATATTTTCAATTAAAAAACCCTGTTTTTCTAACTCTTCTAATACATCTTCTCTTCTTTCCAAGCGTCTATTTTCTGCAAACATTGGGTAAATAGCTACTGTTCCATCAGCGTGAAAAGAAATCCAATTGTTAGGAAAAATAGAATCAGGAGTATCAAATTCTTTAGTATCAGAAACCACTACTACTTGCACTCCATAACTTTCTAATTTTTCTACATAAGCATCAAACTCTTCTTGTGCCTTAGTATTTATTGTATTAGGAAGCATTTCTTTTAATGACTTCTGGTAATAATTATTAACAGAAGTTTGTTCATTCATCCTAAAACTTACAGGTCGAATCATCAAAATTGTATTCGTTGTTTGTTCCATTACATTAAAATTAGAGTGTAAAATTATGCTTTTTTATAATATAAACTTTGATTTTGTAAGTCAATTGACATTTCAGTTCCTCTCAAAGAATCAAAGTATTTCATAGCTACATTATTGTTAGATTTTTTAACTGATGTAATACTTACAGTTTCTACAAAATTACGTTTCATTTTGGGTGATATTTCAGGATTTCCTAAATTGTCATTATTATGAAATGCTACTATTTTTTCTTGAGAAAATTCTTTGTTTTCTTTTAACCAATCAGAAAACCAACCTCTTCTTAGTTGCTTCATTTCATCAGTATATAATGTAGAAGATGACCAAATTTTAGGTTTTTGATTTAACTTTGTAATGTGTTTTTGAGCTCCATCCCAAACCAATTCATAACTTTCTAGATTAGCATTCCAATCCACTAAAACAAGTGTAAAAGGCTCTATTTCTTCAAATTCAAATTCATAAATATAAGAAACAGCATCATCAACAGAAAGTATATTTTTTACAATAACACCTCTACTCATTTTATAATACGAATTCCTAATATGGTTTTTATAAGCTCCATTTAATAAACAAACTAATCTATTTTTATTGCTTGTTCCAATCCAAGTTCCTCCAGCTAATTCATCTTTTGGATAAGTAAGTTCTACTTCTTTTTCTAAATATTTTTTTGGAGGAATTGTTTTTCTTAACGGACTTTCATCACGATTAGAAGTTAAAATAAAATTACTTCCCCCTAAAGGAATATAAGTTACAGTGCACATATTCTGTTTTTACTGGATTACGATAAACTTTGTGTTTTGACAAAATTATTGAATTTACCACAATAAAAGACATTAAAAATGCCTTAATTTTATTGAAACAAAAATTGTAACTTTGTGACATTAAAATCAGTAAATTCAAATTTAAACACATACAAAATGGCAAGAGGATTTTTTAATGTTCCAGTAGCAGTAAATGAACCTGTAAAAGGGTATGCTCCTGGTTCTCCAGAAAGAGAAGAATTATTAGCTACTTACAAAACAATGTTTAACAGTAATGTTGATGTGCCAATGCACATAAATGGCGATGAAGTAAGAACAGGAAACACAAAAAACATTACTCCTCCTCATAATCATCAACATATTGTTGGACAATATCATACTGCTGAGAAAAAACATATTGACGAAGCAATTTCTACTGCTTTAGCAGCAAGAGAAGCTTGGTCTTCTGTTTCTTGGATGGAAAGGGCTTCTATTTTTTTGAAAGCTGCTGAACTTTTAGCTGGACCTTATAGGGCTAAAATGAATGCTGCAACTATGATTGCACAATCTAAAAATGTACATCAAGCAGAAATTGATGCTGCTTGTGAAATGATTGATTTCTTTAGGTTTAATGTACAATATATGACTGATATTTTTAAAGATCAGCCTGCTTCTGCTCCTGGAATTTGGAACAGAGTTGAATATAGACCTTTAGAAGGATTTGTGTACGCAATTTCACCTTTTAACTTTACATCTATTGCAGCAAATTTACCAGCATCAGCTGCATTAATGGGTAATGTTGTTGTTTGGAAGCCATCAGATCATCAAGCATATTCTGCTCAAGTAATTGTAGATTTATTTAAAGAAGCTGGTTTACCTGATGGTGTAATTAATGTGGTTTATGGAGATCCAATAATGATTACTGATACTTGCTTATCTTCACCTGATTTTTCTGGTTTGCATTTTACTGGTTCTACTTTTGTTTTTAAAGAATTATGGAAACAAATTGGTACAAATATTCATACTTATAAAACGTATCCAAGAATTGTAGGAGAAACTGGTGGAAAAGATTTTATTTGGGCTCATAATTCTGCAAATCCTTTGCAAGTAGCCACAGGAATTACAAGAGGTGCTTTTGAATATCAAGGTCAAAAATGTTCTGCGGCTTCTCGTGCTTACATTCCTGCTTCTATTTGGGAAGATGTAAAAACACATTTAATTGCACAAACTTCTGAGTTAAAAATGGGTTCTCCAGAAAATCCAAATAATTTCATTAATGCAGTAATTCACGAAGGTTCTTTTGATAAAATTGCAAAATATATTGATACTGCCAAAGCTGATGAAAATGCAAATGTAATTATTGGTGGAAACTACGACAAATCTGTAGGTTACTTTATTGAACCTACTGTTATTGTTGCAAAGTCTCCGACTTTTGCAACTATGACCACTGAACTATTTGGCCCAGTAATGACAATTTATGTATATGAAGATACTGAATGGGAAGCTTCTTTAAAATTAGTTGATGAATCTACTGAATATGCCTTAACAGGTGCCATATTTTCTACTGATAGATATATTGTTGAAAAGGCTTCTAAAGCTTTAGAAAATGCTGCAGGAAACTTTTATATTAATGATAAACCTACTGGAGCTGTTGTTGGTCAGCAACCATTTGGAGGAGCTAGAGCTTCTGGGACCAATGACAAAGCTGGTTCTGCTCAAAACTTATTAAGATGGACTTCTGTAAGATTGATAAAAGAAACATTTGTAACTCCACAAGATTACAAATATCCATTTTTAGGATAGATCATAATTTCATTAAATAAAAAAAGCCTCATCAAAAAATAATGATGAGGCTTTTATTTTATCTTATATTTTTTTAATCTACACTAAAAGTCCAAGTTTGACCTATTGATTTTGCTCCATTTTGATCTACAACATTTACTTTCCAAGAATAAGTTTTCCCAGATTCTACAGTAACTATAAAAGATTTTGTAGTTAGAGTATCATCTTGTAATGTTAATGTTGAGTTTTCTCCAAAATATACTTGATAAGTTAAAGTATCTCCATCATTAGAATCTGCAGCATTCCATGTTAAATTTACAGAACCTTCATTAACTTGACTATTATTTTCTGGTGTTAATAATTCAGCAGTAAATGGAGCATAATTAGCAACACCTTCTCCTTTTGTAAAAAAAGCAAAAGTTTCTGAGGTTGAACCTTGATTATTATTTACATCTAAAGCATTTACAGTCCAATAATAAGCTTGAGCTTTACTTAATGTAATAGACACTTGACTTATTCCAACAGTTCTATTCTCTACAATATTGCTCATTGCTCTATCTGAAGCTATTATTATATTATATTCTATAGCATCATTTTCTGGATCAGTAGCACTACCCCAATCGAAAAGAATGTTATTATCAATACATAATAAATTTGCTGTTGGATATATCAACTCTACAGCACTAGGAGCTTGATTTTCTGGTGTTTTTGAACATTGAATATTCAATAAACAAAAACTAACAAAAACAATAATAATTATTAATTTTCTCATTGTTTTAAAATTTTAATAGGTTTAGCGTTTTCAAGTGATAATTTTAGGATATATACTCCTTTTGCGAAATTGCTAAATGGAATTTTTAACTCATCTGAAGTTACTTTTGAATTTTGATAGTGAATGAGTTTACCAGTTATATCAAAAATGGTAATTTCAATAATATCTTCTTTTAAATTAGAAGATAAATTTAACTCTAAAAAGTCTTTTACAGGGTTTTTTACTACTGTAAATGTTTTTATTAAACTGTTAATAGACAATAAGTCATTAATATTTTTCTCATAAACGCCCTCACAATTTTTAGCTGTTTTGACTAATAATATTCCATTTCCTATGATCTCCATATCAAAAATAGGGTTACTAGATATTCCAATTAATTCTTCATTCAAATAAACTTCAAAAGGTGCTGTTCCTTTTTCAATATTAAAAGAATAGGCATTTTTTTGTTTAGTAGCTACCTTTAATGATATTTGTTCAGCAGAGTTAATAGTAACTTCATAACAACTTGTAACACTCAACTCGTTTGCTGTAATACAAACTTCGTAATTTCCAGGAACTAAATCTGACAAAGTATATGACAGTCCTGTAATAGATTGACTTATATTAGTAGACTCACCAATAATACTTAAGGCATAAGAAAATTCTTGTTGTTTTACTGTTATTTCTATAATTCCATCTTCTTCACCTAAACAGGTTTCTGAAATAGAATTTACAAGATAATTATTAGGATCTAGTTTTAACGACTCAACAACTGTAATAGAATAATCTTCGGTTTCACCCCATTCAGTTAAATGGTCAGTATCACAAGCTCCTTCTCCATAACCTGATGAAGGATCATCATACTCAAGAACTACTCTCATTCTTGTTTTACCTAATCTTGCTGTCGTTGGAACTTTAATACTTAATGTTGCAGTAGCTACATCTTCGAGTTTAGAACCTAAATCATACCTTTCAGTATTAATATCAAAAATAAAGTCTTGATTCCAATCAACAAACACATAACAATGATCTTGGAAACCTCCTGTATCAAAAGTAACACTGATTTGTTTTTCTTGATCTCTAAGAACATTTGTGTTAAAATTTGTAAAATCCTGATAACCATCAACTTTATCATTATCAGAATCATTATTAATACCATTAAATGTTACATTAGATATGTATTCTGTTCCTCCATCTTCATCAGTAAAAGTAGAAGTACAATAAGAACCTTGAAGAGTGTTAAAACTAAAAATAGCCGAAAAGGTACCTTCTGCACAATCATTTTTAGGTTTTACTCTCCAAAAATACTCTGTTAAACTAGACAAATCTGTACTTGAGTAAGAATTTGTTGTTACATTTCCAGAAGAAACAATGTTAGAGAAATTAGTGTCTGTTGCAATTTCTACATCATACGAAAGAGCATTACTATCTGCATTCCATTTTAACTCTTCTACTAAGCTCACATTAGTAGCTCCATCTGAAGGAGAAGTTAATGTTAACGTATTAAAATCTGAAGAATTTAATTTAAAATCTAGTTTTATAGTTTGAGTTACAGTTGCAGATACTCCTTGTATACTTATTTCATAATCTTGCGCTGTTTTACCATCAAGATTAGAAATAGTCATTATCACATTTCCATCTTTATTAATTGTTGTAGGACTAAAAATAACTGTAGTACCTGAGGGCTCACCTGAACCAGATAAAGTAACTGTTTCAGAAAATCCGTTTACAAAATCAAAATTTAAATTATAAGTTACACTTTGATCGCCAGAATTACAAGCTGATTGTAATCCATCTGAATTATTTAGTATAAATGTTGGTGTAGTTGAATTTATCGTAAAATTTGTAGAATTAATATTGTAAAAAACATTATCAACAGCTTCTACCATAATTCTAGCATTACTAGTAGCTCTATCAGGTATTATTATATCTTCTGAACCATCATTTGGAGTATTTGATTTTAGTGTTATTGGAAAAGTAAGTCCTCCATCAATTGATAATTTAATATTTACATTAATACAACTAATTGGAGCTACATCTGTAGTCCCTTTATCCCATGTAATAGTTTGCGTAGAACCTGTATCCCAAGTTACTGCTGTATTAGGAACTGTAACTAAAAAAGGTGTTGCATCTACTACATTAATTTTCATATCATCTCTAGCAGAACTTCCTCCACCTGCATTATTATCCCTTACAAAAAAAGAAAAATTCATTTCCCTAGCTACTGATGGTACAACTTCCCAAGTTGAAGAAGTACTCCCTGCAACAACAGTAGATAAATCTGGCATATATCTAACAGGAACGTTTTTAGAAGGTAGAGACCTAAACATTGGTCCTACAGCATTTGTTGAAGAAGGTGGCATAGATCCTACTTCATTATCTAATTGTTCCCAATTATAGGTTAAAGAGCTTAATCCATCAGCATCTGTGGCTGTTCCTACTAACTTAAATGGTGTAGATTTTGGAATAGAATAGTCTAAACCAGCATTTGCAGTTGGTGCAGTATTATTAGTATCTGTTAGGTTTGCACAATTACCAGAAGATTGAATAGTACTCCACATTTGTTCAATACTAACTGCATGAAAATAATCATCACTATTACCATTAGGATTTCCTTCCTTAACATTAGGACCACAAACACCAGCATAACCCATAATTGTTGAACCACTTCCTGGTTCTACAGCTGTAGCATCTGCTCTATTACAATCATTATTTTGTGTATGAGATGCACCAAATTGATGCCCTAATTCATGTACTACAAAATCGATATCATAAGGATCTCCTACTGGCTGAGCTCTCCCAGTAACTCCTCTTGCTTTTTGACCAGAAATACATACTACCCCCAAACCAGCTAAACCATCTCCTCCAACACTAAAAATATGACCAATATCATAATTTGAATTTCCTATTTTACTATCACAAATAGCCTGCCCTTCGTCAATCATTTTATTAGGATCTCCGTCTGTAAGACCATCTGAAGCTGAATTTAGAAAAATTATATCATCATTATTACCAACAAGCACTAATTTTACTGATAAATCCTTTTCAAAAATCCCATTCATTCTTGTAATAGAAGTATTCATTGCAGACAAAACTATTCCTTTTTTCACTTCATCTGTAGTTGATTCAGTAATATTTTGTTGACTTATTCCTAAATGAAATTGTGCATACTCTCCACTACAAACTAATGCTAACCTAAATGTTCTTAATTTACCATCGTCTGCAGCTTTAGCAAAACTAGAAGCTGAAAATTGCTTTTTAGCTGAAGTTTCTAGTTGACACTTAAAATCTTGATCAACTCTGCTTAAACTACTTCTATTATAAACTATATAATCTTTATTATCCTTTGTGTATGGATCTATATATACTGTTTCTTTTTTTCCGGAAAAAATTACTGCATGAAAACCATCTGTACCAACACTTATTTTAGCCACTGCAGTTGGATCATCAATACCTTGTGCAGAATAAGATTTAATATTTGGGTATTTAGCTTGTAATACTTCATCAAAATTAGAGGTTTCTTTGATTGTATATCTTGAAAAACTACCATCAGAATTTGGTAATTCAATAAAATTTCGTTTAGTAGATTTACTTTTCAATTTAGATTCAAAACTCTTATTGTCTAAACTTACAATTACAAATTCTGAAGGAAAATTTTCCTTTTCATAAAGATTCTTCTTTTCTATTAAAAAATTAGACTTCTCTTGTTTACTCCATATTTTTTGAGCTTGAAATCCGTCAACACCAATAAATAGGGTTGCAAAAAAAAGAATAAGGGCTGTTTTTTTTTTCATAAAAGTATATTTAAAATACAATTTTGGTTTCCAAATATAACGAAATATTTACCTTTGTTCTTATAATTATGAATAGAAACATATTACTAAAAGATCTTTCTGTTAAAGACTATAAGGAAACTTGGGATTATCAGTCTGAATTGCTTCAAGAAATTGTAGCTATTAAAATTGATAATCGAAGAAATAACCTCAAAAAAGATACCAAAAATCATTTTTTGTTTGTTGAACATCCACATGTTTATACTTTAGGTAAAAGTGGAGATATGAGTAATTTGTTATTGAATGAAAATCAATTAAAAGAAAAAGGTGCTACTTTTTATAAAATAAATAGAGGTGGTGATATTACATATCATGGTCCAGGTCAAATTGTAGGGTATCCAATTTTAGATTTAGAGAACTTCTTTACTGACATTCATAAATACTTGCGTTTTTTAGAAGAAACAATAATTCTTACTATTGCTGAATATGGTCTAAAAGGGACAAGAAGTGAGGGCGAAACTGGTGTTTGGTTAGATGTAGGAACGCCTTTTGCTCGTAAAATTTGTGCTATGGGAATTCGTTCTTCTAGATGGGTAACTATGCATGGGTTTGCGCTAAATGCAAATGTGAATTTGGGATATTTCGATAATATTATTCCTTGTGGAATTCGTGGTAAAGCTGTAACTTCTATGGAAGCTGAATTGGGTAAAAAAGTTGATTTAGAAGAAGTAAAAGGTAAAATCTTAAAGCATTTTAAAACACTTTTTGAGGTTGAGGACTTTCTTTCTTAAGTTTGATGTTTGATGTTTGATGTTTAAGATTGAAAGAAATTCCACACCTAACACCTAACACCTAACACCTAACACCTAACAATATTATTTCTCCTCATTAAAATACACTTTGTAATACTTCATTTTTTTCTCTTCATCATAACCTCTTTCTAAATATTCTGAAGCTGCATCTGGAGCATCTACATCTAATTTTATATTGATGTTTGTATCTAACTTTATTTCGGTTTTTAGCTTGTTTTTCTCTTTCTTTAGTACAACTCCAGAAACATCAAAATTGTTTCTAATTAAAACATCATTTAAGTTTTCATAATGCTTTTTATAGTCTTCAAATAAATCTTTGTGCTTGTCTTCTTCAAAAATTTCGTCTTTAAAGTCGTGATAATCTACTGCTTCGTGTTCTTTAAAATAATCTACAGTATTTGCTAAAAAATTACCTTGTTCGTGTTTTCCAAACTCTGGCTTAATCACTTCTTCAGAAAATTCTTTGCACAGTTCTAAATAGTTCTGAGTATGAGAATTATAATCATCTGCTAGTTTTACAGATAAGAAATTTTTAATCCAATATTGAGCATCATAATTGTTGTTATCTACAGAAAACACAACTGTACCTTCTACATCAGAAGTATTTAAAATTAAACATCCTTTATCTATTCTTTTGGTGGATATTCCTTTCTGAACTACAACATCAAAGCTCTCATTATCATCTAAATAGGTTTGAAAAAAATCTACTTTATTTTCTATTTTGAAAATACCTATAGCTTCTGTTAAAACATCTTTATATTCAATTCCTTCTATAAAAACCACAATAACATCTCCAGTTTTTATTTGTGCAGAATTTGATTGTTCATACAAATGATTGACTATATTTTTAGAGTATTCAATAAACGTACTTTCTTCTTTAAAAACTTCTGAAGCATAGTTGTTTAATTCGTTTAAACGAACATCTGCATGATGTGAAAAACGATAACTTTGCGTTAAGCTTCCAAATGGTTTTAACAAGAAGTTTTTCATTAAATCATAACTTTCTTGATCAAAACGAATTAAATCTTCAGAAAGCACATTGTGTCCGCTATTAAATTTATTAGCGACTTTGTGTAAAATACATTTTGTGATTTCTGCTCTTGTTTTTTTAATCATCATTTGAAATTTTGGTTGGTAAAAATAGAAAAAGTTTGTGATTGATTTTTATTTTATTGATAATTGTGTGAAATTATTTTTTACCAAGATTTCACAGATTTTCACTGATAAAACTCTTAAAAAAAATGCCGCAAATTCATGAATTATATTTAAATAGTGAAAAAACAGAATTTATTCTAAAAGTTGGCTAGTAGTCTTAGCCCTGATTGAAATGGCATCCTTTTTTCTTTTTCTGAAAAAAGATATAATGGAAAGCAGGAAATAGCTTCTAAAAAAATTACAACTTCAATTTTAATTGTTCTGGTAAAAGCTTGAATGTTTTTCTGTGATAATTTGTTGCTCCAAATTCGCGAATAGCATTTCTATGTTCTTTGGTTGGATACCCTTTGTTTTTTTGCCAATTGTACATTGGAAATTCTTGATGAATCTTTGCCATATATTCATCTCTGTAGGTTTTGGCTAACACAGAAGCTGCTGCAATACTTAGGTATTTTGCATCTCCTTTTACAATGGTTTGATGTGGAATATCTTTGTAATTTTTAAACTTATTTCCATCAATAATTATAAATTCTGGTTGAATCTCTAACATATCAATAGACCTATGCATACCATTAATTGAGGCTTGAAGCACATTAATTTTATCTACTTCATCTTGCCAAACAAAAGAAACTCCAAAAGCCAGTGCATTTTCTTCTATAAAAGGTCTTAATTCTTCTCTTTTCTTTTCTGACAATTGCTTTGAATCATTTAAAAAAGGATGGGTAAAATCTTTTGGTAAAATTACTGCAGCTGCAACTACAGGTCCAGACAAACAACCTCTTCCTGCTTCATCTGTTCCTGCTTCTAATGGAAAACCACTAAAGTTTGATTTTAACATTTTACAAAGAAAAGAAAACTTTTTCTTTTAGATTCTGCTTAAAACTTAATATCTATCTAATGATTCATTTTAAATTAACAGATTTCATTAGATTTATTAACTATTGTTTTCGTTTTATTATTTTACATTTGCCTTTGTTAAAATTATGATGCAAAAACAATTCTTTTTCTTAGTTATAATTACCTTATGCTCCCTTAATGATAGCTTTTCTCAAGCTGTTAGATCTAGAAATGGATCCGCTAATTTAGGTGGCGTTCAAAACGACTCATTGTCTTCTAATGAAACGAAAGTAATTTTATCTGGAAAAACGAAATATACTGATTATAAAATTTTTAGTCATAAGAGAGATACTTCATATATTGATACTACTTTAACTTTACAAAAAGAGTATAAATTCAATTATTTAAAGAAAGATAATTTTGAGCTTTTAGAGTTTCACAATCAAGGGCAAACTTTTAATAATTTAGGATACAGTTTTGATAATTTAAGCCAGTTTCCAGACATTGGCTATCGTGCAAAACAAGTGAGTTATCTAGAAATTGATGATATAAAGTATTATGAAGTTCCTACTCCAACTACAGAAATACTATATAGAACTGGGCTTCAACAAGGTCAGGTCTTAGATGCAATTTTTACACTAAATTTCTCAAGAAGATTAAACGTTTCTCTTTCTTATAAAGGAATACGTTCTTTGGGTGCTTACAGACGAGCATTAGTGAGTAATGGTAACTTTAGAGGTGCTTTTCATTATAGAACTAAAGAAAATCAATATGAAATTAGAGGTCATTTAACTTCTCAAGATTTTTTTCACCAAGAAAGTGGAGGCTTAACTCCTGAAATGTTGGAAAACTTTATTAATGAGGATGAAAACTTTGACCAACGCTCTAGATTAGATGTAAATTTAACAGATGCTGAAAGTCAGTTTGATGGAACTAGAGCCTATTTAGAACACAGCTACAAGCTTCTTGCCAATAAAGATACTATAACAGACAAAGACTTTAGTAACCTAAAAATTGGTCACGTTTTTACCAATGAAAATAAAGAATATGGCTTTAATCAAAACGCTACTGCAACAGCTATATTTGGAACAGCAAATGATTCTGGAGCAACTAATAATGAAGCCAAAAGTTCAATAATAAACAACGAAGTTAATCTAGAGTTTAATTCTAAATATGTTTTAGGTAAGTTTAAAGCGAAAGCACAATTAACCAATTATTCTTATGGATATGATACTATTTTAAATAGCAATAGCACTATCAATAAATTAAAATTAGAAGGCAATGCTATTTCTTTTGGTGCAGATTGGAATGCCAAAATTAAAAACTTTCAATTAAATGCTGATGCTTCTATAACACCAGGTACAGGAAGATTGTCTGGAAATTACTTAAAAGGTGAAGCTGTATATGAAAAAGGGAGTTTGTTTAGAGTTAAAGGGAGTTTATTAATCAGTTCTAAATCACCTAACTTCAACACACTTTTACATCAAAGTAAATATGACAATTATAATTGGCAAAACGATTTTAGTAATGTAAACACAAGAGATTTAGGTTTTTCTTTTACCTCTAAATGGATAAATGCTGGATTGAATTTTTCTAATATTGATAATTACACTTATTTTGATGAAAATAATTTACCTCAACAATTTGCAAATCAAATTACTTATTTAAAAGTAAAAGCTAATAGAGAGTTTAAATTTTGGAAACTAGGTTTTGACAATACTGTAATGTATCAAAATGTAACCAGTGGAAGTTCGGTTTTTAGAGTTCCAGAAGTTGTAACGAGAAACACCATTTATTATACTGATGATTGGTTTAAAGGCAAACCAATGTTAGTAAATATTGGTATTACTTTTAAATATTTTACCAAGTATAATGCCAATGCTTATAATCCGTTATTAGCTGAATTCACGCTCCAAAACACAGATGAAATTGGTTTCCCTACTTTTGATGTGTTCTTTAATGCTAGAGTGCGTAGAACACGTTTGTATTTAAAAGTAGATAATGTAACTTCTAGTTTTTCTGAAAAAAATTACTTTTCTGCACCTAATTATCCTTACAGAGATTTTACGATTCGATTTGGATTGGTTTGGAATTGGTTTATATAGAAAAGAAGCCCATCCTAAATCCTTCCCAAAGGGAAGGACTTTTAGCAAGTTTATGAATATATTATTATGTATATAATTTTAGTTTTTTTCTTTATTGTAGCATTGTGGTTATTTAACTTATATCTGCTTTCTTATTGGAAATATATTTATTGGTTTGCTTTTTTAAATTTGATTTTAATAGCCTTATACTTTATTTTAATATTTTACGGAGGTAAAGATTTATGGGGTCATGATGAATATGGATTGGGTGCTTTATTTAGATTTATTTTTGGACTAATTATCCACGTTTTAATTGGGTTTATTTTCGCCCTTTATAAAAGTTTCACATTAAGAAAACATGAAAAATCAACTTAAAAATAACTGGAGACTCTTTTTAATAGCGAGTTTAACTTTGGGTTTAGCACCTTTTAATCCTCCTCATTTGTTTGGTAAGATTGAATGGATTTTAGGCGGAAATGCTTTTCATACTGAGAACGGAATGCAAACACAAGATTGGCTTGACTTACTACTTCACGGATTTCCTTGGATTTTGTTATTGATTTCTATTGTGCTAAATCTTTTTGCATCACAAGCAAAAAACGACCAGCAATAGAGCTTTCTTGTTTTTCTATAATTTTAAATCCTTTAAATTCATAAAAAGGAACTGCATTTGGGTCTGCTAATAAAGTCATTGAAGTTCCTTTTAATTTTAAAGCGATTTGTGTGAGCTGTTTTGCATCAGATATTGTTGCAGAAATAATCTTCTTATTCGAGTTGTCACTTCGAGTGAAATTCTTTTTTCAAGAATTTTGTATCGAGAAGTTATTTACCTCTAATCATTCTAATTTTCAAATTCAAAGCAGCAAATAACAAAGTTGTAAATGGACTTAACCAGTTAAAAATTGCATACATAAAGTACTCTCCTACTCCAACTCCTAAAACTCCAGATTGATAAGCTCCACAAGTATTCCAAGGAATTAAAACGGAAGTTACAGTACCAGAATCTTCTAAAGTTCTACTCAAATTTTCTGGTGCTAAACCTTTATCTTCATAAGCTTTCTTGAACATTTTCCCAGGAATTACCAAAGCCAAATATTGGTCTGAAGCCACAACATTTAACCCTAAACAACTCACAACAGTACTTGCAAACAACCCAAAAACCGAAGTTGCAATAGATAATAAACTTTTTGTGATTTTAGCTAATGCTCCAATTGCATCCATAACTCCACCAAAAACCATTGCACAGACAATTAAAAAGATTGTCCATAGCATTCCATTCATTCCTCCTGATGAGAACAATTCTGATAGTTTATCATTATCAGTTTCAATATTGGTGTCTGTTAATATTGAATTGATAATGGTCTGAAATTTAGAATCAGACAAACCTGCTAGAACATCACCTTGAAAAATAAAAGCAAAAATTGCAGCCAACAACACTCCAACTCCCAAAGCAATTAATGGTTTAGTTTTCATTAAAATCATTGCAATAACAGCTCCAGGAACTATAAATAACAAAGGTGTTATATTGAAAGTATTATCAATAGAGGCTAATAAATTACTCACATCTGCATTACCAGAAGTATCTATAGTACCACTTAAAATTGCAAAAACTGTTAATGTGATTAAAATGGTTGGGACAGTTGTGTAAGCCATATACTTAATATGTGTAAACAAATCTGTTCCAGCCATTGCTGGTGCTAAGTTTGTAGTATCAGAAAGTGGTGACATTTTATCTCCAAAATACGCTCCTGAAATTACAGCTCCAGCTATCATACCAGTTGGAATTCCTAAAGCACTTCCAATTCCAATTAAAGCAATACCTACTGTTGCAGAAGTTGTCCAAGAACTACCAGTTGCAATCGAAATTATGGCTGCAATTATTACTGATGCTGGCAAAAATATAGCAGGACTTAATACTTGTAGCCCATAATAAACCATAGCTGGAATTATTCCACTTACTAGCCAACTTCCTGCTAAAGCACCTACTAAAAACAAAATCATGATAGGTACAAAAACACTTTTCCAGTTTTCCCAAACCTCAGCAAGCATTGTTTTTAAAGAAACTTTATTAAAAAAACCAACAGCAGCTGCTACAACTCCTCCAATTAATAATATGTATTGATTTGTGTACCCTCCAAACCATTCTTGATCTTCAACAAAAAAGATATTATAAGCTAATAAACACATTAAAATAACAACAGGAATTAGAGATTCTAAAAGGTTGAGTTCTTTATTATCTATAATTTTTTGATCTTCTATTTCAATTTCTGATAAGTTTTTATTGTCTGACATTTTTTCTGAATTTACTAGTGTAATGTTACGATTTTACACAATGTTATGCAAATTGATTCTGTTAACTTACATTTGTAAATATGGATTCATTAACTCAAATTGTTTTAGGCGCTGCTTGTGGTGAAGCTATTCTTGGTAAAAAGATAGGCAACAAAGCATTGTTGTTTGGTGCAATTGGTGGCACAATTCCAGATTTAGATGTTTTTGTAGGTAGATGGTTGTACAGTAATGAAATTCAAGCTATGGCTTTTCATCGTGGTTTTATGCATTCTGTTTTCTTTGCATTTTTGGGTTGCTTTCTCTTTGGATGGGTTACTTACAAACTGTATAATTCTGAAAAAAGAACAAATACAACAACTTTAAAAGATTGGATTTTATTATTCTTTTGGGCAATTTTTACACATCCATTATTAGATTGTTTTACACCTTATGGAACCCAATTATTTGCGCCTATTTCTAACTACAGAGTTGCCTTTAACAACATTTCTGTTGCAGATCCATTATACACAGTTCCTTTTTTGTTATGCATGATTATTTTAATGTTTTTCAACAGAAACAGAACAAAGAGAACTTGGTGGTTAAAAGCTGGAATTTATATCAGTTCAGTATATATGATACTCACTGTTTTGAATAAATTTTATATGGATTCCGTTTTTAAAAAATCTTTTGAAAAAGCTGAGATATCTTACCAACGTTTTTCTGCTCAACCTACTATTTTAAATAATATCTTGTGGTATGCAGTTGCAGAGACTAAATCTCAATATCACCTCACTTTTTACTCTTTGTTGGATAGTAGTACAACAGCTAATCAAATAATTACAGTGGATAAAAATCATGATATTATTGATATGTCTGATGAGAATTTAAAAACCTTAGCTTGGTTTAGTAATAATTACTTTAATTTATCTAAAAAAGAAAAAGTAGGCACTTATCAATATACAGATTTACGCTACCCAATGCTAAATCCTAATGATGCAAATACATCTGTTTTTAACTTTACTGTTTTTCACCAAAATGGAGAATGGGATATTTTACCTTTTAATGGAAACCCTCCTAATAAAGAGGTTTTTGCTATTTTTATTCAACGTATAAAAGGGATTTAATGCTTCTCAAAAACCTTAACTCCTGCTCTTACTTCTATATCCAAATGATTTTTTCTTGGCGTTAGTGGGCAGGAATATCGATCATTATAAGCACAATAAGGATTATAGGTATTGTTGAAATTTAATAGAATAGTTCCATCAGCATTAATATCAGAAATCATCACATCCATATAACGTCCTCCTCCATAAGAATCTTCTCCAGAAGTATCATCAGTAAAAGGTAAAAAGAGATAATCTTTATATTTTACATCTCTTAAATCATCTTGACTTTGATAAATAGTGAGCTCTAAATCTTTTCCTTGTAAAGTAAAATTTAACTTTCCAAATTCTTTATACCAAGGCTTTCTATCTGTAGTTGTTGCCATTTGAAAAGTAGGTGCATTTTCTGTTTTTGTGAGTTTTGCAGTTACAATAAAAGAGGAATCTACAGGAAAGAAATCTAAGCCCTTAAAGTTTTTTAAATCCTTCTTTTTTAAAGGCGATGTTGTAGCATCTTTATAACTCGAGTTTAATTTTTGTTGATATTTGGTTTTACCCATTAAAGGTCTTTTGTCTTGTGAGTTACAAGCTGAAAATAAAAACAACAAACAGATAATTGCAATATATTTTTTCATATCGCTAAAATATAAAATTACTTGGAAGTTCTTTTTAAAATCAAGAAATTATCATCCATCACATTTCCTGTAAGAATTAAATTTCTAAAAGGAACAGCCACAGTTGATGCAGACATATTTGTACCATCTTCCATATAAATTTGTTCAATTTCATAATCTCCTTTTTGCTTATAATTTATTTTGATAATTTCAGATGGAGAAATAGCTTCATCTCCTTTAGCATATGCAGCAAAATGTAATAAATTAGGATGTGCTCCTATCCATAAATTATCGTTTTCATCAAACTCAATATTATCAATTCCTGTTTTACAATCGATATCTTCTATAAATTCTAGAGTTCCGTTTTCATTCTTTTGATATACTTTTATTAAAAATTTTCTTGGTGATGCCACAAAAATCAGATTTCGTTTTGCATCAAAATTAATTCCATTGGCATAGGCAATTCCATCAGCAACTCTAGTATAATTTTTCCCATCAAAATAAATGACATCAGACATTCCTAAACCTAAATAATCTTCAGATAGTCTTCCTAATCCTTCTTTATATTTATGATCGTTGGTAAAATAAAATCGATTTTCATCCAACAAAACAATATCATTTGGGCTAAATATTTGTTCGTTTTTCAAGGTTTTTTGATGTGTTATTTTTTGATTTTCAAGCGTAAAAAACTCAATAAACTCTCCTTCTAAAGTATGGTTAATAGCTGCAATTGTAGTGATACTATCTTTTTGATATATAGAAATTCCATGAGGCGCAAATGGCTTTTTAAAATCTTTAGTCAAATGAATTGGTTTAAAATCATCTGTTTTTAAATCGATGAAATAGAGCCCTCCAACTTCTTGTGCTGTACTTGGAAAATGATTTCTAGCAGTTGAAGATACAATAGCAAAACTATCTTTTCTACTTATAGTAATATCTTCAGCTCCAGCAATTTTTATTTTTTTAAGAATTTCTCCTTCAAACTTATTTTCTATGGTCCTAAAATATCCTGTGGATATAAAAATATTAGCCACAAAAAGAATTAATAGAATTAGGGCTGCAAAAAAAAGTCTTTTTAAGAATTTCATTTACTTTTTCAATTTAATAATGATAATTCCATCATATTTTTTATCTGTATATTTTGCAACATCTTTTTCACCTTTAATGACTGTAACACTTTCAATATCATTAGTACTTAACTCTTTAATATAATCACCTGAAACCTCTTTACCATCTACTAAATACAGGATGTTTTTTTCAGAAATTTTCTCGTTATTAGATTTTACAACAACTCCATTAGAATTAGCAACTACTTTCTTTTTAGAGACACAATTGGTAAAATTAAAAATCAAAAAAACGAGTAACAAACACTTTAAACAAATCCCTTTTAATTCTTTCATAAAAATTTTATTTTCTATAAAAATACAACATTCAATTATTTTATGTAGTTTTGAAGCATCAATAAAAGAATAAAAATGAACACTGTCATTATTTTATGTACTCAAATTTCGTGGAAACACCACAAATTTCGGTCTATAAATTTATTTTGATAGTATACATATAAAATCAAATTATTTAAAAAAAGTCCGACTTAAAAAGTCGGACTTTTTTTGTTTAATCAAAAGCTAAAAATGAAAAAATTATTTAACAATTACCTCAACACATTCAAAGGACTTTCAAAAGAGGTTTGGTGGTTGTCTTTAATTACACTTATCAATAGAGCAGGAACTATGGTAATTCCATTTTTATCCTTATACCTCAATAAAAGTCTTGGTTTTTCATTAAATGAAATAAGCTGGATTCTACCTTTTTGGGGATTAGGATCTCTTGTAGGTACTTGGTTAGGAGGAAAACTGACAGACAAAGTTGGTTATTACAAAGTAATGTTTGTGAGTTTATTATTTACAGGAGCTTTCTTTTTTCTCTTACAATATGTTACAACTTTTGAAGGATTTTGTACAGGTATATTTTTAGTGATGTTAGTTGCAGACATTTTTAGACCAGCCATGTTTGTTGCTTTAAGTGCATATAGCAAACCAGAAAACAAAACACGTTCTGTAACTTTAATTCGTTTAGCAATAAACTTAGGTTTTTCTGCAGGCCCTGCAGTTGGTGGTCTTATTATTAGTAAAATTGGGTATCATTGTTTGTTTTGGGTTGATGGCATTACCTGTGTTTTGGCTGCTATCTTATTATTACAAGTTTTACATCCTAAAAAAGCAAAAATACAAGATAAAGTTAAAGTAGAAAATCCTGTTTCTGTTTATTCAGACAAAGTATTTTGGGTGTTTTTTATTGGGATGTTTATCTTCGGATTTACCTTTATGCAATATTTTTCTACAATGCCTTTATATTATAAAGATGTTCGTTTATTAACTGAATTAGAAATCGGTTTGCTAATGGGCTTTAATGGATTTTTTATTTTTGTTTTTGAAATGCCATTAATCAATTGGTTGGTAAATGGTAAAAAATCAAAAATAAAATTAATAGCTTTTGGTTTGTTTTTAGTAGCTATGAGTTTTATTGTTCTTAATGTAACATCTTGGCTTGGTATATTAATTATAGGTATATTTTTGATGACAATTGGAGAAATGATAGCTTTTCCTTTTTCAAATTCTTTTGCTATTGAAAGAGGAAAAAAAGGAAATCAAGGTGAATATATGGCTATGTATGCAATTTCATTTTCATTAGCCAGTATTTTTAGTCACAATATAGGTATGCAAATGATAGATCACTATGGCTATGAGTTTACTTGGAACTTTATGACGATTTTTTCTTTAGCTGGTGTAGCTATTTTACTTTTATTATTAAGAACACTCAAAAAAGAAAAGTTGAATAAAATGAAATAATTTAAACTG
>CBFHKA010000021.1:0-226606 GCA_965656305.1 Polaribacter sp. | reverse complement strand
ATAATTTCAATATTTTTTGGTAATAATATCTCCATTATAAAACTCAATTTTTAAGAAATAAATACCTTTGGATAAACTAGAAATATCTATTTTTTTATGAGGATTTAACTGAATATCTAAATCTTTAATTTCAATTACTTTCGATGAAATTAAGCTAAACAATTCTATTTTTTTTGGCTTGTAATCTTTAGAGAATCTTATTTTTAATTCATCATTAACTGGGTTAGGATAAACAGTTATTAAATTATTTAATTCAGAATTTTTATCATTTAAAGAAAGTAGACCTCCTAAAGGTTCAATTTTAAAATAATCAATAACCATTGTGTGATCTCCTGTCCATCTAAAATCGCCAGCCCAAGGAAGGTTTCTATAGCCAATAATTACCTCAGACCAACCTGTGGCAATAGTTGTGTTAAATGATTCTTGTAATACAAAATCAATATAGAAATCTACTTGATCTGATTTCCAATCTATTGTGTAGGTATGAAATTCACCATCAACTAAAGAAACCTTATTATTATTTTCATCTACAATAGGTTTTGATGATCCTGTAAATGGTTCGTATGTGTTTTCATTGGCATTTCTCCAAGTATTAAACCGAGCATCTGTCCATCCATTTGGAGGTAGAATATCGTGAGCAGGAATTCCAGATTGTAAATCTTGTGCTACTATTTCAATGTCTACTTCATTAAAAATTTGTCCAGTTTGGGTGTAGGTAAAAATAAAGGCAGCTAAACCACCATCTACAGCAGCTCCTTTCATTCTCACTTCTAAACGATGGTTTTCATTAATTTTACCAAAAACTAAAGCTTGATAAGGGTAAGTTAAATCAGTGTCGTTACTTTTATCTGCATCTACTGTAATGTATGCAAAACCATCACCAGGAATAAAAGCATCCCAATTGGTTTGAGAAGGATGAATATCATTGTAATACATCCAATAACTATTGTTTGGTAAATTCTTTGGATAGCCTTTTGAATTAAAATTTTCAGTGTATGCAGTTTGAGCTGATATTAAACAGGAAGATAAAATTATTGTTATTAATAGAAGTAATTTTAATTTCAAAATTTACAATTAATTTACTGCAATAATAATCAAAAATTAATAAATATTTTTTTATAATGATTTACAAGTCAGGTAAATAATAAATTGTTCTGCTTAATTTTTATAGTTAAAATCATTAATTTCGAATATATAATCACTAAAAAACCCAAGCATTTGCTCGGGTTTTAAATATTCTCAAAAGAAAATTTCTTATTTCTTCTTAGCCAATAAATCTCTAATTTCAGCTAATAAATCTTCTTGACTTGGTCCTGCAGGAGCTGGTTCTGGTGCAGGTTCTTCTTTTTTCTTAGTAGCATTGATTCCTTTTATCATCATAAACATTACAAAAGCAACAATGATAAAGTCGATTACATTGGTCATAAATTCACCATATAAAATAGCAGATTCTTTAATCCCATTATCGGCATCAGCTTCAGTTAAAATGTACTTTAAATCTTTAAAGTCGGCATTAAATATTAAGCCAATTAAAGGAGAAACGATTCCTCCAGTAAAAGAAGTTACTACTTGTTTAAAAGCAGCACCCATTACAAAACCTACTGCAATATCAACAAGGTTTCCCTTCATTGCAAAGGCTTTAAATTCTTTAAGCATTCCCATTTGTTTGTGTTTTTTATGAGTTAATCTCTGCTAAGATAAAAAAAAATGTTTTTTCAAGTATTTTTTATTCGATGAGAAGTATAATTGAGGCTTTTATAGGTGCTTTTTTACAAACTATTAAAGTTTAGCCAGTTACTTTTTTAAAATTTTTGTAACACGTTGAGAAATAGCAGTTAAAGTTTCATAAACAATGGTTTCAGAAACATTTGCAATGTGTTGTATCATTTCTTGGTTGTTAAAAATGATGACTTCATCACCTTCTTTACAATCAATTTTGGTAACATCAACCATAATCATATCCATACAAACATTACCAATAATTTTTGTTTTTTGATTGTTGATGAGCACAAAACCTTTTTTATTGCCTAATTTTCTTGATAAACCATCTGCATGACCCACAGGAATTGTAGCTGATTTGGTTGGTCTTTTTGCAACAAAAGCTCTATTGTAACCTACTGTTTCTCCAGGTTGAATTAGATGAATTTGAGAGATAATCGATTTTAAATTATGAGTATTCTTAAGTTGAGCAGTTTCTTTTTCGTCATTTCCAAAACCATACAAACCAATGCCAACTCTAACCATATCAAATTGAGCTTTTGCATAGTTTACAACTCCTGAAGTATTTAAAATATGTAACATAGGTTCATAGCCTAAATGTTTGTAAAATTGTTGTGCTATATATGCAAAGTTGTTGATTTGATTAATAGTGTAATCTTTTTCTTCTAAATCTTCACTTGCAGCTAAATGAGAGAATAAAGATTGTACTTTAATATGATTAGTTTCTTTTAAATCTGATAAGATTTTAGGAATATCTGTATGCCAAAACCCTAATCTATTTAAACCTGTGTTAAATTTTAGATGGATAGGATAATTCATTAAAGGAGTTTCATCTGCCAATTTTAAAAAAGCATTAAAGATTTTAAAATTATATAAATTAGGTTCTAATCTATAATCAACAATAGCTTTTAAATTTGGAATTTGAGGATGTAAAACTAAAATTGGTGTTTTAATTTTAGCTTCACGAAGAGCAATACCCTCGTTAGTATATGCAACAGCAAAATAATCAACTTTATCTTCTAAAAATTTAGCTACTTGCACACCATCAGAACCATAACCAAAAGCTTTAACTACAGCTAATATTTTAGTTTCTGGTTTTAATTTTTGCTTAAAATAATTTAAGTTATGCGTTAATGCATTTCCATCAATTTCTAAAATGGTTACGTGGTTATTCATCTTGTGCTGAATTTATTTCAGTATCTCTATTTATTGGTTTCAGAATCTTTAGATTCAGATTCAAGATTAGTTTTATGTGAAGTTGCTTCTTGTTTACTTCTAACAGCTTTGTAATAAGCAGCTCTACTTAAAGGTTCATATTCTTGAGTTTCTCCAAGCATTACCAATTTATCATTTTTAGCTTTTCTAAAACTGTAATGTGCTAAATTTCCTGTGTGTGTGCAAACAGCGTGTACTTTGGTTACATATTCAGCTGTTGCCATCAAAGCTGGCATTGGTCCAAAAGGATTTCCCTTAAAATCCATATCTAAACCAGCAACAATTACACGAATTCCTCTATTTGCTAAATCATTACAAACAGCCACAATTTCATCATCAAAAAATTGCGCTTCATCAATACCAACTACATCAACATTATTAGCTAATAGTCTAATATTTGAAGACACAGGAACAGGAGTAGATCGAATTCTAGAATCATTATGTGAAACTACTTCCTCATCATCATATCTTGTGTCAACAGAAGGTTTAAAAATTTCTACTTTTTGTTTCGCAAATTGTGCGCGTTTTAAACGTCTAATTAATTCTTCTGTTTTTCCAGAAAACATAGAGCCACAAATTACTTCTATCCAACCAAATTGTTCTGTATGATTTACGGTATTTTCAAGAAACATTTTGTAATTTTAGGCGTTATAATTTTATGAATTATTCAGTAATAGCAAATTTATAAATATTTAGTAGTAAAATTTAATTTCAACTCACAACTTATGCACAAAAAATTGGAAGCAGATTTAATTAGTTTAGCACATAGTATCTTAAAAATGAAAAATAAAGAGGATGTTTTTGCTTTAAAAGAAAAATCGAAAGCAATTTATGAAAAACTATCTATGCTGGCTTTTGTGGAAGAGTATGTAAATGTTACTCCAAATTTAGAAAATTCTAAAGCAGATATTATAGCGCAAGTAGCACTAGCTTTTGAAAAAAAGGAAACGAATGCTCTTACAGAAGCAACTTCTGAAAAAGAGAATTTGCCTGAAGAAAAAGTAGTTTACAATTTAATTGAAGAATCAAAAGAAATAGAAGAAGTTAAAGAGACTATTGTAGAAGATAAAAAAGAGGTAGAAATTGAAGAAATATTTGAACAGCCTTTTGATGAGTTAGAGGAAATTATGTTTTCTAAAGAGATTTCTTCTAAAGAAGTAAATGATGAATCAAGTTTAGAACCAATTCTTGAACAAAATAAATCAGAAGATACAGAAATAAATTCAGTAGAGATAAGTGATGTTATAAAAGTAGAAGAGCGTAAAACAATGTCTTTAGAAGAGGAATTGCAAGACATTATTTCTGTAGATGTTATGGCTGATTTATTTGAGAATGTGCAACCAAAATCGTTAAACGATAAATTAACAACAAGTATTCAAATTGGGTTGAATGATAGGATAGCTTTTGTAAAAAACCTTTTTAACAATCAACAAGAAGATTATAATAGGGTTATTTCACAATTAAATACGTTTCGATCTGAAAACGATGCAAAAAACTTTATCAATAAAATGGTAAAACCAGATTACAACTGGTCTGAACAAGAAGAATTAGAAACACGTTTTATGGAAATAATAGAACGTAAATTTGCTTAAATAACTTCAGATTTGAAACCAATTTTAATTCACACTCATTTTCATAAACGAAAAACAGGAGTTACCAGAAGTATTGAAAATGTATTGCCTTTTTTTAATGACGATTTTGAAACCTATGTGTTTGGTTCTAATATTGATGGAAATCATCTCTCGTTAAAAAAACTCAAATCAATTTTATTTTCTAAAAAAGAAATAGTAGTGCACTGCCATAGAAATAATGAGTTGCTAAAAATGCTTTGGTATCGTTTTTTAGGAGCAAAATTTACGCTAATTGCTACTAGGCATGCAGAAACTAAGCCATCAAGTTTAACAATGTTTTTACTAAAGAAAGCAGATAAAGTGGTTACACTTATAAAAAGTATGAGTGAGAATTTAGGCATAAAAAACACAATTGTAGGACATGGTGTTAGAGTTAGTGAGTTTGTGCCAAAAAAAAATGTTTGGCTTAGAAATGTAGATCAAGAACATATCATTTTAAATGCAGGAAGAGTAAGAAAAGCAAAAGGTCAAATTGTTTTATTGGAAGCTGCAAAAATTTTAAAAAACCATACAGATTGGGCATTAGTAATCGTTGGTAAAGTAGATAAACCAGAATTTTTAGAAGAATTAAAAGCAATTGTAAAAAAATCTAATATAGAAAAGCAAGTCTATTTTGTTAATGAAACAAGAGAAATTATAAAGTATTATCAAGCTGCAAAAATAGTTGTTGCTCCAAGTTTTTCTGAAGGTTTTTCTTTGGTTACAGCAGAAGCAATGGCCTGTGAATGCTCTGTAATTGCTACAAAAAATGTAGGAGTACATTCTGAATTAATTTCTAATAAAAAAAATGGATATTTATTTGAAGCAGGCAATAGTTCTGATTTAGAAAACCTCCTATCAAAATTTATGAAAGGAGAAATTCCACACTTAGGTAATGAAGCTAGAGAAGAAATTATTAAAAATTGGAGTGCAAAAAAAGAAGCAGAAAGTTTAATGAGATTATATTTATCATAATGAACAGAATATTCCATTTGGCTTTTTTAATAGTTTTAGTTGGTTGTAAATCTACTTTTAAAACACAAGATTTTACTCAAAAAAATATTCCTCAAAAACCTAATTATGATGAGGAAAAAAATTGGGCAGTATTGCCAAATACTTATTCAGAAGGTTTAAAAGAGTTTTCATCAAAACAAATAGATACTTTACAAGCAGATGTATTTTATGTGTACCCAACCTTGAATACTGATAAAGAAGATTTACGCTGGAATGTTCCCATTAACGATAAAGAACAGCAAAATAAAGTATTAAACAAAACAGTTTTATTTCAGGCATCTGCATTTGCGACTTCAGGAAAACTCTATGTTCCTTATTATAGACAAGCGCATTTACGTTCTTATTCGATGCTAAAAAACGGAGGAGAAGAAGCCTTATTACTAGCGTATGCTGATGTTAAAAAAGCATTTGAAGTTTATCTAAAAAAATACAATAAAGGCAGACCAATTATTATTGCAAGTCATAGTCAAGGATCAACACATACTAAGTTTTTATTAAGAGATTTTTTTGATGATAAACCTTTGCAAGAAAAATTAATTGCAGCTTATATAGTAGGTGTAATTGCAAAACCAGATTTATTCAAAACCATAAAGCCAATGACAAAACCTAATGAAATTGGCGGTTTTGTAGGTTGGAATACTTTTAAGAAAGGGCATTATTCCAAAAAAGGAAAAGATTATTTTAAAGGCAGTGTGACTACAAATCCAATTACTTGGAATTCAGATAAAACTACAGAATTATATCAACATAAAGGATTTTTGTATTCTAACAAAAAGATTTACAAAAAAGCCTTGAAAGTAGAGATTACAGATGGTTTAGTTTGGAGTACAAACCCTAAATTTCCTGCACGTTTTTTTATGTCTTTTCTAAAAAATTATCACGTAGGCGATATCAATCTTTTTTGGAAAGATATTCAACAAAATGTAGAATTAAGGACGAATACTTGGTTAAAGAAAAACAGTAATTTGTAACAAAACAATTTGTTAGTCGTCTGAAAAGAAAACCAAGTATTATGAAACGATTAACAACAATTATTTGCGCATTTTTTATGATTAGTGCTGTTGCACAAGAAACTACTTTTAAAAAATTTTACAAAAGTCATAAAGAACAATCCGCTTTTTCTCTCAATTTATCGGCTTCATTTGCAGGTTCATTTTTAAGTGATGGTGATAATGAAGACTTGCAAAAACTACTTAAAAAATCTGGAGATTTTAAACTGATGGTTTTCAATAACGAAGATGCTACTGTTTCTAAAGATTTTAAAAAGTATTTAAGAAGACATAAATTAAAAACAATGGCTCGTGTAAAAAGTGATGATAGTAAAGCAGCTTTTTATATTTTGGAAAAAAACGACATTGTAAAAGAGATTGTCCTTCAAGCCAATAGTGATGATGATAAGCTAGTTTTGTTTGGCTTAAAAACCAATTTAACAATGGATGAACTTGCAGAAATGATGTCGAATTCAAACATCAATATAGATTAAGAATAAAATTAAAAGAGAAGATTTAACCAACCTTCTCTTTTAATTTTTCAATTACTTTTTTGCTATTTCCAATAAAGATTTCCTCCTTAACAATAAAAACAGGACGCTTTAAAAACGTGTATTCATCTAACAAGTATTGTCTATAATCATTTTCAGATAAAACCTGATTTTTTAAATCCATAGCTTTATACAATTTAGCACGTTTGTTAAATAAAGCCTCATAACTACCAGAAAGCGCATACATTTCTTCTAACTGTTCAACTGTAATATTGTTCGCCTTTATTTCTTGTCGTTCAAAACCATCCGTATTTACCTCTTTTAAAATTCTTCTACAGGTATCACAAGTTTGTAAAAAATAGACTTTCTTCATTTTTATTAAATTATATTTACATCATCAAAATTACACATAAAAATGAAAGAACAGTTTAATGTTTTAAGAAAATCTAGAGAATTAGTTTTAAAAGAGTTAGAAGGATTAACTTTATATCAAATTCACAAAACACCAGAAGGATTTAAAAACAATATTGCTTGGAATGTAGCGCATTTAGTAGTTACACAACAATTGTTGCATTATAAATTATCAGGTTTAAACCCTTTATGTCCAGACGATTTAATTGAAGCACATAGAAAAGGAACAGCACCAACTAAAGTTTTCACAGCAGAAGAATTTGAAGAGGTGAAAGAATTATTGATAGCTTTGCCAAACACTTTACAAGAAGATTTTGAAGCAGGAATTTTTGAGAATTATCAAGAATATCCAACAAGTACAGGTTTCGTTTTGAGCTCTATAGAAAATGCAATTCCGTTTAATAATTTTCACGAAGGTATTCATTATGGAATCATAAGATCTATTAAAAAGTTTTTATAGAAGCTATTTCCAGCTTTTCACTATATCTTTTTTTCGTTCCTCAAAAAAGGATGTCGTTTCAATCTGGGCTAAACTTGTTTGCCAACAAATAGTAGGTTAAAAAAATGAAGTTCAATACTAAAACCATTCATGGAGGTCAAGAGCCAGAAGAAACAACAGGAGCTGTAATGCCTCCAGTTTTTTTAACATCAACCTTTGCACAATCCAGTCCTGGAGAACACAAAGGTTATGGTTATGCTAGAGGTAAAAACCCTACAAGAACTGCTTTAGAAAAAAGCTTTGCATCCATAGAAAATGGAACCAATGGTTTTGCTTTTGCATCAGGAATGGCTGCAATAGATTGTGTTTTACGTTTGTTAAAACCTGGTGACGAAGTTATTGCTGGAGACGATTTGTATGGAGGAACATACAGAATGTTTATACAGTTATTTCAAAAATATGGATTGGAATTCTCATTCGTAAATATGGATGAGGTAGTAAATGTAACAAATGCAATTACTCAAAAAACGAAGTTGGTTTGGATAGAAACTCCCACAAATCCATTGATGAAAATTGCAGATATAGAAGCCATTTCATCAGCAGTAAAAGAAAATAACAGTGCTATTTTAATAGCAGTAGATAATACATTTGCTACACCTTATTTACAAAGGCCTTTAGAATTGGGAGCAAATATTGTAATGCATTCTGCAACAAAATATTTAGGAGGTCATTCAGATTTAGTAATGGGTGCTTTAATGGTAAAAGATGAAGTATTAGCAAAAGAAATCCATTTTATACAATTTGCAGCTGGTGCAATTGCAGCACCTATGGATGCTTTTTTAGCTTTGAGAGGTGTAAAAACTTTGCATATTAGAATGCAAAGACATTGTGAAAATGGTAAGGCTGTCGCTAATTTTTTACAAAAACATCCAAGCGTAGGAGAGGTGTATTATCCTGGTTTAAAAAGTCATTCAAGTTATAAAGTTGCTAAAAAGCAAATGAAAGATTTTGGAGGTATGGTTTCTTTTAAATTAAAAGACCAAAGTAGAGCAGCTACTTTTAAATTTTTAGAAAACACAAAACTATTTACGCTTGCAGAATCTTTAGGTGGTGTAGAAAGTTTAGTAAATCATCCTGTAACAATGTCTCATGGATCAATTCCTGAAGAAGAAAGATTAAAAGTAGGTGTTACAGACGCCGTAATTCGTTTAAGTGTAGGTATTGAAGCTATAGAAGATTTGCTTGCAGATTTAGAGCAAGCATTGAGTTTATAATTTTAAAATTGAGCCTCAAATTTGGGTTTGATTGCAATGTGTTTTTTCTTCGCAATGAAATATATAATAGCTCCAAAAACTGGAATTAAAAAGACAATTAAAAACCAATTACGATTACTAGTATCTGTTCTAAATCTTGTCCTTGAAACATCAGAAATTGCTTTAAACCAAAGAATTATTGTTAAAATAATTAATACTGTAAATATTAGGGTTTTCATAGGGTAATGTCATTTAGGGCTTAAGATATACAAATATACGTTATTCTATCTTAAAATTCTCTTCTAAGAAATAATTGGCTCTTAACGCTGTATTATTAATAGCTTCATTGTAGATTATTTTTTCAGCAAGTCTTTTTTGTAAATAACTTCCTGTGTCCCATTTGTTGTTTTTATTCTCGTCAATAATCGCTCTAATTGTATATTTTTTTGGTTCCAATAAATCAAAAACTACTTTAGCTGATATAGAGATAAACTGTTGTTCAATTACAATATTTTGGTCTTTTCCTGAAAGTAGTTCAATAATTAGATTTTTATTGTTCAGATTATTCACATTCATAGTTATTCTACCATAATCATCAATTTCTTTAGTTCCAAAATTGTATTTTAATGTGTCATTTTTAATTCCAAAAATATCATTAAAAGCATTAGGTAAAATTTCAAGATTATACTTTTCTTTTGGTTTTTTCTTAAAAATAATACCAATTTTATTTTCTTTTTTAGACAATAAAGTTTTAAAATTTACAGCGAGAGTATCTTTGTCATTAAGATAAATTTTACTGGTATCTATTTTTGTAATT
Source organism: Polaribacter sp. (assembly GCA_965656305.1). Lineage (GTDB taxonomy): Bacteria > Bacteroidota > Bacteroidia > Flavobacteriales > Flavobacteriaceae > Polaribacter. The sequence goes on along the minus strand of CBFHKA010000021.1, from coordinate 216,648 downwards.
GGATTATTACTCTCTATAAAAAAAGTATCTCTAAAATGTAATATATTTCTAACTGAAGGAGTTATTTTTAGTGAATCTAATTTCTTTTTTCTCAACTTTACAGTTACAGTATCTAAAATTTTGCTGTTAGATATTGTAAAGTTCAAAGAATCTACATCTATAGGTGTGTACCAATAATTTAAAGTGTCTTTGTCTACCATAAATTTTGATACACTTTTAAAAGTATCAGGAACTTTTGATAAAAGATTAACTTTCAAATTTTTAGCTTTACCAACAAAACCGAATTCAATTTTACCTTTTGTAATTTCCTTTCCTCTTTTAAATTCATAAGGAAGATTTTCTTTGAACAAAATGATAGGCTTATTAATAATACTATCTTTTGGTAATTGAATTGTATCTTTTATAAAACCAATTTTGTCTGTGGCTGGGTTAAATATATAATCATTTACGGCTTCTTTTAAAGCTAGCATAAGATACTTTCCTTTTCTTAAATTTGTAAATTGAAAATTAGTTGTATCTAAAGTATTGGTAATATAACTAGGTTTCTGTTTGTATACAATAGAATCGTTAAAGGCGCTGTCTATTCTATAAAGTAAAACGTTTACACTTTTTGGAGCTTCAACAAGTTTAGCGTCTTTTATACTTCCATTTGTAGTTAAAGAGTCTATGTAACTTCCTGTAGAAAAAACATATTTAAAATTCTCTAAAGTATTGGATTCATTGTTGTCTTCTACTGCATTTCCGAAGTTAAAAATGTATGTTGTGTTTTGCTTTAAAGTATCTAGTATTTCAATTTTAATATCTTCACTAGCTGTACCTTGAGGAGTAATTATGGGAGGATTTTTCATTGGAGGAGAAATCACCAATTGCTTGTTTAAATTCTTTAGTTTAACATATTCGTTAAACTCTATTTTTATTTCTTTTTTATCAAAGTTGATACTTTCATAAGGAGGGTTAGCAGTTACAAATAAAGGGGCTTCTTCATCTTTTGGTCCACCTTCAGGTCTACCTGTTCTGGCACAACTTGTTGCAAAAATAAGAATTGATAAAAAAAATAGGAATTTATAAAAGTTTTTCACTCAAATAATTTTGTTACAAATTAACAATTAATTTTTGAATTTAAAATCATAAAATTTATTCAGTATAAGCCATTGTTAAAATACTAATTTTACTGTTTTCAGGTTTTAAGAATTCTTTAGCACAAGCTTCTAAAGTTGCACCAGTAGTAATAACATCATCAATTAATAAAATGTGTTTACCTTTAAATTTAGATGGGTTTTTTAAAAGAAATTTTGTGTCAATATTATTAAAACGTTCAAAACGAGTTTTAAAAGTTTGTGTTTTGGTTGATGAGATTCTAATTAACTCATTTTCAATGAAAGGAATTCCTAAGTAAAAACTTATTTTTTCACCAAATTTAGTAACTTGATTATAGCCTCTTTCTCTTATTTTTTTGGGATGTAGAGGTACAGGAATAATAAAATCTACATTGTTAAATTCTTTGTTTTCTTTTAGTATTTCTCCTAACCATTCTCCAAAGAAAACTCCAATTTCCTCATTGTTTTTATATTTTAAATCATGAATTAGTTTTTGAGTGCTCCCTTTTTTTCTGAAAAACAAAAGCGAAAAACCTTTTTCAAGAGCGATTCTTCCATAGAAAGTTTGAGTAACTTTATTGTTTGTATAACTTTGAAAATTAGTGAGTGGCAAATCATGTCTACAAATTGTACAAACTACTTTTTCATTCTGTATTAATTTTTCATCACAAATCACACAAATTTTAGGATAAAAAATATGGAATAAATCTTTTAAAAGTATCATCTTTAAATAGCATTTTTTTAGAAAGATACTTAATTATATATGAAAAGCGATTGCCTAGTAGAATAAAAATTTTTCAGGAAGTCGGGAAAAATCAAAATTGGTGTCTTTAAACAAGAGTTCCCAGTTTTTAAAAAAGAATGTCATAAAAATTGATTTCAATAATGCTGATATTTTAATGGAATTTTAACCTTTAAGCATTCTTCTAACATTTATTTATCACTTTAAAAAAGTCGCGTAATTTTTTCTTGAAAAATTTCTGTAAACGTGTATCTTTGCGCTCATTATGGCAAAACAAGAAGATCAGTTTAAAAAAGTTTTATCGCACGCAAAAGAGTATGGTTATGTATTTCAGTCTTCTGAAATTTATGATGGATTAAGTGCGGTTTACGATTATGCTCAAAATGGAGTTGAGTTAAAGAAAAATATTAGAGATTATTGGTGGAAAGCAATGGTGCAAATGCATGAAAACATTGTAGGTATAGATGCTGCAATTTTAATGCACCCAACTACTTGGAAAGCTTCTGGTCACGTAGATGCTTTTAACGATCCGTTAATTGACAATAAAGATTCTAAAAAACGTTACAGAGCTGATGTTTTGGTAGAAGATTTTAGAGAAAAGATAAATCAGAAAATACAAAAAGACATTGCCAAAGCGCAAAAGCGTTTTGGAGATGCTTTTAATGAAGAAGAATTTAGAGCTACCAATCAAAATGTGGTTCGTCGTCAAAAACAGATTGACGAAATTTCTGCAGAATTAACAAGAGTTCAAGAAGAAAGTGATTTAGTAGGATTTAAACAATTAATCGTAGATTTAGGTATTGGTTGCCCTGCTTCTGGTTCTAAAAACTGGACAGAAGTGAAGCAATTTAACTTAATGTTTGGAACTAAAATTGGAGCTTCAGCAGAAAATTCAACTCAAGTTTATTTAAGACCAGAAACTGCACAAGGTATTTTTGTAAATTTTTTAAACGTTCAAAAAACTGGACGAATGAAAATTCCTTTTGGAATTGCACAAACTGGTAAAGCATTTAGAAATGAAATTGTTGCAAGACAATTTATTTTTAGAATGCGTGAGTTTGAACAAATGGAAATGCAATTTTTTGTAAAACCAGGAACTCAAAAAGAGTGGTACGAAAACTGGAAAAAAACGCGTTTAAAATGGCATTTGAGTTTAGGAATGGGAGCTGAGAATTACCGTTTTCACGATCATGATAAATTGGCTCATTATGCAGATGCAGCAGCAGATATTGAATTTAATTTTCCTTTTGGATTTAAAGAATTAGAAGGAATACACTCAAGAACTGATTTCGATTTAAAAGCGCATGAAGAATATTCTGGAAAGAAATTACAGTATTTTGACCACACAGAAAACAAAAGTTATGTACCTTATGTAGTAGAAACTTCTATTGGTTTAGATAGAATGTTTTTAGCAGTTTTTTCAAACTCTTTGCAAGAAGAAGTTTTAGAAAATGGAACAACAAGAACTGTTTTAAAATTACCAGCAGTTTTAGCACCATTTAAAGCAGCAGTTTTACCTCTGGTTAAAAAAGATGGTTTGCCAGAAGTTGCCAAAAAAATTATGGAAGATTTAAAATGGGATTTTAATGTGTTTTATGACGAAAAAGACGCAGTTGGAAAACGTTATAGAAGACAAGATGCAGCAGGCACACCATTTTGTATTACTGTAGATCACGATTCTTTAGAAGATGATTCTGTTACAATAAGACATAGAGATTCTATGGAACAAAAAAGAGTTAAAATTTCTGAATTAAGAGCTATTATTAAAGCAGAAGTTGATGTAAAAACTTGGTTACAGAAAATGGAAGCCTAGTTTTTTACTACTTTTATCAACTAAAAAAATCCGTTAGAAAACTATTTTCCAACGGATTTTTTTATTCTTTAACATCAAACTTAATTAAAATCTCCAGCCAATATTTAATCCTAATCTAGGAACTAAAACAGGAGAATCTGTGCCAAATAAGTTACGTCCTAAACCTCCATATAAATCAATTACTAAACCTCCAGTGGAAATGTATTTTGTACCAACAGCAATACCTAAAGCACCATCTGTATATTTTATATCATATATATTACTTGTATTATCTGACCTTGTTTTACCAGAATTAATACCTATAAAACCTTCTCCAAAAAAGTTCCATTGCTGATTGGTAGTAAAGTAATGACGATAATAAGGCGTAATCATTATATTTTCATTGTATCTAAAATCCACATCTTGTTTCGCTAAATTGAATAGTGCAGAAATACCAAAAGAAGATTCTTCCGATAAATAACTTTCGTAAGAAAATTCTAGGCTTCTTATTACTAAAGCATCAGCTATATCTAATTTTATTTCTTGTTGTGCATACCCTATAGAACCTATAAGAATTGTAAAAAGAAAAACTATTTTTTTCATATTTTTATTTTGAATTGAAACTGTTTTATTTCCGTTATTTCAAGTACAAACATACTAAATTCTAACTATTGTTTTAAAATCTGTAACCTAGAGAAATCCCAAATCTACCAACAATATTAAAATCGAAGTAATCATCATTTTCATTATTAATAAGATTCCTTCCTACACCTAAATATACTTCTGTTGTAAAACCAGCTTTTGTAACAAACTTACCTCCAACTGAAATACCTAATGCAAAAGCAGTTTCGTTTTGTACTTTACTATTACTAGTATCATAATCATAAAAGATGTCTTCATAGGTGTTTAACATACCAAAACCCTCTACAAAAAAACCACGAGCATATCTAGTTTCAGAAAAAAACCATCTGTAATAAGGAGTAATAGAGAACTTTTTAGGAAAACCAATATCGCTGTTTTCTATATCAGAAAAATTATAAAACAAAGCAACCCCAAAAGAAGATTCTGGATTAATTAATTTTTCATAAGAAACATCTAAAGAAGAAAACGCAATTAAATTAAAGGCATTAAGTTTTAATTCCTGTTTTTTATTGATGTCTTGTGGATACTTGTTTTCTACATTTTCTTGAGCAATAGAAAGTGTAGTTACAAATAGTAAAATAAGTAAAGTAATTTTTTTCATAGTTTAGTAATTTTAATTTAGCAAATTTATCAAAAAGTATACCATAAAAATTAAAAATTAGCTCTTAACTGAACACTTCCTGTATGAATAGTTTTAGAGTTTTCACTTTTTCTACCTAAATAATTTAAATTTAGATTTAAAAAAGAATTTAATTTTCGGTTAAACAATAAGCTCCAAGTATAATTTTTCCCTGCTTGTAAACCTTCTAACATTTGGTAAGCAACTGGTGTGTTAGAATCTCCAGAAAAATCATTTAAAAACACATTGATATTGGCAGATATTTGATTTTTCTTTTTGCTGATATAAAAATACTCAACTCCAAATTTTTGTTGATTCAAAGTTTCAAAATCTTCTAATTGATTTTGCTTATTTTTAAAATGATAAAAAGCGGAAAAACGATTGTTGTCATTGTACAGAAAACTAATTTTAGGTTGAACTTCATTGGCATCTATTTCATAATTTCTATTCACAAAATTTTCTGTTTCTAAAGTGTTTTTTGATGTTTTTGCCATAAAATCAATCAACCAAAAGTCAGCAAATTTATGAGCATAATCTATCTGATGTAAATTGATGTTATTTTCTTGATTTCCAATGACATATTGCTGTTTTAATTTTGAATTTCCATAAGTAAAAGTTATGCTGTGTTTTTGCAAATCTTTATTATAAAATAAGCTATTTCTGATATTTAAATTCAAACCAATTAAATTGTTTTCATCAAAATCAAAAGGGTTTAATTGAAACGCATTTGCAGTTCTTTCTTGTTCATTTTCTACAGATAAAAAACTTTGATTATAAAAATGAGAAATGAATTTTTTAAATCCAGTTTTGTTAGCCCAACTTCTTGGGTTTATGGTTATAGATTGATTCCATTTTGCTCTTTGAGTAGCTATAAATCGTAAGTTGGGTTTTGGTAAACGCAAATAATTGGCTTGATCTTGAAATTGCGCAATTTCAAACTCATTAAAATCTTTAATACCATCATTATTATAATCTCTCCAAGTATAAAAACCTAATCCAGGTTCAGTTTTTACATACACATAATCTTGTCTGGCTATGTTTCCAGAAGAAGTTTCATAAACAGTACTTAAGTTGATGAAATTTTTAAATATTTTTTGGTTGAAAACGATTCTTGAATTCAACGCTTTTTCATCGTCTGTAAAGTTGTTTTCGGTGATTCTATAATTGGCATACACACTTAAATTTGTGTTCTTGTTTTTGATCAACTTACTATTGATATAAATGGTTTTACGATTGTTTATTTCTGTAAACTGATTCGATTTTATGCTATCATTATTTCTGTAATTAAAACCAATTTTTGCAAAAACTTTGGTTGTGTCTCCAACTCCAAAATAACCTTCATATTCTTTAAAACGATGACTTGTATTGATAAATTGATTGGTAGTTACATTTTCTCTAAAATTGGTTTCAAAATTGATGAAAGCTCCAAACCACGATTTTTTTAGATAATGTTCAGCTTTAGCTTTAGCTCTAAAAAAGGAGTTGTCTTCTAAATTTGAAGTGTTTGAAAGAAAACTTCCATCCACAAAAAATGAAGTTTTATTTGTATTTATTCTTGATTTTAATTCGTGTTTTGTTCCTTTAAAACTATTATCATAAGTCAAATTATTAAATCGATATAAAACATAGTCTTCTTTTTTATTGGTTAGATTAATAGCTGATTGAAAGTAGTTTTTAGTAGCATTATTGGTTAGGATATTCCAATCTCTGTTAAATTCTACAGGTTCATAACCTTGTTCTGAAAAGAAGTTTTTCTGTGCATACTCATGACTAATTTTACTAGATAATTTCCATTTTTTATCTATTAAAATTTGTTCCCAATTTACTTTTGCAGCAGCAGAAATGTTTTGGTTATCATCAAGGGAAGAAAAAAGGTTCTTATCATTATTACTGATAGCAATTTCTGCATCTAAAGTTGTCTTTTTAGAAGTATTTAAAGCAGATTTTACAATAAATAATTGCGATTTTGTTGGAGCTACTAATCTTGTAATTGGGCTGTAATCTCCCATATTTGGACCCACAAAACTAAAAATTGAACCAGTAGCAATAGTATTATCTAAAATATAATCGCCATTATTAGCACCAAGATTTGTAAAAGTTACAGTATAAAGTTCATCCTTTGTATTGGTAGAATATTCAAAGTATTCTTGAGTTCCATTTGTTGCTTTTCTGTAGAGAATTTTATTCTCATTAAACGTGTCTAAAAAAGCACTTTCAGAAACCATAGCATCTATATTATTCCCAGCATTTGCTAAAATCTGTTTTTGTTCTACAGATAAACTTTGTTGTAAAGGTTGGCTTTTAGCATCATTTTCTGAATAAAAATAGCCAGCAATACTAAATTTTTCTCCTGTGTATTCTGCTTTGTCATAGGTTATAAAACGAGTATAATTGCGTTCTGCATATTGAAAATCAATCCAAATTCGCATATCATTGGTAATTGGAAAAGTAGTGTTAAAAGTAATTTCACCTAAATTGTAGTTTATAGTATAATCTTCATTTTCTCCCCTTTTAATTTGAGTTCCATTCACATATACTTGTTCTGCACCTTCGATCATTAAAATTACAGCTTCATTATTTGCTCCAAAAATTTTATACGGCCCCTGATTTCCTTCAACACCAGTAAAATTAAAAGTATTAAACTTTCCTCTAACTACAGCTCCAGAAGCAGCTACTTTTAAATTATCATTAACACTAGCTTCAACTTCTAAACCAGAAACTTGTTTTGTAAAAGGAAAGAAAAAAGTTTCAGTGTTTTTGAGCGATAAATCTCCTGCTTTTACACGCCAATTATCAGTGTACATTTCTATAAAAATACGATCAAAATCAGTAAAATTTTGTGAAACCCCATTTTCTTGTATAGGAATATTGGTGTCAAAAATATTGGCTCTTAAAGTAACTTCTTTTGATAGTTTACCTGAAACTTCTAAATCTAAAGCTGAGTTTGTTACCACATTTTGATTGTTACCTGAAGTTATACCTCTTGTAATGAAACCTCTTGTTTGTAAACCATTAAAAGGTTTAATTTTTGATTTTGGTTTATTGGTGGTTAAACTATATAGTTTTCCTTGATTGGTATTGCTTTTTATGATAAATTTTTCGTCAAAAGGGGTATAAATTTTAGTTACAAAATCTGGAATTCTGAAATACTCAACTGTTATTTGTTTGTGTTTCTTTGAATTGATAATTAAAATAGCTTTACTAAAATCAACTTGATAAGCTGTTGCAGAAATTGTTTCTTTGTCAAGATTTAAAATTCTAAATCTTTGTGGATTTATAGCTACAGAATCTAATTGAATCGTGTCTTTTTTTAGCTCTATAACCTTCTTTCTAAAATCTGAAGAAATAGTTTGTGATTGGATGGAAAGTCCAATAAAAACCAAGATAATAAAAAGAGATTTTTGAAGCATATAAAACAATACGTAACTAACGTAAAAATATGTTTTTTATGTTTTAATTTACTTGAAATTAAAAAAGAGATTGTTGTTTTAAAGGGTTTTCATGAGCTAATAACCATTTTTTGCGCCAAATTCCACCTGCATAACCAGTTAAAGAACCATCAGAACCAATAACTCTATGACAAGGAATTATAATCCAAAGAGGATTTTTTCCATTTGCAGATGCAACAGCTCTTATTGCTTTTACATCACCTAAAGCTTTGCTTTGTTGTAAGTAGGTTCTTGTTTTTCCATAAGGAATGTTTAATAACTCTTTCCAAACTTTTATCTGAAAAGGAGTTCCTTTTGGATTTACTGTCAAATCAAAACTAGCTCTTTCTCCATTAAAATATTCTTTTAACTGGGAAACACAATCCTGTAAACTTTTTGGTATTTCTTGATTGAGGTATTCTTCTGAAATAGCATCATCATCTATAACAGAAACAGATTGAATTCCGTTTTTATCCCCTGTGATTTCTGCGATTCCTATGAGTGTTTTGCAGTATGTAGTTTGATTTTCCATATTACAATCTAAAAGTTAATTTTTTTAAAAGAATAGAAAAGTGAATCTTTATGTCCATTTATTTTACTTAAATGTTTTAAAACTAAAATCTTGTTCTCAAACTTACCTTTATAAATGACTATTCCGTTTTCTGATTTTGTTTCAAAAAAAAGACTATCATTTTTAAAAAAATAGTTGCCAGAAGAAATGCTCTTGTGATTGTTTGTAAACCATTTCTTTAGATGTTTAGGTTTTCCTGTAGAAGAAACCTGAATTACAGTATTGTTTTTATAAAATCGTAAGTAGTCGTAATAATTGTTGTCTATTTTAGATGATTGATAAATCCCATTATATTGAATCATATTTTTATTGGAAGAACACCCTATTATGGATATTAAGATAACTAAATAAAGGTTTTTTTTAAACACCAAAAACATCTTTAGAATTTTGAGTAGTAATTTCCGCAATTTTTTGGAAAGTCAATCCATAAATGTCAACCAATTTATCAACAACATTAGTAATATAAGAACTTTCATTTCTTTTTCCTCTAAATGGAGTGGGAGCTAAATATGGCGAATCTGTTTCTAAGACGATATGTTTTATATCTATTTCATTCAGAAATTTATCAATCTTGCCATTTTTAAAAGTAGTAACACCTCCAATGCCTAGTTTCATATTGTAACAAATTGCTTTTTTGGCTTGTGCTAAAGTGCCAGTAAAACAGTGGAAAATTCCAAATAAATCATCCCCTTTTTCAGATTCTAGTACTTCAAAGATTTGATCAAAAGCCTCTCTACAATGAATTACAATTGGGCGTTTTTTTTCTTTAGCCCACTGAATTTGTGTTCTAAAAGCTTCTTTTTGTTGAGGTAAAAATGATTTATCCCAATACAAATCGATTCCAATTTCTCCAATTGCATAAAAATCTCTTTTATCAATCCATTCTTTAACATGTGCTAATTCTTCTAAGTAATTTTCTTTTACAGAACAAGGGTGTAACCCCATCATCAAAAAAATATCTTCAGGATTTTCTTTCTCTAAAGATAGCATTCTATCTGTGTAAGAAGAATCGATTGCAGGAATAAAAAAACGAGAAACACCTGCATCTTTTGCACGTTGAATCATTATTGCTCTATCTTCATCAAATTGTTCAGAATATAAATGCGTATGTGTATCTGTAATCATTTTTTATTTGATTTTATCAACAAAATTAAGAATATTCAGTCTTATAAAATCAAAAGATATCATCTTTATAAACTGTATCTTTGCATAAAATTTAGAGAATGACTTTCAAAGATTTAGACTTATCAAATCAATTACAATATGCTATTGACGATTTGGGATTTGAGAACCCAACACCAATTCAAGAGCAAGCTTATGCTGTAGTTAGATCTGGTAAAGATGTTGTTGGAATAGCGCAAACAGGTACAGGAAAAACTTTTGCGTATATGATGCCTATTTTAAGAGATTTAAAATTCTCTAAACAACTGCATCCAAGAGTTTTGGTGTTGGTTCCTACTCGTGAGTTGGTGATTCAAGTTGTGGATGAAATTGAAAAATTATCAAAATATATCAATACAAGAGTTTTAGGAGTTTATGGTGGTGCTAATATCAACACTCAAAAACAAGCCATTTTGCAAGGGCAAGATATTATTGTAGCAACTCCAGGACGTTTGTATGATTTGGGTTTGAGCAATGCTTTAAAGCTAAAATCTATCCAAAAATTAGTGATTGATGAGGTTGATGTAATGTTAGATTTAGGGTTTCGATTTCAATTGATGAATATTTTTGATATCATCCCAGAAAGAAGACAGAATGTTCTATTTTCTGCGACTATGACAGAAGATGTTGATGCATTGATATATGATTATTTTAAAAATCCGAAGAAAATATCAATTGCTGTAAGTGGAACTCCATTGGATAATATTGAGCAAGTTTCTTACAATATTCCAAATTTTTTCACAAAAGTAAATTTGTTAAATCATCTTTTAAAAGATAGAAAAACGTACAATAAAGTATTAATTTTTGTTGCTTTTAAAAGAACTGCAGATTATTTATTTAAGCATTTAGAAGAAGTTTTTGGTAGCGAAACTTGTGTAATTCATTCTAACAAAACACAGAATTATAGAATACGTTCTATCAAACAATTTGATGAAGGTAAAAATAGAATTTTATTAGCTACAGATGTTATGGCTCGTGGATTGGATTTTGATAATGTAAGTCATGTTATTAATTTTGATACGCCAGATTTTCCTGAAAACTATATGCATAGAATTGGTAGAACTGGTCGTGCAGAAAAAGCAGGAAAAACCATTTTATTATCTACAGAAAAAGAGCAAGAGCCAAAGTTAGAAATTGAAGCTTTAATGGATTATAAAATTCCTGTTTTAGAGCTTCCAGAAGGTGTTGAGATTTCTAAATTATTAACAGAAGATGAGCGCCCAAAAGAAGATAGTGAGCAATCTAAAAATAGAACTGCTCTAGAATACGTTCCTGGTCCAGCTTTTCATGAAAAGAGTGAGAAGAACAGTAAAGTGAATTTAGGAGGTTCTTATAGAAGAGAAATTGCAAAGAAGTACAAAAAACCTAAAACAAGAGGAGATAAAAACTACAACAAACGTAATAAGAAAAAATAGCAATAAAAATTTTACTCTGAATGTCATTTTGAGCGAAACGTAGTGTAGTCGAAAAATCTAGTTTATTTAGATAAAGTTTAAGATTTCTCCACAAGGTCGAAATGACAGGTTAATTTAAATTTTAAGAAAACTATAAAATAATGCAGATTTTAACAGAACAAGAATTGCATAATTTGGCAATGAATATTGTTGGTAAAAAGCTACAAAAAATGGGTTATGAATTTCAAGCCATTAACAGTCAGTTAAAAAGACATCCACAATTTGTGTTATTCAAAAAAGGAGAACCTACTATTTTTGTATTGGTAAAAGCCACAAATAATATTCAAAATCCAAATGATTATGATACCATTTGGATGGAAACTTTTATAAATCATGCAAAAAAGCAAAATGCTAAAGTTTGGTATGCAGGTGTTGGAATTGCGAATGCTGAAAGTGTAGAAAGTCCTGTTTTTAAAGACCAACCTTACTATGTTGCTTTTGAGGATTTTATTAAGATTTTGTAGTAGATTTGTCTAATTTTATTCAATAAAAAACGAGTGTTTAATTTTTAAACACTCGTTTTTTGATTTTCTAATAGTACTACTTTTTAAAATTTTAAGGTAGCACCAATCAAGAAGTTTCTTGTAGCTTGAGGATAATAACCTGCTCCATCTAAAGTAGTTGTAACTCCAGCATTAGACCAAGTATCATCATAAGTATAATAATAACCTCTGTCTACATACTCTTTGTCAAAAATATTATTTACTAAAGCAGTTAAAGTAATCGATTTAAAAATTTTGTTTGTTTTTATTTCATAAACAATGTTTAAATCGCTTGTAAAGAAATCATCTAAAACATCTAATTTAGAAACTCTACTATTTAAATTACTCATAAATTGTTCACCTACATATTTAGATAAAAATGAAATTTGAAAATTTTCTGCTGGATTATAAACTAATGCATTTCCGAAAACAATATCTGGAGAAAAAGTAATGGGAGTATTTCCTAAATTTTCTAAAACACCATCAACTTTTTCATTAAAATCTTTATTTCTGTTTTTACTTAAAGACAAGTTTGGTCTTATGGTAAAAATATCAGAAATTTTAATATCTGCATCAATTTCAACACCTAATCTATAACTTTTACCACTAGAAGCTCTTAAAGGCTCTCCTGTATTTGGATCAATTGCTCCAGTTAATATTAACTGATTTTGGTAATCCATATAATAGATATTCGTGTTTAGTTTTACGTTTTCATTTTTTAAACGCCAACCTAATTCAAAATCATCTAAGCTTTCGTGTTTAGAATTTCCTCCTTCAAAATCATTTCTATTTGGTTCTCTATTTGCGCGAGCATAAGAAGCATATAAATTATTATTTTGATTTAATTTATAAGTGAATCCAAGTTTAGGGTTAAAGAAATTATACTCTTTATCTACATCAATTGGATCTCTATCTGAAGTTAAACCAACAGTTGTATAGTTTACAGTTCTGTATTGTAAATCAACATAAGTTTTTATTTGATCAGAAAGATTAAAAGTAGCTTTAGAAAAAACACTAAAATCAGTTTTTTTAGAGTTGCTTTCATAATAACGATCTCTAATATTTGTGTTTGGTGCTAAATCACTACCCCAAATAATTTCGCCATAATGATCATTGGTGTAATTACTGTAAGAAAAACCAGAAATAACATTAAAATTATCATTTGTGTAATCAGCATTAAAATTGGCAACATAAAAATGGTTGTCTAGCCATCTATCTACAATTACATCACTACCATCAACAATTAAATTATTATAATCTGCAGCATCTTCACCAGCTTTAAATTGCTCGAAAAAACCTTTACCCCTAGTATAGTTTAAACCAATATTTGTAGACCAATTATTGTTCAATCTCTCATTCCAATGTAATTGATAATGATCTTGTTGGTAGTTGTCACTTTCATTATCGTAAGTATAAGGATTTTGCCTTCTATCTGCAGCCAGTTCATCAGGTGTAAGACCAAACCAAGCTTGGTAAGTGTGTTCTTTACCACCAAAAACTAAGGCTTTTATCAATGTGTTTTCATCAGTATAACTACCTTGTAAAAAGTACGATTTTAAATCTGTAAAAGCTCTGTCTACATAACCATCAGAATAAATATTTGAAAGACGTCCAGCAAATTCAAAATGGTCATTTACTTTTCCTGTTGTAAATTTTAGGGTATGTTTTCTTGTTCCAAAAGAACCAAATGAATTCGAAATTTCACCACCAGCTTCTTCTGAAACTGCATCAGTAAGAATATTTAAACTTGCACCAAAAGCTCCAGAACCATTTGTTGATGTTCCTACACCTCTTTGTAATTGTAAACTTTGTGTAGACGAAGCAAAATCTCCCATATTTACCCAAAAAGTTCCTTGACTTTCTGCATCATTATAAGGAATTCCATTAACAGTAACATTAACTCTAGAAGCATCAGAACCACGAACACGAATGTAAGTATAGCCAATTCCTGCTCCAGCATCTGAAGAAGAAATTACGTTAGGTAAATAATTCATTAAAATAGGAATATCTTGCCCTAAATTACGTTTTGCAATTTCCTTTTTTGTCAAGTTAGAGTGTGTAACAGGTGCATCAGCTTTCACACGAACTGCTGAAACTAAAACTTCATCTAATGCAGTAGCATCCGAATTTAACTGAATAACATAATCTTCATCTTTAGAAACCGTAATTTTATCAGTAATTGTTTTGTAACCTAAAAAAGAAACTTGAATAGTATAAGTTCCTTTTTGGAGTTGAATACTGAAATTTCCATTGGCATCTGTAGAAATTCCTTTTTTGGTTTCCTTTATCAAAATACTAGCATTTGGTAAAGGTGTTTTGTTTTCATCCTGAACAGTTCCTTTTACTGTAAACGATTGGGCGTTTGCAAGTGTACTTACAAACAAGAATAAAAAAATGGTAATTTTTTTCATTTTAAATAAATTTTAAAACGAATAAAAAGAGGTAATTATTCTTGTAATTAATATTGAATAATTAGTGTTTGTCATTGCGAGTTTACGAAGCAATCTATTTGTCAATTTATAGATTGCCTTAGCAATTTTTTCAAATTGCTTCGCAAAAGACGTTAAAATAAAATCCCTAAACAGCATTACCTGTTCTAGGTTCATTGGGTATGATCTCAGCTTTTTACAGCACCCCTTTTGAGAACGTTGCAAATGTAAATTGGAAAACTTTAATAGAAAACAAAAAAATGATTTTTTTTAGAAGCTATTTCACGCTTTCAGCACTCGCTTTTTTTCGTGCCTCAAAAAGAGCTCAAACAAATGCCTCAATCGTGGCTAAACTTGTTTGCCAGCTTTTAGAAATTATTCCAACTTAGGTCTTTTTCTCAACGCTTTTTTTACAGAATTTCGTTGTTTGTTTTCAGCTTTTCTTTTGATAGAAGCTTTACTTGGTTTTGTAGGTTTTCTCTTTTTAGGACGAACAAGATTTGTTTTTATCAAACTTAAAAATCGTTTGATAGCTAATTCTTTATTTCTATGTTGAGAACGCGTTTCTTCACAAAAAAGAATCAAAACATTTTCTTTGGTTAACTTAGTTTGAAGTTTTGTTTTTAAAAGATCTTTTTCTCTGTCAGATAAGGAATGTGAATTTTCTAAATCAAAAGTTAACTCTATTTTAGAAGATGTTTTATTTACGTGTTGACCTCCAGCACCAGAACTTCTGATGGCTTTAAATTGTAATTCTTTTATGATGTTTTCTATGTTCATTTATTTAAAGTGTACTCAAAAAAATATTCTTAAGAACTTGAAAAAGAGTATAAATTTTCTTTATTGGAAATAATTTTGTCAATTGCTTTTGTTGCAGTTTTTAAGCGAGTTTCTTTATCTCCTTTAAGTAAGATGTAATTACAATTATGTTCAATTAAAGCGTTTTCGAAAGCAGTAAACATTTCTAAGCGTTGTTCTGGTCTATCTCGTAAATCATCTTTTTCCCAAGGAGTGTCTATGTGGGTTAACAGATACAAATCGTACTGATTTTCTTTAGCAGCCTTATTTAAATTTTCATCAACAAAACCACCATAAAATTCTTGAGAATATACTTTAGTTTCTAATAAATCAGTATCACAAATTAATACTTTGTCCGCTTTTTTGGCTAGCTTGTTTTCTAGTTTCATTTGCCCAATTGCAATTGGTAATAAATCTTCTGCTTCACAAATTTTACGTTTATTATTCCATTTTTTTTGTAAATATTCACGAGCAAATTCTGGAGTCCAAACTGTGTTATAATGACGAGCTAATTGTTTAGAAAGTGTCGTTTTTCCTGTAGATTCAGGGCCAAATAACACAACTTTTACAATGTTGATGGGTTTTTGTTTAAGTTTTTCTTCCATGCTAAATAACCAAATATGGCAATAAATGTAAATCCTAAATATTGAATACTAGTAAAAGTAAATCCTTTATAGAAATATAAAGGTACAGAAATGATATTTCCTGCGATCCAAAACAACCAGTTTTCTATTTTACGTTTTGCCATCAACCACATTCCTACAAAGAAAATAGCTGTAGTTATTGTATCAATATATGCTACTATTGATGTCCATTTGTCAAAAGTTTTATAGACCAAATACACAAAAACAAGTGTAGCTAAAAAGATACAAATAGAAGTAATTTTTTCTTTTTTAGTAGTTTCAGAAATAGGAGTTACGTTAGTTTCATCCACTTTACGTGTCCAAATATACCAACCGTAAACACTCATAATAAAGTAGTAGCCATTTATCATCATATCACCTAAAAGCTCCCATTTTAGAAGTAAGTATACAAAAATAGCAGTACTAATCATTCCTGTTGGAAAAACCCAAATTTTATTGTTCTTTGAATACCAAACAGATAAGAAGCCAAAAATAATAGCTATAATTTCTAGTGTGATGTGTAATGTAGAATACTCTTTATACTGACCAAAAAAGAAATCGAAAATTTCTGACATTTTGTTTATTAAGTTAAAGAATCAAAAGTAAGAAGTTAATTTGTTTTTCTAACCACATAGAAAACATAGTTTAGATTTTTACTACTTATATCGATTAAAATATTAATAAAAACTCCAACCTAAAACTTGAAACTTGAAACCTTGAATTTTATTTAATAAGCAAACACACAAGTAAAACCTTCAAACTCTAAAAATTCGATATTATAAGAATAAGTTTCTCCATCAAAACGAATTTCACCAGTAGTTTTTTCATCAGCAAACTTAAAATCATCCACATATATATCACGTAAAAACAAAAGTTTTTTCTTCCCATAGATTTTATACAAAGATTCTTTGGCACCCCAAACTATAGTCAGTTTACTAATCATAGCATCTACATTTGCTATGGTTTTATATTCTTCTATAGGTGTGAATTTATGAGCTATTTTTAAAATTTTTTCACGTTGTTTTTCAATGTCAATTCCAACTGCAGTTTCAGTAGAATAAATAATTGCAGTAAAATTGAAAGAGTGTGTAATTGAGATAAATCCTTTTGCTAAATGCGGTTTTCCAAATTCATCATATTGTAAATCAGCATCTGTTAAATTAATTTCTTTTAGTAAATGACGAATGCTTAAAAAACCTTTTTGATGCAATTCAGATTTCATTGAATGCAAACGAGTTTTACTGTTTTCAGAGAGTTCAATATCCTTAAATAATTCCAATATAGATTCCTCTATTTTCCAGATAAATACTTTTGTGTTTGGACTGATAGTTAATGTTTTGTAAAGAGCCATATTATTTAATTTCTATATCGTAACTTTGCACCTCGAAAAATTAGAATATAAATATACATAAATATGAGTGCAACTACAGCATACGTACCATTTAAAGTTAAAGATATTTCTTTAGCAGATTGGGGTAGAAAAGAAATTGAATTGGCAGAAGCAGAAATGCCAGGATTAATGAGTTTGAGAGAAGAGTTTGGAGATGCTCAACCATTAAAAGGCGCAAGAATTGCAGGATGTTTACACATGACTATCCAAACTGCAGTTTTAATTGAAACTTTACAAGCTTTAGGAGCTGAAGTTACTTGGAGTTCTTGTAATATTTTTTCTACACAAGATCAAGCTGCTGCTGCTATTGCTGCTGCAGGAACACCAGTTTATGCTTGGAAAGGAATGAACGAAGAAGAATTCGATTGGTGTATAGAGCAAACTTTATTTTTTGGTGAAGACAAAAAGCCATTAAATATGATTTTAGATGATGGAGGAGATTTAACCAATATGGTTTTAGATCAGTATCCAGAATTGGCTGCAGGAATCAATGGATTATCAGAAGAAACGACTACTGGAGTGCATAGATTATACGAAAGAGTAAAAAACGGAACATTGCCAATGCCAGCAATCAATATTAACGATTCTGTTACAAAATCGAAATTTGATAATAAATACGGTTGTAAAGAATCTGCAGTTGATGCAATTCGTAGAGCAACAGATATTATGTTAGCAGGAAAACGTGTGGTAGTTTGTGGTTATGGAGATGTAGGTAAAGGTACAGCAGCTTCTTTTAAGGGTGCAGGTTCTATTGTTACTGTTACAGAAATTGACCCAATTTGTGCTTTACAAGCGGCTATGGACGGTTTTGAAGTTAAGAAATTAGAAACTGTTATGGGTAATGCAGATATTATTATTACTACAACAGGTAATAAAGACATCGTTAAAGCTGAGCATTTTAAAGGTGTAAAAGACAAAACAATTATCTGTAATATTGGTCATTTTGATAACGAATTAGATATTGCTTGGTTAAATGAAAACTATGGAGATACTAAAGTAGAAATCAAGCCACAAGTTGATAAATATACTATAGATGGTAAAGACATTATCATTTTAGCAGAAGGACGTTTGGTAAATTTAGGATGTGCAACTGGTCATCCAAGTTTTGTAATGTCTAACTCATTCACCAACCAAACTTTGGCGCAAATGGAACTTTGGAATAATGCTGATGCTTATAAAAACGAAGTATATATGTTACCAAAACATTTAGATGAAAAAGTAGCAAAATTACACTTAGCTAAAATTGGTGTTGAGTTGACTGAATTACGTAACGACCAAGCAGAATATATAGGTGTTACTGTAGAAGGTCCTTATAAACCAGAACATTACAGGTATTAATTCTCATTTTTTTATTTTGAGATGAGAAATTTATTAAAAAATCAAAAACCCTTTCAATAATTTGAAAGGGTTTTTTAGTACTCAAGGTGGGAATCGAACCCACACTCTCGAAAGAACTGGATTTTGAATCCAGCGCGTCTACCAATTCCGCCACTTGAGCAAAAAGTTAATTGGTTTGCAAATGTATTAAAATATTTTATTTTAAAGTAAAAAAAAATAATTTCAAAGTCAATAAATAATTTCTACTTTTGTTTGCTCACAACATCACTACAAAAAACAACTAGATGCCTGTTAATCAATTAGAGCCAAAAATATTTGCTTGTAGACAAAGTAAAGTTTTAGCCGAAAAAATTGCAAAAGAATATAATACAAAGTTAGGAAACATAAAGATAACTTACTTTAGCGATGGAGAATTTCAACCAGCGTTTGAAGAATCTGTAAGAGGAAGAAGAGTTTTTATCATTGGTTCTACGTTTCCAAATTCAGATAATTTAATGGAAATGCTATTAATTTTAGACGCAGCTAAAAGAGCATCTGCAAGACATATTACTGCAGTTATGCCTTACTTTGGATGGGCAAGACAAGATAGAAAAGACCAACCAAGAGTTGCTATAGGTGCAAAGTTAGTTGCAAAATTATTAGAAGCTGCTGGGGCTACTAGAATTATGACAATGGATTTACACGCAGATCAGATTCAAGGATTTTTTGAAAGACCAGTAGACCATCTTTTTGCTTCCACTATTTTTATGCCTTATATAAAAAGTTTAGAACTAGAAAACTTAACGATTGCTTCTCCAGATATGGGTGGCTCTAAAAGAGCTTACGCGTATTCTAAACACTTGCATTCAGATGTAGTAATTTGTTACAAACAACGTAAAAAAGCTAACGTCATTGGACATATGGAAGTTATTGGAGAAGTAGAAGGAAAAGATGTTATTCTTGTAGATGATATGATTGATACAGGAGGAACGTTAGCTCATGCAGCCAATTTAATGAAAGAAAGAGGCGCTAAAAGTGTTCGTGCAATTTGTACACATCCAATACTGTCTGGAGATGCTTATGAGAGAATTGAAAACTCTGCATTAACAGAATTAATAGTTTCTGATACAATTCCGTTAAAAAAGAACACATCTAAAATAAAAGTAGTATCTTGCGCGCCATTATTTGCGGCTGTTATGCATAAAGTACAGGATAACACCTCAATTAGTGGACAATTTTTAATGTAAATAATTAATAAAAAAGTAATGAAATCAATTACAATTAAAGGATCAAAAAGAGAAAGCGTGGGCAAAGTAGCTACTAAAGCCTTACGTAATGCTGGAATGGTTCCTTGCGTTATATACGGAGGAAAAACACCAATACACTTTTCAGCAGAAGAAAAAGCGTTTAAAAACTTGGTTTATACTCCAAATGTATACACTGCAAGTATTAATGTTGATGGACAAAAAATAAGCGCAATTTTACAAGACATTCAGTTTCATCCTGTTACTGATAAAATCTTACATATAGATTTTTATCAATTATTTGATGATAAAGAAATTACAATGAACATTCCTGTAAAATTAACAGGAACGTCTCCAGGTGTATTAAATGGTGGTGCTTTACGTTTTACTAACCGTAAATTAAAAGTAAAAGCTATACCTGCAAACTTACCAGATTTTGTAACTGCAGATATTTCTAAGTTAAAAATTGGAAATAAATTATTTGTAACTTCATTAGTTAATGAAGATTATACATTTATGCATCCAGATAATACTGTTGTAGTGCAAGTTAGAACTTCACGTAATGCAACAGCTGAAGATGAAGAAGTAGAAGAAGAAGCTACTCCAGCAGCAGCAGAATAAATTTTTAAATAAAATTATATAAAAGCGTTACAATTTATTGTAACGCTTTTTTCTTGTCTTAAATTTATTTTCACTGAATTTATTTCTTCTTATTTTTGAAGAATAAATTTAAGAAACTTCTTTTATAAATTATTTGGTATAAAAGTTGAAACTAAAGAAGAACTAATGAAGAAATTTTTAATAGCTGGTTTGGGAAATATTGGTGATAAATACACTAATACACGTCATAATATAGGGTTTAAAATTTTAGATGAAGTTGCTGAAGAACATAAGGTTACATTTGAAACAGATAAGCTTGGAGATATTGCTACTTTTCGTTTTAAAGGAAGAACTTTTATTCTATTAAAACCTAGTACCTATATGAATTTAAGTGGAAAAGCTGTAAAATATTGGATGGGAAAAGAAAAAATCTCAATTGATAATTTATTAGTAGTAACAGACGATTTGAATATCGATTTTGGAACCATCAGAATTAAAGGAAAAGGTAGTGATGGAGGTCATAATGGACTAAAAGACATTCAAGAGAAATTAGGAACAAATAAATATCCAAGATTTCGTTTTGGAGTTGGTGCAAATTATTCAAAAGGAAGACAAGTAGATTATGTGTTAGGTGAATGGAACAAAGAAGAAACTAGTCAATTGATAGAGCGTTTACCAATATCTGCAAAAATAATTACTTCTTTTGGTACAGCAGGTTTGGCAAATACGATGAATACTTTTAATGGAAAGTAAAATGATTTTTATTAACTGTTTAAGTTAGTAAAAGGTATTGTAAGCTTAATTCTCGCTAGCAAACCATTCAGCAAAACTTGTGTCTGTTTCTTGTAATTTTATAGAATGTAACTTGATGTTTTCTGGTAATCTCTTTTTAATTTTTTTAGCAAAATCAATCACCATCATTTCACTAGTAGGTTGATAATCAACTAAAATAACGTGATGCCCTCTGTCACTTAATTCTTTTGCTAATTCAACATGAGGCGTGTTTTTGTTAAAAACAGTAGCATGGTCAAAGAGGTCAACTATTTCTTCGTTTACAATTTTCTTTAAATCACCAAAATCAATTACCATCCCAAATTTAACATTGGTATTGTCTTTAATTGGGCTTCCAGAAACAGTTACAGAAAGTTTATAAGAATGTCCATGTACATTTTTACACTTTCCATCATAACCATATAATGCGTGTCCAGTTTCAAAATTAAACTGTTTTGTAATTCTAATTGTACTCATTAACGTCTGTTTCTAAATTTGTTGTAAAAGTAGACAATAACTAAAAAGATAGCTAATCCTATAAATAAAAAATCTCCTCCCATTTTTGTTCTGTTATATATTTAATCCACTAAAAAGTTTTGTAAAACATCAGCAATTTTTCTATTATCAGACAGCTGTGGAATTTTATTCTGTCCACCAAATTTTCCAATAGATTTCATATAGGCATGAAAACCACCTTTTTTAACTTTGTTGATAATTAGTGGGCGTAAAACCTTTCCTTCAATTAAATCGAAATAATAAATGTTTTGAGCTTGCATTGATGCATCAATTTTTGCAGCAAAATCTTCTAAATTTTTTGGTTCACTCTCAAATTCTATAAACCATTCGTGATAAGGTAAACCATTTTTTGGATTTACTTGAGGTGCTACTGTAAACTCACTAATATTGATGTTAGTTCCTAATATAGCATCATTTAACGCCTTTTCTACTTCTTTACCTATAACATGTTCTCCAAAGGCAGAAATAAAATGCTTAATTCTACCAGTAACTTTAATTCGATATGGCTTTGTGGAAGTAAACTCAACTGTATCACCAATATTATAACCCCAAAGTCCTGCAGTTGTATTCAAAATAATTACATAATTAACTCCTGTTTTTACATCTTTAATAGAAATTCTTGTTGGATTTTCATCAAAAAATTCAGTAGCAGGAATAAATTCATAGAAAATTCCAGAATCCAATTGCAATAACATTCCTTTTGCTACCTGAGAATCTTGATACGCTATAAATCCTTCAGAAGCAGGATACAGTTCTATATAATCTATTTTTTTGCCAATTAAACTTTCAAACTTGTTTTTATATGGTTCAAAATTTACACCTCCGTAAATAAAGAAATTAAAATTTGGGAAGAGTTCTGAAACTTTTTTACCAGTTTTCTCATACAGTTTTTCAAAATACATTTGCACCCAAGAAGGAATTCCACTAATAACAGACATATCTTCGTTGATGGTTTCTTCAACAATTGCATTTACTTTTGTATCCCAATCTTCTATACAATTGGTTTCCCAACTTGGCAATCTATTTTTTAATAAATATTTAGGTACATAATGTGCTACAATTCCACTTAATCTGCCCAGTTTTACTCCGTTTTTATCAGTAAGAATAGGACTTCCCTGTAAAAAAATCATTTTACCATTTACAAAACTAGCATCATTTTTTTCTGCGATATAAAATAACAAAGCATTTCTTGCTGCCTTAATATGTGTAGGCATGGAATCTTTAGTGATAGGAATGTATTTTGCGCCTGAAGTTGTACCAGAAGTTTTAGCAAAATACAATGGTTTTCCTGGCCAAAGCACATCAGTTTCTCCAGCTACAACTCTATCTGCATAAGAGCGTAAGCCTTCGTAATCAGAAACTTTTACTCGTTTTTTAAAATCATCATAAGTAACAATATCCTTAAAATCGTGATCTTTCCCAAAAGCTGTATTTTTAGCTTTTGAAATCAGTTTTTTAAAAACTTTATCTTGAGTTTTATGTGGGTTATTTGCCCATTTAAAGACTCTTTTTGTTGCAATTTTAGCAAACGGAATTGCAAATACAGATTTTATACTCATTATTTAAAGTCAATCAAATTTGTAGGATTTACAGCATAACCATCGCTCCAAAGTTCAAAATGCAAATGAGGTCCAGTAGTTAATTCGCCTGTAGAACCTACACTAGCAATTACTTCACCAGATTTTACAAAATCTCCTTGCTGTTTTAGTAAATTCCCATTGTGTTTATATACAGAAATATAATTGTAAGCGTGTTTTAAAATAATTACATAACCTGTTTCTGTAGTCCATCCAGAAAAAATAACAGTGCCATCAGCAGTTGCTTTTACAGGTGCATTTTTTTGGGCTGTAATATCTACAGCTAAATGCTTAGTTTTAGCATCAAAATTCTGAGAGATTTTACCACTTAAAGGGGCAAAAAATACAATTTTTACATTTGTAGATGCATTGTTTTGAATTGGAAAACGATCTTGACTTTCTATTTTTTCTCTAAAAATAGAATCTTCTTTGGTAGCATATAATAAACTATCTTTAATTACAATTTTTTCTGCTGCAATTGGTAGAGTGTCAATAATTTGGGGTTGTATTTCTCCTGTAAGTATAGGTTGTAACGCTTTTGTATAATCGTTAATAATATCTAGTTTTCTTTTTAAAGAATCTGTTTGTAAGGCTAGTTTAGCAGCTTTTATTTTTAGATTAGTTGATGAATAACCAGGAATAAATTCTTTAATTGGTGTAAAAGTGATAATAAAGGTGGTTATAAAAATCAATAAAAAAGACAAAACACCACCAAGAACAAATACATTTAGACGCGATAATTTTAAAGAAAAACGCTCTTCAAATGTGTTTTCGTTTAAGACAACTAATCTGTATTTATCAGTTAGTTTTTTTTTAAGCTTGGTTTTCTTTTTGGTTTTCTTATCCACAAAAATATTCTTAAAATCTTATGAGTAGAACGTAAAAATAAGGAATCTATTTTTTATAAAAATTCATTTCGTCAATATATTCCCAAACTTTTTTAGTTAATAACGGTTTTATATTCTTTTTCGCTTTAATTCCGTTTCTAATCATTGTTGATGAAATTTGTACAATTGGGGCATCAACTTTGTGTATTTTTGGATGATTTTTAAATTGATGGTCAACTTTTCCTTCTGTAATTCTAGGGTATACATATATATGGTGATGCTCTAAAATAGTTTCATAATTTTTCCATTTGTGAAAACTTTTTAGGTTGTCTTCTCCCATAATTAAACAAAATTCCTTGTCTGGATACTGATCTGAAATGTGAGCTAATGTATAAACTGTATAGTTAGGTTGAGGTAATTTAAACTCGATATCAGAAGGTTTAATCTTTGAGTAGTTTTCTGTTGCTCTATATACCAACTCAAAACGATGATGATTTTCTAGTAAAGAACTTTTCTTTTTAAATGGATTATGAGGTGTTACTACCATCCAAATCTCATCTAAATCAGAATTTTCAACCATATGATTGGCGATGATAAGATGACCAACATGAATGGGATTGAATGTGCCAAAGTATAAACCTATTTTACTCATAATTTTTGTATGAAGTTTGAAGCAAGAAGTTTGAAGTTATTTGGTTAAACTTTAATAAGTTTTTCATTTCTTCCAACTTCATACTTCCATCTTCCAGCCTTTTTATTTCTCCAAGAACTCACTAACCAATTCTTCTGCTTCTTTTAAAGCAATATCTAATTCGTAATTTTTAATTATTTTGTCAAATTGAGGAGCTGTAGCTAATTCTACTGAAGCTTTAGCGATTCTCATATTTATTTTGTCTTCACTTTCAGTAGAACGTTTTTTTAATCTTATTTTTAGCTCATCTACACTTGGTGGTTTTACAAAAACAGATAAGGTTTCATTTGGGAATTTCTTTTTAATCCTAAGACCACCAACCACATCAATATCAAAAATAACGTGTTTTTTTAGTGCCCAAATTCGTTCTACTTCAGTTTTTAAAGTTCCATAAAAATTATCTCTGTAGACTTCTTCCCATTCTAAAAAATCATCATTTTTAATATGGTTTTTAAACTCTTTTAGGTCTATAAAATAATAATCAACACCATTTTTTTCTTCACCTCTAGCAGCTCTTGAAGTTGCAGAAATAGAAAATTCTAAATTGAACCTTTCTTGTTTTAATAAATGACGAACTATGGTAGTTTTACCAGAACCAGAAGGTGCTGAAAAAACGAATAATTTTCCTTTAAAATCTGTCATATTTTTGGTTTTTGGTTTTTAGTTGATGGATTTAAACGAATACCTAAAAAACCATCAACTAAAAAATAATTAAAGTACATTTAAAATTTGTTCTTTAATTTGTTCTAACTCATTTTTCATTTGAATTACTGCTTTTTGCATTGGTGCAAAATTAGCTTTAGAGCCTGTTGTGTTTATCTCTCTTCCCATTTCTTGGATAATAAAACCTAATTTTTTTCCATTAGAATCTGGAGTTGCTAACGTTTCTAAAAAATAGTTTAGATGATTTTCTAAACGTACTTTTTCTTCATTAATATCTAATTTTTCTAGATAATAAATCAATTCTTGTTCAAAACGATTTTCGTCAGTATCTACTTTTAAATCGTTAATTGCCTTTTGTAAACGTGCTTTTACATGCGCTATTCTTTCACTATCTAACGCTTTTACTTCCTCTAAAAAGTTTTTGATATTAGCAATTCTTGTTTTAAAATCTACCTCTAATGAAGCAGCTTCATCAATTCTATATTTAACGATCTCTTTTATAGCTTCATCTATATTTTGATTGATAAGTGTCCACTCATTTTCATCCAATTCTTCACGTTCAGTTTTTAGAGCATCAGGCATTGTTACTGCCATTTTTAACAGTTCTACATCATCTTCAGAGCCTACAAATAAAGTATTTCTTAATTGTTGAATATATTCTTTTACAACACCTTTGTTAATAGAAGTAGAAGTTTCATCAGCAGTCATTTCTACATAAATTGAAAAATCAACTTTACCTCTAACTAAAGATTTTGCAAGTTTTTTACGAACTGCAAGTTCTTTTTCTTTGTAGTAAGAAGGAATTCTTACATTTAAATCTAAATTTTTACTGTTTAAAGATTTTAGTTCTATGGTAACTTTTTTAGTTGGTAATTGTAATACAGATTTACCATAACCAGTCATAGATTGAATCATAAAATTCATCGTTTTTAATGAACCACAAATATAAGTTTTTATTTGGTTGATTTATCCACTTGTTTTGTAACTAAATAAACACCAAAAAAGATGATTAACATTGCAGAAATTTTTACTAAACTTAAAGAATCACTTCCTGTAATTAAAGCATAAATAGTAGCAATAACAGGTTGTAAATAAATAAAAACACTAACTGTTGTTGGTTTTAATTTTGTAAGGCCATAAAGGTTAAAAAGATAGGTGATACAGGTTGTAAAGATGATAACAAAACCAATGTTAAAATAAATATTTGTAGGAATAGTTTGCCAATAAATTTCTGTAAACTCATTATAACCAATAGGAAAAACAAATAGTAAACCAAATAAATAAAACCATTTTACAAATACAATTGGATGGTATTTTTTTATTAAATCTTTTGCCAAAACTAAATACAAACCATAAGAAGCTGCATTTATAAAAACTAAAAAATTTCCTAAACTACTATTTGATGAATTCTCATTTGTAGAATTGCTAAAAGTAATTAGAATTATAGCACCAACTAAACCTATAAACACTCCTAAAATTCTTTGTTTTCCTATCGCTTTTCTAATTATTATACTAGAGAATAATAGCACCATAATAGGCGAAGTAACCATCATAACAGAAGCACTTATTGGTGTTGTTAAACTTAAGCCTTTAAAATAGGCAAGCATATTTATAGTAACACCAAAAAAGGAAGCTACAAATATTTTTTTATAATCAGATTTGTCTATTTTTTGTTGTTTAATAAACAAACCAATACTCCAAAAAATAATTGTTGCCCCAGAAACTCTTAGTAAAATAAAGGCGTAAGGTTTTACATAAAGAGGCATTACTTCTTTAGCAATGGTAAATGTTAATCCATAAATTAAAGTAGCAATTGCAACAGCAATTAAGGCTAAAATTCTTTTATTCATCGAATAAATTATTAACTAATAAATAAGCTGTAAAATTGATGATTTTTTTTAAAATTGAAGCACAAAAAAAGAGTTTCAACAATTAAATTTTGAAACTCTTTTATTTTTGATAGCTAACTTTTGGTTAGTCCACTAAAGGAGGTATTCTTAAAACTTGACCTGGGTAAATTTTATCTGGATGGTTCAACATAGGTTTGTTTGCTTCAAAAATTACTGGGTACTTCATAGCATTTCCATAAAATGTTTTCGCAATTTTCCCTAAAGTATCTCCACTTACTACTGTGTGAAATTTTGCCATTTCTGCTTCTTCAATCACTTCTACTTCAGCTACAGTCATATTATCTTCTACTTCAGCTACACCATTTGTGTTTCCAACTACTAAAATTACTTTTTCTTTTGTGGCTAAATCTACTGCTTCTCCCCAAATTTTTACTTTATCATTATTAACTTCGATTCCTAAATCTTTAACTTCTAATTGATGAGAAGTAACTGCTGTTCTTAATTGTGCAGATTTTTTTGCATTTTCTTCTTCTGTTGTTTTTCCAATACCAAAAACTTTGGCACCAGCATTTTTAATGAATGAAAAAATTCCCATTTTTATTGATTTTTTAATTAATAAATTGATTTTTTTACAAAGCTTTTTTATTACTTTATATTTGTTAGACACAAATATTCTTATGAAGACACATCAAATTGAAAATAAAGTTTCTGTTTTAAATAAATTCATTGCAGAAATAAGAGATAAAAATATTCAAAAAGATGCCTTACGTTTTCGAAGAAATATTGAAAGAATAGGTGAGGTTTTAGGTTACGAATTAAGTAAATCTCTTAATTATAAAAATGTTGTTGTAGAAACCCCTTTAGGAGAAAAAGAGGTGCAACTTTGTAGTGACAAAGTTGTTTTATGTTCAGTATTAAGAGCTGGTTTACCTTTGCATAATGGTTTGTTAAATTATTTTGATGATGCAGAAAATGCTTTTATTTCTGCTTACAGACATCACCCAAATAATGATGCTGATTTTGAAATTGTGGTGGAGTATTTTGCATCACCAGAAATTGAAAATAAGACATTAATTTTAGCAGACCCAATGTTAGCAACTGGTCAATCTTTAGTTGCAGTTTATGAAGCAATAAAGAAACACGGAATTCCAAAAGAAATTCATATTGTAGCTGTAATCGGCTCAGAAGAAGGTATACGTTTTATTGAAAAACATTTTCCAGAAAATACAAATTTATGGATCGCAGCCATAGATGATAAACTTAATAGCAAAGGTTATATAGTGCCAGGTTTAGGTGATGCAGGAGATTTGGCTTTTGGTGAAAAACTATAGGAAATAGACCATAATTATACTACCAATAAGAAACAAATATAACACTACATCTTTTAGGGTTTTTTTTTGAATCAACTCAATACCATTAGCTAGTATAACTGAAATAGGAAATAAAATAAAAATAAGTTCTGACCCATTTTTATTGGGTAGAAATAATAAGAAAAGGGTTAAAATAGCAAAATTGTAGATTAATAAAATCCAACTTTTTTTAAAAGTATTATTCACAGCTAATGCTTTTATAGATTTCATAAATATAGCGAATATTGTAAGCAGAAAAATACAACTTGTCATCCAGATATATTTTGGTTCAGAGTAGAATTGGATGTCGAAAATTCCATCAAAATGAAATAGTTTTGTAAATTCTTCTAACTTATCAGACCAAAAAAAGTAAGTGAAATAAATAATTAGAGGTGTTATAAAACCAATAATTGGAACTAAAAGTGTGTGTATTGTTATTTTACTATGTAAGTAGCTAGCAATATAAATTAGTGCAAATAAAACAATGGAGTAAGGTTCTAATATAAAAAGAATTCCTAGCCAGAAACCACTGTCAAACAATTTTTCAAATACTTTTTTAGTTGATCGTAAACTATATATTTTTCTAATAAAAAGTAAATAAATGATGACCAAACTTAATATTACATAGTCTTCTATTTTAGATAAAATACTGACATTTAGAAGTACGAATAAAAAATAAGCATAAGAATTATCATGGGTTAATCTATTTTTACTGATGATGAAATTGTAAATAAAAAAAATGACTAAAAAAAGTAAGGCTAAGACTAAGGTTTTTAGTAGTTTATCATTAGAGAATCCATCACTAAAAACGCTGAAAAGAAAACTAATAAAGAAGAAAATCAACAAACCAATAAAATTGACGGGTTTAGATTTGTTTAAAAAATTGGCTAGCATTGTTTCTTTTGTTATTTTTGCAGCGTAAAGATAATTAAGTTATGATAGCAAGCAATATTTTTAGATGGATTGGTAGTTTATTCACGGATATTTTATTTATTCCATTTGAGGCATTACGTAGAGGAGATTTAAATTGGTGGTCAGCAAACATCATTAATTGGATTTTTTTAGGAGTTTTACTAGTTCTATTTTGGTACTGGATGAAAGAATCTAAAAGGTTTCTTGATGAAGGAACAGAAGATAGAGCTTAATTTTACAACTTGGGAAGTAAAAATAAACTGAAACGTTTCAAAGAAAACGAAACGTTCAAAAATGTCATTCAACCAACAAGAGAAGAGGTAGTAACTGATTTTTCTCTGAAAGGTAAATGGCATTCTTTTTTTAAAAACGATAATCCTATTATTGTTGAATTGGGTTGTGGAAAAGGTGAGTACACAATTGCCTTAGCCAAAAAAAATCCTAATAAAAACTATATAGGAATTGATATTAAAGGCGCTCGTTTTTGGAGAGGTGCAAAAACTGCCATTGAAGAAAATTTAGAGAATGTTGCTTTTGTAAGAACTCAAATAGAATTGGTAGATTTTATTTTTGCTGAAAATGAAGTTTCCGAAATTTGGATTACTTTTCCTGATCCTCAAATTAAGTATCAGCGAACAAAACATAGAATGACAAATGCTAACTTCTTAAAAAAGTATTATCATATTTTAAAAGAAGATGGTATTATGAATCTGAAAACAGATTCTGAGTTTATGCATGGCTATACTTTAGGTTTACTGCAAGGAGCTGGTCATGAAATTTTATATGCAAATCATAATGTCTATAAAAATGAAGGTGCTCCAAAAGAAGTTGTTCAAACCCAAACTTTTTATGAAAACCAATATTTAGAAGTTGGTAAACCTATTACTTATATTCAATTTAGATTGAAATATTAAGTTTGCTTTCAATATAGCTTAGTAAGTTCGTGTTAGCTTACAAAGAACTAAAAGAGGCAATAAGAATTCTGTCAAAATTATTTTCTTTTTAATTAAACTTGTTTAGATTTGAGAAATCTAAATAAGTATGATTTTTTCTAAAAAACAAAAAACATTAAAAGTATCCTAAATTTACATCTTTAGTACTCTATAAATTTAAACCATTAAAAATGAAATTACACCCTTTAAAATTTACCCCCCTTTTTAAATATAGAATTTGGGGTGGAGAAAAATTAAAAACAGAATTAAATAAAGAGTATTTAGAAGAAAATATTGGTGAGTCTTGGGAAATTTCAGATGTTTCTGGTGATGAAACTGTTGTTGCAAAAGGAGTCTTTAAAGGAAAAACACTAAGAGACCTAATCAATGAATTTAAAGGAGATTTTGTTGGAAATGCAGTTTATGAAAAATTTGGTAAAGAATTTCCTTTGTTGATAAAGTTTATTGATGCGAAAACACCTTTATCACTTCAAGTACATCCTGGAAATAAATTTGCACAAGAACGTCATAACTCTTTAGGGAAAAACGAAATGTGGTATGTAATGCAGGCTGATAAGGGGTCAGAATTAATAGTTGGTTTTGATGAAGAAATAAATATCGAAGATTTTAAAACACATTTAAAAAATAATACAATTTTAAATGTTATGCACCAAGAAACTGTTAGTAAAGGAGATGCTTTCTACATTCCTAAGGGAAGAGTTCATGCTATTGGAGCTGGGGTTTTACTAGCTGAAATTCAACAAACTTCAAACATTACTTATCGTATTTATGATTATGATAGAATAGATGCTAAGACTGGAAAAAAAAGAGAGTTACATGTTGATATGGCTGTGGATGTTATCGATTATAAAGTACATGATAATTATAAAACTGAATACAATGCAGAAAAAAACAAGCCAAGTAAATTAGTGCATTCTCCCTATTTTAGAACTAATATTATAGATATCAACTCAAAAGTAGGTAGAGATTATAGTTCAATTGATTCTTTTGTAATTTATATGTGTGTAGAAGGTGTTTTAGATTTAGTGTCAGAAAATAAAACCTATACTATAAATAAAGGAGAAACACTTTTGTTGCCTGCAGCAATTAAAAAAGTGGAATTACAATCTAAGGCTGCTAAAGTGTTAGAAGTTTATTATTAATCTAATCTACTTCATTTATCATCCCAATTACACCTTCCAAAGGAATAACAGCCCATTGAGGTCTGGAATTCATTTCGTAACCTAATTCATAAATTGATTTTTCGAGCATACAATATTTTAAAATAAAAATACGCTCATTTAAATAGCCAATATTTAAGTTGTTTTTTTGCATCAACTTTACATAACTATCCAAAAAGACTCCTATAAAATAACGATACAATATCTCTCCTGTTTTATATAGTTCCTCTTGATTATAGTTGATTCCTTGTTTTTCATTGAAAATAGTTGAATAAATGGCATAATGAAATGAACGAAACATACCTGCAACGTCTTTTAATATTATTATGATTGGCTAAGTTTTTGCGTTGTTGTAAAGCTTTTATCTATTGTTGTAAAGGCTCCCTTATATCTTAATTTTAACATGAGTTCGATATAAAAAGTAAAGATTTTAGGAAGAAAAAACCAGAAAATTTAGTATATTAAGGTTTTGATATTCAATAAACTAAAATTATTTTGCTTATGATTTTTGATTCTAAACCTAGCATTAAAGTACAGAGATTTTACCAAATTTAGGTATTACTTAAGTCGAACTCACGTTAATTAGAATGAAACATACATATAAGCCGTATTTTTTCATGTTTTCTATAATTTAAAACCTCAATTTAGTTTAAAATTGAGGTTTTATAAGCATTTTCTAAAAGTTTTATTGAATAGTCAAATAGGTTCCCTTAAAACTTTGATTTAGAACCATCATAACTAAAGGCTTATTTTTACTTGCTCTTTTTACTTCTATAGATGCTTTTCCATTTGCCATTTCAATTGTTTCACTTCCAGTTGGTGTTCCTAAACTTTTTAGCACTTCTCCACCAGACATACATTGAAAATAAACTCTTTTTTCGTAATCTAAACATCGTAAACCTTTTGAGTCTTCTGCAATAGCTGTGATTAAGTAATTTCCATTTTCAAGTTCTTTATACGACAGTTTTAAGTCTCTAGCTTTACTGTTTTTAGTAAATCTGTAGTTTATTTCTAATTTATCAGAAACCGTTTTTCCATCAACAGTTTTTCCTGTTGAAATTAACGTATTTTTACCTTCTTTAAATTGTAAATTCCAGTTTAAACCAGCAGCAGGAAAATCTAATGTGTTTCTTTTTTTTGTTCCTAAAGATTTTCCATTTAAAGATAATTCTACTTCAGAACAATTAGAATATACACTAATATCTCTAGCCAAACCCTTTGGGCCTTGTCTTTCTGTCCAAGTGTGTGATTCTATGTATGTAAATGGATCTTTAGACCAGTAACTCTTAAATACATAAAATGCATCTTTTTTATTTCCTGCCCTGTCCACCAAACCTTTTTGATTCATATAAGGAATAGCATTCTCTGGTCTTAAAGGAGTTCCAAAATCTTTAAAAGCCCATTGAATGTTACCCACAAAAGTATCGTCATTTTCAGAAATTCTTAAATGCCAATCAAATAAATCTACAATATAGTTTTCAGACCAATCTCCTATTTGTGCAATATTGGCGACACCTGTTTGTACTATTGCTTCTTCCCATCCATCAGATTGTATTTTTCCTTCACCAGTAATAGGATTTTCTGTGTGACGTCCTAAATGACTAGAACCTCCATATTCTGCATGTAAAAAAGATTTGTATGCTGTTTTATACTTATTTATGGCTTTTTGATAACTCTTATAACTTCCAGAATACCAGCCAGACCAAATTGAAGGAGAAAATACATCCACAATTTCTGCACCTTCATAATATTTACGAATTGCTGTTTTTCTAGTAGGATCTAATTTATGAGATAAATCATTTATTTCTGATAAAAAAGAAGTCATTTTTTCTTTGTCATCTCCATCTTCAAAATCTGGTAACCAATACATTTCATTACCCAAAGACCAAATTACAATACTTGGATGATTATAGTTTTGATTGATGATTTCCGTCAACATATTTTTGGTGTTCTTTTTCCAATTATCATTTCCAACACCACCTCTACACCAAGGTAATTCATCCCAAACTAAAAGTCCTAATTCATCACAAGCTTTATAAATTTCTGGATCTTGAGGATAATGCGCCAAACGTACAAAATTGGTTCCCATTTCTTTAATGAGTTCCATATCTGTTCTGTGTTGCTCGTTACTCATTGCTGCTCCAACACCTGCGTGTTCTTCATGTCTATGAGTTCCTCTTAATAACAAACGTTTTCCGTTTAAAAAGAAAGCACCATATTCTTTAAATTCAAACCATCTAAAACCAACTCTATCAGAAATTTCATCAATGATTTTATCACCATCCATTAAAGAAACTTTAATGGTATATAAATTAGGGTTTTCTGTATCCCAAAGTTTTGGATTTAAGATTTTGTCAAACTTAATTTTTGCTTGATTATCATCAACAGAAAAAACTTTTTCTACAACAGTTTTCCCATCATTATCTACTAAAACAGCTTTTACTTTTGAAGTGTTTTCTGCATTTATAACTTTAACTGTACCCTTTAAAGTAGCATTTTCGTTAGAAACTGTTGGAGTAGTATATTTTAAATTTGCTAAATGCGTTTTTGGCTTTGTTTGTAAAAATACATCTCTTGTAATTCCGCCAAAAATAAAGAAATCACTTTTTTGTGAAGGAATAATTTCTGGATCATAACTATTATCTGCCCTCACTACAATTTCGTTTTTACCATTTTTTAGAGCATCAGTAATATCAATAGTAAAACCAATATAACCACCTATATGACTGCCTACTTTTTTTCCATTTACAAAAATTTGAGAAGTGATGTTTATACCCTCAAAAAACAATTCGTAAATAGAATTATTATTCAAAGAAATATCAATTGATTTTTGATACCAACTTCCACTTCTTCTATAACCAGGAGTAATATCTGTAGCATCTAGAGCATTCCAAGAATGAGGTAAATTGATTGCTTGCCAATCTTTATTATCTATAGCGACTTGAATATTCTGAGTATCATTTTCTAGATATTTCCAGTTTTTATTGATGTTGGTTTTAGTTCTTGCAAGTGTGTTATCTGCTGAATTAGAATTGCAAGAAGTTATTAAAGATAAAAGACTAAATATTGCTAAACCTACTAATAGTTTTGGTTGAATTGATTTTTTAAACATCATAATATTAAAGTGATTTTAATCGAAGTAAAGTTTCTAAAAAGTAATAATCTGCATAAACGATTGGCTCATTTATTTCATCATTTTTTGGATAATTACCTGTACTGTGTTTTAAAATAAAAGGTGCTTTTAAGTAATCGCCTAAAATATGTTCTTTTGACATCAATGTTTTTACTACTTTTTTACTGTAATCCAAATAAAAACCTCTTGGAAAAGCTAAAGAATCTGGTTTATAATTTAAAAACATTTCATATCGATTTTCCAAAAAGTTCTTTTGGGATTTTTTTTCCTACTTCCTAATGAGCAATTAGAAAAAATACTTATCAACATAATAATAAATATGTATTTATAAAATTTAGACATTTAAATAAATATAATAATTATTAAAACACAACTTATTATCAACAAAGAAAGAATGAACTCTTTAGTTAAGAAATTTTGAGTTATTATTTTCAAAACCATAAAATTATCTAAAAATTAGGATACAGAAATCCTAAAAAGGGTGTTCAAACATCCTAACATTGCTTTTAAGCAAAAATATAAAATAAAAAAGCCTCATCAAAATTGATAAGGCTTTTTTGCTCCCCCTCTTGGACTCGAACCAAGGACCCTCTGATTAACAGTCAGATGCTCTAACCAACTGAGCTAAGGAGGAGTTTGCTTCCCATGTTTGGGATTAGCGAGTGCAAATATATATCTTTTTAGAATATCACCAAATACTTTTTAATTTTTTTTCAATAAAAAGTTTATTGTTATAAATATTAATTATGAGATACTATAATAACTAAAAATTGTATTTTTGCTCGTTCCGAAAGCTTATTAAAAAAGCAGATATTAAACTATGGATAAATTTTCGTTCTTAAACGCAGCACACACAGGCTTTATAGCTGATTTATATGATAAATATTTGGTTAATCCAGATGCAGTTGAACCAAGTTGGAGAAGCTTTTTTCAAGGGTATGATTTAGCAAATGAAAATTATTCTTTAACAGATGATGAGGAAGCTTTAGAAATTCCTGAGCAAGTACATAAAGAGTTTTTAGTAGTAGACTTGATTAATGGTTATAGAACTCGTGGACATTTGTTTACAAAAACAAACCCAGTAAGAGATAGAAGACAATATCAACCAACTTTAGATATCGAAAATTTCGGATTATCCGAAAACGATTTAGAAAATGAATTTTCTGCAGGTGAAGTTTTAGGTCTAGGTAAAACTACGCTGGCTAATATTATTGAAAAATTAAAACGTATTTATTGCGATTCTATTGGTGTAGAATACACATATATGCGTAATCCTGAAAAAGTTAAATGGTGGCAAAACCGTTTGAATAGAAACGACAACCATCCTACTTATAGTGTAGATGCAAAAAAATACATTTTTGGTAAATTAAATCAAGCAGTAACTTTTGAGAGTTTCTTACAAACAAAATATGTAGGTCAAAAACGTTTTTCTTTAGAAGGTGGTGAAACTTTAATCCCTGGTATTGCTGTAATGCTTAGAGATGCTGCAGAAAAATATGGCGTAAAAGAGTGCGTTTTAGGAATGGCACATAGAGGTCGTTTAAATACCTTAGTAAATATTTTTAAAAAACCTGTTAGAGAATTATTTAGTGAGTTTGAAGGAAAAGATTTTGAAGATGAAGATATCGATGGAGATGTAAAATACCATTTAGGTTTAACATTAAGTAAAACCTACAGAGATGGTAATGAAATTAAAATGAACTTGGTTCCAAATCCATCGCATTTAGAAACAGTAGCAGCTGTTGCTGAAGGGATTACTAGAGCAAAAATCGATAGAAAATACGCTGGAGATTCAAGTAAAATATTACCTATAATCATTCATGGAGATGCAGCTATTGCAGGGCAGGGAATTGCTTATGAAATAGTTCAAATGGCAAAGCTGAATGGTTATAAAACAGGAGGGAGTATCCATATTGTTGTAAATAATCAAATAGGGTTTACCACAAATTATTTAGATGCACGTTCAAGTACGTATTGTACTGATGTAGGTAAAGTAACTTTATCTCCGGTTTTACATGTAAATGCTGATGATACTGAAGCTGTTTGTCATGCAATGGAAATGGCATTAGAGTTTAGAATGAAGTTTGAATCTGATATTTTTATCGATTTATTAGGGTATCGTAAATATGGCCATAATGAAGGTGATGAACCACGTTTTACGCAGCCAAATTTATATAAAGCAATTGCTAAGCATAAAAATCCAAAGGATATTTATGTGTCACAATTAATTAGTGAAGGATCTATAGATAAAAATTACGTAAACGAAATTACTACAGAGTTTAAGGATATGTTGAATACAGAATTCGACAATTCTAAAGAAGATACAACTTCTAAGGTAAAAGAGTTTATGAAATCTACTTGGGAAGGTTTTGAGCGTCAAGATAAAGAAGCTATGTTAACAGCTTTAGACACTACTTATCCTGAAGATAAATTAAATAATATTGCAAAAGTTGTTTCTACAGTTCCTGAAGGAGCTAACTTTGTAAGAAAAGCAGAAAGAATTTTAAAAGGTAGAGCAAAAATGGTTTTTGAAACCAATCAATTAGATTGGGGAATGGCAGAAAACCTTGCTTATGGTTCTTTAATGGAAGAAGGCTATAATGTACGTATTTCTGGGCAAGATGTAGAAAGAGGAACATTCTCTCACAGACATGCTATTTTACGAGATGAGGTTTCTGAAGAAAGAATTAATCTATTAAATACAAACCCAAACAATAAAGGACAAATGACGATTTACAACTCGTTATTATCTGAATATGGTGTGTTAGGTTTTGATTATGGTTATGCCATGGGTAACCCAAATACATTAACCATTTGGGAAGCACAATTTGGAGATTTTTCTAACGGAGCACAAATCATGTTTGATCAATATATTTCTGCTGCAGAAGATAAATGGAAAGCGCAAAACGGAATTGTAGTCTTACTTCCTCACGGATATGAAGGGCAAGGTTCTGAGCATTCATCAGCAAGAATAGAACGCTATTTACAATTGTGTGCAGAAGATAATATGACTGTTGCCAACTGTACAACTCCAGCAAACTTCTATCACTTATTACGTCGTCAAATGAAACGTGATTACAGAAAACCATTAATTGTTTTTACACCAAAAAGTTTATTACGTCATCCAAAAGCAGTAAATTCTATTCAAGATTTAGCAACTGGAGAGTTCCAAGAAGTAATTGACGATACAGTAAATGTTGATGGAGTTAAAAAAATGGTGTTCTGTATGGGTAAATTCTATTACGATTTATTAGAAGAAAGAGAACAATTACAAAGAGAAGATGTTGCTTTAGTGAGAATTGAGCAATTATTCCCTTTACATCAAGATAAAATTCAGAAAATTATTGATAGATATCCAAATGTAACAGAATATGTTTGGGCTCAAGAAGAACCAAGAAACATGGGGGCTTGGAGTTATATGTTACAACGTTTTGAGTTGAAAAACTTAAGTGTTTGTTCTCGTAAATATTATGCTGTACCAGCTGCAGGATCTAGTACAAGATTCAAAAAACGTCATCAAGGAGTTATCGATAGCGTTTTTAGTAATGAGTAAGTCGCGTTAAGGATTGAAACGACATCCTTTTCTTTTGTCAGTTCGAGTAAATTTGAGAAGAATGAACAAATTTGTATCGAGAACAAAATAGAAAAGATACAGTGGAAAGCCTGTTAAAACGCCAAAATAAGATAAAGTATAATTAAAATTAGATGCTGAAATTAATTCAGCACAAGCAAAATAGAAACAGATGAGTGTTTTAGAAATGAAAGTTCCTTCACCAGGAGAATCGATTACAGAAGTAGAAATTGCAACTTGGTTAGTTGAAGATGGAGATTATGTAGAAAAAGACCAACCCATTGCAGAAGTAGATTCTGACAAAGCAACCCTAGAATTGCCTGCTGAAGAAAGTGGAATTATCACTTTAAAAGCAGAAGAAGGTGATGCTGTAGAAGTTGGTGCTGTAGTTTGTTTAATTGATATGAGTGCTGCAAAACCGGAAGGTGATGCTGCTCCTGCAAAAGAAGAAGCACCAAAAGAAGAAAAGAAAGTTGAAGTAGCTACTCCAAAAGCAGATACTTATGCAACTGGAACTGCTTCTCCAGCAGCTAAAAAAGTTTTAGCTGAGAAAGGAATATCTGCATCTACTGTAAAAGGAACTGGAAAAGATGGAAGAATTACCAAAGATGATGCTGTAAAAGCAGTACCATCTATGGGAACTCAACCTGCTAATGGATCTCGTGGAACAGAGCGTAAAAAAATGTCGATGTTACGTAGAAAAGTAGCACAACGTTTGGTAGCTGTAAAAAGTGAAACTGCAATGTTAACTACGTTTAACGAAGTTAATATGCAACCAATTTTCGATTTGCGTTCTCAATTTAAAGTTGATTTTAAAGAAAAACACGGAGTTGGTTTAGGTTTTATGTCTTTCTTTACATTAGCTGTGGTTAGAGCATTAAAGTTATATCCAGATGTAAATTCTATGATTGATGGAGATTTCCAAATAAAACACGATTTTCAAGATATTTCAATTGCAGTTTCTGGTCCAAAAGGATTAATGGTTCCTGTGATTAGAAATGCTGAAAATTTATCATTTAGAGGTGTAGAATCTGAAGTAAAACGTTTGGCTTTAAGAGCTAGAGATGGACAAATTACGATTGATGAAATGACTGGTGGAACTTTTACAATTACCAATGGTGGTGTATTTGGTTCTATGTTATCTACGCCAATTATCAATCCACCACAAAGTGGGATTTTAGGAATGCACAACATCGTAAACAGACCAATGGCTGTTGATGGGCAAGTGGTAATTCA
This sequence comes from Polaribacter sp., assembly GCA_965656305.1. Classification (GTDB taxonomy): domain Bacteria; phylum Bacteroidota; class Bacteroidia; order Flavobacteriales; family Flavobacteriaceae; genus Polaribacter. Next base: position 177,050 of record CBFHKA010000021.1, on the reverse strand, counting down.
GCCAATTATGTATGTGGCTTTATCTTACGATCACAGAATTGTAGATGGTAGAGAATCTGTTGGTTTCTTAGTAGCTGTTAAAGAAGCTTTAGAAAATCCAGTAGAATTATTGATGGATGGTAATCCAACCAAAGCATTAGAAATGTAGGTAACAATGTTGCCAGATAAATTTTGTCAAACTGAGCTTGTCGAAGTTTCTCATTATAAATATAAAAATCCCAAGTTTTTACTTGGGATTTTTATATTTATTAATATTTTTCTAGGTAATTAATACCTAGATCCATCATGTTTCCCAACTTCAAAACCGTGTTTTCCTAAATATTGATTTCCAGAATCTATAGCTCCTTCTTCCATAGTTGTGCCCATAGAATCGTTCCATCTATTCAAATAACCAAATAAAGAAATTACCCCTAACATTTCTACAATTTCTCCTTCATCCCAATATTTGTAAAGTTCTTTTTTGATATTTGCATCAACAGCATTTGGCACCATAGAAGCTGCCAAAGAAAAGTCTAAGGCTGCTCTTTCAGCATCAGAAAAAGAAGCGTGTGTTTTATATTCCCAAATATTATCCAATTGTTCTTGTTCTGCTCCATAACGTTCTGCAGCTCTAATTGCATGTGCTTGGCAATATCTGCAACCAGTTGCATTACTAGAAACCCAAGCTATCATTCTTTTTAAAGCAGATGTAACTCGTCCTTCATTAGCCATTACAGCTTTGTTTAGGTTAATAAAAGCCTTTGATATTGCAGGTCTTCTTTGCATTGTTAAAACTGAATTTGGACAAAACCCTAAAGTTTCATTAAAGAATTCTGCCAATTCTTTGGTTTCTAAATCGTGTTCTGCTGAAAGTGGTGTAACTAATGCCATATTTTATTATCTTATTAAACTGAAATTTCCTGTTTTTTCTATAGTTGTACCATTGATGTCTGTTAAAGATACTCTAAACCAATAGGTATTATTGGGTAATTTTTTTCCTTGATAATTTCCATCCCAACCTTCACTATTTTCATCAAATTGATAAATTAAATTACCAAACCTGTTGTAAATCGAAATCTCAGAAGAAGTGTAGAATGTTTTATCATATCCTGATATTTTCCAAAAATCATTTGTGCCATCTTGATTTGGTGTAAAAAAATTAGCGTAGGATAAAATTGAAAACACATATTTTTCAGTTCCACAACCTCCATTATCTTTTATGAATAAAGTATGTATTCCTGTTGATAAATTCTCGAAGAAACCATCATCTTTATAACTTCTAAATTCATCATCAATTGCAAACTGATAGGTTCCACTGCCTAAATTAGAACTTGTTACCTGAATAGAATTATTGTCAGAATCATCTGTAATGATTACATCATCTTTGGTAATTGTTGCCTTTTCTGAATCACTAATAATAATTGTTTGTTCTGCAGACTCACACCCAGCATTAGAAACTGCTTTTACAGTATATGTTCCAGAAGAATTTACTGAAATAATTCCTAAATCACTTATTAATGGATTACCATCTTTCATCCAAATATATCTATAGTTATCTTGAAAATTAATGATTTCCAAATCTATAGAGCCAACATCAGTACATAAAACTACATTATTAAGTATGTCAAATGAAGGTATAGTATTATCTACAACTGCTGTAATTTTGGTTCTTGTAGATGAAATACAATTGTTATTATTGGCTTCAACAAAGTAGCTAGTTGTTGTATTTAGATTTGGTGTTTCAAAACTGTCACCAATAAAAATAGGAGTTGTACTAGAAAGGGAATCATACCAGTAAATTTGTCCTTCAGAAGATTTTGCAGTTAAATTTGCTGTTCCAGAACAAATCAAGTCATTTGTTTTGCTGGTAATAGTTGGTCTTGGGTTTACAACAACTGTTACAGGAATTCTTTCTAAAGTATTGCATCCGTTTACAGAAACTGTTGCAAAATAAGTTGTAGTTGAGGTTAAATTTGGAGTTGTAAAAGAATTTCCTATTGCCAATTGTGTTCCTCCTGTTTGCGTATCAAACCATAAAATATCTCCTTCACTAGGTGTTGCAGAAATAGTAGTAGTTCCAGTTTCACAAATTTCAGCACCTTTACTATCTGTAATGCTGGGAATATAGATGCTTGTACTTGCAACAATATTTAGAGGTGGGTCTCCAGGAATACCATATTCAACTACATAGCCTTTTGCAATATATAAATCTATTCCTCCTTGATTTGGTAGGTCATTCCAAGCTCCTTGAATTCCTATTGATGGATCGGTAATATGAGCGTAATCTTCACCTACAGGATCATTTCCTCTAAAATCATTAGGTTCATTATTATTCCAAAAAGCAAATTTTGGAGTTGTTCCATTTACTTGTCCTCTCCAAAAAATAGTGCCAGCCTCTGGGCCTGTTACCCATTTCCATACACCTTCTGTTTCTTCGTCACTTCCTCCAATCCAGCCTGCTCCTGAAACTTGTTTTCCAGCAAAATTAGCTTCCTCTTTACTTGTTAATGTTGCTAAATATCCTTTTCGTCCATAATATGTTTGGTTTTCTGCTGCAACTTTAGCATCAGACCAAGAAATGTTTTGTGCAGTAATAAATTGATAAAAATGGTCTGTTGATGGTAAATAGTTAGCATCATCAATACTAAGAGAAAATGTTTTTTCTTTAATAATACTAGAAGAAGTTGTTGTGAAAACTATGTCTTTTACAGCATTTTCTAAGTCTGTAAGTAATATTTCTCCACCACTAACAACTGAAATTAAAGTTAGTTTTCCATCATTGGCATTCCAAACAGGAATTATATTAGGATGACTTCCTGATAACTCTAATCTGTCAAAATTAAATTGATAACCAGATGAAATCTGAATAAAAAAAGAAGCTATAGTTGTATCATCAGCATCTGTTATTGTAAAGTCTGTTACTATTTTTGTTGAGCTTCCAATACAAAACACTTGCCTACCATCAGCAGAAATAGATGGTGCTTGATCAGCTTGAGCATTTGAAAAAAAAGAAATCATTAAGCAGAAAAGGAAAATGATTGGTTTTTTAAAAAGAATAGATTTGAACATTTATATGAGTATCTTCTTTGTGTTTCTTACTTTTGTACAAATGCACAATTTAAGACTTCAATTTTTAAAAAAATATAAAATATGGTTAAAAATATAGTTACAACTGTTTGGAAGAAAAATATGTTATTTGAATCTGACAACCCAAGTGGTCATAATTTATTTATGGATGCAGGTGAAGAAAATGGAGGAAAAGGTGAAGGTTATAGGCCTAAAGCTTTAATGTTATCTTCTTTAGCAGGTTGTTCTGGTTTAGACGTTGCTTCGTTATTAAAGAAAATGCATGCAGAAGTTGCAGATTTTAAGATTGAAGTTACTGCAGAGTTAACAGATGAGCATCCTAAGTTTTACAACAAGGTAAAAGTAGATTATCATTTTACAGATGCTGAATTAAAACCCAAGAAAATTCAAAAAGCGGTTAATTTATCGGCTACCAAGTATTGTGGAGTTATGGAAATGTTTCGTCAATTTGCTGAAATTGAAATCGAAATCCATTTACATGATATTTAATTGATACTCTAAATTGCTATGAGATGGACATTAAAACAAAAACCTGATAAAGATAAAGTAGAGAAACTCGCCAAAGATTTACAGGTAGATAGAACTCTTGCATCAATTCTTTGTCAGAGAGATATTGAAACTTTTGAGCAAGCAAAACAATATTTCAGGCCAAGTTTAGAAGATATTCATGACCCTTTTTTATTAAAAGATATGGATATCGCAGTTCAGAGAATTGAAACTGCTATTACTAAAGGCGAAAATATTCTTGTTTATGGAGATTATGATGTGGATGGTACAACAGCTGTTTCTTTAGTGTCTTCTTATCTAAAAACAATCACTCCAAATATTGCAACTTATATTCCTGATAGATATGCAGAAGGTTATGGAGTTTCTTATACTGGAATTGATTTTGCAGATGACAATCATTTCTCCTTAATTATTGCCCTAGATTGTGGTATAAAAGCTATTGAGAAAGTAGCTTACGCAACTGAAAAGAATATCGATTTTATCATTTGTGATCATCACAAACCAGGAAAGGAAATTCCAAAAGCAGTTGCTGTTTTAAATGCAAAAAGAGAAGATTGTACTTATCCTTTTGATGAGCTTTGTGGTTGTGGTGTAGGTTTTAAATTAATTCAAGCACTAGGCGTTTCTCGCAATCAAACCATTACCGATTTTATTCCTTATTTAGATTTGGTGGCTACTGCAATTGCAGCAGATATTGTTCCTATGAATGGCGAAAACAGAGTTTTGGCTTATTATGGTTTACAGGTCATTAATCAAAGTCCAAGAAATGGAATCCAAGCAATTATTCATCAGACTAAAAAGAAAGCTTTAACAATAACAGACGTTGTTTTTATAATTGCACCAAGAATCAATGCTGCAGGAAGAATGAAACATGGAAATTATGCAGTAGAGTTGTTGACAGAAATGGATTTTGATACTGCTGTTAAATTTGCTGCTGATATAGAAATTTTCAACTCAGATCGCAAAGAATTAGATAAAAAGATTACTGATGAAGCCATTATTCAAATTATTGATAATGAAGAAGAGAATCGTTTTACATCAGTAGTTTTTCAAGAAGATTGGCATAAAGGAGTTATTGGTATTGTTGCATCAAGATTGATAGAAAAATATTACAGACCTACTTTAGTGTTTACAAAAAGTGGTGATAAATTAGCTGCTTCTGCGCGATCTGTAAAAGGTTTTGATGTGTATAATGCGTTGCATGAATGTGAGGAGTTTATAGAGCAATTTGGAGGTCATAAATATGCAGCAGGTTTAACCTTATTGCCAGAAAATTATCAAAAGTTCAAGAATAAATTTGAAGAAGTAGTTCAAAAAAGAATAGATAAAAAACTCTTAACTCCTGAAATTTCTATTGATGCTGAGATTGAATTATCAGAAATTACACCTAAGTTTTTTAGAATTATTCAACAAATGGCGCCTTTTGGACCTATGAATATGAAGCCTGTTTTTAAAACAAGTTGTGTTAGAGATAATGGATATGGAAAAAAAGTAGGAGCAGATCAAACCCATTTAAAACTAAACGTTTTTCAAGGAGAAAATAAGAAAACCTACAATGCAATTGGTTTTAACTTAGGTAATAAAATGGAATTGGTGCAAAATGATTTCGATATCGTTTATGCTTTAGATGAAAATGAATGGAATGGTTTTAGGTCGATTCAACTATTGCTAAAAGATTTAAACAAAAGTTTTTAGTGAGTTATTTTCCCAAAGGAATCACAATTAAACCAGAAAACTTCTCAGAAAAATTTAAAACAGCTTTATCAGCTTCTAATTTTGTTTTGTAATTTCCTACAAGTACCTTCCAGTCTGGCTTATCGTAATCTAATTTGGTATAAACATTTGGAAAAGTAAGTCTGAATTTATTTCTTAGGCTTCTAGCTTTTGTTTCGTTTCCATAGTATATTTGTATGATATACCCATGCCCATAACTCTCATTAAAGGATCTTTTCTTAGATATTAATCGCTTTATTTGTGGGCTGCTATTAGTACTGTTCTGTGCAGAAATAGTAGTTGAAAGTATAAATGCAATAAAAACGATAGCAACATAAAATAATTTATTTTTCATAAGAATAATTTCTACAAAAATAACGACTATAAATATATTATATTGAAGAGAATTGTTATTTAGAATTGTTATAAATTGTAATTTAACATTCCTTAACTTTTTCAAATTTTAGGAAGATGTACTACTTTTGTCAAACCGTTCAAAAAACGTTTTTTTTGAGCTATTTTATACACAATACTAAAAATAGTTTGTTAATATGAAAAGTGTAGCATTGCACAGTAAACTAACCAAAATACTACTAAAGAGTTTTACTTTTATTCTCTTATTTGCATTTAGTTTATCATCCAATTCACAAGATGTGGATGAAGCACGTCAAAAAGCAGGTAGAAAACTTTTCAAATCTCAATGTGCTTCTTGTCACAAGTTAGATAGAAAATTAGTAGGACCAGCTTTAGGTGGTGTTGAAGAGCGTAGAGAAAATGATTGGTTAAAAGCTTGGATTAAGAATAATGCGGAATTACGTGCTTCAGGCGATGCAGATGCTATTGCTATATTCGAAGAATACAATGGTTCTGTAATGTCAGCTTTTCCTCAATTAGACGATCAGCAAATTGATGATATTTTATACTATACTACAGTTGGTGATCCAGTTAAAAATGTTGCTGCTGATGTAGCTGCAGGAGGAGCTGTAAATGGAGGGAGTTCAGGGAGCGCTCCAGAATGGATTATTTATTTATTGGCAGGTGCTATTGTTGTTGCATTTTTAATGATTGCTAGTTTGTTAAAACAAGTAAACGAATTAAAAGGTAACAAATCTCCTGATAATGGTTCTGATTTAAGACGCGATTTAAGTGAACTTTGGGCAGGCTTAAAAAGAAATACTTTTTTACAGGTTTTAACTACAATTTTTGTGTTATTAATGGGGGCGTATGTTGCTTTCGGAACTTTATTTAAAGTAGGTGTTAATGAAGGATATATGCCTCTTCAACCAATTGCTTTTTCGCACAAAATTCATTCAGGAGAAAATAAAATAGAATGTCAATACTGTCATTCGTCTGCCAAGCATAGTAAGCATTCTGGTATACCATCTGTGAATGTTTGTATGAATTGTCATAAAAATATTGCTGAGGTTGCTGAAGGTACAGAGGTTGAGTGGAATGGTGTTACTTATGGAAAGGCTGAATTAGATAAGGAAATTGCTAAAGTTTATGAGGCTGCAGGTTGGGATCCGGATGCTTTAGAGTATACAGGTGATACTAAACCGATTAAATGGATTAGAATTCATAATCTACCAGATTTTGTATATTTTAACCACTCTCAACATAGAGTCGTTGGTGGTATAAAGTGTCAAAAATGTCATGGACCAGTAGAGGAATATGATGAAATGAGACAATTCTCTCCATTAACTATGGGGTGGTGTATTAATTGTCACAGAGAAACAAATGTTGATTTAAAAGGTAATGAGTATTATAAGAAAATCCACGAAGAATTGGCTAAAAAGTATAATGTAGAAAAAGTTACTATTGCGCAATTAGGTGGATTAGAGTGTGGTAAATGTCACTATTAATTAATGAAGAAAGATAGTTTAGTTTTAATACAATTAAAGCGAATAACTAACAACAAATAACTAAAAAGTAAATGGCTTCAAACAAAAAATACTGGAAAAGTGTTGAGGAACTAAAAGATAGTTCTATTGTTGAAACGCTAAGTAAAAATGAATTTGTAGAAGAAATTCCAACAGATGATTTTTTAGGTGATAAAGAAACATTAGAGAAAACATCAACTTCACGTAGAGATTTCTTAAAATATGTTGGTTTTACCACTGCTGCAGCTTCTTTAGCAGCCTGTGAAGGTCCTGTTAGAAAATCTATTCCTTACGTTGTAAAACCAAATGATATAATCGCTGGAGTTGCAGATTGGTATGCAACTTCTATGGCAGATGGTTATGACTTTGCGAATGTTTTGGTTAAAACAAGAGAGGGTCGTCCAATACAAATAATGCCAAATAAAGATGCAAACGGGACTACCACTGCTAGAGTACAAGCCGCTATTCTTTCTTTATATGATGAAAAATTAAGATTAAAAGAACCAACTAAAGATAATGAGGAAATTTCTTGGGGTGCTGCTGATGCTGAGATTGGTTCAAAATTAAATTCTTTAAAAGAAGCTAACAAATCTGTTGTTCTATTAACAGGAACAATGGCAAGTCCATCAACAGATAAAATTGTTCAAGAGTTTTTGGTAACATATCCTAATGCAAAACACGTTATATATGATTCAATTTCAGAATCAGGTGCTGCAGATGCTATGTTGGCCATGTATGGTAAACGCGCTTTACCAAATTACCATTTAAATAAAGCTAAAACAATAATTTCATTCGGTGCTGATTTTTTAGGTGATTTTCATGGAGGATTTGAAAAGTCTTACATAGCTGGTAGAAAACCAGAAACAGGAAACATGTCTTACCATGTTCAGTTTGAAAGCAATATGTCTTTAACTGGGGCAAATGCAGACAAAAGAGTGGTTGTAAAACCTTCAGATCAAGTTTTTGCTTTGTTAAATCTTTATAGTGCAATTACTGGTACAAGTGTTTCATCTAAAGCAACACCAGCTGATGGTCATGTAAAGAAAATGGCTGCAGAGTTAAAAAAAGCTGGTTCTAAGGGTGTTGTATTAACCGGATTAAATGATAAAAATGCACAATTAGTTGCTTTTGCAATCAATGAGGCTTTGCAAAGTGAAGTTTTTGATACTACAAATACCATCAATATTCGTCAAGGAAATGATGCAGAGGTTGCACAATTAGTTGCAGATATGAAATTAGGTAAAGTTGCAGGACTCATTTCTTACAATGTAGATCCTTTGTATGCTTTATCGAATGCATCAGCTTTTGCTGAAGGATTGAAAAAAGTTGAGTTATCAGTTGCCTTATCAACAGAGAATAATGAAACTGTAGATGCTTCAACTTACGCATTACCAACTCCACATTTTTTAGAATCTTGGGGAGATACTCAATTTGATGCTGTAACTTACGGGTTAATGCAACCAACAATCCAACCATTATTCAATACACGTCAACTGCAAGATACTTTATTAAAGTGGTCTGGCAATTCAACAAAATATTACGATTATTTAAAAACTTTTGCTACTAACAATGTCTTAGCTGGTGGTTCTTGGAATACTGCATTACACAATGGTTTCTTTACAAGAGAGATAGTAGCAGATGAAAGTGATTTTGAAACTTCAGTTTCAATTCCAACTGTTGCAAACGAATTAGCAAGCTCAGCAAAAAAATCTTCTGGTTTTGAGTTGAATTTATATACAAAAACAGGCTTAGGAGATGGTAAACAAGCAAATAATCCATGGTTACAAGAATTTCCTGATCCGATTACAAGAGCTTCCTGGGATAATTATTTGACAATCTCAATAGCAGATGCTAAAGAATTAGAATTGTCAAATCCTGTAAAAGATAATGGAGCTATTGATGGTGATTATGTAAATATTACTGTTAATGGTGTGACATTAGAGAATGTTCCTGTTATGGTTCAGCCTGGTCAAGCAAAAGGATCAGTTGGTTTAGCATTAGGTTATGGACGAACTTTTGGATTAAAAGAAGAAATGCAAGTTGGTGTTAATGCATATCCTTTATATGAGGGTGGTAATAATATTCAATATAATGTTGCTATTGAAAAAGCATCAGGAACACACCAATTCGCTTGTACACAGGTGCAAAAAACAATTGCGGGGCGTCATGATATTTTAAAAGTAGCTTCGTTAAAAGACTATAAAACTGTAGACCCAAAAGACCATCATCATGGTTGGAATAAACCTGCTTATGTGTCTTACGATCATCAAGAAGTAGAGGCAAACAGTATTAATATTTGGGATGAACATAACAGAGAAGTTGGTCATCATTTTAATCTATCTATAGATTTAACATCTTGTACAGGTTGTGGGGCATGTGTTGTAGCATGTCATGCTGAAAATAATGTACCAGTTGTTGGTAAAAATGAAGTAAGAGTAGGTAGAGATATGCACTGGTTGCGTATTGATAGATATTATTCTTCAGAGGTTGAAACTAGAGAAGAAGCTAAAGAATTGGGTTTAAGCAGAGGTGAAATGTATGAAGCATTAGAAACTGAAGCCGAAAACCCTGAGGTAACTTTTCAACCTATGATGTGTCAGCATTGTAACCATGCTCCTTGTGAAACGGTTTGTCCTGTTGCAGCAACATCTCATGGTCGTCAAGGGCAAAATCAAATGGCATATAACAGGTGTGTAGGTACAAGATATTGTGCAAACAACTGTCCTTATAGAGTTCGTAGATTTAACTGGTTTAATTATGCAAATAATAACGAGTTTGATTTTAATATGAACAACGAATATGGTAAAATGGTATTGAATCCAGATGTTGTAGTTCGATCTAGAGGGGTTATGGAAAAATGTTCAATGTGTATTCAAATGACACAGGCAACTATTTTAAAAGCAAAAAGAGAAGGTAGAGCAGTAAATACTGATGAATTTGAAACAGCTTGTTCATCTGCATGTACTACTGGAGCTTTGGTTTTTGGAGATGTAAATAACAAAGAGGATCAAGTAGCTGCTTTAGCAGAAGATAAAAGAGCTTACAACGTATTAGATTACTTACAGACAAAACCAAATGTAATCTATCAAGTAAAAATAAAGAATACAAACGAAGCGTAATTAAAATTTAAGATATAAAAATATGTCTCATTACGAAGCACCCATAAGGGAACCTTTAGTATTAGGTGATAAAAGTTACCACGATATTACCGAAGACATTGCAAAACCTATAGAAGGTAAGGCAAATAAGAATTGGTATATGGCATTTTACATTTCTTTAGCAGCAATGCTTTGGGGATTTGGATGTATCTTTTATACAGTTGGAACTGGTATTGGAGTTTGGGGTCTAAGCAAAAATATTGGTTGGGCCTGGGATATCACTAACTTTGTATGGTGGGTAGGTATTGGTCATGCAGGAACGTTAATTTCTGCAGTACTTTTATTATTCCGTCAAAAATGGAGAATGGCCATAAACCGTTCTGCGGAGGCAATGACAATTTTCGCCGTTTTTCAAGCAGGATTGTTTCCAATCATTCACATGGGACGTCCTTGGAATGGATATTGGGTATTGCCAATTCCAAATCAATTCGGATCATTGTGGGTAAACTTTAACTCACCATTATTATGGGATGTATTTGCAATATCAACTTATTTATCGGTGTCATTAGTTTTTTGGTGGACTGGATTGTTACCAGATTTCGCTATGATAAGAGATAGAGCTGTTAAACCATTCCAAAAAAAAATATATGCTTTATTAAGTTTTGGTTGGTCTGGTAGAGCTAAAGATTGGCAACGTTTTGAAGAGGTATCTCTGGTTTTAGCAGGTTTAGCAACTCCATTAGTGCTTTCTGTACATACTATTGTATCTATGGACTTTGCTACCTCTATCAATCCAGGTTGGCACTCCACAATTTTCCCACCTTACTTCGTTGCAGGGGCAATCTTCTCAGGGTTTGCAATGGTACAAACCTTATTAGGAATTATGCGTAAGGTGACGAATATGGAAGAGTATATTACACGTTTGCATGTGGAATATATGAACATTGTAATCATTTTAACAGGTGGTATTGTAGCTGTAGCATATGCAACTGAGTTTTTTATTGCTTGGTATACAGGTTCACCTTATGAAAATTATACCTATTTATCTGTAGGTGCTGCAACAGGTCCTTATGCTTGGGCATTTTATTCATTGTTATTCTTTAACATTCTAACACCGCAGTTATTATGGTTTAAGAAAATTAGAAGAAGTTTTATCTGGTCATTTATTATTTCAATATTTATTAATATTGGAATGTGGTTTGAGCGTTTCGATATTATTGCAATTGTATTAAGTAAAGGACATTTGCCATCAACTTGGTGGCGTTTTGAGCCAACATTTGTAGACGTTGGTATCTTTATAGGAACAATTGGATTTTTCTTTGTACTATTTCTATTATATGCAAGAACTTTCCCAGTTATTGCGCAAGCTGAAGTTAAAACAATATTAAAGTCTTCGGGTGAATTTTACAAGAAGAGAAGAGAACAAGGTATACCTACTAAACCAGCTATTGAAATAGTTGCTACAGAAGGTTCATCAGAAAAAAAAGATAAAGAATAATTATGGAATCATCAAAAGTTATTCACGCATTTTACAATGATGACGAAATTGTATTAGATGCTGTTAAGGCGGTTAAAGCAGATGGACATCACATAGAGGAAGTTTTCTGTCCCTTTCCTGTCCATGGATTAGATAAGGCGATGGGTTTAGCGCCAACTAAATTAGCGATTACTGCATTCTTTTACGGCATTACAGGTCTTTCAGTTGCCATCTGGATGACAAATTATATGATGATTCAAGATTGGCCACAAGATATTGGAGGTAAACCAAGTTTCTCTTGGTTAGAGAATATGCCAGCTTTTGTGCCAATAATGTTTGAATTAACAGTCTTTTTTGCGGCCCATTTAATGGTTATTACTTTTTATATGAGAAGTAGAATATGGCCATTTAAGAAAGCTGAAAATCCAGATCCAAGAACTACAGATGACCATTTTTTAATGGAAATTCCTGTAAACAATAATTCTGAAGAATTAACTGCTTTATTGGCAAAAACGGGAGCTGTAGAAATTAATATTGTAGATAAGCACTAATTAAGAAATAATGAAAAGTTTAAAATTACTTATTGCTTTAATTGTTGTTACAAGTATTATTTCTTGTAGTGACAAAAGAAGAACTCCCAGAGTGGAATATATGCCAGATATGTATGTGTCAATTCCTTATGACGCAGATGATGCAGAAGGTTTAAATGGTAATCCTGTAAATAGTAAACCTGTAGCTGGAACTATTTTTAGAGGTGGCCATCCTGCCTATGACATTCCAGATACACCAGAGGGTTATGAAAAAGCTAGAGCTGAATTAATGAATCCATTGGAAGCGTCCGAAGAGAATATGGCTAATGGAAAAGCGATGTATGAGATTTATTGTATATCATGTCATGGAAAAAAAGGTGATGGAAACGGTTATTTATCTCAAGCAGAAAAATTTGAAGGGATCCCGAGTTATAAAGATAGAGATATAAATGCAGGAACTATTTACCATGTTATCATGCATGGAAAAAACTTAATGGGTTCTCATTCATCTCAATTAACCTATAATGAACGTTGGCAAATAATTCATTACGTTGAAAAATTACGTTCAGAATTATAAAATAAGTACAAAAAGATAGAATACTAAAGATATGTATCAATTCTCAGGTAAATTAAAAATATTCTCTTTTGCACTAATAATATTAGGTGTAATAGGTTTGGCAATCAGTTTTGCTACGGCTCCTTCAACTATTGAAGACGCAAATGAAATCATTGCTCATCAATCCAATCATGGTTCATCAGTATCTCATGGACAATCTCACGATGCTCAACATGCTTCTAAAGAGGTTACTGATGATGCCCATACGCATAGCGATCATGGTCATGCAGAAACAAATAAGCATCATGATGATGAACATGCAGAGCATGTTTTACATCAATTGCAAAATAGACCTTGGTCTGCTTTCTATGTAGCTTTGTTTTTCTTCCTTGGTATTTCTTTATTGGTCTTAGCTTTTTATGCAGCTCAAAGGGTGGCTCAGTCAGGTTGGTCTATAGTTCTGTTTAGAGTTATGGAGGCCATAACAGCGAATTTGGTACCTACCTCTATCATTATGTTAGTAATTATTATTTTATCTGCGATGCATTTAAATCATATTTTTCCTTGGATGGCAGAAGGTACAGTAGATCCAACTAGCGAAAATTACGACGCAATCATCGATGGTAAATCTTGGTGGATGAACGTTCCAGGTTGGACTATTAGAAGTATCGTTTATCTTATATTATGGAATGCTTATCGTTGGTTAATTAGAAAAAACTCAATCAAAGAAGACACAGCAAATGATGGTGGGAAGTTATTTAAATTTAATTATAATTCTTCGGTAGTATTCATATTTATATTTATGATTACAGAATCTATGATGTCATGGGATTGGATTATGGGGTTAGATCCACATTGGTTTTCGACTTTGTTTGGTTGGTATGTTTTAGCAAGTTTATTAGTGAGCGCGTTAACCGTAATCGCATTCGTAACCATTTATTTACGTTCTAAAGGTGTTTTACCTGCAGTTAATGATAGTCATATTCATGATTTAGCTAAGTTTATGTTCGGTTTTTCAGTTTTCTGGACCTATTTATGGTTTGCACAGTTTATGTTAATTTGGTATGCTAACATTCCAGAAGAAACTACGTATTTCGCAGCTCGTTTTAATGAATATAAATTACCATTTTTGGCAATGGTTGCAATGAATTTTGTGTTTCCAGTATTGTTATTATTAAATAGTGATTTCAAGAGTATTCCATGGTTTGTGGTTATTGGTGGTATCGTAATATTAGCAGGTCATTACATTGATATTTTCATTATGGTTATGCCAGCTACTGTTGGGGGGCATTGGGCATTTGGAATACCTGAAATTAGTGCTCTACTTTTCTTTTTAGGGATATTCATTTACACAGTATTCAGTGCTTTTGCTAAAGCAAATCCTGTACCAAAAGGAAATCCATTTTTAGAAGAAAGTGAACATTTTCATTACTATAATATCCAACATAGAGGAGAAGGATCAGCTGATCATCATTAATAAATAAAGATTTAAACAATTAAGAAAAGATATATATGCTAGCTCTATTTTATATTTTTATAGGTGTTGCAATAGGTGTAAGTTTTTGGCAAATTACTAGAATTTTAAATTTTAGAGAGGTTATTGCCAATGATGAGGATAATGCAAAGCAAGGTAAGTACGCACTTTATTTCATGATATTTCTATATGTTATGATGGTGTACTGTTTAATTGCAATGAATGTAATTATGCTTCCTGAATCTGCATCAATCGAAGGGGAACATGATGATAGACTATTTAATATTACATTTTGGTTAATCGGTATCGTCCAATTTTTTATGCAATTTGTTATTTTCTATTTCACTTTTAAGTACAGAGGAAACAAAAGTAGAAAGGCCAAATTTTATGCAGACAGTCATCAGTTAGAATTAATTTGGACAGTTACTCCAGCAGTAGTTTTGGTCGGGTTAATAGGATACGGTTTGTGGCAATGGAATAACGTTATGGATTTATCAGATGAGGATGCCATTGTAATCGAAGTATATTCTCAACAGTTTAGATGGGATGCGCGTTATGCCGGAGAGGACAATACTCTAGGTTTGGGAAATGTGAATTATATAAAAGGAATAAACACAATGGGCGTTGACATGAAAGATGCAAATGCTCAAGATGACATTCAGGTTACTGAATTATACTTGCCAAAGGGCAAAAAAGTTCATTTTAAATTCCGATCTCAAGATGTTTTGCATTCAGCTTATATGCCACATTTTAGAGCGCAAATGAATTGCGTACCTGGAATGGTTACTGAATTTGGATTTACACCTAAGTACACAACAGAGGAAATGAGACAACAGCCTGAGGTTATAGAAAAAACGAAAGGTATAAATAAAGTAAGAGCTGCTAAAGGAGAAGAGTTGTACGAATTTGATTATTTATTGCTTTGTAATAAGATATGTGGTGCTTCTCATTATAGTATGCAAATGAAAATTACAGTTGTTGAGCAAGACGAATATGATAAGTGGATAGCACAACAACCAACTTTAGCATCAGTTATAAAATAATTTAAAAAACTAAAAACTACAAATACGATAAGGTTATGTCAGAACATCATCATAAAGAAACGTTTGTAACAAAATATATTTTTAGTCAAGATCATAAAATGATTTCTAAACAGTTTTTGGTGACAGGAATGTTTATGGGAGTTATAGCAGTATTAATGTCTATGTTATTTAGACTGCAATTAGCTTGGCCTGAGAAATCATTTTCTATTATAGAGGCATTTTTAGGACCACATCAATCAGATGGTATTATGAGTCCTGATATTTATTTAGCCTTGGTTACGATACATGGTACAATAATGGTATTCTTTGTATTAACAGCGGGTTTAAGTGGAACATTTTCCAACTTACTTATTCCATTGCAAATTGGAGCAAGAGATATGGCCTCAGGTTTTTTAAATATGGTTTCTTATTGGTTATTCTTTTTGTCAAGTATAATCATGGTGATATCATTGTTTGTTGAAGCAGGTCCTGCAGCTGCTGGTTGGACTATTTATCCACCTTTAAGTGCATTACCACAGGCAATACCGGGTTCAGGTGCTGGAATGACTTTATGGTTAGTATCAATGGCTATTTTTATTGCATCATCATTAATAGGAGCCTTAAATTACATTGTAACTGTATTGAATTTAAGAACGAAAGGAATGAAAATGACAAGACTGCCTTTAACAATTTGGGCTTTCTTTATTACAGCAATTATTGGTGTAGTTTCATTTCCAGTATTATTATCAGCAGCACTTTTATTAGTCTTTGATAGAAGTTTTGGTACTTCTTTCTATTTGTCTGATATCTTTATTTCAGGTGAAGTACTACATTATCAAGGAGGATCTCCAGTTTTATTTGAACATTTGTTTTGGTTCTTAGGTCATCCTGAGGTTTATATTGTATTGTTACCAGCTTTAGGCATTACCTCAGAAATTATATCAACGAATTCAAGAAAACCAATTTTTGGTTATAGGGCGATGGTTATGTCTATTATTGCAATAGCATTTTTGTCAACAATTGTTTGGGGTCACCACATGTTTATTTCTGGAATGAATCCATTTTTAGGTTCTGTATTCACCTTTACTACATTACTAATTGCAATACCTTCTGCAGTAAAAGCGTTCAATTATGTAACCACACTTTGGAAAGGAAATCTACAATTAAATCCTGCAATGTTGTTTTCTATAGGATTGGTATCAACTTTCGTTACTGGAGGTTTAACAGGATTGGTATTAGGTGACTCAGCGTTAGATATTGCAATACACGATACGTATTTTGTGGTTGCACACTTCCACTTAGTAATGGGTGTATCTGCAATTTTCGGAATGTATGCGGGTATTTATCATTGGTTTCCGAAAATGTATGGAAGAATGATGAATAAAAAATTAGGCTACTGGCATTTTTGGATTACAATTATTTGTGCTTATGGTGTATTTTGGCCAATGCATTTTATTGGCTTAGCAGGTTTGCCAAGAAGATATTATTCAAATACAGCTTTTCCAATGTTTGATGATTTGGCAGATATAAATGTTGTAATTACAATATTTGCTTTAGTAGGAGGTTTAGCTCAAATTATATTTTTAGCAAATTTCTTTATATCAATTTATAGAGGTCAAAAAGCGTCACAAAACCCATGGAAATCTAACACTATGGAATGGACTACTCCTGTTGAACATGTTCACGGAAATTGGCCAGGAAAAATTCCTGAGGTTCACAGATGGGCTTATGATTACAGTAAACGTGTAGATCCTAATGATGATGACAGTGATTATTTACATGGACAAGATTTTGTTTTACAAACAACTCCGCTCCTAGATGGTGAAGAACCATCATAAGTCATATGAATTTATACAAAAAGCCTTTCCAATTTTCGGAAAGGCTTTTTTGTTTGTAACAAAACTTACAAATATGTATTTTAAATAATATTATCTTTGTTTTTATGAACAAAAACTTGAACCCAGAAAATTCAAACCTCTCAAATGAAGATTTAGATGTCGAAAAAAAACTACGTCCCTTATCTTTTGATGATTTTACAGGACAAGATCAAGCTTTAGAAAATCTAAAAGTTTTTGTAGAGGCTGCCAATCAAAGAGGGGAGGCTTTGGATCATACCTTATTTCATGGACCTCCAGGATTGGGAAAAACTACTTTAGCACATATTTTAGCCAATGAACTTCAGGTAGGTATAAAGGTTACTTCTGGTCCAGTTTTAGATAAACCAGGAGATTTAGCTGGATTATTGACAAATCTAGATGAAAGAGATGTACTTTTTATTGATGAAATTCACAGATTAAGCCCAATTGTAGAAGAGTATTTATATTCTGCAATGGAAGATTATAAAATTGATATTATGATAGAGTCTGGTCCAAATGCCAGAACAGTTCAAATCAATTTAGAACCCTTTACTTTAATAGGAGCAACCACTCGTTCTGGATTGTTAACAGCACCAATGAGAGCACGTTTTGGAATCAGTAGTCGTTTGCATTATTATTCTACAGAATTATTAACTACAATTATTCAAAGAAGCTCCCATATTTTAGGAGTTCCAATTTCAATGGAAGCTGCCATAGAAATTGCAGGTAGAAGTAGAGGTACACCTAGAATTGCAAATGCTTTATTACGAAGAGTTCGTGATTTTGCTCAGATAAAAGGAGATGGAACAATCACCATACAAATTGCAAAATATGCTTTAAAAGCCTTAAATGTAGATGCACATGGTTTAGATGAAATGGATAATAAAATTCTAGAAACCATTATTGACAAATTTAAAGGAGGTCCAGTAGGGATTAGTACAATTGCAACAGCAGTTTCCGAAAATACAGAAACCATTGAAGAAGTATATGAACCTTTTTTAATTCAGCAAGGGTTTATAATGCGAACTCCAAGAGGAAGAGAGGTTACAGAATTAGCCTACAAACATTTAGGGAGAACAAAAGGAAGAAATCAAGGAGAACTATTTTAACATAACAGTAAGAATTCCTTCCCTTTGGGAAGGTTAGGATGGGATGAGCATAAAAAAAATAATACCAATATTAGAATGGTTACCTAACTACAATTCATCACTTTTTAAAGGTGATTTAGTTGCTGGTATTACTGTGGGTATTATTTTAATTCCGCAAGGAATTGCCTATGCTTTAATTGCAGGATTACCACCAATTTATGGATTATATTGTGCTTTAGTGCCTCAAATTATGTATGCAATTTTTGGTTCATCAAGACAAGTAGCTATTGGCCCAGTAGCAATGGATTCTCTAATAGTTGCAACAGGTGTATCTACGTTAGCTTTAGCAGGTTCAGATAGTTATATTGCTATAGCCATTGTATTAGCTATGATGGTTGGTACTATTCAATTTTTGATGGGTATTTTTAGCTTAGGATTCATTGTTAATTTTTTGTCAAAACCAGTAATTACTGGGTTTACATCTGCAGTGGCTTTGATAATTGGAATCAATCAGTTCCGTAATTTATTAGGTGTAGATTTTCTACAAAGTGATCAAGTTCAATATATAGTAGAAGATATTTGGTCACAAATAAATGACTATAATTTTCATACAACTATAATTGGTGTTATTTCTGTTGTAGTTATTTTTATCTTCAGAAAAATCAACAAGAAAATTCCAAATGCTTTAATAGTTGTAATTATTGGTATTTTGATAATGAAATATTTTGGAAAATCTTTCAATGATGTAGCCATCGTTAAAGATATTCCTTCAGGATTACCGGTTTTTGGTATTCCAGAATTTGATTTAGATCTTATTAGAGAACTATTACCCATTGCAATAACTCTAGTAATGGTAGGCTATTTAGAAACTATTTCTATTGGAAAATCTTTGGAAGCCCAACAAGACGAATATAGAATTAGACCCAACCAAGAATTAATAGCATTAGGATTAAGTAATATGGTAGGATCTCTATTTAAAGCTTATCCTACTACATCAAGTTTTTCTCGTTCAGCAATTAATCAAGAAAGTGGAGCAAAAACAGGAATGGCTGCCCTAATTTCTGTACTTATGGTGGTTTTTACGCTACTTTTTTTAACACCATTATTTTATCATTTACCTAAAACAGTATTAGCAGCAATTATTATTGTTGCAGTTTTTGGTTTGATAAATTTTAAAGAAGCTGGATTTTTATGGAAGGCAAATAAATTAGATTTTTGGTTGATGATTTCAACCTTTTTAGCAACACTTTTGTTGGGAATTGAATTTGGAATAATAGTTGGAGTAGGATTATCTTTAATCGTATTAATTTTTAGAACCTCAAGACCTTACATTGCAGAATTGGGTAAAGTACCAGATTCAAATTTTTATAGAAATAAAAATCGTTTTGAAGAAGTAATTATAGAAGATGATATTTTAGTTTTTCGATTTGATGCTCAATTATTTTATGCCAATGCAAGTTATTTTCGAGATAATTTAGATTTAATGGCAGACAAAAAAGGAAAGGCTTTAAAATTGATAGTATTAGATGCAGAGAGTATTAATAGAGTAGATAGTACTGGTTTAGAGATGTTGAAAGAAAGAATTAAGTACTATCAAAAAAAAGAAGTGAAGTTTTATTTTGCTGGTGTAAAAGGACCAGTGAGAGACGATTTATTTAAATGCGGAGTTTTACAGATTATAGATATCAATCATTTTTTTATGAGAGCAAATCAAGCTGTAAAATATTATAAAACTGGTGATAGAAAACATCAAGAAAAATATGCCAAATACATTCATCAAGCCTATAAATAAAGCTGATAGATGTCATTAGAAATCAAAATTTTGAATGGTAATTTTGAAAGTTAACTAAATTTTAAAGTATGATTATTGAACAAATTTATACAGGTTGTTTAGCACAAGGTGCTTATTATATAGAGAGTAATGGAGAGGTTGCTATTGTAGACCCTTTAAGAGAGGTGCAAGATTATATAAACAGAGCCCAAAATAATAATGCCAAAATCAAATATATTTTTGAAACACATTTTCACGCAGACTTTGTAAGCGGACACGTAACCTTAGCTGAAAAAACAGGAGCCAAAATTGTGTATGGTCCAACAGCTAAAACTAATTTTGATGCAATTATAGCTGAAGATAATCAAGTTTTTAAACTTGGAAATATTACGATTACTGTTATACATACACCTGGTCATACAATGGAAAGTGCGTGCTTTTTGTTGAAAGATGAAAATGGAAAAGATTACGCTCTTTTTAGTGGAGACACATTATTTTTAGGTGATGTTGGTAGACCAGATTTAGCACAAAAAGGAGATATTACAGAAAAAGATTTAGCAGGTTTTTTGTTTGATAGTTTAAGAACAAAAGTAATGACTTTGGCTGATGATGTAATCGTTTATCCAGCTCATGGAGCTGGTTCTGCTTGTGGTAAAAACTTAAGTAAAGAAACTGTGGGTACAATTGGCAATCAAAAAGAAACCAATTATGCACTTAGAGCTGATATGACCAAAACTGAATTTATAAAAGAAGTAACTGATGGATTATTACCTCCTCCTGCATATTTTCCATTAAATGTAAAGTTAAACAAGGAAGGATATAAAGATATAGATGATGTGATAAAAAAATCAGCAAAACCATTATCTGTAAAAGATTTTGAGTTAGTAGCTAATACAACTGATGCTATTATTATAGATGTACGTCATCAATCAGAATTCATTAAAGGGTTTATACCTCAATCTATTTTTATTGGTATAGATGGAGGTTTTGCTCCTTGGGTTGGCGCTTTAATTAAAGATATTAATCAACCTATATTGTTAGTGTCTCCTGTTGGAAGAGAAGAGCAAGTAATTACACGTTTGTCTAGAGTTGGGTTTGATAATGTTTTGGGATATTTAGAAGGTAGTTTTGCTTCTTGGCAAAATGCCGATAAAGAAATTGATACGCTAAAATCTGTTTCTGCAACTGTTTTAGAAGAAAAAATAAAGAATAATAGCATTGTATTTGATGTTAGAAAACCAGGAGAATATGATAGTGAACATGTAGAAAATGTATCGAGTACACCTCTAGATTTTATTAATAATCATATTACCGAATTTCCTGAAAAAGAAGATTTTTATGTGTATTGTGGTGGTGGTTATAGATCTGTAATAGCTTCGTCAATATTAAAAGCAAGAGGTTTTCATAATGTTATAGATGTTGCAGGTGGTTATGCAGCTATTAGAAATACAAATATTAAAAGAACAGATAAAGCTGTTTGTCCATCAACTTTAAAATCATAAAATGAAACGTATCTTTTGTTTGTTAATGGCAACTTTTTTCTTTGTGAATTGTAACTCGCAACAAAAAATAAAAACAATTTCTACAGTTGAATTAAAGGCTTTATTAGCCAAAGAAAAGATTCAATTATTAGATGTTAGAAGTCCTAAAGAGATTAAAGATGGATTTATAAAAACAGCAAAATTTGCCAATTATTTTGATGCTGATTTTTACGAAAAGGCTTCACAACTGTTAGATAAAAACAAACCTGTTTATTTGTATTGTAGATCAGGAAATAGAAGTGGTAAATCAGCAAAAATTTTGCAAGAAAAAGGATATGAGGTTTATAACGTTTCAGGCGGATTTAATCAATGGAAAAAAGAAAATTAGAAATTATGAAAGCAGATATTCAAATAGAAAATTTAAAATGTGGAGGTTGTGCTGCAACTATTAAAAAAGGAATTTTAGGCATAGATGGTATTAACGAAGTTACTATTGATGTTGAAAAATCTATAGTTTCAATTGCATCCGAAAAAGAAAATTTAGACGAAATAAAATCTAAATTATCGAAATTAGGATATCCAGAAGTGGGTGATAAAAATACAGTTTTACACAAAGCAAAATCTTTTGTAAGCTGTGCAGTTGGAAGAATAGAATCGTAGAAAAGCAAACATATAAAAGAGGACGAAAACAAGGTAAACAAGAGTTTTGTCCTCTTTTATTAATAATTTAGTTGTATGAAAAAATTATTGATTATTCTTCTTTTTATTAGTGGTTTCTCAAATGCCCAAAAGAAGATACCACTTGTTGATGTTGCTGAAATTGAATTGCAAATAGAAAAAAGTAGTAAAGAAAATAATTACTCAAATATTATAGCACTTATTAATAAAATCAATAAGAATGACTCTTTGTATTTTTCTTTTCTAAATTCAAAAGCATATTATTTATTACAACTTAAAAAGTATGATGAAGTTATTGCAGCAGCAGATGAAGGTATTAATGCAAATCATCAAAAACCAAAAGTTTTTTTCTATACAAACAAAGGTATTTCCTTAACAAATTTAAAAAAGTTTGATGAGGCTTTACAAACATATAATGAAGCTTTAAAAAGTTATCCAAAAAACTATTTATTATGGTTTAATAAAGGAATTGTTTTAGAAACTCAAGGTAAAATTAATGAAGCTTTAGCTGCTTATAAAGAAACAATTATCCTAAATCCATTATTTAGAAGTACACATTTACATATAGGAAATATATTTTATAAGCAAGACAGGTTAACACAAGCGTTAATGGCTTATAATATGTACATTCTTTTAAATCCAAAAGGTACAGGAGTTTTTTCTACCATAAAAGATATCAACTCTAAGGTTGTAGTTACAAATCCGAATTTGAGAAATGAAGAGTTAAAATTACTAGACGCAGATGATAGTTTTAAAGATATAGACTCAATATTAAAAAGCAAAGTAGCTATTAAAGCAAGTTATCAAACCAATAATGCTATTAGCATGGCTTTTGTAAATCAGAATCATATAATGTTGCAAAAATTAAAAGGTTTTGTAGGTAATGGAGGTTTTTGGGATGATAAATATGTGCCATTTTACAACTGGATTTCAGAAAAAAATCAATTTAATAGCTTTATATATACATTGCTCTTTTCTACCCAAAACATAAAACACCAGGAAATTATTGAGGCTAAAACTGAAGAAATAGTTTCTTTTTTCAAATTAGCAAAAGATAAATGGATGCAGATTGTGTCTAAAAACACAAAGAATATAAATGGTGTAAATGAAGAACTATATTATGAATATGTAGATGGAACTGTAAACGCTATTGGAAGAAGAAATGGAAAAAAAATAATAGGTGTTTGGGATTTTTATAATGATTTTGGGCAATTATCCACAAGAGGTGCCTTTAATGTAGAACAAAAGAAAACAGGCAAATGGATTTGGTACAATCATCTGAATAAAATTCAAGAAACTGCCATATATAAAAACGGTAATTTAGAAGGAGAAAATACAATGTATTATGATAATGGGAAAACACGCATAAATGCATTTTTTAGTAATAATAACCTGGTTGGACCTTATGAGTTTTACAATAAAAGAGGCGCTTTAGTAGAAAGAAAAAACTTTAAAGAAGGAGTTTTGGATGGGGTTTATAAATCCTATTATGAAGTTGGAGAAGATGCTATAGAGTTTAAAATACCATATGACAAAGATTATATAGAAGGTGAAGTTATCAACTATTATGCAAATGGTAGCATATATTCCAAATCTAATTATATAAATGGCGTTTTTAGTGGAAAAAAAACAACATATTATCCTAATCAAAAAATATCTTCTGAAGTAGAATATACAAATGGATCCTTAAATGGAAGCTATAAAACATATCACTCAAATGGACAGATTTATAAAGAGGGGCAAACTAAAATGGCTTTTTACGAAGGTACTTGGAACGTTTATTATGCAAATGGAAAACTAAAAAGTGAAGGTGATTATAAGAAAGGAAAATTAAACAATGTTTATGTAGCCTATGATACTGATGGAAAAGTACATTATGATTATCTCTATGAAAATGGAGAAATTATGGCATACACTTTTTACAAAAAAGATGGTACTATTTTAGATAAAGCTTTTAAAAAAGATACCCTTCTCAATTTCAAAAGTTTTTCACCAAAAGGTAATTTAGCTTCTGAAGGAATATATGGTGATAAAGGAAGAAGAGTTGGAGAATGGAAATATTATACTCATAATGGAGTGCTAGAAAGTAAAGGGAATTTTGTCAAAAACTTAAAAGAAGGTAATTTTTATACCTATCATAAAAATGGGAGTATTGCTGAAATTACACCCTACATAATGGATGTAAAAGAGGGGTATTATTCAGCTTTTTACAAAAACAAGCAGTTAAGTACACAAGGTTGGTATCAACAAGATAATAAACAAGGAGAATGGAGGTATTATTACAAAGATGGAACGATTAAATCTATAAATTTCTATCATAAATCTCAGTTTCATGGAGCACAAAAATATTTTGATGTAGCAGGGAATTTAAGTAGTATTATAAATTACGAATATGGAGATTTATTGTCTGAAGAAAATTTTGATTTAGATAAAAAATCAATTGCAAAAATTGATTATACATCTCCAAACAAAACAAAAGAAATTGTACTCCACTATCCAAATGGAAATATAAAGTCTAAAACTGTTTATACCAATCAAATTAAACATGGACCTTACTTTGAATATTTTTTTAACGGGAATAAACAAGTAGAAGGGGATTATCATAATGGAGTACAACATGGACTGTGGACTTGGTTTTATGTTTCTGGAGAAATAGAAAGTAAAATAAATTTTGTCAATGGATTTGAAGAAGGAAAAGTGATACATTTTTACAAAAATGGAAATATAGCTGCTGAAAATACTTTCGAAAATGGATTTGAAATTGGTAAAAGTGTAAGCTATTTTAAAAATGGATCCATACAAAGTACAACAGAATATGCAGATGAAACTTTACATGGAAGAAAAGAATTTTATGATCCAACAGGTAAATTACAGTTAGTCCGTTTTTATAATTATGGCACGTTAATTGGATATAGTTATAAAGATAAAAACGATGTTGAGTTACCAATGATTCCTTTGAAAAAGGAAACAGGTAAAATCTCAGCCTTTTATAGTAATGGAAAGCCTTCTAAAGTAATGGAATATAAAAATGGAGAACTAACAAATACGTATAAATCGTATTATTTTAATGGTAATCTAGAGGATGAATTAACATATAAGTACAATGAAATTGAAGGTGTAAGAAAAGAGTATTATACCAATGGAAAAATAAAACAAGAAATATCTTATAAAAATGGTGAAAAAAACGGAAAGAATACATTGTACTTTAATAATGGAACAAAAAAAGAAGTAAGTAGATATTTAAATAATATTCAACATGGTACTAGCTTGTATTATAATGAGTCAGGAAAATTAATAATGAAAAAGAAATACATAAATGGAAAAGTTCAAAATATCGAAAATTTATAGGCTTTTATTTATTGTTTTATGTTTTTTGTCAGTTAATCTTTTTGCACAATATTCGCAAGAGTTAACTAAATACAGTAAATTATATCCAGAAGCTTCTAGGGTAAGATTATTTCAAGAAACAGTTATTCAAATTACTTTACAAGATGGTAAATTAAACATCATAGAAAATAATAAAGAAGAAGATTTGTATTTAAATGAATCTGCAACATTAAATTCAAAAAGTAGTGTAAATTCATCCTTTTTTTTTGAGTTAAATGAGATTAAAGCTTCTACTTTTTCTTTTGAAAATGGAAAATATAAAGAATCTAAAGTGGAAAAGTTTACAGAAAAAGATGAGCTAAATGATTCTTTTTATGATGATTCTAAGACGTTAAGTTTTATTTATCCTAACCTAAAAAAAGGTTCAAAAACAGTTTTAGAATATTCTCAAAATATTAAAAACCCTCGTTTTTTAAGCCCATTTTTCTTTGGTGATTATTTTCCTGTTATTAAAAATAAAGTAACCATAATTGCTGATAAAAATATCAATTTAAGTTTTAAGGAATTCAATACAAAAAATGGAATCATAAAATTTAACAAAGAGAAAAAACGAAGAAATATAATTTACACTTGGGTATTAGAAAATCAAGATGAATTTGAGTACGAACCAGGTACACCAAGTTTTAAAACCATTTTGCCACATATTGTACCAATTATCAATACTTATAAAGTAAAAAGAGAAACTAAAAAAGTTTTAGGAGAAGTAGCAGATTTATACAATTGGTATTATTCATTGGTAGAAAATGTAAATACAGAACAAGCAGATAAAGAGTTAATAGCTATTGTAAACACTATTACTAAAGATAAAAAAACAGATTTAGAAAAAGTAAAAGCAATCTATTATTGGACGCAACAAAACATAAAATACATTGCGTTTGAATATGCTTTGGGTGGTTTTATACCTAGAGAATCTAATGAGGTTTTTAGAAAAAAATATGGCGATTGTAAAGACAATTCTAGCATACTTTACAAAATGCTAGAAATTGCAGGAGTAAAAGGTAATTTAACTTGGATTGGTACAAGAAGCATTCCTTATACATATCAAGAAGTGCCTACACCAATTGTAGATAATCATATGATTTTATCTTACGAAGAAAATGGAAAAACCTATTATTTAGATGCTACAGGTAGATATATTAAATTCGGTTTACCATCTTCATTTATACAAGGTAAAGAAGCTTTGGTTTCTTATGGTAATGACTTTAAAATAAAGAAAGTTCCTGTTGTAGATGCCAAAGAAAATACAATGATTGATACTACATCTATTCAAATTTTAGAGCATACTTTGGTTGGGAAATCTAAAATGCACATTACTGGTTATCCTAAAATAAATTATTTTAATCGTTTAGAAAACATCAATTCAAAATCGAAGTTAAAAGGATTTTATAACGCTAGATTTCAGAAAGGAAATAACAAGTTTTTAATCAAAGAAATACAAGAAGTAAACAAATATGATTACGATAAGGATTTCATTGTAAATTATCATTTTGAGATAAAAAATTATTTTAAAAAATTAGGTGATGAAATTTACATCAACTTAAATTTAAACAAAGATGTTTCTGATTTAAAAGAAGATGATAAAAGAGAAAATGCTATAGAATATGATTTTAAAAGATATAACAGTTATACTACAAAGCTTATAATTCCAGAAGGCTATAAAGTAGATTATTTGCCAGAAAACATTAGTGTTTCTAATGATTTTTTTACTTGTAATATCACTTATGAAATCAAAGACAACAATGTTTTTTATAATCAAAATATAACATTAGATTTTTTGATTTTAACCAAAGAAGATCAAACAGAAATAAATAAACTCATCAAAAAAATAGAGAAAAACTATAAAGAAATTATCGTTTTAAAAAAAGAATAAAACACTATGAAAAAGTACATTTTTGCCCTAACATTATTCGTTTCAAGCTTCACTGTTTTTTCTCAAACCATTCCTTTTTATAAAAGTTATGATTGGGATCAAAATCCAGTATACAACATTAAAAATAGTAATGATGAAGATTTAATTGCATTAAAAGAAAAAACGGTAACTGAGTTTCATTTTGATGAACAAGCATTGGTCGAATATTTTTTAGAACATAAAATTTTGTGGTTAAATTCTGACGATGCTATAGAGGAGTATAATAAAATTTATTTGCCATTTTCAACGGAATCAGAATTACAAGTAAATAAAGCTAGGGTAATTGCTAAAGATGGTAAAATTATCAATTTAGATGAATCAAAAATTCTATCAGCTCAAGATGAAGAAACAGGTAGGCAATACAAGTATTTTGCCTTAGAGGGAATTACAAAAGGTAGTTTTATAGAATATCTTTATGTAGTTAAAAAACAACCTTCTTACACTGGTAAAAAGCTAGGAATTCAATCTGATTATTCTAAACAAAATGTAGAATTTGACCTTTTTTCACCATCAAACTTAACCTTTACATTTAAAAGTTTTAATGGCTTGCCAGAAGTGGTACTTGATACTTTAACTAAAGATAGATTTCATTATAAATTATATATAAAAAACATAAAAAAGTTAGAGAATGAATACATGTCTGCTTACAAAGCTTCAAAAGGTTGTGTTATTTATAAAATCGATAAAAATATTGCTACTAATGTATCTGATATTGTTTCTTACAATAAAGTTTCGCAAAATTTGTATTCATTTTATAATCCAGTATATGAGAGCAAAACCATTGATTTATTAAATAAGTTTATAAAAGAAGCACAAATTCCTGAAAATGCTGATGAAGAAACTATAATCAGGAAATTAGAGTTCTTTATTAAAATTAATGTGTATTCTTCAGAAGCGTATAGTGAAGAGTTACAGGATTTAGATAAAGTTTTAACAAAGAAAGTAGCTAATGAATCTGGTACTTTAAAGTTATATATAGCTTTGTTTAGAACTCTTAATATTAAACATCAATTGGTTTTAACAAGTGATAGAAATAAACTCAAATTTGATAAAGACTTTCAAGCAAATAATTTTCTTACTGATTTTTTAATTTATTTTCCTAAACATAATAAATACCTAGAACCTACAGCACAAGAAAGAAGATATGGTTACCCAACACCTACTTTAATGGATAATTATGGATTATTTATTAAGGAAGTAGTTACAGATAATTCTAAATCTGCAAAAGGAGAAGTAAAGTATATACAACCGATAAAAGCAGATGAAACTAAAGATATTATGGTAGTAGATATCGCTTTTAATTCAGACGATTTAACTCAAAATACCATTCATTTTGACCGTTCTTTTAGTGGTTATTATGCTGCAAATATTCAACCTTTTATGCACTTAATTGTTGGTGAAAATAGAGATGAATTGGTAGAAGGTTTTATTGAGAACATCAGTAAAGAAATCAACATTGAGAAAAAAGAAATTATTAATGGTCAATCTGAATTATTTGGGGTTAAGCCATTACAATTTATTGTAGATTTTTCAACTGAAGCTTTTGTAGAAAAAGCAGGTAGAAAATATTTATTTAAATTGGGTGATATTATAGGTCCTCAAATACAAATGTATCAGGAAAAAGAGAGAGTTCTACCTTTAGAAGAACAATTTCATAGAAGCTATTTTAGAACGATTAATATAAAAATACCAGAAGGTTATAAAATCACTAATTTAGATGATATCAATATCGATAATTCATATGTTGAAGGTGATAAAGAATTATTTTCTTTCAAATCTTTTTATACCTTAGAAGGTGATGTTTTAAGGATTACTGCTGATGAACACTACAGAGAAAATATGGTAAAAGTATCTTTATATGAAGAGTACAGAACCGTAATTAATTCTGCTGCAGATTTTAATAAAATAGTGCTGTTATTAGAACCTAAATAGTTTCATAAATAAATAAATAAAGTGGAATAGTTTTTGTTTCAATAGATGAAACCAAAAACTACTTTATGGCAAAATCATTACTATGTTGTGCACTTTTTTTAGTGCTACAAATTTCTTCGCAAGAAAAACCAGGAAGACCTTTTTTTACAGGTTCATCTAATTTTTCAATTGGGATAAATGAAAATTATGTTTTGTTTGAACCAGATGACGATGAATATCTCTTGGATTTTACAGGAGTGTTTTTAAGAGTTGGTTTTGGTTACGAATTTCAAAGAAGAATAGCTATAAGTTTTAATGCTGGTTATGATTATCACCATAGATATTCAACAAGTGCTTTTCCAACCTATGGAAGTTTAAAATATAACATTACAGAAAGGGAAGATGATACCTTTTTTATGGAATTTAGCTATGGTAAAATGTTCAGAATTTCCAATAAATATCCAGATGGTAATTATTACGGATTTGGAATAGGTTCTCAGTTTGCAGGAGACAAAAGATGGAACATGATAATGAGATTAGACTTCCACAGAAAAGGAATTATAGGATTTGAAAACAATAGATTAGATAGTATTTCCTTTGGTATTGGATTTTCATTTTTTTAAAATTGTGACGTCCTAAAATAGCGTTACAGAATAAAAAAACCTCGCAAATTGCGAGGTTTTTCAGTTTTTATATCATTTAGAATATGAATTATCCTAAAGTAACTCTTTTAAAAGAAGATACTTCAACATCACCATAAGTAGCAACGTATTGAGCAACGTTTTTCTTCTCATCTTTAATAAAAGATTGATCTAAAAGACACTGTTCCATATCTAAAGTTGTATTATCTGCGATAAATCTTTCCATTTTACCTGGTAAAATTCTATCCCAGATTTTTTCTGGTTTTCCTTCAGCAGCTAATTGTGCTTTTGCAGCTTCTTCAGCTTTTGCTAAAACTTCCTCAGATAATTGAGACATAGAAATAAATTGAGGTACATTTTTCAATGTTTTACCTAATCGACCTAACTCAATATTATCTTTTTCAATTACAGCAATTCTAGCTTCAGTTTCAGCAGCTACATAAGCAGGATCAAAATCTTTGTAAGATAAAGTTGTAGCTCCCATAGAAGCAACTTGCATAGCAACATCTTTTGCTAAAACATCAGCATTATCTACAGCAGCAGATAAACCAACTAAAGCAGCAATTTTACCAATGTGAGTATAAGCACCAACATAAGCAGCTTCTACTTTTTCAAAAGCAGTAATGTCTAACTTTTCACCTATTACACCAGTTTGTTCAACTAATTTTTCAGCAACTGTCATACCTCCAAAATCAGCTGCTAAGAAAGATTCCTTAGTATTATGATTTAAAGCGATATCAGCAAATTGACCTCCTAATGCAACAAATTTTTCGTTTTTACCAACAAAGTCAGTTTCACAAGCCAAAACAATAGCAACACCTTCCGTTTTTGCATCGTTAATTTTAGTTACTGCAACACCTTCTGTAGATTCTCTATCAGCTCTTTTTGCAGCAATTTTTTGACCTTTTTTACGTAAAATATCAATTGCTTTATCAAAATCACCACCAGCTTCAACTAAGGCCTTTTTACAGTCCATCATCCCAGCTCCAGTAGCTTCTCTTAATTTCTTAACATCAGCAGCACTTACTTTTACTGTTTCCATGTTATGTTATATTTTAAAAGTTATAATTATTTAGTTTCTTCTGCAGGTGCTTCAGCAGTTTCAGTTTTAGGAGCTTCAGTTTTAGGAGCTTCTTTTACTTCTTTTGCTTTTTCTTTACCTGCTTTTCTTTCTGATAAACCTTCTGCAATAGCATCAGTTACAAAAGATAATACTTTGTCTATAGACTTAGAAGCATCATCATTTGCTGGGATAACAAAATCTACCTCTCTTGGGTCAGAATTTGTATCAACCATTGCAAAAATTGGAATGTTTAATTTTTGAGCTTCAGCAACAGCAATGTGCTCTTTTTTGATGTCTACTACAAATAATGCACCAGGTAAACGAGTCATATCAGAAATAGAACCTAAATTCTTTTCTAATTTTTCTCTCTGACGGTTAATTTGTAATTTTTCTCTTTTAGATAATGCATCAAAAGATCCATCAGTCTTCATTCTATCAATCTGAGCCATTTTCTTAACAGCTTTTCTAATAGTAACAAAGTTTGTTAACATACCTCCAGGCCATCTTTCAGTAATGTAAGGCATATTTACATTTTTTGCTTTTTCAGCAACAATGTCTTTTGCTTGCTTTTTTGTAGCAACAAATAAAATTTTACGTCCAGAGTTAGCAATCTTTTTTAAAGCTTCTGAAGTCTCTTCTATTTTTGCTGCTGTTTTATACAAATCAATGATGTGTACACCATTTCTTTCAGTATAAATGTATGGAGCCATGTTTGGATTCCACTTTCTAGTTAAGTGACCA
Source organism: Polaribacter sp. (assembly GCA_965656305.1). Taxonomy (GTDB): domain Bacteria; phylum Bacteroidota; class Bacteroidia; order Flavobacteriales; family Flavobacteriaceae; genus Polaribacter. The sequence continues at coordinate 145,201 of CBFHKA010000021.1, read as the reverse complement.
AAGTGTACTCCACTTTCTAATAATTCTTGAATGTTTACGTTTGCCATTTTTTAAAATGTGTTTACTTTCTGTTTTTGAAATCAATAGTTAAGTAGTCTTTCGAGTCTTAACTATTTAGATACTAAACTGTTTAATATTAAATATGTGTAATAATAACAGTTCTCGATATAATAAATTGAAGAATAAATTCTCCCAAATATTAACGTTTCGAGAATTGGAATTTTTTACGTGCTTTCTTCTGACCGAATTTCTTACGTTCAACCATTCTTGGATCTCTTGTTAATAAACCTTCTGGTTTTAAAATAGCTCTGTGCTCTTCGTTAATAGAAACTAAAGCTCTAGTAATTGCTAAACGAATTGCTTCTGCTTGTCCTGTAACTCCACCACCATAAACATTAACTTTAATGTCGTAAGACTCTAAGTTTTCTGTTAACATTAAAGGTTGTTGTACTTTATATTGTAAAGTACCAGTTGTAAAGTAACTCTTGTAATCTTTTTTGTTTACAGTAATGTTACCTTTACCTTCTGAAAGATAAATACGAGCAACAGCTGTTTTTCTTCTACCGATTTTGTGTACTATATCCATTATTTGTAATCGTTAAGGTTAATAGCTTTAGGTTCTTGACCTGCATGTTTGTGCTCACCACCTGCATATACATACAAGTTTCTGTATAAAGCGCTACCTAAAGTATTCTTTGGTAACATACCTTTTACTGCTTTTTCGATTAATCTTGTAGGATCTTTCTCAAACATTTCTGTTGCAGTTAACGATCTTTGTCCTCCTGGGTAACCTGTGTGACGAATGTAAGATTTGTCTCTCCACTTGTTTCCAGTTAAATTGATTTTTTCTGCGTTGATAATAACCACGTTATCTCCACAATCTACGTGAGGAGTAAAGTTTGGTTTATATTTACCTCTAATTAGCTTTGCTACTTTAGAAGCTAGACGACCCAACGTTTGACCGTCTGCATCAACTAAAACCCACTCCTTGTTTACGGTAGATGCGTTTGCTGATACTGTTTTGTAACTTAATGTGTTCATAATTACACTTTTAGTCTTTGTTAATTAATAATTGTTTTTTTCCTTAAAAAAGGAGTGCAAATGTAGTGAGATTTATTTGATTGACAAATAGTGTTTTAGAATAATTTATCACTTTTTAACTACTTGTAAAAACACAATGATTATTAACATATTCTTAAGAAAATAGAGAGTTACTTTTGTATTGTAACTGATATTGTCTTTTTTAGGCTAATTTTCTTTTAAATTATAACCAACCTAGCGAATGAAATTCTTTTTAACTGTTCTGTTTTTATGTGTTTTTTTATGTTTGAATACAAATGCTCAAGAAACATCAGTAAATAAAATCCCTAAAAGAATTTATACTACTAAAAAGTTAATAGAAGCACCTGTAATTGATGGCGATTTGTCTGATAAAGGTTGGAGTGCTGTAGAGTGGTCATCAAATTTTACCCAAAAAAGACCTGATGAAGGAAAGCCTCCTACATATCAAACCAAATTTAAAGTAATGTACGATGCTAAATATTTATACATTGCTATTAGAGCTCTAGATAATGAACCTTCTTTAATTCAAAGACGATTAAGCAGAAGAGATGGTTTTGCAGGAGATAGAGTAAACGTAATTATAGATAGTTATCATGATAAAAGGACTGCTTTTGTTTTTACAACTACTGCTGCTGGTGTTAAAGGCGAAGAGTTTGTTTCTCAGAATGGAAATAATTGGGATGATAGTTGGAATCCAATATGGTATACTAATGCAAAAGTAGATGATAAAGGCTGGACAGCCGAAATGAAAATTCCATTTAGTCAATTACGTTTTGGAAAAGTTAAAGAACAAATTTGGGGATTTAATGTAAATAGAACAATTTTTAGATTACAAGAAAGATCTCTTTGGCAGAGAGTTCCAAATGATCAAGCTGGTTTTATCAGTGAAGCAGGAGAACTACATGGATTGAAGGATTTGAAATTGCAAAAGCAGCTAGAAATTCAGCCTTTTACAGTCTTACAATATGATAAATATCCAGCAGAAGCTGGAAACCCTTTTAGAACAGGAAAAGATTTTAAATTGAACGCTGGTTTAGATGCGAAAATTGGTATTACAAATGATTTAACTTTAGATTTAACTGTAAATCCTGATTTTGGTCAAGTTGAAGCAGATCCAGGAGCGATTGCTTTGGATGGATTTCAAATCTTTTTTAGAGAACAACGTCCGTTTTTTGTAGAAAACAGCAACATATTTGATTACGAATTTGCTAATGGAAGTGATAACCTTTTTTACAGTAGAAGAATTGGTAGAAATCCTCATAGGACAGCAAATTTAGCAGTAGGAGAATTTGCGAATGAACCACAAAATTCAAGAATTTTAGGAGCAGCAAAATTTTCAGGAAAAACTAGAGATGGTTGGTCAATTGGGGTTTTAGAAAGCGTTACAGGAAATGAATATACAGAAATCAGACAAGCAGATGGTAACACAAGAGAAGAAATTGTTGAACCTTTAACTAATTATTTTGTAACGAGAATTCAAAAAGATTTTAATGAAAGAAATTCGTTTGTAGGTGGAATTTTTACAGCAACAAACAGGTATTTAAATGGTGATTTTAATGAGTTGCATAAGGCTGCTTATTCTGGTGGAATTGATTTTCAACATAATTGGAAAAACAGAGAATACTTTTTAGATGGAAATGTGATTTTTAGTCACGTTTTGGGTAGTACAGAATCGATAACAGCAACACAACAAACGTTACGTCATAATTTTCAGAGAACAGATGCAACTTACATTGCTGTAGATCCAAATAAAACCTCGTTAACAGGTACAGGAGGTAGAATAGAAATGGGTAAAAATGGAGGAGGAGATTGGAGATATAATGGAGGTGTAATTTGGCGTTCTCCAGAATTAGAATTGAATGATGTTGGTTTTTTAAGAAGAACAGATGAGGTTATTCAGTTTGGAAATTTAACCCATTTATGGCAAGTGCCTACAGAAACCTATAGAAATATAAGTACCAGGTTTGAGCAATCTACTTTTTATGATTTTGGCGGAAATTTAAATAGAGTTCGTTTTGAGTTAAATGGTGAAATTAGTTGGATAAATAATTGGTGGACAGAAGGAGGTGCTGGAATAAGTACAAATTATTTTGATAACTTTTACCTAAGAGGAGGTCCTAGATTTAGAAGGCCAGATACTGGTTTTTGGTATTTTTTCTTTGGTTCTGATCAAAGTAAATTATTCAGTTTTACTTTAGGGTATTCTAATAGGTTTACATCCGAAAATGTAGTGGGTAGAGATCGATTTGTTATAAGAACAAACTATCAACCAACAGATGCTTTGAGTATGGGGTTAGAAATTGAATATGCAAATTTATATGACAGAACTCAATTTATAACAGACAAATCTTTTATGAATGATGCAAGATATATTTTAGGAAGGATTCAAAATGAAACTTTAACAACAACTTTACGATTAAATTATAGTTTTACACCAGATATTTCACTTCAATTTTATGGACAACCATTTATTTCTAAAGGAACGTTTAGTGATTTGAATAGGGTTATAAATCCTCTTGGAGAAAGTATAAATGATAGAATTTATGTCTTTGATTCTAGTCAGATTAATTTTCAAAATGATGAATATTTCGTTGATGAAAATAGAGATGGAATAACTGATTATAAGTTTTCTAATCCAGACTTTTCATTTGTGCAATTGCAAACAAACTTAGTTGCAAGATGGGAATATATTCCTGGTTCCGAGTTGTTTTTGGTTTGGTCTAGAGGTTCAATAGGAAGTGCGCCTATAAACGATGATTTAGTAGATTCTGTGTCTGATCAAGTTTTTAATGCACCTGCAAACGATACCTTTTTAGTAAAGTTTACGTACAGATTTAGGAGATAGACTAATCAATCATTTTAATATTAGAAGTCAAAAATTTTCCATCTTCGAGATATCCAGAAATCTCACCTTTTCGAATTACATTACAAAAACCAGAATTTTTATCATGAGCATCACCAAAATCATCAATTCCAAAACCATCAACATAATAAGCTTTGTTCTCAAAACGAACTGCTAAACTACAACCATCTCCTTCTAAATCAAACTGACATTGACCACAAGAAATTTCTGCAACATGCTTAATTTCTTTTTTATTTGAACAAGAAAATCCAATTAATAAAACTGATAATAAAAATAATTTTTTCATAATTTGTAGTATAAAAATCAATAAGTTATTCCAACTTCCAACTTCCAGCTGTTTACTTTTTACTCCAGTTATCTCTTAATCCAACAGTTTTGTTAAAAACTAAATTTTCTTTTGTTGAATCATTATCAACATTAAAATACCCTAATCTTTGAAACTGAAAACGTTCTCCAATTTCTGCAGATTGTAAACTAGGTTCTACAAAAGCTTCAATAACTTCCAAAGAATTCGGGTTTATAAACTCCATATAATCTTTGTCTTTATGAGCATCAGGTGCTTCATCTAAGAACAATCTATCATAAGCTCTAACTTCTGCTTTTACTGCATGTTTTACAGAAACCCAGTGTAAAGTTCCCTTTACTTTACGCATACTTTCAGGAGTTCCACTTCCAGATTTTGTTAATGGATCATATGTACATTGTATTTCAGTAATATTACCATCTGCATCTTTTGTACAACTATTAGCAGTAATAAAATAAGCGTTTTTTAAACGAACTTCTTTCCCCAATTTCAATCTAAAAAATTTTTTATTAGCTTCTTCTCTAAAATCTTCTTTTTCGATATAAATTTCTCTAGAAAAAGGAACTTTTCTACTTCCAAAACCTTCTTCATAATCATTATAACTTGCCTCTAAAAGTTCTTCTTCATCTTCAGGATAATTGGTAATTACCACTTTTACAGGATCTAAAACGCCCATAACTCTTTTGGCTGTTTTATTTAAATCCTCACGTATTTTAAACTCTAAGAGTGCTACATCAATTACGTTTTCACGTTTAGAAACTCCAACAGTTTCAACAAAACTTTTAATTGCTGCTGGTGTGTAACCACGTCTTCGCAAACCAGAAATTGTAGGCATTCTTGGGTCATCCCAACCAGAAACAATTCCTTCTTCCACCAATTTAAGCAACTTACGTTTACTCATTATAGTATAACTCAAATTCAAACGAGAAAATTCACGTTGTTTTGGTGGATTTGGATATTCACTTTTACTAAAATCATACACATGATCTCTGAACCAATTGTATAATTTACGATGAGGCTTAAACTCTAAAGAACATAAAGAATGCGAAATTTGTTCAATATAATCACTCTCACCATGTGTCCAATCGTACATTGGGTAAATACACCAATCATCACCAGTTCTGTGATGAGATTTGTACATAATTCTGTACATCAAAGGATCACGCATTAGCATATTATCATCGGCCATATCAATTTTGGCACGCAAAGTATGCTCGCCTTCTTTGAATTTTCCATCTTTCATTCCTTGGAACAACTCCAAGTTTTCTTCCACACTTCTATCTCTGTAAGGGCTATTTGTTCCAACTTCAGTTGGTGTCCCTTTTTGAATACGCATTTCTTCAGAAGTTTGAGAATCTACATAGGCTTTTCCATCTTTAATCAACAAAACTGCCCAGTCATACAACTGCTGAAAATAATCTGAAGAATAACATTCGTTTGCCCAGGTATAACCTAGCCAAGCAATATCACGTTTAATGGCATCTACATATTCTTGCTCCTCTTTTGCAGGGTTTGTATCGTCAAAACGCAAGTTTACAGGTGCATTATATTTTTCTCCCAAACCAAAACTAATCCCTATAGCTTTAGTGTGTCCAATGTGCAAATACCCATTTGGTTCTGGTGGAAAACGAAAATGCAAATTTGCTGCTGGCATTCCATTCGCCAAATCATCTTCTATAATATGCTCAATAAAATTGAGTGAATTCTTCTCTTCAGACATCTATTAATAGTAATAAATTAAGCTACAAAATTACGCAAAATACTCAATGAAACTAAAATTTTACGAATTAAAGATGAACTAAAATTTATTAGTTGAATTCGTTTCATAATTGTTTCGGAATCTATGTTAGCTTTTAGCCAATAAATTGCAGTTGACTATCTTGTAACAAAATTATCATTTTAGCATCTAATAAATAAACACCACAAACTATGAGTAGTCAAATTAGAAATTATACTTGTCCAAAATGCAATTGCAAAACCTATAAATTAGGACAAATGCGTGCAACTGGAGGAACTTTGTCAAAAATTTTCGATATTCAAAATCAAAAATTTACTTCAGTAACTTGCGAAAGGTGTACCTACACTGAATTTTATAAAACTAAAACAAGTGCTATCAGTAATGTTTTCGACTTTTTTACGAATTAGAGGTAATATTAAGCTTGTCGAAATATGGGCGTTTCCTTTCAGGTCGCGCTTTCCACTGTATCTTTTTTTGAAACAATGCTTACTTAAATTTTAATTTAAGTATATCAGCGGTATTGTCATTCCTGTGAAAACAGAAGTCTAAGAAATAAAAAGGATGTCGTTTCAATCGCTAACGCAGGTATATTTAGCAGTTAAAGTTTTCTAAAAGCTGTTTTTAGTGCTTATTTAATGTTGTATTTTTGCAATGTTTTAAAATTAGATTCAGATTAATATGCATTCTTTTTCCTTTAATCATATTGCGCTTTCAGTAACTAATGTTGATGCGTCTATTGCATTTTATCAAAAAGTATTAGGATTAAAAGAAATTGAAAATACGGCTTCTAATTCTAAAACAAGATGGTTATCATTAGGAGAAAATAAACAATTACATCTTATTCCACGTCCAAATCTTGAGGTAAAGACCAATAAAGCAGTTCACTTTGCTTTGGCTAGTTCAAATTTAAATGATTTTGTAAATCATCTCATAGATTTAAAAATCGAATATTCAGATTGGACAGGAACTCCAAACAAAAATTATGTTAGAAAAGATGGAATACAGCAATTTTATTTTCAAGATCCAGATGGATATTGGATAGAAGTTAATGAAGCAATTTAAAAGTTATAAAAGTACTCTATGAATAAGGAAAATAAAAAACCAGATTTAGTAGTTTTTAATGAAGAAAGTCAGCAATATGATGCAGCTTTAAAACCTTATGGAACATCAGCAAGTTCACCAGTAATTAAACCTTTAAATACGGCAAGTTGGAAAAACGATGGGATTCATAGAGTCAATAAACAATTAAAATCAAAATTTGATGAGGTTAAAAAAGAGTACGAAGCATTAATGCAAAAGTTTCAGTACAATGATTTAATCTACAATGCGAAATTTAGTTTCGAACCTATTTTTGGTGAGAACTATCATTTATACAATAATAAAAATAATGAACCATTTTTGTCTATCATTGCTCCAGATCAATGCAGTTTTGAATACTTAGGCTCTTTTAGACTAAATACAGACAAAATGTGGGAAAAGATTGAAGAAACTTCAAATCAAGAAGAATAAATGGGAATTATAAAAGTAAATAACATTAAGGTTTATTCAAACCACGGGTGTTTAGAAGAGGAAGCAAAAATTGGCTCTTGGTACAGAGTAGATATTAAAGTGAAAGCAGACTTAAAAAAATCTGCAAGAACAGATGAATTGGAAGATACAGTAGATTATGTGCATTTGAATCATATTGTAAAAGAAGAAATGGCTATTCGTTCTAAATTGTTAGAAGAAGTAGCTCAACGAATTCTAAATCGTTTTTTTAAAGAACTCAGAATGATTAGAAAAGCTAAAGTTGCTGTCGCTAAAATTAATCCACCAATTGGTGGAAATGTAAAAGAGGTTGTGATAATTCTTACAAAAAAACGATAAGTATAAAAAATACTTGTAATAATAGTAAATTTGCGTAAATTTGCAATCCAAAATACAAAAGGTGTCTTGGCCGAGTGGCTAGGCAATGGTTTGCAAAACCATGTACAGCGGTTCGAATCCGCTAGACACCTCAAAAAACGCTTCAAGAAATTGAAGCGTTTTTTTATTTCATCAAATTCTAAACAAATTGTTACGAATTCTCATTTGTGAAAAATCACAAAACTATAATCCGTATTTTTGAGTTGTGCTTATAAATACCACAACTATGAAAACAAAATACTTCCTTTCTATATTCGTTATTTTTGTGTTGATTTTTTCTTGTAAAAAAGAAATTGTCCAGACAGATAACATCTACAAATTCAAAGAATATATTAGTTATACAACTTCTGGTGTCGTTTCGAATTCAACAGCTATAGATGTTAATTTGGCAAAAAACGTTGAAGGTTGGGAAGCAAATCAGGAAATTTCTGCTGATATTTTATCCATAAAACCTTATGTAAATGGAAAAATAAAAGTGATAAATAAGCACGCTTTTATATTTACACCTGATGAAAGTTTAGATGCAGATACTGAATATAGTGTGAGTGTAAAACTCAATGAGATTTATAAGAATATTCCTCAAGAATTTAAACAATACACATTTCAGTTTAAAACAATAACTCCCAATTTTAATATTGAAACTCAAGCACTACAATCCTATTCCAAACAATACCAATATTTAGAAGGTATCTTAAAATCTGCTGATGTCATTTCTTTAGAGCATGCTAAAAAAATGATTGAAGCGTCTCAAGGCAATCATCAAAAAACAATTGTTTGGAATGAATCTTACAAAAAAGCAAAAGTGTTTGATTTTAAAATTGATAGCATTCAACGTTTTGAGGAGGATAGTAAATTGCAAATACAATGGAATGGAAAACCCATAAATGCTGAAAATAAAGGTGAAAATGAAATTTTAATTCCGGGTAAAAATAATTTTAAGGTAATTAGTGTAAATGTTAATAATATAGGAGAACAATATATTTCTATTAACTTTTCTGATGCCTTAAAAAAGCAACAAAATTTTGATGGTTTGGTAACTATTCAAAATGTGAAAAAACCACGTTTTATTGTTAATGGAAATGAATTGAAAGTGTTTTCAGATAAAAAATTTGAAGGAAGTTTATTCGTTTCTGTTTTTCAAGGAATTCAAAATACTGATAATTACAGGTTGAAAAATTTCTTTAAAGAAGCCATTACTTTTGAGCAAAAGAAACCACAAATTAGAGCCATTTCTAGTGGAACTATTTTACCCAATTCTAATAATTTAAAATATAATTTTGAAGCGATTAATGTAAAAGAGGTTGATGTAAGAATCATCAAAATATATGAAGATAATGTTTTGCAATTTCTACAGGAAAATAACATCAACAGTAATAATAAATACGATATAAAAAGAGTAGGTAGAAGAGTTACCAAAAAAACCATCACTTTAATAAAAAACAAAGAAAACAATACTCAAAAATGGAAAGCTTATAGTATTGATATTGCTAAAATGGTTGCTACTGAACCTGGAGCTATTTATAGAGTGGAATTGAGTTTTAATAAAAACCAAACACTGTTTAGCTGTCAAAATGATACTTCTTCAGCAAGTAGCTCTGGTGATTATGAAGAAGTATTTATTGATTATGAAGGAGAGTATATTGATTTAGAAAGTCAAGAAGAAAGAGAAGAGCTATATTGGGATAATAAATTATATAACTATAAAAACTACAGATACAATTGGCGAGAAAGAGAAAACCCTTGTAACGATGCTTACTATTCTAATGACAGAATGATTGCTCAAAATTTGCTGGCATCGAACCTAGGAATCATCGCCAAAAAAGGAAATAATAATGAATATTTCTTTGCAGTCACCAATATTTTAAATACTAATCCTGAAGCTGCTACAACTGTAAAATTGTACAATTATCAGCAACAAGAAATTGCATCAGGAACAACAAATTCAGATGGAATTGTAAACATTAATTCTTCAAAAAATGCAGCTTTTGCAATCGCATCTAAAGGAAATAACAAAGCATACATCAAACTGGTTGATGGGAATTCTTTGTCATTAAGTAAGTTTGATGTTTCTGGAAGCAAAACTCAAAAAGGTTTAAAAGGATACATATATGGAGAACGTGGAGTTTGGAGACCTGGAGATGAAATGTATCTAACTTTTTTATTGAATGATGCTGATAATAAACTGCCTAAAAATCATCCTATAAAATTAGAAGTTACTGACCCAAGTGGAAAATTAGTTTACAAAAAAGTAACTTCAGAAAACGTAAATAATTTTTACAAATTCGCAGTAAAAACAGCTCAAGAAGCAAAAACAGGAAATTATACTGCAAAAATATCTGTAGGAGGTGCAAAGTTTTACAAAACCTTAAAAGTAGAAACTGTAAAACCAAATCGCTTAAAAATTAAGGTAGATTTTGATGAGGGAATTTTAACAAATTTAAGACCAATTAAAGGAAATTTGGATGTGAAATGGCTACATGGAACACCTGCTAAAAATTTAAAAGCAGAAGTGAAAGCAAAAATTTCTGCAACAAATTATAGTTTTAAAAACTACAAGGATTATGTTTTTTCTGATCCTTCTAGATCATTTTCATCAGAAGAAATTAACATTTTTGAAGGGAAGTTAAATGAAGAAGGTTTTGCAAAAATCAACAGTAATTTAAAAGTAGGTAAAAATGCTCCTGGAATGTTGAATGTACAATTTTTGGTAAGAGTTTTTGAAAATGGAGGAGATTTTTCTATTGATGCATTTACCAAAAAATATGCACCATTTAACTCGTTTGTAGGTTTAAAATCTCCAGAAGGAAATAGATATGGTTCTTATTTTACAGATGAAAATCAAAACTTTTCTGTGGTTTCTGTTGATGAAAATGGTAATGCAATGCCTAACAGAGAACTAGAGGTAAAAGTGTATCAAATAAAATGGCGTTGGTGGTGGAGTTCTTCAGAAGATAATTTATCTAGATATACGTCTAGCAGTTACAATCACAATTACAAAATTTTAAAAGTAAAAACCAACTCAAAAGGAGAAGGGAGTTTCAATTTGAATATTCCTGAAAGAGATAGAGGAAGTTTTTTAATCAGAGTGCTTGATAAAAAAAGTGGTCATGCAACAGGAAGAACAGCTTATTTTTATAAAAATTGGTGGCAAAATTCTACTTCTGGGGATAAAGAAGCTGCGAAAATGTTGGTTTTTTCTGCAGATAAAGAAAGCTACAATGTTGGAGAAACTGCTAAAATTACGTTTCCTTCAGGTTCAACAGGTAACGCTTTAATCAGTATTGAAAATGGCACAAAAGTGCTAGAAACAAAATGGGTAGCAACTCAAAAAGGAACTACTACTACAGAAATTCTCATCACAAAAAATATGACACCAAATGTGTTTATAAATATCTCGTTATTACAACCACATCAGGCTACAGAAAACGATTTGCCAATTCGTTTGTTTGGGGTGATTCCGATGTTAGTGGAAGATAAAAATACCAAATTGAAACCTCAAATTTCAATGCCAGAAGAGTTGCAACCTGAAAAGGAATTTACAGTGAAAATATCCGAAGAAAACAACAAATCAATGACATATACTTTGGCAGTTGTGGAAGAAGGTTTGTTAGATTTAACACGTTTTAAAACGCCAAATGCGTATCACAAATTTTACGCAAGAGAAGCTTTAGGAGTAAAAACTTGGGACATTTTTGATGATGTAATTGGAGCGTATTCAGGAAGTGTAGATCAAGTTTTTGCAATAGGAGGAGATGGAAATTTATCAAAAGGGAAGAATCAAAAAGCTAATCGTTTTAAACCCGTTGTCAAATATTTAGGGCCTTTTACTTTGGATAAAGGGCAAGAAAAATTACACAAAATTACCTTACCCAATTATATTGGTTCTGTAAGAACGATGGTGGTTGCTGGTGATGTTACTAAAGAAGCTTTTGGAAATGCAGAAAAAGCAACTCCCGTTAAAAAACCGTTGATGGTTTTAGCGACTTTGCCAAGAAAATTATCGCCAAAAGAGAAAGTTACCTTGCCAATTTCTGTTTTTTCGATGGATAAAAAAGTGAAAAATGTAACCATTCAAGTTGTAACCTCAAATGGGATTCAGGTAATTGGCAACAAAACCCAAAACATCAATTTTGAAAAACCTGATGAAAAAATGGTGTATTTTGAGTTTGATGTATTAAAAGCCAATGGCATCAACACAGTTGAAGTTATTGCAACAGGAGCAGGAGAAAAATCGACCTATAAAGTGGAGTTAGATGTTGTGAATCCAAATCCAATAACATCAAAGGTAATTGATAGAAATATTGAGGGGAAACAAAATCAAAATATCAGTTTTAATACGTTTGGAGTAGAAGGTTCGAACACAGCAATTTTAGAATTGTCTACAATTCCACCAATGAATTTTTCTGGAAGATTAGAATACTTAATTCAATATCCACATGGCTGTGTAGAGCAAACCACATCAAGTATTTTTCCACAATTATTTTTAACAGATTTGTTTGATTTAACTTCAGAAAATAAACAACAAATTCAGAAAAATATCGAAAACGGAATTAAACGTTTGGGTAATTTTCAAAAAGCAAATGGAGGTTTAAGTTACTGGTTAGGTGAAGACTATATTAGTGATTGGGGAACAACATATGCAGGTCATTTTATGTTGGAAGCAGAAAGAAAAGGTTTTGTTCTGCCTTTAACTTTTAAAAGTAATTTTATAAGATATCAAAAAAATGCAGCTAGAAATTGGAGACCAAATTACAGCAGTTATTCAAGAGATTTAGCTCAAGCTTACAGGTTATACACCTTGGCTTTGGCTGGTAGTGCAGATTTATCAGCAATGAATCGTTTGCGAGAATTCAAACAAATTTCTAACGAGGCCAAATGGAGATTGGCTGCAACTTATGCGTTGGTAGGTCAAAAAGAAGCTGCTGATGAAATTATGAAAAAAGCCAACTTAAATTTTTCTGGATATAATTACTACAACTATGGTTCTGTGACCAGAAATAGAGCAATGGCTTTAGAAACGATGCTGTTAACTAAAAGTTCTAAAGCAAAAGAGGTTGCTAAAAGTATTGCCAAAGATTTGTCTAGCAACCAATGGATGAGTACACAATCTACAGCTTACAGTTTGTTGGCTATTGGTAAAATGGTGGTAAAAAATGGAGGAAAAGCAATCCAAATCAATTATACAAATGATGGAAAAACTGAAAATATAGAAACCTCAAGTTCTATGGTGCAGAGAGTTGTTAAAGTTGATAAAGGCGCAAATTCTATCACTTTAGAAAACAAAGAGAATAACATCGTATTTGCAAGAATTATAAATTTAGGAAAATTGCCTTTGGGTAATGAAATTTCGGAAAGTAGAGGTTTAAATGTATCAATAAATTATGTGGATTTAAAAGGAAACACAATTGATATTAAAAATTTGAAACAAGGTCAAGATTTTGTAGCTAAAATTACAGTGAGTAATCCTAAAAATGAAACTTTGAAGGATATTGCCTTAACGCAGATTTTTCCTTCTGGATGGGAAATTGTAAACACTCGTTTTACGGATTTTGGTACCACAGCAAAAAGTGAAGCACGTTACACAGACATTCGTGATGATCGTGTAAATTTCTATTTTGATTTGAATAAAGGACGAAATAAATCAGAAACAAAAACATTTACTGTGTTATTAAATGCAGCCTATTTAGGGAAATATTATTTGCCAGGAATTCAAGTAGAAGCAATGTATGATAATGATTATTTAGTGAGAACGAAAGGACGTTGGATTGAGGTTGTGAGGTAAACTAAAATCAACCTGCAAGGTTTTTCTAACCTTGTAGGTCTTAACTTAATGATTCCTAACAAGGTCTTTGAGACCTTGCAGGAAAATAATCAAAGTCAGAATGTCATTTCGAAATGAGCCTTTTTAGGCGATTGAGAAATCTCATAGTGGAAACTAAACTTTTGAGATTTCTCCTATCGTCGAAATGACACTCAAGCTCTAAAATAATAAATATTAGCATCAAAATTGAAAATCAAAAACTACATACTAAAACATAAAAAGAAAACAATAGTTCTGCTTGTTTTACTAATTTTCTATGCATTTTGTTTACCAAAAACACTATTTACAAAACCAACATCTACAGTAATTACGAGTCATAAAGGTGAATTATTGGGGGCTTTAATTGCTGATGATGGTCAATGGAGATTTCCTCATAATGACGTTGTTCCAGAGAAGTTTAAAACTTGTTTAATTCAATTTGAAGATGAGCACTTTTACAAACATCCAGGATTTAATCCTGTTTCAATTTTTAACGCGATAAAACAAAATATAGAAGCAGGCAAAGTAGTAAGAGGAGGAAGCACAATTACGCAACAAGTAATGCGTTTGAGCAGAAATGACAGATCAAGAACCTACGTTGAGAAATTAAAAGAACTCATTTTAGCAACAAGATTAGAATTTAGGAAAAACAAAGAAGAAATACTAGCTTTCTGGAGTTCTAATGCTCCTTTTGGAGGGAATGTTGTGGGTTTAGATGCAGCTTCTTGGCGATATTACAATCGAAAACCTTCGGATTTATCTTGGTCAGAAGCAGCAACTTTAGCAGTATTGCCAAATGCACCCAACTTGATTTATCCAGGGAAAAATCAACAGAAATTATTAGTAAAAAGAAATCGATTGTTAAAAAAGTTATTAACTAAAAATGTCATTGATTCCTTGACTTATGAATTGTCAATTTTAGAAGAATTACCTCAAAAGCCGTATGCACTTCCACAAATAACTCCTCATTTATTACAGAAAATCAACAAAGAAAAAAATGGAGAATTTGTAAAAACTACGATTGATAAAAAGTTGCAAACTCAAACAAATACGATTGTTAGAAATCACTACAATCAATTGTCAAAAAACGGAATTAACAACATTGCAGTTTTAGTTTTAGATGTAAAAACAAGGCAAGTGTTGAGTTATGTTGGTAATGCTCCAACCTCAAAAAAACATCAAAAAGATGTTGATGTAATTACAAAACCAAGAAGTACAGGAAGTATTTTAAAGCCTTTCTTATATGCAGCAATGTTAGATAATGGAGAATTGTTAGCCAACACTTTAGTGACAGATGTTCCTACAAATTACGGAAGTTATCAGCCTGAAAATTTTGACAAAAAATATGCAGGAGCAATTTCTGCAAAGTTAGCTTTGTCAAGATCTTTAAATGTACCTGCTGTAAGGATGTTAAAAGATTTTGGGTTAGAGAAATTCCATTATTATTTACAGCAATTGCAACTAAAAGACATCAAGAAAAGTCCAGAACATTATGGTTTAACATTGGCTTTAGGTGGTGCAGAAAGTAACTTATGGGATTTATGTAAAAGCTACGCTTCAATGGCGTCCACAATAAATCATTACAGTCAACATTCAAGTCGATATTTTACCAATGAATTTACTGAACCTACTTTTTATGAAGATAAAAAAATCGATTTTGGACAAAAATCATCAGAAAAAATCATTTTTGACGCAGCATCAACCTATTTGACTTTTGAAAGTTTAAAAGATGTAAATAGACCAAATTCAGAAGAAAACTGGGAGTTTTTCGATTCTTCAAAAAAAATTGCTTGGAAAACAGGAACTAGTTTTGGGTTTAGAGATGCTTGGAGCATTGGAGTTACCAAAAATTATGTAGTTGGAGTTTGGGTGGGTAATGCAGATGGAGAAGGAAGACCTGGCTTGGTTGGTGTGCAAACTGCAGCACCTATTTTATTTGATGTTTTTGATAAATTGCCAAATTCAGAATGGTTTGATAAACCTTTTGATGAAATGACCGAAGTTGAAATTTGTACCAAAAGTGGTTATAGAGCCACAGCTATTTGTGAAGAAAAAAGGTTGGAATTCATTCAAAATTCAGGATTAAAAACCAAACCTTGCCCATTTCATATTCTTGTAAATGTTAACGTTTCAGAAAATTTTCAAGTAAACTCATCTTGTGAGCGATTAGAAAATATCACTCAAAAATCGTGGTTTGTGCTGCCTCCTTTGATGGAATATTATTATAGAAAACAAAATCCGTTTTATAAATCGTTACCAAAGTTTAGAGAAGATTGCTTGGGCGAAACTAAAAATTCTATGAGATTTATTTATCCTTCAGAAAAAAGCACCATTTTTTTGCCTAAAGATTTTGATGGTAAACAAAATGAGCTGATTTTAAAAGTAGCGCATTCTAATAATGATGTCATTTTGTATTGGTATGCAAATCATACTTTTTTAGGAACTACTAAAGAGTTGCACAATTTTGCGTTTCAACCAAAAGCTGGTGAATTTAAGTTTACTGTGATGGATAATTTTGGAAATGAAATTCATCAACTTATAACCGTTAAAGATTAAACCTTTAGACTTTTCTTAACGAAAAATCGTCATTTTTTTAACATCTTTGTAACACTAAAAAAGAAGTTCTAAAATGAAGATTTATCCAATCGAAACAGGAAATTTCAAATTAGATGGAGGAGCAATGTTTGGTGTTGTTCCTAAAACAATTTGGCAAAAAACAAATCCTGCAGACGCTAATAATTTAATTGATATGAGTATGCGTTCTATGCTTATTGAAGATGGAAATCGTTTGATTTTAATTGATACTGGTGTAGGAAATAAACAATCAGATAAATTTTTTGGATATTACTACTTGTTTGGAGATTTTTCTTTGGATACATCACTAAAAAAATATGGTTTTCATAGAGATGATATTACAGATGTTTTTTTAACACATTTACATTTTGATCATTGTGGAGGTGTTATCAAAAGAAATAAAGATGGACTTTTAATTCCTGCTTTTAAAAATGCAAAAGTGTGGAGCAATGATAAACATTGGAAATGGGCAACAGAACCAAACCCAAGAGAAAAGGCTTCTTTTTTAAAGGAAAATATCAATCCTATAAAAGAGAGTGGTCAGTTAGAATTTATCCATAGAAATTATAAAGAACAAATTGGTTTTGATGTTTTGTTTATGGATGGGCATACAGAAAAACAAATGTTGCCAAAAATAGAATATCAAGGAAAAACACTGGTGTTTATGGCAGATTTGTTACCAACAATTGGGCACATTCCTTTGCCTTATGTAATGGGTTATGATACAAGGCCATTATTAACCATTAAAGAAAAAGCAGCGTTTTTAGACTTGGCTGCAGATCAAAATTTTTACTTGTTTTTAGAACATGATGCTTACAATGAAATTTGTACTGTAAAACACACAGAAAAAGGAGTAAGATTAAATACTACACATAAATTTTTAGAAATTTTCAATTAACATAAGAAGGGAAATGAAGAGTATAAAAATGTTAGTTTTTAGTGCTATGGTAGCACTTGTTTTTGCGAGTTGTAAATCCACAAAAAAAGTTGTTACAGCTTCAGATTTTGAAGAATTCATTTTAACTCCAGCAAAAAAAGGAAATTTATCTGAAGAAGCTTTAAAAACTTGGTCACATTTAGATATAGTCCAAGATTCAATTGCTGGAATGAGTTTGGTAAAAGCTTACCAGTTTTTAGAAGGAAAAAAATCTGAAGAGGTAATTGTTGCTATTGCAGATTCTGGAGTAGATATCAATCATGAAGATCTAAAGGATGTACTTTGGATAAATACTGATGAAATTATAGGAAATCATAAAGATGATGACAATAATGGGTATATAGATGATGTATTTGGTTGGAATTTTTTAGGAAATGCTACTGGAGATATTGTAACTATAGATCAATTAGAAATTACAAGAATTGTAAAAAATGGTAGAGCTAAGTTTGGTGACAAAAAGGCTTCAGAAATTATGGAGTCAGATAAAGCTGCATATGAGCAGTTTTTAAAATTAAATGAAGAGTACAAAGCTACAATTATAGAGAAAAAAGGTGAAACCTATCAAATGCAGGATTACCTAAAAACCTTAAAAACTATCCAAGAAAGCTTTAATGTTGTCAAAGAACTAGCGAAAAAAGATACGCTTACTCTAGATGTTTTAGAAAAGTTAGAAGCACCAAATTTGCAGGCTTTGATGCAAGTGAATAATGTTGCTCATATCTTAAAACAAGGGATGAATGAACAAACTTTAAAAACAGAAAAAGACAAAGTATTAAGCTATGTTAAAGAATTAAAAAAAGCTATAAAAGGTTATGATTTTGATATGAATTATCGTCAATCTTTAGGCGATGATTTATATGATATTAATGACAAGTTTTATGGTAATAACAATGTGCTAGGAACTGTAAATGCAGGAAAACATGGAACTCATGTAGCTGGAATTGTTGCAGCAAATAGAAATAATAAAATAGGCGCAATTGGTGTTGCTAATAACGCAAAAATAATGACAGTTAGAATAGTTTCTGAAGCAGATGAACACGATAAAGATGTGGCTCTTGGTATAAGATATGCTGTAGATAATGGAGCAAAAATTATCAATACAAGTTTCGGAAAACGTTTTTCGCCAAATAAAGAATGGGTTTATGAAGCCCTAAAATATGCAGCAGAAAAAGATGTTTTAATTGTTAATGCAGCTGGAAATGATGGAAAGAATATTGATGTAAGAGCAACTTATCCAAGTGATTCAAAAGATATGCTAACAGAGTTTGTTGATAATGTAATTACCATTGGTGCAAGTAGTTTACATTATGATAAAAAACTACCTGCCAATTTTTCGAATTACGGAAAAATAAATGTAGATGTTTTTGCGCCAGGAGTAGATATTTATTCTTCTACTCCAGAAAATAAATATGAAGCTTTAAGTGGAACATCAATGGCTGCTCCATCAACAGCAGGAGTTGCAACTTTAATTCGTGGATATTATCCTAATTTATCAGCAAAAGAAGTGAAATATATTTTAATGAAATCTGTAGTTAAGATTGGATTTGATGTCATAAAACCGGGTTCACAATCAAAAGAAAATCCTGAAGGAAAATTAGTGCCTTTTTCAGAGTTATCAGTTTCTGGGGGCATCGTAAATGCTTATAATGCATTGCAACTAGCTGATTATTTATCAAATAAAAAATAATATTTTAAAACATTTATATAACGTAAGTGTTTTTATAATTTAACCTCAAATAAAAGTTTTATAATGAAAAAATTAACCTTTTTATCACTTTCTATAGTGTTCTTAATTGCTTGTGCACAGTCAAAACAAGTAACATATCATGGAAAAATAACTCCATCTGTTGATGATAATTATTGGCAACAGCATGTAGATTATACAATGGATATTGATATGAATGTAAATAATTATCAATATAAAGGAAAACAAAAATTGGTATACACAAATAATTCTCCTGATGATTTAGATCGTGTTTTTTATCATCTATATTTTAATGCTTTTCAGCCAGGTTCTCAAATGGATGTACGTTCTTTGAGTATAAAGGATCCAAGTGCAAAAATTGGAGATAAAATTAGTAGGTTAAAACCTAGTGAAATAGGTTATATAAAAGTAAACTCTTTACAACAAAATGGAGTAGATGTTACTTTTGAAACTGTTGGTACCATTTTAGAAGTAGCTTTAAATAAACCAATTAAATCTGGGGAAAGTGTAACTTTTGATATGGTTTTTGATGCTCAGGTACCAAAACAAATCCGTAGATCAGGTAGAAATAGTAAAGAAGATGTTGCTTTGTCTATGAGTCAGTGGTATCCTAAAATGGCAGAATATGATTTTCAAGGTTGGCATACTCCACCTTATATTGCAAGGGAGTTTCATGGAGTTTGGGGAGATTTTGATGTTACACTTCATATTGATAAAAACTATGTAGTTGGTGGGTCTGGTTATTTACAAAATCCTCAAGAAGTTGGCCATAATTATGAAGATAAAACCCAAAAACTAAAACTACCAAAAGGCGATAAAATTACTTGGCATTTTAAAGCGCCAAATGTTCATGATTTTATGTGGGCTGCAGATCCAGAGTATAACCACGATGTTTTAAAAATGGAAAATGGTATTGATTTACATTTTCTATATAAGAAAAATTTAGAAAAAAAATACTTAACTAATTGGAAAAAATTGCAACCTAAAACAGCTGAATTAATGACTTATTTTAGCGAGAACGTTGGTCAATATCCATACAAACAATACTCTGTAATTCAAGGTGGAGATGGAGGTATGGAATATGCTATGTCTACTTTAATAACTGGTAAAAGAAAATTTGGAAGTCTTTTTGGGGTAACAGCTCATGAATTGGCACATTCGTGGTTTCAGTTTTTATTGGCTTCAAACGAAAGTTTACATCCTTGGATGGATGAAGGTTTTACAACCTATATCTCTAATAAAGCTGAGAATTTAATATTAAATGAAGGAAAAGAGAATCCTCATTCTGGTTCTTATAAAGGTTATAGATCAATGGTTTCTGGAGATTATGAAGAGTCGCTTTCTACTCATGCAGATAGATATGATACAAACCTTGCTTATGGAAAATCAAGTTACTCAAAAGGAAATATTTTCTTATCACAATTAGAATACGTTATTGGACCTGAAAATGTAGCAAAAGGATTAAAAAAATACTTTACAGATTTCAGTTTTAAGCACCCTACACCAAATGATATTAAGCGTTCTATGGAAAAAGTTTCAGGAATCCATTTAGATTGGTATTTAAATGAATGGACGCAAACAACCCATACAATAGATTATGGAATTAAATCTGTGTATGGTAAAAAAATTACTTTAGAAAGAATAGGTAAAATGCCAATGCCAATTGATGTAGAAGTAAAATATATTGATGGAAGTATAGAGCGTTTTAATATTCCTTTGCGAATGATGAGAGGAGCAAAGCCAACATCAGCAAAAATTATAGATGATTGGGGTTGGGCTTATCCAACGTATTCTTTTTATGTTTCTAAAATTGTAAAATCTGTAACTATTGATAAAAGTGGTTTAATGGCTGATGTGAATTTGAAGAATAACAAACTTTTTGTAAAATAAGTATCAAAATTGATTTAGAACTAAAAAGCGAGATTTTTAAAACTTTGCTTTTTAACTTATAAACTGATTTATTTTTTCATTGGGTATAAACCCTTTTAAAATTAAAAAGACTCCACAAATAATTAAAATAACTCCCATTATTCTTTTTACTCTATAAATAAGTATTGGTGTCATTTTATTTTTAAGTTGTTTTGCTAAGACTATTTTGCCTATATCTGTAACAAAATAAGCTAAGATAATAACTCCAAAATAGCTAAAAATAGCACTTTGATTCATGTTTAAAGTTGGACCAATAACCAAAACTGTGCCTAACCAAAAAGCTAAAACACCAATATTTATAAAGTTTAAAAAGTATCCTTTTAAAAATAATTTTAAATAATTGTTTTTAACAATGGGTACTTCAATAGTTTTTGCAGATTCAATAGCATCTTTTTTGTTTTGTTTATCAAAGTAAGTGATAAGTCCATAAATTATTAAAACGAATCCTCCAATAAAAAATAACCTTGGATCGTCTTTTATTTTTTCTAATAAAGATCTACTACCATAATATGCAATTAAGATAAAAGAAACATCTCCTAAAATTACACCTAAATCAAAAGCTATAGCAGCTCTAGCACCTTTTAAAATACTAGTTTGAATCAGCATAAAAAAAACAGGACCAATCATAAATGACATAAAGAACCCTATTAATAAAGCATTTTTAAAATCGTAAATATCCATTGGGTTAAAAATACTATTTTTTAAGAGAAAGGTAAAAAAGAAAGGATGGAAAAACCATCCTTTACGTTTAAAAATATGTTTTCTGATGTTTAAACATCATCAAAATCAATAGTGATTTTTGCAGTTGTTGGATGTGCTTGACAAGCTAGTATTAAACCTTCTTCAACTTCATCATCTGACAAAATAGAGTTTTTAACCATTACAGCTTTTCCTTCAGTAACTTTGCATAGACAAGAGCTACAAACTCCTCCTTGACAAGAATAAGGGGCATCTAAATCGTTACGTAAACTTGCAGCTAAAATATCATCAGTTTGTTGCATTGTAAATGTAGTTTCCTCATCATCCAATAAAACTGTAATTTCAGTAGTACCTTCTTTTATTTCAGCAACAGCTTCCTCATCAATTGAAGCAGTAAATAATTCAAAATGAATATTTTCTTTTGCAAAACTATTTTCAGAAAGTGTAGCAGAAACAATATCAATCATTTCTTCTGGGCCGCATAAAAAAGCAGCGCCAAAAGTAGTTTCTTTGTACATATTCTTTACAAAATAGTTACAAACACTTTTGTCAATTCTACCTCTCAATTGGTTTTTGACATCTTCTCTACTAAAGATATAGTGTAAATTCAATTGATTTGGATGGGCTTCTTTTAGTGTGTTTAATTCACTGTAGAAAATAGTGTCATCAGCAGATTTGTTTCCGTAAATCAAAGTAAAAGTAGCAGTAGGTTCATTTTCTAAAACCGTTTTTACCATTGATAAAATTGGTGTAATTCCAGATCCAGCAGCAAATGCAATATAGTTTTTGTTTGCTTCAGGGTTTAATAAAAAACGACCTTCAGGAATAGAAATTTCAATAATATCACCAACTTTTAAATCAGAAGTAGCATATATAGAAAACGTTCCGTTTTCAACAGCTTTAATAGCAACTCTAATGTCTCCACTTTTTGGAGTTGAACAGATAGAATAAGCTCTTCTTATTTCTTCTCCATTCAATTCTTTTTGTAAAGTGATGTATTGACCAGCTGTAAAATTAAAATCAGATTTTAAGTTTTCAGGTATGTCAAATAAAACAGAAACCGCATTTGCGGTTTCTTGTTGTATTTCTTTTATGGTTACTTTATGAAATGTTGCCATTAAATGTATTTTAAACCAAATTATTTTCTACTAAATATTCGGCAATTTGAACTGTGTTAGTAGCTGCACCTTTACGCAGGTTATCTGCAACTATCCACAAATTTAAGGTATTTTCTTGAGATTCATCACGTCTAATTCTTCCAACAAATACTTCGTCTTTATCATGAGCATTTATAGGCATTGGGTAAACGTTATTAGCTAAATCATCTTGAACTACTACTCCTGGAAAATCACTTAACAATTGACGAACTTCTGCTAAATCAAAATCATTTTCAAACTGAACATTTACAGCTTCAGAATGTCCACCAGCAGTAGGTATACGAACAGCAGTTGCAGTTACAGAAAAAGAATCATCTCTTAATATTTTCTTTGGTTCTTTTACCAATTTCATTTCCTCTTTTGTGTATCCATTTTCCATGAAAACGTCACAATGAGGTAGTGCATTTCTTCCAATTTTATGAGGATAAGCCATTTCTCCATCTACACCAGCTTCTTCATTATCTAGTTGCTGAACAGCTTTTACACCAGTTCCGGAAACAGATTGGTAAGTAGAAACTACCAAACGCTTCATTTTATACTTATCGTGTAAAGGAGATAAAGCCATTACCAACTGAATTGTAGAACAGTTAGGGTTTGCTATAATTTTATCATCAGCAGTTAAAACATCACCATTAATCTCTGGGACTACCAATTTTTTAGTAGGATCCATTCTCCAAGCAGAAGAATTATCAATAACAGTTGTACCCACTTCAGCAAATTTTGGTGCCCATTCTAAAGAAGTATCTCCTCCAGCAGAAAATAAAGCAACATCTGGTTTCATTGTTACTGCATCTTCTAAGGTAACTACTGTATATTCGTTTCCTTTATATGATAATTTTTTACCAGCAGATCTTGCAGATGCAACAGGTATTAATTCAGTTATAGGTAAATTACGTTCTGCTAAGACTTTTAACATTACTGTTCCAACCATTCCAGTTGCTCCAACTACAGCTATTTTCATTACTTTAAATTTTGTATTCTAATTTATAGTGCAAAGATGCTAACAAAATAAATTCTGACCATCATTTTAAGAAATATTTACCAAAATAATTCGTAATGTTTAAAATTTAACAAATTGATATAAATTTATTTTTAAACTTTTTTTTTGAACTTAGAAAACACAAAAAAACCAGAATAAATTAATATTCTGGTTTAATTATGTATGAATAATTGTCAGCTTGTTTTATGCTGTCTTACTATAACTGTTTTACTTTACAATGACTCTCCATCCATAAGGATCTTCAGCTTTGTTAGTTTGGATGTCAGTAATTAATTTTTTTAATTTAGTTGCGTAAGGATTTTCTAATTCGGGTAAATCAAAATCATTTCCTTTATATCCAAAACCAGCAATTGGCGATATTACAGCTGCTGTACCTGCACCAAACATTTCTTTTAAACTTCCGTCTTTAGTAGCTTCTACAACTTCTCCAACTGAAATTTTTCTAACTTCAGTTTGAATACCATTATCTTCTGCAATTTGCAAAATACTTTTACGAGTAATTCCATCTAAAATACGATCACTTGTTGGACTAGTTACTAAAGTATCATTAATTCTAACAAAAATATTCATAGCACCAGCTTCTTCAATAAATTGATGCGTATTGTCATCTGTCCAAATTACTTGGTTGTAACCTTTTTCTATTGCTAATTGAGTTGGGTAAAACTGAGCAGCATAATTACCACCAGCTTTTGCATAACCAACACCACCATTTGCAGCACGTGCATATTTTTCTTCAATCAAAACTTTTACTTTTCCAGCAAAATAAGCACCAGAAGGAGCTGTACAAATAATAAATTTATAAGCATCTGCAGGAGAAGCATGAAAACCATTACCAGAAGCAAACATAAAAGGTCTTATATATAAAGAACTTCCATCGTTTGTAGGAATCCAATCACTATCAACTTCTAATAAGGCTTTTAAACCATACATGAAAATATCTTCAGGAATTTGTGGTATAACTAAACGTTCTGCAGATTTATTAAGACGTTTACAATTGTCTAAAGGTCTAAAAAGCAACACATTTTTATCAGCATCTTTATATGCCTTCATTCCTTCAAAAATAGATTGCCCATAATGGAAAATCTTAGCAGAAGGATCTAAAGTAATAGGTGCAAAAGGTACAATTTTAGGCTCTTGCCATTTGCCATTTACAAAATCGCAAGTTAGCATATGATCAGAATATACACTTCCAAAAGGTAAATTATCAAAATCTACAGAAGTTATCTTCGAATTTTTAACACGTTGAATTTCTATGCTTGATGTCATTTTTTTGTTGATTATGTATCTGCAAATGTACATAATTTATGTATTCTAAACTCAAAAGAAGATTCAGATTTCTTATTAAATTTAGTACTTTTGTAATGAATGTGTTAAATCATTATAAGATGAAAAATATAACTAAATTTTGTGCAGTTGCTCTTTTAGTTTTTGTAGCTTGTAAAAAGGATAAAGTAGAAAAAAAAGCTGAAGAAAAAGTAGACAAAATAGCTTTGAATTTTGAATCTTTTGGTGATCAAATTACATCAGAAAAAGCAATGAGTTCAGATGAAATGTTGGCGAAATTCAACACTATGAAAGTTGGTGATACTGTAAATGTAAAATTTGCTTCTAAAATAAATGAGGTTTGTGCCAAAAAAGGTTGCTGGATGAAGTTACCTGTTGGTGCTGCAGAAACAATGGTAAGATTTAAAGATTATGGTTTTTTTATGCCTTTAGATGCTAAGGATAAAGAAGTTATAGTGGAAGGAAAAGCATTTGTAAAAATAACTCCAGTTAAAGAATTACAACATTATGCAGAAGATGCTGGTAAATCTCCAGCAGAAATCGCAAAAATTTCAGAACCAAAAAAGGAATTTGCTTTTGAAGCATATGGAGTATTGATGAAAAAGTAAATAGAATTTTAGACTGCTGGATAATTAGAAGTCTAGATAGTCAAAACCAAAATTTATCCATTTAGTATTATAAAAGTCTAAAAACCTATATATTGAAAAGAGAAATATTAATTACATCAGATGGTTCTTCTACAATTCATCTACCAGATTGGAATGAACAATATCATTCAAAAAATGGATCAATTAATGAAACCTACCATGTATTTATTAATAGCGGATTAAAACAAGTTGATTCAGATAATATTTCTATTTTAGAAATTGGTTTTGGTACAGGTTTAAATTGTTTTATCACTTATTTAGAAAGTGAAAAAGAAATCCATTATGTAGGTGTAGAAGCTTATCCTGTTACATCTGAAGAGGTTGATAAAATGAATTTTATATCGATATTAGATGCAGAGAAAGATAGTACAGTTTTTAATGAAATTCATAATGTTTCTTGGGACGAAAAACATCAAATCACCAATACATTTTCATTAGAAAAAAGAAAACAGTTTTTTGAAGATATTGAAGATGAAAATGCTTTTCATTTAATTTATTTTGATGCATTTGGTGCTCGTGTTCAACCTCAATTGTGGACAGAAGAAATCTTTTTAAAAATGTTTAAGGCACTAAAAGAAAATGGAATTTTAGTAACTTATTCAGCAAAAGGAAGTGTTAGAAGAGCTATGCAAGCTGTTGGTTTTACAGTAGAGCGTTTGCCTGGTCCTCCAGGAAAAAGAGAAATGTTAAGGGCAAGAAAACTAATGGCTAAAAATTAATCAAAAATATTTTATGGAATTCAAAAGAAAATTTGGAAAACAAAAAAAGAAGAAACCAGCTAAAGGTTTATTTTTAGTACTGTTATTGGCATTAGCTTTATTTCTTTGGTACAATGCAGAATCACTTTTAAAATCTTTATTTTAATTTTTTGGCAATAGAAAAAATAATTTTAGGAATTGATCCTGGTACAACAATTATGGGTTTTGGACTTATAAAAGTTGTGGGTAAAAAGATGGAGTTTATTCAGATGAATGAATTGATGCTCAAAAAATACGATGATCATTATCTAAAATTAAAACTCATTTTTGAGAGAACTGTTGAGCTGATAGATACCTATCATCCAGATGAAATAGCTATTGAAGCCCCTTTTTTTGGTAAAAATGTGCAATCGATGTTGAAGCTTGGTAAAGCTCAAGGAGTTGCTATGGCTGCAGGTTTATCAAGAGAAATACCAATTACAGAATACTTGCCAAAGAAAATTAAAATGGCAATTACAGGAAATGGAAATGCTAGTAAAGAACAAGTGGCATTGATGCTAAAATCATTACTAAATTTAAAAACGCTGCCTAAAAATTTAGATGCCACAGATGGTTTAGCAGCTGCTGTTTGTCATTTTTACAATTCTGGAAAAGTTGTTGGAGGAAAAAATTATACTGGTTGGGCTTCTTTTGTTAAGCAAAATAGCCCCCAAACCCCCAAAGGGGGCTCAAAAAACTCTCTAACAATAAACTTGAGAAAGAAGAAATAATGCATAGTGAGAATATCCACAAAGATTGGAGTTCTTCCCTTTTGGGGAAGTTAGATGGGGCTTCTCTTTACATTCACATACCATTTTGCAAGCAAGCGTGTTTTTATTGTGATTTTCATTTTTCTACTTCATTAAAAAAGAAAGATGATTTAATTTCTTGTTTGATTAAAGAGATTGAACTCAGAAAAGATGAACTCAATAATCCAATAATCGAAACCATATATTTTGGAGGAGGTACTCCAAGTGTTCTGTCAACTCAAGAAATAGAAAGCATTATTAACGCTGTTTATCAATATTATAAAGTTGTAGAAAACCCAGAAATAACTTTAGAGGCAAATCCTGATGATTTATCCGAAGATAAAATTTTGGAACTTTCTAAATCACCCATAAATAGATTAAGTATTGGAGTACAATCTTTTTTTGAGAAAGATTTGAAGTTGATGAACAGAGCTCATAATGCTGATGAAGCAAAAAAATGTTTAGAATTAGCAACTCAATATTTCCAAAATATTTCTTTAGATTTAATTTATGGAATTCCAGATTGTACTAATCAACAATGGATAGAAAATATACAAACAGCTTTAAGTTTTGGAATTCCTCATATATCAAGTTATGCCTTAACAGTTGAACCGAAAACAGCTTTGGCAAATTTTATCGAAAAAGGAATCATAAAAAATGTAGATGATGATAAAGCACAAGAACAATTTTTAATTTTGATTGATGAATTGGAAAGAGCTAACTTTGTACATTATGAAACTTCCAATTTTGGAAAAAAAGGTTTTTTTAGCAAAAATAATTCAGCCTATTGGTTAGGGAAACTTTATTTAGGAATTGGACCTTCTGCACATTCTTTTGATGGTAAACAGCGTAGCTGGAATGTCAGAAATAACTCAAAATACATCAAAGCAATTCAACAAAACGAATTGCCAATAGAACGAGAAATATTATCAAACACAGATAGATATAACGAATATATTATGACTGGTTTGCGAACCATTTGGGGTGTTTCCTTTGATAAAATAAAAAATGATTTTGGAGAAAAGTTTCTAGAATATATAGAAATTCAATCAAAAAAATACATTGAGCAAGAATTATTGTATATTGAAAACCGAACTTTAAAAACGACTAGAAAAGGTAAATTTCTTTCAGATGGAATTGCCGCTGACTTATTTAAACTGAACTTAAATTGAAAGTAACAATAGAATACAACTCAAGAAAAATAGAAGTAGATATTTCTAATCCAATAGATATTTCTATACCAATAGATACTTCAAAAAAAAATGTAAATGCTTGGTATATTGATGACCCAAAAATTTCAGCTGAAACTCATGATGGTTATGAAATAAGTGTTGCAAATGGAGCTGTTGTGAATTTTAATAATATTCATTTTAATCCACATTCTCACATTACGCATACTGAGTGTGTAGGGCATATCACTGAAAAAGTACATTCTGTAAATCAAAATTTAAAATATTTTATTTTTTTGGCAGAAGTGGTTACAATTGCTCCTTTGTTTCATAATGGCGATTTTTTAATTGGTGTTAAACAGTTGAAAACTGCATTAAGAAATAAAAAACGTGACGCTATCGTAATTCGTACCTTACCTAATTTAGAAGACAAAAAAAGTATGCGATATTCAAATACAAACCCTACATATTTGTCTGAAAAAGCAGCTATTTATTTAAGAGAAAAAGGTATCAAACATTTATTAGTTGATTTGCCATCTGTAGATAAAGAGAAAGATGAAGGAAGGTTATTATCCCATAATGCTTTTTGGAACACAGCAGGAGAAATAAGAATGGACGCTACAATTACAGAGTTTATTTACGTGCCAAATGAAGTAGAAGATGGTGAGTATTTATTAAATTTAATGATTGCACCTTTTGAAAACGATGCTACACCTAGCAAACCTGTTTTGTATGAAATTATAAAAGATTGAAGCAAAAAAGCTCCATAAAAAAATATGTTTTCTATTCAGTTCTAGTAGTTTTAATACTGTTGATAAAAGGAGCTGTCTATTCAGATATTTCTGTTGAAGATTTAAAAAAAGAATACGCAAACGAACATTCTAAATTTTTAGAAATTGATGGAATACAAGTGCATTATAGAGATGAAGGAAATGGTTTTCCAATTATTTTAGTACATGGAACTGCTTCTTCTTTGCATACTTGGAACGCTTGGACAAACGACCTAAAAAATACTAATAGAGTAATCAGAATGGATTTGCCTGCATTCGGAATTACTGGGCCAAATACAACTGCAGATTATTCCATAAAATCCTATACCAACTTTTTACATCAGTTTTTAGAAAAACTAAAAATTGCTAAATTTCATTTGGCAGGAAATTCTTTAGGAGGTAATATTGCTTGGAATTATGCTGCTGAACATCCAGAAAAAGTTGAAAAACTCATTTTGGTTGATGCCAGTGGTTTACCTACAAATAAGCCTCAACCAGCTGTTTTTAAAATGGCAAAAACGCCAGTTTTAAGTTCTTTGTTTTTATATGTGACACCCAAATTCTTCATCAAAAAAAACATGAATGAAGTGTATGCAGATGAATCTAAAATTACAGATAATCTCATAACACGTTATCATAAAATGGCTTTAAGAGTGGGTAACAGACAAGCTTTTATTGATAGAGCAAGAATGGATTTTAAATTGGGTGCTAAAGCAAATTTAGAGAAATTAAAAAGTGTACAAACACCAACATTATTAATTTGGGGTGCAAAAGATAGTTGGATTCCTTTAGACAATGGAAAACGAATGGATAGTGTTTTGCCAAATTCTAAACTCGTTGTTTTAGAAAATTCTGGTCACGTTCCTATGGAAGAGAATCCAAAAGAGAGTTTGGTAATTTTGAAGGATTTTTTGGATGTTTAAAATAGCACTTAAAAATTTTAGAATTTTATTAATATCAATTTTTTTAGGTGCAATTTATTTGTTTATGGAGTTTTCTAAACGAGTTAATAATACAATTACTTTATTAGCAGAGAGTAATTCAAGTAAAGGTTTGGGTGTTTTAATTGTATTACATATCGTAAAATATGCTGCATTAATTTTTTGTATTGTTGCCTTAATTATCTTTACAAAAGTAATTTTTATAAAGAAAAATAACTAGAGTTAGAGTAATTCATGAAATTCGTATCAAAAAAACCTAAAACCACTTTTTACGTTTAAAATACCAAACAGAAACAATTGTGATGAACACCATAATTCCCAATAAAATAAAGTAGCCATATTTGTATTTCAGTTCAGGAATGTTCTCGAAATTCATACCATAAATTCCTGCTAAAAAAGTCAATGGAATAAAAATTACAGACAAAATAGTCAAGGTTTTCATTACTTCATTCAATCTATGACCTTGAATGCTAAAAATCAGATTGATTTTACTTTCTAACTCTTGCAATTCAAAATCGATATTCGAAATTAAATTATTGGTTTGTTCTTTTAATTCGCTAAAATACTTGACATCAAAATTATCAATTTCTATTTTTTCGAGTTTGATAATTGTATCTCGTAAACTCAAAGTTGCCTTTTTAAAATTGAATAATTCTTGCTTTCTTTTTTCGACCAGAGAAGTGAATTCTGGAGTTGGTTTTATTTGTGTTGAATTTAATTTATCTGCACTTAATGCTGCGTTTTTTTGATAAGTTTCTTGGTAATTATCCACAATAGATTCTAAAATCAAAAACAGTAAATAATCCGTTTTTTTCTTTCTAACAATACCTTTATTGCCTTCTAAACGTTCACGAATCCAATCAAAATAATCACCTTCTTTTTCTTGAATACTCCATAAATAACTAGATGAAACTACAAACAACATTTGTTCAGATTCTAGGGTTTCACTTTTTGTGATTAGTACGCGAGTAGAAACAAAAACCAAATCATCTAATAAAATTACTTTATTCGAATGCTCTGCATCCATAAATAATTTCATTAGAAAATCATCTAATTTATTATTGTCAACAATGGTTTTAAAAATTTTAGTATAGTTATTCCCATAGGTATTTATCCATTCTGTAGAAGGTGTTTTGTTGGATAAAATAATTTCAGAAATAGAATTATAATTACTTTTTTGATAATTATTAGTAGAATAACTGATGAGTGATGTCTGTTTTAGAAATTCCTTCTCCATTATAAAATTAATTGTAGATTTGGTTTCATAAAGATACTTTTTAAAAATGAATATTGAGCAGTTAAGAGATTTTTGCATCTCGAAAAAAGGAGTTACAGAACATTTTCCTTTTGATAACGTGACTCTAGTTTTTAAGGTGATGAATAAAATGTTTGCTTTGACTGGTTTAGATCGTTGGGAAAGAGGAGAAGAGAGTATCAACTTAAAATGTAATCCTGAAAAATCTGAAGAACTACGTGAAGAATATGAAGGAATTAATCCTGGTTTTCATATGAGTAAAAAACACTGGAACACAGTAACTATAAATACAAGTGATGTTTCAGATAAAATGGTACTAGAACTCATTAATCATTCATACAATTTAGTAGTAAGTGGACTAGCTAAAAAAGTACAGAAAGAATTAGAAGAATTATAATTATGACCATATAGTTCAGACGTAATTTTTTTGTCAGTTCTGTACAAGTTCGAGTAATTTTGATTTTTCATCAAAACTGTATCGAAAACCTTTAGATATTTCGATATTTCAAAGGAGTCACTTTTTTGAGTTCTTTAAATTTTCGATTAAAATTAGAAATATTCTGAAAACCGACTAAATAAGCAATTTCTGCAATAGAAAATTCTTCTTTAGATTTTAATAATTTACAAGCATTTTCAATTCGCAATTCAGTTAAAAAACTTACATACGTTTTGTTGGTTCTTCTTTTAAAGTATTTACAAAAAGCATTTTTGGTCATATTAGCTACATTAGCAATATCCTCTAAATTGATCGTTTGGTTATAGTTCTCAATAGTATATTCAAACACATCACGCATTTTTTTTCCTTCTATATCACTATAACTTTTGTGGTATACAAAATTAGAAATCGTTTCGATTTCATTTTCAGAAACTAACTTTAAAATTTGAAGGAATAAAATAAAACGCTCTAATTTCGAACTGTTTTTAAGTTGCTGAAAATAGTCAATAATTCCTGTTTTATCTGTTGTAATTCGCAATCCTTGTAACGATTTTTTGAAAATTTTTTTGATTTCTGAAAATTCATCCAATTCAAAAAAAGAAGCTCCAAAAGAAGATTCCGTAAAAAATAAACTCAACATTTTAGACGGCATGTCACTATTTGCATCACTTTTAAACGCATGAGGTAAATTGCTGCCAATAATGATAATGTCATTTTCTGTGTAACTAGAAATAGAATCTCCAACCAACAAAGTACCATTTCCTTTTTCAATAAAACTAATTTGAATTTCATCATGCTGATGTAGTTTATCATAAAAAACAAGCTCAATGTCTTCTTGATAAATCAATACATTTTGCTCGGGTTTTGGTATTTTAAATGGATAAACTTTCATTTAGGCTATTTTTTTAATATTTCAGTTAGAAGAATGCTTCCGATTTTTCATCGAAATTGTATTGAGAACTAAGTTTAGAAACTAAAAATAATTATTATTAGCTCAACTTATCAAGTTGTAATATTTAATACAAAAATATTCATAATTAATTATATGTATACAGTAATGGGTAATATAATATAAAAATTGAATAATTTAATCCTATTTTTAAAGCGCTACTATTCATAATTTTATATCAAACAAATTTTAATAAAATGAAATTAAATTGGGAAGGTGTAATGCCAGCAGTGTTTACTTGGCTGAAAGAGTCAAAATCCGGCGCACTTGAAATTGACTTTGATACAACACAAAAACAGGCAGCTGGTATTTTAAAAGCTCAAGGAAAAGGAGGGAGCAGAATGAGCGGACTTGTTGGTTCTGGTACTTTGGGAGAGAATAGCTACCTAAGTAACAAACAGCGACTTGCTTTACTTAAATCTCTTTCTGAGGTTGCTAAAGAATACAATGTTCCTTTGATCAGCGGAGCTGCAGCAGAAACTAAGGAAGAACTAGCCAAAATCGTTGAAGGACTTGCAACAGTCGGAGTTGATACAGTTATGGTTATGCCACCAAAAACTAAGGCTGTTCCTTCTGAAAAAGAAATGTATGAGTACTATGCACTTTCTGAAGCAACTGCAAAAGATGTAGGCGTAACAATTATGCCTTATAACAATCCTGATGCAGCTGGTTATCATGCGCTCTCAACTGACCTTTTGATGAGACTTTCTGTGCTTCCTAAAGTAACAGCTCTTAAAATATCTACAATAGATGTTTCAATTATTGAAACGCTGATGTTAGAGAATAAAGATTTAAAAATTTTGGCAGGGGTAGATACAGTAACTGTGCATGCAGGACTTGCTGGAGCATGTGGTGGAATTACAGGTGTTGGTTGTATCTTTCCAAAAGCTAGTGTTACTATGCAAGAGTATGTTTTAAATGGAGAATGGACTAAGGCAAATAAAATTTCTCAAGCATTAAACTCCTTATCGTATTTGGATGCTCAGCCATTGCTCATGGAATATCTTAAGTTTGCTATGGGAATTCATCATAATGATGTTGCTGGAGGGCTGCGTACCTTTGGTAAGAAATTAACACAACAGCAAATTGATAATGTTCAAGCAAGATATATTTTGGCTAAAAAAAGACTTGAAGTTTTGGATTTAATAAGTTGATCCTTTTAAATATTCAAATGAGTTAATTTAAAAAAAACATTAAAAAAATAAGTAAAGATGACTACAGGAAAAAACTACATAGGCAATCAATTATCTGCCAAAGGAAATAAAATATTTACAACGTTCAACCCTCTATTAGATAAAAATAACGATTGGGAAATCACAGAAGCAACACCAGAAGAAGTAGATGAAGCTGCAAGTTTAGCGTCGAGTGCTTTTAAAGAATATTCGCAATTTTCTGGTAAAAAGAAAGCCATGTTTTTAAATGCAATAGCAAATGAAATAGAAGCATTAGGAGATGTTTTATTAGAAGTTTATTGTGCAGAAAGTGGTTTGCCACAAGGAAGGGCAAATGGAGAAAGAGGAAGAACTTTAGGGCAATTGCGTGCTTTTGCCAATCATTTAGAAGATGGTAATTGGGTAGAGGCAACTATAGATACTGCCCAGCCAGAAAGGCAACCTATGGCAAAAGTAGATTTAAGAAAAATGAATGTAGCTTTAGGGCCAGTAGCTGTTTTTGGAGCTTCTAACTTTCCATTAGCATTCTCTACAGCAGGTGGAGATGCAGCAGCTGCATTAGCAGCAGGTTGTCCTGTGATTGTAAAATCTCATCCAATGCATGCAGCAACAGGAGAAATGGTAGCATCTGCAGTTATTAAAGCTGCCGAAAAAACAAGGATGCCAAATGGAGTTTTCTCAAATTTAAATTCAAACGGAAATGAAGTTGGGCAACAGTTAGTTTTAAACAAAAACATAAAAGCAGTTGGTTTTACAGGAAGTTTAAAAGGAGGTAGAGCTTTATATAATTTAGCAGCTACTCGTAATGAACCTATTCCTGTTTTTGCAGAAATGGGAAGTGTAAATCCAGTTGTTTTATTGCCAAAATCACTGAAAAATAGAGCAGAAAACATTGCCAAAACGTATGCAGGGTCTATTACTTTAGGCGCTGGACAGTTTTGTACAAATCCAGGTCTAATTATCGGAATAAAATCTGAAAGCTTAACAAATTTTACAAATAGTTTAGCATCAGAAATTAAAGAAGTAGCACCTTCTTGTATGTTGCATCCTAATATTGCAAATGCTTATAATACAAATAAAGAAACTGCTTTAAAACAAACAGGAGTTGCTGTCCTTGCAAACATTACTGAAACTGTAAAATCTAATTTTGCTGCTCAGGCTGTAATTACTGCAAGTGGACAAGAATTTTTAAATAACCCTACTTTGCATCAAGAAGTTTTTGGACCATTTTCATTGGTGGTTCAGTGCGAAGATAAAACAGAATTAGAGTTAGTAATTAGTAATTTAGAAGGGCAATTAACAGGAACTGTAATTTCTGATGATAACGAATTAGTAGATTATAAAACCCTTGTTAGTGAGCTTCAAAATAAAGTTGGTAGAATTATTTTTAACGGAGTGCCAACAGGGGTAGAGGTTTGTCCTTCTATGCTACATGGAGGGCCATATCCAGCATCTACAGATAGCAGATTTACTGCAGTTGGTGTGGATTCTATTAAGAGATTTGTACGTCCTTTTAGTTTTCAAGATTGGCCAGATAATTTATTACCACAAGAATTGCAGAATGAGAATCCTTTAAAAATTACAAGAATTGTAAATGGAATACTTTCTAACCAAAAAATTTAGGAAAAATTAAAATTTATGAAAGCTGTTAAATATGTAGTTGTTTATTTTTTTTTAATAATGCTATCTTGTAAAAAAGAATCAAATTCTGATAAGTTAAATGCCCTTATAGTAAAATACGAAACAGAACGTAAATACGATTTTGATAGATATCAATCTTTAGAAAATACCACTACATATTATCAAGCAGAAGCAAATTTTTCTGCAGCACTTAAAAAGGAATTAGAAAAAGTTTCATTAGAAGGTTTATCTGAAACCGAAGAAATCTCAAGAGAATTATTATTGTTTGTCTTACAAGATAAAATAGATACAAATACATATAGAATGTATCTAAATACGATTACAAATGAAACGGCTTTTCATTTGAGTTTAAATAACATCGCTAATCAAATTTTTAATAATAAAAAAGATGTTATTTCTTATCTAGAAAAATTAGCTAAATTACCTCTAAAGGTAGATTACAACTTAGATATTTTAAGAGAAACCATTAAAGAAGGTATTGCACAACCTCGAGTAATTTTTCATAATTATAAAAACACTTACAGAAAACATATTGTTTCTGATGTAACTGAAAGTGATTTTTATAAGCCATTTAAAACGCTTCCAAAATCGTTTTCGTCAAGAGTAAAAGATTCTATTATTGGTATTGCTAAAAAAAGTATCAAAGAAAATGTGGTAGATCAATATCAAAAAATAAAAAACTTTTTTGAAGACGAATATTTCCCAAATACAAGAAAAGGGTTAGGAATTTCTTCAGTACCAAATGGGGCAGCATTTTATCAAAATAGGGTAAATTACTATACTACAAGTACCAAATATACTGCTGATGATATTCATCAAATTGGGTTAAAAGAAGTAGCTAGAATCAAAGCAGAAATGCAAACAATTATAGACAAGTTAGAGTTTAAAGGAAGTTTTGCAGACTTTTTAGAATTTTTGAGAACAGACGATCAATTTTATCCTAAAACTGGTAAAGAATTACTCATGTTTGCTAGAGATATTTCTAAAAGGATAGATGCACAATTACCTAAATTTTTTAAAACACTACCCAGAAAACCCTATGGTGTTGTTCCTGTTCCAGAAGCTTTAGCTCCAAATTATACAGGAGGAAGATATTCTGGTTCTGATAGCGAAACAAATGCTGGTTTTTATTGGGTGAATACCTACAATTTACCAAGTAGAACGTTGTATACAATTCCTGCTTTAACAGCACATGAAGCAGTTCCTGGTCATCATTTACAGATTTCTTTAAACAATGAATTGCCAACAACGATTCCTGCTTTTAGAAGAGGATTGTATTTATCTGCTTATGGAGAAGGTTGGGGGTTGTATTCAGAATATTTAGTAGATGAAATGGATATTTACACCACACCTTATGAGAAATTTGGTCAGTTAACCTACGAAATGTGGAGGGCTTGTAGATTGGTTGTAGATACAGGTGTGCACACAAAAGACTGGACAAGACAACAGGTGTTAGATTATATGGCTAAAAATACAGCTTTGTCCATCCATGAAGTTACAACAGAAACCGATCGATATATTTCTTGGCCAGGTCAAGCTATATCCTATAAAATTGGTGAAATAAAAATTAGAGAATTGCGTAAAAAAGCTGAAACTGAATTGAAAGATAAATTTGATATCAGAATGTTTCACGAAACAATTTTAGAGCAAGGAACCGTAACTCTGCCAATCTTAGAAAAAAGAGTTAATAATTATATCAATAAGATAAAAAATGAGTAAACATACTTTTGTTTGTGTTGATGCACATACCTGTGGAAATCCTGTGAGAGTCATTAAAAGTGGGGGGCCAGAATTAATTGGAAACACAATGAACGAAAAACGTTTACATTTCTTAAAAGAATTCGATTGGATTCGAAAAGGATTAATGTTTGAACCTAGAGGTCATGATATGATGAGTGGTTCCATTTTATATCCACCTCACAATCTAGAAAACGATTTTGCCATTTTATTTATAGAAACTTCGGGTTGTTTACCAATGTGTGGTCATGGTACCATTGGTACTATTACTATTGCTATTGAAGAAGGATTGGTGAAACCTAAAACTCCAGGAAAGATAAAAATGGAAGCACCAGCTGGTTTGGTTGAAATCGAATATTCCTTAAAGAATACTAAAGTTGAATGGGTAAAACTAACCAATGTGAAAAGTTATTTAGCTGCAGAAAACTTAACTGTTGATTGTCCTGAATTAGGAGAACTCTTTTTCGATGTTGCTTATGGTGGTAATTATTACGCAATTGTAGATCCACAAAATAACTTTAGTGGAATTCAAGATTTTACAGCAGCAAAAATTATTCAATTATCGCAAATTATAAGAGATAGAATTAATGTAAAATATCCCAATCAATTTGTACATCCTGAAAATGAAACTATTAAAAATGTAACTCATTTATTATGGACTGGTGATGTAATGAACCCAAATTCTAATGGAAGAAATGCAGTTTTTTATGGAGATAAAGCCATAGATAGAAGTCCTTGTGGAACAGGAACATCAGCAAGGTTAGCACAATTACATGCCAAAGGAAAACTAAAAATAGGACAAGAATTTATCCATGAAAGTTATATAGGAAGCACATTTGTTGGTAAAGTAGAAGCAGAAACTATTATAGGAAATCAAAGAGCAATTATACCAAGTATTAAAGGTTGGGCAAAAATATTTGGACAAAATACAATTACAATAGACACAGAAGATGATCCCTATGCATATGGATTTAGTGTGATATAAATTATGAGTAAAGAAGTTATAATAATTGGAGGTGGAATCATTGGATTATGTTCTGCTTATTACCTTCAAAAAGAAGGACATAAAGTCACAATAGTGGATAAATCTGATTTTTCTACTGGAGCTTCTTATGTAAATGCAGGTTATATAACCCCCAGTCATTTTATCCCTTTAGCAGCTCCAGGAATGATTTCTAAAGGAATCAAATGGATGTTTAATTCATCAAGTCCTTTTTATGTAAAACCAAGATTGGATATCGATTTTTTAAAATGGAGTTTAGCTTTTAAAAAATCTGCTACAAAAGCTAAAGTTGAAAAAGCAATACCCGCAATTAAAGACATTAACTTATTTAGTAGGGAGTTGTATGAAGATTTAAAAGCTACTCAAGATTTAAATTTTTCTTATGACCATAAAGGTTTGCTAATGTATTATCAAACCGAAAAAGCTGGAGAGGAAGAATGGATTGTTGGACAAAGAGGAATAAAAGAAGGTTTAAAAGTTGAAAACTTAAACCTAAATGAAGTTAAAAAAATAGAACCAAAAGTAGATTTAAATATAAAAGGTGCAGTTTATTATCATTCAGATGCACATATGACTCCTAATGATTTTATGATAGAATTAAAGGGATATTTACTGCAAAATGGAACTACTATTTTATCTAATGAAGAGGTGTTAGATATTATTGTTTCTTCAAGTAAAATAAAGTCAATATCTACAAAGAATAAAGTTTTTTATGCTGATGAATTTGTTTTAGCAACAGGGTCTTGGTCTCAAGAATTTGCAAAAAAACTAAACATCAATATACCAATTCAAGCAGGAAAAGGATATAGTATTAATACAACTAGAAAAACGAATATTACTATCCCAGCTATTTTGACAGAAGTAAAAGTAGCAGTAACACCTATGCAAGGATTTACACGTTTTGCTGGTACTATGGAAATTAGTGGGATCAATCATAAAATCAGCGCAAAAAGAGTAAATGCTATTGCAAAAGCTAGTGAAAGTTACTTTCCAAAAGTAAATATTAATCAACAGGAAAAAGAAGAAGCTAAATGTGGTTTAAGACCTTGTTCTCCTGATGGATTGCCATATATTGGCAAATCTAAAAATTGTTCAAATTTAACAATAGCTACTGGTCATGCAATGATGGGTTGGAGTTTAGGGCCAGCAACAGGTAAATTGATTTCAGAATTAGTTTCTGATAAAAAAACATCATTAGATTTAAATCCTTTTCAAGTAGATAGATATTCTTAATATCTTTGTTGTTAATGACAAAAGCCGAACTTCGAAAAATATACAAACAAAAAAGGCAAGATTTATGTTTAGTTGATATTCAGAAAATGCAAGAAAATATCTACAATCAAATCTATGATTTGGATATTTCTAACATAAATACCATTCATATTTTCCTGACCTTAAAAAAGTTTAAAGAGATTGATACAAATCCTATTATTGATTATTTTAGAAAGAATAATAAAAAAATAGTGGTTTCTAAAAGTAATTTTTCAAGCAATACCTTAAGTCATTTTTATTTAGAAAAAGACTCAACAATAGAACTTAATAAATACGGAATTCCAGAACCCAAAAATTCAGAACAGGTTTCAGAGAAAAAACTCGATTTAGTTTTTGTTCCACTTTTAATTTCTGACGAACAAAATTATAGAATTGGTTATGGAAAAGGTTTTTACGACCGTTTTTTAGCCAATTGCAGAAAAGATGTTTTAAAAATAGGACTGAACTTTTTTAAACCCATTTCTAAAATTGAGGATATTAATGAATTTGATATTGCTTTGGATGATGTAATTTGTCCAAAATAATTGTCATTTCTTTGAAAAAAGAAATGACAATTATTCATAATCATTGGATTCCTATTTTCATGGGAATGACAGAGCATTCAAAATATACTAATGACAACTACAACTAGGAGTCATAAAACTATTTGTTTTTAGATTTACAGGAACTCCTTGATTGTAACCCTCCATTTCAAAATAGAATTTACTTCTTTTCTTATCGTAATTACCAATTTCATTCATCGTATCCACATCATACAAACGCCCATTAATCATCGTATAAATTACAGAATTCGAGTTTTTAATATCCTCTAAAGGGTTGTTTTCTAAAATGATTAAATCCGCTAATTTCCCTTTTTCTAAAGAACCAATTTCATCAGCCATTCCAATATAATCTGCTCCATTTATAGTAGCTGCTTTTAACGCTTCGTGATTCGATAATCCACCTTGTTGCAACATCCATAATTCCCAAT
This sequence comes from Polaribacter sp., assembly GCA_965656305.1. Lineage (GTDB taxonomy): Bacteria > Bacteroidota > Bacteroidia > Flavobacteriales > Flavobacteriaceae > Polaribacter. The sequence goes on along the minus strand of CBFHKA010000021.1, from coordinate 104,796 downwards.
GAGCACCCAAACCTTGTAATTGTCCATGAGCTCCTAAATTCACTTTTACACCTTCATTGGCTAGTGCAGTAACAGTTTCAGAAGTTAAGATATGTCCATTTTTGTATTCTTCTTCAGGAATCTTAATTCTATGTCTAGAACGTGTATCAACCACATATCTGGGCGTATATTTTAATAATGTTTTATTCTCCCAAACATTCGTTTTTTGATACCATTCAAACTCACCATTTATTCCTCCATAATTTACAATTAATGTAGGAGTGTAACCAGTTTTACTGTTTTTCCAAAGTGATAACACATCTTTATACACAGGATTTACTGGGATGTTATGCTCAATTCCTGTATGCCCATCAAAAATCATAGACATATTTGCATAGAAATTAGAACCGCCTTCTGGCACTACATTTACGCCCAATTCTCTGGCAGCTTGCATAATTTGCTGACGTTGTTCTCTTCTTGGCTGATTGTAACTTTTAATCGATTTTGCACCAAATGCTTTGGTTCTTGCAATCGCAAATCTGGCATCATCTAAATTGTTTACAACTGCTTTAAAATCGCCTTCGGCTCCATATAAAATAAAACCTGTAGAGAACATTCTTGGGCCAACTAAATGGCCACTTCTTTGCAATTCTTCTAAAGTAAAAGCAGCTGCTGTATGCACAGAAGGATCGTGAGAAGTTGTCACTCCAAAAGCTAAATTGGCATAAAATTGCCAGTGTTTTTGTGTGCTTAATCCGTTTCTAAATGCACCTACATGCGCGTGAACGTCTACAATTCCAGGCATAATGGTTTTGCCTAATATTTTGTAAACTTTCGCATCAGCAGGAATGTCTATATCATTGGTTTTACCAATTTTTTCAATTTTGTTTTTGTTGATGATAATAGTTCCATCTTCAATAATTTGATTGCCTTTCATTGTAATAATCCTTGCATTTTTAAATGCAATTCTGCCTTCAGGAACATCAGATTTTGTTTTAAGATTTATTTTAATTCCTTCAACTTCATTAGCAACCAAATTAGTTTTTGCAAAAGGATCTGTAGTATTATTTACAATTGATTTTGAAAAATATTCATCACCCAAAGTCCAAAAAACTTTAGAATTATCATTTGCCCAATGCAAATTGATTCCTGCATTCTTAGACAAACTTTCTACTTTAAAAGATTTTGTGTTTTGGTCTAAATTTATTTCACTTCCATTCATTACAAAAGGAGCTACATACAATTTATGTAAATGAATAAAAGCAATAAATTTATTGTCTCTACTAGGTACTAATCGATTCGCTAATTTTGATGAAAAATGACTTCTTTCTTCTTTTCCATTCAAATCAACACTTTTTAATTTCTTGGTCAAACCACCAAAAAATGAACCTCCAGTTTGAAAGAAAATTCGTTTATCATCAGCAGTAAAAGTTGGGAACTCTCCACTTTTAGAAACTCTTTTTGCTGCTGTTCCATCTGCATTTGCTAAATAAATCCCAGTCTTTTTGGTGTAATCAAAACCTTGATCTCCATTTCCAGATTCTTTTCTGTATACAATTTTTGTATCGTCACTATTAAAAGCAGGACTTCTGTAAATACCTTTTTCTTTGGTAATTTTAGTTAAACCTGTACCATCTAGATTTATTTTATAAATAGCTCCAAATTCTTCATCATTCCAAGTGACAAATAAAACCGATTTTCCATCTGAGGAGAAACTTGGTTCCATCTCAAAATCAGTTAAAGTTGTAATTCTTGTAGGAACTCCATTTGGCATTTCTTTTTTATAAATATGACCTAAAGCTGTAAAAACAATTGTAGAATCATTAGGAGAAGTTTGTACATTTTTAATCATTTTAGAAGTGAACTCCTGTTCAAATACTTTACGTTTTACACGATGCGTTTTTGCTAATTTTATTTCTTGATTTACTTGAAAAGGAATATTCTGAATTTGCTTTGTATCAACATTAATTCTGTTGATTTTTCCTTGTGCCCAAATAATTATGTCTTTACTATCAGGCATCCAAGCAAAATGCGGATATACTCCAAATACAGCCCAAGCTTCACTTTGATCTTTACTTAAATTTTCATATAAAGGGTACTCTTTTCCTGTTTCTAATTCGTGAATGTATAAAACTGATTTTGTTCTAATACGTTTTACAAAGGCTAATAATTTTCCATCTTTAGAAACTACAGGTCTTGCAGCTCCTCCTGGACCTCCTGTAATTTGTTCTATTTCTCCAGTTTCAAAATTATAACGTTTTATGACGTAAATCTGTTTATTAGGATCTTTATTGTATTGAAAATATCCTCCTGGATACATATCTTCAGCATAATATAAATACTTTCCATCAGGTGAAATGGATGGGTCATTTACGTCTTGCTGATTGTTTTTTCTTTTGGTTAATTGTAAACCAGCAGCTCCAGAAAGTGGATATTGCCACATTTCTCCTGCACCAACAGATCGTTTTGAAGTGTAATGTTTTCTAGCAACTAATGATTTTCCATTTGGAGTCCAAACTGCATTATTTAACAATCTATATTTTTCTTTGGTGATGGATTTTGCATTTTTTCCATCAGCTGTCATTACCCAAATATTATTTCCACCTTCAGCATCACTGGTAAATGAAATGTATTTTCCATTTGGACTGAATTTGGGTTGTACTTCATAAGCTAAACCTGAACGTAAAACAGTAGTTGTTCCTCCAGAAATGGGCATTTTATAAATATCACCTAATAAATCGAAAACAATCGTTTTTCCATCAGGAGAAACATCTAAATTCATCCAAGTTCCTTCAATGGTATTGAGTTGAAAAGTGTTATATCTCCAATCTTCGTGAGGATTATTTACATCCCATTTTTTCGGTTTTTCTTTTGTTTCTTGCGAATTTATATTGATAGAAATACTTAATAAAACTAGAAGAAATATTTTTCTATACATAATTGTAGTTGATTAAAAAAAGTTTGAATTATAAAGGTAAGATTTTCTTTTGACACAGATTATACAGATTTTCAGTGATAAATAGATTTCCGAATTTTAGTCGATTTCATCTGTCAAAATCACTGAAATCTGTGTCCGTTTTTTAGTACTAAACATCAGACTTAAATAACAAATTTGGATTAGGACAAACAAGCTTCCAAAAATCAATTTCACTTTCTAAAGCAACACCAGGAAAATCATTTTTATAGTCTAATAAAGATAGCATTACTTGAAAATGCAAATGAGGAACCCATTCACCATTTTCTGCATAATCTCCTAAAACACCTATTTTATCACCAGCTTTTATTTGTTGTCCTTTTTTATATTTTAAAACACTTTCTTTTGATAAATGACCATACAAAGTGTAAAACTCAATATCTTCAAATTGATGTTTTAAAATGATAAAACCTCCATAACCTTTATAATCTTTTTGATGAATTGCACAAACAATTTCTCCTTCTAAAATTGCATGAACAGGAGTGTTTTCTGCTAACCAATAATCAACACCTAAATGGATGTTTCTTTTTTCTGATGAATTATCGGAATTGTAAATGTCAGATGTATATAAAGCACGTTTTTCCAAATAACCACCAGCTATAATTTTTGTAGGATTGTTTGCTTGAATTTCTTTTAATTTCTTTTCAAAAAAAATAGGATTGTTGAATTCAGTTGCTGTTTTAAAAGTTGTATTATTTATACTTAAATCAATAGGAAAACACTCATTTTTATGGATAGTTGGAAATAAATGTTTTAACGATAAAGATTGATTTTGAGTCCAGTTTTCAAACTTTTGAAATATTAGTTTTTCATCCATATTCAAAAATAAGTTATTGTATTAAACCTACAAACAAATATTATTTTTTGCCACGAATTCACGAATTAATAATCCAAGAATTTTCCTTTTTAAAAGAATGATTTGGAAAATTCGTGAATTCGTGGCTATTTTTTAAAGCTAATTCTAATTCCCTTTTTATTATTTGTAGTTTTGTGTAAAAGCATCAAAAAATGATTGTACAAGGAAACATTGTAGATATTCTTAATAAACGAATTTTTAAAGGTGAAGTTGAGATTGAAAAAGATAGAATTGTTTCAATTCGTGAAGCAAATCATGGTAATGAAAATTACATTTTACCCGGTTTTATAGATGCGCATATTCATATAGAAAGTTCTATGTTAGTGCCATCAGAATTTGCCAAAATTGCTGTTGTTCATGGAACTGTAGCCACTGTTTCTGACCCTCATGAAATTGCCAATGTTTTAGGTGTAAAAGGAGTTGATTTTATGATTGAAAATGGAAAGAAAGTTCCGTTAAAATTCAATTTTGGTGCACCAAGTTGTGTGCCAGCAACTTCTTATGAAAGTGCAGGAGCAATCATTAATGCTAATGATATTAAGTTGATGATGAAAAACCCTGATATCAAATATTTGGCAGAAATGATGAATTATCCAGGTGTTTTATTTGATGATGCTGAAGTTTTAGCAAAAATAGAACACGCAAAAAATAATAACAAGCCTATAGATGGCCATGCACCAGGTTTACGAGGAGATGATGTTACGAAATATATTGCTGCAGGAATTTCTACAGATCATGAATGTTTTTCTTTTGAAGAAGCCAAAGAAAAATTAGAAAAGGGAATGAAAGTGATTATTAGAGAAGGTTCTGCTGCAAAAAACTTTGAAGCTCTGATAGATTTGTTGCCCGAAAATTATGAAAATATGATGTTTTGTTCTGATGATAAACATCCAGATGATTTGTTGTTGGGACACATCAATCAATTATGTGAAAGAGCTGTCGCAAAAGGTATTGATGTTTTTAAAGTCTTGCAAGTTGCTTGCGTAAATCCTGTGAAACACTATAATTTAGAGGTTGGTTTGTTGCAAAAGGATGATTTTGCTGATTTTGTTGTAGTTGATTCTTTAGAGAAATTCAATGTTTTAGAAACTTATATCAATGGAGAATTAGTTGCTAGAAATGGAGAATCTTTTGTGAAATATGTCGATTTTGAAGTGCTGAATAATTTTAATACTGATCAAAAGAAAATAGAAGATTTTCGATTTGAATCTTCATCTAAAAAAATAAGAGTAATAGAAGCTTTAGATGGAGAATTGGTTACCAATCAAATTGAAGCAGAGTCACTAATTGAGAACGGTAATTTAGTCTCTAATATTGAAACAGATGTCTTAAAAATGACAGTTGTTAATCGTTATAAAAATGATAACCCTGCAATTGCATTTATTAAAAACTTCGGACTAAATAAAGGTGCTATTGCTAGTTCTGTTGGACACGATTCTCATAATATTATAGCAATTGGAGTATCAGATGAAATGATTTGTAAAGCTGTCAACTTAATTATTGAAAATAGAGGTGGAGTTTGTGCTGTTACTTCTTCCGAAGAAAAAATAGTTTCTCTACCTGTAGCCGGAATTATGTCTGATAAACCAGCACAAGAAATAGGAAAAGCCTATGCAGAATTGGATAATATGGCAAAAGAAATGGGGAGTCAATTAAGAGCTCCTTATATGAGTTTATCTTTTATGGCGTTGTTGGTGATTCCTTCTTTAAAATTATCAGATAAAGGTCTTTTTGATGGGAATACATTTCAGTTTACTTCTTTGGAGTTAGGTTAGTTTCAAAGTTGCAAAGTTGCAAAGAAGTAAAGTTACAGAGTTTTAAAGATTAGATTGTCATTTCGACTTTATGAAGAAGTCTCATACTTTGTTTGGTTGGATAATTTGAAATCTAAAAAAAGCTAAAAAAAGCTAAAAGTTAGCAAACAAGTTTAGCCCTGATTGAACGACCTGTTTGAGCTCTTTTTGAAGAATGAAAAAAAGCGAGTAGTGAAAGCAGGAAATAGCTTCAAATAAAATGGTACTTTTGCCAAAATCAACAAAAAAACAATAATGAGTTTACAACAAGATTTAGAAAATAGAAGTGGGAATCAGTGTGAATTATGTGCTTCAACAAATAATTTATCTGTTTATGAAGTAAAACCAAAATTAACTGGTGGAGGTGGAATTGATGGTAGTTTATTGGCTTGTGAAACTTGTGTATCTCAAATTGAAGACCCAGAAACAACAGATGCAAATCATTGGCGTTGTTTAAACGATGCTATGTGGTCTGAGCACAGAGCAGTAAAAGTTGTGGCTTGGAGAATGTTGTCTCGTTTAAGAAAAGAAGGTTGGCCACAAGATTTGTTAGATATGATGTATTTAGAAGATGATGATTTACGCTTTGCCAAAGAAACTGGAGATCATTTAGATGAAAGTGAAAAGATAATTCATAGAGATGCAAATGGTGCTATTTTACAAGCAGGAGATTCTGTGGTTTTAATTAAAGATTTAAAAGTAAAAGGTTCTAGTATGGTTGCCAAACAAGGAACTGCAGTTCGTAGAATTTCTTTAGATCACGAAAATGCTAAATATATTGAGGGTAAAGTTGGGCCTACTCAAATTGTAATCATTACTGATTATGTGAAGAAAATGGCTGAAAAAGAATAATTTTAAAAGAAATCCCCTTTATATTTCCAAAATTGTATTAGGAATAAAACTACATAAACAGTAGCTATAGAGAATTTAATAGTAGCTGAAGCTAGAAAGCCAATAAAAGCACCAAAAGAAGCTTTTATAGCTCTATTGGTATCTTTACTGTCATACAATAATTCGCCAACAAGTGCCCCAAAAAACGCACCTATTAATATACCAAAAGGAATAGGTGATAGTAAACCAATTAGTAAACCTATTGTAGTTCCATAAACTCCATATTTACTACCTCCAAATCGTTTTGTTCCTATAGCTGGAATGATGTAATCTAATATCCATATTACTATTGCAATTGCTAAAGTAATCCCTAAAAATGTCCAATCCATAGGAATTATTTTGGTGGCATGTAATAGTAGTAAACCAAACCAACCTGTGATTGGTCCTGGTAATATTGGTAAAAAAGAACCAATTATTCCTAAAAGTGTGAGTAAGAACCCAAGTATCAATAAAAAAATATCCATAAAGTAATTTACTTGTTTGACGATGTAAACATAAGTTTGTTACGTTTATTGTATTTTAATAAGCATAAAATTTAGTAAATTCACGCATTATTAGAAATCTATTTATGCGTGTTTTTTCTTTTTTACTATTGATAATTTTCCTCACTTCTTGTGATAAATTCTCATTCACAAAAAACAAAAACATACAAGCTATAGATACTATTGTAGATTTCACCTCTGTTGATACTTTTCCTTCCTTTAAGGTTTGTGATTCCTTAATTGATAAAACAAAAAAGCAAAATTGTTTTAGAAATACAATTCATCAAAAAATAGGCGAGGAGTTGCAAAAACATGCTTTAGCAATTAAAGATTCTATTGATGAAACTGTGTTAGTTAATTTGATAATCAATTCAAAAGGAGAGATCGTTTTTAAAAAATTACAATCTTCAGAAAAGATTAAAAGAGAACTTGCAGAATTGGATAGTTTAATTCAGGCTTCTGTAGATAATTTACCAACAGTTTATCCCGCAATTAAAAGAGGAATTCCTGTTACTACAAAGTATCAATTGCCAATAAGAATTTTGTTGAAAGAGTAGTTTTTGTCATTTTGAGCGAAATGTAATGGAGACGATAAATCTCTATTTCTTTTGAGATTTCTCCACAAGGTCGAAATGACATAGATAATTGAAATTAGATTTTTGTAAAAATTAATTCAACATTTTCCAAAGCCTATCCTTTAGCTCTTGCAAACCAATCTCAGCAACAGAAGAGATAAACAAAGCTTCAACACCTTTTGGTAATTCAGCTTTTATTTCTGTTTTTAATTCTTCATCTAGCATATCCGTTTTAGAAATGGCTAACAATCTGTCTTTGTCTAATAACTCTGGATTGTGTTTTTTGAGTTCATTCAATAAGATTTCATATTCTTTGTTGATGTCATCAGAATCTGCAGGAATTAAGAAAAGTAAAGCAGAATTACGTTCTATATGACGTAAAAAACGATGACCTAACCCTTTTCCTTCTGCAGCACCTTCTATAATTCCAGGAATATCAGCAATTACAAAAGTTGAATGATTTCTGTGTTCTACAATTCCAAGATTGGGTTTTAATGTAGTAAAAGCGTAATCTGCAATTTTAGGTTTTGCAGCAGTTAAAACTGATAAAAGTGTAGATTTACCAGCATTAGGAAAACCAACTAATCCAACATCTGCTAATAATTTTAACTCTAATCGAAACCAACCATCAACACCATCTATGCCTGGTTGAGCATATCTTGGAGTTTGATTGGTTGATGATTTAAAATTCCAGTTTCCAAGTCCACCTTTTCCACCCTCTAATAAAATTACTTCTTTTTGGTTTTCGGTAATTTCAACAATAATTTCATCAGTATCTGCATCTCTTACAATAGTCCCTAAAGGAACATCAATATAAATGTCTTCAGCATCATGACCAGTACTTCTACTTTTACTTCCAGCTCCACCTCCTTCTGCTCTAAAATGACGTTTGAATTTTAGGTGAAACAACGTCCACATATTTTTATCACCACGTAAAATAATGTGTCCTCCACGTCCTCCATCTCCACCATCTGGACCACCTTTGGTGATGAATTTCTCTCTGTGTAAATGCACAGAACCTTGTCCACCTTTTCCAGAGGAAGCGTATATTTTTATGTAATCAACGAAGTTACCTTCTGTCATTTTAGTTTATTTAATGTTAGATTTAAAATACCTAACAGCCACTGGCTGTTCTCCTTTTAATTTCAAATCTTCTGTCATTTTTTTGTTTATGCGTTTAGTTGTTTATACGCATCTTTACGAATAAACAAATACACAGATAAACTATTTATAAAGTATCAAATACTTCAGAAATTCTCTTGGTAATGTCTTCAATAGAACCAACACCATTAATTCCATAGTATTTTCCTTGCGCTTCAAAGTAATCTTTTAAAATCGCAGTTTTTGTATTGTATTCGTTAAAACGATTTCTGATTTTTCCTTCATCAGTATCATCAGTTCTACCACTTGTTTTTCCTCTTTCTAGCAATCTTTCAACTAAAACATCTTCATGAACTTCAAGTGCAACCATTCCATTGATTTGTTCTCCTTTATCGCCTAAAAAAGCATCCAAAGCATCAGCTTGAGATTGTGTTCTTGGAAAACCATCAAAAATAAATCCGTTAGCTTCTGGGTTTTTTTCTACTTCTGCTTTTAGCATATTAATAGTTACTTCATCAGGAACTAAATCTCCTTCATCCATATATTTTTTCGCCAATAAACCTAATTCTGTTGAATTTTTAATATTGAAACGAAATACATCTCCAGTAGAAATATGTACAAGATTGTACATCTCTTTTAAAAATTCTGCTTGTGTTCCTTTTCCTGCTCCTGGAGGGCCAAATAATACGATGTTCTTCATTTTTGGTGTTGTTGTTAATTGATAAATTGATGGATAATTTCTTCCTAATCCATTGTAGTCTAGTCCATATCCAACAATAAATTTGTCTTCAATGCTTTTTCCTATATAATCTATTGGTAGTTCTTTTCTAAACACATCTGGTTTAAAAAATAAAGAAGCTACTTTTAGTTTTTTTAAGTTTTTGTCTTTAAAAATATTATAAATTTCTTGAAGTGTATTTCCAGTATCTATAATATCTTCTAAAATGATAACAGTTCTTCCTGTTAAATCTTCATTGATACCTACTAATTGTTTAACATTTTCAGTAGTTGATGTTCCCTGATAAGAAGCTAACTTTACAAAAGATACTTCACAGTCACCATTAAACTTACGAATAAAATCTGCAGCAAATAAGAAACACCCGTTTAAAATACCAACAAAAATTGGGATTTCACCTTTTGGTAACTCTTCTTTAACCTGAGCTGCTAAATGTTTTACAATAGCTTTTATTTCATCTTTATTAATGAAAGGTTTAAAATATAAGTCGTTAAGTTTTATAATACTCATAAGTTTGCAAATATATGGCTATATGTTGAATGAAAAAACCGTTTTTAAACTGATATTCAAAGTTTAAAAACGGTTTTAACTTATTTGTGAAAAAGAATACTATTTACTCTTTATCTTCTTTTTTAGTAGTATCAAACATAATTGGTGTTGCCACAAATAATGATGAATACGTACCTACTGCTACACCTACAATTAATGCAAACATAAATCCTTTTATAGAATCTCCTCCAAATAAGAAAATAGCTAACATTACTAATAATGTTGTTAAAGAAGTATTGATTGTTCTTCCTAAAGTAGAACTTAATGCTTTATCTACAACTTCACTGTATTTCCATTTTGTATGGATTCCTGCAAATTCTCTAATTCTATCAAAAATAACCACAGTATCATTCAGAGAATAACCAACTACTGTTAGAATTGCTGCAATAAAAGATTGCCCTATTTCCATATCAAAAGGCATAAAGCTGTATGTAATTGAGAATACACCTAAAACGATTAATACGTCATGGAAAACTGCAACTACAGCACCAATAGAGAAAGATACTTTTCTAAAACGTAATAATATGTATAAGAAAACTACTAATAATGATCCAAATACAGCATATAGAGCTGAGGTTTTAATATCATCTGCAATAGTAGGTTCTACTTTTATAGAACTCATAACTCCAGCACCAGCTTTTTCAAAACCTGGTTTAAAGTTTTCATAAGTTGTGTCTCCTAAGTATGGTTTTAAACCTGTAAATAAAGTATTTTGAACTTCATCATCAACTTCTTGACCTTCTTCTTCAATTTTATAAACAGTTGTTATTTTTAACTGATTGGCATCACCATAAGTTTTAACTTCAGGAGCAGTACCAAATGCGTCTTTTAAAGTTGATGCAACTTCAGTTGCATTCATATCTTGGTCAAAACGAACAACATAAGAACGACCACCTTTAAAATCTACCCCTTGTTTTAATCCTATTGAGAAAATTGATATTAAACCACCAATAATAATAGCACCAGATATAACATAAGCGATTTTACGTTTCTTTAGGAATTCTACATTAATGTTTTGGAACCATCCTTTAGAAATAGATGTATTGAATGTTAAATCTGTTCCTTTATTTGTAGCTCTATCAACTAAAATACGAGTGATAAATACAGCCGTAAACAATGATGTTAGAATACCAATCATTAATGTTAAAGCAAAACCTTTAATTGGTCCTGTACCAAATACATATAAGATGATACCTGTTAAAAAAGTAGTAATATTTGCATCAATAATTGCAGATAATGCACCTTTAAAACTAAATCCTTCTTCTACAGATTGTTTTAAACCTTTCTTTTTGAAAAGCCCTTCTTTAATTCTTTCAAAGATAATTACGTTGGCATCTACAGACATACCAATCGTTAAGATAATACCAGCAATACCAGGTAAAGTTAATACAGCACCAAAAGAAGCTAAAATTCCGAAGATGAATAAAATGTTTATAATTAAGGCAATATCAGCATACAAACCAGCTTTACCATAGTATAAAATCATCCATAATAAAACCAAGATAATTGCTAATCCAAAAGATAAGAAACTCGCATCAATTGCTTCTTTACCTAAAGATGGCCCAACTACTTGTGCTTGAATCATTCTTGCAGCTGCTGGTAATTTACCAGCTTTTAATACGGTTGCAATATCTTCTGCTTCAGCAACAGTCATTGTGCCTCCAGAAATAGAAGTTCTACCACCAGTAATGGCTTGGTTAACAGAAGGTGCAGTGTATACATAATCATCTAAAACAACAGCAACAAAATTACCAACATTATCTGCTGTCATTTTTGCCCATTGTTTTGTTCCAGAGCTATTCATTGTCATAGAAACTTCTGGCTTATTCAATTGATCAAATACTTGACCAGCATCTAAAATTACATCACCTTCAATTGTTGCCTGGTCTTTTCTGTTACCTTTTATAGCATATAAGCCTATTAATTCACTAGTTCCATCAGCACTTTTATTTGATTTATAGTCCCATAAGAACTTCACGTATTTTAATTCATTAGAAAGTAAAGCTCTTACTTCTTTTTTAGATAATAAATCATTTACAGTTGCAGTATCTAAAACTCTTGCTTGCGCAACTAAAGAACTTAGCTGTTGTTGAGATTGTGCAACATTAGGAAATAAGTATGTAAATAAATTCTTTTGAACTTTAGTTGAATCTGCTTCTTCACCCAATAAAGCATCAATATCATCTTTTTTAGCAGTGTCTTTTGCTTGTTCTAAAACTGAATCATCTTTTAACAATTCTGCAACTTTTGCATTAGCAGCAAAGAAAAAGTTTTGTACTTCTGCATTGGTATGTACTTCCCAAAATTGTAATTCTGCTTTACTAGTAATTAATTTAGAAACACGATCTATATCTTTAGCACCAGGCAATTCAATTTGAATTCTACCTGAATTTCCAATTCTTTGAATTTTAGGAGAAGCAACCCCAAATTTATCAATTCTACTTCTTAATACTTCTAGAGTTGTAACAATAGAACTGTTAATTTCTTCTTGTAAAGTTTCTTTAACGGTTGCATTTTCTTCGTCAAAAGAAATTTTTTCACTTAACGCTTTTGTTCCAAAAATAGAAGGATCACTTAATTTTGTAGTACCTGCAATTTTTTCAAACTCCTCAAAAAATAAATCTAAGTAGTTAGCATTACTGTTCTTTTGTGCTTCATCTGCAGCATTTAAAGCATTATTAAAAGCTTCATTGTTAGAGTCATTTGCTAAGCTTTTTAAAACTTCTTTTACAGAAACTTGAAGAATAGCATTAATACCTCCTTTTAAATCTAGACCAAGATTCATTTCTTTGTCTTTTACATCATTGTATGAGTATTGAGCAATACCCAAATCTATAATGTCTTTATTTGCAACACTATCTAAATACTTTCTTTCGAAAGAAGCTTTTTGTCTTGCATTGTTATCAGTAGCTTTACTTTCAGCATAAACTACAGCTTCATCTTCAACTTTATCAGCTAAAAGTGTAAATGATAATTGATATAAACTCACTAATCCAAATAAGATTGCGAATACTTTAATAAGTCCTTTATTTTGCATTTTAAATATTTTATGAGTCAAAGAAATAACGAGAAAACATAAGTTATCTCATCTATTTTTGACATTTTTTGTTTTATTAATTTGTATTTTTTTGAAGATTGAGTACAAAGCTCAATTGTTAAAAGCGGATAAATTGAATCAGCCTAAAAACATATTTTTAAATATAATAAGAAGTGGGGCCAGCTCTAACCTCTGGTTTAAGATGAAGTGTATTATCTTTTATGATTAAAAGGCTTTTATTAGCCTTATATGCTACTTCGAAAATGTTATTAGCTTCACTTTTTAAAGCATCTTCAATAGATGCATAATTTTGAGGATTAGCATACCTCTGAGAATCATACTTAATTTCTAAAATAGAATTACCATCAAAATTTGATAAATTAGTATCGAGGTTTAGCTCATATACATCAATATTGTAGGTTGATAGTTTATTTGAAAAAGGGAAATCTTTTTCGTTTTTTTCTATAGGGAGGCTGTTAAAGCCAAATAAATTATCTTTAGAAAGTGCTTCTTTTATATTAGCAACATTTACAATACTGTAATAAGAAATTTTTAAAGCTCCATTTTTAGTCTCTTGGACTTTAATATTAGAAGCACCAGCTTCAAGAAGTCTTTCTTTTACACTATAAATAGTGTTTTCAATATCTTTTTTTGCAAGTTTTAAATCAACAAATTCAAGAACAATTTCTTGATTAGGTACAGTAGTGTTTTCTTGGATTGCACCCAAAAAAATAAACACAACTAAAAGTGCACAAGCGTACCATTTTGTTTTCATGCGGCTAATATATAAAAAATAAGATTGCTTTATACAGAAGTAAAAAGCAATCTTATAATTGAATGATTTAATATTTTATAAATCTAATAATCCATTAGTTTTAGAAACACCAGCAGCAGATTCTTGTAAATGTGCTTTTTCAGCATCAGATAAACTGATTTCTACAATGCTTTCTATTCCGTTTTTACCTAACACAACTGGAACTCCAATACATAAATCAGATAATCCAAACTCTCCATCTAATAAAGAAGAACATGGAAATATTTTTTTAGTATCACAAGCAATAGCTTGAACCATTCCACTAACAGCTGCTCCTGGAGCATACCATGCAGATGTTCCTAATAAACCAGTTAATGTTGCTCCACCAACTTTAGTATCTTGTTTTACTTGCTCTAATCTTTCTTCAGAAATAAATTCAGAAACAGGTACAGAGTTACGAGTAGCTAATCTTGTTAATGGTACCATTCCTTTGTCAGAGTGTCCTCCAATAACCATTCCATCCACATCAGAAATAGGAGCACCTAAAGCTTCAGCTAATCTATATTTAAAACGAGCAGAATCTAAAGCACCACCCATTCCAATAATTCTATTTTTTGGTAATCCTGTAGTTTTATGAACCAAATACGTCATAGTATCCATTGGATTAGAAACTACAATAATAATAGTGTTTGGAGAATGCTCAATTAAGTTAGCAGAAACTGTTTTTACGATACCAGCATTAATTCCTATTAATTCTTCACGAGTCATACCAGGTTTACGTGGAATACCAGAAGTAATCACACAAACATCTGAGTTTGCAGTTTTAGAATAATCACTAGTACTTCCAGTAATTTTTGTGTCAAAACCGTTTAAAGAAGCAGTTTGCATTAAATCCATAGCTTTACCCTCTGCAAAACCTTCTTTAATGTCTAAGATTACAACTTCTGAAGCGAAGTCTTTAATAGCTATGTATTCTGCACAACTAGCACCTACTGCACCAGCACCAACAACTGTAACTTTCATAATATGTCTGTTTTTGTTTTATGTTAAAATAATCCTGTAAAAATACGATTTTAATAATATTTTAGTATGATATATTTCATAAAAAAAGACATCAAAAATTGATGTCTTTTTAAAATTAAGATGATATTTTATTTATCTAATACTAATTGCAATACCTGCGTTTAACGTATTGTATTCCTGTAAAGTGTAACTTCCAAATATTTTTAAGAATCCTAAGCTTAATCTAGCTCCTACAGTTGTAGAAATTCCACTAGCATTAAAACTTAAGTCTGGAGTTGCTAAGTTAATTGTTTCAGTGTATTCTTGACCATTAACTGTATATTTATAATTACCTTGATAAGTTCCTTTCATTGCCAAAGAAGAACTTCCACTACTGTAACCTAAACCACCATATAAATTTATAAATGGGAAGTTTAAAGAAGCTAAAGCCTGAACTGTAAATGAACTTAAGTCAAATTCAGCACCAGCATTACTAATAATTAAATCTCCAGAATTTACATCTGCAATTCCATAAGTAACATCCATTTTAGTGTATGCTGCCAAAAGAGAAACATGTAAAGGAGTTTTATCCATTGGACCAAACCAACTAGTAATTTCTTTTTTCAAACCTAAACCTAGCATATTAATTTGTCCACCATCATCACCAAGATCTATTTTTGGAACCATTCTTAACATACCTTCCATTTTCCAAGGTAGTCCCACATTTACTTGTACAATTGGAGCTGGAACTGCACTTAAAGGTAAATCATCTTTTATTCCACCAGGTAAAGCTAAATCAGCTGTAACAGTCTGGGATTGTCCAAAAGCGGGTGAATTTTGATTTTGAATTGTTAAGGTTCTAGATACTGTTAAGTTAGTATTTGTACCTGCACCAGCAAAAGTAGGTGCTGATGTTGCTCCACCTTTATTGATAGAACTACTAAGGCCGGCTAAACTAAACACTTCTCTTTCAGAAGGAACCATAGAAGCACTTGCTCCAATTGTGATATCAAATCCTAATATTTTATGAACCTTAGCTGTATGAGCCCATCCATTATTCATACCATAGATAAAGCCTTCCATTGCTGGAGCAAAATAGCCTTCCATTAATTTATTTACATCGCTTCCTTCTGCAAGAAGAATTCCTTCAAACCCATCTTGAGCTTTTGTGTTAAAAGATAGGGCAAATACTCCTAAAAAAAATAAAATGCACTTTTTCATTATTGTAGTTTTTTGGTTAATGTTTAGTTAAATTTAGTTTTTTGTTTTAGCGAATATAAAAAAAATACACACTTCTTTATTGGAAGTGTGTATAAACTGTATTTATTTTAGTGTATTATGCGTCTATATTCGCATATTTTGCATTTCTTTCAATGAAATCTCTTCTTGGTGGTACTTCATCTCCCATCAACATAGAAAACACTCTATCTGCTTCTGTTGGACTGTCTATAACTACTTTACGTAATGTTCTGAATTCTGGATTCATTGTTGTGTCCCAAAGTTGTTCTGCATTCATCTCTCCAAGACCTTTATATCTTTGAATAGTTACAGAACCTCCCATTTGTTGCGCAATTAAATCACGTTGATTGTCATCCCAAGCATATTCTCTTTTTTGTCCTTTTTTTACTAAATATAAAGGAGGAGTTGCAATGTAAATATAACCTTGTTCAACCATTTCTTTCATATATCTAAAGAAGAAAGTTAAAATTAAAGTCGCAATATGAGAACCATCAACATCGGCATCACACATAATAACTACTTTGTGATAACGTATTTTGGATAAATTTAATGCTCTTGGATCTTCTTCTGTACCTATAGAAACTCCTAAAGCAGTAAACATATTTTTGATTTCTTCGTTTTCAAAAACTTTGTGTTGCATTGCTTTTTCAACATTCAAAATTTTTCCACGAAGAGGAAGTATTGCTTGAAAGTTTCTATCTCTTCCTTGTTTTGCTGTTCCACCTGCAGAATCTCCCTCAACTAAGAAAATTTCACATTGCGCAGGATCAGTTTCTGAACAGTCAGATAATTTACCTGGTAAACCTCCAATAGACATTACACTTTTACGTTGTACCATATCTCGTGCTTTACGAGCTGCATGACGTGCTTGTGCTGCTAAAATTACTTTTTGAACAATTGTTTTAGCATCATTTGGATTTTCTTCCAAATAATTAGTTAACATTTCAGCAACAGCTTGAGATACTGCTGATGTAACTTCTCTATTTCCTAATTTGGTTTTTGTTTGTCCTTCAAACTGCGGTTCAGCAACTTTTACAGAAACAATTGCAGTTAATCCTTCTCTAAAATCATCACCAGCAATATCAAATTTCACATTTTTTAGCAATCCAGATTCATCTGCATACTTTTTTAAAGTACCAGTTAAACCACGTCTAAAACCAGACAGATGTGTTCCTCCTTCATGAGTATTGATGTTGTTTACATAAGAGTGTAAATTTTCTGCATAAGAACTGTTGTAAACCATGGCAACTTCTACAGGGATGCCATTTTTTTCACCTTCCATAGAGATTACATCTGAAATCAACTGCTCACGAGTAGAATCTAAATATTTGATAAATTCTGGTAAACCTTCATCAGAATGGAAAGTTTCAGAGATAAAGTTACCTTCATCATCTGTATTTCTTTTATCTGTTAAAGTAATCGTAATTCCTTTGTTCAAATACGCTAACTCGCGCATACGAGTTGCTAATGTTTCGTAGTTGTATTCAGTAGTTTGAGCAAATATAGATTTGTCTGGTAAAAAAGTAACAATTGTACCTGTAAAATCAGTTTCACCTACAGTTTTTACTGGGTAAAGGGTCTTCCCTTTTTGATATTCTTGTTGCCAGATTTTACCTTCTTTATGAACAGTAGCTGTAAGATGGTCTGATAATGCGTTTACACAACTTACACCAACACCATGCAATCCACCAGAAACTTTGTAGGAATCTTTGTCAAATTTACCACCAGCACCAATTTTGGTCATTACTACTTGTAATGCAGAAACACCTTCTTTTTTGTGTAGACCAACAGGAATTCCACGACCATTATCTTTGGTTGTAATAGAATTATCTTCATTTATAGTAACGTCAATTGTGTCACAATAGCCACCCATTGCTTCATCAATAGAGTTGTCTACTACCTCATAAACCAAATGATGTAATCCACGTACGCCTACATCTCCAATATACATTGATGGGCGCATTCTTACATGCTCCATTCCTTCTAATGCCTGAATACTATCTGCAGAATAATTATGCTTTTTTTCTTCGCTCATTATATGTTTAAATTTTCTAATTTTGATTGAAAGTTGCAAAAAATGCAACCTACCAAATATAATCAAAATGAGATGTTTTAAATGTGTTTTGTTGATAAAAACGATAAATGTTAATAACTATAAAAGTGTCTTAAAACCTTTAAAAAGTATCTTAAAATTGATTTTTAAAATTTATTAAGCTTTATTGTTTGCTTATTTTTGCATAAGGGATTAGAGTGATTGTTTTATAATTTAAAAAATTAGGAACTACATCGATTTAGCCTTTTATGGTATAAAAAAAAGTGTTTTTTTTATGATGATTGTCACATTTTGAAAAGAAAGTTCATTCTAATTTTGTTTAATAATTAAGAATAAAAATGATGAAAGTAGTTAAAAAATGGTTGTTGTTTGTTGTGGTTTTTTCTTCGCTGATGGCAAATGGACAAGAACAAAAAAAACATAAACCAATTATTAAATGGAATATGACTTCTCAAATTTGGTTGCGTTATTCAGATTTAAATGAAGGGTCTTCAATAAATAAAGAGCTAACCAATGATTTTATGGATATTACAATTAGGCGTTTAAGAATACCAATATCCTCTCAAATAACACCTAAAATATTTCTCTACTCCATATTAGGTGGTAATAACTACAATTTTAAAAATAAAACGTTCACTTTAGAGGTTTTAGATTTGTATGTAGAATATACTTTCGATAAAGCTTTTGAGGTTGGTATTGGTAAATCTGGATGGCAAGGTTTAAATAGATGGAATATTCGTTCTGCAAAAACATTAATGGGGTTAGATTCGCCTTTATTTGCTTTAAATTCTGTAGAAAAGAATGATGATTTAGGGCGTTTATTTGGAGCTTGGATAAAAGGACAATTGGGAAATTTTGATTATAGATTAGCTTTTAATAGACCTTTTATAGGTACTAATATTCCTAGTGGTGAAGTAAATTTTGCAAATAATATGCCAAGAGTTAAAACTTCTTCTTATGTAAAATATCAATTTTTTGAACACGAATCTAATAAATCTGCTTATCAAACAGGTACCTATGGAAATACAAAAAAAGTTTTTAATATTGGTGCAGGTTTTCAATTTCAAGAGCATGCAATGAGTGATGGAGATGCTACTTTAGCCTCAACAACATTTTATGATATGAAACACTGGGCAATGGATTCTTTTTTAAACTTGCCTTTAGCAAATGATGCAGCAATTACAGCATATTTAGGGTATTATGATTACGATTTTGGAAAAGATTATATTAGAAATGTAGGTGCAAACAACCCAACAACTGGTGGAGGTACAGATTTTAATGGAGCAGGAGTAGCTTTCCCAATGATTGGTACTGGAACAACTTGGTACATGCAGTTTGGATATGCTTTTAAGGAAACCAAAATTTTAGAAGAATCATTTGTAATTCAGCCTAATATAGCTATTCAAACTTCTAATTGGGATGCTTTAAATGATCAAATGACTGTATATGATTTTACCGTGAATTTTTTATTGGATGGAAAGCATAATACCAAATTTAGTTTAGGTTATCAACATAGACCAATCTTTGATGCAACTACCATAAAACAAAAAGGTTATAAAGGAATGGCAGTTTTACAGTACCAAATTTCTTTAAAATAGATAAACATCAATCAAAAGCTAATATTTTTTAGCTTTTGATTGATGTTAGTTTATAGTATAAAAACATATTAGTTTTAGAAATTTAGTCTTAAAGAAGACATTTATTTTTTGTGGTAATTGTTTGGTGAGAAAATTATAAAAACTTAAATTACTTAATAACTAATTTTTTTGTTATTTTATTATTTTTATTGTTCAAGACTATAATGTAAAGTCCTGATGATAAATTGGATATATCTATTGATTTTTTATTGTTATTAGAGTTGGCTTTTAGTTCTTTGGTTAGAACAACTTTTCCCATCAAATTAAAAAGCTGAATGTTAGTGTCAGAATTAAAATATTTACCTGAGAAATTTAAAATATCAACTACAGGGTTTGGGTAAAGATTTATTTCCTTGTTAGCAATAAAGTTTATTGTGTTTAAAGTGCCATCATCAGTAAACGGATTTGTGCCATTTATAATTTCTTGTCTATCGCTTACTAAGTCTCTATCTGTATCTAGCATAGGTACTGTAAAATTACTTGACCAACTCATATTTATAGTTTGGTTCAATTGAGTAGCTACAAATTTTATAAAAAGGTCTCCATTTGGTTCACTATAAAAAGAGTTACTAATAGAATTATTTAATGTTGATAGCGAGTTGCTTTCTGTTAAGCTTTTTCCTGCAAGTGTTAAATTTAAACCTCCAAGTTTTCCAAAGTCTGAAAATTTTACAATATAATGATCACCAACATTTGCATTTTCCATAGCGATATTAATCTTTTTTGTACTTGGTAGTGCTTCAAAAGTATAGTTGTATTGAAAGCCTTCGTTAACAATAAATGGAAACTGAATAAAAGTTTTAAATCCGTAGATATGATATGCAGAAGCTATTGGAGTTTTATCTTTAATTCTTCTGCAAGATATGTTTGGAATTTGAGCAGTAGACAAACCAGGAAAACGGAGTACAGAAGATGCAAAATTATGTTTGCTAACATAAGCTCTAACCCAATGTGAAGGCTTTGTTTCATCACCAACCAACATAAATGGATGGTTACTAACAATAGATGAGTTCGCTTTGCCAGTTAAAGAGCCGTCTTCATCTAATAAAACAGTAATCCAATTTCTTGGATGAGAAGGATTTTGAGGTCTTGTGTCATCATTTTTAATTGGAATATCAAAATTCGGTAATATTACATGAGGAATTTCATTATTGTCTGTTGTAATGCCCGAAAAACGATGATTTGTGTTTTTTGTTGCTGCACCACCACTACTTATAAAAGTTTTTGTACCCTTATTCCAACCCACGAAATGAGAATCTTTAATTTGTCCTGGGCCATCATACATTCTGTATAATCTTGTGTTTCCTTGTAAAATTCCTGTTCCAGAATCTGCTACAACCACAGATTCTTGAACTTGTGAAAAACTTGCAAATTGAATGGCAGTTGCATTATCAATCATAATGTTATTGTAGAAAATAAGATTACTAGTATAATCAAATCGATTTCCAACACTATTCCCTAAACCAGAATAGACACCAAGTTTATTAGAATACCAAGTGCAGTCTTCAAACAAGTGTTCTTCTTTGTTTTGCCAACCTCTATTGCTAAGTATTTTATGCTTTTCTGTAAGTTGATCAAAAACATCCACACCACTAGTGCAACTATGCGCTTTATTTCCTTTAAATAGACCTAGAGGTTCTTTGTAGGGTTCAATATTACTATATCTAGGGTCGTTTGCAGAATCTCCCATTGGTTTTTGTGGAAAAGCAAACCAATAACCAGTTCCTTCTGTTCCTGCTGCTACATTGTTTTGAAATGTATTGTTGGGATTCGTTATCCAATAGGTAGCAGGAGTCCTATTTTGTACTTCATTTAGTTGATTATCAGATGGGGTAACTTCTTCTCCTTTTACAGGTTTTATAGTAAGTAGTGCTACATTATTTTTTATTACATTATAACGTTCACTTCCATCTTCAAGAAATACACCATGCCCAATATGATCGTAAATAAAGTTATTATCTACAGTAGTATAACTAGTTCCATGTATGGTAATGGCTCTATTAAAAGATTTATGAATACTAGAGTTTTTGATATATTGACCAGCACCAAATTCATGTAATAAATGCCAATGCCAAGGATATTTCCCTAGTTTTGCTTTTTGTCCCATTCTGTATAGCTCTATACTACTGGCATTAAGAGTGCTATTTGCCATAGCCATAATGTGACCTCCAAAACCAGTGGTTTCACTATTTACATTTCCTTGAATTTTTATATGATGAGACAAAAGCCCAACTTCAGCTCTTAAATCTGCAGTCCAACTTTTGCTGTCTTTTGTTCTAGTGTAAGTTTTGATTTCACTAAAGTGTGGATATTTTAAAGCTTCTGTAAAAGTGATTTTTAATTTATCGTTACTTATAGAATTTATGGTTCTTTTTTCAGCTTCATTCCAATTTGTTCTGCTAGAGACGATAACAATTTCGTCACCAATTTCCCAATCAACAGGCTCTGTCATTGTAATTTCTTTAGCGCCAATAGAAGCATTAGCTCCTAAATGTGACCAACTTACTTTCTTTTTTCCATGAAATTCTATAGTACCACCATTCATAGCAGCTATAAAATTATCACCCATTGTAGTAGTACTATTCTGATCTTCTCCAACAAGAGTTATTTTGCATTTTCCATCTGCAATATAAGGCTGATTTTTAGTCCCGATTTCTAAACGAGCATTAGATCCCATGACCATAATCATTTCTGTTTCTAAATCTATTTCAGCATTGTTTTCTTGGGCATTAATTCCTTTTAAAATTCCTTGAATAGTAATCTCTTTAGCTCTAGCTGTGCCAACTAAGCTTACAGTTATTCCTACAGGGATTAAAACATTATCTGCTGCTGTAGGTATGGTTCCTGTAGACCAAGTAGTTATATCTTGCCAGTTACCATTTTTTACAGCTTGTATAGTATTATTTTCAATTGAATTTGGTATGTGATATTTACTAGTAACTAATAGTGTTTTATTTGAATCAGTAAAAAAACTAAAAAAGCTTTTAAACGGATTTTTTGCAAATGAATAATTAGGAACGACAACTAATAAAACGAATAAATAAAGTATTTTTTTTCTCATTTCAAGATTATTTTTTCTTGTGTATTTATTTTGAACAAATTATAAAATATCTAATAGTCATCTGTCCTGTAGTTTCTGTATAGGTTTCTAATAATTATACTGATTGTAAAATATTAACTTTCTTTAAAGTAAGTTGTAATAAATAATAAAAAAATCTGCATATAGCAGATTTTTTTGGTTGATTGATTAAATATGTGTTTAAGATTTGATAATCTTAACATTCATCTCCTCTACTTTTTTATCAGATAAAATGGAAGGTGCATTGAATAATAAATCTTCTGATGTTCCTGTTTTTGGAAAAGCCATTACTTCTCTAATGGAAGCTTTCTTTTCTAAAATCATCATTAATCTGTCTACTCCCCAAGCAATTCCTCCATGAGGTGGAGCTCCATATTGGAATGCTTTATACATTGTGCCTACACTTTTTATCATTTCTTCTTTATTGTAGCCCATATTTTTATAGGTTGCTTCTAAGATTTCTGATTTATGTGCACGAACTGATCCTCCACCAATTTCGAAGCCATTTAAGATTAAATCGTATTGTTGAGCAATGATAGTTCCAATTTCATCATCATTCCCAGTCATATGTTTTTCTAAATCATAAATAGCTGGCATAGAAAAAGGGTTGTGAGTAAACGTCCATCTTCCTTCATCTGTTTTTTCAAACATTGGAAAATCTACTACCCAAGCAGGTCTTAATTCTTTTGGGTTTATCAACTTTAAAATACGTCCCATTTCTTGACGAACAGCATCTAAAGCTTTGTTGGCAGTTGTATAATCTGCAGCCGAAAAGAATACAATATCACCAATTTGAGCATTGGTTGCTTTTATAATATTTGCTGCTATTTCTTCACCTAAAAATTTAATAATTGGCGATTGCAAATCATTTTCATTTACAATGATATAAGCTAATCCACCTAATCCATTTTGTTGAGCAATGGCAGTCAAGTTTTCAATCTGCCCTTTAGATATACGCTTCTTGCCTTGTTCTGCAGCAGAAACTTTGATACATTTTACAATTCCACCTTCATCAATAGGTTTGCTAAAAACCTGAAAAGTAGTGTCTTTTACAATAGCTGTAATGTCTTGCATTTCTAATCCATAGCGTAAATCTGGTCTATCACAACCATATTTATCCATAGCTTCTTTATATGTAATTACTTGAAAAGGGTGTAAAATCCATTTTTTGCCATAGATTTTCTTTACGATTTCATTAAACATTTTGGTGTTTAAATCTATGATTTGCTGCATACTTGCATATGCCATTTCAATATCTAATTGTGTGAATTCTGGTTGCCTGTCTCCACGTGAATCTTCATCTCTAAAACAACGTGCAATTTGGAAATACTTTTCAAATCCACCAACCATTAACATTTGTTTAAATTGTTGAGGTGCTTGTGGTAAAGTGTAAAAAGAACCTGCTTGTTTTCTAGTTGGTACAATAAATTCTCTTGCTCCTTCATCAGTACCAGCAGTTAAAATTGGTGTTTCAATTTCTAAGAATTCTTCTTCGTCAAGAATATCACGTAATAACTTAATTACTTTATGTCTATTTACAATTGCTTTACGAACTTCATCATTTCTATGATCTAAAAACTTGTATTTAAAACGAGTAGTTTCATTCGTTTTCATCGCTCTTTTTATTTCAAAAGGCAATGTTTTTGATAAATTTAAAATTTCTAAAGTTGCTGTTTCAAGTTCTAATTTACCAGTTCTTAAACCTGCATTATAATCATCTTCATTTCTTTGAACTACAATTCCTTTAACAGTAATCACAGTCTCAGGTTTTAGTTTTACCAATTCATCTAAATTAGGGAAAGATTCTCTGCTTAAACGCACTTGGAAAATTTGGTAACTAGAATCGCGTAAATCAATAAATATTAATTCTCCATGATCTCTAACACTAGAAACCCATCCAGATAAAGTTACTTCGTCTTTAATTGATGATTCTGAGATTTCTGATATTTTATGAGTTCTATATTCGTTTTTTATAACAATTGGAACAGATTGTAATTCCTCTTCAGCTTTTACTTTTGATTTTGCTTTTTCAACTTCATTCTTCAGGCTTCCAACTTCCGACTTCAAATTTCCAACTTTCCCTGTACTCTGAACTTGAAAAAGAATTTCTTCACGAATCACTTTTCCAGAAGCACCTTTTCCAATGATTCCAATCACTTTTCCAACTAGAATACCAGCTTTTCCTTGGTTCCCAGATTTGATGTCATTAGCAATTGCTTCATTTTGAGCAATCACTTTTTGAACAGCATCTTTTATTTTGTCTTCAGAAATAGTATTGTCTTCAAAGTACTTATTGTAATCAAAAGTTCTGTCTTTTAAATATCTTGTAATTCCATTTTGAACTAAAACAGAAGTAATTTTATTCTCTTTAAATAATTGGAAAATTTCAATCAGTTGATTTACATTGTGAATATTTGCATATTCATCTACTTTGATATTGTTGACCAATGTTTTTGCAACAAAAGATGGGTCTTTAATCACATTATTAATAGCCACAAAAGTTTCTGAGCGTAAAGAATCTGCAGTAAAAAACTTTGCATCTTGAGGTAAAACTCCACCTTTTATTAAGATAGATTCTACAGCAAAAGGTAAAGAACTGACATCAACATCTATGCTTTCAACTACATTTTTAATATTTACAAATGGTAAATCTGGTTCAGAAATAAAACGATAATCCGCTTCAAATTCTTTTTTACGCATTGTTTTTGTTTGCTTTAAATCTGCATCAAACAACACTGTAGTTTGGTCTGGTCTAAATTCTTTGTTTTCTATATAATAATTGAGTTGTTTTTCAACTTCTTCTTTTAAAGCTTCAATCATAAACTTAAATGAGTTCAAGTTTTTGATTTCTGTTCTAGGATTTAATTCGTAAGTATGTTTTTTTCTAAGTGAAACAGAAACATCCGATTTAAATTCTCCTTTTTCAAGATTGGCTTCAGATATTTTTAAGTTCTGAACAATTCTCTGAATGTACTGTGCATAGGTAGATGCATCTTCTATATGTCTGATACAAGGTTCTGTAACAATTTCAATTAAAGGAACTCCAGCTTTGTTAAAGTCGACCAAAGAAATTTTCTTTTCGTGCATTAGTTTTGCAGCATCCTCTTCTATATGAACTTGTGTTAAATTTACAGTAAATTGACTTCCATCATTTCTAAAACAAGAAACTTGTCCATCAGGAATTATTGGATTATGAAACTGCGTAATTTGAATGTTTTTAGGATTATCTGGGTACTCATAATGTTTTCTATCCCAAGAAATTATTTCGTTTTCAAAAGTAGATTTTACGGCTTTTCCAAAATAGATCGCTTTGTTAATTGCTTCTTTATTAATGGCTGGTAAAACCCCCATTTGTCCAGTACATACTGAGCATATATTAGTATTTGCTTGCTCAGTTTCTTGATTAGCACAAGAACAAAATAGTTTTGATTTTGTGTTTAAACGAACGTGTGTTTCTAAACCGATTACAAGTTCTAACTCGTATTTTTTTAGTAAATCATTTAATTTCTCTAGCTCCATTATATCAAATCATTTAAGAAATTAGCAAATTGTAAAACCAATTCATCATTATTTTTAGCAGCAGAAATTTGCAAACCTGTTGCAGTTCCTTTAGGTATTGTTAAGGTTGGTAATTGTCCTAAACTAAAACCAACAGTATATGCATCTGACAAATACATAGCTAAAGGGTCTTTTAAACTATCTCCAATTTTGGGAGGTGTGGAAGGTGTTACTGGTGATAAGATAATATCAACTTCTTGAAAATCTTTTTCAAAATTATCAGAAATTTGATCTCTTAAATTCAATCCTTTTAAATAAATTTCATCAGAAAAACCTTGTGATAATACTTGATTTCCACCGACGATTCTTCGTTTTGATTCTTCAGAAAAATTTTCTGAACGAGTTATAGAATAGGTGTCCTTTAAATTATCGCCTTCAATTCTATTTCCGTAATTTGTTCCATCTAATCTTGATAGGTTAGATGCAGTTTCAGCCATTGCCAAAGTATAATAAGTAGAAACTAAGGTGTCAGATTCGAAGAAATCTAATTCTTTTACTTTAATTCCTTTCGCTTTTATTTTTTCTATAGATGCTAAAAAATCTGCTTTTACTTGCGTATCAATTGCTTCACTTTCTATGAAATTTTTAAAATAGCCAACCGTTTTTATTGCATCAGCCTTTAAAAGGTTTTCTTTAGAAATGATTTCTGATGTATATGTGGTTTGATCTTTTACATCTTTACCACTCATTGCATTTAAAACAATACGAATATCTTCTGTTGATTTTGCAATTGGGCCAACACAATCAGTAGAAGAAGCATAAGCCATCAATCCAAAACGAGAAATTCTACCATAAGTAGGTTTAAATCCAAATACATTATTATAACCTGCAGGTTGACGAATAGAACCTCCTGTATCTCCACCAATAGAAAAAACAGTATAATCTTTGGCTACATTTACTGCAGACCCTCCACTTGAACCTCCTCCAACTAAATCAGGATTTACAGCATTTTTAACAGCTCCAAAAATGGTGTTTTCTGATGAAGATCCATGTCCAAAGCTATCACAGTTCTCTTTTACTAGAGGAATAGCTCCTGCATCTAGTAATTTTTGAATTGCAGTTGCAGTGTATGCAGCTTTATATTTTTTTAGTAAATGAGAACTTGCAGTTGTGTAAGTTCCTTGTACCATATAAACATCTTTAATTCCAAAAGGAATTCCGTCTAATAAACCAATTTTTTTTCCACTTTCTATTTTAGCATCTACTTTTGAAGCTAATTCAAGAGCAGTATCTTCTAATAAAGAATTAACAGTGTTGTGAGTGTTTGATTTTAATAGGTCTAATCTTTCTTGTACTAATTGTGTACATGTGATTTCTTTGTTCACCAATTGCTGGTGAATCTTGTGTATTTCAGATTTCATAACTATTCTTCTATCACTTTAGCAACTACCAAATAGCCATTTTTTTCCTTTGGAAAATTTTCTAAAATAATTTGTTTTTCGATTTCCTGACTATCAATTACGATATCTTCTCTTAAATCGTCTAAAGAAACAGCATTATTATGATTATTATTAAAGGAATTGTTATTTGTTGAATTAGCATTTTTAATTACTTCAAATAATTTGTTTACAGACTCAGATGGCTGTGCTCCTTTAATACTCGACAAAATGTCGACAGTCATAATTTTACTCATCTTACTTTGTTTTGTTAATTTTAATAAACTTTAAGCCGGCGAATTTACAAAAGTTTTATCAGCAGTTAAAGTATATTACAAATAAAACACACCAACAATTTAACATGTAAATCATTGGTGCGTTAATTAATTCAGTAAATTCAAATCAAACACATTGTTTGGAGGTGCAAATTAAAGAGTTTTAATTCTTTTTATAAAGCTTCATTTTTAAATAAGTTTTAAATTATAACAAAAATTTATTTTTTAATATAAATGTGTAACTTCTTAGGTGTTTCATTTATGGTTTAATTTTTAGAATTAAAGTTCAAATAAAAAAGGTCGCTTAAAATTTGTTCAAATAAAAATAGCTGTTTACATTTGTATCATAAATGAAGAATACAATAAACAATACTTGGTGGTGGAACTCTCTTATCTAAATAAGTGAGAAGTAACCTATATGTATAAAATATAAAAAAGGCTTATCTCACGATAAGCCTTTTTTCAATTCTAAGAAATGAATAAAATACAATTCAAAACATTATCAAAAACCAAAATTGCAGATACAATAACCCCAGTAGGATTGTACTTGCGTTTTAGGGATAAATATGCAAATACGCTGCTTTTAGAGAGCTCAGACTATCATAGTAAAGAAGAAAGTTTTTCTTTTATTGCTATAGAACCTGTAGTTTCTATTAAAGCAGAAAATCATCATTTAAGTTTTTCTCACAAAGGTGTTGAATTAGAAAACCAAGAAATTGGCAGGAATTTCAATGCAATTTTTGAAAGTTATAGCCAAGCAATTGATTTAGATTGTCCTTCCGAATTAAAAGGATTCAATGGTTTGTATGGATATACAACTTATGATTCTGTGCAATATTTTGAAAACATAACTTTAAATGTTGATGAAGCCCCGTCTGCAATTCCTTTAATGCAGTATAGTTTTTACAGATTTATCATTGCTATTAATCATTTTAATGATGAAATGACATTGATAGAAAATGTAGAAGCTGGAACTGAATCACGTATTAAAGAAATTCAAACAATAATTGATGCACAAGCTTTTAATACTCAAAAATTTGAAATTGTT
This sequence comes from Polaribacter sp., assembly GCA_965656305.1. Classification (GTDB taxonomy): domain Bacteria; phylum Bacteroidota; class Bacteroidia; order Flavobacteriales; family Flavobacteriaceae; genus Polaribacter. The sequence goes on along the minus strand of CBFHKA010000021.1, from coordinate 75,802 downwards.
GGAGAAGAGACCTCGAATGTTAAAGGAGAAGAGTTTATTGAATATGTTAGAAAAGCAAAATCGCATTGTAAAAGGGGAGATGTTTTTCAATTAGTATTATCGCGTCAATTTCAACAAAAATTTAAAGGCGATGAATTTAATGTGTATAGAGCATTACGTTCTATAAATCCATCACCCTATTTATTTTATTTCGATTATGGTTCTTTCAAGTTGATGGGCTCATCACCAGAAGCACAAATAAAAATTTCTGGAGGAAAAGCGACCATTAATCCTATTGCTGGAACGTTCAGAAGAACAGGAGATATGGCTAAAGATATTCAGTTGGGTAAAAAATTATCCGCAGATAAAAAGGAAACAGCTGAACACGTAATGTTAGTAGATTTAGCACGAAACGATTTAAGTAAACACGCTGATAATGTAGAGGTTGAGGTGTTTAAGGAAGTGCAATATTTCAGTCACGTAATTCATTTAGTTTCTACAGTTTCAGGTCAGTTAAAAGGAAACCCTATAGAAATTGTAGGCGATACTTTTCCTGCAGGAACTTTAAGTGGTGCACCAAAATACAAAGCAATGCAGTTGATTGATACTTATGAAAACCAATCTCGTGGATTTTATGGAGGTGCTGTTGGAATTATTGGTTTAGATGGATCTGTAAATTTGGCAATTGCAATTCGTAGTTTTGTGAGTAAAAATAAGACCCTATATTATCAAGCAGGAGCAGGAATTGTAATTCATTCTGATGAAGAAAAAGAATTACAAGAAGTAAATAATAAGTTAGCAGCGTTAAAAAAAGCGTTGATTTTAGCAGAAAATATTTAGTATGAAAATATTAATTTTAGATAATTACGATTCGTTTACCTACAACTTAGTACACATGGTAGAGAAAATTACAGGAAACTTTCCTGCGGTTTTTAGAAATGATGAAATCAGTATAGCAGCTGTTGGGAATTATGATATTATAATGTTGTCTCCAGGACCTGGAATTCCTGATGAAGCAGGAATCTTAAAAGAAGTCATTAAAACATATGCAGGTAAAAAACCGATTTTTGGTGTGTGTTTAGGTTTACAAGCAATTACAGAAGTATTTGGTGGTACTATTATCAATTTAGATGAAGTTTTTCACGGAGTTGCAACAGAAATGAGAGTAATAGATGCTGATGCAATTATTTTTAAAGATGTTTCAGAGACATTTTTAGCTGCACGTTATCATTCTTGGGCAGCAACAGATGAAGGTTTTCCAAACGAATTAAAAGTAACAGCAAGAGATGAGGATGGATTAATTCAAGCAATAGAGCATAAAGTATATCCTATTTCTGCTGTTCAATTTCATCCAGAATCTATTTTAACAGATGTTGGCGAGCAATTGGTTACTAATTTTATCAATGCAAATTCATAATGAAAGCAATTTTAAATAAATTATATAATCACGAAAGATTGTCAAAATCTGAAGCAACACAAATCTTAAAGGATATTGCTTCAGAGAAATATAATGATGCACATTTAGCTTCATTTATGACCGTTTTTATGATGCGTCCAATAACTGCGGATGAACTTTCTGGTTTTAGAGATGCATTAAGAGAGTTATCAATAAAAGTGGATTTATCAGATTATAATACCATTGATATTGTTGGAACAGGAGGTGATGGAAAAGATACCTTTAATATATCTACTTTAACTTCTTTTATTGTTGCAGGAACAGGACAGAAAGTGGCAAAACATGGAAATTATTCTGTGTCTTCGCAGTCAGGTTCTTCAGATATGTTAGAAAGTTTTGGGTATGAGTTTACGAATGATCAAGAAACGTTAAAACATCATTTAGAAAAAGCAAATATTTGTTTTTTACACGCACCAAAATTTCATCCTGCAATGAAAGCTGTTGGACCAACAAGGAAAGCGCTGAAGTTAAAAACGTTTTTTAATATGTTAGGGCCTTTGGTAAATCCAAGTTCACCTAAAAACCATATGTTAGGAACTTTTAATTTGGAAGTTGCACGTTTATATAATTACATTTTACAAGAGGAAGAAAACATTAATTACGGAATTATTCACGCTTTAGATGGTTATGATGAAATTTCGCTAACAAGCGGATTTAAATTATTTACTAAAAAAGGAGAACAGTTGATTACCCCTGAAGATTTAGGTCAGAAAAGATTACAACAATCAGATATTTTTGGAGGAAATAACGTTGCTGATGCTGCAAAAATTTTCAAAACTATTTTAGAAGGGAATGGAACGCAAGCCCAAAATAATGTTGTACTAACCAATGCTGCTTTTGCATTACAGATTGTAGATGATTCAAAATCTTTTGAAACTGCTTTTGAATTAGCTAAAGATTCTCTTTTTGGAGGGAAAGCCAAACAAACATTAGAAAAATTAGTAAGTATTTAAGATGAAAAGTTCTCGATACAATTTTCTTATAAAATCGAAAATCACTCGAACTGACAAACGCGCTGTCACATCGAGTGAATTTATGAAGAATGAATAAATTTGTATCGAGATGATTTTATAAACATAAAATGACAAAAAAGAAAAACAATTTAATTCTAATTATTCCAGCATTTCTTTTGATGGGAACAGCTGTAGGAATCCAAACAAAGGGTCTTTTTAAACAAATGATTATTGGTTTGGTGGTTGGTGTTATTGTTTACTTTTTTTTGAGATACAGGAATAATAAAATTAATAAATAAAAATACGTCATTACGAAAGAGGGACGATTGAAGTAATTTGTTTATAAAAAAAAGGTTGCTTCGTACCCAGCAATGGCAGACTAATATAAAAAATGACAATTTTAGATAAAATAATCGCATTTAAAAAGAAGGAAATTGCTAAAATAAAAGCAGAGGTTCCTGTTAAGAAATTAGTAGAAAGTCCGAATTTTGGAAGAACACCTTTTTCCTTGAAAAAGTCTTTATTAGAAGTTGGGTCTACAGGAATTATTGCAGAATTCAAGCGTCAATCTCCTTCTAAAGGAATCATAAATGATAAAGCTACAATTGCTGAAGTTACCAATGGTTATTTAGATGCAAATGTGGCTGCTCAATCTATTTTGACGGACACTTCTTTTTTTGGAGGAACAATGGCTGATTTAATGGAGGCAAGAACTATTAATCAGCAAAAACCAATTTTAAGAAAAGATTTTGTAGTGGACGGTTTTCAAATTGTAGAAGCAAAAGCGATTGGAGCAGATGTGATTTTATTAATCGCTTCTTGTTTAACATCCACAGAATTAAAAAATTATGGAAATCTTGCTACTGATTTAGGTTTAAGTGTTTTGTATGAAGTGCATACGCAAGAAGATTTAGATAAAATAAATGATTTAGATAATAAGATTATTGGTATCAATAATAGAAATCTAAAGACATTTGAAGTTGATTTAGAACATTCTATTAAATTAGCAAATCAAATTCCTGATACTTGTGTCAAAGTTTCAGAAAGCGGAATTTCTGACCCTAAAATTATTACCGGTTTAAAAGAGTTTGGTTTTCAAGGCTTTTTAATTGGAGAGAATTTCATGAAAGAAGAAAACCCAGGTGAAGCTTGTCAAGACTTTATTAGTCAAATAAGGTAGAGAGAGTATAAAAGTGTAATTGTTGAATTGTGTAAATGAGAGGAAGTTAATTAAAGGCTTGAACGAAAACAATTAAACAGTTAATCAAATAAACGATTAAACAATTTTCAGAATGAAAATTAAGGTTTGTGGAATGAAATATGTAGAAAATATTCAGCAAGTAGCTGAATTAAATCCTGATTATTTAGGGTTTATTTTCTATGAAAAATCAAAAAGAAATTTTGAAGGAATTATTCCAGAATTTTCAAATTCCATAAAAAAAACTGGAGTTTTTGTAAATGAGTACATAGAGATTGTTCTGTCCTTAATTGAAGAATATAGATTAGATGCTATACAGTTGCATGGAGATGAATCTATTGATTATATTAAAGAGTTAAAAAATCAGTTAGAGAAAAGTAGGGCAATAAAAATTGAAGAAAATAGAAGTATAAAGAAGAAGAAAAATCAGCATTATATTTCAAAAAATCAATTAGAAATTATTAAAGTTTTTGGAATTAAAGATGAATTTAATTTTGATGTTTTACAACCTTATTTGGAAGTAGTAGATTTCTTTTTGTTTGATACAAAAGGAAAAGAAAGAGGAGGTAATGGAGTTCAATTTGATTGGTCTGTTTTAGAAAATTACCCTTATCAAAAACCTTTCTTTTTAAGTGGAGGAATAGGGTTGCAAGATATTGAAGAAGTACAAAAAATTACGAAATCAAATTTGCCGATTTATGCTTTAGATGTAAATAGTAAATTTGAAATTAAACCAGGATTAAAGAATATTGAAGAATTAAGAGAATTTAAAAATAACGTCATTACGAACGAAGTGAAGTAATCTGCTAATCTACAAAGAGATTGCTTCGTTCTTCACAAAGACGAAATTAAAATATCAGTGTAATTGTGTTATAGTTGAAATGTTTAAAAGATGCGACTCAACAATTACACGATTAAACAAATAAACAGTTACACAATGAAAATAGAATCAAAATTTCACCCAGACAAAAACGGATATTTTGGTCAATTTGGAGGAGCGTTTATCCCTGAGTTGTTGTATCCAAATGTTAAAGAATTAGAAGATAATTATATTAAGATTATTGAATCATCAGCGTTTCAAAAAGAATACAAATCTTTACTAAAAGATTATGTTGGACGTCCAACACCTTTATACTTGGCAAAGCGTTTATCAGAAAAATATGGCGCACATATCTATTTAAAACGTGAAGATTTAAATCATACTGGGGCTCATAAAGTAAACAATACTATAGGTCAAATTTTAATTGCTCAAAAATTAGGTAAAACTAAAATTATTGCAGAAACAGGAGCAGGACAACATGGAGTTGCAACAGCTACAGTTTGTGCTTTAATGGGATTAGATTGTACTGTTTTTATGGGCGAGAAAGATATTGTTCGTCAAGCACCAAATGTTGCTAGAATGAAAATGTTAGGTGCAAAAGTAGTTCCTGCTACTTCAGGTTCTAAAACTTTAAAAGATGCTACTAATGAAGCTATACGTTATTGGATTCAAAATCCAGAAACGTTTTATTTAATAGGTTCTGTAGTTGGGCCACATCCACATCCAGATATGGTAGCTCGTTTGCAAGCTGTGATTTCTGAAGAAATGAAATGGCAATTAAAAGAAAAAACAGGTAAAGAAAATCCAGATACGATTATTGCATGTGTTGGTGGTGGTTCTAATGCTGCTGGGGCTTTTTATCATTATATGGATGATGAAGATGTTGAATTAATTGCAGTAGAAGCTGCTGGTTTGGGAGTGAATTCTGGTGAAAGTGCAGCAACTTCACAATTAGGTGAAGTAGGAATTATTCACGGTTCTAAAACCATTTTAATGCAAGATGAATATGGACAAATTGTAGAGCCATACTCAATTTCTGCAGGTTTAGATTATCCAGGAGTTGGCCCTTTACATGCATATTTATATGAAAGTAAACGAGCTAAATTTATGAATGCAACTGATAAAGAAGCCTTAACAGCTGCATATGAGTTGACAAAAATTGAAGGTATTATACCAGCTTTAGAAACGGCTCACGCTTTAGCAGTGCTACCAAAAATGAAATTCAAAAAAAATCAGGTCGTAGTTATAAATTTGTCTGGTAGAGGAGATAAAGATTTAGAAACGTTTATTAAGCATTTAGAAGAATAACAAATGAACTCAATTCAACAATTATTTCAAAAAAAAGATAAAAATCTCTTATCTATATATTTTACATGTGGATATCCAGAACTTAATGATACTGTAGATGTAATCTCAAAATTAGAGGAGTCTAATGTGGATTTTATTGAGGTTGGTTTGCCATACTCAGATCCTTTAGCAGATGGGCCTACAATTCAAGATAGTAGTCAGAAGGCATTACAAAATGGTATTAATTTAGATATTGTTTTTGAGCAATTGATGTCTATAAAAGCTTCGAATAAAACCCCTTTGGTTTTGATGGGTTATTTGAATCAAATGCTAAAATATGGAGAAGATAAATTTTGTCAAAAAGTAGTAGAATGTGGAATAGATACAGTTATTATTCCTGATTTACCTATGGTTGAGTTTGAAAATCATTATCAACAATTATTTGATAAATATGGTATTACAAATGTTTTTTTAATTACACCTCATACTTCTGAAGAACGTATTCGAAAGATAGATTCTTACACCAAAGCTTTTATTTATGTTGTTGCATCTGCTTCAATTACAGGAGCAAAAGGAGATATTTCTAATAATCAAGTTGCTTATTTCCAAAGAATTAAAGCAATGAGTTTAACAAGTAAATTAATTGTTGGTTTTGGTATTTCTGACAAGCAAACATTTGATACAGCTTGTACTTATGCTAATGGAGCAATTATTGGTTCTGCTTTTATTAAGAGTTTAGGAGTAAATGGAGTTGATAAAATTGAGGGGTTTATTAAGCCGATAATATCTTAATAAACCTTCTCTCCATTTAAATATGTAGCTACTACTTTTGTGCTTGGAATTAAGTTTCCATTAACTCGCATAATATCTTGGTCTAGAATTACAAAATCTGCAAACTTACCAACTTCAATAGAGCCTTTTTCATGATCTTCAAAATTAGCAAATGCTGCCCAAAGCGTCATTCCATGTAGAGTTTGTTTTCTTGTTATGGCATTTCCCATTTGAAAACCTTCTTTAGGAATACTATCAGTGCTTTTTCTAAATCTTGCAGCATAGAATGTTAAAAAAGGATTTACTTTTTCTACAGGGAAGTCTGTTCCTAAAGCTATTTTCCCATATCTGTTAAGTAAATTTCGATAAGCATAAGCTCCTCTCATTCTGTCTTTTCCAAGTCTTTCTTCTGCCCAATTCATATCTGATGTGGCATGTGTAGGTTGTACAGAAGGTATGATGTTACTGAATTTTCTATAATCTTTTACAGAAACTACCTGTGCATGTTCAATTCGCCAACGCCTATCATCTTCACCATCTTCATTCTTATTATCTTTCAATACTTCTCTATAAGTTTTTAACATCCAGGTATTTGCAGAATCTCCAATAGCATGAGTATTCATCTGAAATTCTGAAGCAGCAATTTGTTTGGCTATTTCTCGATATCTCTCTGGAGGATAAATTAATGCACCATAATGATTTTCTCTATCACTATAAGGTTCGCGTAAAGCTGCTCCTCTAGAACCTAAAGCTCCATCACCATAAACTTTAAAAGAGCGTACATTTAACCTATCTGTTTTATAAATTCCTTTGTTAAGGTAATAATCTATTTGTGCTTGTTTATCAGCAGAAACCATTGCATAAATTCTCATTTTTAATTGACCTTTTTTTTGTAAATCGTCAATTAAATCGATAATATTTCTATCTAAACCAGCATCATCTACAGTTGTTAAACCATAAGAGAAACAAATTTTTTGAGCTTCTAATAAAGCATCAATAGATTCTTGTCTTGTAGGTTCAGGAATATTTATCAAATCCATAGCAGCATCAATTAAAACACCAGTGATTTGCCCATTTTGTTTAATGATTTCTCCACCACCAGTAACTGTTGTATTTTGATTGATTCCTGATAAATTTAAAGCAGCTTGATTAACCAATAAAGCATGTCCATCTATTCTAGTAATAGCAACAGGAGTTGAAGGAAATAAAGCATCTAATTTTTCCTTTGTAGGGAATTCTTTTACCTCCCAATCATTTTGATCCCAACCACGTCCTAAAATGAAATTGTTGTTTTTTTTATTTTGAAAAGCAACTAGAGAATCTAAAACTTCATCATAACTTTTTGTGCCTACTAAATTTGCTTGCTGCTTTTGTAAACCCATTCTGTAAAAATGGCAATGAGCATCAATAAAGCCTGGTAAAATTGCTCTATCTTGGGCATCAACAGTATCTAATGCCATATAATTATCCAAGATTTCATCGTCTGTACCTGTAGCTACGAATTTCCCATCCTTTACTGCAAATGCTTCCTTTTTTAGAAAAAGTTCATCTACAGCATAGGTAGTTGAATTGAAAACAATCAAATCTACTTTTTCTTTTCCACAAGAAAAAAGAAGGAGCGATATTATAAAAATAAGAATGCTTCTTTTCATAAATTAGGAGTGAATATACACAAAATATATTCCATAGATTAATAGAAATTGAATGAGAATTCTAATGATTGCAGATTTTTTAGAACCTATTGCTGGTCTTTCTCTTGTCAGGTCCCAAATATGGATAGGTAACAAGAGTATTAGTAATATGAAAATACCTAATAATGAGTTGTTTACGGTTGATGGAAAGAAAATTCCTAAGCCTAAAATAAACTCAATAAAACCGATAACGTAGTTGGCTAATTTCTTTGGAAAAAAGTCAGGAATGAAGTTATTAAAAAACTTTGGTTTTATAAAATGCATACATCCTGCATAACAGAAAAATGCACCATAGATTATTTTTAAAATTAAGATCAATGTTTCCAATTATTAGGGTTTTATAGGAGTATCTGAATATAAATACTTATCCATTAAATAAATTATACTTGCCATTGAAGCACTTCCCAATTCTAATTCACGTTTGTTTACTTTATCAAAAGTATCTCTGCTTGTATGATGGTAATCAAAATAACGTTGTGAATCTGGTTTATACCCCACTAAGGTTATATTGTCTCCTTTTAGAGGGCTAATGTCAGCCCCTGAACCGCCTTTGTCTAAATCATGTAAACCATAGGGAGATAATAATTTTTTCCAGCTTTGTAAAAGTTTGGTGTTTACTGAATTGGCATCAATAGAAAAACCTCTTGGAGTATGACCACCAGAATCAGATTCTAGACCTCCAATATGATTTTCTTTATTTAAGATTGCTAACTCAGCATACTTTTTTGCACCTCTAGTTCCATTTTCTTCATTCATAAAGAATACAATCCTAATCGTATTTTTTGGTTTGATGTTGTTTTTTTTGAACAAATAAGCTACTTCTAAAGATTGAACAACACCTGTGCCATCATCATGAGCTCCTTCACCCAAATCCCAAGAATCTAAATGTCCACCAACTACAAAAATATTTTCAGGAGTTTCATTTCCTTTAATTTCACCTACAACATTAAAAGAAGGTGCGTCTGCTAAGGTTTTGCAACTTTGTTTAAAATAGAATTTTAAATTTGGGTTTTCTTTTAAATCAGTACTTAATGTTTCTGCAGCTTTACTGCTGATTGCAGCAGCAGGAATGTATTTCTCTTTTGGTAAGTCTTTACCATAAATCATAGTTCCAGTATGTGGATAATCGTCAATAGAATTGGTCATTGAACGAACAATAACTCCTTTTGCACCAAGTTTTGCACATAGTGTAGCTCCAAAAACTCTTTGGTCTACACAACCTCCATATGCTTTAAAAGTATTAATCAAAGTGTCATCAAAAGGACGATTGAAGAACACTATTTTACCTTCTAATTTTGCTCCTAGAGCTTCAGCTTCTTTTATACTTTTTACTTCTATAACTTCTGATAAAATACCTGCATTAGGGGTTGCCACTGAAAAACCCAAAGCACAAATAGGTACATTTTTTTGAATTCCATTTGTTGTATAATTTGCAATTTCTTTTTCACCACGAACCCAATGAGGAACCATGATTGGTTGTAGCCAAACAGAATCTAAACCAACTTCTTTCATCAGTTTCTCTCCCCATATAACAGCTTTTTGAGCTTCTACAGAACCTGATAATCTGCCTCCAATATTTTGAGTTAAATCTCTTAACCATTCGTAAGATTTACCTTCTGTTAAAGCTGAGTTGAAAAGCTTTTTAATTTGAGTAGAATCTAAGCTTTCTTTAGATGAAAGTTGATTCTTTTTTTCTAACTTTTCTACTTTAGTAATGCATGAAAAGAATACTAAAGTAATAGAAAATATGAATATTATTTTTTTCATTTTGGGGATTAAAATTTAATTTTATAAAATTACAAAAATGAAATGAGAAATTATCTTATTTGAAAATGAATATGATCATCGTGTCTTACAGCTTTACATCCATGGAATCTTACTTTAGAAGTATGTAAATTCAGTCTATTTTTTAAGTGAGGTTCAACGAATAATTTACTTACATCTTGGTTATTTAAAATTATTTTAATTAATTTTTTAGTTGCTTTTTCTGAAAGTGTTAGATTTTTTTTAGTGGATCCAAAACTTAAGTATTTTGTAAAATCATATTGCCAAAATCCTTTTTGTTTACAAATTTCATTTTGATTTAATTCTTTTTTTGATGGATTTTCAAAAACTCCATATCCACTATTTGAAGGTTTTGAATTGGTTATTTTTCTATTTTCATCTTTATAGATAAAAGAAACATCTATCTTCTTGCCATCATTGTGACTTAAATGTGGTAACAAAGGGAAACCATCAAAAAAAGGGAAATTTGCATCTAAGTAGATAAGTTTAGTATTTGGGAATTCTTTATGAAGTCTTAATGAAACATCAGTTAAAACTTTATGTAGTTTTGGGGTAACATAGTTCCTGTTGCAAATTTTTGTGAAGTAATTGTGAGATTCAATTTTGTTTATATCTTCTATTTTTACTCGACCAAAGAAAGGTGCAGTATTTGGGACTATTACAAAAGTTGATAAAATATATAAGATAGAAAAAATAAATATTCTTTTAATTTGGTATTTTGATTTATTACTAGAAATGATAAGTAAAGAAAATAAATAAATAATTCCTCCAATTTGAGTTAAAACAGTAAGGAAAATAGTAAGAAATATATGAAGTGTAATTTTGATTAAAACCCTAGATTTCATTTAATTTTTTTTCAGCTTCATTAATAATAGAACTATATTTTTTTGCATTAGCTTTAGACATAGAATTTATTTCAGAAGTAACTTCAATTAATATTTCTTTTGCTTCTGTCTTTTTGTTTCTTCTAATTAAAAAATCGCATAATTCAATTCTTTCTGGATAATTGGAAAATCTTTTATCTACTTTTTTAAGCTGAAATTCAGCTTCTTCAAATTCCTCTTTTTGTTCTAATGATAGGGCATAATAATAAATTGACTCCTTAAAATCTTTGTCTAAATCTATTTTTTTAGCATTTATAATTACTTGCTCAAAATTATTAGTTTTAAAATAGCATTTAATCAATTTGTTTAGTGTGTGAGGTTCGTCTTTATAATTGCCTTTTAGTGCTTTTTCATAAAGTATAATTGCATTATTGTAATCATTATTTTCAACATGCGCATCTGCTAAATTTATTTTATTTTGAAATGTGTCTGAAAATTCTAATTCTTTTTCTAAACCTTTGATTTTCTTAGTAGGATTAATGATTGTAGTAATTTCTTCTGTAATATTAGCTACATCTCTTTTGTTAAAAACGTGGGTAAATAGATATACAATACCTCCTAATAATGGAACAAAAAATATAATAAAATACCAGTAGTTATTGCTACTGTTTTTATATACATGGTAAAAGCAATAAATTTGCAAAGCAATTGTTAAATAGTATAATAACATATTGTAAAAACATTAAAGAAAGTGTTTGGAAAAACGTTAATTTATACTAAAAAGATAAATCAATTTTGTAATAAAAACTGAATTATAAAGTAAAAACTACAACTTATTAATTAGCCTAACAGATTCTTGGTAGATAAAATCATATTTTTTCTGATTTGTTTCAATCATATTTTCAATCTCTCCTATAATTGCTTTTAAAACAACTTTAGCTTCATCATTTTTAGTTCTTCGAATTAAAAATTTGGAGAGTTCTAACCTTTCTCCATAATTAGAGTATTTTTTATCACCTTTTTTAAATTGAATTTCAGCTTCTTCAAAATCTTGACATTTTTCTAATGAAATAGCATAAATATATATAGTATTTCTAAAAGATTTATCTAAATCTAATTTACTGGCATATTCAACAACTTTATCGAATTTTTTTACTTCAAAATAACAATTTGTAGCTTTATTTAAGGTGTCAAGATGATTCTTAAATTTACCATTTAATGCTTTTTCATAATATTTTATTGCTTTTTGATATTCTTCATTTTCTCTATAAGCATCAGCTAAATTTATTCGATTTTGAAATGTATCAGAAAGAGAAAGTTTTTTTTCTAAATCTTTAATTTTTTTTCTTGGATTAAGAGTAAAATTAATAGATTCAATGGTTTTTTTGATGTTTTTACTATTAATTATTTGGCTAAAGAAGTATACAAGAGCTCCAATTAATGGAACAAAGAAAATGACAAAGTACCAGTAGTTTTCATTTCTACTCTTGTAAACATGAAAAATACAAAAAGCTTGAAAAGCAATTAATAAGTAATAAAACATAGAGCGTAAATATATGAAAAAAGAGATTTTAACTTATATATTTTTTAGATAACTTGACTGTTTTAGTAGTTGAAATAACGTATTTAAAAATCGAACTTATAAGTAATTCCTCCTAAAATTTGAAACCCTTGTACGTTAAAGTTGGCAAAACGTTGATATTCTGTATTTAATAGGTTGTTTAATTTTAAAAAAGCAGAAAATTTATCATTGAAATGATAACCACCATTTAAATTAACATCTACAAAAGGTTTTAAGGTTTGAATAGCATCTAAAGTAGATTGAGAAGTTGAAGTATACAAGACATCTTTTCTTTCTCCAACATAAAAAATATTAGAAGTTGCATACCATTTGTTGCTTTTGTATTTACCAATTATTGCAGTTTGAATAGTGGGTAGGTTCCAGGCTTCTGATTGAGTTGCCATTGTAAAATTATCAAATTGAAAGTTAGTTCCTAGTGTGACGTTTTTTGTTAACTCATATTCTAGTTCTGCAAATATTGAGGTTGTTTTTACATCATCATAAATAATCGTAAAAGAATTTCCATATTCAAAACCTTTTAATTTTAGTCCATTTATAGAAGTATTAGTTCCATCAGATTTTGAATTGTTTCTTATAAATAAAGCTTTGTCTTGTTCTTCCTTAATGCTACCAGAAATATTGAAGCTAATATCATTGCTAATAACACCATTTAATCCTAGAAAAACATTGTATTTTTCTGCTGTTTGGGTTATAAATTGGGTAGGTGATATATATGAGTTTTGTTCAGAGAAATTTCTGTAGGTATTTGTATGGAAATCACCAAAAACACCTAAGTAAACATTTATTTGATCTTTAATAATTTCTTTTTGTAGTTTAATGTCTGGATAAATTAAAAAGTGATTTGCATTATTTTCAGAATCAAAAGCAGCAATAAGTTTAGTTCCTAATTTTAGAGAAAAACCGGCAAAATCTGTAATGTATTGAGGGTTTATTTTTGTGGTAAAAATTGAATATTTCAGATCATTTTGATTGCTATAATCACTTTCAAATTTTCCATTTAAAAATTCTAATGAAGTTTTTACTTTTAAATTATTTAGATTTCTACTTATAAAATCTATAGGTAAATCTAAATCTGTGTTTAAGTTGATTAAAATTTCGTTGCTCTTATAGTTATCAGAAAAATAAGAAAATGACAGGCTACTTTTATCAATATAGGCATCTAAAAAATCAATTTCACCTACTGCATTAAAATAATTATAATTTTGATTTTCTTGGATAGCACTGATAACATTTTCTGTAAAAGTGTTTTCTTTTAAGCCATACCAATTGTATTCATTTCTTTCCGAATTTAAGGTTACTTTCCAATCAAAATAGCGTTCTTCTTGTTTGTAAAAGATACTTGCTACTAAATTTGAAAAATTACTATCTAAAAGAGTGTTTTCTATGTTCTCTAAAGAGGCTGAATACTTTGCAGATAATCCAAATTCACTTTGAAATCGAGTATGATTGTGAAGATAAGCTTCAAAGTATGGAGAAGTATAATTACCAAAACCAGTAGCTATATAATTGTCGTAAATGCGTTCTTTTATTCCAACATCTACCCCTTTAACTACACCACTTTTAGGGATAAATGTGGAAGCAACTGGAGCAGAGAAGATGTTGTAAGATAATTTCTTCTTTTTACTTTTATCTAATAATTTTATGGTAGGATTTTTCTTGATTTTATTAGCATCAGCAATTTCTGGATTGTAAGACGTGATTACTTCTACAACTTCAGTTTTTACGGTGTCAATTTTTTTGACAGGAGCAGTTTGTTGAGCTTCAGTACTCAAAAAACTAAAGAAAATTAAAAATATGAGAAAGCCTTTTTTCATTAATTTTTATTTTGTGGTGTTATAGAATTATTAGTTTTGGCTTCGTTTTCTTTTATTTTATCAAGTTCTAGTTGCGCATCTTTTACAATGTCTTTAAACTGAGTAAAGTTCTTTATAATGTTTTCTAAAATAAATGTGGCTTGATATACATCTTTTAAGCTATAATAATTTTTAGCCATAATAATATAGCTTTTTACACCCCAATATTTGTAGGTAGAATAATCTGCAATTAACTCTTGTACAACGTTAGTAGAGGCTTCAAATTCATTATTTAAGTTTTTAAAATATGCATTAAAGTATAAGGCTTCAGCTTTTAACTCTCCTGTAGCTTCCTTTTCTACACTATTATAATATTCTTCAGCAGTAGACAAATCTAAATTTATAAAAGAAGTTCTTGCTATTATAGTTTTCGCATCTAACCTTAAATTATCATCTAACTTGTCTTTAGCTAATATTTTTTTAGCATATTCTATTGCCAAATTATAAGCTTTTGTGCTAGAATATCCTTTCATTAAATTGCTTTGTGCAAAAAGGATATTTTCTTTGATATAAGCTTCTTGTTCTAGTTTTTCCAATAATGGAATAGCACCATAGATGTCTTTTCTTTGTAAATAGATTTGAGATAATTTTGCCAATACATCTTCGCTAAACTCGCTTTTACCAGCTTCTAAAACAATTTTATATTTATCTACAGCTTGATTGAATAATTCTTCTTTAAATAAGATGTCAGCTAAATAATAGTTGGCTTTCAAACTGTTTTTTCCATTAGGGAAGTTTCTTAAATATTTCTTTAAACTTAAAATGCTACTATCATTTTTACCCTCAAAATATTTACGTTCAGCTATTCCAAATGAAGAATTTTCCAATTCAGAATCAGAAACATTCACAAATTTTAAAGTTTTGGTCCAAGTAACATATCCATCTAAATTATCATCATCTATATAAATATTTTTAGCATTTCTCACGGCTTCTAAAGCATCAGGAGAATTTGGAAACTTACGAACAGTAAGTTTAAATTTTTCTAAGGCTTTTGCGTTTTCATTATCATTATAAAATAATAAGCCTTGACGTACTAAAGCCTTTGGTATAAAAGTGCTTTTAGAGTGTTTTTTTAGCAATCTATCATAAGTTTGGTGCGCTTTTGTATTGTTTTTTACTTTGGTGTAAGTATTTGCTAATTGAAATAAAGCATCATCTTTTAGAGTAGAGGTTGGATAGTCATTTACAACCTTAGTCAAAGCAGTTATTTTATTGTCATTTTGGTTTTTGAAGCCATAACTCATTCCCATTTGATATTGGGCATAGTCTGATTCAGCACCATTTTTATCAACTACAGTTTTATATTTTTTTATAGCATTAGTGTAATTTCTAGTGGCAAAATAGTTATCTCCTAAACGAATATAAGTGTCATCTTTTATAGATTCATCATCAAAATAAGTATTTAAAAATTGATTAAAATAAGTAATTGCATTTTCATATTCTTTTAACTTAAAATGAGTGTAGCCTATATTGTAATCAATTAAATAATATTCAGCTCTATTTGTAGCGTTGATCATTTTTTTTGTTGATTTGAACTTGCTGAGGGCTTCTGAATATTTTTTTAATTCATATAAAGTTTCTGCTTCCCAATAGTTAGCTTTTACTTTAATTTTGGAATCATTAGATGATTTAGCAGTAGAAAAATAAGGAAGTGATTCTTGTAATTTTTGCTCATTAAATAACTGTATTCCTCTATACAAAGAAACTTCAGAGCGTAATGTTAAGTTTTCATGTGTTTTTTTCTTCTTTAAATAATCTAATGCTCCTTGATAATCTTGTTGATGTATAAATGAAGAGACAATTAACTTATTTATTTCACTATAAGAAGTAGAGTTAGGGTACTTTTTTAAATAATTTTGTAAAACATCAGAAACATTCTCAAAAGGGTTACCTTCTTCATAACTTAATTTTGCATAATTTAAAGCAGCATCTTCTTGAATGTTAGGATTAAATGTCATTTCACTAGCGGTTTTAAACGCATTTAAAGCTTCATTTTTCTTTTCTAAATTTAAGTAGCACTCAGCTAAATGATAATATGCATTTTGTGAAACTGCATTTTTTTCATTAATAATTTTATTAAAATAATTAATAGCAAATTCAAATGAATTCTGCTTATAATAAGCATATCCCAATTGATAATAATCAGTGTTATTCCATTTTTTTCCTTTGCCTTTATAAGCTTTTAAAAACGAAATGGATTCTTTGTATTTTTTTAGGTTAAAATAACTTTCACCAACAATTTTTGATATTTCAGAAAGGTCTTTTCTTTTGGCTGTTTTTAACAGTTCAGTACCTACTTTTATACAACGTTCAAATTGTCCAGATTTAAAACTGATATCTAAGAGGTAATAAGAAATTTCAGATTTATAAGATTTGTTGTCAGCTATTTGTTTTAAAGTAGATTCAGCTATGCCATAATCTTCTAATTTGTATGCAATAAAACCATAATAATATCTAGAATCATTCCCATATTTAGCATCATTAAGTAAAGGCACGAAACGATCTTTTGCAAGTTTTAATTTTTTTGCAACCAATAGTCCATAACCCATTTTAAAATTCAATTCTTTCTGGTTTTCCTCAGTAAGTAAATTCGTGTTCACTTTTTGATACCATTTTAGGGCATGTGCAGCTTTTTTGTTGGCAAAATAATAATTACCCACGTTAAAAAAAGCTTTATTTTTTTTATTACTTGTTGGATTGTTTTTAACAAAAGCCAATACTCTATCATCAGCATCTGTCTGATTTAGTTTTACAGCACACATCGCATTATAATAAGAGGCATCAGCACTAATGCTAGATTTTTTTTTTGTGTTTTCTTGTACTTTTGTAAATGTTTTTTGAGCAGCAGCGTAAGCTTTATTATTGTATAATTTTAGCCCATTATTAAAGTCAGCAACAGTATTTACATCTACTATAGATTGTTGAGAAAAAATAATAGAAGTAGATGATAATAGTAATAATGATAAAAGATGTTTTACTGTAAAACGAAATTTCATACAATTGATTTTGTTATAACCTAATTAACGAACATTTTTTCAATTTGTTGGATGATAGCCAAAAAAATATTCAAAATAATTTACTTCAAAAGTAAGAATTATTGAAATTTTAGATGCTAAAATCATTAGAAACTAATAAGTTTGTAAAAACTACTATTTTTTTATGGAAAAACCAGTTTTACATTTAGAGAATGCTGATATTTATCAGAGAGATAATTTGGTATTATCCAAAGTAAATTTAACCATTAATAAAGGAGATTTTTATTATTTAATTGGTAAAACAGGAAGTGGAAAAAGCAGTTTGATGAAAACACTTTATGGTGATTTAAAATTGCAAAGAGGAAGTGGAACTATTGTAGATTTTGATTTAAAAAAATTAAAAGAAAAAGAAATTCCTTTTTTAAGAAGAAAAATAGGAATCGTTTTTCAGGATTTTAAATTATTAAGTGATAGAACTGTTTTTGGAAATTTAGAGTTTGTTTTAAAAGCCACTGGTTGGAAAAATAAAGAAGAAATAAAATCTAAAATTAATGAGGTTTTAGATAAAGTAGGGATGCAATCTCAATATTATAAAAACACTTTTGAACTTTCTGGAGGTGAGCAGCAAAGAATAGCAATCGCTAGAGCTTTGTTGAACGATCCTGAATTAATTTTAGCAGATGAACCTACAGGTAATTTAGATCCAAAAACGTCTTTAGAAGTAATGGAGCTTTTAAATGAAATTCATAAAAGTGGTAAGACTATTTTAATGGCTACTCATGATTATCAATTAATTGTAAAGTACAAACACAATACATTAAAAGTAGAAGCAGGAGTTTTGTTTGAAGTTGAACAACAGACTAAAGTTGTATAAATGATTTCAGTTTTAATACCAACATATAATTATAATTGCTATCCTTTTGTTAAGGAATTACATAATCAGTTTATAGCTACAAACATTAAATTTCAAATTATTTGTTTGGATGATGGTTCAAAATCTGATTTTAATATCGAAAACAATAAGATTAACAACTTAACTAATGCTTATTTTGAGGAGCTTAAAAAAAATTTTGGAAGAAGTGCAATAAGAAATTTATTAGTTAAAAAAGCAGCTTTTGAATGGCTACTTTTTTTAGATGCAGATGGCTTTCCAAAAAATAAAAATTTTATACAAAAGTATTTAGATTTAATAAAATCTGAAAATAAATATATTGGTTATGTTGGTGGTAGAATTCATAAAAAAGATGAAAGAAAAAACCTAAGAGTAAAATTTGGTATAAAAAGAGAGGAACTCTCTGTAAATGAAAGAAATAAAAGTCCTTACCGATTTTTATTTACTTCAAATATGATGCTAAATAAAAGTGTTTTTAAGGAAACAAATTTTAATGAAAACTTAAAAGGATATGGTTATGAAGATGTACTTTTTGGAAACTCAATTAGAGATAAAGGTTATAAAGTATTGCACATTAACAACCCCGTTTATCATTTACAAATAGAACAAAATAAGATTTTTATAGATAAAACAAAACAAGGTCTTGCAAATTTATTTTACTTAAAAAATAAAAAGCTGGTTACTGAAAATGATATCAAATTATTAAAATATTTTAATAAAATTGAAAAGTTTAAAATAAATAATTTACTAAAAAACAAAGTTAATTTTTTTAGTAAATTAGCTATAAAAACATCTAGTTTAACCTTTTACGATTTGTTTAAACTAAGTTATTTATGTTATTTAAAAGATAAGAAATAATATGGAATACAATAGAAAAGAGATTGCATTATTGATTGTAAAAAGCTTAAATAAAAACAAAGAATCATTAAAAAATCAGTTTTTAAAATCTAAGAATACTATAGGTTTTTTTTATATTGACGATTTACTGCCTAAAGATTTAGTGAAAGACATTCATATAAACTTCCCTAAATTAACAGAAACAAAGCATCGTAAAAGTATTCGTGAACATAAGTATGTGGCTTATCAAATGAATAAATATCATGCACTATTAGAGGAAGTAATATATGCTTTTCAAGAAAAAAACGTCGTAAATTGTATTGGAGAAATTTGTAATTCACCTAGTATTCTGCCTGATGAAAACCTTTACGCTGGTGGTTTATCTTTAATGGCAAAAGATAATCACTTAAGTCCGCATTTAGATAACTCTCATGATAAAGACCGTCAATTATGGCGTGTTTTTAATTTGTTGTTTTATGTAACACCAAACTGGGAGTTAAAAAATGGTGGAAATTTAGAACTATGGCCAAATGGATTAAATAATGAGTCGATAGAAATTGTTAGTAAATTTAATAGATTAGTGGTAATGGCTACACATAAGAGATCCTGGCATTCTGTTAACAAAGTTAATGTAGATGCTATTAGATGTTGTGTGTCTAATTATTATTTTTCTGATAAACCTCTTTTAGAATCAGACCAATTTCATGTTACTACTTTTAGAGGTAGATCATCAGAAAAAGTAAAAGATATTGTATTACAGGTTGATAATACTTTACGATCTGGATTGAGAAAAATCTTTAAAAAAGGAGTAAGAGAAAATCCACATCAATATAAAAAATAATTACTTCGAATTTTCAAAAATAGATAATAAAAGTTCCTCTTGATTTTCCCAAATTAATTTTTCTTTGGCAGTTTTTAATGCTTTAGAATAATTGTTGTGAAAAATTTTTTCAATTTGATTAGCAAGTCTTTGAGGGTTTCTATTGATAACAATTTCTCCAACTTTATGATCTAAAACAACCTTTTTCATTTCTGGCAAGTCAGAAACTAAAATAGGCACTTCAGCTTGAATATAATCAAAAATTTTGTTGGGAAGTGCATATTTGTAATTTAAACCTAAATCTTCTTCAATACTAATTCCTAAATCAGCCAAAGGTGTTAAATGGTGTAACTCTATAGGGCTTTTTCTTCCTAAAAAATAAACTTTATCATTTATTTTTTTTGATTGAACTTCTTGCTGTAATTCCATAAAAATATCTCCATCACCAATGATAACTAAGATGCAATTGTTAAGAAATTGCATAGTTTCAATTATTAATTCCAAGCCTCTTCCAATATTTATTGCTCCTTGATATAGAATTATTTTTTGGTCATTATAATCAAAAGGGAATTTATGAACATTAATTTCTTTTTTGGCAGGAAGGTTCATTATTGTTTTAAAATTAGTTTGATATCTAGCATCATAAAATTTAGCAATACTTTCACAAACAGTATAAGTGTTTTTTAATTTTGGAAGGATTATTTTTTCTAGACTAGACCAAAAACTTTTAACAAAAGGACGATTTACCAGCTCTGGAATCTCAGGAAATAATTCATGGCTATCATAAACTAATTTTTTTCTTTGAAGTACACTAACTAAATAATTTGCAAGAAGGGTGTCCAAGTCATTGGATAGAAGTATGTTTTTTTTTGAAAACAAAAGGATAAAAAACAGTTTGATATTAAATTCTACATAAAACAGAAAACTCTTTTTAAATAAGATATTTATTCTTCTTGTTTTATAATTTCTGTTAATAGGTTTGCTATTTTTATTGTTTCTACCTATTAAAAGTATTTCATAACCAGCATTATAAAGCGTGTTGCAAACTTTTTCTACTCTTTGGTCTGTAGAAATGTCGTTGGTTATAGAAACTATTATTCTTTTCAAATTGATTTCTTTGGTGCAATATAAAAATTAAAAACCCACTCCTCAATGAGAAGTGGGAAAAATTGCTATGAAAAAGAAGGATAAGATAAATCTTATCCTAAAATTAAGACGTAAAAATAATAGTTTTATTACAAAGATTAACAATTTTAACTTTTTTATAATGAACAAATCAAAAAACAGTATACTGGAAATGATTTTTTTGATATTTCTTAGGCAATGTATTTTTGGATATAACTGGTTGATTTTGATTATGTAAACATAAAATAATGTTAAACTTTAAAAGTAGTGAAATATTTAGTTTAATGTTTGTGTAGTTTTGTTAAACGTAAAAACATCACAATGAAAACACACTTCCTTAAATTAATAATATGCATTTTAATCTTTTACATACCTGTAACAGCATATTCTCAAAGTTTTCAAGGTAAAGCTATTTACATGTCTAAATCTAAAATGGAATTAGGAAATTGGGGAGCAAAAATGAGTGTAGAACAAAAGAAACAGATTGCTGCTCGTTTAAAAAATCGATTAGAGAAAACTTATACACTTACATTTAATATGCAAGAATCAATGTTCATTGAAGAAGAAAAAATAGATGCTATTTCTGGAGCAACAGATTCTTGGGGAGGTTATTTCTCTAGAGGAAATCAATATAAAAATTTAAAGGAAAATACTTTAGCTCAAAGTCAAGAGTTTTATGGAAAACGTTTTTTAGTCAAAGATGATTTATATAAAATAGATTGGACTATGGGTACAGAAACCAAAAAAATAGGAAATTATACCTGTTTTAAGGCAAAAGCTTTTGTTCCTACTCAAGAGTTAAATTGGTATAGTTTCTCTTGGGGAGACTTAAGAAAACCCAAAACAGAGGAAGGTGAAGAAAAATTACAAGAAAAAATTACTGTAGTAGAGGCTTGGTATACGATACAAATTCCTGTAGCTCAAGGTCCAGCAGAATTCTGGGGCTTACCAGGTTTAATATTGGAAGTAAGTGCAGATAATACTACTTTATTATGTACTGAAATAGTTTTAAATCCTAAACAAAAAGTAAAAATTGTTGCTCCAGAGAAAGGAACAGAAACCACCAAAGACAATTATGTTGCTATAGTACATAGTAAGATGGTTGAAATGCGTAACAATAGAATGGGTAGAAGAAGAGGACGTTAAGTATATATTTTATTTTAATGTGCCCTCCTAAAATAAGTTTACACAAAAACTACTTATTTATAAAATTCCCATCAAACACTAAGAAAAATCGATTTCAATGTGATTATAACGAATCATAGATTTAGAAGTTCTTTTACTACTAATAATATTAATATCATTATAGGTAACAAGTCATAAAAGAGATAAAGCTATATAAATATATTAATAAAAATGCTGAAAGGTTGCTCATAACCTTTTAGATCTAAGTCTAATTATTTATTCATAAAATTTAGAAACTAAAAACACACTAATGAATTAATAAAACTAAAAACTTTACTGTACATAAAAATATAGTACAAATGAGAGGTGGAGGTGAAAATACTTGGTCTACAAAAGCTGTAACGCAATCAAAATATCTTTTAGAACCTAAAAATATATGTATGGCTTTTTACTAAAACCATTTTGATTTGTCCATTTATTATTAAAAAATTGCTATAAGTGTTAGATTGGTTTAAAAAAAAGGTTGAAATTTGTTACTATTGTAAACAATTAACTAAACAAAACAATTAACTAAACAAAACAATTATTATGACAGCAGGATTTGATTTTTGGGATTATGTAGTTTTTATTGCATATGCCATTTTAATTTTAGGTGTAGG
Source organism: Polaribacter sp. (assembly GCA_965656305.1). GTDB lineage: Bacteria > Bacteroidota > Bacteroidia > Flavobacteriales > Flavobacteriaceae > Polaribacter. Next base: position 53,170 of record CBFHKA010000021.1, on the reverse strand, counting down.
ATTATGGGTTTCTAGAGATAAAGAGGGGCATCAGAAAAATGCTGAAGATTATTTTTTAGCCAGTAAATCTTTACCTTGGTGGGCTATTGGTACCTCACTAATTGCTGCAAATATTTCGGCAGAACAATTTATTGGTATGTCTGGTTCAGGTTTTGCTTTAGGTATTGCAATTGCCTCTTATGAATGGATGGCAGCCATCACTTTAATTATTGTAGGTAAATATTTTTTACCCATTTTTATTGAAAAAGGATTATACACAATCCCAGAGTTTGTAGAAAAACGATTCTCAACAAATTTAAAAACAATATTAGCTGTTTTTTGGTTAGGACTTTATGTTTTTGTAAATCTAGCATCTGTACTGTATTTGGGAGGGTTAGCAATAGAAACTATTATGGGTATAGATATGATATACGCAATTATTGGTTTAGCTCTTTTTGCAGCGGCTTATTCTTTATATGGAGGATTATCTGCAGTAGCTTGGACAGATGTGATACAAGTAGTTTTTTTGGTTTTAGGTGGATTAATCACAACTTATTTAGCATTGAATACAGTTTCTGGAGGAGAAGGTATGCTAGCAGGTTTCTCTAAAGTTATGGAAGCTGCACCAGAAAAGTTTCATATGATACTTGAAGAAACGAATGATAACTATGTAAACTTACCTGGTATTTGGGTACTAGTTGGTGGTTTATGGGTTGCAAACTTATATTATTGGGGTTTTAATCAATATATAATTCAACGAACTTTAGCTGCAAAATCTTTAAAAGAATCTCAAAAAGGAATCCTTTTAGCTGCCTTTTTAAAGCTAATTATTCCATTTATAGTGGTAGTACCAGGTATAGCAGCCTATGTTATGGTGAACGACCCAAGTATTATGGCTAATTTAGGCGAAGTAGGAATGCTAAATGTTCCTTCTGCAGAACAAGCAGACAAAGCATATCCTTGGTTACTACAATTTTTACCTACAGGTCTTAAAGGTGTAGCTTTTGCAGCATTGGCTGCTGCTGTGGTTTCTTCTTTAGCTTCTATGATAAACTCTACTTCTACCATTTTTACCATGGATATTTATAAACAATATTTTAATAAAAATGCAGGTGATAAAAAGACCGTAAATATGGGGAGAATTTCTGGAGCAGTTGCCTTAATAATTGCTGCAATTGTTGCCCCTTTACTAGGTAATATAGACCAAGCATTTCAATTTATTCAAGAATATACAGGTATTGTGAGTCCTGGTATTTTAGCTGTATTTATGTTAGGATTGTTTTGGAAAAGAACAACAAATAATGCTGCAATTTGGGGTGCAATTTTATCGATCCCAATTGCTTTGGCGCTAAAGTTTCTTCCAATTGCAGTTTTAGAACCTTGGATGCATCAAATGGGAATTTCTACTTTATTAACTATGATTATTACAATAATATTAAGTCATATTCAAAATAAAGGAGCAGACGATGTTAAAGCAATAGTTATAACTAAAGATTTATTTAAGACTACACCATTGTTTAATATCGGTTCTTTTATAGTATGTATATTATTAGCAGTATTATATGCGTTGTTATGGTAGTTGCATTCATTTTTAATTTATAGATTAGTATACATTAAAGTTTAAAGTTTGCAATCCTATTTTATTATATAATAAAATTCCTATAGTATAAGTTGGTGTTAAAAAACCAATTTTATCAGAATTTTTACTAAACAAAAACCTCAATTATGTAACTAATAATTGAGGTTTTTTTAATTGTGGAGACGCCGAGAATCGAACTCGGGTCCAAACAAGCAGCCAAAAAGCTTTCTACATATTTAGTTCTTACTTAATTTTAGACTAAAAGCTGATTAAGAACAATCCACTTTAAGCTTAACTTCTTTAGTTTCGGATATTTAACGAAGTACTAAATATCCTATGTTTATTTTTACGATGCCCAAAAATGAAACGCCATAAACCAAGGCTTTTCGTGGACATAAAGCTTGCTCACCTTGTGAGCCTAGGCTAATCCTACTGTGATTCGGATTAAGCAGCTAAAGCGTAGTTATCTTCGCCGTTTAAAAAGTTGAAATTAGGTTTTACGAGTGTTATTTCATAACTCGATATGCTTACCAATTCACTGACCTTGCTGTCAAAACCAGTCGTCCCCAAAAATGTCAAAGAATATTTCTAATTTAGAAATGTGGATTGCAAAAGTATAAAAAAATACAGTTGTTAATCTCTTTAAATTCTAATATCTTCGAGCAAATATTATACCACAGCTATTATGAAATTCGGAATCATCAAAGAATGCAAGAATCCACCTGATAGAAGAGTTGTTTTTTCACCTGAAAAGTTGAAAGAATTTCAAGAAAAATTTCCTTCTTCTACAATAAAAGTGGAAAGCTCAGACATTAGAGTTTTTTCTGATGCAGCATATCAAAAAGCAGGATTAGAAGTAACTGATAATATGTCAGATTGTGATGTACTTTTTGGTGTAAAAGAAGTGCCAATTAATGCACTAATTCCAAATAAAAAATATTTTTTCTTCAGCCATACAATCAAAAAACAACCTTATAACAGAGATTTATTAAATGCAATTTTAAATAAAAATATAGAATTGTATGATCATGAAACTATTGTTAAAGAAAACGGAATGCGTTTAATCGGTTTTGGTAGATATGCAGGAATAGTAGGAGCTTACAATGGATTTAGAGCAATAGGATTAAAAAATGAAAACTTTAGTTTGCCCAAAGCAGAAAACTTAGATTCTCAAAGAGAATTGATTAAAGAATTACAAAAAATCGATTTACCAAAAGGATTCAAGATTCTATTAACAGGTAATGGAAAAGTAGCTTATGGAGCTAAAGAAATGTTGGACGCAATGAACATCAAACAAGTTTCTGTTGAAGATTATTTAAGTCAGCATTTTGAAGAACCTGTTTACTGTTTAGCTGATGTTTTAGATTATAACAAACGAAAAGATGGACAAGTCATAGATAATTTTGATTTTTACAATCATCCTGAAAAATATAAGTCAGATTTTATGCGATTTGCAGAAGTTACTGACTTTTTTTTAGCAGGACACTTTTATGGTAATGGAGCACCATATTTATTTACAAGAACAAATGCAAAATCAGAAAATTTCAACATCAAATTTGTGGCTGATATCTCTTGTGATGTAGATGGCCCAGTTGCATCTACGTTAAGAGCTTCTACAATCGCTGAACCTATATATGGTTATGATCCTGAAACTGAATCTGAAGTAGATTATAATGATGAAAATGCAATTGTTGTAATGGCTGTAGATAATTTGCCTTGCGAATTACCAAAAGATGCAAGTGAAGGTTTTGGAGAAATGTTTTTAGAAAACGTAATTCCAGCTTTTTTTAATGATGATAAAGATGGAGTTTTAGCAAGAGCAAAAATGACTGAAAATGGTAAACTAACTGATCGTTTTTCTTATTTGCAAAATTATGTAGATGGTAAAGAGTAGTCTTGAAAACCAACAAATTCTTATAGATTTAGCCAAAATGAAAATGCCTTTTGGCAAATACAAAGGTCGTTTTTTAATTGATTTACCTGAACATTATGTAGTTTGGTATCATAATAAAGGTTTTCCAAAAGGAAAACTAGGACAACAATTGGAGCTGGTTTATGAATTAAAACTAAATGGTTTAGAAGATATTATCAGAAAAATACAGAAAGATTTTTCATAAGTTTATTCATTAAATTAACTTGATTTTAAACTCCTAGTTAATAAAAAAACAATATATAAAAATGATCCAAAACTAATGGTAATAAACCAAGATTTAGGGTCATTTATACTTAATATACTTTTCTTTAAAACGATGAAAGGTGATGTGAAAATATCCCAAGAATTGAACCTTAAAAATCGTCCAAGGTATATACCAAAGCCACATAAAAAAGTAGCAGATATCGAAAAATAGTTTGCGAATTTTAAATTCCATTTTTGTTTTATGATTTTGTAAATATCCAATAATGATAATATTGCAAGTAATAATCCTGTTGTTGAAAATGCAAAAAGAATAAAAATATCTAGCCAAATTATATTTGCTTTTACATGATGTAAATGGATGAAATCTGTGATAATATAAGGTGCATTTGGCCAAAAAAGCAACCAAATAAAAAGTAATACAATCAATTTATATTTTGATGAATTTTTCATTTTGTTTTTTATTAATAATGATATTACGTAAGGAACATAAGCTAAGAATAGGTTCCAAATTAAAAATCCAAAAAATAAAGAATTCGTAAGTTTAATTCTTATCATCCAAAGGAAAATACAGAAAGAAATTAATAGTAATAATTGACTCTTTGTGGATTTAAATAGCTTTTTCATATTGTTTATGGAGTTTGGTTTCGATAATTAAGGTTGTAACGATTCCTAAAGAATAAGCTACTAAATCACTAACAGAAAAAGAAGTTCCTAAAATTAGTTTTAGTATGTTTTCATATTGTTGAGGATATAAATTCTGAAGATTGGTCAACTGTAAAAACTCAACGATATATGCTATTATTAAAACAATAATTCCTGTTTTTAAGTTTGAAGATTTTACATAACTCTTAATAAATGTGTAAATCAAAATCACACATAAATAATCTCCAAAAGTGTGTCTTATAAAGCCTGTTGTGTATTTCGCAATAACTATTTCTGATAAAAATAATAACAGAAAAAGGGTGAAATATTTTAAATTGAATTGAAACATAATTTATTTTTTAATAAAGAGCAAAACCTCATAAAAAGTAGCAGAGGTTTTGCTGCAATCAACTAACTACTAGCTATAAGTTATTTTCCCAATCAATTTTTCTGGATGCATACATAACCCCTGCTAAAATTGCAAATAAACCAATACTTCCTACCAATAAAGCATAGTTTTCTAATTGAATGATTACAAAAATGAAAGTGTACAATGCTGTTAATGAAATTCCTATAAAGAATGGGAATTTGATGTTTTTCAAAATTGATTTTGAATACAAAGTGATTAATGTTATTACTGAAATTCCTGCAATTAAATAGGCTTTTAAATAACTACTGTGTTCTGAAATTGAAATCAATAAAGTATAGAACATCGTTAAAGCCACACCAATCATTAAATACTGAAATGGATGAATATGGATTTTACTCATTGTTTGTATCAAGAAGAAAATCAAAAAGGTTAAACCAATTACCAAAAAACCATATTTTGCCGAACGTTCACTTTTTTGATATTCATCAACAGGAATCATAAAATTAACACCAAAAGCAAATCGTTTTAGATTAGGAATTCCTTTAAAGAATTGTTGAGAATATGGTCTGTTAATATCTAAAATTTTCCATTTTGCATCAAAACCTTCTGTTGAAATTTTATCTGAATTATAAGGTAAATATTCACCTATAAAATTAGCTGTTTTCCAATCGGATTTTACATTTACATCTGTTTCTTTTCCAATAGGAATAAAACGAATTTGTTCACTTCCTTTCATATTAATATCCATAGAAAAATGAACTAGTTTCGTTTTTGGAACATCTTCTTTTTTTAAGGTTTTACTTTCTAATTCGTTTAATGTAATTGAATTGTAAGATTTGTATTTACTAGTGGTATAATCATCATTAAAATGAGAGGATTTAAAAGAATAAGTATTGTTATTAATGTTAATTTCAAACAAACTACTAGCTCCTTTTAGGTTTGAAGTTTGCACAATGAATCGAATTTTATCCCAAAGAATATGTTCATCTTTAATTTCTTTTTCAGAAAAGTCAGGCTTTTTAAAACTTCCATTTATCTTTATATCACTTTGATAAACAGCTGTTTTGTATATTCCTCTCGTTTTTTCTTCTGGGTTGATTGTTGAGTTTACATTTAATTTTTCAGGAAAGAAATATCCATAATGTATACTTTCGATTTCTTCTTTTGTCCACTCCTTTGTCTTTTCATCATAACTGCTTTTTGTTTTAAATGTTTTGTAGGGTACTTTTAATATTGGTCCATATATCAATACTTCTTCACCCCATTTTTGATTGATTTCACTCACAACTTCTTCCTGTCTCATCATTCTTTCCTGGATTAACATTTTGATGTATGTGAGTGGTATCATTAGTATTAATATTAAAAAACCGACCATAATCATTCTAGCTGTAATGGATTTTTTAACCCATTTTCCAAATTTTCCTTGTTGTTGATTTTGTGTCTCCATAGTTATTGAATTTGTAGTATTTGTTGTTTATTAAAAATAGCTTCCCTGATTTCTTGAAAAGAAAAATGTAGAAGGTTCTTGTATTTAAATTGATGAAAAGGATTACAGTTTTTACCTAATCTGTAGGATTTTATATAGTATTTATAGTAATCAGGAAGTATAATTGTACCTACCAAAAGCACACCAATTAAGTATGGGCTTCGTTTTCCATTACCAAAACACATATATTGTAAGGCGATTTCATCTTCTACTGTAGTTCCATAGCCAGTTAGTAAATGATAACAATCGTGTCTTTCTACTTTAGGCAACAATTCAAAATTGTTGTCTGTTAATAATTTTCCTAAATGATAACCAAAACTATCTTTAGAGTAGGATAGGAGTTCTTGAGGCGTTATTCCCCAAGGCTTTTTGTTTTTAAACTTGATGTACATTCTTTGTGAATGCTCAAATAACCAATAAATAAATCTTTTCCTCATTTTTTAATTTTTAAAAGTACTTTGTTTTTCAAAGTAAATATTTAAAAAAATTTACTTGTTTTTAATCAATTTTTCAAGTGCGTTTATATGCTTTTTGAATTCCATTTTGCCTAATTCAGTAGCAATATATTTTGTGTTGGGTTTGCGACCAATAAATTGCTTTTCTACTTTTATAAAATCTACTTTTTCTAATGCTTTGGTATGGCTTGCTAAATTACCATCTGTAGCACCTAATAATTCTTTTAAAGTTTTAAAATCTGCATATTCATTCACCATTAAAACAGACATAATTCCCAGTCGTATTCTATGATCAAAAGCTTTGTTTATATTATGTATGATGTTTTTCAAACGAACTTTATTTAGATTATAAAAATACTCTATTTTTTATCATACTTAAAGTACATAATCAAGCCATAAATAATATGCATAACCCCAAATCCAAGTACCCAAAACCAAAATCCATATCCAGGTAAAATAGCACAAATTAACCCTAAAACTACTTGAGTATAGCCTAAATATTTGATATCACCTAATGTATATTTTGATGCATTTAAAAGTGCCAAACCATAAAAAAGTAACATTAATGCTCCAGTTTGTCCATATCTCTGTTGGTTTAATATGATGATAATGTATATTGAACCCGCCAAAAGAGGTACAATAAAACTAGTTAAAAGTCTTTTAGTTAAGGAATCCCAAATTTTTTCATTGTTCTTTTTTGCTTTTTTTGTGGTTAGAAAAATAGCAGTTCCAATACTTAAAGCACCAACAATTAGCAAGTCTAAAATGACCAATCTAAAGATGGTTCCATCTAAAATTAGATAATCTCTTTCACTTTGTGCCACTAACCAATAGGCATATCCAGCACCAATTAATGCATAAATACCTGCTAAAATACCAGACAAACCACTCAATGATATAAACCTTGATGATTTACGCATTAGTGTTTTAATTTCTGATATGTCTTTTAAATAATCTTCTGAACTCATTTTTTTAAAGAACTTTGAATTACAAAGTAAATAAATATTTTTTACATCAACAACAAAAAATCATTTTAATATTTTGTAAGGTGTTTATTAGATGTGGGTTATTAGATTATCTTACCACAAAACCATAGGTAATATGTGCAATTCCCAATATGAAAAGCGATGAATACCAATAGTTTGGTATTAGCATACATACTACACCTAAAAGAATGCAAATTCCTGTTAGTGCTAGTAAACCTTTACGTTTTTTATTTTTGTTTAAAAAAGTTAAAAGACCATAAAGTAATAAAAAAGTGGGTGTAATTGAATTGATATGACCTAAATTCATCAATAGGATTAACACTATAAAAATACCAATAAAACTCAATGTTAACAACCAAAAATTCTTTTTAGTTTTTGCATTCCAAAGTGTGTATTGGAACTTTTTCGCATTTCTTCTACCTTTAAAATAAAGTCCTAATCCAGATAATAAAAAGGTTAAAAATATGATTGCAATAATTAAAATTTCAACAATTTCAGCAGATAACATTCCTAAAGGATTATCATCTACTAAAAAGCCCTCTAAAATGCTTTTTATTAAAAAAGCGGCAATCAAAAAATAAATACCTATTTGGATGCTTGCGTTTCCTTTTAGGGAAAAATTTACTTCAAAATTATCGTGATTGCTCATATTTTTTATAACTTTCGTAAATATACAAAAAAATGAAACCTGCTGAAGCATACATTTTAAATCAACCAGAACCTTTCAAATCTATTTTATTGCATTTACAGATTTTAATAGAAGGTTCTTTTCCTGAGGTTGATTTACAATTCAAATGGAAAATTCCTTTTTATTATTTAAATGATAGACCTTTTTGCTATCTAAATCCATCTAAAAAGAAAGGTTATGTAGATGTGGTTTTTTGGGTTTCTGCACATTTAACCAAGTACAATGAGTTTTTAATTTCTGACAATAGAAAAGTGGTGAAATCTTTACGTTATTATACATTAGAGGATATTAATGAAACAGTTTTGTTAACGGTTTTAGAGGAAGCACATCAACTAAAAGACAAAGGTTTTTATAAAAGAAAATAAGGTTTCTGTCACTTCGAGTGAAATTTCTTTTTCAGAAATTTTGTATCGAGAAGTTTTAATTTATCTAACCCTAATTTTAAAATGCAAAGCATCACTTTTGTTGATGTATAAAACCAAATCCGTATTTCTTTTTGGGTTTTTAATGATTAAAGTTGAAATGCCATTTTCTGTTTTTATATTAGGTTTTTGAGCATATTTATCCTCTTTTGTTGTATAAAAAATCAATGCATTTAAATCTAAGTTTTTGAATTTTAGCTCAATATTTTCGGAAGATGTTATGTTGATAATTCCATTTTTTGGAGAAATTAAATCTGCTTTTAAACCTAAAAATGTATTGGTATAAATAGGTTGAAGGTAAAAATCTGCTAAACTCATTCTACCAAAACGTAATACCCAAATTGTTTCTTCAGGATAATGTGTTTTAAAAATTTTATGAGCTGGCATATTAAAAAAGTAAGGATTAAACTCACGAATCCATTTTCCATTATATTCGTGACCTGCTGCCCAAGTTGCATCTAAAATCAACCATTTTCCATTAATTTTTAAGGCATTCCAAGCGTGATTTGTTGAGTTTGGTAATGTGCCAATTTCTTTGGCATCATTTCTTACATAGCCTTTAATTACTTCAGCTTCTATGTTTAATAAATCACATATTTTTTTAAATGACTGTGCATATTCCTCACAAACACCAGTTTTATTTCTAAAGGTATCAGCTATTAATCTGTCTTTAATAGCTTGTAGTTTTTGAACTTTTTCTTTTTCAGATGAATATCGAAAACGATAACTTCTCTTTCTAGGATTGTAAAGTTCTTTTAAATTATATCTAATATTTTGTGTTAACCAAAAAAATGCTGCTCTTGCTTTATTAATCTCCTCAGTGAAATCTTTTTCAATTTGGTTGGCTAAATCTTCAACTCTAGAAAATCTTGGGTATTCTAAAACCTTTGTATCAACCTTTTTGAAATCTTGTGAAAAAGTGGTTATTGATATAAATAAAAAGAAAAATAGAAGTTGTTTCATTGTAGATTGTTAAACAACTTTATATGTCAAATATTGTGCCTTTTATCTTTTTTGAGAATAAACTGAAAATTTATAACAAGCTTTTTTTGAGATTGATTGAGCGCGTTAGGGATTGCAATGACATCCTTTTTTCTTTTTCGGAAAAAAGATATAATGGAAAGCCCGTTTAAACGCCCAAAAGAAAATTTTATAAATTATTAATCGTTTTACGAATTGCAACCAAATTAGTTAACAACTTTTCTAAATTGTCTAAATGTAACATATTTGCTCCATCAGACTTCGCATTTGCAGGGTCAAAATGGGTTTCTATAAACAACCCATCTACATTATTTACAATTCCAGCTCTTGCAATAGTTTCAATCATATCTGGTCTTCCACCTGTAACTCCTGCAACTTGATTGGGTTGTTGTAGTGAATGAGTAACATCTAAAACAGTAGGAGCAAGAGCGCGCATTTCTGGGATTCCTCTAAAGTCTACAATCATATCTTGATACCCAAACATTGTGCCTCTATCTGTAATCCAAGCTTTGTGATTTCCAGCATCTTTTACTTTTTGAACTGCGTGTTTCATTGCTCCAGGACTCATAAATTGTCCTTTTTTTAAGTTGACAACTTTCCCTGTTTCTGCAGCAGCAACTACCAAATCTGTTTGACGAACTAAAAAAGCAGGAATCTGCAAAACATCTACATATTCAGCAGCTTTTACAGCATCAGAAACTTCGTGAATATCAGTAACAGTAGGTACATTAAAAGTTTCAGAAACTTTACGTAAAATTTTTAAAGCTTTTTCATCTCCTATCCCTGTAAAACTATCAATTCTGCTTCTGTTTGCTTTTTTAAAACTTCCTTTAAAAATGTAAGGAATTTCTAATTTATCAGTAATTGTAATTACTTTTTCAGCAATTCTTAAAGCCATTTCTTCTCCTTCAATAGCACATGGGCCACAAAGTAGAAAGAAGTTATTAGCATTGATGTGTTTTATATTTGGAATTTCAGATAAAATCATTTGAGAAAATTTTAGACAAAAATACGGAATTATATTTGCTATCTTTAGACTTTAAATTTAGAAATATTTATGAAAAAAATCTTATTACTAGTAATAGCTTTCGTATTTGTAATTTCTTGTAAAAGCAAGAAAGAAACTGCTGTAGTTATTGCAAAACCTGGAAAAACCAAAAAGGTAATGCCTGCTTTTTTTATAGATTCTACAATTGTTAGAAAGCATTTATACACCTTAGCTTCAGATGAAATGGAAGGAAGAAAATCGGGAACAGAAGGTATTGAAAAAGCTGCAAAATATATAGAAAGTGAGTTTAAAAGAATTGGTTTAACAACTTTTGAAGGTTTAAATTCTTATAGACAAACCTTTAGTTTTAAACCAAGAAGAAGTAAAGAAGAAATTACAAGTGCTAATATTATAGGGGTTTTAGAAGGAAAAAGTAAAAAGGAAGAATATGTAATTATTTCTGCTCATTATGATCATTTGGGTATTAGAAAAAAAGAAGGTGAATTAGACAATATTTACAATGGAGCAAATGATGATGCATCTGGAGTTACAGGAGTTTTAGCATTAGCAGCCTATTTTAAAAAATTTGGCAATGAAAGAACTATTGTTTTTGCTGCTTTTACAGCAGAGGAAATGGGTTTAATTGGTTCTACTCATTTTGGTAAAAACATTGATGCTAGTAAATTTGTGGCAGGAATCAACTTAGAAATGATTGGTAAAGTACCAAGTTTTGGTCCAAATACAGCTTGGCTTACTGGTTTTGAGCGTTCTGATTTTGGAAAAATTGTTCAAAAAAACTTAGAAGGTTCTGGGTATCAATTATTTCCTGACCCTTATAAAAAATTCAATTTATTTTTTAGATCAGACAATGCTTCTTTGGCTAGATTAGGAGTGCCTTCTCACACATTTTCTACAACAGCTATTGATAAAGATAAGGATTATCACAAGGTTTCTGATGAAGCAGAAACTTTGAATATGACCATAATTACTCAGACGATACAAGCAGTTGCTAAAGGAACAGCAAGTATTATTAACGGAAAAGATACACCAACAAGAGTGGTGCTTGAAGGAGGTAAGAATAATAGTAAATAATTGAAAAAATAAAATCCTCTAAAAATAATTTTAGAGGATTTTTAATTTATTTAGAAATAAGTTTTAAAATTGATATCTAACAGACAAAGCAATATCAGAATTTAAACCATCTAATCCACCTGCAATACCAATTTCTGGTCTATAATCTATAGAAAGTAACACAGGTGCATTAAAACTATACTCAATACCAATAACACCAGCTCCGTAAATTCCTGTTCCATTAGCAGAAACAATTCCACCACCAAAACCTGCATACCAATTGAATTTGTCTTCTAAACTCCAAACCCATTGGTACAAACCTGTAGCTTTAAAATTGGCAAATTCATTAGCTAAGCCCAAATCAATTTCTAATCTGTTATTGTTTCCTAATGCTTTTTGATATGATATTTCTCCACCAACTCCATTTCCTCCTCCAAAACGCAAACCTATTGCATTGTCAGAAATATCTTGTGCATTTGCAGAAAAAGATGCAGCTATAACTAAACTTAAAACTAAAAATACTTTTTTCATAATGATTGTTTTCTTTTTGATTTATGTTAAAACAAAATTAGTATCTTAATTGAAACAAGTTGAGCTCATTTGAATAATATTTTGTTAAAATCTATTGAATTTATTTAATTTTTAAACGCACACCTTCAGAATGACTGCTAAATTCTGGAGCATACATGCTTTGTATTGTAGAAATTCCGTTGCTAAAATTACCAGCATTATTTACTCTTACATCATATTCAAATACATAAACCCCTTTTGGTAACCTGTCAAAAAAGAAGTTGGTAGCAGCATCTTTTGTACTTTCATAATAGCCTAAATTGTCTTGCCATTTGTATTTAGAGATAACGTTAATTGGCTCAACTCCAGAAGCTCTCATATCTTTAAGATGGATGAATTCCATATCTCTATCAGAACGCAATTCTATTCTTACTGTAATTAAATCGCCAACTTTTAATTTGGTTTTATTTGTAATTTCTTGCAATTCTTTACCAGTATCAGCATTTACTTTTAAGAACAGTTTTTTGTTCAATTTTAAAGGTGTTTCTGCTGAAGTAATTTTATCTAAATCCTCAAAATACTGCCAATACAAACCTCCCCAAGCAATTCCTTTTCCTTTTTTGGTGATGGTAACTGCTGCCATTTCTGATTTTATTTCATCACTATTCCACGAAGTTTTAAAATATCCTGTGCCAGCTTCTACTTTTATAGCTGCCATTTTAGCTGGATTTACTTCTTTGTTTCCAACATTTATATCCACCATTTCTGTTATTGAAATCCAATCAGATCCATTTAATAATAGTGCATAAACTGCTTCTGTGGTTGCTTTGGTGGTTTTCCAACTATTGGTTTGTTTGTTTTTTAATAACCAGATTTTTAAGTTATCAATAGTTTTAGCATCATTTTCTATTTCAGAAAAAGTTTCAATTAGTAATGCTTGTGTTTCAATTGGTGCTTGATAATAATAGTAACCAGCAGTATTGCTTTTCCAATACATTCCTAATTCATCTGAAGTAATAGCGTTTTCTTTTAATGATTTTAGAATGGAATTTGCAGTCGATTTTTCATCATTTCTAAATAATGATAAAGCAATTTGACCTTTTGCATACAGGTTGTAATCATTCCAATATTTTATGGTTTGATTTCTGTAATAATTAACAGCAGTTTTTAGTTTTTCATCTAAAGTAATATCAGCATAAAAACTTCGCATATACAAATACTGAATGATAAAATAGCTTAAATTATTTTTTGCTAAATATTCCTGATATTCTTGTTCCCCCAGCTTTTTAATTTTTGCTTTTTGTTTGATTTTTTCTGCGCTGTCAAGCAATTTTTCATATTGTTCTAACAATTCTCCATCTAAATATTTTACAGATTTTTTAATCATATTTTGAGTGGATATGTCAAAATCTGTAACGCCTAATTTTTGTAAGCGACCAAAACCTGTTGCGATATGTTGTGTAATAAATCTACTTTCATATCTACCACCTTTAAACCAAGGGAAACCTCCAGAATTCAGCTGAATATCTTTTAATTTATTGATGGTTTTTTCTTGCTCATTTTTCATTTTATTCAAATCGAATAATAAAGCAATTCGTTTTTTCTGTTCAGTTTCAGATTGTGCATCTCTCAACCAAGGAGTTTCTTGAATAATTAGAGAATTTAATTCTTGATTTTTCTCTAAATTACTCAATAAAGCCTCAGAAGATTTCCACACATTAAAGACTTCTTGGATTTTAGGATTTGAATTCGCTACAAAACTAGCCAATGTATTTGCATAATATCTAGAGAAGGTTTGCTCAGCACACTCATAAGGATATTCCATTAAATAAGGTAAGCTCTGAATGGCATACCAAACTGGATTTGATGTCATTTCTAAAGTCAACTTATGGTTTTTTAACGTTGTTGAAGTTGAATTTTTCAACTTATTTAAAGTAAAAGTCTTTGTTTGATTAGAACGAATCCACATTGGTAAAGTTTCTGTAACCAACATTCTGTTTGTTAAAACGGGCAATACATTTTGTTCTCCATCAGAAAAATCTCCAGCTTTTGCTACAATTTTATATTGAACTGCTTGTATGTTTTCAGGAATTGCTAAATTCCAAGAGACGTTTGTGTTTCCATCTTTATCAATCGTAAAGTTTTTATTAGGATTTGTGTTTTCTAAATCAATATTGATGTCTTTACCAGAAATAGCATCTGTTAAAATTAATTTGGCAGTTCCATTTAAAGAATTATTAGTTAAGTTGGTAATTTTAGCAGACAATGTAATTTTATCTCCTTCTCTTAAAAACCTTGGAGCGTTTGGCACTACCATTAATTCTTTTTGTGTAACCGTCGTTAACGTTTTAGTTGCTGATTTTAATTCAGTAGTATGTGCTAGCAATTGCAATTTCCAACGAGTTAATGCTTCAGGCATTGTAAATGTAAAACTGACTTTACCATTTTTGTCTGTTCTTAATTGCGGAAAAAAGAAAGCAGTTTCATTAAAGTTTTTACGTGCTTGTACTTTCGATAATTCCTTGTTTAATTTTGCTAACCCAGTTTTTGTGTTTAAAATGATAACTCCATTTGCACCTTTAGCACCATAGATTGCAGTTGCTGCAACACCTTTTAGCACAGACATATTCTCAATATCATTAAAGTCTATGCTATCAAATTCAGTAGGAACTCCATCCATGATTACTAACGGATTGCTACTACCACCATTCCAGGAAGCTTGGCCACGAATAAAAATTTGCAAATTATTTCTACCTGGGGTTCCACTACCTTGAATAGCAGTTACACCAGGAAGATTACCTTGTAGAGTTTCACTAACTGAACCAACGACACTACTTTTTCTTTGAGTTCCATAACCAACTACAACAACTTCATCTAAATGTTCTGCACTTTCTTCTAATTTTACATTTAAATTTGTTTGATTTTGTATTGCAAATTCTTTTGTCATAAAACCTAAGTAGCTAAATACCAAAACATCACCTTTTTTTATTTTAATTGAATATTGACCATCAAAATCTGTTGATGTTCCAAATGAAGTACCCTTAATTATAACAGAAACTCCTGGTAATGGGCCAGATTGGTCTTCAATAAAACCAGTTATTGTACCATCAAAATCTTTACGAGTAGCATCCATTTTTCTTTTTACATTTCTTAAGTATTGTTGTTTTTGCCAACGATTTTTATTCAAGCTAAACCCAAACCAATTATATGAATCATATGAAACAGAAGAAAAGTTATAATATCTTCTTTGGTTATTTCTGATGTCAAAATAAGTATTTCCAAAACTATGTTTTGCGTTACTTACATTGTAAGAATAATAAGATTGTTTTGGTGTTATTGGATTAAAATTCCACTCGTGAGATTTAAATTCGTCTAAAGAAGCATCGTACATAGAAGCTAAAATTTCTGCTGTAACTGCATTTTTTTTATCATTTTTAATAGTAAAACTCCAAGTTTCTTCTTGCCCTGGTTGTAATTTATCTCTAAAAATATTGGTTTCAATATCTATAAAATCTTGTTTGTCAGGAACGTTAATTAGTAGGCTTCCACTTTTAAAATAATTGTAATTTACAAAGTGATACTTTACAGCAAAACCTCCAATATCTTTTTTATTTACAGGGATTTTTATCGTTTTTGTAGCGTTGTTCAACTTCACTAAACAAGTTTCTACAATTTTATGATTCTTTTCAATTTGAACAACAACAGTCATATTTTTAGAAGCAGAACCAATTGTAAAAGCAACATTATCACCAATGTTATAAAAGTTTTTATCAGTATTTAGAGTAAATAATTGATTATCTGAAACTTGATTTTCTTTATTTGAAAACAATTCAAATCTTTTTTCATCTTTTACTTCTTGTCCAAATTTGTCTTTGCTTTCTAAAATGACAATATATTTTCCTGAAATCCAATTTTTAAGATTGTTAAGTTTGATTTCTTTTGAAGTTTCAGTATCAAAATTAGAAGTGAAAACTAATGCTCCTTTTTTCCAATGTTTTTCATCAGCTTCATTATTTGTATAAGGATCATTAGGGAATAAAGTTCTAAATGTGTTTTCAGAAATATCTTGATAATCTGGAGCAGCCCAAGGTCTTTTTCTCAACGGATTTTTTGGTGTTTGTAGCTTATATATTTTGATTGTTCCATTTGCAGTAACAAACTCATCATTCAAGTTTTTTGTATCAACTTTTAAAGAGGTTTCTTTTCGGTTTTTGTCAATTTTTTCATCCACAGAAATAGTTGCAATTAAAGAATGATAGCCAACCTTAATAGTAGAGGTAGCTGAGCGAGTTTCTCCATTAATATCAGTTATATCAGCAGTAATTTCATAAGAAAATACAGGTAAACTTTCTTTGGAAACACTTACATCGGCTAAAGCCTTAAAGTTAATTGAAAAGTTACCAGAGCTATCTGTGACAGTTTCTCCATTTGTAATTTCTTGTGAAGATCTGTTTGTATTTGGTCTTCTCCAATAATACCAACTAGGATATTGTACTTTTCTATGCACTCTGTACACAACTTTTGCATCAGTAACATTTGCGCCAGAAAAAGCTTTCGCAAAACCACTAATTTTAACAGAATCATTAATTTTAAAACTTTCTGTGATGGGTTTAAAGTCAGTCTCAAACTTTGGTCTTTTGTATTCTTCTACAGAAATTGTCACAGAATTATTATAATCAATATCAAAATCTTCTTTCTCATAAAATTTACTCTCGTATTCAGAACTTTCATCAACATCAATAGAAAACTCTCCTGTTAAACCGTTATTTGGTATTTTGAATTCACCTGAAACAGCACCAAATTCATTTAACTTTAAGTCTAACATCTTAACAATTTGATTATTTACATCATAGAGTGTTACTTCTACATATTCATTTTTAAAAACTTCCGTTTTTTTGCCCTGTTTTTTAATAACAATAGCCTTAAAATAAATAGTTTGTCCTGGTCTGTAGATACTTCTGTCTGTAAAAATGAAGGGTTTGAGAATGATTTCTTCATCTAATTTTTCATTATAATTTTTAGGACTATATTCATTAAAATAATGAAATCCAAAAGTCGCAAAATCATTATTTGTTTTTACATTGATTTCTACATTTTTATAATCTTCATCACTTTTAAAAGAAGCAAAACCATTTTTATTTGTAGTTAATTTTTTGTTGATATAATTTAAATTTTTAAAGACCTTATTCTTTAAATGAATCTTTGCTTTGTTAATAGGTTTTCCAGTATTTCTATCAACCACTTGGTAGTTGTATATGCCTTTAAATTTATTTTCAACTAACACTAAATTGGTAACTTGTATAGACGCAGAACCAAAGATTTCGTTTTCAGAAATTTCTTCTTTTTCTGAGGTAACAATTAAATACCTTCCTAACTCAAATTTTGGCAAAATTATCTCTGTACTATGTTTTAAATAATCCTCTTCGTTTCTTAGTTTAGATTCCCAGTTTTTAACTTTTTTAAAAGAATTAATTAATTTTATTTTTTCATCTATTTGATAAGTAGTATTTAATTTTATGAATTCATCAGTACTAATTTTATAGGCTGAGAAATAGAGTTTACTTACATTTTTATAATTAATTAAAACTCTTGAATTGGCTTTAATAGGAATATGTTTTTCTGTAGTAATTGATAATGATTTTTCTAAAATTTGATTCTTTAAAATAGTACAATTGATAGCTCCCAGACTTTTTGGGAATTGTTTTATAATTTCATTACAAATATCTAAAGCGGACTTGTTTTCAGCTTTTTCTCTATGCTTTTTAGCAATCTCCAAAGCATACAACCCACTAATTGAATTTTTGCTAAAATGTTTTTTAGAGGATGCTAACGTTTGTAAGTAAATGGCTGTTTTATTGCTAAAAATAGCATTTTGATTTACAAAATTGATACGATGAATATCTGCATCTACCAAAGCGTCTAAATTGTTTTCTTTTTGATGAAATTGAATGATTTTTTGATAAATTTTTAAGGCATTAAATTGCAAAGACAAACTATCTTTTGAAGTTAATTTAATTTTAGAAAAGGTTTTGAAGTCACCTAAAAAAGTAGGATTGTCAATAATAAATTGATAAGAAGGTTTTGTAATGGACGTTTCTGAAGATTTATAAAATTTTAATGCATTGTTTGCTAAAAAATCATACAAAGTGGGTCTGTATTTTTTTGAATCTTTTTGAATGTTTAAAATATCTGCAAAATCGTGAATATTTACTTTTTGTAGTTTTTCTGAATTTTCTAAAGAAGCATTAAAATGTGTATGAATTTCTTTAAATAAGGTATTTAAATCCCAAGTTCTAAAATCATAAACATCAACTTTATTTACTGTTTTTGTTCTGTTGTAAAATTTATACCTGTTTTGTGTAAAATACTGCCAATACAAATTTGCTAAAACATTTTCTAAAACATTTTTGGTTGGAAAATCACTTTTTTTAATATGCTTTTTAAAACTTTCAATAATCTTTAGTTGGGCATCTTCTTCTAAAATTAAAGAAAATTTACTTTGATAAAAAAGTGATTTGATGATTTGTGGAGAATTATCTTCTATTTCTGCTTTTGTATAGATTTTGTCAACAACTTCTAAAGCTGATTTAGGTAAATTATCAACCTCAAATTTTTCTACTTGTAACCAAAGGTTGTCAAAAGAGTTTTGAGCGTTTGAAATTGTTGAAAATAAGATTATCATTAATAGGGTTGTTGTAATTTTTTTCATCATCAATAGATTTATGTTGTAAATCAACTAAAAATTAGTCTTTAAAACAATCAATAATTAGTAAACTATGCTTTTGAGTTCGTGAAATTACTTTTTAATACAGTTTTAATAAATACATATGCTTTAAATTATTGGCACTAATTCACGAATTTTCAAAAAATCCTTTGGATTTTGTTTGGTGAAATAAAAATTTACACAAAACAAATTCGTGGCTTTTATTTTTTTAATTAGTTTAATGTATTTGTGCTATAGTTTATTAATATTGTGTAAAGCTTTTGTATTTTTACTTTTTATAAATTTCTATATGAATATTCATTTTATTGCTATTGGAGGAAGTGCAATGCACAATCTAGCTATTGCTTTATACCAAAAAGGATACCAAGTTTTTGGAAGTGATGATACGATTCACGATCCATCAAAATCTCGATTAGAAAAATATGGTTTATTGCCAAAAGAATTTGGATGGTTTCCAGAGAAAATTACTGCTGATTTAGATGTCATTATTTTAGGAATGCATGCAAAAAAAGATAACCCAGAGTTGTTGAAAGCGCAAGAATTAGGCTTGAAAATTTATTCATATCCTGAATTTTTATACGAACAATCTAAAGATAAAACGAGAGTTGTAATTGGAGGATCTCATGGAAAGACGACGATTACTTCTATGATTTTACATGTATTGAATTATCATGAAAGAGAGGTGGATTATATGGTAGGCGCACAATTGGAAGGCTTTGAAACGATGGTGCATTTAACCCAAGAAAACGATTTTATTGTTTTAGAAGGTGATGAGTATTTAAGTTCGCCAATAGATATGCGTCCTAAATTTCATTTATACAAACCCAATATTGCGTTAATAAGTGGAATTGCTTGGGATCATATTAATGTTTTTCCAACATTTGAAAATTATAAAGACCAGTTTTCAATTTTTACTGATTCTATGATAAATGGAGGAAGTATGGTGTATAATATTGAGGATGAGAATGTAAAAGAAATTGTTGAATCATCAGAAAATCATATTAAAAAATATCCTTATAAAACTCCAAAGCATTTTATAGAAGATGGCACTACTTATTTAGAAACTGCTGAAGGAGATTTACCTTTAGAAATTTTCGGAAAACATAATCTTCAGAATTTAGCAGGTGCAAAATGGGTTTGTCAGCATATGCAAGTTGATGAAGATGATTTTTACGAGGCTATTGCAAGTTTTTCTGGAGCAAGTAAACGTTTAGAAAAGATAGCAGAAAGTTCTTCAGCAGTAATTTTTAAAGATTTTGCACATAGTCCAAGTAAAGTAGCTGCAACTACAAAAGCAGTGAAACAACAGTATAAGGAAAGAACAGTTTTAGCTTGTTTGGAATTGCATACCTATTCTAGTTTAAATGCTGAGTTTTTATCTGAATATAAAGGTGCATTAGATTTTGCAGATAAAGCTGTTGTATTTTATTCACCTCATGCAGTTAAAATTAAACAATTAGAAGAAGTTACACATCAACAAATTGCAAATGCTTTTCAAAGAGATGACTTGATTATTTATACAAAACCAACTGAATTTAAAGACTTTTTGTTTCAGCAAAACTTAGAAAAAACAGCAGTGGTTTTGATGAGCTCTGGTAATTATGGAGGTTTAGATTTTGAGGAAGTTAAGCGTTTGGTTTAGGTTTTTTTAAGCCTAATTGAACTAATTTTTCTCTTTGCCAGTTTTTGTCTGAAGTTCTTTTAATTAACCAATTTCTATATTCATTATTAAATAATGATATGTAAATAATTCTCATTCTCTTCTTGAAAAAAAGTTTTTTTTCTGTTTTTATAAAGTGTTTATTTTTTAGAGAAGGATTGTTTAAATGTTTGTTAAATACATTTAAATATGATTCAGTTTCTCTAGTAGAAGTATATTCTAAAGATTTAGGTTGATTAAAAACATTATAACAACTGGCTAAAAAACAATTTAAAGGGTTTTTTAATTCTTCAAATTTATTAAAAGAAGTTTTAGTAATTGTTTTTTTTGAGAGTAAAAAAACATCATAAGCATTTCTTAAAGAAATATTTTTAAAATAAAAACCATCATCATTAATTTGTTTTGCTATAATTGATAATACCAATTGGTTCTCAAAGCTCATAACATTTACTTTATTAACAATCTGAGTATCTTTTTTAATAATATTAAAATTGAACTCATTAGCATACTTTTCAATTAAAAGTTCTTTGTGAATTTCTACTGCTGCAATGTTTTTTTCCTTTTTTAACCTTGGATAATGTTTAAATTGAGGGAAATCATAAGTAGTATCATATACTTTAGAATATCCAAAATCTGATAAAACTTCTATAGCCTTAGGATATTCTTTTTTTGAAAAAATAAAATCAATATCACCAACCATTCGTTCTGCTACATCTTCATATAAATCTTCTAGTAAATTTCCAGTACCTTTTAAGAAAATAGGTGTAATATTATTAGCTAACAATAACTCATTAATTCCCTTAGCTTGTTTTATTATTTGTTGATTTCTTTCTCTGTTTAAGTCAGTTAAATCTTTCATGTATTCAACCAAATCCGATGGTAAAAAGTGAAGAAAACCAGCGTTTTTAAAATTGCAATACAAAGCAGGGAAAACAAAGTGTGCTGTACTTACTTTTACGATAGCATCCCAATCAATATTATTAGATTTTAACTCAGTTTCAATAATAGTTTTATTATGTTCTTCATGATTTATCGTTAAAGATTTCCCAATAAAAAACAGTGCTTCTTTATAATTCATTGTCAAATAATTCAGAAACTGTTGCTATCATTTTCTCATTATTAGAATAGATAAGTTGATAGCAATTTAATGTGTTGAACCAATCCAAAAATAATTGAGCATTTTTAGTTTTTGGAGACAACCAAGAATCTGGAATTAATTGTTGAAAAGCTTCAATCTTTGAAATTTTTTTACAAATAAGTTCTGAATCTTTGACATATTTTATGAAAACTAAATCATTACATGGAAGGTGAGCAAAAAAGTTTGTATTGTTGGGTCTCAAATAGCGAACAACTTTATTGAGTCTTAAAAAATGATATTCTTTACCATTTTTTAATTCAGGATAAATAGGGATTAAAGTTTCTAAACTATTTTTTTTGATAGATATAGAAGCAGGAAAACTATATACTTCTTGCATTTTTGCATCAACAGGTACAAAGTCATCAGCCAAACAAGTAAAGCCACTTGCCTGTAATAATGCTAAAGAAGTACTTTTTCCATTGCCAGAATCTCCTAAAAAAAGCATTGATTTTTTACCATTACTAATGGCAGAAGCATGGAAAACTCCCAACCAATCATCTTCTTCTTTTTGGTGAATTTTTTGAATAAATTCCATAGAAAACTTTCCCTGAAAATAATGTACGTTAGTATTGTTCCAAGATCCAATATGTCTATTATTTACAAAAAGAAAAATATAGTTATTGTCAATAAAAACTTCAAAAATATGATCAAAATTTGATGTTTCGTTTATGACTAAATGATCAAATTTAGGGTGTATTAAAGAGAGTTCTTTTTCACTATAAAAAGACATTTTAAAAATTACATTATTTATTTTATAGAACTTTATAAACTCATAAGTTTTAGGTTTCTTGATGTCTCTATAATCATTGATAATTTCTGTTTTATTTGAATCCTTTGAAGCATAAATTTTCTTTTTTAAATTCAGAATAAAGTCTTCTGCTTTTTCAATAGGAACATCAAGTTTTTTGGCTAAACCTTTAGCAATTTCTTTAACAGAAATCCCTTTACTTAATCTTTTTAAAATATCAGCAGTAGTATTTTCAAATACTACGTATTCATTACTGTTTTTAAACCAAGTAATGGTTTTATTTTCTATAACTTTATATAAAGTTTTCATTGGTTTCATAAACGATATAAACGCCTCGAAAATGAAGCGTTTAAAGTTTAAATTAAATTTTAATTAAAAACCTGTGCCTAGATTTGTAGGAGCAGAAGCTGCTTGTGCTTTTTGAGGGTTTAGAATTAGATAAGTTCCAAGAGCAGTTAAAGCTGTATATTTTCCGTAATCACCTATTTTTTTAATAGCTTCTTTACGAGTAATTGCTTGTAGTTTTTTGTTAGAATATTTTTTCATGATGAGTTTTATTTACATTCTTGTAATTATTGTATAAAGATTTTCTTATTCAATTTACCACTTACCGATTCTAATTGCACAACATATATTCCTGATGTCATTTTTGGTAATATGATATCTTTGACTCCATTTGAAGTAAAAGAAGAATTCATTACTTGTTTCCCAAGAATGTTAAATAATTTAACAGTAGCTACACCTTGATTTAAACCAGTTATTCTTAAATTAGAATTGTCTGTTTTATATACACTAACATTATTTAGATCGATATCATTAACATTTAAAATATTAGATTTAGTATGTAAATAAAAACGGCCAATATCATTAACGGCTTCAGTCAGCGTAATTTTATATGAGCTATTTGTTTCATCTAGTCTCGTGAAAGTATTTGTAAACTTATCTTCTAAATAGACATTAACACCTGTAGGTAGGTTAGAAATTTCTGCAGAAAAAGTAATATCCTTTCCAGAATTTGCCTGTAAGCCAATTGGAATTATCATATTTTCATAATCAGAATTTGGAAGAGATTGCACTTGGTATCTTTTTCCATTGCTTTCCAATAAATCAGAGTATAATGCAAAATTATGAGAAATACCACCAAAAATTTTACCATCATAACCAGTATCATAACCTTTTGTTGTATTATCAAAATATAGTATTCTAGCAAACCTTTTATTATTACCATCACTTACATTTAATATAATTTCTGATCTTTCATTTTTTGATTTTTGAAATGTATCTAAACTTTGATGTGATGTATCAGAAATTTCAAAGGTAATATTGTTAGTAGAGGAAGCTTCTATAAAAAAACCTTGACCTGGAGCTATTTCATAAGTAGAATCCACACCAGAAGTTCTTGTTGTATATGAAGATCCATTCCAAAAATAAAAATCTGTACCAATATTAGAAGTATTTGTAGTGTGAAAAGTTCCTAATGTGATGAATGCAGGAAAAGGATTACCTATTAAGTTAAAATTATTTTCACCTTGAGCTAAAGTAAATGTTTGATTAGTAGTATAAATGCCATTTCCTTTAAAAAAAACATTTCCAGTTGTACTTCGAATAATACCATAACCTCTACCTACAGCAAATACAGTTGAAGAACCACCTTCCATATAACGCCAGTAGCCAGTAGCACTATCATCAGTTAAACCACCATCTGAATCTGTATCAGAAGATGAATTGTTGTACCAACTTACACCTCTATTACCTGTATCTTGTGTACTAAAAGGTATTGAGTTATTCGAAACCCATGTGTCATCATAATTTTCACTAGAAACTGGTGATGACATTAAATACCACTGAGAACCATTAGCTAAGTTTCTAGTATAAATGGCATCATTTGTAGTTGTAAAACCAGCATTTGTAGCTACTAAAGTTGCACCAGAGTTAATAATTAGAGAGTTTATTGTTTCAGCTGTGGTTACAGTTGGATAGTTTGTTAAACTAGATGTGATTATAATATTATCAGTAGAAGATGGAGTTGAATTTGTGTCCCAATTAGCATCAGTTGTCCAATCATTACTGTTACTACCATCCCAAGTTACTACGCCTAATTCAATATTATCAATATATATTCTTCTGTCTGCACTTTTAGAACCAATATTTTGAAAAACTCCAAAATAATTTGAAGTATTATAAGCAGTATTTGTTAATGTGCCTGCAGATGTAGTTGGAATAGAATTATTCTGAAATCCAATACTGTAAAATAATTCAAAAACACCAGAGGAATTTCTAGTAACTCTTATGTTTAAACCATTTTGCAGTGCTCCAATGCTAAAACTTGGACTATTTGGAAATTCTCCAACTATTGCTTCACCTGAACCAGTTTTACGCCATAATTCAATTGCATCACTTTCATGATCACCAATTCTTAAATAGTATCCTTGAAAGTCATTTGTTATATTGTCATTTATTAAATCTCCAGAAAATGTAGCGCTAGCCATTAATACAACTCCTAGGTAATTAGTGCCTGATGGATTAAAGTTTGGTGATCCTATTGAAAACCTCCATTCTGAGACTTCAGTACTAGCAAAAGCTAAACTTACATCACCCTGAGAAGCTTTACTTGCTAAATAAACCTCATCTGTAGAAGCACTTCCATTAGGTAATGTTCCATCTGTTATTACAGAGAATTCAGAGGTACTACCTGACCAAGTTTGATTGGATGTATAGTTCCCGTCAGTAAAATCTTCAATTAATGTTTGTGAAAATGTAATGTAACTGCATACACAAGCAATCACTAGTAGTGTTGGTTTTCTTTTCATAGCAAAATATTTTTTCTTTTTTGTAAAAGTAAAAAAAATATTTCAAAAAAAAAGTTACTAATTCTTCCTCCAAAAGAAAGGAGTAAACAAAATTAAAACAGTAAATAACTCTAATCTACCAATTAACATTAAAAAAGAACAAAACCATTTTGCAGCAGTAGATAAGTGTGCAAAATTATCAACTGGGCTAACAGAGCCAATTGCAGGGCCTATATTACCTAAAGAAGATGCAGCAGCTCCTAAAGCAGATAAAAAATCTAATCCTAAAAAAGTGAATACAACTGAAGACATTATAAATATCAACATATAAATTATAAAAAAGGATATAATGTTGAATACAATAGTTTGGTTTACAGATTTTCCATCATATCTTACAGGTATTATAGCATTTGGATGTAAAGCTTTTTTGAATTCTAAGAAACTGTTTTTGAGCATTACAATATGTCTTACCACTTTTACACCTCCACTAGTAGAACCTGCAGAACCCCCAGTAAAAAATAAGGCAAAGAAAATACCAGTAGCAAAGAAACTCCACATTGTAAAATCTGCTGTAACAAAACCTGTTGTTGTAACTACTGATGTTACCATAAATAAAGCATGTCTTATGGCACTTTCTGCTTCACCATATACTTTTGGGTGTGCAATTGTTGTCTGTAAATTTGGGTCTTGAAAATAGTAAATCAGGATGGTGATAATTGAGGCTACACCAATAATACCAAATAAGTAATATTTAAATTCTTCACTTTGAAATACTTTTCGAATTTTACCTTTTAAAGCAAAATAAGTAAGTACAAAGTTTGTGCCTGCAACCAACATAAAAAAGATAATGATATACTGTACAAAAGGCAAGTTGTTATAAAATGCAACACTATTGTTTTTTGTAGAAAAACCACCTGTACTCATTGTTGCCATAGCGTGATTTATAGCATCAAACCATGTCATACCTGCAACTTTTAGTAATAAGAATTGAGCTAAAGTTAATGTTACATAAATTAAATACAAACGTTTTGCTGTGTCCGTAATTCTAGGATGTAATTTATCTGCAGATGGTCCAGGTGCTTCTGCCATAAAAAGTTGCATTCCACCAATTCCTAAAAGAGGTAAAATTGCAATAGTAAGTACGATAATTCCCATTCCTCCAATCCAATGAGTTGCAGATCTCCAAAATAAAATTCCTTTTGGCATTGCTTCTATATCAGTAAGAATTGATGAACCTGTTGTAGAATAACCAGAAATAGTTTCGAAAAAAGCATCAGAAATATTGGGTATAGCACCAGACAATAAATAAGGTAACATCCCAGTAAAAGAAAGAATTAACCAACCTAAAGTAACAATTAAGTATCCTTCTTTTTTTTGAATATTAGTACTTTTAGGTTTGTTGAAAAAATAGAGTAATAGCCCTATAAAAACAGTTATAATTCCTGAATTTAAAATTCCCCAGGCTTGAGGTTCGTCATTAAAAAAACTAAAAGGGAATGCAATAAACATAAACAGTCCATTAAGAACTGCTGTAATGCCTAAAAAGCGATAAATAATTTTTAAATTAAGAGTAGTTCCCATTTTAATTAAATAAACTCTCTACTGTTGAAATAGCTTCTGGTAAACAGAAAACGATTACTTTGTCTCCACTTTGTATTTGCATATCTCCAAAAGACATTAATGCTTTTCCATTTCTAATAACCCCTCCAAAAACAGCTTCTCTTGGAAAACGTAAATCTTTAATAGGAGCTTTTGTAACTTTTGCATTAGCTTGTACTTCAAACTCAAAAACTTCAGCATCAATATTATGAAGGTTTGCTAATTCTAATATCTCACCTTTTCTAATATGCTTAAAAATATTACTGGCAGCAATTAGTTTTTTGTTGATTAGAGATTGGATACCAATAGTTTGAGAAATATCGATATAATCCATATTTTCTACCAAAGCAATTGTTTTTTTAACCCCTTTAGATTTTGCAACCAAGCAAGACATAATATTAGTTTCAGAATTACCTGTAACAGCAATAAAAGCATCTGTTTCTCTAATGTTTTCTTCTTCTAATAATTCTAAATCTCTTCCATCACCATTAATCACTAAAGTATCACACAGCGTTTCTGCAAGCATTTCTGCTTTTTCTCTGTTTTTTTCAATCAATTTTACTTTAAAACTATCTTCACAAAGGTTTCTTGCAGTTTTTTCACCAATGCTACTACCACCAAGAATCATTACATTTTTAATATTGAATTGCTTTTTACCAATAATAGGATACAAGTCTGACATGCTATAATTTGGAACAGAAAAATATACTTGATCATCTATTTGGTAAGTAGAATCTCCTCTAGGTATTATTGTTTGAGATACGTTTTCTCTTTTAATAGCAATTGTTATAAAATCGACATTAGAAAATTTTTGTTTGGCTTCTTTAACTGTTAAATCTACTAAAGGAGATTTGTAGGTTAGAGTAGTACCCATAACATTAAATAAACCACTCTCAAACTCAACAGTATCGTTAAATGAAGATTGATTTAATAACATCTTTATCTCATTTGCTGCCAATTCTTGAGGAGAAATCATGAAGTCTAAGCCAAATTTTTGGAAATCGACTTCACAATCATTTAAAAATTCTGGGTTATCAATTCTAGCAATTGTTTTTTTAGCACCTAAAGATTTTCCAATTACAGAAATAGTGAAATTAGTATTTTGACTGTCAGTAACTGCAATTAGTAAATCAGCAGAATTAATACCAACTTCTTTTAAAAGTTTTATTGAGGTTGCATCTCCTTTTTTAGTAATTACATCTAAATGATTATTCAAATATTCTAACTTGTCACCATCAAAATCGATAACGTAAGTGTCTTGAGATTCGTAAGAAAGCAGCTTAGCCAAGTGATAACCAACATCTCCTGCACCAGCTATGATAATTTTCATATTAAAAAATATAGAAATAAGTTGCAAAGATATAAAGAGTTTGTGTGCAAATGCAAATAATTGAAGTTTTTCACATTTTAATTAAAAACTTATGATATGAATCTTAAAAAGGATTCCATTTTATTTACAAAAACCTGATAAATATCTTTTTTCTGTATTATTATTAAATCTAATTTTGACTTTTTTTAATAAATCTAATTTTTGAGATGATAAAGAATAATCATTTTAACACTTTTTATTTAATATTTCTTCCGATTTTGTTGAGTTTAATTTTTTTTTCCTGTCAAGAAAAAGTAAAATATAGTAAGGTAGATAAAACTAAAACAAAGTTTCTTTCAGGAAAAATTATACCTGATAGTCATTTTTTGGGCGATGAAAAATGCAAGGAATGTCATCAAGAAGAATTTAAAAACTGGAAAGGTTCTCATCATGATAAAGCTATGCAAATTGCGGATAGTTCATCAGTTTTAGCAAATTTTAATAATCAAAAATTTACAAGCCAAGGTGTAACCTCAAAGTTTTATAAAAAAGGAAAAGATTTTTATGTAAATACAGAAGGTCCTGATGGTAAAAATCACGATTATAAAATTGTCTATACTTTCGGAGTTACACCTTTGCAGCAATATATTGTGCAATTTCCTGATGGACATTACCAATGCTTAAGAACTGCTTGGGATTCTGTTAAAAACAAATGGTTCGATTTGTATCCAGATTTTAAAGTAGTGCATTCAGAATGGTTGCATTGGTCTAGAGGTGGTTTGAATTGGAATAATATGTGTGCAGATTGCCACTCTACAAATGTTCGCAAAAATTACGATGAAAAAAAACATAGTTATAATACAGAATACGCTATTATTAACGTAAACTGCGAAGCTTGTCATGGAGCAGGAAAACAGCACGTTTTAGATGTCGAAAAATTAGGGAAAAAGTATGTTGAAAGTGGAGCTTTTCAAATGACCTCAACAACAAAACCTAAAGAATTAGTAGATCAATGTGCACGTTGTCATATGCGTAGAGAACAATTTTCTGAGGCTTTTAATTTTGAAGGAACTTTATTAGATCATTATTATCCACAACTTATAGAAGAAAGATTATATCACGCAGATGGTCAAATTTTAGATGAAGTTTATGTATATGGCTCTTTTTTACAGAGTAAGATGTATCAGAAGGATGTAACCTGTACAAACTGTCATAATGCACATTCATTAAAACTAAAGTTTGATGGAAATAAACTCTGTGCTCAATGTCATGTTCCCGAAAAATATGATACCCCTAAACATCATTTTCATCAATCAAATACAGCATCTTCAAAGTGTATCAACTGTCATATGACTGGTCGTTTTTATATGGGAAATGATTTTAGAAGAGATCATAGTTTTAGGGTGCCAAGACCAGATTTAAGTATTAAATATGGAACTCCAAATGCTTGTACAGGTTGTCATAAAGATAGAGATGATAAATGGGCTTGGAAGAATTTTAAAAAACTTTTTGGTGAAGTAGATTCTATCCATTTCTCTGAAAAATTAGCTCCAGGAATTACAAATAAGCCTAATGGTCATATTGGCTTAATAGAGTTAATGAATGATAAACAGCAACCAGAAATTGTAAGAGCATCTGCAGCAAGAGTATTAACAAATTATAACTCTCTAAATTTTATTGAGGAGTATATTAAAATGTTAGATGACGATTCTCCTTTGGTTAGAGGTGCAAGTGTAGATGTGTTGAGTTTGATAAATAATACAGATTATACCAATTATTTTCTACCACTTTTAAACGATGAGAAAAGAAGTATTCGAATCAAAGCCTTTTTTGGATTAGGAAATTTAAATGAATTTGATGTTCCTGAAGTATATAAAGAAAGTTATGAAAAAGTAAAAAAAGAATTTTGGACTCAGATAAATGTAAATGCTGATTTTGTTGGAGCTAGAATAAAAAGAGGAGATTATTATAGAAAAAAAGGAAAGTTATATGAAGCTATTAAAAGTTACGAAAGCGCTTTAGAAATTGATAATATCAATAATCAAATTCGAGTAAATTTGGCAACCTTGTATTATAATAATAAGCAATATGTAGATGCTGAAAATACTTATAAAGAAATTATAAAACAAGTGCCAGAATATGGTGCAGCATATTATTCTTTAGCTTTATTATATGCAGAATTAAATAGAGTAGATGAAGCAATTGCTCAATTAAAAAAAGCAGTAAATGTAATGCCTAATAATATAAGAGTGTATTATAATTTAGCTTTGTTACATGATAAAAAACAAGAATATAAAAAAGCAGAAAAAATAATAATTTCTGGTTTAAAAATACAATCAACTAATGAAAGTTTACTATATGTTTTGGCTTATATCTACTCAAAGTCAAATCAAAAAGGAAAAGCAAAAAATATAGCAAAACGACTGATAGAACTCTATCCGAATAAACAACAATACCAAAGTTTTTTATATCAATTATAATCTTTTTTATTTTCCTATTTTTATAAAAAAATGACAAATGGAAAAGATGACCATTAAATCTTGGGCTTTAGATGATAGGCCTAGAGAAAAATTACTTGCCAAAGGAAAAACGGTATTGTCTGATGCAGAATTAATAGCAATACTAATTGGTTCTGGAAACAGAGAAGAAAGTGCAGTTGCATTATCTAAAAGAATATTACAATCTGTTGATGGAAATATTAATGAACTCGCTAAATTATCTGTAGAAAAATTGACTGCTTTTAAAGGAATTGGAGAAGCAAAAGCAATTTCAATTATCACTGCACTAGAATTAGGTAAAAGAAGACAATTAGAAACTGCCCTAGAAAAACCAAAAATAACAAGTAGTAAAGATGTTTTTAATATAATGGCACCTATCCTTGGAGATTTAGAACACGAGGAGTTTTGGGTGCTTTTTTTAAGTAATTCTAATAAGGTATTAGTAAAAAGTCAAATTAGTAAAGGAGGTTTAACTGCCACAATTGTAGATGTTAGATTGTTGTTTAAAAGGGCACTAGAACAAGCTTGTGTAGGTTTAATTGTTTGTCATAATCATCCTTCAGGAAAACTAAAACCTAGTGAGGCAGATAAGCAAATCACTCAAAAAATAAAAGAAGCAGGTATTACTTTAGATATAAAGTTGCTAGACCATTTGATAATAACACAAAAAGCGTATTTTAGCTTTGCAGATGAGGGAGTTTTGTAATTCATCAAAATTCGTAATTCAAAATTCGTAATTCACTTAATGATATTAGTTTACACACATAAAATTACACCTAGAGTCCGTTATATATTTAAGCACATTCTTACAAGAACTCTATTGATTCCCGTCAATTTTACAACTAAAATAGAAGAATTTGTTGCTCATAATGGTCCAAAGCTATCTTATACAAAAACACCTTTAGGAACTGAGTTTTTTATAAAAAGTAATGATTTATTGTTTGAGCAAGGTGTAAATGATTTAGAAATAACAATTAATAAATGGGAGGAAACTCCTTGTTTTTTTGCTGCTAATATTAAGTCTGCAATTCCTTTTGATATTTTTGCAGCTAGCTTTTATTTAATTTCGCGATATGAAGAGTATTTACCTCATGTAAAAGATATTCATGGACGTTATACAGCAGAGCAGAGTTTAGCCTATAAAAAAGGCTTTTTAGAAAAACCTGTGGTTGATATTTGGGCATATAAGTTTTTAAAAGTCTTAAAAGAAAAATTTCCTGACTATAATTATAAAGCAAGAACATATAATTACATTTCTACAATAGATATTGATAATGCATTTGCTTACAAGTACAAAAGTTTAGTAAGAAGTTTTGGTGGTTTTTTTAATGATTTAGTTCATTTTAAAATCTTAAATGTTTGGAATAGATTTGCTGTAACTTTTAACATTAAGAGCGATCCTTTTGATACTTTTCAGAAATTACTTAGGTTTAAAAAAGAGTATAATGTAAAGACGGTATTCTTTTTTTTAATAGGAGATTATACCACCTTTGATACAAATGTTTCAGCGTCAAAAGAACAGTATAAATTACTCATTAAAGAAATGGGAGATTACGCTAATGTAGGTTTGCATCCTTCCTATTTTTCGATGCAAAATGTAGCCATTTTAAAAAAAGAAAAAGAGCGTTTAGAACACATAACAAATTCTCCAGTACAAAGTTCTAGACAACATTATTTGCGTTTTAGCTTGCCTGAAACTTATCAGCATTTAATAGATTTAGAAATTGAGGAGGATTATTCTATGGGATATGCAAGTAATGTAGGTTTTAGAGCTGGTACTTGTACACCATTTTATTTTTATGATTTAGATTTTGAAATTCAAACTCCTTTAAAAGTTTATCCTTTTGCTTTAATGGATACTACTTTAAATGATTATATGAAATTGACACCAAAACAATCATTAGGAAGAATTAGAGATTTAAAAAATGAAGTAAAAGCAGTTAATGGAACTTTTATAACTTTGTTTCATAACGAAAGTTTAAGTGATTATTTACGTTGGAAAGGTTGGAAACGTTTGTATGAATCGATGTTAAAAATTGCGACTTCTTAATATGATAAAATATATAAAAAGGGAGAACATAGATGTCATAAAATATGATAACTGTATCACAAATTCATTGCAAAGCAGAGTTTATGCGTATTCTTGGTATTTAGATATTGTTGCAGACAATTGGGATGTTTTGGTCTTAGATGATTATCAGGCTGTAATACCAATTCCATGGAAGAAAAAGTATTTTGTTAGATATATAACTCAACCCTCTTTTTGCCAACAATTAGGCGTTTTCTCAATTAATGGAATATCCAAGAATTTATTCATTGAGATGCTAAATAATATTCCTAAAAAATATGTAAAAGTAAGTTTGAATTTTAATGCGGATAATATTTCTATTCCTAATGTTGAGCCCAAAAAAAACTATGTTTTAAAATTAAATAATACTTTTCAAAACCTTTTTAAATCCTTTTCTAAAGGAAGAAAGCATGCAGTAAGGGTAGGAGAGAAGAAAGATTTAGAATTGAAGGGTATTTCTATTTTGGAGTTGATAGCTATAAAAGAGAAGTTTTATCCACATATTAATTTCAATAAAAGTATCTTAAAAAGATTAGTTGATGTAGCTTTAAGCCATAACAAAGGGTTTATATTAGGTGTTTTTAAAGATGATGCTTTACTTGGTGGAGGTTTTTTTCTAAAATCTAATCATAGAATTATTTATTTATTCTCTTCTTTTAATGAGCAAGGCAGAAAATTACAAGCTGCAAGTTTTTTGATAGGAAATGTGATTAAACAATATGAGAATTCTAATTATTTATTAGATTTTGAAGGAGGAAGTATACCAAACATAGGTTCTTTTTTTAAGAGTTTTGGTGCTTCAAACGTAAATTATCATCATATGAATTATAATAATTTACTAACTTTTATGAAATGAGTTTTATCTCTGAAAGCATATTAAAAAATCTTATTTCAGGTTCTAAACAACGTGTTTTACTACCTTTTTATCATAAAGTTACAGATGATAAAAATAGTTTTGCGAAAGATTTATACATCCCAAGAAAAATTATTGATTTTAAGAATGACTTAGATGTTTTGTTAAAATATTATAAGTCTATTTCATTGCAAGAATTCATATCAATTTCCAAACAAAAATCTATAAAAGAAAATTATTTTCATTTAACTTTTGATGATGGATTATCTAATTTTTATAAAGTAGTTGCTCCTATTTTATTAGAAAAAAAAATAGCAGCTACAGTTTTTATAAATACAGATTTTGTGGATAATAAATCACTTTTTTACAGATATAAAGCTAGTTTATTATATCAAATTTATGAAAAATCTACAACTAATAACAAGAATAAATTTTATGATTTTTTCAACGAAAAAGGAACTGTAAAAGAACGTTTGTTTGCAATTAATTATCAGAATAAACTATTTTTAGACGAATTAGCTTCAGTTGTCAATTATAGCTTTGAAGAGTATTTAGAGAAAGAAAAACCTTATCTAACATCTCATCAAATTCAAGAATTGATTGATATGGGAT
The DNA here is from genome assembly GCA_965656305.1 of Polaribacter sp. GTDB lineage: Bacteria > Bacteroidota > Bacteroidia > Flavobacteriales > Flavobacteriaceae > Polaribacter. Next base: position 18,878 of record CBFHKA010000021.1, on the reverse strand, counting down.
TTACAATTGGTGCACACTCTAAAAGTCATCCATTATATTCGATGATTTCTCTTGATGAACAACTAGATGAAACAATAGAAAGTATCAATTGGTTGGTTAACAAATTTCAATTAAATTATAAGGCATTTTCTTTTCCTCACACAGATTTAGAGGTTACGTATGATTTTTTTGAAAAGTTAGCAAAAACTAATGAAATAGATGTTAGTTTTGGAACATCTGGAATAAAAAAAGACACTTTAAAAACCAATTTTCAAAGAATAGTATTTGAAATTGCAAAACCAAATATGGAGAATTATTTAATAAAAGAATATATAAAGTATCTTTTGAAAATTCCATTATTTAAAAATGTGATGCCAAGAAAGTAAATGTTTAAAATCCAAAAAATACAGTTGAAAGCATTGTCAGGTTTTATAAAATCTGATCAATTTTTGGGTTTTGAAAACAAGCCGATTTCTTCTTTACGAGCTTTATCTTACCTGAATAATCCTAATGCAAATCAAGATGATATTGTCTTGTATATGGCTTTTGATGCTGATGTTTTAGTAGGTTACAGAACAATTTGGAGAGATAAGTATTGGCTTTTTGAAAATTCGAAAAGTTTTGGGTGGTTAAGTGGTAATTGGGTGCATAAAGACTATAGAAGAAAAGGGGTTTCTACAACTTTGTTTAACGAAGTTTATAAAGATTGGGATGCCAAATTAATGTTTACAAATTACGCTTTGAATTCCAAATTGTTATATGATAAAACTGGGCATTTTACGAATATAAAATCACTAGTTGGAACAAGATTTTACACGCGTTTTTGTTTGTCAGAAATTTTAATACCCAAGCATAAAATATTTTTGTATCTGAAATTCATTCTAATTATTTTGGATTTCTTTTTTAATTTGTTGCTAGATTTTAGGTTTTTGTTTTTAAGAAAAACAAAAATAAAATCGGAAATAAGAAAAGATGAAAATTGGACAAACGAAATAGAGTTGTTCTTAAAAGACTTTAAGAAAAAAGAACTTTTTAAAAGGGATTTAATAAATTATCAATGGATAAAGAATTTTCCTTGGATTACATCTAATAAAGATTTTCAAAAAGAATCTTCTGAGTATTATTTCTCATTATATACTAAAGATTTTCAGAGTAATTATTATACTTTTTATAACAAAAAAGATGAGTTAACTGCTTTTGTTTGGCTAAGTTTTAGAGATGGCCATTTAAAAATACCTTATGTTTATTTTAAAAAAGAGAGTGAAAACGAAGTAGTGAATTTTCTTCTTAACAAAGTAATAGAAGAAAAGGTTAAAACGGTTTTAGTCTATCATCAAGAAATTGAAAAAGAGTTAAATAAAAAGCTGTTTTGCATTACTAAAAAGACATTTTATCAGAATTTTTTTGCTACAAATAACTTAGAGTTAGATTCTAATAGTACTAAAAAGATGAAAATTCAGTCTGGTAATGGAGATGTGATTTTTACTTAATTTTTAAAATTAAGAAAGAAACTTTTTTGGCACTTTTCTATTAAAAATTATTTTAGAAATATCTTCAGTATAAGATTCTTTATCTTTTATAACTTTACAAGGGTTGCCAACTGCAATACAATTACTAGGAATGTCTTTATTTACCAAAGAATTTGCTCCAATAATAACATTGTTGCCAATAGAAACTTCAGGTAAAACAGTAGAATTAGCGCCAATCCATACATTGTTGCCAATTGTTATAGGTTTGCCTTTTGTATGTTCTCTTAAATTATCTGTTTTATGATTTGAAGAAATGATAGAGACTCCTGGGCCAAGTTCTATATTAGAACCAAAAATTATTCCATTTTTTGCTTGAATGTAATTGTTTAAATTATCACCTGGGTCACATAAAATTCCTTTTTGTATGTTTTCTGGTGAAAGTACTCTTGAGGTAAAATGAACAGGCCATTTAACTTTAGGGTTTAACCTGAAGACCTTTTGAGGAATTAAGAAATGGAAAAATAATAAATAATATTTTTTATAACCAAACTTTGGTCTGTAGTACTCTGGATAAAATAAATTTATTATCCATCCAAAAAAGAAAAAATCTAGTTTATTAAACATTTAATTAAATCCGTTTTTTGATATAAATATGTACCATTGTGTAATAATTTCATTGTAATTATTATAGGTTCTTTTCACTTTTTCATTTTTACTTTTTAAAAAAAATAGCATTTTTTGAACCATAATTTTATAATTTGTCCAACTAATTTTTTCTATTTTTTTTTCTTTTATAAAAGTAGGTAAAAAAGGTTTTACTTCTTTTTTTATTTTTTGCAACCATAATTTTTGGGGTTTAGGTTGCAATTCAGTCTCAAAAAAAACGTTAAAAGGTTTAAAATATTTGTTTATTAATACATCATCAAAAAGATGTTTAGATTGTTTTTGTTTTATTGGAATTTCTCTGAAAAAATTTAATAACTCCATGTCCCAAAAAGGAAATCGAAACTCATAACCAAAGAAAGTATAAAAATTAGCAGAATTAAAAATAAATTTAGCAATCCTTTCTTTTATGTTAAAGTCATCTAAGACAGTTTCCGGGATTTTTTGTTTATAATTTTCATCAAACAAAAAAAAGTTTTTTTCAATGATCTCTAATACGTGTTTTTTCTCTTTGTTATTAAAAATATGATTTGCCATTTTCTTTTCAAGAATAACATCGGGCAACTGCTTGTAATCTATGTTTGTAGGAATGTTTATTAAATACTCACTTCCTCCTAAGATATCTCCTGCATAACCAGGAATAAAAATTGCATTATCAGGAATTAAGTGATGTTCTTTTAAATATTTAACAGCAAAATATTCTTGTAAATTAGGCATAGAAGATAGCTTCCCTGCAAATTGTACATATTTTTTAAAGTCATTAGTTTCTAAAAAACCATCAATTAAAGCTTCATTATATTCTATAAAATACCATTGAAATCCAAAGGTGTTAGCTGTTTTTTTAGAGTTTTCAATCTCAAAACTATCTTTTCTGCCATAGGTATAGCAAACAATATTTTTGTAGTTGTATTTTTTTAATATTGTTGTAATTAATCTTGAATCAAATCCACCACTTAAAGGAATAACAACAGTTCTGTTTTGTAGCGATTTTATTAACCTTTTAAAACTATTTTCAAAAGAAATATAAGCTGATTTTGTAAATGTTTTATAGTCAGATTTTTTTTCCTTTTGAATGGAATAAGAATATTTAAAGCAACTTTTTACAAAGCTTTCATTCTTAATTTCTACATACTCACTTGCTTGGATTTGATATACATTTTTTAGTAATGTTTTTTTTCCATACGTATGATTTGATGCTTTTAACTCAATTTCAGAAGTTGAATCGTAATCATTAATATTAAATTTTGATTTTAAATAATAAATGTCATCACTTAAAAATAGTTGGTTATTTTGTAGCGTGTAAAAAATAGGAAAACTCCTTGTAATATCAGAATAAATAAAAGTAGTATCACCTAAACTTATAATGATAGTAAAAACGCCATTTAAACTTGTTATTGTTTCTTCTACATCAGATTGCTTTTCAATCGATTTAAAGAAATTTAGAGCATTTTCTTTTTCATAGAAAAAATCATCTATATAAAAATATCCCTTGAAGGAAATCTTCTCGGATATATGCCATTTAAAAGCGTTATTATTTTTAAGAAAAATTTTCATTTAATTATAGGCAATATTTTTAGCTTTAGAAGTTTTTAAAAGATAAATAAAAATAAGAATATTAAATAGCATACCTACTACAGAAAATAAGAATAAAGAAATAATTATATCATTATAAAAATAATATCCTATTAGTAATGCTAAAAACCGAAATGTAAGCAACAAAATATCATAAAAAACTATTGTTTTTTGTTTGTTTAAAATAATGATAAGTGGAGTGATTGGATTACTTAAAAAGGCAAAAAATAACCAAGGAAGTAAAATTCTAGAATATAAACCAACATTTAACCATTCTTCACCAAAGATAACATCTAAATAAAAAGAAATAATAAGTAGTGGTATAAAAATAAGAGCACTTAGTAGTAATAAATGTTTTGCTGTTTTTAATACCAAATCATATAGGTTTCCATCATCATTATAAACTTTACTAGCTTTATTAAAAAAAACTTGACTTACAGATTGTTGAAAAATGCCTACAGGAGCTTTTGCAAATTTTACTGCTAAACCATAAATACCTGAATTTGCTATTCCAAAATATTTAGTAATTAATATAACAGGCAGTTCATTGGATAAAGTATTTGTTAAATTTATTAGGGTGTTAAAAACTGGAATGTCTTTATATTTCTTTGCTAAAGAAAACATTTTTTTAAAAGACAATTCTTGCGTTAAGCCTTTTATAGATTTTGATGTTACTTTGATTAAAAAGAGTAGTTGAAAAAGATAGCCTAAAAGCATTCCAGGAATTAATCCTAATGTTTTAAATGAGCTAAAACCAGTAGCAATTTGAGAAGCACTCATTACTGAAGATTTTACTAATGCTCCTTTAGAAATGTTTTTAAACAAATTTGTTCTGTTGTTCCAGTAATTAAAAATAGAAATTAATGAAAACAAAAAGACACTTAAAGGCAAAGCATATATAAAGTTTGAAAGTGATACAATATTAAAAAAAACAGAAATTTTTTCCTTTAAAAGAATAACCACAAGTAAAAGAAGGAGGCAAAAAAAAACAGCAATTAAAATAGAAAAACCAAATAAGTTTATAGCATCTTTATCGTTTTTTGGTAATACTAAAGCCAATTCATATTGCAGGGTTGCTAAAGGTTTTAGTATTAACGTTGCAGATGAAAATAGAATATAAATACCAAAAAGTTCTGTAGAAAAAAGACGAGTAAGTAATAATATGGATGCATATATTATAACTTGACTTATTGCAGAGCCTGTAATTAATGTTAAAACATTTTTAACAAACTCTTTTTTTAAAAAAGAAAATAGTTGCATATTACTTACTTAAAATCGCGTTTTTCAAATATAAAAAAATGAAACAGATAGAGCACATCTTTTTTGATTTAGATCATACTTTATGGGATTTTGAACGAAATTCTGATTTAGCCTTTCAAAAAGTTTTTGATAAACAAAGTATTACTATCGATTTGAATATTTTCTTAAAAGCTTATAAACCCATAAATTTTCAATATTGGAGATTATACAGAGAAGAAAAAGTAACCAAAAGCGAGCTAAGGTATCAGAGGTTGAAAAAAACTTTTGATGCTGTAAATTATTCAATTCCAGATGAATTAATTAATTTAATAGCAATTGAATACATTGATTTTTTACCGCATTTTAACTATGTTTTTTCTAATACTTTTGAAATCTTAGACTATCTAAAAGGAAAATATCAATTGCATATTATCACTAATGGGTTTGAAGAAATTCAAACAAAAAAAATGGAATCTTCTAATTTGTCACCTTATTTTGATAAAATTATAACTTCAGAGTCTGTAGGTGTTAAAAAACCAAATCCGAAAGTGTTCCAATATGCTCTTCAACTTGCAAATGCAAATAAAGAGAATTCTATTATGATTGGCGATAGCATAGAGGCTGATGTCTTAGGAGCAATAAGCATTGGTATGAAAGCTATACATTGTAATTTTGAGCATAAAAAAATAGAACATAAAAACTTTCATAGCATTACTTCTCTATTAGAATTAAAACAATATCTTTAACAAAAACTTCGTTATCAATTAAAATAAAACGTATGAAATCCCTCAAAATAGTAAGCTTTGTATTTGGCTTTTTTTTATTGACTTCTTGTTCAGAAACTTTAGATTTTGATCAAATAGAAGATTATGTTTATGAACCAATCTTTACATCTGCTTTAACTTTTTTCTCTGTTTCACCATTTCAATTTTTTAATCCTTCAGGTGTTCAAGAAATTGAGATAACACATATTGACGATTTTCAGGCATTTCAAAAAGATTTTGTAAAAAAAAATGTTGTAAAAGTTGATTTTAATGCAGCATATAAAAATGAGTTTGATAGAGATGTAACCATAATATTTGAGTTTTTAGACAGTAATATGGATTTAGTTTATCTTGCAAAACCCATATTTGTCGAAGCTAATAATATAAACCCTCCAGCTTACTTAGAAGAAATTATTATTGCTGATTATCCAGATATTTTAAATGCTAATTTTATAAGAGTAAAAGCTGCAATTGAAGATACTGGTACTCAAATGAATCCCAATGATGATAGTGATTTTGAATTTAAGTCATCTATTACTTTGTACATAAAATCAGAACTTTAAAATGAGGAAAATTTTAATTTTAATGATGATTTTATTGACCAATAATTTATCATCTCAGAATAAGCAAGTATTGTATAATTTTGCAGAATTACCACAAACTTTGTTATTAAATCCAGCAGCAGAAACAAATTATAAATTCCATTTTGGAGTACCTTTATTTTCTGGTTTTTCTACTGAATTTGGATCATCTGGTTTTGTTTTGTCAGATATATTTGCTGTTGATAATAGAAATATAAACGATAAAATTTCATCAGTATTAAATAGTCTTGAGTCTAAAGATTTTTTGAAAATGAATACTCAAATTGAAATTTTGAGTGGAGGTTTTCGAGTTAATGATGCTATTTATTTAAGTTTTGGATTTTATGAAGAAATAGATGCTATTGGGTATTATCCTAAAGATATTTTTACGCTTTTAATAGAAGGAAATGATTCCTATTTAAACAAACAATTCAATGCTTCTCAAATCTCTTATAAGTTAGATGTTTTAGGAGTGATTCATGCAGGAATCACAAAAAAAATTGATAAAAAATTGACAGTTGGAGGAAGGTTTAAAATTTATTCTTCTGCATTAAATGTTGAATCTACCAATAATACAGGAACTTTTACAACAGTAAAAGGTACTACTAATTTATATACACATTATTTTAATAATGTGAATATTAATGCAAAGACCTCTGGCTTAGTCGAAAATGATCAATATATCCAAGATGCAGGAGGTTTTTTGAAAAACACTTTTTTAGGAGGTAATTTAGGAATAGGTGTAGATATTGGGTTTACATATCATTTAACTTCTCAATTAGAATTCTCTGGAAGTATTTTAGATTTTGGATTTATCAATCATAAAAAAAATATTAAAAACACAAAAGTAGAAGGAAACTTTGTTTTTGAAGGAGTAGATTTTCTTTTTAGTGATGATAGTTCTAATTATTGGACAGAAATTAATGAACGTTTTAAAGAAGACCTACCTAAAACTGAAGATGAAGAGGCTTATGTTTCTTGGAGACCAACTAAAATTAATGCAGCTTTAAAGTATAGTTTTGGAGAGAGAAGGAGTAAAGTTTGTTATGATAACAGGTTTAAGGATTTTTATACAGATGCTATTGGGGTTCAGTTATATAGTGTTTTTAGACCATTAGGTACTCAACTAGCACTTACTGGTTTTTATCAAAAATCTTTAACAAATAAAATTCATACAAAATTAACGTATACAATTGATGATTTTTCAGCGGCTAATATTGGTGCAGGATTATCTGCACAATTTGGTAAGGTAAATTTTTATGGGATGGTAGACAATCTTTTAGAATACCAAAATCTCTCTTCTGCAAATAGTTTATCTTTACAATTAGGAGTTAATGTAATATTCAATTAAAAATGATTAAAAAAATAAGTTTTTTTCTAATATTGTCAGTTAGTATTAATTTATTTGGTCAAAATTTAAATTTTGATAAGTATCAGTATATAGTTGTAGCTGAGAAGTTTGATTATGTAAAAAAAGTAGATCAATACCAAACCAGCTCTTTAACTAAATTTTTATTAAAGAAAAAAGGGTTTAAAGTTTTTATGAGTAATGAATCTCTACCTAACGAAATTGTAAGTAATCGATGTTTGTCTTTGTTTGCATCTGTTAAAGATGAATCAAGTATGCTTTCCGTTAAAAGCGTTATAGAAATTAAAGATTGTTATGGTAAAGTAGTATATACATCAGAAGTAGGAAGAAGCAAACATAAAGCTTATAAGAAAGCGTATCAAGAAGCAATAAGAAATGCTTATAATTCTATGGAAGATTTTGAGTATACTTACAACATTAATTCGAAAGCTCAAGGTAAAGTTGCTGCTGTAACAACTGATTCAGCAGTTTTAGTGGCTCCAACAGTTAAGAAAGATATTCTTGAAGTAGAAAATAAAGTTTCTGAAACATTACCAGTATTATATGCCCAGCCTAAAAGCAATGGTTTTCAATTGGTAAATCTAAAACCAGAAGTTGTTTTTATTATTTTAAAAACGAAAGTAAAAGATGTGTTTGTTATTAAAGACAAAAACGGAATTCTTTATAAAAAAGAAATGAGTTGGGTCGCAGATTTCTACGAAAATAATCAATTAGTACAAAAAGAGTATCAAATAAAATTTTAGTAATTATACTTGGTTTTCCATCTGTTTTTTAAAGTTTCTTTAAACTTATTTTCACGAGTATTATTTCCTGGTTCGTAGATTTTTGTGCCAGAAATTTCATCTGGTAAAAATTCCTGTTCTATAAAATTATTTGGATAATCATGAGAGTACTTATAGTCTTTTCCATAATCTAAATCTTTCATTAGCTTGGTTGGAGCATTTCTTAGCTGCAAAGGGATTGATAAATCACCAGTTTTTTGCACTAAATTTTGAGCATTATTTATGGCTAAATAAGAAGTATTACTTTTCGGTGAATTTGCTAAATATATAGCACATTGACTTAATATTATTCTAGATTCAGGATGTCCAATAACAGAAACTGCTTGAAAAGTATTATTTGCTAAAATTAAAGCGGTTGGGTTTGCATTGCCAATATCTTCTGAAGCAGAAATTAACAATCTTCGTGCAATAAATTTTACATCTTCACCACCTTCAATCATTCTTGCTAACCAATACACAGCTCCATTTGGATCACTACCTCTTATTGATTTTATAAACGCAGAAATGATATCATAATGTTGTTCTCCAGTTTTATCGTATCTAACTGTGTTTTTCTGTATTTTTTCTAAAACTAAATCGTTAGTAATTTCTATTTCATCATCAGCAGACACCAATAATTCAAATATATTTAACAATTTTCTTGCATCACCACTAGAAACTTGTAATAAAGCATCTGTTTCTTTTAAAGTTATTTTCTTTGTTGATAAAATAGTGTCTTTTTCTTTTGCTCTATGTAGTAAAGCAATCAAATCATTTTTGTCAAAAGAATTAAGAATATAAACCTGACAACGTGAAAGTAGGGCAGGAATCACTTCGAAACTTGGGTTTTCTGTTGTTGCTCCAATTAAAGTTACCCAACCTTTTTCTACAGCCCCTAATAATGAGTCTTGCTGAGATTTACTAAACCTATGAATTTCATCTATGAATAAAATTGGGTTTTTGGTAGTAAATAATCCTCCGCTTTTTTTAGCTTTCTCTATAACTTCTCTCACGTCTTTAACACCAGAGCTGATAGCGCTTAAAGTATAAAAAGGTCTTTTAGATTCTGAAGCAATAATATTTGCCAAAGTTGTTTTTCCAATACCTGGAGGTCCCCATAAAATTAACGATGGAATGATTCCTTGTTTAATTAATTTTGTTAAAACACCATTTTTACCTACTAAATGTTGTTGACTTATATAATCATCAAGAGTTTTTGGTCTAATTCTTTCTGCCAAAGGTTCATTCATAGCGTAAAAATAATAAAGATTTCTGACAGAAGTTGTAAAAAATCTATTTGGTTCATTTTTTGTAATTTTATTAGCAATGAATAATGATAGTCAACTAAAAACTTCGAAGTCTATTTTTAGTATCCCAATTTTATATGTAGTCTTAATATGGGTTATTTATTGGATTGAAATAAATTTTGACTACAATTTTAATAATTTTGGGGTTTTCCCAAGAACTTTAGATGGGTTTAGAGGTGTTTTTTTAACACACTTTATTCATAGTAATCCAAGTCATCTTTTTAATAATTCTGTACCCTTATTTGTCTTATTAAGTAGCCTTTTTTATTTTTATAGAGATCTTGCATACAAAGTTTTATTATTTGGTGGTTTTCTAACCGGTTTTTTAACTTGGATAATAGCAAGGGAGTCTTATCATATTGGAGCAAGTGGAATTGTGTATTTGCTTTTTAGTTTTGTTTTTTTTAGTGGAATTATAAGAAAACATTTTAGATTAATAGCATTATCTTTAATTGTAATTTTTCTTTATGGAAGTATGATTTGGTATGTTTTACCAATAAAGTCAGGAATGTCTTGGGAAGGACATTTGTCAGGTTTTCTAGTTGGGTTAATTTTTGCTATTATTTATAGAAAAATAGGAATAGTAAAAGAAGAGCATCAATTTAAAGAAACTGATTTCGATAATTATTTTGATGAAAACGGAAATTTTTCTCCACCAATTATAGAAAAGAAAGAATCAGATACTCCTGATGAAGAAGAAGTTAAGCTTTAGTTTTGCATAGAACCTACTGAATCCTTTGTCTCACAGTTTCATATAGAAAAGCACCACAAGCAACAGAAACATTAAGAGAAGCAATTTCACCTAACAATGGTAATTTTGCTTTATAATCTACCATTTTCAAAACAGAAGGATTAATTCCTCTATGCTCAGAACCCATAATGATTGCTAAGGGTTGATTAAAATTGATATCGTATATAGAATCCTCAGTTTTCTCAGTAGCAGCAACAGTTTTGATATCTGAAGCTTGTAATAAAAATAAAGCATCTTTTATATGATCTACTTTGCAAATTGGTATTTTAAAAGCAGCACCAGCTGAGGTTTTGATGGTTTCTGCATTTACGGGTGCACTACCATTTTTTTGGATAATAATTCCATTGACGCCTGTACATTCTGCTGTTCTAATAATAGCACCAAAATTTCTTACATCAGACAGTTGATCTAATATTAAAAATAAAGGTATTTTTTTATCTTCAATTGTTTGTTCAATCAGTTCTTCCAAGTCATAAAATTCAACTGGAGATATTTGAGCTACAGCACCTTGATGATTACTATTTTTAGATAATCTATTTAGTTTTTCTACAGGAACAATACTTGTTGTAAGTTTTTTGTCTTTTATTAACTTATCAAGCTCATAAAATAAATTCCCTCTCAAGCCTTTTTGTAAGTATATTTTATTAATTGTAGAACCACTTTCTATAGCTTCTATAATTGCTCTTATTCCGAATATGTTTGTAACTTCATTTACCATATCACAAAGGTAAATAAAACATCTTAATGGAAATTCCATTAAGATGTTTAAAAATTATAAAATGCTTCAGAAATAATTTTATTAAAAAGTAATTACCTCAACTGAAGAGTTTTAGTGTTAAGGATTTATTTAACTGTGTTTTTAATTATGATATTACTTTATGAATTATACTTCAAATTTTGAGATACATTGTTTATTTTAAACAAAAAAACCAGAGAATGTAGTTCTCTGGTTTTCTAAAATTATTATTTTAAATTCTTAGTTAGAAGCATCTACTTCTCTAATAGGAAGTGGATAAATCATTTTGTTATCTAAAGGAGGGATAACAAGATCAGCTCCAGGCATAACAAGATTTTTTCTACCATCTTTTCTATTAAGACCAACTCCATTACGAGCCATGTCAAAAGAGTCTAAACCATCACCCCACAACTCAATTCTTCTATACATCAAGATTTCATCTATTAAAGTTTGTCCTGTGCTAGTAGATTTTGTATAACTTGGATCTCTAACAGTATTTAGGTCAAATAATACTTGTTGTGCTTCTGCATCTTTACTTTGTCTAGCTAAGGCTTCTGCTTTAGTTAAGTAAAATTCAGTATTTCTTAGGTAGATATAGTCTCCAATAAATTGTCCAGGCCCTGGTTGAGCAATAAACTTTAAACTTGTATATTTTGGAGTAATATTGTAATGCCCCCAAGTGTCTGGAACTAGTATTGTTCCAGGGTCATATTGTTGATCAGCAAACCAATCAAGTCTTGTATCGGTTGCTGGTATCATGTCATATAAATTTGAATTTACAGTTTTAAAATGGTTCCAACCACTATAACCATCATTTATTTGACTCGTATGTGAAAAGAATGATGCGTAAACTTCAGATGTTGCATCAGTAACTTCAGATCCCCATATAACTTCAGATAAAGAAAGCTCATCGAAACCGTGAAGAACGTCCTCACTAATACTTCCAACCTTCATTGCAATGTCTGCATATTTTTCTGCTTCAGACCAATTTTCGTATGTTAAATAGTATCTAGCTAAATATGCTGCTACAACACTAGCATCAACTTCTCCTTTTGACTCTCTACTATATCCTTGTAATCCATTATAAGCTGATGTTAAATCATCAAGTATTTGTTTTTTTACTTCACCAACAGTTGATTTTGGTTGTCCAACAAAATCACCAAAGTCAAGTGGAATTGCTATGGTAGAATCATCGGCTTTTGTATGTTGGTAAATTCTAATTAAATAAAAATATGCTATAGCTCTATAAGTATAAGATTTATATTTAAATACTAATGCTTCATCAGGAGAATCATCAGGTACAGTATTAATGATACCATTAGCATTATTTATTACTTTGTAAAAGAATTCCCAAAGAAAATCATTATCATTTGATGTTGGTATAGCGTTATCATAGTTATTATAAGCACCAAACCAAGTGTTTCTGCTCATATCCATATCATTACCTCTCAAATCCATACCAAGATCAACAGCTTTAAGACCAAATTCATCAGTACTAGATTCTCCATCTCTTAAATAAGATAAAATTGCTCCATCTAAAGCTTGAAGACCAACTGTTCCTCCAGCACTTGAATTTGCACCTGCATGAGAAATTGTTAAGAATCTTTCTTCTTCAAAATCACGCTCCAAATCAGCACAAGAAATGAAAAATATTGCGCTTAGTAAAAAGACAAAGTATTTGTCTAATTGTATATTTAAAAATTTATTTCGTTTCATAATTATTTATTTAATTAAGATTTATATTTATACCAAAAGCTATTGTTCTATTGGCACCATATTCAGCAGAAGATGATCCTACTGAATTCAATCTTGGGTCATAACCCTGTCTAGCACTGTATAATAAAAATGCGTTATTTACTGTTCCGTAAAGACGAACACTATCTATATGATATTTTTTAATAGCTTCATTCTGTAATACATAACTTAGGTTTATATTACTCAAACTTAAGTAACTTAAGTCAACTAAGTATAAATCAGATAATCTGTATTGGTCTGGAACTAAAGGGTCAACCCTTGGTAAGCTTCCTGTAGGATTATCAACAGTCCAAGTTTTGTCATAGTCTGCAAAATTTGTAACATTTTGAGTAGCTCCTAGTAATCCGAAATATTCATTGTCAATTCCATAACCTCCTAATTGGTAAGCAAATTGTAGGCCTAATGAAAAATCACCTACTTGTAGGTTTGCTCCAAAACCACCTGTAATAGTAGGTATTGCTTGTTTATCAAGAAATTGTCTTCCATTAGTAACTGCTTCTGCATAATCTTCAGTTACTACTTCATCACCAGTAGTTTGGTCTATTGTGTAGTATTGAGCATTACCATTAGCTGCATTTACACCTGCAGATTTAACCATAAAGTAATCAAAAATACTTTTACCAACTACCATACGGAAATTACCTGATTGTATAGAGTCTCTTGGAAGTTCAGTTAATTCATTGTTTAGAGTAGAAAGATTGGCATTAACAGTAAGGTTGATGTTTTCTTTTTTAACTGCTTCATAAGCTACTTCAACTTCTATACCACTATTTACCATAGAACCAAAGTTTTCAGGTCTAGAAGCTTGTCCTGTTGATAACTGTAGTGGGTTATTAAATAAAAGATCTTCAGAACTTTTTCTATAGTAACCTAAAGAAAGATTTACTCTGTTAAATAAACTCATTTCGTAGGCAACATCTAAACTAGCTGCTTTTTCCCATGTAATATCTTTACCACCTAAACTAAATAAAGTTTGTGTTAATTGACCATTGTTTTCTCCAATTGAATATTGATTTTCATAAGCTACTAGGTTTCTAGTTGATGTACCTTCATAAAATATTCTATCATTACCAGTAGTACCATAGTTGATTGCTAATTTAGCAAAATTAATTACTTCAGAATCTTTCATGAAATCTTCATTACTTATAAGCCAAGAAGCACCTGCAGACCAAAAAGCTCCCCAACGTGAATCTGGATGGAATACAGAAGAAGCATCATATCTAGCAGTTAAGTTTAAGAAATAGTTATTGTCTAAGCCATATATAAACCTAGAAAAATAACCTTCTGTAGTGTAATTAGTGTTATAGTTACTTGCTGAAGCATATACAGAAGTATTATCTAAAATAGGGCTAAAAGTTCCTATAATATTTCTCTTTGAAAGGGATAAAGTTGTAAAATTCTCTTCATAAGTTTCATGACCTAACAATACATCAAAACTATGACGTCCATAATCATTTTTCCAAGTCAATAATTGTTGATTTGTGAAAACTGAAAAATTATCTCTATTGTTAGTTAACAATCCATTTTGTGCAGCAGCAAAAGCTCCAGCTCCAGGTTTAGTAAAATCAGTACCTTTATCTACTTCTGTAAGGTAGTTCATTACATATTCGAACTTTATGTCAAAAGGTAAATCAATTTTAGCTCTTAGAGCTGCATTAAAGTTGTCTCTTTGAATAGTTTCTACAGTATTTTCTATTACAGCAAGAGGGTGTTCTCCTGGCGCGTAATTTCTAGGTCCTCTAGTGTCTCCATTTCCAAATACTTGAGGTACACCAAAATCGTAAGCATAACCACTAGGGTTATTAGTGTTTACTATTGGATTCCAGTTTTGATCATATTGAAACACTGGGTATACAGGTGCAATTCTTCTTGTCCAAAAGAATGCGTTAGCAAAGTTTGTTGATGGTGCACCAGCTGCATCTGTAGTTGCTGGAACAAATTGACTAGTTGAATTAGCATAAGATACATCTCCAGATAATGATAACACATCAGCTATTTTTGAAGAGTTAACTTTAAGACGTGCTGTCTTTCTTCCAAAACTACTTCCTACTGTATATCCGTTATTTGTTTCTGAGCCTAAAGAGAAATAATATGTTACATCCTCTGAACCACCAGAAATGTTAAGATTGGTAGAGTTAAATGTAGCAGCATCTCTAAATAATGCATCTTCCCATCTATCATTAACTAAAAGGTTAGCAGAACTATTTAATCTTCCAGTTGCTGGGTCAATCAAGTCAGCATCAGCAACATCATATAAATTATAGCCTAATGAACCAATAAGGTTATTAGAAGCAGTTTGTCTTGCTTGAGCAATTGTAACAGGTGTATTTGCTTCGTTTTGCGCATAGAATTCTGAATTTGCTAAAACACTATGATAAGATTCATAAAACTGACCTGGAGTTTTTATAATGTTGTACTCCTTAGCCGCTCTTTGAGTTATACCAATTCTTGTGTCTATACTTACTTGAGTTTTATTCTTAGATCCTTTTTTTGTAGTAATCATTAAAACTCCATTGGAAGCTTTATTACCATACAAAGAAGTTGAAGAAGCATCTTTCAAAACAGTTGTAGATTCGATGTCTTGCGGATTAATACTACTTAAGCTTCCTGAATAAGGAACTCCATCTAATACAATAAGTGGAGCGCTGTCAGCATTAATAGAACCAAAACCTCTAATTCTAATAATAGGATCAGAACCAGGTTGACCATTTGCTTGTATTACTCTTAAACCTGAAACTAAACCTTCTAAGCTTTTTACAGGGTTAGAAAAAGTAGCATTTTCAATTTGTTCTGAGTCAATTACACTAATAGACCCAGTAAGAGAAGCTCTTGATTGAGAACCATAAGCCACTACTACAACCTCTTCTAAAGCATTAGAATCTTCTTCTAAAGTAATGTCAACTTTATTAGAATTTCCAATAGTAATTTCAGATTTCTTGTATCCTAGATATCTAAAAACCAAAACCTCTCCAGATTTAGCTTTGATAGAATACTTACCATCAAAATCTGTTTCAGTACCAGTATTTGTACCTTTAATTAAAATACTTACTCCTGGTAATGGTCCTGACTCATCAGAAACTGTCCCAGAAATAGTTTTTTGTTGTGCAAAGGAAATTTGCACAACAAACGCCAGTAATAGCGTTAAAATTCCATTAAACTTTGTCTTCATTTTATGATTATTTGAATTAATTAATCCCAAAAATCTTAAATAAATCTTAAAGCACCAACTTTTTAACAAAAAAAATCTTAAAAAAAGTTAATTTATTCTTAAGTATTGGTTTAAATTTCACAGAATTTTTGCTAAATTCTCATTGAGAAAGGTTTTTATTCTGATTCTTTTAAAAATAAACTATTGGATATGAAAAAATAACAAAAACTCAGCCATGTGTTAAATTTTTATGAGTTTAGGTTTTTTTATTTTTTTGTAACATTGAGAGTGATGTCTCTTTGAATACTTTTAAAAAGGTTTGATTTATTTGTGGGTTTAATTCTAAAAAAAACTTTTCCAATTAATGATGATTTTAGAATTGTTAAAATCGAAATCTTGAGACGTGTTTTTTCCTAATACTGTTGCTATATTAATTTGTGATCTGTTTGTTTTAAATAAGTAACCTATTCCGATTCCTAAAAGATTTTCAGTACTCAATTGGTTTTTGAATCTTCCAATGTCAGTAATGTTGTATAGATAAGATTTCTCAGATGTTAAATATCGATATTCAATATTAAAATAAGTATAGCTATCTGTAAAAATACTTTGTTCATTAAAACCTCTTATGGAATTAGCTCCACCAATTCTAAATAATTCGTTATCCAAAAATGAATCAGAATTTAAATAACCAGTTGTGTTTTTTATAAATAAACTATTTCGTAAACTGAAATTCCAGAGAAATGAGCTTGATGCTTCAATCTTAAATTGATTAGAGTTCTTGAGAGTTGTTTTTCTATTCCCAATACTTGGATTAATCTCCAAATTGAATTTGTCATTAAAAAAGGCATCATTTTTCGGAATATTATACTTGAATTGAAATCCTATAAAATAATTGCTAAATGTTTCTATATTATTATTGATAGCTTCCTCTAGGTTTTCTGAAGATTCAGCAAGGTAGGTTATTCCCAGTTTTGTTTTTGTATTAAAACGATACAGAAGTTTTGAGTTAAATCTAGTGTTTAAAAAAGTCGAGTCTTGTTTGTAAATAGAAAATGATAATTGTGGACTAAATTTTGAATTGAATAAATAGGGTATCTCAGCAGATAATCTAAACTCTTGTCTTTCTTCAGTGATACTGTTCCAGAATAATTCAAAATTTTCACCAGTATTTAAAATATTATTTAGTTTTAAATCAATATTTCCATTAAATAAAATACCTCCATCTTTTTGCGATGCGAAATTTATAATTCCATCAAAGCTGCTAATTTGATGTTTTTTTAGATATATGTATATTAATGTAGAGTCTTTGGTAAATAATACTTCTGGTTTTTTTATTTCTTTAGCAAAACGAATGCTTTTAGAGTTGCTAGAGATTTTGATAAGCTTTTCTTGATTGAAAATAGTATTTGGGTTTATATAGAGATGATTTTTTAAATACGATTTAGGAAAATCTTCATATCCTTTAACAATGACTTTGTTAATTTTTCGTTGTTCAGACTGTTTGATTTCTAAATCAGCATATAAAATATTTTCTTTAATCGATATGTTTTTTAATTGTGCTTTAGAGAAAGACTTTCCTTCTTTGTCTAATTTTTGAGTAATTATAGATAGTATTGGTTGTAGTTCTTTAATAGGTACAGAAATAATATTTTTTTCTTTTGATAAGTCATTCAGAAGAAATTTAGAGTAAGTTTTGATAATAGCTTTTTCAATTTTTCTGTTTAAAGTATAGTAAGCTGTAAAAATCTTATTGTTCTCTTGGATGCTGTCAAATGTATTTGTGAAATAACCAATGTTTTTTAGATAGGAAGATATTTTTTTGGTTTCATCAATAATGGATACTGAATCTTTATGATTTTTGTTAAATTTTATTTCAGATAAAATAACAAGATCGGTTTTATTCTTTGAGGATAGTAGTAGAGAAAAATCTTGGGCATAAAGAACATTAGATGTATATAATGCAAAAAGAATATATATAAAATGATTAATTTTTATCTTCAAAATGTCTGAAATATAAGTTTCAAAAGTAAATTAAAATCCTAAACAACTATTAAAAAATAACTGTTAAGAAAAAATAACTCACTGATATTTGAATAATTAGAATTTAATTGTACATTTGCACACCCTTAAAAACAGGGTAAAGTTTAATATAAACGAAAAACAGTAATAATTTAGTATGCCAACTATTCAACAATTAGTTCGTAAAGGAAGAACCAAAATAACTAAGAAGAGTAAATCGGCTGCTTTGTCGTCTTGTCCTCAAAGACGTGGAGTATGTACTCGTGTTTATACTACAACACCAAAGAAACCTAATTCAGCAATGCGTAAAGTTGCCAGAGTTAGATTGACAAATGGTAATGAGATAAACGCATACATCCCAGGTGAAGGACATAACTTACAGGAGCACTCGATAGTATTAGTTAGAGGTGGAAGGGTAAAAGATTTACCAGGTGTTAAATATCACGTGGTACGTGGAGCATTAGATACAGCAGGTGTTGAGGGTAGAACCCAACGTAGGTCTAAGTATGGTGCAAAACGCCCAAAAAAGTAAAATTAGTAACTTTTTTAATGTAAAACATGAGAAAAAGAGCAGCAAAAAAAAGAGTCTTATTACCAGATCCAAAATTTAATGATCAGTTAGTGACACGTTTCGTGAACAACTTAATGTGGAGTGGTAAAAAGTCAGTAGCATTTAAAGTATTTTATGATGCTTTAGACATTGTAGAAGAAAGAAAAGGGGAGGACGAAGAGAAGTCTGCCTTAGAAATTTGGAAAGAAGGTTTG
>CBFHKA010000020.1:0-7279 GCA_965656305.1 Polaribacter sp. | reverse complement strand
TGGTTACTTACTAATGAAATGGCTATTAAAGCTGGAAAAACAGGACAAAATCACGCAAACCATTATAATCATCAAGTTATAGGTTTATTGATTTATTTAAATAAAATAAAAGAAGCAAAACGAATTATAGAAAATGCCAAATATAATAGGATAGCCCAACAAATTTTACCAGATGGTAGACAACCTAAAGAAATGGGTAGAACTCGATCAGTACATTACGCTTCTTTAAATCTTTGGTCTTTATCAGAATTAACATTTATTGGTAAGAATTTAGGAATTGACTTATGGAGTTTTGAAACAGAAGATAAACGCTCATTAAGAAAAGCATTCTTATATTTAAAAAGATATGTAAATCAATCAGAAAAATGGCCTTATAAAGAAATTTCTAAACAAGGTGTTTTACATACAATCAATACCGAAATGAAACCAATGCTTTCAAAAGCATCAACATTGTTAAAAGAGCAGTTGATTGATGATAATTATGAATTTTATCAAAATTTAACAGCTCTAGAAGCTTTACAATATCCACCCCTGAAGTTCTTGAGTAATTAAAATTTAGAAGGGATTTTTAGGGGGAATTAAATTATAACATCATTTTTCCACTTTACAATTTTATTGTTATACATAGCATCTAATGACATTTGAACACATACAGCAGTTTTAGCCCCAGAAATAATATCTGATAAAGGTTTTTTATTATTTATTATTGCCGATTTAAAATCTAAAAGTGCTTGTTTAGTTGGGTTTAAATGTTCTACATTAATATTATAACCTTTGTCTTTGTTCCATTGAACTGTAGCTCCACTTACACCATCAACTTCTCCCATTACCTTATTTTTCTTTCCTTCAGGGTAAAACCAAGCATCTTTCCTATCGATAATGATTGTGCCTTTATCTCCAAAAACTTTTATTTGATAACCGTCTTTAGCATTGCTCGTTAAACAAGAAAATTTTGCTTTTATTCCTTTAGGATATGTATACGTTAAATGTATATTGTCAAAAGTTTCTCTACCATCTTTCCAATAATCAACACCTCCAACTCCCATTACTTGAACTGGATTTTCTCCTAAAACCCAATTCACAAAATCAATCTGATGTGAGGATAACTCCGCAGTTAAACCACCAGAAAACTCTTTATACATTCGCCAGTTAATTGCCTTTTCAAGATTTGGATTTGGTACTTTTCTTCTCCAATTGCCATGTCTGTTCCATTGGCATTCAAAAGCGATAATATTCCCAATTTTCCCTTGATGAATTAAATCTACAACATGCGTATATAATCTTGAACTATGATATTGATGTCCTGTTTGAAAAATAGTATTAGATGTTTTTGTTTTGTTGATTAACTCTTGAATTCCATTATATCCTTTCGCTAATGTTTTTTCACAATAAACATGTTTACCTGCATCAAGAGCGTCAATTGAAATTTTAGAATGTTCGCTAAAGGGAGTGGCTACTAGAATGGCGTCTACATCTTTATTGTCTAAAAGCGCTTTGTAGTTTTGATAACCTTTAACTTTTGTGTTTGCCTTTCTTAGGCCATTTTCTAATCGAAATGGAATAACATCTGATGCTGCAATAACATTAAGGCCATCTACATTGTTAATGATGGATGTTAAACCAGCGCCTCTAGATCCAGTTCCAATAACTCCAATATTAATAGTGTCATTAGAACCTGGTTTTAAATGAGGTAAATTTCCAAAAACAGAGCTAGTTGTTAAAATTCCAGCTGTAGCAATTCCTGTTTTTTTTATAAATGTGCGTCTTTTCAAATCTTATAATTTAGGTTCCCAACCTGGTTCGTAAGTTCTAGACCAAAGTTTCATAGCATCTCTATCAAATATTTTACCAGAATTTTCATCAACATTAAAACCTTTGTTAATTCTATAAGAAATATTGGCATAATGTGTTAACATTTGAGAAACTGCACCTACTTCTATGGGTGATGTTAATTTTTGTTTTCCTCTTATTGCTTCGAAAAAGTTAGTTACGTGTTTGGTTGTTAAATTACCTCCACCACCTAAAGCAAGACCTCCTTCTGAACCACCAGATTTTTTTTCTCTGATTAGTTTTCCTTTTAAGTCATATAGTTCATAACCATCTCTATCTACAAATACCAACCCTTTTGATCCGTAAATAATGGTTCCTCTACCTCTGCCATATTTTTGGAATGCATTTCTACTATCTCCATCCCATTGAATAACTCTGTTATTTGCAAATGTAAATGTTGCCTCCATTTGGTCATACATTTCCCATCCGTCATTTTTAAACTGTCTTTTTCCTGCAATTACATCTACATATTTTGGGTATTTTACATCTAATGCCCAACGTGCAATATCTAATTCGTGCGTTGCATTGTTACCCATTTCTGCAGTTCCAAAGTCCCAACCATACCAATGCCAATTGTAGTTCCAAGTATCATGTGTATATTCTTTTCTTGGTGATGGTCCTTGAAACAGCTCCCAATTTAATCCTTTAGGTGGTGCAGCTTTAATAGGTATAGGAACTTCTCCTCTTCTGTTTGTGTAAAAGGCTACAGCTTTATATACATCACCAATTATTCCTTTATGAATATCTGCAATAAT
Organism: Polaribacter sp.; assembly: GCA_965656305.1. Classification (GTDB taxonomy): domain Bacteria; phylum Bacteroidota; class Bacteroidia; order Flavobacteriales; family Flavobacteriaceae; genus Polaribacter. The sequence continues at coordinate 4,694 of CBFHKA010000020.1, read as the reverse complement.
CTCCTGACTTTCTAAAGACGATCTTTGTTGGTTACCCATTTGTACAATTTTATTGTACTTTTTTTGAGCGGCAACTACCAATTCATTTTCATGAGGATTATGACTACAAGGTTTTTCTAAATACACATGTTTGCCTGCTTGCATTGCCATTATTGCACCTGGTGTATGCCAATGATCTGGTGTTGCCATAAATATAGCATCTATATTTTTATCATTGATAATATTTCTGATATCACTTTCAGATTTAATTTTGTAATCAATTTTTTTGCCAACTTTTTGTTGCGCTTTATCTATTTGACTTGGCATTACATCGCATAAATACTTTAAGCGAACATTGTTTTCTTTAGCAGCAATACCATCTATAAAACCACCATACCTGCGCCCTAAACCTTGGATAGCTAGATTTATCCTATCATTTGCCCCAATAATATTGTTGTAACTTTTTGCAGACATCGCATTTGCAGTTCCCACTAAACCAATTCCTGCAGCTGCTGTTGCTGTCTTTTTTATAAAGTTTCTTCTACCTGTATCCATTATTTTTTCTTTTTAGTTTTAGGAACTCTAATTTTAATATTTCTGAAAGATACTTTATCTCCATGATCTTGTAATAAAATTTGACCTTTTTCTAACACTCCAAAATTTGGCCATTTTGCATATTTGCTACCAGCAACCAGTTTTAAGAATGCTTCACTTCCACGTTCATATTCTAACACTTTAACGTCATTTACCCAATGTTCTACATGATTGTTTATCGATTTTATATAGGCGTTATTCCATTCTCCAATTGGCTTTAACGGCTTTATTGGGTCTGCTTTCATTAAATCGTACAAAGAACAAACGGTTCTACTTCCTTCATAAGAACCTCTTTTTGCATCTTCATGCAATGCATCATCTAAAATTTGATATTCTAAACCTATAGAAGAACCTGGACCTTTATTAATTTCTGTATCTACATAATATTTAATACCACTATTTGCACCAGCAGTTAATTTAAAATCTACTTGTAGTTCAAAATTGCTGTATTCTTCTGTAGTAACAATATCTCCACCTGCTGTAGATTCTGCTCCTCCTGTTTCAGCAACAATTAACTCTCCATTTTCTATAGACCAACCTTTTTCAGGAAATTTATCTAGTTTAGCACCTCTCCAACCATTGGTTGTTTTTCCATCCCAAAGCATTTTCCAACCAGATCTTTTTTCTTGATACGTTAAATTATTTTTTGTGATGATTGGTGTTAGCGGAGATTTTTTAGAATACTTAGCCAAATCTGTAGTTAAAATTTTAACATTTTTCCACATCGTTTGTTTTCCTAATCTATCTTTATGCTTTCCAATTCCGTGAACTTGTAAGCCAATAAAACCAGAGTTATTTTTATCGTCTATTAGATGAGCTGCAGGAACTCCATTTACCCAAGTTTTAATGGTGTCTGCAATTGCTTCTATTCTATAGTGATTCCACTTATTTTGTTTAAAAGCCTTTTGAGCTTCAATGTTTTTCTCCAATGGATTTAACCATAATCTTCTTTTTTCATCATAAATTCCACCACTCCAAGCTCGTTTTGAAGGGTCAATTTCTACTTGATATCCATGTACCATTCCATCTCTATAATAAGGTAATGAATTACTTCTAATTTGAATTCCAGAGTTCATAACTGAATCAACCTTAAAATCAATTTCTAAAATAAAATCGGTATAAATTTTATCTGAACATAAAAAAGTGTTTGGAGTATTTGGTACTGTTGTACCTGTAATAATACCATTTTCATTTTTATAAGTTGCAGTACCTCCTTTGATATTCCAACCTTCTAAAGAATCATTGGTAAATAGGTTTGTCCAAGGTATTTCTTTTTCTGCGCAAGAAGAAAATACGAATACAATGTAAATTGAAAAAAATAAATGATAAGATTTCATGGAATTGATTTTAGTAAAATGATCTGAAAATATTTTGTGTTTAATTTCAAAAATATTGTTTATGTTTCAATATCATACCCTGTAGTATCCTGAAATTGAAGCTTAGTTTTTTAATGTACGGTATTGCTTTGGTGTAAGAGCCGTTTTGCTTTTAAACAATCTACTAAAATAAAAGTGAGATTCAAAACCTAATTCGTAAGCAATTTCTTTTTGAGTTTTGTCAGAATTTAAAAGTAATTCTTTTGATTTTTCAATTTTTAATAATAAGTGATATTGCAGCGGAGAAATACCAGTTTGGTTTCTAAAATCTACTCGAAATTTAGAGTAACTAACTCCTAGGTCAGAAGCGATTTTTGGAAGATTAATTGTACCGTTTATATTTTTATACATTTCTTTTTTAGCTCTAGAAACAATAGAGTTTAATTTTTTAATATTGTTTCCTGCATTTTTAATATTTATAAGTTCTGCCATTAATTGGATACAAATACCAGAAGCCAAACGTTGAAAACCAAAAGTTTCTTCGTCAAATAATTTAAAAAGTGAATTAAAATGATTTAGAACAGTAGATTGATTGCATTTAGAAATTATAGGTGTGTTGGGTTCAAAAAAACCGTTTGATAAGAATTGGTTGGCAATATTTCCAGAAAACCCTACCCAACGTTCTGTCCATCCAGTACTTTTTTTAGGTTTGTAACGATGCCACATTCCTGGATATAATAGAAAAACATCTCCATCATAAATTTTAATTTTACCTGTTGCTTCACTTTCAAAAAAACCTTCTCCTTTAGTAATCAATACCAGATGAAACTCATCTAAAGCACGTCCTTTTTCCCAAGTAAAGGCATAATTATCTGGGTGGTTTTTAGAAGGATAATTAGTGTGTTTTTCAATAACATTTCGTCCTAAATTATTGATGTAAAAACCCCAATTTGTTTCGTTTTTAGAAATTATTAAATATTTTTTGTAACTATTTTTCATATCATTTTGTGTAACTAATATATCAAATTGTTAATTGAAATTTTCGTTTTTAAGGTAGAAATTTACAAAGAATAAATAGTAACTATATTTTCAACTAGTCTAGACATTACAGGATAGTAAATTAAAGAATTAAAAATAAATTTACGAAACCTATTTGATATTAGCTTATTTGATTTTTTGATAAGAGCAAGTAGACTCGTATTTATGGGGCAGTTTTATACTAAAAAAATGAAAAAACAAATACAATTTAAAGATTCTCTAAAAGTAGTTTTTGTCTCTTTTGTTACATTCATAATATTTATTATTTCAAGTTGTAGTTCTTCTACTTCAATAAAAGTTAAAGAACTGAAATGTGAGTATAGAACCAATCCTATAGGGATAGATAATGCCAAGCCCAGATTAAGTTGGAAAATTATTGATAAAAATAATTCACGAGGGCAAAAACAAACAGCCTACCAAGTTTTAGTAGCAACAACTTTAAAGAATTTAGAAGACAATATTGGTGATGTCTGGGATTCAGGAAAAATAGAATCCAATCAATCTGTGAATATAAAATACGGAGGAAGTGATTTGGCATCTACGCAGCAATATTTTTGGAAGGTGAAAGCTTGGAACAAATATGATAACGTTTCAAATTGGAGCGAGGTGGCACACTTTTCTATGGGATTATTAGACAAAAATGATTGGAAAGGCGAGTGGATTTATAAAAAAGATCAAAATAAAAAAGACCATAATTGGTATAGAAAAAACGTTTCATTAGAAGATAACCCACAATCAGCAATGCTTTCTGTGGCATCTTTTGGCTACCACGAAGTTTATGTAAACGGAAAAAAAGTGAGCAATTCGGTAATGAATCCAGTATATTCTTTTGTTAAAAAACGATTACCTTATTTAACTTATAATATAAAAGATTACCTAAAAAAAGGCGATAATGTTATTGGTATATGGCACGCTGCAGGATGGTCGCGTTGGGGAAGAATAAAAGCATATTACGATGCGCCTTTTGTGTTTAAAGCACAAGCAAATATTAAGTTTAGCAATAGTAATTTATTAATAAATACGGATGCTTCTTGGAAATGTAAAAAGAGTTACAGCGCTTATGTTGGGCGTTGGGATATTAAAGATTTTGGTGGAGAAATTATAGACGAACGTTTACGAGAAGACGATTGGAATACCAAGAAATATGATGATACTAGTTGGGACAATGCTGTAGTTTTTAATAACGATGAAGCAGAAGAAATTGGTGTCTCCAACGTAAACCTTGGACCTAAAGGAGCCATTGTGGTGCCTAGTACAGATGCAAATCCGCCAACTAGCAAAATTACAGCAATTTTAAGTGCTCAAATGGTTGAGCCACAAGTAAAATATAAAGAAATAAACCCAATAGGTGTCCAAAAAGACAAACAAGGAAACTATGTGGTTGATATGGGTGAAAACTACACAGGATTTTTCGAAATGAATCTTTTTAATGGAAAAGAAGGGGATACCATTACATTTAAAATTGCAGATAGAAAGGTGGTAAAATCATCTTGGAACCAAAGGAGTAAGTATGTTTTTGATAACACAGGCTCAGGGCATTTTACAAACCGCTTTAATTTGGCAGGAGGACGTTGGATAACAGTAGAGGGAATTAATTACAAACCCGAATTAAAAGATATTAAAGGCTATGTAATTACCAATGATAGAAAGCAAATCAGTCAATTTGAAAGTTCAAACGAGTTGCTTAATAAAATCTATCAAGTTAATTTAGATACCTACATCGCTAATACTATTGATGGTATTTTGGTCGATTGTCCACATCGCGAA
>CBFHKA010000019.1:0-242870 GCA_965656305.1 Polaribacter sp. | reverse complement strand
GTGCAATTGCTGTAAACGGAACTTCTGAAGCTACTTTTGGCGAGCATAAAATTGATTTTAAAGCTCCTTATGCAAGAGTTACAATGGCAGATTCTATAAAACATTTTACAGGTTTTGATATTACTGGAAAATCTGAAGATGAAATTAGAGCTGCTGCAAAATCTATGCATATAGAGGTTGATGAAACTATGGGTAAAGGAAAATTAATTGATGAAATTTTTGGAGAAAAATGTGAAGGAAATTACATTCAGCCAACTTTTATTACAGATTATCCTAAAGAAATGTCTCCTTTATGTAAAGAGCATAGAGAAAACCCTGAATTAACAGAACGTTTTGAGTTGATGGTTTGCGGTAAAGAAATTGCTAATGCATATTCTGAATTAAATGACCCTATTGACCAAAGAGAACGTTTTGAACATCAATTAAAATTAGCGCAAAAAGGTGATGATGAAGCTACAGAATTTATAGATCACGATTTTTTACGTGCTTTAGAATATGGTATGCCTCCAACTTCTGGAATGGGAATTGGAATGGATCGATTAATTATGTTTTTAACCAATAATCAATCAATTCAAGAAGTTTTATTCTTTCCGCAAATGAGACCAGAGAAAAAAGCACCTTCTGTAGAATTGAATGATGAAGAAAAAGCAGTTTTAGAAATTATTACAAAAGCAGAAAAAATTGATTTACCAGCATTAAAAACACAATCTGGTTTATCAAATAAAAAATGGGATAAAACCATTAAGGGCTTAACTAAAAAAGAGGTTGCAAAAGTTTATAAAACTGATGAAGGTTTGTTTGTAGAAATTATGTAAGCTTTATAGGCATTTTTGCGAAGGAAGAAACCTTTGTAAGACAAAAATAGATTCCTATTTTCACAGGAATAACAAAAATAGGAATTACAGAAATGTAGTTCCTATTTTTTTGAGATAAAAAATAAATTGTATTATTAAGTATTCTAATTATCTAAAAAAGGATAACATATGTACACCAAAAAAGTTTACAAAACTACTGATATGATAAAATGGACTCGCTTTGAGACATTTTTCTTTATCATTTTTTCTACAATTATTACTGCTATTTATTACTTTTTTTGATTTGCATTGGTTTAAAATTCCATGGACACCAATTGCTTTAATTGGTACTGCTGTTGCTTTTGTTATTGGTTTTCAAAACAATTCTGCTTATGGTAGAATTTGGGAAGCCAGAAAAATTTGGGGAGGAATTGTAAATACCTCCAGAACTTTTGGAATGTTTGTATAAGATATGGTTACCAATGAACACGTTTTAGAAAAACAAACCGAAAAGGCATTAAAAAAGGAGATTAAAACACTCACTTACAGACATATTGCTTGGATGACTGCTTTGCGTCATTCTATGAGGACTCACAAACCTTGGGAAACAGTAATGCAAGAAAAAGCCAATAAAGATTGGAGTCAAATGATTAAACCTCCTGAATGGGTAAATAAATTAGAAGATGATTTAAAACCGTATTTATCTGATTCTGATATGGAATATGTGTTGACCAAAAACAATAAACAAACTGCATTATTATATTTGCAATCTCATCATTTGAGAAACTTGAAAGAAAAAGGCATCATTTGGGAATTTTCTTTTTTAAATTTAGAAACAATTATTCAAGAATTGTTTACACTTCAAGGAAAATCAGAAAGAATTAAAAACTTTCCTTACCCAAGGCATTTTGCAACCTTAAATCATTATTTTATGTGGGTTTTTGTATTAATTCTACCATTAGCAATTGTTCCTCAGTTTGAAGAAATTGGCCAAGAAATAATTATTAAGAATAATTTGATTGGTAATCTTTTTGTTTGGTTATCAGTTCCATTTATGTAGCTGTTGCTTGGGTTTTTCATACTATGGAAAAAATTGGTAGAACAGGAGAAAATCCATTTGAAGGATCTGCTAACGATGTTCCAATCTCTACAATTGCAAGAGGTATAGAAATTGATTTACGCCAAAATTTAGGCGAATCAAAAGAAGAAATTCCTGAGCAATTCCCAGTGATTTATGACACACAGATGTAACTGAACTAAGCTTTATTTACGATACAATTATATACCTTAAAAGTAAATAATTAAATATCGGATAATTTTTAATTAGACTTAAACTTCATTCCTAAATGCACTACTTTTTTTGTTTCAAAAAAAGGTTCATCAAAATATTTAGGCAAATCATAAATGGTAGCTGAAGTATATAATTTCAATTCTTCAGATAAATCTCCACCTTTTAAATACAGAATTCCATTTTTTAAATCGTGGTTTTGCTTTTTAGCAATTTTACCTTTGTTCCATCTTACAAAAGTTTCCATTTGCGCTACTGCTCTACTTACAATAAAATCGTAAGTATCTTTTATTTCTTCTACCCTACAATGTGATGTTTTTACATTTTCTAAGCCCAAACCTTCTACAACTTCATCAACAACTTTTATCTTTTTACCAATGGAATCTACCAAATGAAATTGCGTTTCTGGAAATAAAATTGCTAAAGGAATACCTGGAAAACCACCTCCTGTGCCTACATCCATTACTTTTGCTCCTGGTTTAAATTGCATAACTTTTGCAATACCTAAAGAATGTAAAACGTGTCGTAAATACAATTCATCTATATCTTTTCTAGAAACCACATTTATTTTTAAATTCCAATCTTCATAAAGATCTTGTAATTTAGAAAACTGTATAATTTGCTTTTCTGATAAATTTTTAAAATATTTGTGTATAATCTCCATCAATATTCATTTTTATGCCGCAAAAATAGTTATTGTTTATAAACAATTAGTCACAAAAGTTGACGTTTATCACACAAACCTATTTCAAAAAGCATATTTTTGCATATTATTTTTAATTTAAGAAATGAAAACAATCAAATTCTCAAAAGTAGATAAAGCCAAATTCTTTAGAACTTTGAATAAAAAGGTAAACAACTACTTTAAAGAAAATAATATTAAAAGAACAGGAAACTGGAAATTGTATACCAAAGCCATTTTAATGTTCTCATTATTTTTAATTCCTTTTATACTTATACTTACTATAACTATGCCTCAATGGGTTATGGTTTTATTAATGGTTGTTACAGGAATTGGGATGGCTGGAGTTGGCATGAATGTAATGCATGATGCCAATCATGAATCTTTTTCTAAAAGAAAATGGGTTAACAAATTAATGGGGAGTAGTATATACATTTTAGCTGGTAATGTTTACAATTGGAAAGTACAACACAATGTTTTGCATCATACATTTACAAATGTTGAAGGTCATGATGAAGATATTGATGCTGGTCGAATTATACGTTTCTCACAACATTCGAAATGGCTACCTATTCATAAAATTCAAAAATTTTATTCAATTTTTTTATATGGATTATTAACCATTAATTGGGCAATTACTACAGATATCAAGCAAATGCACAGATATCTAAAGCGAAAATTATCTTATGGTAAATTTCCAAATCCTACTACAGAATGGACAAAATTAATTATTTCCAAAATAGCCTATTACTCACTTTGGATTGTATTACCCATTTTAGTTTTAGATGTTTCTTGGTGGAAAGTTTTAATTGGATTTTTTGTAATGCATTACACAGCAGGTATGATTTTGAGCTTGGTTTTTCAATTAGCACATATTGTTCCTAAAACAGAAATGCCAGTTCCGGATAAAAATGGTAATTTAGAACATACTTGGGCAGTCCATCAACTATACACCACAAGTAACTTTGCGCCAAGCAATTGGCTCGTAAATTTTTACACTGGAGGCTTAAATCATCAAGTTGAACATCATATTTTCCCTCACATTTCTCATGTGCATTATGGCAAATTAGCTAAAATTGTAAAAGAAACAGCTAAAGAGTTTAATTTGCCTTATAACGAGTATAAAACTACTAGAAAAGCTATTATAGAGCACTTTAGACACTTAGGTGTGTTAGGTCAAAAGCCTGATTTAGTATAAAAACACAACAACTAATATAACAATGAAACATCCATTATCGGACAGAATTAACAGCCTGCCTGCTTCAGCAACATTGGCAATGGCTGCAAAAGCAAGAGAATTAAGAGCAGAAGGTAAAGATATTATAGGTTTAAGTTTGGGAGAACCAGATTTTAATACGCCAGATTTCATCAAAGAAGCTGCTATTGAAGCTGTAAATGAAAACTATAATTCTTACACACCTGTTGATGGTTATGTAGAATTAAAAGAGGCTATTTGCACTAAATTTAAGCGTGATAATGGCGTAGACTATAAACCAAGTCAAATTGTCGTTTCTACAGGAGCTAAACAATCTATTGCAAATGTAATGCAAGTATTATTGAATCCTGGTGATGAAGTTTTATTACCTTGTCCTTATTGGGTAAGTTATTCTGCAATTGCAACGCTTTGTGAAGCAAAATCAGTAGAAATTCCTTCTTCAATAGAAACTAATTTTAAGATAACTCCAGCTCAATTGGAAGCTGCGATTACACCTAAAACAAAGTTAATTTTATTCAACTCACCAAATAATCCAAGTGGAGTTATTTATAGTGAAGAAGAGTACAGAGCTTTAGCTTCAGTTTTAGAAAAATATCCTCAGATTTATATAATGTCTGATGAAATTTATGAACACATTAATTACGATTCTAAACCTTTTAGTTTAGCTGCTATTGATAGTTTATATGATAGAACTATTACCGTAAATGGTTTAGCAAAAGCATTTGCTATGACTGGATGGAGAATTGGTTATATTGGTGCTCCTGAGTGGATTGCAAAAGCGTGTACTAAGATGCAAGGTCAAATTACTTCAGGAACTAATTGTATTGCTCAAAGAGCGGCTATAACAGCTGTATTAGCTCCTATTAGCAAAATACAATATATGGTTGATGAATTTAAAACCAGAAGAGGTATTGTAATAGACTTATTAAGAGAAATAGATGGCTTTAAAGTAAACGTACCTGATGGTGCTTTTTATGTTTTTCCAGATGTTTCAGCTTTCTTTGGCAAAACCATACAAGGAATTACAATAAACAATGCTAGTGATTTTGCTTTATTTATATTAGAAAAAGCGAATGTAGCTACTGTAACTGGTGATGCTTTTGGCGCTCCTAATTGTATAAGAATATCTTATGCAGCTTCTGAGTTACAAATTAGAGAAGCTATTAAAAGAATTGCAGCAGCATTGAGTTAAAAAACAATCACATACTTTTAAAAATTAAATCCATCTTTTTTAGATGGATTTTTTTATGCTTTTATATTTTCTAATAAGTTGTTATAATAATAGCAATAAAAAACAAAGCTACTCTCAAAATAGTTCCTGTTTGGCTTTGCACATTTTCTTGATGATTTTCTACAATAGATTTCATGTTATATAATGTTGCTCTTTTAGATTCAGAAATATTTTGTATAATTTCTCTTTTGTAAGTTGATGTTAAAATTCCTCTTTCTACTGTGTTTGTGTAAGTTGATTTCATAATGGTTTGATGTATTTGATTACACTATATAGACGAGATGTTAAAAAAAATGTTACAACCTAAACTTCTTGATATCAGTACAAAAAGTTCATTTTTTCAGTATTGATGGTTTACGACAACGTAAAAAAGATTAAAACATAGCTTTAAATGAAAAAGCCACACTATTTTTAGTGTGACTTTTATCGTTTTGGGGAATCTGTATTATACTTTATCACAAAAAGCTTAAATGATTAAAATACTTTTTAGTAGAATTTTATTTTTTTACTAATAAAAATTTAGATGGTGACTCTAATTTATATATGAAAAAGAAGTACTCATACTTAGAGTCACGCCCCCTAAATTTTAAATTATGTTTCTGACTTTTTTATTAAATTAATGATACAAATATAGATACTCGGCTTGCTTTAAAACGCACAAGTTAATAAGTGATCTTATGCTGGAATAACTGTTTTTCTTTTGCTAATGAGATAACGAATTTTACGTGATGTTGCCAATAAGAATAAAACATCGTACTTACTTTCGCATTTGCTACACACAAATGATTTACTAAAAGGATATATACTAAAATTGTATTGTTTTTTACAAATTGATTTTAGATTTTCTTTATTTCTGCATGCTAAACATTTCATTTTACAAACTATTTTAATATTTAATTTTTTAAACCATATAAAACAAAAACTATTGAGTTTATGACTTATTTTTTTTAATGGATAATTAAATTTACTGTGTTACAACCAAAGAACACCTTAGTAAGTAGCAATTGGGTAAATAAAGGGATAGCTGTAAGTATTTATGATTTGATTTTTGTTTAGATCTGTTTCTTAAAAAGTAATTAAAAGAATAAGTAATACGTTTTTAATAATAATATATCAAATAAAAACACTAACGGTTTTATATATTTTATGTAGATGTAAGCTCAAGTAAGATTACTGTTTATAAGCACAATAGGGTTATATTTCCCTTAAATAATAATAATAATAATATGTTAACAAACATAAAACCTTTATTGTATAAGAAAAGTGTAATTATATTTAAACAATCTTAGTTAATATCCCTTTTGTTATTTATATCGCAAAACGATTCTAGATTAGCGTAGTAAAACAGCACTAAGACTGAAAAGATTATATAAATATTTTAAGGGATAAGTGTTTAGCTAAATAGCTATAACACTTAATTCGATTTCTATATTTATTAAAGTCAAATAGTTAATTTAAAATCAATTTCATATTGATTGAAGCGATAGTGAAACAGCCAAATCTCTTTATTTTTAATTGCAATAATTTAGATTTCACCACAAGTAGGAAATGACAATACTTTGCCTCAAATTATTTATCAATAAAGTAACAACTGAACTCAGATATATATTTTAAAATAGCATTAAATTACAAAAAGTCTAACTCATATTTTTTTACTTACACACTTTTTGGAAAGTGCTACTCGTTTTTTAAACGTTTACTTGTTACTTTTAAAACCTGTATTATTTTTTTTGTATTCGATTTAAATTCAGGGGTAATTGTTGAGTTTACATTGAATTTTAGAATTTCTTTTATATTTTTCTCTAAAGAGAGAATCCCCATGACTTCTATATTTGGTTTTATTTTATGAATAATTCTTCTAATAGTTACAACATTATCAACTTCTAACGCTTTCTGTAGTAGTAAACTATTTTCGTCTGCTAAACTAATAAACAAACTAACCATTTTTTTCATAAATTCATCGTCAAGTCCATTTGAGTTTTTGTAAACGCTTAAATCGAATAAGGGTTGTTCTTCTATTTGGATACTTTCTTTTTCAGGAATACTATTCTCCAACTTTTTAACATCATTAGACGCCTCTAAAACAGATTGTATTTTTCTAAATAATACTTTTTCTGCATAAGGTTTGATAATGTAATCATTCATTCCAATTTTTAGATATAAATCTATATCATGCTTAAATGCATTAGCAGTTAATGCGATAATAGGTGTTTGTATTTTAAGATTATTACGTATAATTCGAGTAGCTTCCACACCATCCATTATAGGCATTTGTATGTCCATTAAAATTAAATCAAAATTTTGTTTTTCAATTAATTTTGTGGCTATTAAACCATTTTTTGCCTCTGTAGTTGCAAAGCCTAAATAATCTAAACTTTTTATGGTTATAAACCTGTTCATTTCATTGTCTTCTACTAAAAGCACGTTTTTACTTTTAAAAACCCCTTCTTTAACGTGTTGAATATTTGATTTTGAACTCATTAAATGTCCCTTTGCAAGGGTTAAATCAAAATGAAAATTTGTGCCTTTGTTTTTGGCACTGCTTATAATCAATTCACTACCCATCAATTTAATTAAATCATTTGAGATAGGCATACCTAACCCAGTACCTTCATATTCTCTATTTGATGTATTTTGTTCTTGAGAAAACTTTTCAAATATTTTATCAATAAAATCATCAGACATACCAATGCCTGTATCAGCGACTTCAAATCGCAGTGTTTGCGAATCCTTACAATTATTTAGTAGTGCTACTTTTAAATAGATAAAACCTTTGTTGGTAAATTTTATTGAATTATGGACAAGATTAATTAATACTTGTTTAATTCTAATAGCATCACCAACAAGCGAATGATATATATCTGGGTTAATATCTAGTATAAATTTTATGTTTTTTTCTTGAGCTTGAGAAGTTAAAATAGAATGTACATCGTAAATCATTGCACTTGGCTTAAAAACTTTTTTTACAATTTCCATTTCCCCAGATTCTATTTTTGTGATATCAAGAATGTTATTTAATATCATTAATAGATGTTTTGCAGATTTGTCTGATTGATTAACGTAAAATTGTTGGTTTGTGTTTAAATTTTCTTTATTTAATTCTCGAATCATACCAATAATTACGTTTAAAGGAGTTCTTATTTCATGACTCATATTTGCCAAGAAAAGCTCTTTTGCTTTTGAAGCTGCACGTTCTGACGAAATAGCTTTTCCTATTTTATGTTCTAATTTTTTTTGTTTAGTGATATCTAAGTGAATACGAATCCATCCTATTAACTCTCCTTTATCATTATAATTTGCAGCAGCACTTACAAATAGCCATTTTAAATCTCTGTTTTTATCATGCACTTTAATTTCATAATTTCTAGAATTCTGATTATTTTCTTTATAATATTTATCAGTTGAAATTATAGTATTTGAAAAAATTTTATCAGCATTTTTTCTTTTTAATTGATGCAGTTGATACCCTGACATATCACAAAAGCTTTGATTTGCAAATATTACTTTATGATCTAAGTCTAACTCTAATAACCCTAAATTCATATTTGCAATAATATTTTGAAACTTTTCACCTTCAATTCTTAGTTGATTATTTAATTTTTGTCTGTTTCTAATATTAATGAGCATCATACCAAAAAGCGCTAATATTTTCTTTTCTTTTTCAATATAGGTATGTGTATTATTTACATAATCAAAGCCAACAAAACCAATTAATTCTTTATTACTTAAAATAGGAATAGTAAGTAAACTCTTAATATTTTGAGGGGCTAAGATCGATTTTAATGCATTTTCATTAGGATCTTCCTCGTTAAGTAAAGCAACTTCTTCAATATAAAAAGAGTCCCCATTCTTATGCTTTTCAATCCATTGAGGAATAGCTTCTATGGGTACATTTTGAAGGTTCTGTATTTCTGGACTTATACCTTCTTTACACCATTCAAATGTATTGGAAGTTGTATTTTCTTTAAAATCATAGTCAAAAATATAAGCTCTATCAGCATTAACAAATCTCCCCATTTTTTCAAGAGATTTATTAATAGTATCATTTAGGTATTTTGGCTCTAAATTAATGTACGTTGCTGCAATATCTATCAAAGCATCCCGAAGTTTAATCTCGTTATCAAGTGCTTTTGCTATCAAATGCTCATTTGTTATGTCTGTTATAACACCATCTAATCTTATTGGTTTTAAATTTTTATCATAGATATATTTGCCATCGTTTTTAATCCATTTTATCTTTCCAGATTTCGTTTTAATTTTAGTTATTATACTAAATGTACCATACAATTCAAGATCGTTTTCTATTGTTAATAACAAGTCTTTGTTTTCTGAATAAAGTATATTTAAACAAATGTTAGGGTTATTCATAAATTCTTTTTCATCTATCTCTAAAATAGACTTTATAGATGGTGTAACAAATAAAACTTCATTGGAAGGTGTTTTTATTGAATAAACCATATCAGTCATTTCATTAAAAATACTTTCTAATTTTTGAGTTGTTTGTAATAACTTTTGCTCTTGCTCTTGCTCTTTTCTTTTAGTGATATCTCTAGAAAAAGCAATTACAAAATTTTTATCTTTAATGTTAGCTAACTTAACGTTTACTTCAACAGGAATTGAATGAATATTATTTTGATTAATGTGTTCACCCTCTAAAATAACCTGACCTACATTTTTTAGGTTATCAATATGTTTCTTCCATTCGTTAGCATTATTCTTGAATTTTTTTTCAAAATCACTTACATAATAATTTTGAACTTCACTTTTTTTAATGCCTAGTCTTTTTGATGCTACTTCGTTTATGTAGAATAACTGACCACTTTCATGGGAAACTTGAACAGAATCTAGAGATTTATCTAAAAAGTTCTCTAATAATTGAAGTCGTTCTTTATCTCTATATTGTCTAATTTCTAATCCTAAATTATCGGCTACTTTTATTAATTGTAAAAACATGTTTTCTGAAAACATATTTTTCCTTACCAAAAGAATACAAACATTTTTATACAAAGGTAAAGCGTAAAAATAATTATCACCTAATTTCTTATAGTGTGCGTTATTGTTAGAATTATCAACCTCTTTCGTAAAATTTTTTACGTTTTTATTAAATTCTAAACTTAATTTATTGGTATCTGATTTTACATTAATTGTTGTCCCAAACTCATACAAATTAGCATATAAACACTCTAGTTTAGTTTTATATAGATTTAAAATTTTAGGCATATCTACTTCTTCTTTGCCACTAATTTTTTGATTTAATGCAATTTCGAATAATACTTGAAGTTCTAATTTATTTAATTCCATTTTACAATAACTATCGTTTATTTAATGATTTTAGTAAGTGATTATCTATTTAATATTTTGCTGAATACAAGATATATTTAAACATATTTATTAAATTAAAAAAGGTTGGTATTTAATAATTGTTAATACTAAAGATGATGCATATTTTTTTGTGTAGCATAAAATTAAACGCTTTTCTAATACTTATTTAGAAATATTACTTTAGCTGTGCATTAAAATTACCGTCTAAAAACTTATGGCCTTGCTATTATTTTAAATGAATGTAGTTCCGTAATCCTTCTATTCTCCTTTTAGCTATGGGTAAACTTTTACCATTCTTAAGCATACAATAATGGCCATCAGTCTTAAAAATAGTTTTTGTTTCATTAATATTAATTAAATATTTATGGTGAATTCTAAAAAAAACATTTTCTGGCAGTAATTGTTCATAATGTCCAATATTTTTAGAAACTGTTCGAGACGATCCATCAGATAAATGAAATACAGTGTATTTGCCAGCAGCCTCTAAATACGCTATTTTATAAATATCTAAAAGTTCAATTGATGTAAAGTCGGGTATAGCAATAATACCATCTGCTAAAACATTATCCTTAGATTGATTGTTATAGCTTTTTTGTTCTAATTGATTTTCTAACTTCGTTAACACCTTATTTATTTTTATAATATTTAAAGGTTTAATTAAATATGAAAAAATATTAAATTGGTTTATAGACTTTATAGCATATTCTTTAGATGAACTTGTAATGATAATTTCAGGTTTTATATCTTTAAAATCATTTAAAATATCTAGAGAAGATTTTTCGTCTTCTAACTCAACATCTAAAAACAGTACATCTGCTTCATTCTTTAACATTAGGTTAATAAATTCAGTGGTGTTTTTGGCTTCACCAATAATAGAAATGTTAGGATTACACTTGTTAATTAGAAATTTTAGCAATTCTAAATTTAAAACATCATCCTCTACTATATATGCTTTTATTTTTTTTTCCATAGTTATTATAAAAGTGCATGTTAAAGCTTTTATGAACTGTTTCTATACTTTTATTTTTTAAATTTACAACGTATAATTCTTTAAATATTACAATAAGTGGAGTGAGTTATAACTAAAAATGGAACAAAACCATAGATTAAATAGTGTACTACATTAAAAAAACCGCACTCTTTTAATACTAGTAGTAAGATACATACAGATATTATCAAGCTTTAGGAATTTTCTAATTATTGAATGGCCTAAAAGTGGTTCTATTTATAGTTAAAACTACATTTTATATCAAAGTATAAAGACTCCATAAAAAAAAACTAAATACTTACAACAAACTTTGTTCCTTTATTTATTTGGCTAGATATATTTAAAGTACCTTTATGGTGTGCTATTAATTTTTTGCAAATATATAACCCAATTCCATTACCTGTTTCACCATCTGTACCTTTTTTGCTTGTAATGTAAGACAATTTAAAGATTTCTTTTAACTTCTCTTCTCTCATACCAATACCATCATCTTCAACAATAATTTGTATTTGCGAACCTACATTGTGTAACTGAATTTTAATAGTACCTTGGTTTTTACTAAACTTTATAGCATTTATAAATAAATTAATGATAATAATCTTTAGAAAATTATTATCAATATAAAATATATGTTTTTCATCGGCATCTACAATTACATTGATATCTTTCTTATCCAATAAATAATTGTAAGGCTCAATAATCTTACTAAGATAATCGCTTGCGTTTAAAATTTCTTTTTTAACACTTAAGCCTTGATTTTGTAGTTTTGCCCACTCTAATAAATTTGTTGCTAATTTGTAATTTGCATTAGCAGATGCATCTACCTTTGTAATGTATTTTAAACGTTCTGTATCGTTTAAATTATGATAATTATCTTTTAAAACATTTGTATATCCACAAATTATGTTAAATGGATTAATTAAATCGTGTGCAACTACAGATATTAAAAATGCTATGTTTGGCGGGCTAGATTTTATACTTTTATTATTGACAATAAACTTTGTACCTAATTCATTTTTATTATTGATATTTCTTAGAGTTCCACAAAAACCATATACCTCTCCTTCATCATTTAATATGGCTTTAAATGTAACTTCTACAAGAATAAACGTACCATTTCTATGTCTTATTTGGCTTTCAAAACTAAAATATTTATTTTCTTGAACCCTTTCTGCGGCAATCTTAGTAAGTTTTAGGATCTCTTTATAATCTTTACTTTTTCTTACATCTTGTCTCATCCATTCTTCTGGGGTATAACCATAATCAGTATAAATATTATCGGATATATATATACATTTAAGATCGATATTTACTAACCATTGAACTTCTATTTCACTTATAGTCTTAGAAATTTCAGTTCTTTTAGCTAAAATAGTATGCATTATGTTTTAATTTAGAGGGAGTAAATTGTTTTTTTTATATCCTATTACTAACTTTAAACTGTAATGTGTTTTTGCTTTTGGGTTTGTATTAAATCTGTAATTTTATCCCAAAGTAAAATTCTTTTTTCTAAAGCCTTCTTGGCTATTTTTGCTACTTCTAGCCATTTTGAAATGTCTTTTTGGCATAAATTTGAAATCATATCTAGAGATATTGGCCCATGATCATTACTATCTAACTCTATATGCCTCTCTAAATAATAACTAAATTTATTGTACTGTTTTTGTTTACCAGATTTTGCTAAAATTTCAAAAAAAATATCGGGTAGTATATTTTCTCTTCCATAGGTAAAAGCAGCAGCAACTACATGTGGTTGGTTGGTTTTAATTAAAGAAAATGAAAATAGCACAAATTCTTCAACTGCATTGGGTAAATTAACAGATTTTAAGGCATTGTCAACAGATTTACCATTTTGTATTAATGCAATAAATTGATTAATTTTAGTAGTATCTGCACCTATTTGAACCATTGCATCAATATACATTTCAAAATGACTTTTGTACTCTCCCAAATCATTTATATCACTTTCTTCTTCGAGTACTATTTCATTAATAAAACGTGTTAACTTTATGTTTTCTTTAGGTAGCCAAGGCGCATTTACATTTGTTAAACTACCCTGTAAACTTTTTAGTAAAGACATAAAATCCCAAACTGCAAAAACATGATATTGCATAAAAACCTTAACATCTTCAACAGTATTTAAAAAGTCGTAAAGCCTGTGGTATTGCAACTGATTTTTTAAACTAGCAATCTCACGATCAATATATTGTAAATTTATCATTTAATTTATTTTAATTTATTTTTTTTGTGCCATTTGTTCCCATATACGTATTGTATACTTTTCGCTGATAGCTTTCTTCTTTCTTAAAAAGTAAAATTTAAAGAATCTTTTACTACAAATACAGCACATGTACTTTCTAGATGATGAAAACGTCCTTTTAACTAAATTATGGTGTATTCTTAAAATATTATTTTTTTCATCACGAACTTCACCGCATTTAGGGCATTTAATTATGGACATATCTTTTCTTATTGGATTATCTTGTATTTTAAGTAGCCTTAAAGCTAGATATTAGATTATTGTTTATTTTACATATGTTATACTATAAGAAAGTAAGCTTATTTTAAATATAGATACTTACGTAGTTCTTCGAAGTATCTTTTAGCTATTGGTAAGCTTTTACCATTGTTAAGTTCACAATAATTACCATCTGTTCTATAAATCTTATTAGTTTCTGTAATATTAATTAAAAACTTATTGTGTATTCTAAAAAAAACATTAGCTGGTAAAATTTGTGTATAAAATCCTAAAATTTTCGATACAGTTCTTGTACTTAAATCAGATAAATGAAATATGGTGTATTTACCTGCAGCTTCTAAATAAACAATCTCTTCTGTTTTTAAAATTTCTATACTCTCAAGGTTTGGAATAGCTATTATATCATTTTTAACCGATGCTAAAGTTTTTATTTCTAATTTCTTCCTTATATTTTTCTCTGCTTTTATTAAAGCTCTATTTAAATCAATCATATTAAATGGCTTTAAGACATAAGCTACAATATCATTATGCTTATTTATTGCATTTAAAACATATTCTTTAGAAGAGCTTACAACTATTATCTCTGCACTAGTACCTCCAAAATCCTCTAGAACCTCTAAAGATGTTTTCATTTCATCTAATTCTATATCTAAAAAAATAACATCTGCTTGATCTTCAACTAATAAGTCTACAAATTCTTCTTGATTAACCGCTTCTCCAATAATATTAATTGAAGGTATATAACCCTTAATCAGCAATTTTAAAAATTCTATATTTTCTTGATTGTCTTCAACTATGTATGCTTTTAATTCCTTAATCATTAATATCTATTCATTAATTTGTGAAATATCTATTCATTAATTTGTGAAGATATTTTATATTGATTTTATTCCTATATACAAATTAACAAATGGTTGTTTTAGAGTATAACTGAACATAAAATTAAAGCATATATCTAGGAGTAAATTTACTATTTAGGTGCTAACTAATATTTATAAAGATTTTAAATGCAAAGAAGTATCGATGAAAAACGTTTAAGTAACGTTTAAATTTGTTAAACAAAAAAAATCACATCCTTTAGAGATGTGATTTTAGTATTTTAGAGATTAAAAATTAATCTACATTATCATGTAAAAATGAGTTATTAGATTTAAAATCGATTCCATCTGTATCTTTTCTTAAAGCAGTTTTTGTTTTACTTATGGCTGCATTCTTATCTAAATCTACTCCTTGTCTTTTATATGCTGGCTGACGTTCTATTTCGTCTATATTTTTATTTAAGTTTTCATTGAAGCTATAATTGAACTTCTTCATATTCTTTCTACGCTCTTCAGCTCTTTTTTGCAACTCACTTATCGTTAAATCTAATGGAGAAACTTCTTCGCTCAAAGTATCTATGTTGTTAATTTCTGCTTGAGGTGTTGCTGTTTTTAATTCAAATTGAATCTCTTCTTCAACAACTTTATTTTCAGTAATGTTAGAACTTTTCCCAATTGTTGGTGCAGCATCAAAATCTTCTAAAACATAACGTGTTTCTTTTCTTGCTACTATTTCTGTTGCTCCAAAAACTTCAATATTATTTACATTAACTTCTTTTTTCTCATTTGTTAAGTTAAACTTAATCTCTTCATCTTTTTTAACTTCTGTATAAGAGTTTAATGGTAAATCAAACAATAAATCTCCTTGAATACTTTGAGGTTCTGCTTCTATTTTTTCTTCTTCTTTTACTACATCAGTAATAACAAAATCATCTTCAGAAACCGTATTTAATGAAACTTCTTCATAAGTTACAGGCATACTTGCAATAATTGGATTTGTAGCTACTAAATCCATTTTTGGTTTCGTATCAACTACATCTTCTTCTAAAGTATGTATAATTTTTTGTTCAACTTTATTGGTTAATGGTGTATCTAAAGTTGGTTGTTTTGTAATTGTTTTTTCAGCAAAATTATAAGTTGCTTTCTGCTCATCTTCTAGAGTATGAATTACTTTTTTAACCTCTGTATTTGTAATAGTGCTTTGTTGATCTGCAGCAAATCCTGTAGCTACAATAGTTACAGCAATAGCATCTCCAAGCTCTTCATCTTCTCCAATACCCATAATTATATTAGCATCATAACCTGCTTCATCTTGAATATAATCGTTTATTTCTCCAATTTCATCCAAAGTAACTTCACTTGTTCCAGAAACAATTAACAACAATACGTTTTTAGCTCCTGTAATTTTATTATCATTTAATAATGGAGAATCTAATGCTTTTACAATTGCATTTTTAGCTCTACTTTCTCCCTCTTCTTTTGCAGAACCCATAATTGCTGTTCCACTGTTAGACAACACAGTTTTAGCATCATGTAAATCAATATTTTGTTTATAGTGATGTGTAATAACTTCTGCAATCCCTTTAGATGCAGTAGATAACACTTCATCAGCTTTAGAGAAACCAGCTTTAAAACCAAGGTTTCCATAAACTTCTCTTAATTTGTTATTGTTGATGACAATTAAAGAATCTACATTTTCGCGCAGTTGATCAATTCCTAATTGAGCTTGTTTTGTACGTCTTTTACCTTCAAAAGCAAAAGGCATAGTAACAATACCAACAGTTAAGACATCCATATCTTTTGCAATTTTTGCAATAATTGGTGCTGCTCCAGTACCTGTTCCACCACCCATACCTGCAGTAATAAATACCATTTTTGTTTGGGTATTTAACATCTGCTGAATTTCTTGCATACTTTCTTTGGCTGCTTGTGCTCCAATTTCTGGATTTGCACCTGCTCCTAAACCAGAAGTTAAATTAGCTCCTAATTGAATTTTATTAGGAATTGGACTGTTTTCTAGAGCTTGTGCATCTGTATTACAGATTACAAAATCTACTCCGTTAATGTGTTGCTTAAACATATGGTTTACGGCATTGCTACCTCCTCCTCCAACACCAATTACTTTTATGGTATTCGATTGTGTTTTTGGCATGTCAAATAAAATGTTATCAAATTCTGCGCTCATAATAACGTTTGTATTTTTAGTTTTTATTGTTGTTTGATTCTTACTTACTTTAAATTTTTGCTTTTCTGATTGTTCTAAACTCTGAACTTAAAACCTACTCAGCATTATCTAAAAAATCCTTTAAGCTTTCTGTAAATTTTTCAAAAAAGGATTTTTTCTTTGGTTTTCGTTTGATTTCTACTTTTGGTTCTAATTCTTTTTCTTCTTCTTCGCTGGTATTTTCATTAATAATTTCCTCTACAATTTCTTCTATTTCTTCAACTTTTACATCTTTTTCCAAACCTTCCATCAATAATCCAACTGCTGTTGCATAAGAAGGACTTGATAAAGCTTCATCTGAATCTCCTGCCAAATGTTCGTTAGGAAAACCAATCCTAGCATCCATTCCTGTAATATACTCTACTAACTGACGCAAATGCTTCAATTGAGAACCTCCACCAGTTAAAACAATACCTGCAATTAATTTTCCTTTTGCAGTTTCGTGTCCGTAATTTTTTATCTCTAAATACACATGCTCAATAATTTCTTGCACTCTTGCATGTATAATTTTAGATAAATTCTTTAACGTAATTTCCTTTGGTTCTCTCCCTCTTAATCCTGGAATAGACACAATTTCTGTTTCTTTATTTTCTCCTGGCCAGGCAGAACCAAACTTAATTTTAAGCAATTCAGCTTGTTTCTCTATGATAGAACAACCTTCTTTAATATCATCTGTAATTACATTTCCTCCAAAAGGAATAACTGCTGTATGTCTGATAATTCCATCCTTAAATATGGCTAAATCCGTTGTTCCACCACCTATATCTATCAAAGCAACTCCTGCTTCTTTTTCTTCTTGACTTAAAACTGCTTGTGCAGATGCTAAGGGTTCTAGCGTAATTTCACTTAAATCTAAACCTGCACTTTTTACACAACGACCTATATTTCTTATCGATGAAACTTGTCCAACAACCACATGGAAATTAGCTTCTAAACGCCCTCCATACATACCTATTGGCTCTTTGATATCTGCCTGAGAATCCACCTTAAACTCTTGTGGTAACACATGAATAATTTCTTCTCCTGGTAACATTACCAATTTGTGTACTTGGTTTACTAAATCATCAATATCTGTGTCTTCTATTACTTCATCAGCATTATTTCTTGTGATATAATCACTATGATGTAAACTTCTAATATGCTGACCAGCAATACCTACAACAACATTTTCTATCTTAACACCTGATACACTTTCTGCTTCATCTACAGCCTGCTGTATAGATTGAATGGTTTGTGTTATGTTACTCACAACCCCACGCTTTACACCTAAACTTTTAGCCTTACCAATACCTACAACCTCTATTTTACCATACTCGTTTTTACGACCAATCATGGCAACAATTTTGGTTGTACCAATATCTAAACCAACAGCTATTTTATTATCTTCCATTTTAGTTTATTTAGTGCACACAACTTGGTTGTGATATTTTAAGTTTATTGTTTTATAATTTTGAATTGTCTTGTCTTCAAATGTTTTATTATAAAACGCTTTTAATTTTTTAAATTTTACATCAACATCAGATAATTTTCCGAAATCAATCTTATAATTTCCACTTCTTACTGATAATTGATATTCATCAACGTCAGATTTCTCAATTCCAACAACTTCTTTTTGCAAGAAATTGTCTGCTAAAATGATATTTATTAGCGGCAATATTGCTGCAACATCTTTATCATTTTTTACTCCAGAAATTAACAATACTCTTGCTGAATAATTGTCTGACAAAGGTATTTCTACACCTTGTCTATCAATGTAGTAAGAATTGTTATCAACAATAATTCTTGCTACTGGAGTACACTGTTTTATGACAGTTTTTAACTCTCCTTCTATGGTTAAAAAGACGGATGCTTCCTCTACATAAGGATTTTGAGCGACTTGATTTTCTAAACCGTATAAATTTATCACAGATTTTGCTTGGTTTTTCACTGTCCCATCATTTTGTATTAACAATTTATTAACCATTGCATGTGTTAAAAAATCATTGTCTCCATCTTCAAATTCTACGGTAATTTTAAAAACTTTTTTTTGTTGATTTCTTGAAGAAGAAAAACTATACAAAAACCCTAAACCTACTACCATCACTACAAATAAAAAATATTTTAACAACCTTTTAAACTTCATTTTCTTGGGGTTTTAAAAGTTGATTTGCCACTTCATTGATAAGCACTCCAATATCTCCTGCACCTAACATTACTATTACTTTTACTGATGATTTTTTAATATCTTTAATTAAATTATTTTTTTGAGCCAGTTTTTTATTGCTATTGTCAATTTTATTCAATAACCATTCAGAATTTACACCTTTTATCGGTTCTTCTCTTGCTGGATAAATATCCAAGAGCAAAACTTCATCAAATTTTGAAAGTGCTATTGCAAAATCATCAATAAAATCTCTTGTTCTAGAAAATAAATGCGGTTGAAAGACTACCAATACCTTCTCATTGGGATACATTTCTCTAACTGAATCATGAACTGCGTTTATTTCAGTTGGATGATGTGCATAATCATCAATCAACACAAAATCTTCTCGTTTAATTTTATATGAAAATCTACGTTTTACTCCTTTAAAAGTTGATAAACTATTTTTAATATTTTCTAAAGAAACGCCATATACATCTGCCATAGCTAAAGCTGCTAAAGCATTCATCACATTATGCTTTCCTGGTAAATGAAATTCAATATTTGTTATGGTTTCTGATGGCGTTTGCACATCAAAAACATATTTACCTCTTTCAATCTTTAAATTAAAAGCCCTATAATCTGCATCTTCATTTACAGCATAAGTTAATCCTTTTAAAGGCAAACCTTTAGCCACTATTAACGTATCTGTTACTTTATTTGAAAACTCAATAAAAGATTCTTCTAATGCTTCTGATGCCCCATAAATATCTAAATGATCTGCATCCATAGAAGTTACACAGGCAATATTTGGACTTAATTTTAAAAATGACCTATCAAATTCATCTGCCTCTACAACAGAGATTTTATCTTCTCCCAAAATTAAATTAGAATTATAATTTTCAGCTATTCCACCTAAAAATGAAGTTGCCTTTTCTTGAGCCATTATATGTCCTAAAATAGAAGAAGTTGTTGTTTTACCATGTGTTCCTGCTACAGCTAAACACAAAGTACTCTCTGTAATTTTTCCTAAAATTTCTGATCGTTTTAAAACAATAAAATTATGCTCTAAAAAGTAATTATATTCAGAATGGTTTTCAGGAATAGCTGGTGTATAAACAACTAGTGTTTTATCAGTATTTAAAAAAGAAATCGGAATATTATTTACAGAATCTTCAAAATGAATTTCTACTCCTAACTCTTCTAAATCTAAAGTAATTTGAGATGGAGTTTTATCATAACCAGCCACATTTTTTCCATTAGCTGCAAAGTAACGAGCAATTGCACTCATTCCTATGCCTCCAATTCCGACAAAATAGACATTATGTATTTTTTTTAAATTCACTTACTTAATAACTTTTCAATCTCGTTTACAATATTTGTTGTGGCACTTGGCAATGCTAATTCATGAATATTTTCTGACAAATGCTCTTGTTTACCTTTATCTTTTAACAAGGTTTCAAAAACTATAGGAAAAGTACTTGTCTCACTTTCTGGTAATAAAATAGCCCCATGCTGATCAGCAATAGCTTTTGCATTTTTAGTTTGATGATCTTCAGCCACATTTGGTGATGGAATAAAAATAACTGGCTTACCAACTATGCATAATTCTGAAACTGAACTGGCTCCTGATCTAGAAATAATAATATCTGAAGCAGCATAAGCTAAATCCATTTTATTGATAAATTGATGCACTTGTACATTTTCCAATTCATTGTTCTTTTTATATTCTTCAAAATAGAATTTTCCACATTGCCAAATAAGCTGAATATCTTGAGTTTTAAAAAAATCTAAATTGGTTTCAATAAGCTGATTTATTTTTCTAGCTCCTAAACTCCCTCCTAAAACTAGGACTGTTTTCATTTTTTTATCTAACTTAAAAAATGCTCTACCTTCATTAACCTTTGTGTAAATATTTAATAAATCTTGACGAACAGGGTTTCCTGTTTTAACAATTTTTTCTTTTGGAAAAAATCGTTCTAGATTATCATAAGCGACACAAATTTTTTGAGCACGTTTACTCAATAATTTATTTGTGATTCCTGGAAATGAATTTTGTTCTTGAATTAAAGTAGGAATCCCTTTTCTACTCGCCATTATTAATGTTGGTCCACTTGCAAAACCACCTGTTCCTATAGCAATATCTGGCTTAAATTTTCTGATGATATTAGAAGCTTTCCATAAACTATTAATAAACTTGAAAGGAAATATTAAATTACGAATTGTTAGTTTTCTTTGAATACCTGAAATCCACAAACCTTTAATATCATAACCAGCTTGTGGCACTTTTTCCATTTCCATTTTACCTTTAGCTCCCACAAAAAGAAAATTAGCATCTGGATAACGCATTTTTATTTCGTTTGCAATTGCAATTGCAGGATAAATATGACCTCCTGTTCCTCCTCCAGAAATAAGTATATTATATGGTTTCATGCAAAATATCTAAAGGGTTATCATCTAATATATCTTCCTCAGTTTCTTCTTTTGAAGCACTTACACTCAAAATCATTCCCAACGCAAAACAAGTCATCCAAATAGAAGTACCTCCACTACTAATCAAAGGCAATGTTTGCCCAGTTACAGGAAACAAATTAGTAGCAACTGCCATATTTATACTTGCCTGGAATATGATTGGACATCCAACTCCTATAACCAATAAAGTTCCAAATATGGTGGTTGTTTTTCTAATGACTACAAAAATTCTAAACAACAATAAGAAGTAGATAAATACTATTACAAAACCTCCTGCTAAGCCATATTCCTCTATTATAATAGCAAAAATAAAATCTGATGATGATTGAGGTAGAAAATTTTTCTGAACACTTTTACCTGGACCTACTCCAACTGGACCTCCAGTAGCAATTGCAATTTTTGCCTTTTCTACTTGATAAGCTTCTTTACTATCTTTACCTGAAAAACTCTCGATTCTATTTTGCCAAGTTTGTACTCTATTTGGCATTGCATCAGGAAATGCTTTGGCTATCAAAACAAAAAATGTCAACGCTATTACACCAGACCCAATGATTATTCCAATATATTTTAAAGGATACCCACCAATAAAAGCAACCGTTAAAATCATCATAAAAATCATTGCTGTTGTTGAAAAGTTTGCTGGTAAAATCAATATTAAAACAGCTGCAACTGGCAACCAAAGCTGCCAAATACTTTCTTTAAAATTTATTTGTTTTTCTTTATTCTTTGCCAAATATCTAGCTACATAAACCATCAAAACTAAACCTGCCAAAGTTGACGTTTGAAAACCAATACCCACAAATGGAATACGGATCCATCTACTTGCATTTGCGCCACCAATTGTAGTTCCTTGCATCAATGTAAAAATTAATAAAACAATTACAATAGGTAACATTAAAACGGATCCCCCAGAAAAATATCTGTAAGGAATTTTATGAACTCCATAAATAATTGCAAAACCCATTATTAATAAAACCATATGTTTTATTAAGTACCCAAAAGTAGAGCCAGAACCAACAACATATACTAAGTTTGTGCTTGCACTATATACAGGCATAAATGAGAATATTGCCAAAATAGCCACAATTGCCCAAATGGTTTTATCTCCTTTAATATGTTGAAAAATGGTTTTCATTCTTGTCTCTTGTCTCTTGTTTCTTGTTTCTTGTTTCTTGTTTCTTGTTTCTTGTTTCTTAAAGATTTCTAACCGCTTTTTTAAATTGACGACCTCTATCTTCGTAATTCTCAAACAAATCAAAACTTGCGCAAGCAGGAGATAATAAAACTGCTTCTCCTCTTTCTGCTAGTTTATGAGAAACTTTCACAGCTTCTTCTGCACCAGCAGTTTCAACTATAATATCAACAACATTACTAAAGGTGTTTTTAATTTTTTCATTATCAGCACCTAAACACACAATTGCTTTTACTTTTTCTCTAACTAAAGGCAGTAAATCTGTATAATCATTTCCTTTATCAACTCCCCCTACAATCCAAATTGTAGTTTTATCCATACATTCTAAAGCATAAAATGTAGCATTTACATTGGTTGCTTTTGAATCATTGATATATTGAACTTCTTTAATTTTGGCAACATTTTCTAAGCGATGCTCTGCTCCTTCAAAATTTGACAAACTTTCTTTGATAAATTCTTTTCTTACACTTAACAATTGAGCAGCCATAGCAGAAGCCATTGCGTTTTTTGTATTGTGTTTCCCTTTGATTGATAAGGTTGAGATTGGCATATTAATTTTGTCTTTATTTATATTGATAATTATAGTATTGTCTTTGATATACGCTCCATATTCTAATTCTTTTTCAAGCGAAAACGGAACTAATGTTGCATGAGTTTTATTCTTTTTCAACCAATTATTGATAGCTTCATCATCAGCATCATAAATTAAAAAATCAGTTGGTTTTTGATTCTTTGTAATTCTAAATTTTGAGGCGATATAATTCTCAAACTTATACTCATACCTATCTAAATGATCTGGAGTAATATTGGTTAAAATTGCAATATGAGGGTTGAATTTTTGAATTCCATCTAACTGAAAACTACTGATTTCTAATACATAATTTTCAAAATCATTTTCAGCTACTTGTTTTGCAAAACTGTCTCCAATATTTCCTGCAATTCCAACATTTAAACTTGCATTCTTTAAAATATGATGCGTTAATAATGTTGTTGTTGTTTTACCATTAGAACCTGTAATTCCAATGATTTTTGCATCTGTAAATTCAGCTGCGAATTCAATTTCAGAAATTACTGGAATTGAATTTTCAATTAGTTTTTGAACTAAAGCTATTTTATCAGGTATCCCAGGACTTTTCATAACAACATCTGCAGTTAAAATTTTGCTTTCTGTATGCTGATTTTCCTCAAAATCTATTTCGTTATTTAAAAGAACTTCTTTGTATTTTTTTGATATTTCACCTTTGTCTGACAAAAAAACTTGATATCCTTTCTGTTTTCCTAAAAGCGCTGTACCTACCCCACTTTCTCCACCTCCAAGAATCACAAGAAAACCTTCTTCCCCCAAAGAAGGTAAAACTCTATTTTCTTGTGTTATTCTATTATTCATATTTTATTTTTTAAAAAAGAACTTATCCACTCTCAAGGGAAAGTTAGGACAAGCCCTTTTTCTATCTTAATTTTAGAGTAACAATTGTAAATACAGCTAAAAGGATTCCGACAATCCAAAAACGAACTACAATTTTACTTTCGTGATAACTCAATTTTTGATAATGGTGATGCAAAGGCGACATTTTAAATATCCTTCTTCCTTCTCCAAATTTCTTTTTTGTGTATTTAAACCAAGAAACTTGCATAATCACTGATAGGTTTTCTACAACAAAAATTCCTGCTAAAATGGGTAGCAACAATTCTTTTCTTATTGAAATTGCAATCACGGCTATAATTCCACCAATGGTTAAACTCCCTGTATCTCCCATAAAAACTTGAGCTGGATACGTGTTATACCATAAAAACCCAATTAAAGCACCTGCAAAAGCCAGTATAAAAACAGTCATTTCCCCTGAATTAGGGATATACATTACATCCAAATAGTCAGCAAAAATGATATTACCAGAAACCCATGTAAAAAGCCCAAGTGTAATGACAATAATGGCTGATGAACCTGCTGCCAAACCATCAATTCCATCTGTTAAGTTTGCACCATTTGATATTCCTGTTACAATAAAAACAGTTATAAAAATGAAGATAATCCATCCATATTTTTCATAACCATCACCTAAATAACTTAATGGTTTTGAATAATCTAATTCGTTATTCTTGAAAAAAGGAACTGTAGTTTTTGTTGATTTATGTGCTTCACCAAAAACTTTCTTACGCCCATTTTCTTGAACAATTTGTTGATCAATAGGCAATTGTTCTTTGATAGTAACTCCTTCATTGAAATACAACATTGAACCTACTATTAAACCCAATCCTACTTGACCTAATACTTTAAACTTTCCACTTAAACCTCCTTTGTCTTTTTTGAATACTTTTATGTAATCATCTAAAAATCCAATTGAACCCATCCAAACAGTAGTAATAATTAGAATTACGATGTAAATATTATCTAGTTTTGTCAATAAAAACACAGGAATCAAGGTTGCTAAAATGATGATAATCCCACCCATTGTTGGAGTACCAGATTTTTGTTTTTGACCTTCTAACCCTAAATCCCTAACAGTTTCTCCAACTTGTTGTTTCCTTAAAAAATTAATGATTCTTTTCCCATTAATAGAAGAAATCAACAAAGACAAAATGAATGCAGCTGCTGCTCTAAATGTGATAAATTGAAACACACTAGCTCCTGGAAAACTGAATTGACTCTCTAAATATTCAAATAAATAATACAGCATTCTTACTTCTTTTTTAGTTGATTGAAACAATTCTTAACTTCCTCTAAATCATCAAAATGAGAACGAACTCCATTTACCTCTTGATAATTTTCATGTCCTTTTCCTGCAATTAAAATAATATCCCCAATCTCTGACAATTTACAAGCCGTTTTTATAGCTTGACGCCTGTCTAAAACTGTTAGTGTTTTTCTATAATTTTCAGGAGAAACACCAACTTCCATTTCATCTAAAATGGTTTGTGGATCTTCTGTTCTTGGATTATCTGATGTAAAAATGGCCTGATTGCTTAGTTGAGCTGCAATATTTGCCATCTTTGGCCTTTTAGTTTTATCTCTATCACCTCCACAACCCACAACTGTAATCACCTTTTCGTTGTTGGTTCTAATATCATTAATGGTTTCCAACACATTTTTTAAAGCATCTGGAGTATGAGCGTAATCTACAATTGCAGTAATTCCATCATCAGAAATCGTGTATTGAAAACGACCACTTACACTTTCTAACTGACTTACTATGGTTAAAATCTCTAACCTTTCTAAACCTAACAATTCTGCTGTTGCTACAATTGCAGTTAAGTTGTAGATATTAAAAACACCTATTAATTTTGTCCAAACTTCAGTTCCATCAATAGTAATTAAAGTTCCTGAAAGCTGTTTTTCTAATACTTTAGCTTTGTAATCTGCCAATGTTTTAAGGGCATAAGACTTCTTTTTTGCTCTCGTATTTTGCAACATATAGTTGCCATTTTTATCGTCGATATTTGTTAATGCAAATGCTGATTTTGGCAAATCATCAAAAAATTTCTTTTTTACATTTCTATATTCTGCAAATGTTTCGTGATAATCTAAATGATCGTGAGAAAGATTTGTGAAAATTCCTCCTGCAAAAGTTAACCCTTCTGTTCTTTTTTGATGAATTCCATGAGAACTCACTTCCATAAAACAGTACTCTACACCAGTTTGCAACATCATATCCAAATACCTATTTATTGTAACAGAATCTGGAGTTGTGTGTGTTGCTTTATATTCAGTTTCATCAACCAAAATTTTAACAGTAGACAACAAACCAACTTTGTAACCTGCTTTAAGAAATAATTGATACAAAAGTGAAGCTATAGTTGTTTTTCCATTTGTACCTGTAACTCCAACAACTGGAAATTTAGTAGAAGGATTTTCATAAAAATTAGCAGCCATAATTGCCAAAGCCACATTAGCGTCTTCAACCTTTATATATGTAATTCCTTCTTTTTTATCGAAAGAAAAATCTTCACAAATAATCGCAGTTGCTCCTAAAGAAATCGCTTTTTCAACATACAAATGCCCATCTACATTTAGACCTTTCTGAGCTATAAAAACATCGTTCTCTAAAACTTTTCTAGAATCGAAAACAAGTTGATTTACATCAATATTAGTACTACCAAAAACTTCTTTGATAGCTACCTTATACAATATGTCTTGTAATTTTTTCAGCTTAGGATAATTTTAAAATAATAATACTTCCTTTTATTAATTTTTCACCTTTTTTAATAGACTGTGTTTTCACTTTTCCTACTCCAGAAAACTGAACTTTTAAACCTATATTTTCTAACATCGAAACTGCATCCATACCATTCATTCCTTTTACATTTGGTACTTCTGCATATTCTTTATTGATGATTTTATTGTATTTTTTATATTGATTTTCTATTGACAAAAACTTAATTTCATCTTCTACAGATTGATTATCTACAGGTGTAGTTGTGTAAATTTTCTGGGCAATTTCTTTAAAAATAGGAGCTGCAACTGTAGCTCCATAATATCCTTTCTTTTTATCAGGATCATGCACAACCACTATACAAGAATATTTAGGCTCATCAGCAGGAAAAAAACCTGCAAAGGAAGCTACATATCTTTTTGTAGAATAGTAACCACCTTCCCATTCGCCTTTTGTATTTTTTGTTCTTGGAATGTATTTTTTAGCAGTTCCTGTTTTACCAGCCATTGAAAAATTAGGCGAATAAATGTTATCAGCAGTTCCTTTAATCACCACATTTTCCATCACCTTTTTTATTTTACTTAAAGTTTCTTCTGATGCAATTTTTGGATTTACAACTTCTGTTTCAAAAACTTTTTCAGCTTTATCTTCTCTTCTTAATTCTTTTACAAAACGTGGCTTTACCATAACTCCATCATTAGCAACAGCGTTATAAAACATTAAGGTTTGCATAGGCGTAACTGAAATTCCATAGCCCCAAGACATCCATTCTAAAGAAATTTTACTCCAGGCTCTATCTGAAGGTTTTGGTATATAAGGTTTTCCTTCACCCTTTATTTGAAAACCTATTGGTTTTGTAAATCCGTATTTTTCTACTTTATCAATAAATTTCTCAGGCTGATGGTCGTAATGCTTTTTTATCAACTTTACAATACCCACATTAGAAGAAACTTCAAAAACTCTTGCAGCAGAAATCTTTCCATAACCACCTCTTCTAGAATCTTCCACTTTTCTGTTGTTAATATAAATTCTTCCTTTTTCTGTATCAACTACAGTTGCTGTATCAATTACTTTATCATCTAAAGCAGCCATTAAACTTGCCAATTTAAAAGTAGAACCTGGCTCATGACTTTCCCAAACTGCATAGTTTCTTTTTTCGTAATAATGCTTCCCATCATTTGTTCTACCTAAATTTGAAATCGCCTTAATCTCTCCAGTTGCAGTTTCCATAACCACAGCACAACCATGATCTGCCTCAAAATACTCTAACTGACGCAACAAAGCATGATGCGTAATATCCTGAATATTAACATCTATAGTAGTAATTATATCATGACCATCTATTGGCTCTTTTTCATTAACATCAGAAATTGGTTTCCATTGGTTTTTTGCGATTTTCTGCTTCCACCTTAAACCGTCTTCACCTTGCATAAAATCTGCAAAAGCACCTTCTATACCAGCTTCTCCCCTAAAATCATCATAACCTATAGTACGTTCTGCTATTTTTCCAATAGGATGCGCACGTACTGTTTTATGCTCTGCAATAAAACCTCCTTGATATACTCCCAGTTTAAAAATCGGGAATGTTTTCATTTTCACGTAATCATTATAGCCTACATTTCTTGCTATAAGTAAATACCTGTTTTTCCTTTTTTTAGCATTCCTTAATTTGTTTTGATAATGATTGGTAGATTTGCCAAACATATTAGAAAGTGCTTTTGACAATGCAGCTATATTTTTTTCAAACACATCCCCATCAACAGCCACAACATCCATTCTAATGGTATATTTAGACATTGAGGTTGCTAATAAATTACCATCAGCAGCATATACATTTCCTTTATTAGCAGAAATCGTAAATTGTTTTACAGTAAGCTCTGTGGATAATTTTTTGTATTTTTCTCCTTGAAAATATTGAATATTCACTACTCGAAAAATAACCGCAAACAAAATAAGCGTCATAAAACCAGCTAGTATGTAGAATTTGGTAAGTATGCTTTTTTTGTGAGTTGCCAATTTATTAATCTTTATAGGTTACTTTTATTTTCTTTGGTGGATTTTCTGAAGGCTTCAAACCTCTTGTTTTTGCCTTTTCTCTGATACTAGATTCCATTTTCATTCGCATTAGAATAGTTCCTGTATCTACATATTCTGCTCTTAACTCTCTTTTCTTTTTGTTTAATTCTGATATTTTAAAAACCTTCTTTTCTGCACTATGAGAGCTATAAATCATAACCAACATCAACAAAACCACAAAAATGATAATTCGCCAATTTTTAAAAGCTGATTCATCAGTAAGAAAACTTCCTCTTAAAAAATCATAAACCCCCCTCTTAACTGTTGCCATCTTAACTTTTTAGTGTTGCAATTCTTAACTTTGCACTTCTAGCTCTATTGTTAATCTTTATCTCTTCTTTAGATGGGATAATTAATTTTCCCACTTTCTTTAAAGGCTCATCAGAATTTCCAAAAACATCTTTTTCTGGCTCACCTTCAAACAAACCTGTTCTTATAAAGCGCTTCACCAATCTATCTTCTAAAGAATGGTAAGAAATTACACTTAGCCTACCTTCTTCTTTTAATAAATTCGGAATTTGCTCTAAAAATTCTTTCAAAACATCCAACTCTTCATTTACCTCTATTCTGATTGCCTGAAAAATTTGCGCTAATATTTTATGTTCTTTTGCTTTTGGCAAAACTGTTCTTAAAGCTTCTTTTAAATCGAAACTAGTTTCAACTTTGTTATTTTTTCTTGCCTCAACAATAAGTCTTGCTATTTTTCTTGAATTTCTCAACTCACCATAAGCGAATAAAATTTCCGCTATTTTTTCTTCAGAATAATTATTGATAATTTCTTTTGCAGAAATTTTTGATTTCTGATTCATCCTCATATCTAAATCACCTTCAAAACGTGTAGAGAAACCTCTTTCTGCTTCATCAAACTGATGTGAAGAAACCCCTAAATCAGCTAAAACTCCATCAACTTTACGTATTCCATGAAACCTCAAAAACCTAGTGATATATCTAAAATTCTCAGGAATCAAAACAAATCTCTCATCATCAAT
Source organism: Polaribacter sp. (assembly GCA_965656305.1). Taxonomy (GTDB): domain Bacteria; phylum Bacteroidota; class Bacteroidia; order Flavobacteriales; family Flavobacteriaceae; genus Polaribacter. The sequence goes on along the minus strand of CBFHKA010000019.1, from coordinate 212,832 downwards.
TACATTATCTAAAGCATCAGGATCCTGATCAAAAGCAAATAACCTTCCATTTTCACCTAGCCTAGATAGTATTTCCCTAGAATGACCTCCCCCTCCAAAAGTGACATCAACATAAACACCATCACTTTTGATAGCCAATGCATCCACACTTTCTTTTAATAAAACTGCATTATGGTAACTCATCAAAATCTGTATTTCCCATTACTTCCTCAGCTAAATCTGCAAAATCATCTGCAGCATCATCAATTGCTTTTTCGTATTTCTCTTTATCCCAAATCTCAATAATATTCACTGAAGATGACATTACCACTTGTTTTTGAATTCCAGCAAAATCACATAAATCTTTTGGAATCAAAATTCTACCTGTAGCATCTAATTCCACCAACTTTACACCAGCAGTAAACCTTCTAATAAAATCATTGTTCTTCTTTTTGAACTTATTCAATTTATTAATCTTAGCCATCATCGCATTCCACTCTGTCATTGGATACAACTCTAAACAAGATTGAAAAACAGCCCTTTTTAAAACAAAACCTTCTTGCAAAATGGGTTGCATTTGCTTTTTTAGAGCTGATGAAACCATCACTCTACCTTTAGCATCTGCCTTACATTCATATGTCCCAATTAAATTAATCACTAAAAAAAGTTTTATTTAGATATCAAAAATATAGAAATTTTACCACTTTTTACCACTTTTTACCACTTTGTTAATAAAAACAAGGAATTCCCTTTATTTACAAGTAAAATGGATTGTTAATAACCCTAAACAACTGAAAATGAAATGGATTTCTATGTAATAAAAAAGAATTACATTTGCGTTAGTGAGAAATCAAACAAAAATCAATGACTGACAAACTAAAAACCGAGGGTAAATTTACTTATGCAGAAGCTGGAGAGGGTCCTGCAATCATTGTTTTACATGGTTTAATGGGCGCTTTGAGTAACTTTAGCGCAACTTTTAATCATTTTTCTAGTAATGGATATAAAGTATTAATTCCTGAATTACCTTTATACACACTGCCACTAATTTCTACAAATGTTAAGAATTTAGCAGGGTTTTTAAAAGATTTTTTGGAACACAAAAAATTAGATGAAGTTATCCTTTTAGGAAATTCTTTAGGAGGACATATTGCTTTATACTTTACTAAACATTACCCAGAAAAAGTAATCGGTTTAGTATTAACAGGTAGTTCTGGTTTGTATGAAAAAGCAATGGGAGACAGTTTTCCAAAAAGAGGAAACTACCAATACATAGAGCAAAAAGCTAGAGATGTATTTTATGATCCAAAAACAGCGACCAAAGAACTGGTGGATGATGTTTACGCTACAGTAAATGACAGAATGAAAGCTTTAAAAACCTTATCTATTGCAAAAAGTGCTATTAGACATAATATGGCTGGAGATTTACCGAAAATGGCTCAACCTGTTTGTATTATTTGGGGAAAACAAGATGGAGTTACACCTCCTGAAGTTGCTGACGATTTTCACAGGTTATTGCCAAATTCTGATTTGTATTGGATTGACAAATGTGGACATGCTGCAATGATGGAACAATCAGAACAGTTCAACTCAATTCTTGATAGCTGGTTAAAATCTAGAAACATCTAAACTTTTTTGCTTTGAAAATTAAGTCTGCTGAATTTGTAATGAGTAACAGTAATGTTATTAATGCACCTAAAGATAGAATACCTGAATATGCTTTTATAGGACGCTCTAACGTTGGTAAATCTTCATTAATTAATATGTTAATGGAGCGTAAAGATTTAGCCAAAATCTCTGGAAAACCAGGAAAAACACAACTTATTAATCATTTTAAGATTAATGATTCTTGGTTTTTAGTTGATTTACCTGGTTATGGATATGCTCAGGTTTCTAAAAAGAAAAGAGTAATTTTCCAATACTTTATTGAAAATTATTTTAAAGAAAGAGAACAATTAGTTTGCACTTTTGTTTTGATAGACTCTAGACATGATCCTCAAAAAATTGATTTAGATTTTATGCAGTTTTTGGGTGAAAATCAAATTCCTTTTTGCATCGTTTTTACTAAAGCTGATAAACTTGGAAGCTCTAAATTGAACAAACAAATCACATCCTACAAAAAGAAATTACTGCAACATTGGGAGTCTTTACCAACATCGTTTTTAACCTCCTCCTCTACTAGTCTAGGTCGAAAAGAATTTTTAGATTTTATTGATGGTGTAAATGAGGATGTTGCTAAAGATTTTAAATAAAACCTTTCAACTTTTGTTCTTCTTAGGCAAAGACTAAAAACCAAGGTGACAAGCATATGCATTCTACTAAAGAAAACTTACAAGTACTTTTTGAAGACAATCATATTATAATTGTCAACAAACGTTCAGGAGATATTACACAAGGCGATAAAACTGGCGATAAGCCTTTGAGCGATGTTGTAAAAGAATACATAAAAGGCAAATACAACAAACCTGGAAATGTATTTATTGGAACTGTACATAGATTAGATAGACCTACTTCTGGAATCGTAATTTTTGCTAGAACCTCTAAAGCTTTAGAACGCTTGAACAAAATGTTACGTGACAAAACTATTGATAAAACTTACTGGGCTTTAGTAAAAAATCAACCTAAAAAAGAAAGTGATACTTTAATTAATTTCCTAAAAAAAGACTCTAAAAAGAATAAATCTTTTGTCTACAAAAAAGAAATTAGCGGAAGTAAAAAAGCTACACTTCATTATAAAATCATTAAAAAACTAGACAACTACACTCTACTAGAAATTGATTTAGAAACCGGCAGACATCATCAAATAAGAACACAACTTTCTAACATTGGAAGCCCAATAAAGGGAGACTTGAAATATGGTTTTGGTAGAAGCAATAAAGACGGAAGTATTAGTTTACATGCACGAAAAATTGAATTTAAGCACCCAGTTTCTAAAGAACAAATTTCTGTAATTGCCCCAACTCCAAATGACTCAATTTGGAACGCTTGTAACTAATTACTATCTTTAGGAAATTAATTTTTCTAAATGAAAGCCCTCAAATATTTTTCTATTCTTATTCTACCTGTAGTTGTTTATATTTCATTTACAAATAAAGGTTGGTTAACACATTTACCAGCTTTTGTTTTCTTTGGATTTGTTCCATTATTGGAATTTTTCATCAAACCAAACAAAGAAAATTTCTCAAAAGAAGAAGAAAAAATAGAGAAAGAAAACAAACTTTATACTTACCTCTTATACTTAACTCTACCTATTCAAATTACCTTTTTAATTTTGTTTTTTCATGCAATTCAAGAAACTGATTTGACAAATTCAGAAATTTTTGGACGTATTTTTGGAATGGGAATTTTATGTGGAGCAATGGGTATAAATGTTGGCCACGAATTAGGACATAGAAATAATAGATTTGATGAATTTATTGGAGAAATTTTACTTCTAACTTCTTTAAACACTCACTTTTTACCATATCATAATGGAGGACATCATTATAACGTAGCTACTCCAAAAGATGCTGCAACTGCTCGAAAAAACGAATGGATTTTTACGTTTTGGATTCGCTCACACTTTTCAAGTTACATTCAGGCTTGGAATTTAGAAAATAAAAGAATGAAAAATAAAAATCGAAGTTGGTTTCATCATCAAAATAGAATGATAGTCTATACAATTTGTAACATTGTTTTATTAAGCTGTGTTTATTTTTTCTTTGGGCAATTCGTTTTATTAACTTTTGTAGGAGCTGCAATTTCAGGAATTATTTTATTAGAAACTGTAAACTACATTGAACATTATGGTTTATTGAGAAAACAAAATGAAAATGGCAGATATGAACGTGTAAAAAGAAATCATTCTTGGAACTCAAATCATCAAGTTGGTCAGGTTTTATTGTTCAATTTATCTCGTCATTCAGATCATCATTATAATGGCTCTAAACATTATCAATTACTTAAAACATTACCTGAAAGCCCACAAATGCCAACAGGTTATCCAGGAATGATGCTATTAGCACTCTTCCCTCCTTTTTGGTTTTTGGTGATGAATAAAAAACTAAAACAAATTTCATAATACTATTTATGCCACAAGAAAAAACAGTTTCTGAAGCCATACATTACAGGCGTTCAGTAAGAGTTTATGATTCAAAAAAGCCAATTGACAAAACCATTGTAAAAAAATGCATTGAACAAGCTTCACTCGCACCAAATAGCAGCAATATGCAATTGTGGGAATTTTATCATATCACTTCAAAAGATATTATTGGAAAAATAGCTCCTTTTTGTTTTAACCAAAATGCAGCAAGAACTGCCCAACAATTGGTTGTTTTTGTTGTAAGAAAAGATTTATGGAAACAAAGAGCAAAATCAAATTTAAAGTTTATTGACAAAAATTTTGGTACAAACAATCCAAAATCTGAGCAAAGTAACAGAGAAAAAGTAGCAAGAAATTACTATGGTAAAATTATTCCTTTTGTGTATGCTGATTTTTTAGGAATATTAGGTTTTTTTAAATATTTAATGACACTTATTGTTGGTCTTTTCAAACCCATTTATAGAGAAGTCAGAAAAAGTGACATGCGCATTGTAGCTCATAAAACTTGTGGTTTAGCTGCTCAAAATTTTATGATCTCTATGGCTGCTGAAGGTTATGATACTTGCCCAATGGAAGGCTCAGATACTTGGCGAGTTAAAAACGTTTTAGGCTTACCTTTTGGTTCTGAAATAAATATGATAGTTTCTTGCGGAATCAGAAAACCTGAAGGTGTTTATGGAGAACGTTTTAGAATTCCTTTTAAGGAAGTTTATAAGGAGGTTTAAATTATGGCATTTATAGAATATAACGACAAATATAAAGTTGAGATTATTGATTCTAAAGTTAGGGATGAGTTTGGAGATAAGATTTCAACTTATAGAATCTTATCAAAAGAATCAGAAAACAATGTACAAAAATATTGTATGGAACAATTAGACCCAAGTTTTATAAAATCAAAAAAGCCTCATCTTTTTTCTCCAGAATTGATTGAATTTAAAAATACAACTAATTTAAATAACGGTATGGGTGATATATATATTTATAAAATTAAACACTATAACACTGCATAAATAAAGCTACTTTTTTGGCTTCAAAATCAAAACATTCTCACTTCCTTTTATATCTGCCTCATTAAGGTTCATTTTCTCAAATTTACCATCAACATATTTTTGAGCTTGGTCTTTATAATAATCACTAAAAACATTTCCTGATTGACCTGTAGGAATAATTCCTAAACTATTTTCAACATCAGAAAAATCGACAACTCTTCTTGATGATGGACCTGCTGTAACTTTGTAAATTCCTGATCCATTTAATTTAAATATTTGATTGTTAATTACCTCATTCCCTCCAATCGTTTCAAAAGGACCAACATTAAAAATCTTTCTTAAAATACCTCCAGCTTTTCCAATTGCGTGTTCGTATTCTACTGAAATTACCCTATTCCAAGTCCAACTTTCTATATTTTCTCCTAATTGCTTTTGTAGAAAAACAATTGCATTTTTATACGATTTTGTTATAATTTCTTCTTTAGTTTCAATATTATTATTAGTTAAAATATCATCCCACCAAACAGACTTTCCTCTATTAATTTGAGTTCTTAAAACTTGATCTTGCAATTGCGAATTGATAAATAAATCAAAAGCATCACCTAATTCATCTTGATAGGTATTTTGCAAAAACTCGAATAAAAAACGATTGTAAATTGTTGGCGCAATAGAAGTTTTCAAATAAATTCCATTCCAACTTTTCAAAATAGATAATGCTTGTTTTTCAGAAGCTGACAAATCGCTTTTTGATACATATTTTAATAAATCTGCTGCAATTTCATGATCCACAGATGAAGTAACATCATATAACATTTCAGCAACACCTTGTTTTGTAAAATCATCTTTTTCTTCTAATAATGTTACAATTCTTTTTGATCTATTTTCTGGTTGATAATAGCCTGGATATAATTTTCCTCTCACAGAATCTGGTTGATGATTTGCAGAATAAACATAATTCCATTTTGGATTTACTGCTTTTGGATTTTCACTAAAATCTAGAATTTCTGTTATTTCATCTTTTCCAGAAGCACCATCTAAATACGTTTTAGAAGAGAGACTATCTCTTAACTGGTATAATTTTGCAGAAGCAAACCAAGCAATATTATTGTCAATATCACCATACATTACATTTAGGCCTGGAGCGTGAATTTTTGATATAGATTGCTGAAAGTCTATCAATGATTTTGAATGCGAAATTCCGTGAGAAACTTCTAGCATTTCATTTTTTAATTGCGTGTAAATCCAATTCATTGCAATTGGTCTTTCATCCTCCAAATGAGATATAATACCATTCATAATTGGTCCATGTTGTGAAACTTTTACTTGAAAAGTTGTATCAACCTCTCCTTTTATTTTGATGGTTTTTGTTCTAACTTCATAATCTTTAAAACCATCAACTGTTTTGTATTGATTTTTATTTTCAGGATTATTTTCTTCTATATAAAAATTTAAATCATCATTAGCCAACATTGTTAAACCATATGCATACCTTTTATTATGTCCTAATAAAGGAAAAGGCATTAGACCAATATTAAAGCCATATATTTCAAAATTAGGAGTTTTTATATGACTTTGATACCAAACAGAAGGTTGTGAAAACCCAATATGAGGATCATTGGCAAAAATTACTTTTCCGTTTTTAGTTTTATCTGCACCAATTACCCAAGAATTACTACCTATTAATGGGGAAACTGGCATATTATCCATTATTGCACTTACATTTTTAGAGAAATTTGCATTTATTTTAGAAACACTATCCATTTTATTGATGGATAGATTTTCAGAAAAAGCCCCTAACAATTCATTCAAATAAGGTTCTCCTAATTTCTCTTTAATTTCGGTTAATAAAGGATCTGTTTTATGTGCAACTGCAAAACTAAAAGACATATATCCAAATACATTGTATATATCTTTTAAAGAATATTTTTCTTTTTCAATTCCTACTAAAGTAAATTCTAAAGGTGTTTCGCCTTCTTCTAAAAATTGATTTACGCCATCTAAATAGGCTTGTGATAAAAGATAAGATTGTGAGTTTTTATCCAAATTAGCTATAGTTGTTTCAGCAGCTTCCTCAATCCCTAATCCTGAGAAAAACACATCAGTCTTTTTTAAATCTTTTCCAAATATTTCTGATAATCTTCCTGGTGCAATTCTTCTAATCAATTCCATTTGCCATAATCTGTCTTGCGCATGCACATAGCCCAAAGCTGTGTAAGCATCTTTTTGATTTTGTGCATTTATATGAGGCACACCAACTTCATCAAAATAAACGGTTACATTATCTGATAAGTTTTTAATTTCTAATTCTCCAGAATATGTAGGTTTATTAATTTTTGAATACACAAAAACTGTAATTGTTATTAGAACTATTAATAAAACAACAATTTTTAAAATTTTTTTAAGAAATTTCATTTGAAAATATTTGAACTTACCAAAGTTAATCAATTTAAATTGTATTTTTGACTTATCAATATTATGTAGTTTTTATGAAAAAAATCCAAATGGTTGATTTGCAAGGGCAATATCAACAAATTAAAGAAACTGTTGATTCTTCAATTCAAGAAGTTTTAAATTCTTCATCTTATATAAATGGTCCTTTAGTAAAAGACTTTCAGAAAGATTTAGAAGATTATTTGGATGTAAAACACGTTATTCCTTGTGCAAATGGAACTGATGCTTTGCAAATTGCAATGATGTGCTTAGGTTTAGAGCAAGGTGATGAAGTAATTACTGCCGATTTTACTTTTGCAGCAACTGTAGAAGTAATTGCTTTATTAAAATTAACTCCTGTTTTAGTGGATGTTGAGACAGATACTTTTAATATTGATATTGAAGCTTTGAAAAAGGCAATTACTCCAAAAACAAAAGCTATTGTTCCTGTTCATTTATTTGGTCAAGTTGCAAATATGGATGCTATACTAGAAATTGCTAAACAACATAATTTATTTGTAATTGAAGATAATGCACAAGCAATTGGTGCAAACTACACCTTTAAAGATGGTACACAGAAAAAAGCCGGAACTATTGGAAATGTTGGAACTACTTCATTTTTTCCATCAAAAAATTTAGGTTGTTATGGAGATGGAGGTGCAATTTTCACCAATGATGATGAACTGGCACATACTATTCGTGGAATTGTAAACCATGGAATGTACACTCGTTATTATCATGATGTTGTAGGTGTAAATTCAAGATTAGACTCTATTCAAGCAGGTGTTTTAAAAGCAAAATTACCTAAATTAGATAGTTATTGTAATGCTCGTAGAAATGCAGCTCGTTTTTATAACAATGCTTTTGCAAACAATAAAAACATTATAACACCTACTGCTAAATCTAACAAAACTAATGCTTGCAACTCAATTTGTAACACTTGTGATTGTCATGTTTTTCATCAATATACATTGCAAATCACAAATGGAAAAAGAGACGAATTGCATAAACACTTACTAGAACAAGGAGTACCAAATGCAATTTATTATCCAGTTGCTTTACATGCTCAAAAGGCATATAAAGATGATAGATATAATGAAGAAGATTTTCCAGTAACAAACAATTTGATAAAAACAGTTATTTCTTTACCAATGCACACTGAACTTGATGAAGAACAACTTACTTTTATCACAAAAACAATTATTAATTTTTTAAAATAAATATCCCTAAACAAACAACAATGAAAAAAATTTTAGTAACAGGAGGCCTTGGCTTCATAGGATCTCATACAGTAGTAGAACTACAAAACGAAGGTTTTGAAGTAGTAATTATTGATGATTTATCAAATACAACGATTTCAGTTTTAGATAATATTACAGAAATTACTGGTATAAAACCAGCTTTTCATAAAGTTGATGTTAGAATTAAAAGTGAAGTAAAATCCGTTTTTGATGCTCATGAAATTGACGGAATTATACACTTTGCTGCATTTAAAGCTGTTGGAGAAAGCATCCAAAAACCTTTAGATTATTACGAAAATAATTTAAGCTCGCTAATATATATTTTACAAGAAGTTAGAGATCGTAAGTTAGACAACTTTATTTTTTCCTCTTCTGCAACAGTGTATGGAGAACCAGACTCTTCTCCTATAACAGAAAATGCACCTGTAAAAAAAGCAGAGTCTGTGTATGGAAATACAAAAAAAATTGGAGAAGAAATTATTAAAGACACAAGTAATGCATACGGAATTAACACAATAGCTTTACGTTATTTTAATCCAATAGGAGCTCATCCATCTGCAAAAATTGGAGAATTACCACTTGGAGTTCCTGCTAACCTAATTCCTTTTGTTACACAAACTGCTGCAGGAATCAGAAAAGAATTATCTGTTTTTGGTGATGATTACCCAACTGAAGATGGAACTGCTGTTCGTGATTATATTCATGTTGTAGATTTAGCAAAAGCACATATTGCTGCTTTAAAAAGATTAATCAACAAAAACAATAAAGAATCTTTTGAGTTCTTTAATATCGGAACTGGTAAAGGAACTTCTGTTTTAGAAGTAATTAATGCTTTTGAAAAAGTAAATAATTTAAAATTAAATTATAAGATTGTTGGTAGAAGAGAAGGTGATGTTATGGTGTGTTATGCAGACACAACAATTGCTAATAAAGAGTTAAATTGGAAAACAGAAATTAGCCTAGAAGAAGCTTTAAAATCTGCTTGGAAATGGCAACAAAAACAATATGTTTAAATTTTTAAAAAAATAAAACCTATAAAAAACCTCAAAAAGTAAATTTACTTTTTGAGGTTTTTTTATGGAAAAATATGTCCCGTCCTAAAATAACGTTACACTAAATACTATCCTTTAATAGGAACAGTTACAATTGTATTTGACCAACCTAAATGCATGTTGGCACTATCTCTTTCTCCATCAAAGACAATTGAAAATGCTTCAACAGGTTTTTCTGCTTTTGATGTTTTTCCAGAAACACGAACAACATCATCTGCCTTATCATAAAAATAAGAACCCCAAACATTTTTTTGGTTGCTTATTATTACTATCCAATCACCATCAGTAGGAATTGTAAATAAAGAATAAGTACCTGCTTTTACAGACTTTCCTCCAAATAGTACATCTTTATAAAAAGTAATTTCTGCTGCTTCATTGGCTCCTGTCCTCCAAACTTTATCTTTAGGCGCTAATTTTTCTAAAGTTCTTCCCTTTAACTGCGGTCTACTATAAACAACTTTTACAAGTTTATCTGAATTTTTCCAGGTTACAGGATAAGAAGAAGCATCCATAGGACTTGCATCCATTTTAGGAAATTTTTGTGCAACTGTTTCTGATGACGTAATCAATGCAATTGTAAATATTGCAATTGACAAAATAGCTTTTTTCATGTATTTAAAAATTATGATTATTATATGTATTTATATCATCAAATTTAGAAAACCTTAAGTTTAGGCTTCCTAATATTCTGTTAATCTTTTAATGACAACTACAATCTGTATTACAACTTTTTGCTTTTTTTGAAGGAAAAATATATTTTTTTACAAGAAAAAAAACTGCTAAAACAACCAAAACACAAACTATTACTTCTTGCATTAGCTTAAAATTTGATAAGTTAAAAATGATGAAACATAAGCCAAAAGTGCCAAACCAAATAACTGAATTAAAGGCCATTTCCAAGTTTTAGTTTCACGTTTTACAATAGCTAATGTTGCCATACACTGCATAGCAAATGCATAAAAAACCATCAAAGACATTCCTACAGGAAAATTAAATCGTTTTTTTCCAGTATCAGGATTTATTTCTGAAGCCATTTTTTGTTTTATAGTAGAAGTATCTTCATCATCAGCTTCCACACTATAAATAGTTGCTAAAGTTCCTACAAAAACTTCTCTAGCAGCAAAAGAAGTAATTAAAGCAATTCCAATTTTCCAATCATAACCTAAGGGCTTTATAACTGGCTCTATACTTTTACCAAGAATACCAATGTAAGAATTTTCTAATTTTAACGATGCTATTTTTTGTTGAATTTCATTTGAGGATAAATTTAAATTCTGATTATTTTCTATTACCGTTTTTTTAGCATTTTTAAAATTGTCACCTCCATTAGAAGCTAAAAACCATAATACAATTGATAATGCTAAAATAATTTTTCCAGCTCCAAAAACAAACGCTTTTGTTTTTTCAACAACATCTAAAAAAACATTTTTTACAGATGGTAATTTATAATTCGGCATTTCTACAACGAAGAAAGATTTCGATTTTATCTTTAATGTTTTATGTAAAATATAAGCAGCTAATATTGCTGATGCAAATCCTAAGAAATACAACAACAGTAAAACTAATCCTTGAAGATTTAAAAAACCAAGGATTTTTGTGTCAGGAATTATCAATGCAATTAAAATGGCATAAACTGGCAACCTTGCTGAACAGGTTGTAAACGGAGTTACTAATATGGTAATTAATCGTTCTTTCCAACTAGAAATGGTTCTTGTTGCCATAATTGCAGGAATTGCACATGCAGTTCCAGATATTAAAGGAATCACACTTTTTCCATTCATACCAAAACGTCTCATAATTTTATCCATCAAAAAGACAACTCTACTCATATATCCTGTTTCTTCTAAAATGGCAATAAATAAAAATAAAATAGCAATTTGTGGTATAAAAATAATGACACCTCCAATTCCTGGAATAATTCCTTCCGTTAATAAATCAGTAAAAACACCTGTAGGTAAGTTGCTTTTGGCAAAGTTTGATAATTGTGCAAAAGTAGTATCAATAAAATCCATAGGTACAGAAGCCAAATCAAAAATAGATTGAAAAATTACAAGTAAAATCAAACTAAACAACACATACCCAAAAATTTTGTGCGTAAATATTTTATCTAATTTACTTCGTAAATCTGTTGCTTTAGATTTATCAACAATATACGTTTTCTTTAAAATTTTATTAATTTCTTGATAGCGAAAAATGGTTTCTTTATGCTGATATTTTTTCAATTTAGAGACATCTTGCTTAAAAGCCAAAAGTTTCTCTTTTTCTTCTTTGGTTATTTCATCAGGAAAATTATTTTGAGTAACCATCAACCATAATTCATATAAAGAATAATTAGGGCTAATTTCTTTTAATTTATCAAAATAATCTGGGTCAATTTTAGAATTCACTCCACATAAAGGAGATGCTTTTGCAGCTACATGACAACGAACAATAGCTTCTTTGACATCTTTTATCCCTTCATTTTTTCGAGCACTTATTAAAACTACTTCAGTATTTAATTCTTTTTTCAGCAAAGACAAATCAATAGAGATACCTTTTCTTGTCATTTGATCAACCATATTGATTGCCAAAACAGTAGGAATTTCTAGGTCTTTAATTTGAGAAAATAACAGTAAGTTTCTTTTTAAATTTTCTACATCTGCTACTACTAAAATTACATCAGGAGATGCTGCAATATCTTTTTTAAGTAAGGTTTTTAAAACGATACTTTCGTCTATAGAAGTAGGGTTAATACTGTAAGTTCCTGGCAAATCTGTAATAATAGCATTCTGGGTAGCAGATAGCTTACTTTTCCCTTGTTTCTTATCTACTGTAACTCCAGGATAATTTCCTACTTTTTGATTTAATCCTGTAAGTTGATTAAATAATGACGTTTTACCAGTATTTGGATTCCCAATTAAAGCAACTTTTATATCGTTTTTAGACATTAATTATTCACTTTAAGGATTTGTATTTTATCTGCAGTTTCTTTTCTGATAGCCAAATGACTTCCATTGACACATATATATAATGGATCTTTTAGAGGTGCAAGTTGAATTAACTCTACTTCAGCTCCAGGCAAACAACCCATTTCTAATAATTTTAAAGGAATAAAATCTAACGATTCTTCAGAAATATAACCTATTTCTCCAATATGTAATGATGCAATTGTGCTCAAAGAATGAATTTTGGAAAGCAAAGATAGTACTTTAGAATGATTCTAAACAAGTTATTTCTCAGTATATTCTTCTTTTAAAATAGCCACATCTTTCTTTAATTTCTCCATATCTGTTTTCTCTGTGCCATCATAAAATCCTCTAATACGCCTATGCTTATCTATTAAAACAAATTGCTCTGTGTGTATAAAATCATCTTCACCTCCATCACCATCTTCTATTACAGCAAAATAGCTTTTTCTAGCTAACTCATAAATATGTTTTTTGGAGCCTGTAGTTACGTTCCATTTCCCATCTATAACCCCTTTATTAATTGCATATTCTTTTAATACAGAAACACTATCAATAGTTGGAGTTACTGAATGCGAAAGAAACATAATATCATCATCATTTTTATAAAACTCTTGTAATTCGTTCATATTATAAGCCATAGCAATGCAAATATTTGTACATCTTGTAAAAAAGAAATCTGCTATATAAATTTTATTTTCATAATTTTTATTGGTAACAATTTGTCCATTTTGGTTCGTCAATTCAAAATCTGCAATACTATGATCTTTAGTAATATGCTTAATTGATTGATGTACCAAACTTGGATTGACATCAGCAGGGCTGTATACTTTTAACTTTTTATCAACTTTTAACAAATGATAAAAAACAGGAATAGAAATTGCCGAAAAAACAATTAAAAAAATTAAAGTTGATTTACTTTTTTTGAAGAATTTTAAATCCATTAAAATTGAAATTTATGCAAATTTACCGCTTAAAAAAGTGTTAGAAAAGTTGATGTAAACAAAATTGGTCTAAAATGTTTGTTAAAAAAAAAATCAACCTTAAATAGTTCTTTTTAAACTCTCTTTAAAAACGTACATTTGTTCGTTTTTAAAAATTGATTAAATACTGAATGGAAATATTAATTAAAGCATCACAATTTATCTTAAGTTTATCTTTATTAATTGTTTTGCACGAATTAGGGCACTTTATCCCTGCAAAAATATTTAAAACTAGAGTAGAAAAATTTTATCTGTTCTTTGATTATAAATTCTCACTTGTTAAGAAAAAAATTGGTGAAACTGTTTACGGTATTGGCTGGATTCCTTTAGGTGGATATGTAAAAATATCTGGTATGATTGATGAAAGTATGGATACTGAACAAATGAAACAACCTGCAAAACCTTGGGAATTTAGATCAAAACCAGCTTGGCAACGTTTAATTATTATGTTAGGTGGTGTTTTTGTGAATTTTGTATTAGGTATTTTTATTTACATTATGTTAATGTATGCCTATGGTGAAAAGTACTTACCAAATGAGAATGTAAAAGATGGTGTTTGGGTTCAAGATTCTTTAGCTATGAATCTAGGTTTACAAACTGGAGATAAAATCTTAACAGTTGATGGAAATAAAATTAAAAAATTCTCAGGTTTAACATTAGAATTCATCAATGGAAATAAATTTCAGGTTGAAAGAAATGGACAAGTAATTGACAAAGAAATCCCAACGAATTTTATATCTCAATTAATGGATAGAGGGAAAGAAGCTGGGGCTATTTTAATTCCTAGATATCCTTTTGTCATAGCTGGTATTTCTAACGATTCTCCAAATGTAAATTCAGATTTAAAATCAAAAGATATTGTAACAAGTATTAATGGAAATACTATAAAATATTTTGATGAAGCTCAAATAGAATTAGATAAATTTAAAAATCAAGATATTACTCTATCTATAAAAAGAGGAGGAGAAATAAAAGAAATTACTGTAAAAGTCACTGAAGATGGGAAATTAGGTGTTAGTTTAGGGCAACTTTCGCCTAAAGATTTAGAAAAACTAGGATATTACGATTTAGCTGATATTGAGTATTCCTTTGCTGAGGCAATACCTGCTGGATGGAATAAATCTTGGAAAACATTGACTGATTATATAAAACAACTAAAAAAGATTTTTAATCCTAGCACAGGAGCTTATAAAGGGTTGGGGGGGTTTATTTCTATTGGAAGTATTTTTCCTGACGAATGGAGTGCAGAATCTTTCTGGAACATTACTGCCTTTTTATCTATTATGTTAGGGTTTATGAATTTATTACCAATTCCTGCTTTAGATGGTGGTCATGTTGTATTTACGCTTTGGGAAATGATTACAGGTAAAAAACCTGGAGATAAATTTTTAGAATATGCACAAGTTGTTGGTTTTGTACTTTTAATAGCATTACTACTTTTTGCAAATGGAAATGATGTTTTTCGATTGTTTAAATAAAATATCATACACTAATATAAACTAAAAAAAAGCCTTGCAATTGCAAGGCTTTTTTTTTAAACTCTTAATGATCTATTAATAAAAGGAAACCAAGTATATTGTGTGTTACATTTATCACAGCTATAAGCTCTTGTACCAGGTATTAATTTAGTTAAGTTTTTCCTTTTCATCCTGTGCCTAGACACAGATTTGCACTTGGGACAAGATTTCATTTTACTAATTTGTTTGGTTAGACATTGTAAATTTACTAAAAAAATCATCAAAAAAATCTGTAAAAAAAAATTAATCACCTTATCTGATGGTTTTTACAATTACTTGTTGCTTTCTATTTAACCTTTTTAACCCTCTCTTTAAATTATCAATAATCGATGTGCTTTTGCTAAAATCCTTCGTTATTTTGGCAATTATTTCCACCACTTTCTTTAAGACAAATTTTAACTCGCAATAAACACCAAGAACTACAAATACAAAAAAACTAGATCTAACTTTATGTTAAGAAAAAAGAAAACCTTCGAAAATAATCGAAGGTTTATAATTTTATATGCCTAGAATGTTTTTAGAACGAGTATCGTAACCCAAATAATACATTTCCTTTTGGCATTGGAACAAAACCAGATTCTATATAATTTGCATTAAAAATATTATTTGCAGTAAGTGTAAAATCAAATTTATTTGCAGTAACCATAATAGAAGCATCCCAAACATTATAACTTGTTCCAATTGTACGCTCTGCATGTTTGTAAATGATATTCTGACTTACATTTTTAAACAATTTACTTGTAAAGCGAGTTATAAATTGATGTTTTAAAGTATTTAATGAATAACGAGATAAATCTTTATTTTGATCTAAAATATCATCATCTAAATAATTATAACTGAAAGATAGTATTTGTTTATGTCCTTTTAATTTAAAACGATAATCTGTATTAAACTCAAAACCTTTGGTGCTAACCTCAGCAATATTAGTTGCTTCATACTTAGTTGCAGTAATACTTGGTCTTACAAAATCGATTAAATTAGTAGCGTTTCTATTAAAAATTGCAACAGAAGAGGTAAATCTTTCTGAATCATATTTTAATCCTATTTCTTGTGCAAATGCTTCTTCTGGTTGTAAGTTTGGGTTACCTGTTGTACTGCTATCATTATAATATAAATCTGTGTATGTTGGTATCCTGTATGTAGTTCCAATATTTCCATATGCTTTAAAATTATCAGATAATTGATATCCTAAATCTAAACCTGGAAATGCATGGAATTTAAAATCAGAAAAATACGTAACTGCAACTCCTGGAGTAATATCTAACTTATCATTAGCAAATTTAAAACGATGCTCTAAAAATAAATTAGCCATAGTTCTATTTCTATTTCCTAAGTTGTTGCTACTAATAAAAACCCTAGAAACATCTACTCCAAAACCTGTAATACCAATTTTAGAATTATAAGATGCATTTGCTTCTGCACCAACTTTGTTAGTTATATGTAAATTTCTATAAAAAGAAGGGTCGTTTCTTTTTAATAAGAAAATATCTTGCCCCCTTTTCCAATAAATTCTTGGTGTAATCTTTAAATTTTCCTTTTTAAATATAGTAGAAACCCCAAATAAACTACTCTGAGTTTCTTCATATTCGTCAAAACCCCAAGAAGGTGGTGTGTAAAAATTTTGTGCGCCAAATTTCTTATCAAAAAAAGTAGCTATAACATTTATTGGCTGATTTTTCTTATTAAATACTGCTTTTAAAAAGTAATTATCATTATTGTAATCAGAATTCGTTCTATATCCATCAGAGGTTAAAGAACCAGCATGAAACATAATTGAAGAATTTTCATACTCTTTACCAGCTGTAATTGAATAATTTAACTGTCCAAAAGAACCTGTTTCAATATTTGCAGAAGCTGTATAATTCAACTTCTTTTTAGTAACTATATTTATAGCGCCTGTAAATGCATTTTGTCCAAAAATTCTTGCTGCAGGACCTTTTATTATTTCAATTCTTTCGATAACTTCAATAGGTAAAGCTGCATTTAAAGTATGATGCCCTGTTTGTGCATCATCCATTTTAATACCGTCAATTAAAAGTAATGTTTGATCAAATCCACCACCTCTTATATACAAATCTGCTTGACTACCTGCTGTACCTCTTCTTCTAATATCTACACCTGCAACTTGCTGTAACAAATCTGCAACATTAGTAACTGCGCTATTTTTTATAACTTCAGAAGTAATAATATTTATAGTTCTAGAGCTTTCTTTAAAAGGTAAATCTATTCTATTTGAAGTAATAATCACTTCTTTTAACGTATCTCTTTTTATGGTATTTGTTTGTGCTGTTATTTGTAATACACAAAATACTAATGCAAATAATGTAATTTTATTTTTCATAATTAATGATTTAAAAACGCTGTAAAATTGCTAAATTTCCGGACGATAAAAGTAGTCCCGTTTTAAAATGAAAAGTAGTCCGGTTTTTTCTCTTTTTGAAAAACTTATTAAGTTTGATAAAACTCTTACACAACCTATTTATATACAAGTTGCGCAACAGATTATCAATTCCATTCAACGCAATTATTTAGTAAAAGGTACAAAATTACCAGGAACACGTAATTTAAGTAAAATTTTAAAAATTCATAGGAATACAGCAGTTGCTATTTACGAAGAATTAGCATCACAAGGTTGGGTAGAAATACTACCAAATAAGGGTACATTTGTTTTAGAACCAGAACAAAAATCGTCAAAAATAACAGCTTCTTCTCAAAAATTAAATGAAGCTTATAATTATGCAAAAACTACAGGTTATCCTTTTCAGCAATCTTTTCATTTAGCATCAACAGAACAGTTAACAAATGCTACATACACTATTAATGATGGCAAACCAGATTTACGTTTGCATCCTGTACATCAATTTACAAGATGGTATAGTGCAGCCATGAAACGTAAAACTTTAATTAAAAAATGGAACAGACCAAACGAATTTTCTTATTCCTTATTCCAAACTCAACTTTGTAATTATTTAAATGCAACTAGAGGATTTCATATAAAACCTAATAATTTAATTAGCACACGTAGTGCAGAAATGAGTTTGTACATTATTTCTCAACTATTGATAAAACCAAATGATGTAGTATTAGTTGGTAATTTAAGCAATTATGCATCTAATATGATTTTTCAACAAGCAGGTGCAATTATTAAAACAATTCCTTTAGATGAGGATGGTTTAGATATTAATTATATCAAAAAGAATTTTAATAAAGGAAGTATTAGAAGTGTATACATATGTGCACAAAGAGATTATCCAACATTAGCAACCTTAAGTGTTAAACGCAGATTAGCATTAATTCAACTTGCAAAAGAATATGAATTTGCTATTATTGAAGATGATTATGATTACGATTTTCAGTTTGAAGGTTCTGCAATGTTACCCATGGCTAGTTCTGATGCAAATGGAATGGTTATTTACTTAGGAAGACTTGGACAATCATTGTTCCCAAGTTTTCAAACAGGATTTGTAGTTGCTCCTGAAAATCTAATTTCAGAAGCAAATAACTATTTACGCTTATTAGACAAACAAGGCGATTTAATTCAAGAACAAATGTTGTCAGAATTAATTAATGAAGGAGAAATTTATCGTCTTACCAAAAAAAATATTGTTATCTACAAACAAAGACAAGATGCTGTTTGTAAACTTTTAACAAAACATTTTTCTAAAATAGCACATTGGAATGTTCCTTCTGGAGGATTAGCAATTTGGCTTCAATTTCAACCAAAAATATCTTTAGTAAAATTAGGAAAAGAAGCAGAAAAAAACGATTTATTTTTACCCAAAACAATTCTTTATCAAGATAAAAATACCTGTGCAATTCGTTTTGGTTTTGGACATTTAAATACTGAAGAAATAGGATTTGTAATTAACAAACTAAAAAAAGCTTACAATAAAATAGCAGTATCGTAAAAAGAGTATTTTTAACACAATAAGATATTAACAACTACAATTTGCCTTCATTTTTTTTGATATTTTTATAACATGTTTGCACTCGTAGATTGTAATAATTTTTATGCTTCTTGTGAGCGGGTTTTTAATCCGAATTTACAAGGAAAACCTGTTGCTATTTTAAGTAATAATGATGGTTGTGTAATTTCTATGAGTGATGAAGCTAAGGCTTTACAACTTCCTTTTGGCGCTCCAATTTTTAAATGGGAACAATTTTGCAAGAATAACAATATTAAGGTTTTATCTTCTAATTATCCTTTATATGGAGATATGAGTACAAGAGTAATGAATATTTTAGCTCAGTTTTCGCCAGACATTGAAGTCTATTCTATAGATGAATCTTTTTTACAATTAAAAGGTTTTGAAAATTATGATTTAAATGAATATGCCACAAAAATTAGAAGTAGAATCTTAAAATGGACAGGCATACCAACTTGTGTAGGAATTGCACCAACAAAAGCATTGAGTAAAGTTGCTAATAAAATTGCACGCTCTAATCTTAAACAATCAAAAGGTATTTGCGTAATTGATTCTGATGAAAAAAGAATGAAAGCGCTAAAATGGACAAAAATCGGTAATGTTTGGGGAATTGGGCGTCGTTTAAAAAAACGATTACAAACAAAAGGCTGCATAACTGCTTACGATTTTACACAATTGCCAAGTGATTGGGTTTTAAAAAATTTTTCTATTGTGGAGTGGAGATTGCAAAAAGATTTACAAGGTGTATCTAAAATTCCATTAGAAGAAGTTTCATCAAAAAAGATGATTGCTACCACAAGAAGTTTTGAATACACCTACTCAGATATAGAAAATATTAAAGAACGTATTTCTACTTTTGCAGCTAGTTGTGCCGAAAAATTGAGAAAACAAAACTCTAATTGCCACCTATTAATTGTACAACTTTCTAGTGATAGACATAAAAAAGATATACAACAACATAGGGAAAGCAAAACTGTTGTTTTTTCTTATCCTACAGACTCTACGTTAACTATTTCTAGTGCTGCTGTAGCAGCTGTAAAAACCATTTTTAAACCTGGAATAAAATACAAAAGAGCAGGTGTTATTGTTGCAGGATTAGTGCCAAATGATAATTTTCAATTGAACTTATTTGAACATGAAAACCCAAAACACAAACCATTAATGACTGCTATAGACAAATTAAATCGTAAATTTAAAGCAGACAAAATTAAACTTGGTAATCAAGATTTAAAACGCACTTGGAAAATGCGTCAAGAACGATTATCGCCAAGATTTACCACTAACATCAAAGACATTCTAATTGTAAAGGCCCCTCAAAGGCTTTAAACAGAACACAAATAAGTTCAAAAAAATATATTTATGAACGATAACTATAAAATTTTAGCAGTTTTTGAGTATTCAACAGAAGCACATGTTACAAAATCTAAATTAGATTCAGAAGGTTTACAAACAATGTTAATGGATGAAAAAACCATAGATACAGATCCTTTAGTTAGCAATGCAATTGGAGGTGTAAAATTGCTAGTACACAAAAACGATTTTGAGAAAGCTACTGAAATTTATAACGAAATAAGAACCTATCAAAAAGATAAAAATGGGCATGATATTTATTGCCCTAAATGCAATTCTAATCGAATTTTAGTAGCTCCAGCTCACAGAAAAAATGTGTTTTACATGTTATTTCCTTTTTTTGAAGCTCAAAAATTAATTTGTAACAATTGTAAAACACTTTTTAAGTAACTTTGCATACACATGGAAACTTCTAAAACACTTACTTTTTTTACACCTAAAACTTCATCTGGAAATGGAGCAATTTTAGTTGATGTTGGAATCTCTGCTGGATTTCCATCACCTGCTGACGATTTTAGAGAAACCAGAATTTCGTTAGATGATGAATTGATTCAAAATAAAGACGCCACTTTTTTTGCAAAAGTAAAAGGTCAGTCTATGATTGACGCTGGTTTAGATGATAACGATTTACTAGTTATTGATAGAAGTTTAGAACCTGCAAACAATAAAATTGCGGTTTGTTTTTTAGATGGAGAATTTACTGTTAAAAGACTTCGAGTAGAAAAAAAAGAGGTTTGGTTACAACCTGAAAACCCAGACTATCCAATTATAAACATCACAGAGGACAACGATTTTGTGATTTGGGGGATTGTAACAAACGTCATTAAAAAAGTATAAAATTATCTTTTTGTAATATTTTATTATTGTTTTTCGATAATTTTTATATATTTGCAATGTCAAATAATAATTATTATGAAAAAAAACATATTGCTAAGTACAGCTATTATAGTTTGTAAAACTATTCAAATAACAGTGCTTCTAATAATAGCAACTTTAACTGTATTTTTTATTCATCTTCAAATAAATAAAGATTATTATAAAGGTAAAGAATTACAATCTAGCACAAAAAATTACAACTATTCTGTGTTATCTAAATGGAAAGTAGATCAATCAATGGAAGACAGAGAAGTGTTTACATTAGATAATATAAAAACAGTTTCACTTTATGTTAATTATTTTAAATATGTTGCTATATTATTATTTGTTTTTATGGCTATTAGAGAATTTAAGAAAATAATAAACTCTGTAAAAAAAGTTGAAACATTTGGTGAGAAAAACGTAAAATCTTTTAGACGAATAGGAATATACATTTTATTATATAGCTTACTAATGAGTTTTTGGTCAATAAAATTTAATTTAGGAGGGTTTAAAGGTTATGGCTTTTCTGTAAGCCCATTTATACTAGCTATAGCATCGTTTATACTAGCAGAAATATTTAAAGAAGGAAATCAACTACAACAAGAAAACAACCTTACTATTTAAGATATGGAAGAAATTATAGCAATAAAAAAATCCATTAAAATATTCTATAAAATATTATTTATTTGTTTAAGTATAGTTTATCCTATTAAAGGTCTATTTGCTTTTATGGAAAATGATTTGTCTTACTTGGGAATTGTAAATTATACATCATATACACTTTTTTGGATTTGGAGTATTTTTCTTGTAAAATACATATCTATTATTATTTCTCTAATTGGAGTGTCTTATTTAATAAAAACACTAAATGTTAATGAAATAAATGATATTTTTAGTGTAGACAAAATTAAGCTATTTCGTAAATCAGGAAAGATTTTTCATTATGCTGCGCTTGTTGGCAGTCTTACAATTTGGGCAGATTTAATGGATGGAAAATTTGCAAGTCTTAAACTAAGCAATGATTTTATATTTATATTATATTTTTTATTTATTGTTGGCTTTTTCTTAATTGCTTTTAGTAAAGTTTTAGAAGTTGCTAGTAATATTAAAAAAGAAAACGACCTAACCATATAATATGGCAATCATTGTAAATCTTGATGTAATGCTTGCCAAACGCAAAATGCGAAGTAAAGAATTAGCAGAAATTATTGGTATTACAACAGCAAACTTATCCATTTTAAAATCTGGGAAAGCAAAAGCAGTACGTTTTTCTACGTTAGAAGCCATTTGTGAAGCTTTAGATTGTCAGCCAGCTGATATTTTGGAATATGTTCAAGACTAATTCAAGTTTCTTTTCTGAATAAAAAAACGTTTTAAGATTTGAGAACACTCGTTTTCTAAAATGCCAGATACTACTTTTGTCTTTGGATGCAAAGTCGTTTTTAAATTCATAAATCCTCTTTCTGGTTCTGAAGCTCCGTAAACTATTTTGCCAATTTGTGTCCAATAGCTTGCACCTGCACACATTTGGCAAGGCTCTAAGGTTACATATAAAATACAATCTTTTAAATATTTACCTCCTAAAAAATCTGCTGCAGCTGTAAATACTTGCATTTCTGCGTGTGCAGTTACGTCATTTAATGTTTCTGTTAGATTGTGTGCTCTTGCTATAATTTTTTCTTTAAAAACAACAATTGCACCTACAGGAACTTCACCTTTATCAAAAGCAAATTCAGCTTCTTGCAAAGCTTTTTTCATAAAATAAGTATCATCAAAAGGTTGTATCATATTTTTGAATATAAAAAATCAATATTACAAAATTTGATATTGTATTTTTGCTTCTGAATGAAAAACTTCTTAGACAACATATCTAACCCATCAGATTTAAGAAAATTAAATCCTGAACAATTACCTCAACTCGCCAAAGAATTGAGAGCATTTATTATTGATATTGTTGCTACAAAAGAAGGACATTTAGGTGCAAGTTTAGGAGTTGTAGAACTCACAATTGCCCTGCATTATTTATTTGATACTCCAAACGATTTGTTAGTTTGGGATGTTGGTCATCAAGCTTATGGGCATAAAATTTTAACAGGTAGAAAAGATATTTTTCATACCAACAGACAATTTGGAGGAATTTCTGGTTTTCCATCAAGAAAAGAAAGTGAATTTGATGCTTTTGGAGTTGGACATTCTTCTACTTCAATTTCTGCAGCTTTAGGAATGGCAATTGCTTCTAACCTAAAAGATGAAACCGAAAAACATCATATTGCAGTTATTGGTGATGCTTCTATTGCTAGTGGAATGGCTTTTGAAGCTTTGAATCATGCAGGTGTTTCTAAAGCCAATTTACTCATTATTTTAAATGACAATGCAATTGGAATTGACCCATCAGTTGGTGCTTTAAAAGAATATTTAACCAAAGTAAAAAACGACAGAAAACTTGCTGCTCAAAACAACATTATAAAAGCTTTAAATTTTGATTATTCTGGCCCAATTGATGGTCATAATCTTACTAAAATTTTATCAGAATTAGAACGATTAAAATCTGTAAAAGGCCCTAAATTTCTACATGTAATTACCACAAAAGGAAAAGGTTTACAGAAAGCTGAAGAAGATCAAGTTACTTATCATGCTCCAGGGAAATTTGATAAAATTTCTGGTGAAAGAATTAAAAGAAAAGAAAATTTATATACTAAATATCAAGATGTATTTGGAGAAACTATTGTTGAATTAGCAAAGCAAAACGAAAAAATTGTAGCAATTACACCTGCAATGTTAACAGGAAGCTCTTTGAACTTGATGATGAAAGAATTTCCAAAAAAAACTTTTGATGTTGGTATAGCAGAACAGCATGCTGTTACTTTAGCTGCAGGAATGGCTACACAAGGCTTAATACCTTTTTGTAATATTTATTCTACGTTTTTACAACGTGCTTATGACCAAGTCATTCATGATGTTGCATTGCAAAATTTACCAGTTATTTTTTGTTTGGATAGAGCTGGTTTGGTTGGCGAAGATGGCGCTACTCATCATGGTGTTTTTGATTTGGCTTATTTAAGATGTATCCCAAACCTTACCATTTTTGCTCCTAGAAATGAAATTGAATTGCGTAATATTTTATATACTGCTCAATTAGGCTTGCAAAACCCAATTGCAATTCGTTATCCTAGAGGTTTTGGAAATATTATTGATTGGCAACAACCTTTTAATGAAATAGAAATTGGAAAAGGTGTTTGTTTAAAAGAAGGAGAAAATATTGCAATATTATCAATAGGAACTATTTCTATAAATGCTGAAGAAGCAATCCATTTGTTAGAAAAAAAGGATGAAATCGCACATTTTAACATGCGTTTTGTAAAACCATTGGATGAAGATTTACTTCATCATATTTTTAATAAACATCATACTATATTAACTGTTGAAGATGGAACTACAACAGGTGGCTTTGGTACTGCCATTTTAGAGTTTGCTTCTCAAAATAATTATCATAATAAAATTAAAATTTTAGGAATTCCTGATAATTTTATTGAGCATGGTAAAGTTTCTATTCTTCAGGATAAAGTTCGTTTAGACTCTAAAAGTTTAGCACATCAATTCAAATTTTACTTAACATAAAAAAGGTAGTAATCTAAGACTACTACCTTTTTTATTCAATTACTTTTATAAAAGTATTGCAATTATTCAATTATAATTTTCTCGTGAGATAACTTGTTATTCTCATCAATAATTTGCAAAATATAAATCCCTGAGTTTAGATTTACTGAAAGCTCATGTTTTTCACTACTATTAAAATCAAGAATATCATTATAAACACTTTTTCCAGTTACATCAACAATTTGAAGTTTTGATTTTCCTAAAGTATTTTTAGCAAAAATTGTAAAGTTTCCATTGGATATTGTAGGGTAAATTGTAAATATTCTTTTACCATCTATAACTTCATTTACAGAAGCAACTGCATTATCATTTACAGATTTAATAGCCCAACCATAAGAAGTTGTTCCTGGATCTGTAACTAAAGAAAGTCTAAAAACAATTGTTTCTCCAGCAGTAAATCCTTTGCTAGATAAAGAGATTGATTGTCTTTTAAATAAATCATCAACTATGTTTGCACTTTCTTCTTTATTATATTCTGTTAACCATTCTGGATATCTTCTAGCATCATATTTATCAATTGTTTTCCAGTTCTTCAAGTCTGTAGAACCTTCAATTATTACATAATCATAAAAACTTTCTAAATCATTTAAATCATCAGTAAAAGGCTCTATAATAGCAGCATCTACAATTTCAAATGAATCATTAGATGCTGAAAGGACTAATGGCTGTCTTAACATTGCAGCATAAGTTGTATTATCTTTATAAGGATGATCTGAATTATTTAGAACCAAACCAGATACACTTCCTGCTAAATCATCTACCTTAAAAGTACCATTAAATGCAAAAAAATTATCATTTGAGAATTCTGTAATTTTTAATAAAGTGCTTGGCTCTTTAAAATTGATAACAGTAAATTCTGAATTACTAATTGGTGTTTGTAAATTATTAGCATCATCAAACAATTGTACTCCAATTTTATGATTTCCTTCAGATAAATCACCTGTATCAAAAGTATAATTAACACCAGTACTAAAATCTTGTACAACTTCGGCTTGTTCTACATCATCAACAAAAATTTTAACCCTACCTACATCATCACTTGTAACATTATAACTTACTGTAGCTTTAGAACTTTCTACAGCTTTTTGACTAGCGCTGACAGTTGAAAATGCTAAATATGCTGGAGGTGTATACGAACTTAACTCAGTTATAGTTGCCGACCAAATACCTCTACCATGAGTAGCTATAACAACTTGATCATTTACTATTCTCATATCATAAGCAGCAACAGGTATAAAACCTTGCACTGGATTCCAAGTAGCACCACCATTTAGAGTTTCAAAAATCCCAATATCTGTACCTGCCCAAATAGTATTTTTATCAAAGGGCATCTCTATAAGACTATTTACACCCACATCAGGAAAACCTGTTTGTCCACCACCAGCATAACCTGATATGTCTGTCCAAGTTTGTCCTAAATCTTCTGTTTTTAAAATTTTTGCTGCACCCTGACCCGAAAATAAAGCATAAGCTCTTTTTTCTTCAGTTGGAGAAACACCAATCCCTGAAATAAAATAATTATGAGATCCTGTTAGGTTATCATAAGCAGCTACAGCCGAAAATGATTGTCCATTATCTTGTGACACATGTAATACAAACGCTCCAGACTCTGTCATTGCAGCTCCAGCCCAAACTATATTTGGATTTGCTATAGATGGTTCTACATTAAGAGAACTTGAAGCAGAAGGAGTAAAATTACTTGGAATTGGAGCTAAACTCCAATTAGATCCAAAATCAGGAGACCTCCAAACACCATTTGATGAAATTGCAAAAACAACATCAGGGCTACTATCTGCATTTGATAACTTTGAATAAAAAGGAGAAATATCACCATCTCCTGCATCTTCAAAAGAAACTAATGCTCCTTGAAAATTCTCATATCTTCCAATTAACCCATAAGTTTGGCTTGCTACAATAAAACTACCTGGTTTATTGTAATGCCAAACTGCTTCAAAACCATCACCTCCTAAAATAGATATATAATTTTTAGCTTTATCAGAATTATTATCTAAAGACACCCAGCTACCATTGTCTTGTGCACCAGCTATATAATTATTTACTCCATTTTGTTTTGTTGCTCCATAAAACTGTGTACTATTTTTACCTGTTACAGCATTGGTCCAATCTCCTTCATTTATTCCTGGGTCTATGCTCATATTTGAACTAGTGATACCTCCATCATTTGCCAGTAAAATTTTAAACTGACTCCCTGTTCCTTTAATAGCATACATTCCATGCTGATCTACATGTACATTGGTGTTTAGCTGATTAAGGTTACTATTTTGGTTGGTTGCAGCCATTTCTGTAGCAGTAAATGTATCATCACTATTAACGGTTACTTTAAAAAGTTCTACACCTCCAACATAAAATACATTTTGATTAAAAGGGTGGGCTAAAACAATATTATCATACCATCCTTGACCTCCAACTAAATCCAGTCTATCTACTATTGCACCTGAAGTTGCAGTTAAATTAGTAAAACTTGTTCCTCCATTTTTCGAGATATACAAATCTGTACCAGGGCTAACTGTACCTCCAGACCTTGAGTAAGCACAAGTAAATACTACTGATGTATTTACACTAGATACAGTAGTCTCGAATCTTACATGATTAGCATTGATAGTAGATGTATCAAAAACAGTAGCCCAAGTTGAACCTCCATTTATACTTTTTACTAATCCAACATTATTTACAGAAGCATACTGAATATTAAAATTGGAAGGATCTGCATCCAAATCCTGAACAGTATCAGAAGATGTATATACTTTTATCCAACTTGAACCTCCATCAGTAGTTCTATAAATACCAGAAGTAGTTCCTATAAGCACATTATTGTGATCATTGGGGTTAATTATCATTCTTGCAACATCTCCCAAAGCTAAAGTTGATGATAAACTTGTCCAAGTTGCACCTCCATTAGTAGTTTTAAAAACTCCTCCACCTCCAATTGTTCCAGCTGCAGGTGTAGCTCCTAAAGGTTCTCCTGTACCCACATACAAAATGTTTGAGTTTTGTTTACTTATTACAATTGTAGTTGTTGCTAAATGAGCTATTTGGTTGTCAGTAAGATTTGTCCAAGAAATACCATCATTTTCTGTTAACCAAACTCCACCACCAGCAGTTCCTAAAAACCATCTTTTATTGTTATTTGGATCAACCACAATACCTCTTGTTCTACCAGGAACATTAGCTGGCCCTCTCTCTTTAAAAACAGCATTTATACTTTTTAAATTATTGGTTTTTAATCTTTTTCTTAATTTTACTTTTTTAAGTTCTTCTTGAAGATACCCTTTTTTATAAGTTGCTTGTTTTGCTCCTATTGGTTTTCTTATTTGTTCTTGATATTCTAAGATATACTCAATACCTTTTTTCTGTCTTTCTCCAAGATTAATTTTTTCTTTTTTATCCTTTTTTTTTATTAATTGAATCTTATTACTACTATGTTCTCTTGACTTATCAATAGAACAAGATAGTATTGTTAAAAATGAGAAAGCAATTAAAAAAGCATGTATTTTTTTCATTTACTGATGTATTTATTTAATTTTAATTACAGTAATATTCTCATTTCCAATCCTGTTTCCTCTTGTCAAAATTTCATCATTATGCCCTTCAGCCATCCCAACATATTTATGACCTTTGATACTTTCATTGTCATTCCATTCCATTTTAATTCCTGAAAAAGTACCAGAAATTAATTCTTCTTTTGTTTGAACATTAACAACTTTATAATTAAAATTAATTGAAGGATTTTTACTTTGAAAGTAATCTAAAATTAAAAGTTTTGATTTGTCTGGACTATACAATTCTTGGGTAACTTTTTTTTCTTTAAATGTAATTTCTATGTTGTCTTTTGCATCTACTTTTTTAGATTTACAATTAATAAAAACAATTAATGATATTATTATAATTACTATAAATGTGAACTTTTTATTCATATTAAATATATTTTAATCTAAATTGTTTAAAAACATGACTTAATATTTATAATTAAATAATATTCCCAGTTAATTTTTTGTGCATTCTAATTGCATAACTATCTGACATTCTGGAAACATAACTACAAACTTGCATAATCCTTGAATACAAATCATTTGTTTCTGTTTGATATTCTTTTGGCAGTAAATTCAACACCAATTTATCAAAATTAGATGCACTTCCATCAAACTTGTTATTTGATGCACTTACATAAACATCTAGTAAATCTGCAATGATTCTGTAGCCTGCTACTTCCTTTTCTACAACTTCTTTGCTTTTGTAGATTTTAGCCACACTTATTTTAATAATGTCGTTAATCTGTGCCTCATACTTACATTTATCCAATAAAGATTTATCAAAACTTCCGTTCAAAATAGATTCTTCGTTTGTCAAAAATATTGCCACAGCTTCTTCTATTAAAGCACTTATTGCAATTGCTCTTAAATAAGCTGTTCTATCATTTGTGTGTTTTAAAGCATAATATTTATCTCTATTGATATTACTAATCAACTTAGACATGTATTCTAAAGCATAATCTTCATCAATTAAACCTAAATTGATTCCGTCTTCAAAGTCTATAATTGTATAGCAAATATCATCTGCAGCTTCTACTAGATAAGCCAATGGATGTCTATAAAAAGAATGATTATCTGATGATTTCGATTTCATTCCTAATTCTTCAACTACATCTATAAACTCCTCTTTTTCTGATTGAAAGAAGCCATATTTTTTGTCAACAACATGATTTGTAGGCTTTTTAGGCAAACTCTCTTTTGGATATTTTAAAAACGCTCCTAATGTTGCGTAACTTAATCGTAAACCTCCATAAATACCTTCTCTTGATTCTGTTAGTATCTTAAATCCGTTTGCATTTCCTTCAAAATCAATTAAATCTTGATATTCTTTGGCAGATAATTCATTTTTGTATTTTGCACCTTTTCCTGTTTTAAAATACTCGCCAATTGCTTTTTCTCCTGAATGTCCAAAAGGAGGATTTCCAATATCATGTGTTACTGATGCTGCAGCAACTATTGCTCCAAAATCATTAAATGTATAACCCAATTCTGCTAAATCTGGATGACGTTCTAATAAAACTTTACCTACTCTTCTGCCTAAAGTTCTACCTACCACAGAAACTTCTAAACTGTGAGTTAAACGTGTATGTACAAAATCGGTTTCTGATAAAGGAATTACTTGTGTTTTGTCTTGTAGACTTCTAAAAGCTGATGAAAATATAATTCTATCAAAATCTACTTCGAAACCTAAACGTGTTTCGTCTTGTGCTATTCTTGGACGTTTTTGAGTATCACCAAAACGTTTTAAAGAAAGGAGTTTTTCCCAGTTCATTTATTATTTATTTAGTACCGTTTTCTAAGATTACATCTTTTTCTGAATATAAAAGTTCAGCTACTTGAATTAATTTCTTTATCAGGCCGTTTACATTTGCATTATCATTTACCAATGAAGATGCCATATCTGTTGTAATTAAATCTTTTCGAATTAATTTGTCTATAGATTTATTTTCTGATTGAATTGCATTTCTTGCTTCTTTTTTCAATGCCATTAATTGCTTAAAATACTCATCCTTATTTTCATTTTTCCTGAATAAATAAATAAATAACTCTTAATACTTTAACAACCTTTTTTCTGAACTTATTATACTCTTTTTTAATATCCTCGTTTTCAGAATATAAAAATTTTGAAATATTTTTCTCCAACTCTCTAGTATCTTTAACAATTTCTACCATTCTTCTGTTGGCAATTTTTAATTCTGATAATCTGTTGTTTTGTTGTTTGGTTAACTTAAGTTCTTGCTGACCAATGGTTGTATAATTTAAAATTTTACCATAAATATTTTTAACTTTATTATAGTATAAAACCTCTATATCTGTTTCTATTTCTTCATCAGATTTTTTAATGATTTTTTTTATCTTAATATCAGATTTTATATCATTCCTATGAATATTTAGCGCATGAGAAACAATTTCGAAAATTGCATTCTTATACAAATATTTAGATTCTTTTAAAACCGATGATATTAAGGTTCCTGGAAATTTTAAAATAGCTTTGTTTAAATATTTAGGTTCATCAATTTCTTTATTATCAGTTTCTTTAAATAATTTTAATAAAAAAGTTTCTAATTTACTAATAAACGGAATCATCAACAGCACTCCTAAGACATTAAAAATAGTATGAAATAAGGCTAATTTTAGTGTGTAATCTGTTTCTGAAAAATTTAAAAATCCAGACAAATAGTTTACCAAATTTGCCAATGGAGAAATACATAATAGTGTAATTAACCCTGTAGATAAATTAAAAATTAAATGTGCAACTGCTAGTCTTTTTCCTGAAGAATTAGAACTTAACGAACCTAATACTGCTGTAATTGTTGTACCTACATTTGCTCCAATTGCCAAGGCTAATGCATTTTGGTATTCTATTTGTCCTGCAGCTAAAGCTGTCAAAATCAAAGCCAATGTTGCACTACTAGATTGTAAAATTGTAGTTATTATTATTCCTAAGAGTGCATAAATTAAGGCCCCTAAAATACCTGAAACTGCAAATTGAGATAGGTCTATAAAATCTTTAAAAACATCAAAACCTTCTTTCATATAGTGAATTCCTAAGAAGAAGAAACCCAGCCCTGCTAACACATTACCTATTCCTTTATATGTAATGTTTTTTTTAAAAGAAAAAATAAGTCCGAAAATTAACATTGGCATTGCTAAAGCAGATATTTTAATTTTTAAGCCAAATCCTGCAACTAACCAAGCAGTTGCAGTTGTACCTATATTAGCACCAAAAATTAATCCTAATCCACCTGAAAGACTTATTAAACCTGCACTAATAAAGGAAATCGTAATAACAGATACTAACGAACTAGACTGTATTAAAGCAGTGACTAAAGCACCTGCTGTAATACTTTTGTATAATTTATCTGTGGCGTTTTTTAAAAAATTTTGTAAAGGTCCTTTTGTAAAAACTTTAAAACCTTCTTCCAGCATTATCATACCAAACAATAAAATAGCAATTCCTGCTCCTATTGTTTTAAAATTTGGATTGAAGTATAAAATTATTCCTAGTATAACTAAGAAAGAAGTAAATAAAATTTTTTTTATCATTCTAGAAATATATTCATTTTGATATGTCTCAAATTCGTGAAAAACGAAAATACAAAAAAAGAGAAGCATTTCTACTTCTCTTTATATCAACTTTTAGTTTATAGATTCTAAGAACCACACATTAAGCAATCATCATCTGGCCCTCCGTTTTTAGAAGCATCAACCATAGCTTTGAATTCTGCTGGTGTCATTGGTTTTTCTTCTTCAATAACATTTGCTTTCTTTTCTTTAGAAACTGTAAACTGAATTGCATTTACTGCAGATTTTGTTCTTAAATAATACATTCCTGTTTTTAAACCAGATTTCCAAGCGTAGAAATGCATTGACGTTAATTTACCATAATCTGGATCTTTTAAAAATAAGTTTAAAGATTGAGATTGATCAATGAAATACCCTCTATGACGTGCCATATCAATGATATCTTTCATACTCATTTCCCAAACTGTTTTATACAATTCTCTTAAATCAGCTGGAATTTCTTCTATGTGTTGTATAGAACCATTTGCACGCATGATACTTTCTTTCATATCATTGTCCCATAAACCTAACTCTACTAAGTCTTCTAATAAGTGTTTGTTTACTACGATAAATTCACCAGATAAAACTCTTCTTGTGTAAATATTAGAAGTATATGGCTCAAAAGCTTCGTTGTTTCCTAAAATCTGTGATGTAGATGCTGTTGGCATTGGTGCAACTAATAATGAGTTTCTAACTCCATGCTTCATTACGTTTTTACGCAATTTGTCCCAATCCCAGTTTCCACTTAGCTCATCATCTTTAACTCCCCACATATTGTATTGGAATTCTCCTTCAGACATTGGTGAACCTTTAAAAGTAGAATATGCACCTTTTACTTTTGCAATTTCCATAGAAGAAGTTACTGCTGCAAAATACATCGTTTCAAAAATATCTTGATTCAGTTTTTTAGCTTCATCACTTGTAAATGGCAATCTTAAATTGATAAAAGCATCTGCTAAACCTTGAATACCTAAACCAATTGGTCTATGTCTCATATTTGAGTTTTCTGCTTCTACAACTGGATAGAAATTTGCATCAATTACAGTATCTAAATTTCGAGTAACCTTTTTAGTTACATCAAATAATTTTTTATGATTGAAATACTTTTCTCCATTTTCTCTTTCAGAGATAAACATTGGCAAAGCAATCGATGCTAAGTTACATACAGCAACTTCATCTTTTGCAGTGTACTCCATAATTTCTGTACATAAGTTTGATGAACGAATTGTACCTAAATTCTTCTGATTTGTTTTACGGTTTACAGCATCTTTATATAACATATAAGGAGTTCCTGTCTCAATTTGAGATTCTAAGATTTTCTCCCATAATTCACGTGCTTTTATGGTTTTTCTACCTTTTCCAGCAGCCTCATAGCTTGTATATAAACGTTCAAACTCTTCTCCATAAGTATCATACAAGTGTGGACATTCATGAGGACACATTAATGTCCATTCTGCATCTTGTTGTACACGTTCCATAAATAAATCTGAAATCCACATTGCATAGAATAAATCTCTTGCACGCATTTCTTCTTTACCGTGATTTTTCTTTAAATCTAAAAAGTCAAAAATATCTGCATGCCAAGGTTCTAAATACATTGCAAAAGAACCTTTACGCTTACCTCCTCCTTGATCTACATAACGTGCAGTATCATTAAAGACTTTTAGCATTGGTACAATTCCATTCGAAGTTCCATTAGTGCCAGCAATATAACTTCCTGTTGCTCTAATATTATGCAAAGACAAACCTATACCTCCAGCTGATTGTGAAATTTTTGCAGTTTGTTTTAATGTATCGTAAATACCTTCTATACTATCATCTTGCATTTGTAATAAGAAACAAGAAGACATTTGTGGTTTTGGAGTACCAGCGTTAAATAATGTTGGAGTTGCATGCGTAAAATATTTTTTACTCATTAACTCGTAAGTTGCAATAGCTTCATCAATATCATTTTTATGAATACCAATTGCAACACGCATTAACATATGTTGTGGACGCTCAGCAATTTGTCCATTCAATTTTAATAAATAAGAACGTTCTAAGGTTTTAAAACCAAAATAATCGTAATTAAAATCTCTATTGTATATGATTGTAGAATCTAACTTTGCAGCATTATCTTTGATGATTTGATACACATCATCAGCCAATAAAGGTGCTTTCTTTTCTGTACGTGGATTTACATAATAGTACAAATCATCCATAGTTTCTGAGAATGATTTCTTAGTATTTTTATGTAAGTTAGAAACAGCGATTCTTGCAGCTAACCTTGCATAATCTGGGTGAGCAGTAGTCATTGTTGCAGCAGTTTCAGCAGCTAGATTATCTAATTCTGAAGTAGTTACTCCATCATATAGACCTTCAATTACACGCATTGCTACTTTTACAGGGTCAACAATTTTGTTTAATCCATAACACATCTTTTTTACTCTAGCTGTGATTTTGTCAAACATTACTGGCTCTTTCTTGCCATCTCTTTTTAGTACAAACATAATTTAGATTTACGATTTAAGTTATTAACTGGTTACTTATTATTAGAGCCGTCAAAACCTCCACATTTTGGAAGACTCTTGATATTTTTATTATTTTTTTACTTGGGGGGAAGTGTATTTGCTATAAAGTTTAAAAATCAGAATCGAAGCTAATGCTTCCTGTACCTCCAGATTTTACTCCAGCTTTTTGATATTCTGACACTCTTTTTTCGAAGAAGTTTGTTTTTCCTTCTAAAGAAATCATCTCCATAAAGTCAAATGGATTTGTAGCATCATATACTTTCTCACAGCCAAATTCTAATAACAATCTATCTGTTACAAATTCTAAATATTGTGTCATCAATCTTGCATTCATACCAATTAAACTCACTGGTAATGATTCAGTTACAAATTCTCTCTCAATATTTAAAGCATCTACAATAATTTCTTTAATTCTTTCTTGAGGCACTCTATTTACAATATGATTGTTATGTAAATGTACTGCAAAGTCACAGTGCATACCTTCATCTCTAGAAATCAACTCATTAGAAAATGTTAACCCTGGTAATAAACCTCTTTTCTTTAACCAAAAAATTGAACAAAATGCACCAGAGAAGAAAATACCTTCTACAGCTGCAAATGCAATTAAACGCTCAGCAAAAGAATCTGATTCTATCCATTTTAATGCCCAATCTGCTTTTTTCTTAATTGCAGGAAAAACTTCAATTGCTCTAAACAATTGATCTTTTTCGATTTCGTCTTTTACATAAGAGTCTATTAATAAAGAATAGGTTTCAGAATGGATGTTTTCCATCATAATTTGGAAACCATAGAAAAACTTAGCTTCTGAATATTGTACTTCGTTTACAAAATTCTCTGCTAAATTTTCATTTACAATTCCATCTGAAGCAGCAAAAAAGGCTAAAATATGCTTGATAAAATAACGCTCATCATCAGTCAATTTAGTAGTCCAATCTACAATATCAGGATTTAAATCAATTTCTTCTGCAGTCCAAAAACAAGCTTGTTGTTTTTTATACCATTCCCATAAATCATCATGTTGGATAGGAAAAATTACAAAGCGATTGTCATTTGGTTGTAAAATTGGTTCTTGTTTAGACATTATAATTGAAAATTTGTACGTTATTGAATGTTATTTAATCGTTAAGAACGACTTCTACAAAGATTGGTTTTTTTAATAAAAAAAGAAAGCCCTACTTATTCACAAAACCCCTGAAGTTTTTAACAAAAATACGAATAACGCAATATTTACGCTAAAAAAATACATTTTTAATAAATTGAATATCAATGTATTACAACTACAAAAACGCTACACCCTTTATTTATACTGACATTCTTAAAATGCATTTTAAAAAACCACAATCCTTTAAAAAAATGTATTGCTTTGCTGATTTTTAAAATTCAGTTAATAAAAAAAACGTTAAACAAAACTGTTAAAAAGTCAACTTTTGCTAAAAAGAGCGGATATATACGTATCTTTGTACTTTATTAACATT
The DNA here is from genome assembly GCA_965656305.1 of Polaribacter sp. Lineage (GTDB taxonomy): Bacteria > Bacteroidota > Bacteroidia > Flavobacteriales > Flavobacteriaceae > Polaribacter. Next base: position 176,724 of record CBFHKA010000019.1, on the reverse strand, counting down.
TATTATATATCAAAGTGAAAAACGGAACAGTAAAATTCTTCAACGAATCTAAAGGATTTGGATTTGTAATTGAAGACGGTTCAAAAACAGAGTATTTTGTACACGTATCAGGTTTAATTGACGAAATTAGAGAAGGTGATGCAGTAGAGTTTGACCTGAAGGAAGGTAGAAAAGGTTTAAATGCAGTAGACGTTAGAGTTATCTAATTATATTCTTAAATTTTTTACAAAACCCAATAATGTTGAATTACTGGGTTTTTTTATGCCTTAATTTTTAAAATATTATTTAGATTTTTTTTACATAAGAACAAGTTGCTTAAATTATTTTAAGCGACTTTTTTTTGCCTTATTTTTGCAAAAACCTTTATTCTAATGAAAAGTAAATTTCCTAAAATTGTTCAGATTTCAATTATTTCTGTTTATTTAATTTTCCTGGCAGGTTCTGTGGTTAGAATGACAGGATCTGGAATGGGATGTCCTGATTGGCCAAAATGTTTTGGGTATTATATCCCTCCAACTTCGGAAGAACAAATTACATGGAAACCTAATACTGAATACAAAGAAGGTTTTATCATTATTAAAGATGAAACTTTATTTGTTGCAGAGAAAGATTTAACAACCACTTCTGAATTTATTTCGAATAACTGGTCTAAATACACCAAGCATGATTACAATAAATTCAACAAATACCATACTTGGACTGAATACATTAATAGATTAGTTTCTGTTTTAGCTGGATTTGTATTTTTATTTTTGATTTATGCTTCAACCAAATTTTGGAAAGAAAACAAAGCGATTACATATTTAGCTTTTGGTGCATTCTTTTTAATGCTTTTTGAAGCTTGGCTTGGAAAAACTGTAGTTGACACCAACTTAACTCCAACTATTATCACCATTCATATGGTAGTTGGTTTAATTATTATTGCATTATTATTGAATTTAAATTTCATCATTTCTGATAAAAAAACATACAATTACAACTCATTATTCAATAGATTACTAATCATTTCAGTAATATTTTCTTTAATACAAATTGCAATGGGAACTCAAGTTCGTCAATTTATTGATGAACAGGTAAAACAATTTGGATTCGAAAACAAAAATTTCAGTTTGATGAACCCAAGTTTTAAATTTTACTTTCATAGATCTTTTACGATTGCTATTTTATTAGTGAATTTAGGAATGTTTTACATCAACCAAATTAAAAAACTAGGATTCAAATTAGTAAACTGGATTGTTTTCTTACTCTTTTTAGAAACAATTACTGGAATATTAATGTATTATGCAGAATTCCCTTTAGGAACACAAGCCATACATTTATTAGCGGGTGCTATTTTATTTGGGTTACAATTTTATTTATGGTTGCAAAGTAAGAAAATTACTAGACTTTAGTCATTAGCATCTAGTGTCTAGTGTCTAGTGTCTAGTGTCTAGTTTACGGATGCGCATTCACCCAAACTTCTCCATCTGCAAAGTGTTCTTTTTTCCAAATAGGAACAGTTTCTTTTAGAGTATCAATAGCATATTCACAAGCTAAAAAAGCAGCCTTTCTATGCTTAGACGAAGTTGTAATGATTACAGGTATTTCTCCTATTTGCAACATACCTTCTGCATGATGAATTGCAATTTTATAAATATCAAATTTTTCTAAAGCTAAATCAGCAATTTTTTGCATTTCCTTAATTGCCATAGGTTTATAGGTAGAAAAATCAAGTTGTATAACTTCTTTTCCTTGCGTATCATTTCTTACTGTACCTATAAAAGCTGAAATTCCTCCACAAATATCATCTTCTACAAAATGATAACATTCTTGTAAGTTTAATTTTTCTGATGTTATTTTTATTGAAGTTCTTCTAATCATTTTATAAGATACTGAAACTAATTCAGTACATAAGGCAAAAGTAATAATTCATCATGTATCTTTGCACAATAATTTTCTTTAAAATAATAGGATGAAAAATATCTTTAGAATTATCAGTTTTTTAGAAGGAGTTTCTTACTTACTTTTATTATTTATAGCTACACCTATTAAATATTTACAAGGAGATGCTTCTTATGTAAAAATACTAGGAATGCCTCATGGAATTCTTTTTATGCTGTATATTGTTTTAGCTGTTGTGATAAAAAAGGAAATGAACTGGAATAACAAAACTTTAGGCATTGTGTTAATTTGCGCTGTAATACCTTTTGGTACTTTTTATGTGGACAAAAAGTATTTGAGATAAATATTATCTAATAAAAATACGAAAGCGTGAAGTAAAAATTATTTCACTGAGCTTCACAAAGCCAACAACAGAGATTCACAAATTTTTTATTTAGAAAATATTTTTAACCACCACTTACTGGCGGAATTACTGCAACCACATCACTTTCTTTTAAAACTGTTTCGTTATCTGCATATTCTTCATTTACAGCAATTGCGTAAGAATCAATTTTTTCTAAAGTTGGATAATTATTTTTTAAAATAGATTTAAAATTAGCTATTGATGCATTTTCATCAACCTCAATTTGCAACTCTGAAGCATTCACTAAATCTGTTGTTATTCCAAAAAAAAGTGTTTTTATTTTCATCTTCACAAAGATAAAGTAAGTTTATAAATTAAAAAGACAAATCTAAACCAAGTAAAAAACCAATTTTTTCTCCACCTCCATGAAAAGATTGAATATAATCAACCCTTAAAAAACGCCATTTTCCAAAACCGATATTCTCCAAACCTAAAGATACTTCTGAATGTGGTTTAGTAGCTGCCATAAACATCGTTTTTGCTCCTGCTCTTAAGTGCAAGTTTAATTTATTAAGTAATGGAATTTTACCTAAAATAGATCCTTTAAAATTATGTTCTATATGTCCTTCTGCATATTTATCATTTGTAAAAAAACGATAATAATCTAATAGCCCAAAATTATTTTTTCGGTTACTGTCTGTTACAACAAACATCTGATTACCTTTTACTTGCAGATTGTCCATAAAAGCAATATTCTTTTGCTTTAAAAAAGCACCTGCTCTTACATAATAAAAGAACTTACCACTATTACCCATATTTATATTTTGTTTGATACTGGCCGTAAATAAATCTGCATTAAATTCAGAATTATCAGCAGCAAACGTCTTTCTATAATTAACACTTAAAGTCGGAAATTTACTATCTTCTAAATTAAATTTTCGATCAGGATAAGACAAGTATTTTTGTCCAAAAACAAAAGTTGTTCCAACATTTAATGTAGCTATTTTATGTTCTGTAAAAACCGAACTTGTAAAATTATTGGGCTCTAATGGATTGTTAGAAGTGTAAGGATCGTTTTTACTTTGTTTGGCAAAAGAATAATTTGTAGTATTAAACAGTGGTTTTCTATTTGCATATTCTAATGAAGATGAAAAATAAATACCATTCTTTATTTCTTCAGAATACCCAATTCTTGCAAATTCTTTTTCGTATATTTTCATATAGTTTAACCTTCTCGTTAAAGAACGAATTAAATTATCAAGTTTTTTAATAGGGTTTCTTCTATTAAATTGTGCAGTTGCAACACCACCAGTAACATACATTTTTGGTCTGGAAATATTGTTCCATTTTTTACTAAAATAAAAAGTAGGCCTCGCTCTTTTGTCAGAAAACCCATAATCTACATCAATACCAGCTGCCCACCACTTTCCTTTATTATTTAATCTTTTATAATAATCAACTCCTAATGATGTATGAAAACCTTGAACAGTATTAAAACTTAGATTCTCTATAAAACCATCAAAAGACAAGCCCCATTTTTCGTAAGAATTTCGATAGGTATAACCAGTGATAGGAGATAATAAATTTAACTTGTTTTGCTTTTTATTTACAGAATCTAAATATTTTTTAGATTTACGAACCACCTTAATACTGTCTTTAATTTTATAATCTTTTACTTCTTCTGAAGTTAAAGGTACAGGTCTCAAGGCATTCCAATACACAGAATCTTTTTCTGTAGCTTCCTTTTCAAAAGTCAAAACCTCGTTTGTAAATGTCTTTTCATTAAAATTAGGTTTAAAATTGTAATCAGAATAAACACTAGAAAACCTTCCTTTAGGTTTAAAAACTAAAAATTTAATATCAAAGTCTAATGTTTGACTGATAATAACCCAACCATTAATTTTATCAGAATAATTAAAGCTTTGTTTTAATGCCAGAGAATTAATAAAAGGTATATTAATCTGCACTCCAGTAGTTGTTAAATCAGAACCATATAAAGCCCAATCGTCTTCTACTATATAAATAGAACCTTCAAAAACTCGATCATTATTACGTTTTGGTAATATTTTAATCTTATTTATTAGTTTTCCATTCTTATCATAAAAAGTTCCTTCTAGCTTATAATTGTAATAATTGAAAGCATTTACAGAAATAGGCGATACTAAATCATTAAAAATCGACACACTATTTGCATACAAATCTACCTTAGAATCTTCAGCCCTATTAAAGCTTACACCATTATCCATTCCACTTACTTTAGACGCGACAATCTTCTCCTTAAATTTCTTTGGTTTTTTCTGAAAAGCGATATTAGAATACGTTTCAGACAAATAAACAATTCCACTTCTAGTAGAATCTAAACCACCACCAAAATCTCCCATACTTTGTCCTAAAAATTTTTCTGGAGCATCTTTAATTCGATACAAACCTCTTGAATAAAACTTGGCAGTATAATTGGAGAATTTATCAGTATTCTTGTCTTTGCTAGCAATTACATTTCTAATAATTCTATTTGCAGGATTATCTTTTGTGGAAATAGAAATTTCTGCAAGCTGAACGTTTTCTTCCTCTAAAACAACATTTAATTCAAAAGGTAAATCACTAATAACTATCTCTTTTTTTAGTGTTTTATAACCTAAAAATTGAAAAACGATTGTATAATTACCTGTTTTATTGATTTCTAAAACATAATCACCATTATCATTAGAAGTAGTCCCTGTTACAGTTTTATCTAGATAAACACTTACAAACGAGAGTGGTTCATTTTTAACATTAGTGATTTTTCCTTTTACTTTAGCTATAGTTATTGATGATATACATAACAAAAGCAGTAAAGCAGCTTTTTTCATAAGGTTGGTTTTGTAATATAGACGCAAACTTAAAGTTTCTGTTACAAGAAAAACTCTAAATTTTGTTAAACAAGGTATAATTATTTCTTAATTTACACGATACAATAATAGTACCAAAAGTTATGTTTTGACTTCGATTTTTAAAAAAAACAATTATTATTTAATGAAATATTCTACACCTATAAAGATTAAAAATTACTTTGCTCTTTATCTGAAAACCCTATATTTGTGAACTACATAAAAACTCAAAAAGAAAGTATGAGCGATTCTAGAAAAAGACATGAGGCTTTATTGTATCACGCAAAACCAAAACCTGGAAAAATAGCAGTTGTTCCTACAAAAAAGTATGCAACTCAACATGATTTGGCATTGGCCTACTCTCCAGGAGTAGCAGAACCTTGCCTAGAAATAGCAAAAGATAAAAATAATGTTTATAAATACACTTCTAAAGGGAATTTAGTAGCTGTAATTTCAAATGGAACTGCAGTTTTAGGTTTAGGAGATATTGGTCCTGAAGCATCTAAACCAGTAATGGAAGGGAAAGGTTTACTTTTTAAAATTTTTGCAGATATTGATGTTTTTGACATTGAAGTAGATACAACAGATGTTGATCGATTTATAGATACTGTAAAAGCTATTGCTCCTACATTTGGAGGAATCAATTTAGAAGACATAAAAGCACCAGAAGCTTTTGAAATAGAAAGAAGGTTAAAAGAAGAACTAGACATTCCTGTCATGCATGATGATCAGCATGGAACTGCTATTATTTCTGCTGCTGCTTTAAAAAATGCAATAGAAATTACAAAGAAAGACATTTCTAAAGTAAAAATTGTTGTTAATGGTGCAGGAGCTGCTGCTATTTCTTGTACACGATTATACCTAAAACTAGGAGCTAAAAGAGAAAATGTTGTAATGTGTGATAGCAAAGGAGTTATTAGACAAGGTAGAGACAACTTAACTCCTCAAAAAGCAGAATTTGCAACTATACAAGACGTAAATACACTTGAAGAGGCAATGCAAAACGCAGATGTTTTTATAGGATTATCTATGGGAGACGTTGTAACCCCTGAAATGCTTTTGTCTATGGCAAAAAAACCTATAGTTTTTGCTATGGCAAATCCTACACCAGAAATAAATTATGACTTAGCAGTAGCTACTAGAAAAGACATTATTATGGCTACTGGTAGATCTGATCATCCTAACCAAGTTAACAATGTACTTGGATTTCCTTTTATTTTCAGAGGTGCTTTAGATGTTAGAGCAACCAAGATTAATGAAGAAATGAAAATGGCTGCTGTGCACGCTTTAGCTGATTTGGCTAAAAAAACAGTTCCTGAGCAAGTAAATATTGTATATGATGAAGTAAGCTTAGCTTTTGGTGAAGAATATATTATTCCTAAACCATTTGATCCAAGATTAATTTACGAGATTCCACCAGCAATTGCAAAAGCTGCTATGGATTCTGGTGTTGCACTTCAACCAATTTCTGATTGGGATGCCTACCGAGAACAGCTAATGGAGCGTTCTGGATCTGGAAGTAAAGAAATTAGACTAATTCACAATAGAGCCAAAAGTGATCGTAAACGAATTGTTTTTGCAGAAGCAGACTGTTTAGATGTTTTAAAAGCTGCTCAAAGAGTATTTGAAGAAAAACTTGGAAACCCAATTTTATTAGGAAGAAAAGATTTGATTCTCGACTTAAAAGAAGAAATTGGTTTCACTGGTGATGTACCAATTCTAGACCCTAAAACAGACGAGGAAAAAGATCGAAGAAATCGTTTTGGAGAAGTATATTGGAAAACAAGACAACGTAAAGGAAGAACATTAAATGAAGCAAAAAAATTAATGCGAGAGCGTAATTATTTTGCTGCAATGATGGTCAATGAAAATGAGGCAGATGCTCTAGTAACAGGATACTCAAGACCTTATCCAACTGTAGTTAGACCGATATTAGAATTGATAGAAAAAGACAAAGGAACCACTAAGATTGCTGCCTGTAATCTTATGTTAACAAAACAGGGACCTATATTTTTAGCGGATACAACTATTAATATGAACCCTACTGCTAAAGATTTGGTAAAAATAACACAAATGACTTCTAGTTTAGTGAAGATGTTTGGTATGAAACCAAATATTGCAATGTTATCTTTTTCAAATTTTGGATCTATTAGAACAGAAACCTCTAAAAAAATTAAAGAAGCTGTATCTTATATGCATCGTCATTTTCCTGATACAGTTGTAGATGGAGAAATTCAAGCTGATTTTGCTTTAAATCCAGAAATGTTGGCTAAAGAATTTCCTTTTTCTAAATTGAATGGTAAGAAAGTTAATGTATTAATTTTCCCAAATTTAGAATCAGCAAACATTACCTATAAATTACTAAAACAAGTGGAAGGTGCTGAATCTATTGGCCCTGTCATTTTAGGTTTAAGTAAAGCTGTACATGTTTTACAGTTAGATTCTAGTGTAGATGAAATGGTAAATATGGCAGCTTTAGCTTGCGTAGATGCACAACAAAAAGAAAAGAATAAAAAATAGTACTTTAGAGCCTAGAAAAACAATAGATGATTACACAAGTTAGAGGAAGATTAGTTGAGAAAAAACCAACAGAAGTTGTTGTAGATTGCAATGGTGTTGGTTATCTATTACACATTTCCTTAAACACTTTTTCTAGTTTACCTGCTGATGAAAATGTAGTTTTGTATACACATTTATCAATTAGGGAAGATGCTCATACCCTCTTTGGCTTTATCAATAAAACTGAAAGAGAAGTTTTTAAATTATTAATTTCTGTTTCTGGAGTTGGTCCAAGTATTGCAAGAACAATGTGTTCTTCTATGACATCAGAAGAAATACAAAACGCAATTGCATCAGAAAATGTAGTTTTAATTCAATCTGTAAAAGGGATTGGCGCTAAAACTGCGCAAAGAGTTATTGTAGATTTAAAAGATAAAATCCTTAAAACTTTTGATATCGATGAAGTTTCTGTTTCAAAAAGCAATACTAATAAAGATGAAGCGTTATCTGCATTAGAAGTTTTAGGTTTCAACAGAAAACAATCTGATAAAGTTGTGAACGCTGTTTTAAAAGAAAATCCAGACGCTACAGTAGAAAAAATCATAAAACTATCTTTAAAAAACTTATAGTCAATTGATTAGATTATCAAAAAATATAATTGCATTAGTCCTTTTTACTTTTTTAGTAAATTTATCTTTACATGCTCAAACTAATAAAAGTAAAGATTCTACAGCTGTAAAAAAAGACACTCTAAAATTAAGGTACAATTTTAATAACACTCAAAAAGGAGGTCTATTTTTAGATGATTTAGCTCAAAAAGAAATCATTTTTGACAAGGCCCTAAACAGATATGTTATCATAGAAAAAATTGGAGATTACTACACCAAAACTCCTATTTTTCTTACACAAAAAGAATATGCTCAATATCGTTTAAAACGAGATATGTTGCAATATTTTAAAGATAAAGTAAGCGCAACAAACAGTAAGAAAAAAGGTTCTGCAGCTGCACAAAAAGACTTATTACCAACTTATTATGTAAATAGTAAGTTTTTTGAGTCTATTTTTGGAGGTAATACTGTTAAAGTAACACCTACAGGAAACCTAAATTTAAAGTTAGGTTTTATCTATCAAAATACAGAAAACCCACAAATTTCTGAAGAAAACAGAAGTAATCTTACATTCGACTTTGATCAACAAATTAATGCAAGTATTCGTGCTAAAGTTGGAGAACGATTAGAATTTACTGCAAATTACGATACACAATCTACTTTCGATTTTCAAAATTTAGTTAAAATCGATTATACTCCAACAGAAGATGATATTCTACAAGGAATTGAAGCTGGTAATGTTGCAATGCCTATAAAAAACTCCTTAATCAATGGTGCTCAAAGTTTATTTGGTGTAAAAGCAAAATTACAATTTGGTAATACAACTGTAACTGGAGTTTTTTCTCAACAAAACTCAGAGAGCAAAACTGTTGTTGCAGAAGCTGGCGCTTCTATAGAAGAATTTGAATTAAGAACTACAGATTATGATAATGACAGACACTTTTTCTTATCTCAGTTTTTTATAGATAATTACGCAAATTCTCTAAAACAATATCCTTTAGTTAGTAGTCAGGTAAATATTACTAGAATCGAAGTTTGGATTACCAATAGAAATGCTACTACTGAAGATTTTAGAAGTATTGTTGCTTTTGCTGATTTAGGTGAAACAGACAATCCTGTTGCTGACAATGATTTTTATAGCAACTTAGTTTCTGATTCAGGTAAAGTTTCAAACTCCTCTACTCCAATAAGTATAAATGCTGGAGGACAACAATTATATTTACCTCAAAATAATGCAAATAACATCTATACACCAACAGTTTTAGCTAATATTAGAGACGTTTCAAATGTTGATAATGCATTAGGTATTAATGGAGGTACATTTGAAATGCAACAAGGAACAGATTATTCTATCCTTGAAAATGCAAGAAAATTAGATGCAAATGAATATCGACTAAATTCACAATTAGGATATATTTCTTTAAACAGAAGATTAAATGATGGTGAAGTTTTAGCTGTTGCCTATGAATATACAGTTGCAGGATCTGTAAATGGAACTGCTGAGAAATCTTTTAAAGTTGGAGAATTTTCTAATGATGGAGTTCAAGCTCCACAAAACTTAGCTGTAAAACTTTTACGTTCTGAAATTCTACAGACAAAACGTGAAAACGCTACAACTGGGAATGAAGAATCTTTTCCTACTTGGAGATTGATGATGAAAAACGTGTATGCTTTAGGTGCTTTTCCTTTGACACAAGATGGTTTTCGTTTCGAAATCCAATATAGAGATGACGAAACTGGTATCGCTTCAAATGTTTTACAAAATGCAAGTACTCCAAATATTCCTAATTTACCTCTAATTCAAGTTTTTAAATTAGATCAATTAGACCAAAGTCAATATAGAAATGCAGATGGTTTCTTTGATTATGTAGAAGGAATTACAGTAAACTCTCAAAATGGATATGTTATTTTTCCTGAACCAGAACCTTTTGGAAATGACTTAGTTTTAAATACTAGCAACCCAAGTGATGTTGGTTTAGATGAAAATATTGATGAAAGATTCATCTTCAAAGAATTGTATTTGAATACAAAAATCAACATTAAAAACAACTTTCAAAATAAAGACAAATATTTCCTAAAAGGATATTTCAAATCAGAAAGTGCAGGTGGAATTCCTATTGGAGCTTTTAACGTTCCTAGAGGTTCTGTAAGAGTTACTGCAGGTGGAAGACAATTAGTAGAAGGTGTAGATTATGTAGTCGATTATCAACTTGGTAGAGTACAAATCATAGATCCAGGTTTACGAGCTTCAGGAACACCAATTAATGTTTCAACAGAAAATAATGCTGTTTTTAATCAACAACGAAAAACCTTTATGGGGGTTGATATTGAACACAAATTCTCTGACGATTTAGTTGTTGGTGCTACAGTTTTAAATGTAAATGAAAGGCCATTAACACCCAAAGTAAATTTTGGAGCAGAACCAATAGATAACACTATGTTTGGTGTTAATATTGATTATTCTACAGAAGTACCTTACTTTACAAAACTAGCTAATAAATTACCCTTTGTAGATACAGATGTCCCTTCTAATTTAGCTGTTAGAGCAGATATGGCATATTTATTACCTGGTACACCAAGTGGAATTGATGTTGCAGGTGCTGCTACTTCTTATATCGATGATTTTGAAGCGTCTCAAATACCTATAAGTTTGTTATCTGCCTTAGATTGGTATGAAGCAAGTACACCTAACAATATTGCAAATGATCGTTTTAATGGTGGAAATAGTGATTTAAGTTACAACTTTAAAAGAGGAAAATTAGCTTGGTATAGTATTGATCAAATTTTTTATGGATTGGGAGAAACTCCTGCTAGTATAACAGCAGACGAATTATCCAGAGCAGAAACAAGGCAAATAAATTTTAATGAATTATTTCCAAATCAACAATTTGACATCACTCAAAATACACTTTTAAGAACCTTAGATTTAGCCTATTTCCCACAAGAAAGAGGTTCTTATAATTTTAATCCAGCTGCAAATGATGTTAATGGAGAATTAAAATTACCAAATCCTGAAACAAATTGGGGTGGAATTATGCGTCCATTAAACACCAACAACTTTGATCAAGCCAATGTAGAGTTTATTCAGTTTTGGATCATGGATCCTTATGATAATTATTCAATAACAGAAGAAGAGGGATTACCACAAGGTGTAAACCCTGCTAATTTAGCTAATCAAGTTGGAGATTTATATATCAATTTGGGTAATATTTCTGAAGATATTGTAAAAGATAACCTTAAAATGTTTGAAAATGGATTACCTGAAGATGGGGCTAAAATTATTGGAACTAATGTAAAACAATCTTCAATTCCTAATACAAACCCTGCAGAATTACAATGGGGTTATGTACCTAGAAATCCTTCAATTATATATGCTTTTAGTGAAGAAGATGGAGCTAGAACAAATCAGGATGTTGGTTTTGATGGTTTAAACAACTCAGAAGAACAAACCTTATTAAAAATTGATCAAAAATTTAAAAGTTTAGAAGATCCTGCTGCAGATGATTTTCAGTTTTTTAGAGGTGGAAATTTAGATGCTATCAATGCATCAATCATTAAAAGGTATAAAGATTTCAATAATACACAAGGTAATTCACCTACTTTAAATCAATCACCAGAATCCTTTCCTACTTCTTCTACAACTTATCCTGATGTAGAAGACATCAACAGAGACCAAACTATGAACACTGTTGAGAGTTATTTTGAATATCGAATCTCGATGAATAAAAATGATTTACAAAAAGGTAAGAATTTTATAGTTGATGAAAAAACTACTTCTGTAACTTTAGAAAACGGAAATACACAACAAACAAAATGGTATCAGTTTAGAGTACCAGTTAGAAATGGAACTCCTGTAAATGGAATTACAGATTTTAATAGTATTCGTTTTGTAAGAATGTATTTAACCAACTTTAAAATGCCAGTTGTAGTTCGATTTGGAGAATTAGATTTAGTTCGAGGAGATTGGAGACGTTATACAAGAACAATAGACCCAAATATAGATCCTGACAGAGAATTAAATCAATCAGAATTAGAAGGTTTTGAAGTTGGTGTAGTAAGTATCGAACAAAATAATGGAAGTTATATTCAGCCTCCAGGAATTGAACGTGAGCGTCTACAAGGTACCACTACTGTTCAATTACAAAATGAACAATCTGTTACTTTAAAAGTTCTTGGTTTAGAACCAAATAAAACCAGAGCCATTTATAAAAACATTAGTGTAGATTTAAGACGATTCAAAAATTTACAAATGTTTATGCACTTGGGAGAAGTTAGTGGAGAAGCTCCTCTTCAAGATGATGAATTTTCTGCAGTAATTAGATTGGGAACAGATTTAAATGATAACTTTTATCAAATAGAAGTTCCACTAAAAGTATCTGGAAATGGAACATCTGCCCTAGACATTTGGCCAGAAGCCAATAATCTAGATGCACTTTTAGAAACTTTTGGAAAACTAAAAGTAGAAAGAGATGGTTTACCTAACCTATTGCCAAATGACATTTATCCAGCTATAGTTCCAGGTGAAGCTGCTGCTTATAGAATTCGAGTAAAGGGTAATCCAACATTAGCTCAATTAAGAACCATTACTTTAGGATTAAAAAACAATACAAATTCTAACAAAAGTGGTGAGGTTTGGTTTAACGAATTACGTTCATCTGGTTTTGATAATAAAGCTGGTTGGGCTGCAGTTGTAAATGCAGATGCTAATTTTGCAGATGTTGCCAATGTTTCTCTTTCAGGAAGTATGCAAACTATCGGTTTTGGAAATGTAGAAGATAGAGTAAACCAAAGAACTTTAGATGAAACCAAACAATATGATGTAGCTACAACAGTTAGTTTAGATAAATTATTAACTCCAAAAAAATGGGGACTTCAAATACCTATGAGTTATAGTATTGGAGAACGATTTATTGACCCTAAGTTCGACCCTCAATATCAAGATGTAGAATTTGCAGATGCTAAAAGTTTTCTAGAAAACCAACCTCAGAGTACAGAAAGAGATAAAGCTTTAGAAAACATTAACAACTCACAAGATTATACAAAAAGAACTAGCATTAGTTTTATAAACGTCAAAAAGAATAGAAATCCAAATACTACAAAAAAACCAAGGTTTTATGACGTAGAAAATTTAGCAGTTTCTTATTCTCATAATAAAGAATTTCATAAAAATTATAACATTCAAAAGTCTATTAATGAAAATGTAATGGCTTCTGCTGCATATAATTTTAATTTTAATTCAAAACCTATAGAGCCTTTCAAAAAATATGATTCATTATTCATAGGTAAATATTGGAAATTTTTAAAAGACTTTAATTTTAACCCAATCCCTTCTACTCTAGCTATTAATTCTAGAATTAACAGAAGTTATAACGAACAACAATCAAGAAATTTAGTACAAGGTTTATCTGCACAACCAGAATTAAAACAACGTAGATTTTTATTCGATTGGGACTATACAATTGGTTTCGATTTAACAAAATCATTACAACTTAATTTTAATGCAACTAACAATTACATATATGATGCTTTTGGAAGTGGAGAAGAATTACAAATTTTTGATAACTTCTTTAATACAGGAAGACCTAATCAATATCATCAAAAATTAAATGGAACTTATCAATTACCTTTAGATAAATTTCCTTTCTTAAAGTTTATAAAAGCAGATTATGCATATACTGCAGATTTTGATTGGCAAGTTTCTTCCCAAGACCAAGAAATTGCAGCACAAATTGGAGAGGTTATTCAAAATGCAAATACGCATAACATCAATACTACTTTTTCTTTCGATAAGATTTACAAAAGCATTGGTTTTGAAAAATTACTACTTACAAAATCGCAACGTAAAAATGCAAAAGGTCAAAATGTTAGAAACATAAGACCTAAGAAAACATTATCCACTGGAAAGAAAATTTTAAAAATTACTTGGGATTTATTGACTTCTGTAAAACAAGGTAAAATAAGTTATTCAGAAAATAATGGACAATATTTACAAGGTTATGATAATGGAATTGGTTTTCTAGGAGGCTCTCCAACTGCCTTTGCTTTTGGTAGTCAAGTAGATATTAGAAACAAAGCACTTACCAATGGTTGGTTGGTAAATCCAAGAGCACTAACTGATGATTTAAGTACTCCTGATATAGATGAAAGTACATATTACAACAAATCGTACAGCAGAACACATTATAACAAACTAGATTATACGTTTACATTAAAACCTATAAAAGACTTAAGTATTGATGTAAGAGGAAATAAAATACAAACAAGAGATATATCACAACAATTAGATGTTGTAGAAGATGGAACTGCCAATGGAGCTATTGATTTTGGAATAGATACTTTTGAAACCGGTAATTTCAGTACAAGTCATTCTATGTTTGGAACAGCATTTACAAGTGGAGATGTATTGTTTCAGAAAATGAAAGACTATAGGACTACAATTGCAAATAGATTGGCAACTGAAAATCCAACTTTAAACCCAACAGCTTTTGGAGAAAATAGCCAACAAGTTTTACTACCTGCTTTTATGGCTGCTTATTCAGGCAAAAATCCAGAAAAAGTTAGTACTAGTTTATTTAGAGATATTCCTATTCCTAACTGGACTTTACGTTATAATGGTTTTATGAAAATGAAATGGTTTAAAAAGAATTTCAGTTCATTTGTAGTTTCTCATGGATATAGATCATCATATACAATTTCTAATTTTACCAATAATTTAGCCTACAAAGAAGGTCAAAATATTATTAATACTAATTCTGGTAGTTTTGAGCCACAAAGATTAATTGCAAGTGCTACTTTAGTTGATGAATTTTCTCCATTAATCAAAGTAGATATGAAAATGAGAAATTCTTTTTCATTTAGAGGAGAAGTAAAAATGGACAGAACCTTAACAATGAATTTTAACAATAGTACTTTAACTGATATTGATGGTACTGAATATATTGTTGGAGTAGGTTATGTTTTTAAAGATGTAAAAATGAATACACGTTTTACTGGTAAAAAAACAACTTTAAAAGGTGATATTAATCTAAGAGCTGATGTATCTTTGAGAGACAATTTAACACAAATTAGATATGTAGATGAAGACAATAATCAAATAAGTGGTGGTCAACGATTATTTTCTATTAAATTTACAGCAGATTATACATTGAGTCGTAATTTAACAGCATCTTTTTATTACAACCACCAAACATCTAAATATGCTATTTCTACTACTTTTCCAAGACAGGCTATTAATGGTGGTATAAATATAGTATACAATCTAGGAGGAAATTAAAAAAATATATAAAAACTATAAATTAAATTTAAAAATGAATATTCCAGCTGAGTTAAAATACACTAAAGACCATGAATGGATTAAAATTGAGGAAAATATTGCAACTGTAGGAATTACAGATTTTGCTCAAGGTGAATTAGGAGACATTGTATATGTAGATGTTGACACTCTAGATGATGTAGTAGAAGAAGGAGAAGTTTTTGGTTCTGTAGAAGCTGTAAAAACAGTTTCTGATTTATTTATGCCTTTAACTGGTGAAGTAATTGAATTTAATGAAAATCTAGAAGACGAACCTGAATTAGTAAATACAGATCCATATGATAAAGGATGGATGATAAAAATTAACATTTCTGATAATTCACAAATAGAAGACTTACTAGATGCTGAAGCGTATAAAAGCCTTATTACTGAGTAATTTATTACTTATATCAATTGGTATTACAATAGGGATTATCTGTTTGAGTTTAATAAAAATGCCTGAAACAGGAATAAAAATAAAAAACATTGACAAAGTCTATCACAGCTTTGCGTATTTTACTTTAACAATAGCTTGGCTGTTTACTTTTTATAGAAAACCTACAAAAAAATACCTTATTGTTATCTTATGTATTCTTTTTGGCATAATAATTGAATTACTACAAAGTAACTTAACAATTTACAGAACAGGAGATTTTCTCGATGTTATTGCAAATTCGTTAGGAGTATTATTAGCATTAATGATATTCAATGTTTTTTTGAAAAAAAAATTGGATTAAATAATGAAAAGAAATTATAATTAACACAATAATTTAATTAAATTAGCAACCGATAAAAACTCTTTACAATGGAAATTAAGAAAAATCCCAAATCAAATTTAGAAAATTTCAGCAAAACTTTTATGCTAATTGGGCTAGTTTTAGCTTTATTTATTACATACGTAGCCATAGAACAAAAGACATATGACAAAATTTATGGAGAATTGGCTGTAGTAAATATGAATGCAGAAATGGAAGAAGAAATTCCTATTACTGAAAGAATAGAACCTGTAAAACCGAAAACTCCACCACCACCAGCTCCTGAAAAAATTGAAGTTGTAGAAGATGAAAAAGAAGTTGAAGAAACTGTTATTGAATCTACTGAAACTGATGAATCTGAAGAAGTTATCGTAGAAGAAATTGTAGAAATTGAAGAAGTTGAAGAAGTTATTGAAGATGTAAGTTTTATGATCATTGAAGATGTTCCTGTTTTTCCTGGTTGTAAAGGAAATAAGAAACAACTAAAAGATTGTTTCAGTAAAATGGTTCAAAAACACTTTTCAAGAAAATTTAATGCTGATTTACCAAATGAGTTAGGTTTACCACCTGGTAAAAAAAGAGTATTTATTGGTTTTAAAATAGATAGAAATGGTAATGTTGTTAATATTCAAGCAAGAGCTCCACATCCAAAAATTAAAAGTGAGGTTGTTAGTGTGATGAATAAATTACCTAAAATGAAACCTGGAAAACAAAGAGGAAAACCAGTTGGAGTTAAATACAGTATTCCTTTTACTTTAATTGTAGAGTAATAGATTTATAATATTTCATATAAAAAACGTTTAGAGAACTTCTAAACGTTTTTTTATGGTTATTATTTGAATAACAAGAACTCTAAACAAACTAAATTATAACGTATAAAAATTTAAATCTAGTATTAGATCTTAGAATATTCTTACCATACTAAATTTAATACAAATCACACCTAAACTATATTAATAAAAAGATTTCTTTAAAACCTCCACTTACTTCTATAAAAGAAATAAAAGAATGGATTTGATAAGATAATACCTAAGTACTATCTATATGGCATGAGAAAGGTAAACTTTAAACTTATGAAATGAAATTATGTAAATTATAAAAGCTGAAGAATAGTAGCACAATAATTGTACTTTTAATTTATTATCCACTAAAAAGGAAAGGTATATTACAATTTACTTATAAAGTCTATTTTAAGGATTTATTAAGATAATTATCCATTGTTTTACAGCAAAGGGCATAAAAAAACTCACTAGAAAATTATCTAGTGAGTTTTAAATACTTTATTAGGTTATAACTAATCGTTATTAATAGCAACTTTAGATTCTGGTTTCCAAACATTAACAGAAGCAATTACATTGTTTTCGTAATTAATTTCTTTTAAAGCTTCTTTAGTCCACATAAACCATTTACCTACTTTTTTTCCATTATTGTAATAAGCTAATTGAACTTTATTTCCTGATTTGTCAAAACGAACCCATTCACCTGTTAACTTTTTATCTTTAAAAAAACCTTGAGTTTTAATAGATCCATCTTCATAAAAATAAGTGGCTTTTACTAAATCTCCTGCAGCTTCAAAAGTTGGTTGTGTATTTTGAGAATATCCTATAGTTGTTAGTGTGAGAATTAAAATTGTGATAATATTTTTCATGATCATATATGTTTTAAGGTTAACATTTCCTTTACAAATATACATACAAACTAACAATTAAACAACATTTTGGTAACATTAAATTAACATTGGGGTTGTTTTTAACAAATTTTTAATCCTTAATAAAATTAAATATTCTCATTGTAAAGTCTAAATAACTTATATTACGTAAGTTATAATAATTATTATGACACTAAGAAATTATGATAATTTCAAAAGAAATCTATTAAAATAAGTTTAAAAATAAAATTTCTATATATTAATCACTAATTACGAGCATAAAAAAATATAAAGTAAGGAATTTAGAGTAATGAGAAATTACTTTATAAGTAAATGAAACATCAATTTTTAACCTCAAAATAAAATGAATTATATACAAATTATCATTACAGCTATAGTTGCTATTATACACCTATATATTTTATATCTAGAAATGGTGCTTTGGAACACAAAAAAAGGAATAAAAACCTTTGGATTAAAAGACAAAAAATTTGCAGAAGAAACAAAAGTATTAGCAGCAAATCAAGGATTATATAACGGATTTTTAGCAGCAGGTTTAATTTGGTCAATAGGATCTGATAAAACTGATGTTGCTTTATTTTTTTTAATATGTGTATTTGTAGCTGGAGTTTATGGAGCATATTCCACTAAAAAAATTAGAATTTTATACATTCAATCTACACCTGCTTTTTTAGGAATAATCTTATTTTTATTTTAATCTATTCTTTTTTTTATCACGAATTAATTCCATTATTTTTGCTAAACATAATCTATAACAAATAATTAAAAAAATGGAAAAATACATTGAAAAAGCTCAAGCTTTATTAATTGAATTCGCCCCAAAAATTTTAATGGCATTAGCTATTTTAATAATTGGTTTAATGGCAATAAAATTTATTGTTAAAACTTCTAAAAAATTAATGGGTAAAGCTGGTATTGATACTACTTTACAAAAATTTTTAGGAAGTTTAATAGGATGGGGTTTAAAGATTTTATTATTTATCGTAGTAATTTCTAAATTAGGAGTAGAAACCACTTCTTTTGCCGCAATTATTGCTGCAGCTGGTTTAGCTGTTGGTTTAGCTTTACAAGGATCTTTAGCGAACTTTGCTGGAGGTGTTTTAATAATGATTTTTAAACCTATCAAAATAGGAGATTTAGTTGAAGCACAAGGAGAAATAGGAGTTGTAAAAGAAATTGAAATTTTTACAACTAAACTTACAGGATTGTCTAACCGAGAAATTATTATTCCAAATGGATCTTTATCAAATGGAACTATAATAAATTATACTACAGAAGGAACAAGACGTGTAGATTTAGTTATTGGAGTTTCTTATGATGCAGATATCAAAAAGACTAAAGAAGTTTTAATGGATGTGTTAACTTCTAATTCAAAAGTATTAAAAGATCCAGCTCCTGGAGTAACTGTTTTAGAACTTGCTGATAGTTCTGTAAATTTTGCTGTTAGACCATGGTGTAAGACAGCACATTATTGGGATGTATATTTTGAAATTACAGAAAACGCTAAAATTGCTCTAGATAAAGCTGGTATTGAAATACCTTATCCACATAGAGTGAATATTAATAAATCAGAGTAATACTTAAAAGATAGGTTTCTTTTTCTTTTCAGGAATAACAACAAAATCTTTTAAATAAAAAGGCTCAAAATAAGCGACATTTTCTATGTCGCTTTTTTTATACTTATCAAAAGATAATTGCGCCATTTCTTTTGCTGACGGAAATTTATCATCAATAAATACAGCATTTTTATGTTTGATAATTTCTTTACACTTCTGAGATCCATCTCCTAGAAAGTATACTTTGCTTTTTTCTAAATATTCAGAATAGGAATTTTTATCTATAATTTCTGCTTTTATTTCTCTTATTTGTTGATGATTTTCATCATAAATTGCAGCATAAACTTCCATTCTTCTTGCATCAATCATTGGAATAATAAATCCTTTATCTAAAGAGATGCTATAAGACAGAGATGTCAACGTATCAATTGATATTAAGGGTTTATCAAAGGCAAAACACAACCCCTTAGCAGCAGACACGCCAATTCTTAATCCTGTATAAGAACCAGGACCTTTACTAACTGCAACAGCATCTATCTCTTTTGAGGTTAAGTTTGACTCTCTTAGAATATCAACAATAAAAGGATGTAGTACTTCAGCATGAGAATAATTACCATTATTCAACTCTTTAATTGCAATAATATTTCCATTTTTAGCTATACAAACAGAGCAATTTTTAGTAGCTGTTTCAATATTTAAAATAATGCTCAAAATCTATTTTTTATGCAAATATAAACCAAAAAGAAAACCTCACTAAAATAAGTGAGGCTTGCTAAATATTTTTTTACAATTTTCTAATCTAAAACTAAATCACCTGCATAAAACTGCAAAACTTTAGTTTTAAACACATAATCGTATTTAGAACGAATTAATGTAGCTTGAGCATTTACCAAACGAGTTCTTACTTGATCAAAATCGAATTGTGTCATTGCTCCAAAATTATAACGTTCTTGAGCATTTTTAAATGCTTCTTCTTGAGATTCTAAAGAAATTTTTGCAGCTTCATAACTTTTTAAAGCAGTTCTAACATCAAGAAAGGATTGTTCTATGGTTTGTTTTAAAGTTAACTTTTCGCTCTCTAATCTTGTCTCAGATATTTGTTTGTTTATCTCTGATTGAGCTACTCTATTTTTTGTTTGAAAACGATTAAAAATTGGCACGTTTAAAGAAAGTCCAATATTATAACCTAAATTATTATCAAGCTGATTAGTAAACCTATTATCAATTACAAAAGGGTTTCCAGTTGTTGAATTTACGCCAGTAAAAACCTCTGGCTGCCCTAGAATTGTATTATAAAAAGTATTAGCTCCAAAAGAATAACTCAAAGTAGGTAAAAAAGCTCCTTTAGAAATTTTAATATTTAAATTTGCATTTTCTATAGCTAATTTTGCTCTTTCAATTTCAGGCATCCTTTCTAAAGATTTATTATATACAGATGATGAGTTTTTATAAAATAAATTTGCTGAAGGTGTGCCAACATCAATAGAGGCAACATCAAAGTCTTGCACTGGAACTTGAATCAATTGAGCTAAATTTAACAATGCTAAATCTAATGCATTTTGCTGAGTAATTACAGTTTGTAAATTTGTAGCAGCAGTAGCTTGAGTGTTTAACAAATCTCCTTTAGGAATTATACCTGAATTAAATCTACTTTCTGCAGCTTCAATTTGTGTTTTACTAATTTCATACTGAACTCTTCCAGCATTTAGGTTTTCTTTAGCAAACAAAATATTTAAATAGCCATTAACAACAAATAAAGAAACATCATTTTCTATCTTTTTTAAGTCAAGTAAACTTGACTCTATACCTAATTGAGCTTGTTTAAAAGTATTTGTATTTCTGAAACCATTAAATATAATTCCTCCTCCATTTAATCCTAAAGATAAGTTATATCTGTCAGCTGAACTTCTTGTATTATCTCCACCAGTAGATAACCCAAAACTTCCCGAATTATTAAAATTACCATTTAAGTTTGGTAAAAAATTTCCTTTAGCAATTTCAACATCTTTTTTTGACAGCTCTAGACTTAATTTGTTTTGTTGAATAGAAATATTCTTTTTTAAAGCTTCATCTACACATTCTTTTAAAGTCCATTTTTTTTGAGAAAAAGTAGCTGTAGAAGTTAAAAAAGCTACTAGTAGTATGAGTTTAGTTTTCAAAACGGTTTAATTTTTGATTGGTATTTATCTTTTAAAGTACTGCAAAAGAAAAACTATTTCTTTTGTAGTGCTTATAAGACGACTAAATGTAAAATATGTTACATCATTTTAATCTTATTGAAATGTTAATTTTTAGTTTGCTTCCTATATCTATATAAAGCATAAAATAAAACACCTATTAATACATAAGGAAAAACCATCAAATAAGAAATACCATTATTGACACCTTCTGCCATAGACACATCTCCATTTTCTACTACAGCCTTGCACATAGCACATTGAGCTGATATAGCATTAGCTAAAAAAAGAATGATTATAGTTATATATTTTTTCATATTTTTTGATGAAATTTTATTTATGAAATCTATTATTTCATTATTTTAATTTGTCATTATTATGATGACGATTATGATCTCGTTTGGTTTTAATATCTAATTTCTTTTCGAAAGCGTCTTGTAAATCAATTCCTGTTTGATTTGCTAAACATAATACAACAAATAAAACATCAGCTAATTCTTCTCCTAAATCTTTGTTTTTATCAGACTCTTTTTCACTTTGCTCTCCATAACGTCTCGCTATGATTCTTGCAACCTCACCAACTTCTTCAGTTAATTGTGCCATATTAGTAAGCTCATTAAAATATCTAACTCCATGCGTTTTAATCCAATTATCTACTTGTTCCTGTGCGTTTTGAATGTTCATATTTTTAATATTATAATGGTAAAGATTTAGTTAAGAACTCTTTTTTTAAGAAAGTAAATATAAATATAAAGCAAAAATCCCTTAACTTTCTAATAAATAGATTGTTAAGGAATTTTAAGCGGTCTGGACGGGACTCGAACCCGCGACCCCCTGCGTGACAGGCAGGTATTCTAACCAGCTGAACTACCAGACCGTTGCTTTTAGCGGTTGCAAATATAATACAGATTTTTATATTTACAAGCAGAAATTAAAAAATTATTTATTTTTTTTTCTTTGTAACAAATAAGCCGTCAAAATATCTGAATATCCTTGGTTAATATCTATTGGTACATAATCTATTTTATATTGCAAACACTTGTTTTTTAATTTTTTAAAATAACTCAAAGCTAATTCCTTATATTTAACTTGTATGTTTTCTGCATAAACGTTTATTTCTTCATTCGTTTCTACATCTACAAATTTCTTTGGTGAATTATCAAAATTCAAATTGATTTCTGTTTTTGCATCATAAGTATGAAATAACACAACTTCATGTTTATTATATTTTAGATGCCTTAAGGCATCAAACAGCACTTCATTTTCTTTGGTGGTTTGAAACATATCAGAGAATAAGAAAATTAATGAACGTCTATGAATTTTCTCAGCAATTTCGTGTAAATACTGATAGGTCTCTGTAGATGCATTGGAACTTGTTACTAGTAAATTTTCTAACTGATGTAGTAACATTTTTCTGTGACGCTCACTCCCTTTTTCAGGAGCATAGTACTCATACCTATCAGAATAGATACTTAAGCCAACAGCATCTCTTTGTCGTTTTAAAATTTCCATTAAAGAAGCTGCTGCTATAGCAGAGAAGCCTACCTTATTTAAATTATCAAGTGATACCTTATTTACAACAGGGTAATGCATAGATGCTGAATTATCAATAATAATATGGCATCTTAAATTAGTTTCTTCCTCGTATTTTTTAGTGTATAGTTTTTCTGTTTTTGCGAATAATTTCCAATCTATATGACGTGTACTTTCACCTTTGTTATACAGTTTATGTTCTGAAAACTCTACTGAAAACCCATGAAATGGACTTTTATGGATTCCTGTAATAAAACCTTCTACCACTTGCTTTGCCAACAAGTCTAAATTTTTTATTTCTGATGATTTTACTTCAGATAAACTCATTCTTTTTTTCTAATATTTAATGCTCTTTTAATATCATCAGTTGTTTGTAATAATTTATTTATTAAAACAGGATTATAATTTGGATTTTCAGATATAAATTCTTGCACAATATCGTTAGCTTCTATTGAAGCATAATTTCCAAATGATGATGCTAACCATCCTTTAGGAAAAAATATATCACCTGTAAGTTGTACTTCTTCTAAATTCGCTAAAATTGGCCTTAAATGTTTAGAAGCTGAAGTTTGCCTTAAAGGATGATGTATGTTATTTAACGCTGTTTGCACCCAAGATTCGTTTTCTCTGTTTTCTTTTTCAAAAAGAGCAAGCATAAAAGTATCTCTATCTATAGATTTTGGAGCTAATGATGGTAACAACCAACTAAACCGTTTTGATCTATCAGGATTTGAAATTCTTATTTGTTGTTCTTCTAAAATTTCTTTCGATTTAGGGTGCTTATAAATTGCTAATTTCATAGCTAAATCTGTATAATCACTTTCATTTAAAAAGAGGTTTTTAATTTCTCCTTTCTTACTCCACAATGCATATAACGTTCTTTGAGAACTTGCACTATAACCTACTTCAGAAAGTAAATTATATATATTCTTTTTAATATTTTTAGGCTTATTTTGAGACAAAGCATCTTTTAAAATTTTCTCAGTTATTGGCAACCAGTCTTCTCTTTGCTTTTCGTTTAAAAATTTCCAAAAAATAGTATTTAAACTCTTACATATATAATTTAAAACCAACTCGTTTTTTTCAATTCTTAAATCTTCTAAATAAAATTTATATACTTCTAATGGAGCGATTTCTCCTATTAACATATTCTCGTATAAGTTTATGAATTGATATCCTCTAGAAACTTCGTCTCTAATATCCTTATAGGTATAAAGTTCATCTTTATATATAGGAAAAACTCCATAGCCAAATCCATTTGTATTGTACAATACTTGACCTGGCTTAAAGCCTTTAGTTGCAGAAGTAATATCAAAAGATTTACCCATATTTTTAATATTGATATTCTTCACAAAACCTCTAGCATCTCTTAATTGTATTTTAAAAGATTGTGTCCAAACTTTATCAGAGCCATCTTCAGCATTTTGATGTATAATAAATTTAGTGACATTACCTCTTGAATTGTATTCAATTTCTTCAGAAAAAAGAGGTCTTCCAGAAGAATTAACCCAGATATCAGACCAGTTTTTAATATTACCATCAGATTTTTGATCAAAAATTGACACCAATTCACTCCAATCTGCATTAGAATTTTGGTATCTTTTGATATATTCTTGAACTCCTTCTTGAAAAACTTCTTCACCCAATAAATACTCCAATTGACGCATCATAATTGGAGCTTTATTATAAATAATTCTTCCATATAAAGAACCAGCATTCTTTAAATTATCTAAATTTTGACGAATAGGATTTGTTCCTTTGGTTCTATCTTCGGAATACGCACTAGGATAATGAGACATCATAAAACTTAGTGTGTGGTTTATATCTGGATAAACTGGGTTTACAATTTTATCTGCCATAAAATTGGCAAAAACTTCCTTCATCCAAACATCATTAAACCAACGCATTGTAACTAAATCTCCAAACCACATGTGCGAAGTTTCATGCGCAATCAACTTTGCTCTTTTTAACTTTTGAGTTTGAGTTGCGTTTTTATCTAAAAATAAAGAAGATTGCCTGTATTGAATTGCTCCAACATGTTCCATCCCTCCATATTGAAAAGGTGGAATTGCAGCAAAATCCATTTTTTGAAATGGAAATTTTACACTTGTATAATTTTCTAAAAAATCAATAGAATTTTGATGAATCTTAAAAACCTTATCAACACTTTCATCGATCTTCGCTTTATTATTTTCTCTATACAAAAAACGCATATCAAATGCACCTGGATTTCTAGTTTCTTCTGTAAACTTACCAGCTACAAAAGAAAACAAATATGTACTCATTAAATCTGATGTTGTAAAAGTATGTTCTACAAAACCATCTATTTCTAGGGCACTTTCTTCATAAGTACCTGCTAAGACTTTCCATTCTTTTGGAGCTGTTATTCGTAAATTATACTTCGCTTTTAAATCTGGCTGATCAAAACAAGGAAACAAAGTGCTTGCTCTATCTGGTACTAATAAAGTATATAAAAACTCTTCATTTCTGTTCAAAGATTTTTCTCCTGCATCAAAAAATATTTCAATGGTATTACTACCCAAAACTAATGGGGTTTTATTTTTTAAAATAATATGTTCATTTTGAAAATTAAAAGCCTCTTTTTTACCATTAATAGTTATAGAACTTAACTTGGATAACTCTTCGTTAAAATCTAACAAAAGTTGTTTTTCTAATGAACTTAGATTGAAAATAAGTTCTAAACGAGATGGAATTGGTGCTTTTTGATCTTTAGGAATTTTAAAATGTAAATTATAAACAACATCAGAAACATGTTGTTTTCTATACTGTGCTAATTCTAATGAAATTCCTACTTCTACTTCAGGCTTAGTATTATCTTCTTTTTTACAAGAGGTTAAGAGAATACAACAGAGTAATACTAATGAATATAATTTCATACAAAAAGTTTGGAGTTATAAAAATAAAAAAAGGTTTGACGTTAGCCAAACCTTTATGGATATTATAAAATGTTAATACTACTATAAAGCAGCATCTATTTTACCTGTATATACATTTTTAGGTGCAACTCCTACTTGTTTATCTACTACTTCACCATTTTTAAAGATTAAAACAGTTGGTATATTACGTACACCATATTTAGCAGCAAACTCTTGATTTGCATCCACATCTACCTTACCTACAACAGCTTTACCATCATATTCAGCGTGAATTTCATCCACAATTGGTCCAACCATTCTACAAGGTCCACACCAAGCAGCCCAAAAATCTACTAATACTGGTTTGTCTGATTTTAATACTACTTCATCAAAATTTGCGTCTGTTATTTCTAATGCCATGTTATATTTTTTAAATTGTTATTCTAAGTTGATATAAACAAAAGTAAACATTTTATTCACTTTCAATCTTTAAAAAAATTGCTTTTTACTATTTGTCTATCAATTGTTTTTATGCTTACAACTCTAAAACAAACTTAAAAAGTAGATTCCTGCGTTCGCAGGAATGACAAACGTAGATTAAAACAACTCAGCAGCAATTGCCTGAACATTATCACTTTTACCCATAGAATAATAGTGTAAAACTGGTACACCTGCTGCTAATAATTCTTTTGATTGTTGAATTGCAAATTCAATGCCTACTTGACGAACATCTTTGTTTGTTTTACACTTTTCTACTTCAGAAATTAATGTTTCTGGTAAATCGATTCTAAAAACTTGAGGCAATAACTGCAAGTGACGTTTTACAGCAATTGGTTTTATTCCTGGAATAATTGGCACATTTATTCCTGCTTTTTTTGCTGCATCAACAAAGGCAAAATATTTTTGATTATCAAAAAACATTTGTGTAACTACATAATCTGCACCAGCATCTACCTTTTCCTTTAAACGTTTTAAATCTGTTTGTAAAGATGGGGCTTCTAAATGTTTCTCTGGATAACCAGCAACTCCAATACAAAAATCAGAACAATTATTTGTTTCTACAGCATCGTGTAAATATTTTCCTTCATTCAAATTTTGAATTTGCTTTACCAAATCAGTTGCATAATGATTTCCTCCATCATTAGGAACAAAATATTTCTGATGACTCATAGCATCACCTCTTAATGCCATTACATTCTCAATTCCTAAATAATGGCAATCAACCAAAACATACTCAGTTTCCTCTTTTGTAAAACCTCCACATAAAACATGAGGCACAGTATCTACATCATATTTATGTTTTATTGCTGCACAAATCCCCACAGTTCCAGGACGCATTCTGGTTATTTTTCGATCTAACAAACCATTGCCTTTATCAATATATACATACTCTTCTCTCGAAGTTGTAACGTCTATAAATGGCGGATTAAACTCCATTAATGGATCTATATTGTTGTATAAATCTTGAATGTTATTTCCTTTTTTTGGTGGAATAATTTCGAAAGAAAATAATGTTTTTCCGTTTGCTTGTTTTATGTGATCTGTAATTTTCATAAGGCCTCCCTTAGTCCCTCCTGAGGAGGGAAATTGTTATGGGTTATTTTGTGTTACTATTTTATTTTTTTGGGCGTTACCTAAAGGTCGCGCTTTTCGTTTTATCTTTTTACTTTTGTTCTCTACACAAATTTGTTCATTCTTCACAAATTCACTCGAACTGACAGCTAAAAAGGATGCCACTGCAATCGCTAACGCAACTTGTTTGCTAACGTCATTGCTGATGAAATGCAACAATCTCTTTTAACATACCTCTGAGGTTTTTAAAACCTGTGAGGTCTCAAACTATTCTTGTGCTAGTGATGGATGCAACCATTTTCTAGCTTTTTCTTTGGTAATTCCTTTTCTTTCTGAATAATCTGTAACTTGATCATCTGTAATTTTACCTAAACCAAAATATTTGGCTTCTTTATTGGCAAAATAATATCCTGAAACTGCAGCTGCTGGCCACATTGCTAAACTTTCAGTGAGCTTTACTCCTATTTGATTTTCTACATCAAGTAAATCCCAAATAGTTTCTTTTTCTAAATGATCTGGACAAGCAGGATAACCAGGTGCAGGACGAATTCCTTTGTAACTTTCTTTAATTAAATCATCATTGGTTAATTCTTCATTTGAATCATAACCCCAATGTTTTGTTCTAATTTGTTTGTGTAAATATTCAGCAAAAGCTTCAGCAAATCTATCTGCAATGGCTTGCGCCATAATTGCATTGTAATCGTCTTCTTTTGCCTTATAACTTTCTGCTAATTCTTGTGCTCCAAAAATACCCACACAAAAAGCCCCCATATAATCTGTTTTATTAGTTTCTTTTGGTGCTATAAAATCTGCTAAAGCTATATTTGGTATTCCTTCTCGTTTTTTTAATTGCTGTCTTAATGTTCTAAAAACAGCAACCTCTTTTCCTTTTTTCTGTACAGAAATATCATCTTCATTGATAGTATTTGCTTCAAACAAACCAAAAATCGCTTTTGGTTTCAGCAATTGCTTTGCAATAATTTCATCAATCATTACTTGTGCTTCTTTGTACATTATAGTTGCTTGTTCTCCAACAACTTTATCCGTTAAAATAGCAGGGAATTTTCCGTGTAAATCCCAACTTCTAAAAAACGGACTCCAATCGATAAATGGCACTAATTCTTTTAAACTTAATTGCTCTAAAGTTTGAACCCCAAGTTCTTTTGGTTTTACAATTTCAGAAGTATTCCAATCAATTTTATATTTACGTTTACGAGCTTCATCAATAGAAATGTAAGATTTTTCTTTTCCTCGTTTTAAAAACTTAGTTCTGAATTCATCATAATCTTTCTTCAATTTTGCAACGTACTCGTTATTAGTTTTCTTATTCAGTAAATCACCAACAACAGTTACTGCTCTAGAGGCATCATTAACGTGCACTACAGCATTTTTATATTGTGTATCAATCTTAACAGCTGTATGTGCTTTTGATGTTGTAGCACCTCCAATTAAAAGAGGCAAGTCAAAATTTTGACGCTCCATTTCCTTGGCTAAATACACCATTTCATCTAAAGAAGGTGTTATTAATCCACTTAAGCCAATGGCATCTACATTTTCTTTTTTTGCAGTTTCAATGATTCTTTCAGGCGGAACCATCACCCCTAAATCTACAATTTCATAATTATTACACCCTAAAACAACACTCACAATATTTTTACCAATATCGTGAACATCACCTTTTACAGTTGCCATTAATATTTTACCAAGAGCCTGTTGCTCTTCTCCTTTTTCTGCTTCAATAAATGGATTAAGATATGCAACCGCTTTTTTCATCACTCTCGCAGATTTTACTACTTGAGGTAAAAACATTTTTCCTGCTCCAAATAAATCTCCAACTACATTCATACCAATCATTAAGTTACCTTCTATAACCTCTATTGGTTTTTCTGCAACTTGTCTTGCTTCTTCTACATCTTCAATAATAAAAGCATCAATTCCTTTTACTAAAGCGTGTGTAATTCTTTCTTGTAGCGGATTTTCTCTCCAAGATAAATCAACAGTTTTTTCTTTTTTAGAACCTTTTACAGTTTCTGCAAAATCTAATAAACGTTCTGTTGCATCATCTCTTCTATCAAGAATTACATCTTCTATATGCTCTAATAAATCTTTAGGAATATCATCATAAACTTCTAATAAAGCAGGATTTACAATTCCCATATTCATACCAGCTTGTATAGCATAATATAAAAAAACTGAGTGCATTGCCTCTCTAACTCCATTGTTTCCTCTAAAAGAAAACGAAACATTACTTACACCTCCACTTACAGAAACATTTTCTAAATTTTGACGAACCCATTTGGTAGCTTCAATAAAATCGATGGCATTTCTTCTGTGTTCATCCATTCCTGTTGCTACAGGAAAAATATTTAAATCGAAAATTATATCTTCTGATGGAAAGCCAACTTTATTGACCAAAACATCATAAGAACGTTTTGCTATTTCTATTCTACGTTCGTAATTATCTGCTTGACCAACTTCGTCGAAAGCCATAACAATTACTGCAGCTCCATATTTTTTAATAAGTTTAGCTTCTTTGATAAATTTTTCTTCCCCTTCTTTTAAAGAAATCGAATTTACAACACATTTACCTTGTACAACTTGCAAACCAGCTTCAATGATTTCCCATTTAGAGCTATCAATCATCATTGGTACTCTGCAAATATCTGGTTCTGCAGCAATCAAATTTAGAAAACGAACCATGGCTTCTTTTCCATCAAGAAGACCATCATCCATATTAATATCGACAATTTGTGCACCACCATCAACTTGATGTCTTGCAATATCTAAAGCTTCATCAAATTTTTCTTCTTTAATTAATCGCAAAAATTTACGAGAACCAGCTACGTTTGTTCGCTCTCCAACGTTTATAAAATTGCTATTCTCATTTAAAACCAAAGGCTCTAAACCAGACAACTTCATGTATTTTGTTTGTTTTATCTTCATCTTCTTTCTATCCTTCTAATGCGACTCTGAAACATGTTCAGAATGACGTGGTTTATATTTTGCAGCAATATTTGCAATTACTTTAATATGTTCAGGACTTGTACCACAACATCCACCAATAATATTGATTAAATTCTTTTTTAAATATTCTTCAATTTGTTCTCCCATTTCTTCAGGAGTTTCATCATATTCTCCAAAAGCATTTGGTAATCCTGCATTTGGATGTGCAGAAATAGCAAAATCAGTTTTATTAGCAATTGCCTCTAAATGTGGTTGTAATAAATTGGCTCCTAGAGCACAATTGAATCCTACAGATAATAATGGAATATGAGAAACAGAAATTAAAAAAGCTTCTGCTGTTTGCCCTGATAAAGTTCTACCTGAAGCATCTGTAATTGTTCCACTTAACATTACAGGAATTTCAATATTTCTTTCTTCTTTTACTTCTTCTATGGCAAATAAAGCAGCTTTTGCATTTAAAGTATCAAACACTGTTTCTACCAACAACAAATCTGCTCCACCATCTAACAAAGCTTCAGTTTGCTGCTTATAAGCGATTCTTAATTCATCAAAAGTTACAGCTCTATAACCAGGGTCATTTACATCTGGAGACATACTTGCAGTTCTATTT
This sequence comes from Polaribacter sp., assembly GCA_965656305.1. GTDB lineage: Bacteria > Bacteroidota > Bacteroidia > Flavobacteriales > Flavobacteriaceae > Polaribacter. The sequence continues at coordinate 145,523 of CBFHKA010000019.1, read as the reverse complement.
GTTGGGCCAATAGAACCAGCTACAAAACGCGGTTTATGTGGTTCTTTAGCTGTAAATTCATCAGCAACTTCTTTAGCTATTTTTGCAGATTGATAATTGAGTTCATACACCAAATCTTCCATTTGATAATCTGCCATGGCAATTGTAGTTCCAGAAAATGTATTTGTTTCTACAATATCTGCACCAGCTTCGAAATATTTTCCGTGAATGGTTTTTATGGCTTCTGGTTGTGTAATGGACAATAGGTCATTATTACCTTGCAAAGGCGTTGGGTAGTCTTTAAAGCGTTCTCCTCTAAAATCTTCTTCCGTGAATTTATAAGCTTGTAGCATAGTACCCATTGCACCATCTAAAACTAAAATTCGTTCTTGTAAAGCTTTGTATATGTTTGACATATTTTGTTTTTCTTTAATATGTCATCAGGAAAAGTGAAGTATTTTCGCTGTTATCTGTCAATTAAATTCTAAAAAAAGAACTAATTGTAGAATGTAGCACCTTTCTCTAAAGTGAGAGGTTGCCAAGGTTTCAACGGGTCTAATCCCTCTACCTTTCGTGATAACGTATCAATAAGTTTATGAACTAAATTCGATACAAAGTAACGAACTTTTTTTATGATTTAATAATGAATTTTGTCTTTCTTTAAAATTATGCTTTAGAAAAACTAGTTCTCTATGCAATTCTGTGAAAAACTGAATCACTTTAACTGACAATTCCTAAGAATAATTCTATATTTAAAAAAAAAGAATTATTCGAAAATATCTGATGACAAATATCTATCACCTCTATCACAGATAATGGCTACTACTACTCCTTTATCTATAGAGTTTGCAATTTTTAAAGCAGTTGCTACAGAACCTCCACTACTCATCCCAGCAAAAATACCTTCTTCTTTTGCTAAACGAATTGTCATTTCTCTTGCTTCTTCTTCACTCACTTCAAGAACTTCGTCTATTTTTTTAGGCTTAAAAATAGCTGGTAAATATTCTTCTGGCCATTTTCTGATACCTGGAATTTTAGCTCCATCTTTTGGTTGCGCTCCAATTATGGTAATCTTGTCATTTTTTTCTTTTAAAAAGTCAGAAACACCAGTAATTGTTCCTGTTGTTCCCATTGCTGAAACAAAATGAGTTACTTCACCTTCTGTATCTCTCCAAATTTCTGGACCTGTTGTACTATAATGTGCTTTTGGATTATCGAAATTATCAAACTGATTTAAACGAAAATATCCTTTTTTGTATTTTAACTTTAAAGCGTGATCAATAGCACCTTCCATTCCATTTTCTGCTGGCGTTAAAATTACTTTAGCACCATAAGCACGCATTGTTTTCACTCTCTCTATAGTAGAGTTTTCTGGCATGGTAATTACCATATTTACACCCAAAACTTTGGCCATTAACGCTAAAGCAATACCTGTATTTCCACTAGTTGCTTCTACTAAAGTATCCCCTTTTTTTATGTTCTTTTTCTTTAAAGCTTCAGAAATCATAAAATAAGCAGCTCTATCTTTTACACTTCCTCCTGGATTATTACCTTCTAACTTTAGTAATAATTTTACACCTTCTTTTTGAAATATATTTTGAGCTTCCACCAAAGGTGTATTTCCTACAAAATCTATGATACTTTTTGTCTTCATCTTTCTAATTTCTCTTTTGAAAAATATTATTTTCTGATTGTACAGTTACTACCGAATTTTCTGGAATGGATTCTGTAATGCAAACATTTGCGCCAATTACTGAATTTGCACCAATAACCACATCACCTCCTAAAATGGTTGCATTTGCATAAATAATAACTCCACTTTTTATAGTTGGATGTCTTTTGGTTGACGCCAAACTCTTTTTTACTTGAATTCCTCCTAGAGTTACCCCTTGAAAAATTTGCACATTATCTCTAATCACAGTAGTTTCTCCTATGACAATACCTGTGGCGTGATCGATAAAAAAAGATTCTCCAATTTCTGCTCCTGGATGAATATCTGTACCTGTTGTACTATGTGCAAATTCACTCATTACTCTAGGTAAAACTGGAATATTCAATTTTAACAATTGGTGACTCAATCTGTGAACAGCAATAGCGTAAAATCCAGGATAAGCTAAATAAACTTCTTCTAAACTTTTGGAAGCTGGATCATTTTTATGAGCAGCTTCTGCATCTAAGTCTAATTTTTGTCTTATTTCTTTAAAATGGCTTTCAAAATCATTCCATAAATCCTCTCCGTTTTCAACAGATAGTCTTTCTAAAATTTTTAAAAATTTTAATCTTGTTTCTTCACCACTTTCTGTGCAATGCTTTTCATCAAACAAATTATTAATCAATTGTTTTGTAAAAACTCCAACTGCGTCTTTTAAACACATTCTGTAGTTTTTAAAACCAATCAATTTTTCAGTCTCTTTTATTTGTTTTGTTTGTTCCATTTTAGCCCTAACTTTCTGGTGCTAATTCTACTTCTAAACCTTCCATTTCTGGAGTCATTTGTATTTGACAACCTAACCTACTATTGTCTTCTACATTAAATGCTTCTGCTAACATTGCATCTTCATCATCTGTCATTTCTGGCAAATCGTGATCTGATTTCACATAACATTGACAAGAGGCACACATTGCCATTCCTCCACAAATTCCGATAGTACCTTCTTCTGCTAGTTCGTAAGAACGAACAACTTCCATTAGGTTCATTGCCATATCTGTTGGTGCAACTATTTCGTGAGTTTCACCATTTCTGTCTGTTATCTTAATATTGATGTCTTGCATCTACTTCTTTTATTTATTGTCTGCAAAGTTAAGCAAACCTAACAATGTAAATTAACTATTTATTGAAAGAAAACAATTGATTTCAAACAAGTTTAGCCCAGATTGAAACGACATCCTTTTTTTTTAATTAATAGTCATTACGAATGAGGCACGAATGAAGTAATCTTTCTAATGATTAGATTGCTTCGTAAACTCGCAATGACGCTTGATAAAGCATAAAAAAGATATAGTGAAAAGCTGGAAATAGCTTCTTATTATTAATTTATTGCTTTTACTACTGCTTTTGGAGCTTCTTTTTTGGTTCCATCGAAACCTTGCACACCTCCTACAGTTGTATATTTCATTACGTACTTTTTGTCTGGAAAGATACGTTTATACGCACTTTGACACATTAATGTTGCTTCGTGGAAACCACATAAAATCAATTTTAATTTTCCTGGATAGGTATTTACATCTCCAATGGCATAAATTCCTGGTATATTGGTTTGGTAATCTAAAGCGTTGTTTACTTTAATGGCATTTTTTTCGATTTCTAATCCCCAATTAGCAATTGGCCCCAATTTTGGCGATAAACCAAAAAGAGGAATAAAGTGATCTGTATCTATGATAAATGCATCTTCACCTTTTTTCTCTACAGCCACACCTGTTACTTTATCTGTACCAATAATGCCTTTTACTTCTGCAGGTGTAATCATTCTAATTTTGCCTAAGTTTTTTAATTCTTGAACTTTTTCTACTGAATCTAAGGCGCCTCTAAATTCGTTTCTTCTGTGAATTAACGTTACCTCTGAAGCAACATCAGATAAGAAAATTGCCCAATCTAAGGCAGAATCTCCACCACCAGAAATGACTACTTTTTTGTCTCTGTATAATTCTGGTTCTTTAATAATGTATTCTACACCTTTATCTTCGAAATCAGCGATATTAGGAATTAATGGTTTTCTTGGTTCGAAAGAACCTAAACCACCTGCAATTGCAACAATTTTTGCGTGATGTTTTGTTCCTTTATTAGTAGTTACAATAAAAGTACCATCATCTTGTTTGTCTATAGTTTCAGCTCTTTCTCCTAGAGTAAAACCTGGTTCAAACTGCTTTGTTTGTTCTAACAATTTATCTGTTAAATCTCCAGCTAAAATTTCTGGATATGCTGGAATATCATAAATTGGTTTCTTTGGATAAATCTCTGAACATTGACCTCCAGGTTGTGGTAAAGCATCTATTAAATGACACTTTAATTTTAATAAACCTGCTTCAAAAATTGTGAATAATCCTGTTGGTCCTGCACCAATAATTAATATATCTGTTGTAATCATAATATTTAGCTTTTAGCTCTAGGCTTTTTGCTGTTTGTATTTCGTCATATTGAAAAGAGATTGCTTCACTTTGTTCGCAATGACAGTTTTAAATTTACTTTTTTTCTACTAAACTTTTTGTGAATTCGTTCAGTTTTTCTACTTTTTCTTCAAAGTTTCCTTTGATGGTTTTTCTATATTCGTTTAAATTTTGTACTAAATCATCTACATTTTCTGGAATTACATCTTCAAAAAATTGGCGTAATCTTTTGGCTGTTGTTGGTGATTTTCCGTTGGTAGAAATTGCTACTTTTACATTTCCTTTGGTTACAATTCCACCCATATAAAAATCGCAATAAGGAGGATTATCTGCAACATTTACCAATTTTGCTTCTGCTCTACAATCTTTCCAAACTTGCACATTTACTTCTGGAATATCTGTAGTTGCTACTACAATATGTCTTCCTTGTAAATATTTTTTTTGATAATTATCTTCAATTAACGTAACACAACCTTTTTTTGCAAGTTCAACAGTTCCTTCTCTAAACATTGGAGAAACCATAGTTACTTTAGCATCTGGACTAGATTTTAATAAGAAAGTTAATTTTTCTTCTGCCACAAAACCTCCACCAACGATTAACACATTTAGGTTTTTGGTTTTTAAAAAGACAGGATATAAATTATTTCTTTCCATTAAATTAACCCTCTTAAATCATCAGCATATAAATGTTGAACTTCTTTAATACTTTGACGATGATTTACGACTTCACCTAACAAAATAATTGCAGGATTTTTTAAATTATTTTCTGCAACAATATCTTCAATCGTATCTACAGTTCCTATTCCTATTTTTTCGTCTGGTCTGGTTCCGTTTTGTATGATAGCAACAGGCAAATCGTTTTTACCTTCTGCTTGAAATAATTTTACAATTTGAGGCAATTTACTCATTCCCATTAAAACAACCACTGTTGCATTTGACTTTGCAGCCAATTGAATATCAGCAGAAATCTTATGCTCTTTTGTAGTACCTGTAATTACCCAAAAACTTTCTGCGCTACCACGTTTTGTAACAGGAATATTCTGATTTGCAGCTACTGCCATAGATGATGAAATACCTGGAACTACTGCCACTTCTAAACCATAATTTGCAGCATGTTCCATTTCTTCTGCACCTCTTCCAAATATAAAAGGATCTCCACCTTTTAGACGAACAACATGTCCATTTGTTTTTGCACGTTCAACAATCAATTCGTTGATTTGTTCTTGCTGATATTTATAACAACCTCTACGTTTTCCTACAAAAACCTGTTCAGCTTCTGGGTTTATATACTCTAATAAATCTTCATTTACCAAAGCATCATATAAAACTACATCTGCAGTTTTTAAAACTTTAATGGCTTTTACAGTGATTAAATCTATATCTCCTGGACCAGCACCTACAACCGTTAACTTTGGTTTTTTAAAACTCATTTTTTCTTTTATAGCTTATTGTGCAACTGCAGTTTCAGCTTCTCTATATGCTCTTACTTTTTGTAAAAACTGATTCGCATCATTTATATATTTCTCTGCAAATTCTTTTGTCGGTGCAAATTTATTGATTTGATAGATTAAATCCGAAAAAGAAGTACCTAAATCTATTTTTCCTGATGCAACAAATAATTCATCAAACTGAGAAATAATACTTGCATGAGTATTTGTTTTCTTATTCTCTGCTAATAAAGACGCTTTAGCAGAGTTTACAATAGATTGATATGTGTAATAAATTGAACCAGAATACACTCCATTTTCTAAAGCTTCTTTAGCATTCTCAATTTTCTCCTCACTTTCTAAAAATAAAGTGGCAATTAAATCGATAACTACACCTGCACATTCTCCAATTCCAATTTCTTTTACATACTTTTCTGACTCTCCCCAATCAATAAAATCTTCTTGGGTTAAATTAGAAACATCTTGTAAATCATTTAAGAAATCATAGAAATATTTTTCTCCTTTTTCTTTATAATATTCTACAAACTGTTTTCCGTTTGCATTTGCATCAAAATCATTCAAGATTCTACGTAAAGCTTCAGGTCCTCTTCTACTTGGTACTTTTACAACTTTGTCTGCAAAAGCTCCATTTCCATTTCCTAAATTACCTCCACCTAATAATACTTGTAATGCAGGAGCTACTAATTTATCTGGAGTTCTAACTGTCATTCCTTGAAAACCAATGTTTGCCATATTGTGTTGCCCACAAGCATTCATACATCCACTAATTTTTATTACTAAATCTTCATTTTGTAAATACTGAGGATATTCTGCTGCAATTACTTTTTCTAACTCCTCAGAAATCCCTGTACTACTTGCTATACCTAAATTACAAGTATCTGTACCTGGACAAGCTGTAATATCAACTGCTTTATTATAACCTGCTTCTACGAATCCTAATTTTTCTAATTCTTGATAGAAATAAGGTACTAATTCCTCTTTTACAAAAGGAATAACAATGTTTTGGCGTAAAGTTAAACGAACTTCACCAGCTGCATATTCATCAACTAAATTAGCTAATAAACGTGCTTTGTCTGTATAAAAATCTCCTAATAAAACTTTGATTCCAATCGCAACAAAACCTTCTTGCTTTTGTGGAATTAAGTTCGTTGATTTCCATAAATTAAATGCAGCTTGATCTTTAATTTCTACTTGTGGAACTTCAACTGAAACTGGAGTTGATGGCACATAAGCATCAGCATCAATAGCAACTGTTTTTAATTCGATTGCTTTTTGTTCTTGTTCTATTAAATCTCTAAAAGCAGCTAAACCAATATCTTTTAATAAGAATTTCATTCTAGCTTTTGCTCTACTTTTACGCTCACCATATCTATCAAAAACTCTTAAAACACCTTCCATTACTGGAATTATTTTATCTGAAGGCAAAAAGTCATATAAAGTTTCTGCATGTCTTGGTTGTGAACCTAATCCTCCTGCAACCATCACTTTAAAACCTCTTACTCCATCTTGAATTTTAGCAATATATCCTAAATCGTGTAAATAAGACAAACCAGTATCTTCATCTGTAGAAGAAAAAGAAACTTTGAATTTACGTCCCATTTCTTGACAAATTGGGTTACGTAAAAAGAATTTGTACAATGCATCTGCATAAGGAGAAACATCAAAAGGCTCATCAACATCTATACCTGCAGTTTCAGAAGCAGTAACGTTTCTTACAACGTTTCCACAAGCTTCTCTTAAAGTAACATCATCTCTTTCCAACTCCGCCCACAATTCTGGAGTTCTATTTAAATCAACATAATGAATTTGAATATCTTGACGTGTTGTAATATGCAACCTTCCTCTTGAATATTCGTCAGAAACAGCTGCAATTCTATTCAGCTGATTTGTTTTCAATTTTCCATAAGGAACTTTAATACGAATCATTTGCACGCCTTCTTGACGCTGACCGTAAACACCTCTAGCTAAACGTAAACTTCTAAATTTTTCTTCATCAATTTGAAGGTTATTGAATGCTGCAATTTTATCTGCTAATTCAATAATATCTTTTTCTACAACTGGATTTTCTATTTCTGTTCTAAAACTTTGCATTTTCTAATTTCTTTAAATTATTGATTTATTTTATAAAACCAACACCAACTGTATTGTTTGTTTTTGGGTTAATCAAAATGAATGAACCATTTGATTTATTATTTTTATAAGCATCAAAAGCTAAGGGTTTACTCAACTTTAATTGGATATCACCTATTTGATTTAATTCTAATTCTGATGGATTTTCTTCAATACCAGAAAAATCAGTTTTTATAATACTTGATAATTGGGTGATTTTTGCTTGTGCATCGTTTACACCATGTTTGATGTAATATTTTTGAGATGCTTGTAAAGGCTCTTTATCCATCCAACAAATAGTTGCCTCTAATTGTTTTGCAATTGTAGGCTCTTCTGAAGTTTTTACTAACATATCACCTCTACTCACATTTACATTATCTTCTAATGTAATTGTCACTGAACTTCCTCTTTTTGCTCTTGCAAACTCTTTATCAAAGAAATTGATGCTCTTTATTTTTGATTTTGTTAAGGAAGGTAAAACTGCAATCTCATCTCCAACTTCAAAATCTCCTCCATAAATTTTACCTGCATAACCTCTAAAATCGTGATATTCATCGGTTTTAGGTCTAATTACTGTTTGAACAGGAAAACGAGTTTGAGATACGTCATTAATATCTTCAGGCTCTAATCTTTCTAAATGATGCATTAAAGTTTCTCCTTTATACCAAGGTGTATTTTCGGATTTATGCACAACATTATCACCTAGTAAAGCAGACATTGGAATAAATGTTAAATTCTGGCCTTTATACTCACTTTTACTTGCTAGATATTCAATTTCTCCTTTGATTGTATTGAATTTTTCTTCAGAAAAATCAACTAAATCCATTTTATTAATTGCAATAACTACATCTTTAATTCTCAGTAAATTATTGATAAAAAAGTGTCTATATGTTTGCTCTATCACTCCATTTCTTGCATCAATCAAAACAATGGATGCCTGAGCAGTAGAAGCTCCTGTAACCATATTTCTAGTATACTCTATATGACCTGGAGTATCTGCAATAATGAAACTTTTAGATGGTGTAGAAAAATAAATATGTGCTACATCAATGGTAATTCCTTGTTCACGTTCTGCAACTAAACCATCAGTTGCTAAAGAAAAATCTAAATAGTCAAAACCACGTTGTCTACTTTTTTCTTCAATTGCTTCTAACTTATCGTCAGTCAATGATTTTGTATCGTATAAAATACGACCAATTAAGGTACTTTTACCATCATCTACACTTCCTGCTGTTGCTATTTTTAATACTTTCATTTTTGTTGGTTTGTGGTTGTTGGTTTGTGATTGTTGGTTTCTTACTAAAAACTTTCAACTAAAAACCAATAACTATAATTTAAAAATACCCTTGTTGTTTTCTTTTTTCCATTGCTGCTTCAGAACGTTTATCATCAATTCTTGCACCTCTTTCTGAAATGGAAGAATCTCTAATTTCTTCTACTACTTTTGCAATGTCTACTGCGTCTGATAAAACTGCTGCTGTACAACTCATATCTCCAACCGTTCTAAAACGCACCATTTTTTCTACCACTTCTTCTTCTTCATCTCTAAAAACTACTTCATCATCAGCAGACCAAATCATCCCATCTCTCACAAATATTTTTCTTTTATGCGCAAAATAAATAGATGGAATTTCTATGTCTTCTTGTTCTATATATGACCAAACATCTAATTCTGTCCAATTTGAAATTGGAAAAACACGTACATTTTGACCTAAATCAATACGTCCATTTAACATATCAAAAACTTCTGGACGTTGATTTTTCTCATCCCATTGTCCAAAATCATCTCTTACTGAAAAGATTCTTTCTTTTGCTCTTGCTTTTTCTTCATCTCTTCTTGCTCCTCCTATACAAGCGTCAAAACCAAATTCTTCAATAGCGTCTAAAAGTGTTTCTGTTTGCAACATATTTCTACTTGCATATCTACCAGTTTCTTCTTTTACACGACCAGAATCGATATTGTCTTGCACGTTTCTTACAATCAATTCAACACCTAAATCTTTTGCTAATCTGTCTCTAAATTCTATAGTTTCAGGAAAGTTATGCCCTGTATCAATATGCATTAAAGGAAAAGGAATTTTTGCTGGATAAAACGCTTTTTGCGCTAAACGCACTAAAGTGATACTGTCTTTTCCTCCAGAAAAAAGTAAAACAGGTTTTTCGAACTGCGCTACTACTTCTCTAAAAATATAAATTGCTTCACTTTCTAAAGCATCTACTTGTATTGTTGACTGACTCATTTTATGTTTTTTATATATGTAAACCACATTCGCGGTTACTTTCTACTTTTGTTGGATCGAAATAAGTAAACTCATTAGGCAATTTTTTATCTTCTAAATATGCATCTAACTCCTCATCTGACCAATGATAAAATGGACTTACCTTTAAAGTTCCATCTTTACTTTTAGAAACAATATCTATACTATCTCTAAAAGCAGTTTGTCCTTTTCTTAAGTTTGTGAACCAAACATCTGGTTGATGCTCTTGCATTGCTCTTGTAAATGGCTCTAATTTTACTTGTTCAGTAAAAATTGCATGTTTTGGGTCGTCTATTGAAGGAACTCCTAAAACCACATTTCTATGAGAAACTGTTTGTTTAGGCACATATAAATGTATGTTTAACCCTAATTTTTCAATAATTTCTTCTGCATGTTTATAGGTTTGTACAGTATTATAACCAGTATCACACCAAATTACTTTTATGTCTTTATCTATTTCTGTAACAGCATTTAATATCGCTACTTCATAAGGTCTGAAGTTTGTAGTAATTACAGGATTATTTGACAAAGAAATAGCCCAGTTTATAATTTCTACTGGACTCTTAAAACGTAATTCTTTATTTATTTCAACAATATTTACACTCATTATTTTCCCCATTTTATTTTATTCCAAATTCTTTCGTGAAAAAAGTATAGAACTAATTTTGTTAAAAAATCTACTGATGCTATAGAAGCTGCTAAAAATATTTTACCTGTAACAAAATAAGAAACGACTAATGTATCTAGTGTTCCAACTATTCTCCAACTTAATGCTTTTGCAATACTTCTTACTGGTTTTTCAGAGCTTTTATCTTCCTCAAAACTTTGTTTTGCTATTTTTTTACTAAAAATCATTTGATCTGCAATCATAATAATTAAGCATTTATTTTATTACCCTATTCGTTTAGTAGGGAATACAAACATACATCATTTATAAACAAAAAGTCGAAGTAAAATCTTAAAAATTACTAAAACCCTACAGAATTAGTAGATTAATAAAGAAATGCTAGAAATTTTATGAATATGCTATTACTAAAAGGTTATAGTTGAAGAATTATTTCTTTTAACAAAATTGATATAATTGAATAAAAAGAGACTTAAAATGTTTTACCAAAAGTGAATTGAATTGGAATTGCAACTCCATCATTTCTAGTAAAAATATTTCCATTAGAATAATGCATAATGCGTAATTCAAAATTATATTTTCTCTTTTCCCCAAAGAAAACACCAAATCCCATAGTATCTTGATAAGTGATATTAGGACCAGATTTAAAACCATCTATATCTGCCTTTGAAATATAAGCTGGGCCTATGATTGAATAATTTGTATAAAAATCAAATTTTGGTTTTCTCAATAAATAAAAACGTAAAACTGGAAAAATTGAAAAAGCAAAAACATCAGTTTTACCTCTAGATTGAAAATAAGTAGCACTTACACCCCAATCTAAAGAGAAAATTTTCTCAGACCTGTATATTAACCTTTGATAAGTTAGCGAAACCGCTTGATTTGCTTTTACCTCTCCTACCCAAAAAACGGGAATTCCAAAACTTTCAAAATTACCTACAGGTAAACTCATTCCAAAAAACTGATTGAATCCAAAACCAATTTCTCCTGTTCCATAACTAAATTGAAAAATATTATTTGGGAAGAAGTATTTATTTTTAGCATATTCGTCTGCAGTTTTATCATCAAGTTGTTGTAAATGATATTCAAAACCCAATGATAGTTGAGATATTGAGGGCTGATTGTGTTTTGTAGATTTTGGTAAAAAAGTTCCATTTGCTGACAATCTCCATTTGTCAGTTAATCGATATTGCAATCCAAAACCATAAATTAAACTGGCATAATGTGCATCATCATAAATTACCTTATCATTAATCGAAAAACCAAACCTAGTTAAATTTGCAACTCCTGCTTCTGTATAAAAAGAGGTTTTTTTTGACAGCTTAAAATCTTTTTTTAATGATAAAGACCAAGCATTTATCCACACACTTCTTTCGTAGCCAATATTATTTATGTTATCGTACTTAAACCAAGAAGCTGGTCTCATAGTTCCAAATTGAACTGATAAATCTTCCCTTAATTTATGACCCAACAATAACCTTCCTGAAAACCTATTTTTACTGAAGGTTTCTGTTTGATAACCATCAATTAAATTATCATTTGAAAAAGGATAAAAAACACCTCCCAAATTAATACTGTAATATGAATTTGCTAAAAAATTAGTAAATTTAGTTTTTTGTTTTTCTACTTCTTGACTGATTAGATTTAAAGATATAAAGACTAACAAAATTGATAAAACCAGTTTTTTCATAAAAAAGTAACCTAAAGCTATTCTATTTTTTTTGAGTTAAATCTGCCAAAGTTGTATTTCTAAAAATCTGCAAAGTATTATCTCTAACCTGAATCATCAACTTATGCACAGCACAAGTATTTTCATCAGGACAATCATCACATTTTTCATAGAAATTTAAGCTGACACAGGGTACCATAGAAATTGGCCCTTCTAAAATTCGCATAATTGTGGTCATCAAAATTTCATCTGGTTCTTTTAAAAGATAATAACCACCACCTTTTCCTTTTTTAGAACCAAGTAATCCATTTTTTCGAAGCGTTAACAAAATACTCTCTAAAAACTTTAGTGAAATATTTTCACTTTTAGAAATAGTAGCAATTTGAACAGGAGTTTTACATTCCTGTTTTGCTAGAAAAGTGAGCGCTTTGATTGCGTATTTTGTTTTTTTAGAAAGCATAAAACAAAACTACATAAATAAAAATAATTATCTCGCATTCAATGCTTGCTGAATATCAGCAATAATATCCTCTACATTTTCTAATCCTACAGAAACTCTAACCAATCCATTTGTGATACCTACTTCTAACCTGTCTTCTTCAGACAAACGCCCATGAGTTGTAGATGATGGATGTGTAACTATAGTTCTTGTATCTCCAAGATTTGCTGATAATGAACACATTTTAATTTTATCTAGAAATTTTCTACCAGCTTCAATTCCTCCTTTAATTTCAAAAGCGACAATATTTCCTCCAAGTTTCATTTGTTTTTTAGCTACTTCATATTGAGGATGAGATTTTAAAAATGGGTATTTAACTAGTTGAACATTCTCATTTTTCTGTAAAAACTTAGCTACTTTTTTTGCATTTTTACAATGTTTTTCAACTCTAATAGATAAAGTTTCTAAACTTTTAGACAATACCCAAGCATTAAATGGAGACATTGCTGGTCCTGTATTTCTTGCAAAAAGATAAATTTCTCTTAATAAATCTGCTCTACCAACAGTTACTCCTCCTAAAACTCTTCCTTGACCATCTATTAATTTTGTTGCTGAATGAATCACTAAATCAGCGCCAAATTTAATTGGTTGCTGAATGTATGGAGTTGCAAAGCAATTATCAACAATAAAAATTAGATTGTACTTTTTGGCAATTTTACCTATCAACTCTAAATCTAAGATATCAACAGCAGGATTTGTAGGTGTTTCTATATATAGAATCTTTGTATTTTCTTTTATTAAGCTTTCTACCAAATCTACTTCATCTACTTTAAAATATGAAGTTTCTATGTTCCATTTTGGCAAATAATTGGTGAACATACCATGAGTTGACCCAAAAACAGATCTACAAGAAACAATATGATCTCCAGCACTTAATAAAGCTGCAAAAGATGAAAAAATTGCAGACATTCCTGTTGCAAAAGCATAACCAGCTTCAGCACCTTCCATTGCCACAATTTTATCTACAAATTCGGTAGTATTTGGATTTGTAAATCTGCTATATAAATTACGTTCTTTTTCTTCTGCAAAAGATGAACGCATTTCTTCTGCATCTTCAAACACAAAACTTGAGGTTAAATATAAAGGTGTAGAATGCTCTGAAAACTGAGTTCTTTCAGTTTGATTTCTTATAGCTTCTGTTTCGAAATTCTTTTTATTACTCATTCTATATTTTATGAGATTCTGAAACAAGTTCAGAATGACACTTCGTTTTAGTTGTTATGTTTTGCTAATCTTAATATATCTCCAAAAACACCTCTTGCTGTTACACTTGCTCCTGCTCCTGCTCCTTGAATTACAATAGGTTGCTCTCCATAAGATTCTGTATAAATTTCAAAAATTGCATCAGAACCTTTTAAAGAACCTAAAGGTGTACTTTCTGGTGTAGAAACTAATTTTACTTCTAAATTTCCTTTATTTTGAGATAAATCACCACTTAATTCACCAATATAACGTAAAACGTGATTTGGTTTTTGATTTTCCTTTATAGCTTGATATTCATCGTCCAATAAAGTCAAATTACTTAAAAATTCATTTACAGTACCTTCTCTTAAGTTCTCTGGAATTAAATTTTTAATTTCAACTTCATCAAACTCATTTTCTAATTCTAACTCTCTTGCTAAAATTAATAATTTTCTAGCAACATCGTTTCCTCCTAAATCTTCTCTTGGATCAGGTTCTGTAAATCCTTTGTCTATTGCTTCTTTTAATATTGTAGAAAAAGGAACGTTTTCTTTCGAAAAAGTGTTGAATAAATAACTTAAACTTCCTGAAAAAACACCTCTAATTTTAGTGATATTCTCTCCAGATTCATGCAATAGACGGATTGTATCAATCAAAGGCAAACCTGCACCAACATTGGTTTCGTATAAATATTGTTTTTTATATTCTTTTAATTTTGCTCTTACTTCTTTATAAAAGTCAAAAGACAACGTATTTGCTATTTTATTACATGAAACTAAATCGAAACCAGATTCTATTAGCGGAATATAATTGTTTACAAAGTTTACACTTGCAGTATTATCTACAGCAATTAAATTTTCGAAATGATGTGCTTTTGCAAATTCTATAATATCTTTTACAGAAGCATTTTCATCACCAGTTTCTAATAAATTTTGTTTCCAGTTTTTATCAACTCCATCCTTATTTAACAATACTTTTTTAGAGTTTGCCACAGCAAAGACATTTAACTGTAACTTTCTTCTTTCTAAAACAGATTTCGTATTTTCTATGATTTGATCAATCAATGTTCCACCAACTAAACCTTTACCAAAAATGGCAATATTTATTTTTTTAGTTACTCCAAAAACTTGTCCGTGAATCACATTTACAGCTTTGTGTAATTGTTCTTTCTTTACAACCAAACTCACGTTTTTACCAGAAACTGTATTATTGAATAAAACAGGAATAATTTGATTTTTTATTAAAGCATTGTATGGATGATGAAATTCGCTTAAATCTTGACCAATAATAGAAATTACAGAAACTTCCTTAACAACAGAAATCTGATTTACATCTTGTGAATAAAAATCATTTTCAAACTCTTTTTCTAATGCTAAAACAGCTTCATCTGAATTATGCGCATCAATAATTAATCCAATTCCTCTTTCAGAAGAACCTTGAGCAATGATACTTACACTAATATTTTTATCACTTAAAGCTTTAAAAATTCGTGCATCTACTCCAACTTTTCCTAATAAACCTCTACCTTCAAAATTTAATAAAGCTACATCATCAATGGTGGAAATAGATTTAATTCCTTTTGCAGAAGATTTAGATGTGATTAAAGTACCATTATCTTGTTTTTTAAACGTATTTAAAATACGAAGATTGATATTCTTTTCTAGTAATGGAATAATGGTTTTTGCGTGTAAAATAGTCGCTCCAAAATTAGCCAATTCATTAGCCTCTGAATATGATAATTGTTCAATTTTTTTGGCATCAGCAACTAAATCTGGATTTGCTGTAAAAATTCCACTTACGTGCGTGTAATTTTGAAGTTCATTAGCATCTAAGTAGTTTGCCAACAATGCTGCTGTATAATTGCTTCCATTTCTACCTAAAGTAGTTGTTTCTCCTTTTTTATTAGATGCTATAAAACCTGTTACAATATTAATAGAATTGCTATTTTCTTTAAAATACGCGATTACATTTTCCTTAGAAATAGCTGTGATGGGTTGTGCATTCCCAAAATTATCATCCGTAATAATTAAAGTTCTTGCATCAACAGAATTTGCAGAAATACTTTCCTTTTCTAACAAACTCGTTAATAATTTTACGGACAATAACTCTCCTTGTGCTAAAACTTCATCTTTAATTTTCTGACTATAATCACCCAATAAAGAAACCCCTTCAAAAATAGTTTCTAGTTTAGCAAACTCTTGGGATAAATCAACTTTAGGGTTTGGTTTTTGTTGATATTCCTTAAACTTTTCAAATTGAGTTTTATAAGCTTTATTAGTCGTTGCTTTTTGTAAAATAGATTCCAAATCATTAGTTGAATTCCCTCTAGCAGAAGCAACTACTGTTATTTTTTCTCTATTATTTGATTTGTCTGCAATAATTTTTATGGCATTTTCTAAACCTTTCCCATTAGCCAAAGATTTTCCTCCAAACTTTAAAACATTCATCTTTCTGTCTCTGTAAGCTGCATTAAAAATAGGTTCAATTATTTTTTCCAACTGATCATATTCTATTAAAAAAGCATCATGCCCATGCACCGAATTAATCTCGTTATAAGTAACGTTTTCCTTGGTTAAGGCTAATTTTTTATGTGTTTCTCGGTTTTCTTCAGCAGTAAAAAACAAATCAGAATCTACACCAATAATGTGAATATTTGCGTCTATCTTATCTAGTATTTCAACATCCTTTTTACCTCCAATTGTAACATCAATAGTTTTTAACAATTGATTCATTAACTTATAAGAAGATAATTGATAACGTTCTTGCAAAGATTTCCCATGATGCAATAGCCAACTTTCTACATCAAAAATATCTGAATTATCCTTTTTAGAGCGATGAAAACGCTCTTTAAAAGATTCTGGTGTTCTATAACACAACATTGCATGCATTCTTGCATCATGTACTGGATTACTAGAATTTACTAAAAATTGCTCTTGAATTTGACAATTTGCTATTAACCAATCTGTAGATTTCCAATCTGTAGCTATTGGTAAAAAATGCTGCGTTAAATTATTTTTTAAAACTACCATTTCCCAAGCAATACCTCCTCCTAAAGAACCACCAATCAAAGCAAATAATTGATTAACTTTTAACTCTTCTAATCCTTCTAAAAAGATTTTTGCAATATCTCTAGCAATAAAATCTTTATAATTATCAATAAGAAATTCATCAAATCCATTTCCTGGAATATTGAATGATAAAATGGTATAAACATCAGTATTAATGGCCTTATTCTTACCAACAATATCTTGCCACCAACCATTTTTACCAGCAACTTCACTATTTCCTGTTAAAGCGTGATTTATTAAAACTACAGGAGCTGTCCCTAATTCTTGTCCAAAAACTTGATAACTTAAGTTTAGTTCAGATATTAGAGTTCCAGTTTCAGTATAGAAATCTTTTATTTTGATATGTTGCAAAGGGTGTTTCAAATCTTTTTATAAAATAACACCTGCAAAGCCATACAAACCTTGCAGGATGGATATATAACTTATTAAATTTCTGAAAAAGCAGCTTTTAAATCTGCTTTTAAATCTTCTAAATCTTCGATACCAACTGACAAACGAATTAAATCTTGAGAAACCCCAGCACTTTCTTGCTGAACTTCATCCAATTGTTGATGTGTTGTACTTGCTGGGTGAATAATTAATGATTTGGTATCACCAATATTAGCCAACAAAGAGAATATTTTTGTTTTATCTGCGATTGTTTTTGCCGCTTCAAATCCACCTTTATGACCAAAAGTTACAATTCCACTCTGACCATTAGGTAAGTACTTTTTAGCTAAATCATTATATTTACTGCTTTCTAAACCTGGATAATTTACCCAAGCCACTTCATCTTGAGCCTCTAACCATTGTGCTAAAGCCAACGCATTTTCTGAATGCTGCTTAATTCTAACTGGTAAAGTTTCTAAACCTTGAATAATATTAAACGCATTTGTTGGACTAATTGCTGCTCCAAAATCACGTAATCCTTCTAAAATTAATTTAAAAGTATAAGAAGCTGCACCTAAAGTTTCGTGGTATTTTAAACCATGGTAACCTGCAGATGGCTCTGTAAATTCTGGAAATTTCCCATTTGCCCAATTAAAAGTACCTCCATCAATAATAGCACCTCCTAATGAGTTTCCTTGACCTCCAATGTACTTTGTTAAAGAATGGATTACAATATTAGCTCCATGCTTTAAAGGATTTAATAATGCCGGTGTTGCAACAGTATTATCTACAATAAAAGGAACTTCAGCAGCTTTAGAATGCACTGCAATAGCTTCTAAATCTAACACATCTAACTTAGGATTCCCTAACGATTCTACAAAAAATGCTCTAGTATTATCTTGAACTGCAGCTGCAAAATTATCAGGATTAGAAGCATCTACAAAAGTAGTTGTAATACCTAATCTTGGTAAAGTAACGTTTAACAAATTATACGTTCCTCCATATAAACTACTTGAAGCTACAATGTGGTCTCCTGCTTTTAGAAGGGTTAACAACCCTGTTGAAATTGCTCCTGTACCTGATGCAAAAACTACAGCTCCAATACCTCCTTCTACAGCAGCTAAACGTTCTTGTAAAATTTGATTTGTAGGATTATTTAACCTTGTGTAAATAAAACCTAATTCTGCTAACGAAAATAAATTCGCTGCATGATCAGAATCATTAAAAACGTAAGATGTTGTTTGGTAAATTGGCACTGCTCTTGCACCTCCATTAGTTGTTACATCATGTCCTGCGTGCAACGCATTTGTTGCTAATTTGTGTGTACTCATTTTTCTATTTTTTTTGAGTTAATTTAGATTCCTGTTTTCACAGGAATGACATTTTCAAAAGAAACAAAACATCAACTGTTTTGAGTCAATTTGAGATTAATCCAAACTCATCAATATATATTGATGTACTTACTAGAAAAATGTTATTAAGAATTTTGAATGTTTCAGAGTAGAAAATTCATTTTTGTTATCTACCCAAAATTGGCTAGAATGTAGCACCTTCTTTATATTTACCAAATCGTATCAGTATCTACAAAGGGTTGCTAAGGTTTCAATGGGTCTAATCCCTCCACCTTTCTTGATAACATTTCAATAAGTCATTGAACTTTGTGAATGCAAATATTGCAACAGAAATATTTAAAAACCAAATAATTTTGTGTTTATTTTAAATGAATTAAAATATTCGTATAATTTTGGTCATTCCAATCAATAAAGAATAATTTTTATATAATTATAAGAATATTTATAATAAATGCTATAAATTTGCACAATTAAAAGAGGAAAAATTTGAACTGATTGCAACCTCTTTTTCTGAAAATTTCAGAATAAACAAAATGCTAAAGCAGTAATTTCCTACTTCTTTTAGCGACAAAGCAATCACTTTTATTAAATAATTTTAAAATATACATTGAATTATGTCGTATTTATTTACCTCAGAAAGTGTTTCTGAAGGACACCCAGATAAAGTTGCAGATCAGATTTCTGATGCTTTAATTGATAATTTTTTGGCCTTTGATAAATCGAGTAAAGTTGCTTGTGAAACCTTAGTTACTACTGGACAAGTAGTTTTAGCAGGAGAGGTAAAATCAAAAACCTACTTAGATGTTCAGAAAATTGCTAGAGACGTTATCAATAAAATTGGATATACAAAAGGAGAATATATGTTTGATGGAAATTCTTGTGGTGTTTTATCTGCAATTCACGAACAATCTCCAGACATCAATCAAGGTGTAGATAGATCTAGCCCTGAAGAACAAGGTGCTGGAGACCAAGGAATGATGTTTGGTTATGCTACAGATGAAACTGAAAATTATATGCCTTTGGCTCTAGAATTATCTCATAGGTTACTTAAGGAATTGGCTGAATTACGCAGAGAAAATAAGGATATTACTTATTTAAGACCTGATGCTAAGTCTCAAGTTACTATTGAATATTCTGATGACAATATACCTCAAAGAATAGATGCAATTGTAATCTCTACACAGCATGATGATTTTGATGAAAGTGAAGAAGTGATGTTAGCAAAAATCAAGAAAGATATTGTTGAAATTTTGATTCCAAGAGTTGTTGCAAAATTACCTGCTCATCTTCAAAAATTATTTACAAATGATATTACGTATCACATCAACCCAACAGGAGTTTTTGTAATTGGTGGACCTCATGGAGATACTGGTTTAACAGGTCGTAAAATTATAGTAGATACTTATGGAGGAAAAGGTGCTCATGGAGGAGGAGCTTTTTCTGGAAAAGATCCAAGTAAAGTAGATAGATCTGGAGCTTATGCTACAAGACATATTGCTAAAAATCTAGTTGCTGCAGGACTTTGTAAAGAAGTTTTAGTACAAGTTTCTTATGCCATTGGTGTTGCAAAACCTACTAGTATTAATGTTGAAACTTATGGAACAGCTAAAGTAGATTTAACTGATGGAGAAATTAGTAAAATAGTAGAGTCTATCTTTGATATGCGTCCTTATTTTATAGAACAACGCTTAAAATTAAGAACTCCTATTTATTCTGAAACAGCTGCTTATGGACATATGGGAAGAACTTCAGAAGTAAAAACGGTTACTTTCTCAAACCCAATGGGTGAAACTGTTTCTGAAGAAGTAGAAACATTTACTTGGGAAAAACTAGATTATGTTGAAACTGTAAAAGAAGCTTTTAATCTTTAAAAAACTTTTTTTAAAAATAATAAATAGAGCCTTTAAAATATTCTTTTGAAGGCTTTTTTTATGAAATAAACCTACTTATTTCTATTTTGGATTTAATATAGAAAAAGAAATCCAACACAATTCAAATACTCAGAATTGAAGACGTTCAAATACCTTGCATATTTTATAGAAATCTGTGAAAAGATGAGTACATCCTAAAAAATTAAAATACCATAAAATTGTTGGTATCCATAGAATAACGAAACAATAAAGATAAGTTTAACTTAAAGGCAATACATAATTTATCTTGTTTCTAAATTTAAAAAACGGTAACTTCGTTATCGTCTGATATAAAACATTGAAACGATTTTATATCATTAAAGTTACCTGCAAGTCACAAAACTATGAGAAAAGAATTAAAATTTGAACAGATAATTGAAAATATAGTAGGTGAAATAAATGAAGCTAAGAGAAAATCTGCTTCTATTTATGGAGCAGGTAATATAAAATCATCAGGAGATGAAGTTGAAGACCTTATAAGAGAAAAAATCAGCCTATTCCTTCCAGAAAAATATTTAGTGAAACAAGGTCATATTGTAAATTCTGAAGGAAAAGTGAGTAATCAATTAGATATAATTATTTTTGACAGATTAAGTACTCCTAAGTTTTTTGAATCAAAGGACAATACTGTTTTTTACCCAATTGAATCTGTACTAGCCATTGGAGAAATTAAAAAAACTTTAAGGTCAAAAGATTTGTTAGAGTTCGGAAAAAAAATTAAATATCTAAAAGAGGATATGAATAGAGAACTAATTCCAAACTCTATTTATGGTAATAATTTTAGCAAAAATAGTTTAATGTCAGATTTGATAAATATGAGATCTGATAGAAAATATAAGAATCCATTATTCTCATTCATCTTTGCTATAGACGCTGAAAAAATAGAAAATTTGGAAATGAATATTGATAATAAATATATGCCAAATGACATTTACATTTTGAATAAAGGAATAATGCTTTTCGGAAAAATGGAAAATGAAAAATTTATACCACAAATAGAAGATGAAAATAATAAAGTTGAAGAGCTAATTCATATTGAAAAACAAGGAGTAATTTGCTTAGCAACAATGTTTAATCAACTTATTGAACATCTTAACAAATGTTATATTGAACCTTTTAGTGTTTCAAAATATATGACTAATAAAGATATATTTGGAATTTCCGGAAAAGAATTGAAAGTATTTGAAATTAAAAAAAAACCTGCAGGTAACACCGTACAAAATTAATTGCTTGCTTTTTGCTTACTTACGAAAATCCTCGCGGATTTTCTTTGTCAGTAATTATTTAGTAAATTTAACGCTTAACCACGCAACTAACCTTGTACAAACACGATAACGAAACCTTACTTCAATTTAAATTCCATAAAGACTGGCAAATGGTCTGAGGCTTCTCCAAATTCATTCAACACTTTTCCTGAAACATATTCAATAGAATTCTCAGTATAGAAGATATAATCTATTCTTTCAAAAGGTGATTTTGTATCAAAAGTATTTTCAATACTCATTTTATCAAAAGCAGCATTTCCAATATTTTCCATTTGGAACATTTTATTAATAATGGCATTTTCATCTCTTGCTCTAGAGTTAAAATCGCCCAATAAAATAGTTGGATAATTGGATTTATATTTATTAAAAAGTGCTATTACTTCTTCAAATTGTATTATTCTAGTTTCTTTTTCAAACGCTTCTAAATGAATATTTATTAATACAACTTCTTTGCCATTTAATATCACTTTTACAACTTGTGCAAGTCGATCTAAATAAAAAGCATCTCTATGAAAAGGAGCATCAGCAACTCTTTGTAGCACAATCCTTTGTTGGCCTTTTAAAGGATATTTACTAATAATAGACTGACCAGAAACTACTTTTCCAAAATGCATTGAAATTGGCCAATAAGGAAAAGGTAAGTAGCGTTCATCCCAGTTAATGGTTCTTGCTCTGTAATTGTACCCTAAATCTGCAATTTCGGCTTCTTGATTAACATTATATGAACGAGAAGCGTCATAATCTATCTCTTGAAAAGCAATAATATCTGGGTTTGTTTTTTGTGTTTCTCGAATTACTGTTTGTAAATTATCATCAAATAAAGATTTTGGTTTTTCAACTGCTTTATTATTTGTCATCCCACTCAAATACCCAATGTTGTAGGTTACAATGCTAAAAATAGAATCGTTATCTACATCTTGTTTATTATTAACCTCTATTAACTCTGCATACTTTGATTTATTCAAAGTAGACGAAGAAGCCCAAAAGAAGAAAACCACAAAGGTTATAGTCAAAAGTAAAAAAAAGCGGAATAAGAATTTTAAGAAACGTTTCATCAATTTTCTGGTGTGTTTTCTGGTGGACGATCATTCTTAAAATTAGAAATTATTTTAGAAATTGACGCATTAATGTTCTCTTGCTTTGTATCATATTTTGGCGATAAATTACTTTTATCAGGAAACTGTTCAATAGTAACAGTAGTAGATGGAAAAGCAAATTCAACACCCAATTCTGCTGCCAATTTTAATATAGCCATATGCAATCTATGTTTAGAAGACTGTTCTGTACCCCAAGCTAAACTTTTAAAATATACGTTCATCATAATTAATAAAGCAGAATCTCCAAAACCAGTAAACTCAACATTATAAGAATCTGACTTTGTTTCTGGATGTTCAATAATTATTTTTCGAACTCCATTTACAAATGCCTCAATTAATTCTGGTGGTGTATCATAACGTAAACCTAAATTGGTATTATAACGTCTAAACAAACGTAAACCACTATTATTAATCACCATTTCAGACAATTTACTATTTGGTATTTGAAAAATTGTAGAATCTGCAGCTCTAATTCTAGTAGATCTAAAACCTACTTCTTCAACTGTACCTGTTACTTCTCCTGAGCTAATCCAATCTCCTATTTGAAAAGGTTTATCTAAGAAAATAGCTACTGTTCCAATAAAGTTTTTTACAGTATCTTGAGAAGCTAATGCAAAAGCCAATCCTCCAATAGTAGCACCTGCCAACATTGTTGTTGTATCTACACCAAACAGTTGTAGCACTTTAAAAAACCCAAAAATAACAACAATACCTGTTAATAGGTTATTAAGTATAGGTACTAACTGATCATCTAATTTGCTATGCGTTTTTTCGGTTATTTCTTTATAAACTTGCATAATTACTTTAACTAGTTTCAGAAAAACATAAATCCAAAAAACAGTTTCTGCAATATTTATCGCCAGAAAAACCCATTTGTTTACTGCCAAAGAAAACTGTAAGGAAGGAAAAATTGTATCAACAAATCTTAAAGCTATCAAAAGACTTATAGGATGTGCTAGTTTTTTTAGCACAGCTTTTACCTCAAGGTTTGAACTCCTCTTAGTGATGTAGTGTTGGATTTTTTGTAAAATTGAGAATATTACTTTCTTAAACACCATGAAAACAAAGAGTGCAATAACCAATAAAATAAGTACTGCAACAAATTGCCAAAGCTCAACACCTAAAACTTTTTTATGACCAGAAACAGGAATTATATCTTGTAATTTATCTACATACCAAGGAAAAACCTCTTTATACAAATCATCTATACTTGCAATGGTTTCTGATGAATAATACCAATTATTTTCAATTTTTTCTACAGAAATTGTAGGCATTCTTTCTGGGAACAAAGTGTATTTATGATAAGATGAATAACCAATAGAATCTTTATGGTTATTATTTATTGGGACTCTATTAAAGTCGATATATAAACCTTTACCATCTAATACTTTTTTAATCTTAATTGCTTTTTCTATAGCATCTTTTTTTGTTAATCCAAAAATTGTTTTTGCTGCTTTTTCAGGTTGATAAGAATCGTCTTGTAAAAAATAAATATGTGTATAAACTGTTGCTTTAGGATTGGATAAATCTACTGTAACATTTTCTTGTGCGTTGATTAAAAATGAGAAGAAATAACATAAAATAAGTAGCTTTTTCATAAACCAGTAATTGTTAAACAGTTGTTAAATAGATATGCTAATTTAAACCTTTTAATTTTTTTGAAGTCAAAGAAGTGTAAATAAAAAACATTAACAATTTATATTATGAGAAAAATAGCAAGTATCCTGGTTTTAGTATTCGCATTTACTTTAACAACTCAAGCACAGAAAAAAAGAAAAGATAAAAGACCTAAATTATCTATTGAACAGCACACAGATTTAGCTGTAAAAAAAATGACTTTGGCTTTAGATTTATCTGAAAAACAACAAAAACAGATAGCTCCATTAATTAAAGCACAAGCAACTGCAAGAAAAGCAGCTATGGAAAAAAGAAAAGAAGCTAGAAAAAACAAAACAAAACCTACTGCTGATGAAATGTACGCTATGAAAAGCAAACAATTAGACAAACAAATTGCTTTTAAAAACAGCATGAAAAACATTTTAAATGCAGAGCAGTTTGAAAAGTTTGAAAAAATGGCTAAAAAAAGAATGCAAAAAGGAAAGAAAATGAAGAAGAAAATTGCTGTAATGAAAAAGAAAAAAATGGCAAAAAAGAATAAAGAATAAAGAATAAAGAATAAAGTTACTAATTTTGGTTGATTAGTTTTATGTTTAACCCAATTTCTATAATATAGAAATTGGGTTTTTTTATTCTTTAAACCAACTCGAATATTTCACATAATTATTGGCAATTCTGTCAATTTCTCCAGAAATTAATTCTTCTGAAATGTCTTTTACTTTTTTAGCAGGAACTCCTGCATAAATACTTCCACTTTCTACTTTTGTGTTTTTTGTAACTACTGCTCCAGCTGCTATTATAGAATTACTTTCTACAACACAATCGTCCATAATGATGGAACCCATACCTACCAAAACATTATCATGAATTGTGCATCCATGTACAATTGCATTATGCCCAATAGAAACGTTATTTCCAATTGTGGTTGGCGATTTTTGATAAGTTGCATGAATAACAGCTCCATCTTGAATGTTGACTTTATTACCTATTTTGATAAAATGCACATCTCCTCTAATCACAGCATTGTACCAAATACTGCATTCTTTCCCTAAAGAAACTTCTCCAAGAATGGTTGCATTTTCTGCGACAAAACAATCTTCTGGTATTTGTGGGTGTTTACCTTTTACTGGTTTTATTATTGGCATAGTATTAGATGCTTGATGTTTGATGTTTGATGTTTGATGTTTGATGTTTGATGTTTGATGTTTGATGTTTGATGTTTGATGTTTGATGTTTGATGTAAATTTATTTAAAATAAGACAACAAATTACTCTTTTTCGAGGCTGAAACCAAAATTTCTTTTCCATTTGAAACAATGACACTTCCTCCTTTTCCTTTTTTGTATTTGGTAATCTTATTAACGTTTACCAAATACGATTTATGAATTCTTGCAAAGGTATATTGCTTTAAAGCATCTTCAAAATACTTTAAGGTTTTGCTCACTAACTTTTTAGAGTTTTCCAAATGAATTTCTGTATAATTGTCATCTGCCTTACAAAAAACGATATCATTAATATCTAAAACTTCAAAACCATCTTGTTGTGGAATGGTAATTTTCCCTTCAGCTGAATTTGTTTTAGGAGCTAATATTTGATGTTGAAGCTGATTTTCTTTTTCTTTTACTTCAGTTACAATATTTACGGCTTTTATCAACTCATCAATAGAAATGGGTTTCAGCAAATAATAACTTGCGTGATTGTTTAAAGCCTCTATTGCATAATGAT
Organism: Polaribacter sp.; assembly: GCA_965656305.1. Lineage (GTDB taxonomy): Bacteria > Bacteroidota > Bacteroidia > Flavobacteriales > Flavobacteriaceae > Polaribacter. The sequence continues at coordinate 119,248 of CBFHKA010000019.1, read as the reverse complement.
CGTAGGCAGTTACAAAAACGGTTTCAAAAGTTCTGTTTTCTACTTTTTCTAACAAATCGAAAGCGTTTCCAAAAGGCATTTCTACATCTAAAAATACCAAATCCAATTCGTGTTTTTGAATCAAAACATGTGCTTCTTCAATATTACTTGCTTCACCTAACAAAGAAACATTTGGGCAATATTTACCTAAATAATTCCTTAAAATATCTCTACTTATTTGTTCGTCTTCTACTATTATGGCTTTTAATTTCATATGTGTTTTGTTGGGTGTTAGAAGTTGGATGTTGAGTGTTTCTCATCTGACTCTATATTTCTTACTTTATTTCTTTTTATAAAAATTCAAGTTTGATTGGAAAACATCAAGCTTCCAACTTCAAACATCAAACCTATTTTCTCTTCAATAATAATTCAACATTTGTGCCTTCTCCATTTTCTTTAGCATCAGAAACATTTACAGAAATGCGTTCTTTGTACATATCATTTAGAATAGCTATTCTGTTTTTTATGGTACTCATTCCTTTTGACTTTTGTTTGAGCTGGTTTTTTGTCTTTATTTCTTGCGATTTTTTTCGTCCTATTCCATTATCAATAATTGAAATGGAAACCGTTTGTGAGTCTTTTTTGTTGATAGATATTTCTAAATTTCCTTTCTCTTTTTTATAACGTAATCCATGCCAAATTGCATTTTCTATATAGGGTTGTAACAACATTGGCGGAATTGAAAACTGTTCTAAATTGATATTTTTATCAATATTTATTTGATAATCAAACTTATCTTTGAACCTGTTATGTTCTAGCTTTACATATAGCTCTAACAATTCTACTTCTTTAACTAACGGAATAAAATCTTCATCAGAATTCTCTAAAACTGAACGCATTAAAACTGAAAATTCAGATAAATAACGATTTGCATTTCTTTCATCATTTACAGCAATAAAACTGTTTACAGAATTCAATGCATTAAAAATAAAATGAGGATTCATTTGTGATCGCATTGATTTTAAAGCTAATAAATTGTTCGCCAATTTTTGTTGTTTATTATTTCTGAACATAAAATAAGCGAGTAAACTCATCATCAAAAAACCACCAATTAAAGAGTAAATAATTAAACGTTGTCTTTGGTTACTTTCTTCTGATAATTTTTGATCTATATAAGCTATACTAATTTTACTTTGTGCTAGTTCTTTATCTTTTTCTAAACTTGCAATTCGGTTTTGATTGTCTGCAATTCGTTTAGAAAAGCGTTTTACCTGTTGAATTTCTTGTTCTTTTCTTATATAAAGAGAGTCTACCAAAGCCACGTATTCTTTGTAGTTTTTTAGTGCTTTTTCACTTTCTCCTAAACTTGCAAAAAGCTCAGATATTTTTCTTGTTGCATCTTTTTCTACGACAATATCTTTCTTTTGATTTGCATCTTTTTTACTTTCTTCTAAAAACGGAATTGCATTTTTATAATCCTCTTTTTGGATATATGCATTACCAATTTTGTAGTTAATTTTTTGAGATGTTATAGAGTCTTCTTCTTTTGATTTAATTGAATTTAAATTTACCTTAGCTTTTTCCAAGCTCTTTTTTCGCAACTTAATTTCATCATCAAAACGTTTGTTTAAATTGTAAAAATCAGCTACTTTTTCTTCTTCTTCTAAAGCTCGTTTCGGATTTTCTTGCTCAGCAAGATTCAAGGAATTTTTAAATAAATTTTCTGCTTTATCAACTTTACCTTGTGCTGCATAAACATCAGCAATTTTGGAACTTAGATCTGTAATTTTTGGAGTTACCAAATTATCTTTCGCAACTTGTAATGCTTTTTGATAATTTTCATTTGCCTTATTCCATTTCTTTAAGGCAAAAGTCACATCACCCAAACCTTCGTAAACCAAAATTTCTTCGTAATTGCTTAATTTTTCTTTCGTTAATTTTTGAAATGTTTGTTCACTATCATTATATTTTTTTAATAAAAATTGCGCATTTGCTAATGAAATTTTGGTATTTACATCCTCTTTTGTTTGATTTGATAATTCGTAGTTATATACTGCTAAATCGTACTGTTTCCAATGCAAATAAATATCTGCCAAAAGTTTGTATGTAACTGCATTCCTATTTTCATTCTCTTTATTACCCAGCACTTTTTCAATAAAAGAAAGACTCTTTTCTATGTCTTTTTTCTTGTAAAATTTTGCTGAATCTAGATGTTCTAAATAAAAATCATTTTTTCTAGATTTACTTATTTTTTTAGAATAGGAATTTCTCTCATAAACGTAATCTTCAACAATAATTTTTATATCCTCACTTGAAGTTAATCTATGATAAACCGTTTCAAAATCTGGGTGAGAAACTCTCAATTCATCATCAACTTTTGCTTTTACAATATATCTTCCAGTAACATCTGGTTGTCTATAAAACGTTCCATTAGCATAAACCTCAACATTGTTGGTGATTCTATTATTATCTTCATCAACAACAGTTATTCTAACAGAAAACTCAACTCCTCTTTGAGAAACGATATTTTCTTGCCCAAAGAAAGCTGTATAGCTAAATAATAAAAGCGTAAATAATATGTAGGATCTTTTTGTCATTTAATTACTTAATTCTGTAAACATACATACAAAAATGCATCCAAAAAAACCAATAGGTTTGAATATTTTCATTTTTAACTCAGAAAAAGAAGATTTTACTAAACTAGATTATTCATTCACTCAATCAAAAAGTCATTTCACTCATTCTCGTTTTTTTATGAATTATGTTGGCATTAATATTGAATAGATTTAATCACCAAACTTTTAATCAAAAATATAAATCTTAAAAAACAACAATTATGAAATCTATTGTATTAAAAGTAACTCTAATATGTTTAATTTTTACAACTACTTTTAGTTATGCAAATCATCAACCTAAAAAAGAAACCACAAAAAATCAAACTATAAAAGTGGCGCTTTTATTAGATACTAGCAATAGTATGGATGGTTTAATCAACCAAGCAAAAGCTCAACTTTGGGAAATAATAAATGAACTTTCTTATGCAAAATACGGAATACAAAAACCGAATTTAGAAATCGCTTTATATGAATATGGAAACTCAAACTTACCTTCGAGAGAAGGATTTATTAGACAGGTTTTACAATTTAGTAATGACTTAGATGAAATCTCGGAAAAGCTATTCTCTTTAACTACAAATGGTGGAAATGAGTTTTGTGGGCAAGTGATTCAAACTTCTTTAAAAGAACTTTCTTGGGGCAAGAATAAAGATGATTTAAAGTTATTATTTATTGCAGGTAACGAACCTTTTACACAAGGGAAAATCAATTATAAAGATGCCATTACTGATGCTAAAGAAAAAGATGTTGTTATCAATACAATTTTCTGTGGTAATTATTCGAATGGAATTTCTGGAATGTGGAAAGATGGAGCAGATTTGGGTGGTGGAGATTATTTGACCATTAATCAAGATAAAAAAATGGTACATATTGTAACTCCTTATGATGATGAAATTATCATATTAAACAAAAAATTAAACAAGACTTATATCTATTATGGAGTTCAAGGTTACTCTAAATACTCGAATCAAAAAATGCAAGATACTAATGCAATGGAAATGGATGAAGTTGTGGTTGTAAAAAGAGCTGTAAGTAAAAGTTCTAGATTATATGAGAACTCTAGTTGGGATTTAGTGGATGCAGATAAAAAAGGAAAAGTCGATTATAGAAAGATTAAAGACAAAAAACTGCCAAAAGAATTGGAAAATAAATCTGAAACTGAAATTAAAGCTTACGTAAAATTAAAAGCTAAAGAACGAGCAGCAATTCAAGAAAAAATTAAAGAACTAGATGCAAAAAGAAGAAGTTTTATCGCAAAAAAACAAAAAGAAGGTACTCAAAAAGATGTATTGAATAATGTGATGATAAAAGCGATAAAAAGACAAGCGAAAATGAAGAATTACAGCTGGTAATTCAATATTTTCAACTCAATTATTTACAAAAAACACTACCAATGAAAATCAAAGTTGATTAGCATTGGTAGTAAAATAATTTTAATTACGGAGATATATCTAAGACGCTGCTTTTAATTTTTTTAAAGTATTGTTTGTTAATTTAGACTCTGCATAGTCTTTGGTTACATTAAATTCTTTTTCATCAGAACTAGGCAAATCAAACATTGCATCAGTAAAAATAGCTTCACATAAAGAGCGTAAACCTCTTGCTCCTAATTTATACTCTACTGCTTTTTCTACAATATAACTTAAGGCTTCTTCATCAATTGTAAACTCAACATCATCCATAACAAATAACTTTGCATATTGCTTAATTATTGAATTTTTAGGCTCTGTTAAAATTGCACGTAACGTTTTAGCATCTAAAGGATTCATATAACTTAATACTGGTAAACGTCCAATAATTTCAGGGATCAATCCAAATGATTTTAAATCTAAAGGAGTAATATATTGAAGTAAGTTTTCTTCATCAATTTTATCTTCTTCTAAAGATGCTCCAAAACCAACAGCTTGCCTGTTTAAACGTTTACTAATCATTCTATCAATTCCAGAAAAAGCACCTCCAGCAATAAATAAAATATCTTTAGTATCTACTTCAATAAATTTTTGTTCTGGGTGTTTTCTACCTCCTTTTGGAGCTACATTTACAACTGCTCCTTCTAATAATTTTAGTAAAGCTTGTTGTACACCTTCACCAGAAACATCTCTTGTTATGGATGGATTATCTCCTTTTCTGGCAATTTTATCAATTTCATCAATAAAAACGATACCTCTTTGTGCTTTCTCTACATCATAATCTGCAGCCTGTAAAAGACGACTTAAAATACTCTCTACATCTTCACCAACATAACCAGCTTGTGTTAAAACAGTAGCATCTACAATAGAAAAAGGAACGTTTAACATTTTTGCAATTGTACGTGCAACTAATGTTTTTCCAGTACCAGTTTCACCTACTAAAACGATATTCGATTTTTCAATTTCTACATCATCCCCTGTATTTTTATCCTGCAACAATCTTTTATAATGATTGTATACAGCAACAGCCATAGCACGTTTTGTTTCGTTTTGTCCAATAATATATTGATCTAAAAAGTCCTTAATTTCTTTAGGTTTTTTTAGTGTTAAATCTTTAGATAAAGAACTAGATTTAGATTCAGAGATTTCTTCCTCAACAATTCCATGTGCTTGTTCAATACATTTATCACAAATATGAGCATCCATACCTGCAATTAGCAAGTCTGTTTCTGCTTTTTTTCGTCCGCAAAACGAACATTCTAAGTTTTCTTCTTTTGACATTTTATCCTTCTTAAAGCGTCATAACGAGTTTACAAAGTTATCTCCTTCTTAAAAAAGAGATTGCTTCACTTTGTTCGCAATGACAGGAATATATTACTTTCTCGTTAAAATTTCATCAATCATACCATATTCTTTTGCTTCATTTGCTTTCATCCAATAATCTCTATCAGAATCATCATGAACTTTTTCTATAGTTTGTCCTGAATGATTGGCAATAATTGCATACAATTCATCTTTTAACTTTAAAATTTCTCTTGCAGTTATCTCAATATCAGAAGCTTGACCTTGAGCACCTCCTAATGGTTGGTGAATCATAATTCTTGAATGTGGCAAAGCTGAACGTTTTCCTTTTTGACCTGCACACATTAAAACAGCTCCCATTGAAGCAGCCATTCCTGTGCAAATTGTTGCAACATCAGGCTTAATAAACTGCATAGTATCATAAATTCCTAAACCAGCATAAACTCCTCCACCAGGTGAATTGATGTAAATTGAAATATCTTTATTAGCATCTACACTTTCTAAAAACAACAACTGAGCTTGAATAATATTAGCAACTTGATCGTTAATTCCTGTACCCAAAAAGATAATTCTATCCATCATTAAACGTGAAAAAACGTCCATTTGAGTAATGTTCATTTGACGTTCTTCCATAATATATGGAGTTAAACTACTTGTTATTTTTGTATATGAAGTGCTACTTATTCCATGATGCTTAGTAGCGTATTTTTCGAACTCTTTTCCGTAATTCATTTCTTGATTCTTTTATATAATTTGATTTGTAAATATAAGAACTATTCTCTTAATAATATGTTAGAGTTTTAATGCAAAAAACCTGAATTCTTCAATCCAGGTTTTGGTTTAATATGAGATTCTGAAACAAGTTCAGAATAACGAGTAAACGTTGTTTACTTATATACTTCTTTAATAAAATCTTCGTAAGAAACCTCTTTTGTTTTAAAGTTGATGTTCTCTTTAAAGAAAGTCAATAATTTTTGACTAATTAATTGACCTTGTAATTTTTGAGCTTCTTCTTGATTTTGTAATATTCTACCAGCAATATCATCCAATTCTTTTTCTTCTGGATTCATATTACCAAACTGTGCCATTTGAGTTCTGATAAACCCTTTAGCATAGTCTACCAATTCTTGATATTCTAATTTGATGTCATTGTCTTTCATCAACTTACTTTCAATTAATTGGTAACGTAAACCTTTTTCAGATTTTTCGTATTCAGCTGCAGCTTCTTCAGTAGTTAATGCTTTTTCACCAGCAGTTGCTAACCATTTTTGTAAAAATTCAGCAGGTAAATCAAACTTAGTATTTTCAATTAAATACTCTTGTACAGCATTTAATAATTGTTGATCACCTTGTTGTAAGAATTGTTTTTCTGCGTCTTCTTTAATTTTTTCTCTTAATTCTGTAACAGTATTTACACTTCCGTCTGCAAATAATTTATCAAACAATTCTTTGTCTAAATCTGCAGGTTCTGTTTTAGTAATATCTTCTACAGTTAAAGTTACTGTAATGTCTAAGTCATGAATTACATCATGCTCAACGCCCAATATATGTTGTAACTTATGATCGTCTTCGAATAATTTCTTTGTTTCTAACTCAATAACATCTCCTAACTGAGCACCAATAAGTTTCTTTTCGTTTTTCTTACCTTTTAAATCATTAACTAAGAAAGTTGACTTTTTATTAATTCCATTTTCTTCGTTTACAAAAGTACCAGTTATATTAGAATGTTCAGTTGCAACATCTAAAGCACTCATTTTCCCATAACGAGTTTGAATGTTTTTAACTTCTTCGTCAATTAATTCTTCAGTTGCAACAATATTGTATTGCTTAATTTTGTTTTTTGCTGATAAATCAATTTCAAATTCTGGAGCTAAACCTAATTCAAATTCAAAAGAAAAAGTTTCTGCATCCCAGTTAAAATCATCTTGAACCCTAGGCAAAGGATTTCCTAAAATATCTAATTTTTCTTCTGTTATAAATTTATTTAAAGAATCTTGTAAAAGCTTGTTTACTTCATCTATCATCACAGATTTACCATATTGCTTTTTAACCATTCCCATTGGCACATGCCCCTTTCTAAAACCAGGGATATCTGCTTTTTTACGATAGTCTGTTAAAACTTCTGTTACTTTTGCTTGATAATCATCTGCAACAATATCAACTTTTACAACTGCATTTAATGCATCTACGTTCTCTTTTGTAATATTCATTTCTTATTAAATATAATTCTTAAAAAAATCGAGTGCAAAATTAATCAATTAAATCCATCTTACAAAGGTTTAAACACTTCTATTTCAGTAAATTCGAATTATCTAAAAAATTATAAATCAAATCAATAAGGCTACTCTATAAAAAAATAAAAAAAAACCTTAATTTTGCACAACTTTATTCTCAAACTAAAGAGAATTTTCAAACAAAAAACAAAAATGCAATACAAAAGAATTCTTTTAAAATTAAGTGGTGAAGCTTTAATGGGTGATAGACAATATGGTATAGATCCAAAACGTCTTGCTGAATATGCTAAAGAAATTAAAGAAGTTGTAGAAAAAGGAATTCAAGTTGCCATTGTTATTGGTGGTGGAAATATCTTTAGAGGTGTTGCAGGAGCTGCAAATGGCATGGATCGTGTACAAGGAGATCATATGGGAATGTTAGCTACTTGTATAAATGGATTAGCCTTACAAAGTGCTTTGGAAGATGAAAATGTACATACTCGTTTACAAACTGCATTAGAAATTAAAGAAGTTGCTGAACCATATATTAAAAGAAAAGCAATTAGACACCTAGAAAAAGGGAGAGTTGTTATTTTTGGAGCTGGAACAGGAAACCCATATTTTACAACAGACACTGCTGCTGTTTTAAGAGCTATAGAAGTAAATGCTGATGCTATTTTAAAAGGAACTAGAGTGGATGGTATTTATAATACTGATCCAGAAAAAAATAAAGATGCTGTTAAATTTGAAACCATTACATTTAAAGATGTGATTGAAAAAGGTTTAAAAGTGATGGATATGACAGCATTTACACTAAGTGAAGAAAACAAATTACCAATTATTGTATTTGATATGAATACCAATGGAAACTTAATAAAATTAGTTTCTGGTGAAAAAATTGGTACTGTTGTTGATACTCAATAATTAAAATCTTTAAATTTTTAAAAAGATGGATGAAGAAATTGAATTTATTTTAGACACAGCTAAAGAAGCAATGAATAATGCAATTGCGCATTTAGAAAAGGAATTACGTTCTATTAGAGCTGGAAAAGCATCACCTGCTATGCTCACAACAGTTATGGTAGATTATTATGGTTCTCAAACTCCATTAGGACAAGTTGCAAATGTAAATACTCCTGATGCAAGAACGTTAAGTATTCAACCTTGGGAGAAAAACATGTTACAACCTATTGAAAAAGCAATACAAATTGCAAATTTGGGTTTAAATCCTATGAATAATGGTGATGTAATTATGATAAATGTTCCACCACTTACTGAAGAACGTAGAAAAGGATTGGCAAAACAAGCCAAAGCTGAAGCAGAACATGCCAAAGTTGGAATAAGAAATGCTCGTAAAGATGCCAATAACGAGATCAAAAAAACAGATATTTCTGACGATATGAAAAAAAATGCAGAAGCAGATATTCAAGAATTAACAAATGGTTTTGTTAAGAAAACAGACGATATTCTTTCTGTAAAAGAAAAGGAAATAATGACAGTTTAATAGTTAAACCTAATCAAAAAAAGAGTGTTTTTTAACACTCTTTTTTTGTGCCCAAACACTACTACATTTTTAACTAACTTTGCACAAATTTTTTTTAATGAATTTCTGGACAAAAGTTGCAAGTATTATTTTAAGAAACCGCTACTTGGTTTTATTAGGTATCGCAATCATTACTGGCTTATTAGCATCTCAAATGAAGTATATGAAATTTTCATATACAGAAGCAAATATATTACCAGAAAATCATGAAGCTAATTTAGATTACAATAAGTTTTTAGAAATCTTTGGTGAAGAAGGTAATTTAGTAATTCTAGGAATAAAAGATTCTACTGTTTTTACACCTAAAAAATTTAATGCTTGGAATAATTTAGTAAATCAATTTAATGGTTTAGAAGAAATTGATTTTACACTATCTATTGCTGATATTCAAAAGTTAAAAGCAGACAGAAAACAAAGAAAATTTGTATTAGAATCTCTTTATGAAAAGAATCCTAGTACAAATGAAGAAGTTTTAGAAATAAAAAAACAGCTTTTTGAAAAACTTCCTTTTTATGACAATTTACTTTTTAATAAAGAAACAGGAACATTACAAACTGCTATTTATATAAAAAAAGAAATCATAAACACCCCTGTTCGTAGAGACTTCATTTTTAACACTTTAACCCCAATCATAGAACAGTTTGAAAAAGAAAATAGTTTAGATGTTCGTATTTCTGGAATGCCCTATATACGTACATTAAATGCTCAAAATATTCAAAATGAAATTGGAATTTTTGTAGGAGGTGCTTTATTGATAACTGCTTTTATTTTTTTCTTCTTCTTTAGATCTTTTAGAGCCACCTTTATTACACTGTTAGTTGTAATGGTTGGAGTTACTTGGGCTTTTGGTTTCATTGGTCTATTTAGATATGAAATTACAGTTTTATCAGCACTAATTCCTCCATTAATTATTGTTATTGGTGTTCCAAATGCTGTTTTTCTGATTAATAAATATCAACAGGAAATAAAAAAACACGGTAATCAGGCTAAATCTTTACAACGTGTAATTGCAAAAGTTGGTAATGCTACTTTGATGACTAACATTACTACTGCATCAGGTTTTGCAACTTTTGTTTTTGTGAAAAGTAGTTTATTGCGTGAGTTTGGAATTTTAGCATCTGTAAACATTATTAGCATTTTTATATTAGCTTTATTGATTATCCCTATTATTTACAGTTTTATGCCTCTTCCAAAAAAGAAACATTTAAATCACCTAGAAAGAAGGTGGATTGAAAATGTGGTAAATTGGATGGAAAACGCAGTTAGAGATAGAAGAATTGCCATTTATTTTACTACTGTTATTATTATTGTTTTAGGAATTATTGGTGTATATCAAATAAGAGTTTCTGGAAGTTTAATAGAAGATATGCCCAAAAGCATGGGATTTTATAAAGATATTAAATTCTTTGAAAAAGAGTTTGGTGGAATTATGCCTTTAGAAATATTGATTGACACAAAAAAAGATAAAGGTGTAATGAAATTATCCACTTTAAAAAAGATGGATAAGATTAATGAAACTATTGAGTCTTTTCCTGAATTATCAAAACCTATCTCTGTTGTAAACCTTGTTAAATACTCAAAACAAGCTTACTACAAGGGAAATCCTAAATATTATCAATTACCAACTAGTCAAGAGCAAAGCTATATTTTCTCATACACTAAAAACACTAATAGTGATGCAGGAATGTTGAAAAATTTTGTTGATTCTACTGGACGCTATGCAAGGATAACTACATTTATGAAAGACATAGGTACTGACAAAATGGATGTTATTCAAGAACGATTAAAAGGTGTTATTGCAAAAGAGTTCCCTTCAGAGAAGTTTAATGTTTCCATAACAGGAAAAGCCTTGGTTTTTATTAAAGGAACCAATTACTTAATTACCAATTTAGTTTTTTCTTTATCATTGGCCATTGTTTTGATTGCATTGTTTATGGCTTGGATGTTTAGATCTCCACAAATGATCATCATTTCACTGTTACCAAATATTTTACCTTTATTGATTACTGCAGGGTTAATGGGCTTTTTTGATATTCCTATAAAGCCTTCTACAATTTTAGTTTTTAGTATCGCATTTGGTATTTCTGTAGATGACACCATTCACTTTTTGGCAAAATATAGGCAAGAATTAATAGCAAATAAGTGGAGAATAAAACCATCAGTATATGCTGCTTTACGCGAAACTGGTGTTAGTATGTTTTACACATCAATTGTATTATTCTTTGGGTTTTTAACCTTTACTTTATCAAGTTTTGGAGGTACTATTGCATTGGGTGGTTTAGTTTCTATAACATTATTATTAGCAATGGTATCTAACTTATTATTACTTCCATCTCTTTTATTAACTTTTGAGAAGAAAATTGCGAACAAAAAAGTATTTAAAGAACCTAAAATTAAAATTATTCCTCCAAAAGAAGACAAAACTGATTAAATAAAAAAAACCTTTACCAAATTTTTATTTGGTAAAAGCTTTCTGAAAATTGGGAGAACTTTAATCTTTTTATTTCATTGCAATTATTTCTTTTTCATAGCAATTTTTGCAATAATTCTTTTTCAATAATTCTTTTTAACAAAAATATAATACTATTAAAGAATAATCAACTGTGTTTTTACGCAGTTTTTATTATTATTGTAGGATGAAAGAGAATTTTGGAGAATATACTAGAATAAGAATATCAGACACACCTTTTGATATCAACGACCCTATTTATAAAGAATATAAAGAAAAAGTACCCCAGTTTATTGGACAAGCTGTTTATGTATATTCTTTTGAAAAGCAACGAATGTTATATGCCTTTGGTTGGGAAGATTTATTAGGTTATAAGGATGAAGAAATTACTTTATTAAAAATTGTTAGCAGTACTTCTAAAAGGCATTTTAACTTCTCTAACGAACTAAATGATAAGGCTTTACAGTTTCTAAAAAAGATTAAAAAAGATTTAGACAAATACAGTTTTACAATAGAAGTTGAAAAAACACACAAAAATGGAGAGGTTATCCCTATATTTTCTAGAGTTGGTGTCTATAAATCTGATAAAGGAACTATTTTAGAATTGATAGGTATTTCAGAAAGGATACACTCAAGAAAACTTGGAGATATTATGCAGTATGCAGCTTTTGGACCTGAAACATCTGGATTTGAAGAAACTCTAAATAATCAATTATTTAACGAATTAGGGATTTCAAGAAAAGAAAAAGAAGCTTTAGAACTAGCTTCTAAAGGTTACGCTTTTAAAGAAATTGCCAATAAATTAAATGTAAGTCAATCTGCAATAGAAAAAAGAATTATTCCACTATATAAGAGATTTAATGTAAAAAGTTTACCTCACCTTATTAGTTTTGCTTACAATAATCATATTTTATAGATGATTATTGTAATAAGTTAATGGCAGCTATCTTATCTTCATCAACACCAATTTCTAATAACATTTTCCTCCATTTATCCTTATGATTTTTATCTGAATCCTCCTTACTTCCCAATATCCAAATGATATTTTTATTCTTTAGTATATTTCTATTTTTTTGATTTTCTGGCTTTAAAGTATCTATAAAACTCAATAGTTTTTCAGGAGAAATTAACTCATCTTGAATTGGTTCACTGGGATTAATATCATCAATCATTAAAAAATCTGCAGTTTTCCAATTCCAAATTTCATAGGTTGCAGGAGCATCCTCTTCATCAAAAAAAGAATTGAATATTTTAATAGCATTTACATACAAAGAGCTATTATGCTTTATACTTAATTCATTTAACATTCCAACACCTAAGCTTGTCTTACCAGAACCAAAATCGCCATAAACCAAAAGGTGATTTCCTGCTGTTTTTTTTGAAGTCAAAAATTTTTTAATCTTTATTTTATCATCAGCTCCTATACTAAAATCCCACTGACTTAATCGAAACTGAAAAGGAAATTTAGCATTCTGTTGATACATTTTAGTGATAAACCAATATCTGGATGCAAAAAGCAAATAAATCCCTAAAAAAACTAAAGCTATTGTAAGAACCAAATGTTCATCACCAATAATTGATAAACTAAAAAGTAAAGCTCCTAATGCAAAAAAACAAACATCTGTAAAAGTATCAAAAGCAACATTACCCCATTTTGGCTTAAATGTATAAGGTGATTTTTTAGGAATAAAGACCACATCAGAATCTGACTCTTTTTTGCTTAATAATGGACCTAAAAAATTATATATTTCAAATAAAAACCAACTTAATGACACATAAATAGCAGATTTTATTGCGTCGATTTCAAAAAAATAATACACTAAAAATGATGGAATAAAACCTAGAGAAATATGACCAAATTGATTTGCCAACCAAGCATAAGTTAAAGTGACACCTCTATATGAATCTTTACCAATTAAATCTGCTTTTAATTGTTTCAATATATTTTTAATAGTTATTGTTTTCTTCATAATAAAATAATTATTCCCAAATATAATTTTTTTTCACCATTGAACTGAATCAAAAAAAATATTCTGCATTTTCCTACAAAAAAAGTATATTTACAATTCAGTAAATTTTTATGAAAAAATCAATCAAACATTAATATATGTCAGAGAAAAATGTTGCCGAAATTTTACAAACAGATACTCTTTTACAAGAAATACAATTAAAAGGCTGGGTAAGAACATTTAGAAGCAATCGTTTTATTGCATTAAATGACGGATCTACTATTAAAAACATACAATGTGTTATCGATTTTGAAAACACAGCAGAAGAAACACTAAAAAGAATTACAACAGGTGCAGCAATTTCTATCAAAGGTACTATAGTAGAAAGCCAAGGAAGAGGACAAACTGTAGAGATTCAGGTATCTGAAATTGACATTTTAGGAGATTCTAATCCTGATGAATATCCTATTCAACCTAAAAAACATAGTTTCGAGTTTTTACGTGAAAATGCTCATTTACGTATGCGAACAAACACATTTAGTGCTGTAATGCGTGTTCGTTCTAAACTATCTTTTGCCGTTCATAAATATTTTCAAGAAAATGGTTTTAACTATGTAAATACTCCAATTATAACAGGTTCTGACGCAGAAGGTGCTGGAGAAATGTTTAGAGTTACTAATTTTGAAGACAATAAGGCTCCTGTTACTGAAAATGGAAAAATTGATTATTCTAAAGATTTTTTTGGAAAAGAAACAAACTTAACTGTTTCAGGACAATTAGAAGCAGAAACTTTTGCAATGTCTTTAGGTAAAGCCTATACTTTTGGACCTACTTTTAGAGCCGAAAACTCTAATACTACTCGTCATTTAGCAGAATTTTGGATGATTGAACCAGAGGTTGCTTTTATGGATTTGGATGGCAATATGGATTTAGCTGAAGATTTCATCAAATCTGTAATCAATGATATTTTAGTAAGCTGTAAAGATGATTTAGCTTTTTTAGATCAACGTTTAACGCAGGAAGAAAAAAGTAAACCTCAAGCTCAAAGAAGTGATATGAACTTACTTGAGAAACTAAAATTTGTAGTTGACAACAACTTTAAAAGAGTTTCATATACAGAGGCAATTGATATTTTAAGGAATTCAAAACCAAATAAAAAGAAAAAATTTCAATTTCCAATCCATGAATGGGGTGCTGATTTACAATCAGAACATGAGCGTTTTTTAGTTGAAAAACATTTTAAATGTCCTGTTATTTTATTTGACTATCCTGCAAATATTAAAGCTTTTTATATGCGTTTAAATGACGATGGTAAGACAGTAAGAGCAATGGATGTTTTATTTCCTGGTATTGGAGAAATAGTAGGCGGCTCTCAAAGAGAAGAACGTTATGATGTTTTAATTGAAAAAATGAAAGCTTTAGACATTGAAGAAAAAGAGCTTTGGTGGTATTTAGACTTAAGAAAATACGGAACTGCTGTACATTCGGGTTTTGGATTAGGCTTTGAAAGGTTAGTACAATTTGTAACAGGAATGAATAATATTAGAGATGTAATTCCTTTTCCAAGAACACCTCAAAATGCTGAATTTTAATCGAAAGGCACTAGCTAAATATAAATTACTGTACTTTATAATAATACTCTTTTTTTTGAAGTTGTTAATCAACAACATAAAACTTATATATTCACTCATCATTCCTCAAAGAATGGCGATTTTATTTTAATCGATTTCTTATATTTGTTACTATGCTAAAGCAAAGTTTACAATACAAATTACTTCAAAAATTATCTCCTCAACAAATTCAATTGATGAAGCTAATTCAATTGCCTACACAAGCTTTTGAAGAACGCTTAAAACAAGAAATTGAAGAAAACCCAGCACTAGATACTGGCAAAGAAGAACCTGAAAATTTTGAAGATTCTTTAGCAGATGAATATGATGATACTGGAACAGAAAAAATTGAGGCAGAAGATATTAATATTGACGAATATTTAAGTGATGATGAAATTCCATCCTATAAAACTCAAGCTAATAATTATTCTGCTGATGACGAAGAAAAAAATGTTCCTTATGCTGCAGGAACAAGCTTTCATCAATCTTTAAAAAATCAATTAAACACATTTAACTTAGATGAAGAAGAACGTGCTATCGCTGAATTTTTAGTAGGTAGTATAGATGATAGTGGTTATATTAGAAGAGAAATCATTGATTTAGTGGATGATTTAGCTTTTACTGCAAATGTTTTTACATCTGAAGATAAAGTGATTTCTATATTAAAAAAAGCTGTTCATACACTAGATCCTATTGGAGTTGGTGCAAGAGATTTAAAAGAATGTTTGATTATTCAATTAAAAGCAAAAGAAATTAACAAAGTGAGAAGTTTAGCAATCGATATTCTCGAAAATGCTTTTGATCATTTTGTAAAAAAACATTACAAGAAATTACAAGAAAAATTTAATATTTCAGAAGATCAATTAAAAGAGGTTAATAAAGAAATATCAAAATTAAACCCAAAACCAGGTAGTTCTTATGCTGGTAATAACAAAATTGCAGAACAAATAGTACCTGATTTTTCTATCAAAATTACAGATGGTGAATTAGATTTGACACTTAACTCTAGAAATGCACCAGAATTACATGTTTCTAGAGAATATAACAACATGTTAAAAGGATATCAAGAGTCTACTACAAAAAGTAAATCTCAAAAAGATGCTGTCTTTTTTATCAAACAAAAATTAGATGCAGCAAAGTGGTTTATAGATGCTATTAAACAGCGTCAGAAAACGCTTTTAGTAACAATGAATACTATTATGCATTATCAATATGATTATTTTTTAACTGGTGATGAACGTAAGTTAAAACCAATGATATTAAAAGATATTGCTGATAAAATTAATATGGATGTTTCCACAGTTTCTAGAGTAGCAAATAGCAAATATGTTTCTACTCCTTATGGTACAAAATTGATTAAAGAATTCTTTTCAGAATCTATGAAAAATGATCAGGGAGAGGATGTTTCTACTAAAGAAATTAAGAAAATACTAGAAACAGTTATTTATGAAGAAAACAAGAAAAAACCTTTAACTGATGAAAAAATATCTTCTATTTTAAAGGAAAAAGGATACCCTATTGCTAGAAGAACAGTGGCTAAATATCGTGAACAATTAGATTTACCTGTTGCACGTTTACGTAAAGAAATTTAGTGAACTTCCATAAATTCATATCTACCATTTTACACCCAATTGTAATACCTACAGTTGGTGTAATGCTCTATTTTATGTTGATTCCAAACACTTATTACCAAAAACAAAAGATTTCTGTTTTAAGTTTAATTTTTGTTGTCACCTATTTAATTCCTTTATTAATTTTAATCCTCTTTAAGAAATTAAACATCATTAAAAGTTACCAAACTGAGAGTATTAAAGAAAGAAAATTACCAGTTGCATTAATGGTTTTCTTATTTTACTTATTAGGCAACACAATGAATAACACATCTAATCTCCAAGATTTAGGTTTATTATTTTACGCAATTTCTATGGGTTTATTTATCCTTTATATTTTATTCTTTTTAAAGATAAAAGCAAGCATACATTTATTGTCTTTAGGAATTTCTGCAGGTTTCTTTATGATTCTAAGTAATAATTATTCTTCATCTTATATAAAGATAATTATCTTAATCATATTATTGGCTGGTGTTCTAGGAAGTTCAAGCTTACACCTCAAAGCGCATTCTAGAAAAGAAGTTTATATTGGTTTTTTTATAGGAATTATATCTCCAATATTGGTAAACTTTATTTTATAGTATATAAAATATAAGACCGAATTTTAATATACTTATATTAATATCTTCTCCATTTACAGTTGCTCCATTAAAAAGAGGTGTTAAACTGTAATAAAAGTTTACATTAAAGGCATCATAGCCAGCTGATAATGATAATCCATATTGAAATGAGTTGTATGAACCTATGTTCTTATAAATAAACTCGGTTGAGTTTTCTACGAATTGAAATTTATTGGATAAATTGTATAAGAATTTTACACCTCCATAAATTCTCCAGAAATCGTATCTACTAGCAGTAGAAGTTCTCCATCTAAATTCTAATGGAAATTCTAAGTTGTGAGATTTAAAAATATTTGATTCTAAATTTGAAGAAGCATTAAATGTTATAATATTATTTACCTCTTCAACTTTTAATTCGTGATTAAAAAAATCAAAACCATAACCTAATCCAAGTGCTAATGAGACATTTCCTTTTTTATTAAGAATAATATCTTTTATAAAACCTGTAGAAATAGCATAAGAAAAACCACTTCTACTTATTGTAGTTGGTTGATTAAAAAATTGAGCATAAGAAATTGAAGCATAAATTTGATCATCTGCATATCGATCACCTAATTGCAAGGAATCTTTTTGTGCTGAAATTTTAGACACAAAAAACAATAAAAAAGTAAAATAAATTAGTTTCTTCATTCTAAAATAACGAAATATAAATATACAATATTTCAAAATTATAAAATAAAAAAGGGATAACTCTTTCGAATTATCCCTTTTAAAAATATTATTTTGATCTTAGTTTCCAGGAGCAGATGCTGAATAGTTAATTTTAAGAGCATTAACATCTCTTAATTTTAATCTTATATCTATAATAGTACCTACATTAGATTCTTTATCTGCTTTTATTGAAGTAGTCATAAATGGATGCATAGCTTCAGCTAATTTATCTCTTTTACTAAATATAAAAGCAGGAACTTGTTCAGCAGTAGAAATTTTATCATTTAACTGAATTTTATTAAAACTCCCTCCATCTCTGTTAGTATCTTTAGATTTACCCACATAAATAGTACTCACTAGACTTTTATCTTCTAATTTTTTTATTTCAGTTGCACTTGGTAATCTAGGGTTTTCTATTACTAAATTAGTTTCTCTCATAGTAGTAGTAACCATAAAGAAAAATAGCAACATAAAAACGATATCTGGCAAAGCTGCAGTATTAACTGCTGGTATCCCTTTTTTCTTTTTTCTAAATTTAGACATAATCTGTTAAATTTTAAAATTAATTAAGAAGTTGGTTCAGCATCAGAAACAATTTGAGGATAAGATTTCTTAATATCTTCAACTTTTTTTCTTAAAACTTCAACCTGACTCTTTAAGTCTGCACTTTTCTTAGCGTCTTTAAATGACTGTTCTAATTCTTCATAAGACACTCCATAACGTTCTCGAGAAAGTCTATTTCTCAATTCAGTATATGCTCTTAATAATTCATTTTGAACCTGAATATAAACACCATAATCAGTACC
This sequence comes from Polaribacter sp., assembly GCA_965656305.1. GTDB lineage: Bacteria > Bacteroidota > Bacteroidia > Flavobacteriales > Flavobacteriaceae > Polaribacter. The sequence goes on along the minus strand of CBFHKA010000019.1, from coordinate 100,492 downwards.
TCTATCACTTTGAACAGAGATAATTGCTTTGTTAGGATGATCTGAAGAAGACTCACTTCTTTCTCCTTTACAGTAATCACATGGTTTCCCTGGAGATCCATCTTCACCTGCATTACCTACACCACCACCATTATCTATAAACTTTACTGCTGCATCTTTTAACTCTTTAATAGTCATAGCTTGATCTTCTACTAGAAGGTCATTATTTCTATTTATGTTTACTTCAAAGATGTTTTTCTTTTTGATAATTGGCGGAACATAATCTGCTGGTGGCTTTTCTGATAGCTTCTTAGAGACACCTGAATCTACGTTCATGGTTGTTGTAACTAAGAAGAAAATTAATAACAGAAAAGCAATGTCTGCCATAGAACCTGCGTTAATTTCTGGATTTTCTCTTCTTGCCATATATTATGATTTAACTAGTCCTTTTAATAAATCTACAATAAAAAATGCACCAGCAATTACCAACAATATAGTACTATACCATATTCCTGTTCCTACCCATTTATTTACTGAAGATCCTTCTTCACCTCCAGGAAGTATATTTATGTGATTTGCATCATAAACTACTGCACTATCAGATAAGAAAAATGCAATAAACAAAAGAACAGCTAATACAGCCAAACCTCCTAAGGTTTTCTTTAAGTTCTCTGGATTCCTAACTAAACTAAATAAAGAAAGGCCAATAGTAATAATTACAGCAGCATAAAATAAATATGTTGAGTAATATATTAAAGGACTAACAACGCTGTTAGCTACATTTGCATCTGTTTCAATTACTTCAGCATCTTCCATAAAAATTCTTATGAAGAGGATACCACCAATAATGGCTATCGCAGCAATTAAAATATTTAAAATTTTATTACTTTTCATATTGAATATTATTTTTTATACTTTACTAATAAATCTACCAAAGAGATAGATGCGTCCTCCATATTGTTTACAATACTATCGATTTTTGCAACGATGTAATTATAAAAAATTTGAAGAATAATAGCCACAATTAAACCAAATACCGTTGTTAATAAGGCTACTTTAATACCACCTGCTACTACTGCTGGAGAGATATCATTAGCTACAGCAATATCATTAAATGCTCCAATCATACCAATTACAGTACCCATGAAACCAAGCATTGGTGCTAATGCAATAAATAAAGAAATCCAAGAAACATTTTTCTCTAATTGTCCCATTTGAACTCCTCCATAAGAAACAACTGCTTTTTCAGCTTCTTCTACACCTTCATCAACTCTATCTAAACCTTGATAAAAAATAGATGCAACTGGTCCTTTTGTATTTCTACAAACTTCTTTTGCAGCTTCTACACCACCAGAACTTAAAGCATCATCTACACTTGCTAATAATTTTTTAGTATTAGTTGTAGCCATATTTAAATAAATAATTCTTTCAATGGCAATAGCTAATCCTAAAATTAAAGCTACTAATACAATTCCCATAAATCCTGGCCCACCATCAATAAAGTTTTGCTTTAAAATTTGGTGAAACGTTTGAGACTCTGTTGCTGCTTCTTGAGCAAAAGTGGATTGTACAGCTCCAAAAAACATAAATCCTGTTACAGATAAGACATTTACTACTTTTTTCATCTTGGTTATAAATTAATTTTTAATAGTTAACGGGTTAAAGATATAAATTTTCATCTCAAAAAAAAGAAAATATGTTGTAATTTATATATATTTTTTTCTAAAAGACACATCTCCTCTTAAGAGACTGCCAAGTAACAAAAAATGTTATGCATAAAAAAATTTTTTTATGCTATTTACCTGTTTTCAATAACTTTTATTACAAAAAAATCCATTATTCAAAAAAAAGCTCATATTTTTTTGGTTTAATCATCAGAAATCTCTCCTCTTAAGGATTTTTGAAAAAATAACGTAAAGTCTTTTAACGATAAGTTTTCATTTAATAAATACATTAATTTGGCTACAGCAGATTCTGTTGTCATATCTTTCCCACTAATTACTCCTATTTCTTTTAAACCTAAACTTGATTCATAATGACCTTGTACTACACTACCTCCTACACATTGAGTCACATTTATGATTTTAATACCTTTTGAAATAGCTTCACTTAACAATTTTAGAAACCAAGTCTCATTAGATGCATTTCCTGCTCCATAAGATTCTAATATTACCCCTTTTAAGTTTTCAATATTTAAAATACTTTCAACAACTTTTTTAGTTATTCCAGGAAATAATTTTAGAATTGTAATATCATTCACGAGTTTTTTTCTGACTACTAAGTTCAAATTATCATTTTTCGGTTGATAGATGTAATATTCATTAAAATTTAGGTGTACACCACTTTCAGCTAAAGGTGGGTAATTCATAGATGCAAATGCTTCAAATTGTTCTGCATTTATTTTAGTAGTTCTATTAGCCCTATATAGTTTGTACTCAAAATACAGACAAACTTCTGAAATGATAGGTTTATTATTTTTTCTACTTGATGCAATTTCTATAGAAGTAATTAAATTTTCTTTAGCATCAGTTCGTAGATCTCCTATAGGTAATTGAGATCCTGTAAAAATGATAGGTTTCTGTAAATTCTCAATCATAAAACTTATAGCTGAAGAAGTGTAAGACATGGTATCAGAACCTGTTAATACAACAAAACCATCATAATTATCATAATTATTTTCTATTATTTCAGCAATATTACTATAGTATGAAATATTCATGTTTGATGAGTCTATTGGCTCATTAAATGAAACACTTTCTATATTACAATTTAACTGTTCTAATTCTGGAATTTTCTTTATAATCTGACTAAAATCAAAAGCTTTCAAAGCTTTTGTTTTGTAATCTTTAATCATCCCAATGGTACCCCCAGTATAAATAATTAATATATTTGGTTTGTTTGTCATTTTGACATAAATTCTTAATAAATTACTAAATTATCGTATTTTTAATATGCCAATAAATGATTTTTATCCTTATAAATCAAATTGGAATAATATATGTTGTAAATTTATCAAACAAATATGATATAAAATTTTAAAAGACTATAAATTATGATACAATTCTATATATTAATTGGTTTAATCTCTGTGGTGAGTTGGCTAGTGAGTAACCAATTAAAACGAAAATTTAAACAATATTCTCAAGTTCAACTAAGAAATGGAATGAGTGGAGCTGAAATTGCTACTAAAATGCTTTCTGATAATGGAATTTATGATGTGAAAGTAATTTCTACCCCAGGAAGACTAACAGATCATTACAATCCAAAGGATAAAACCGTAAATTTAAGTGAAGCTGTTTACAACCAAAGAAATGCTGCTGCAGCTGCAGTTGCTGCTCACGAAGTTGGTCATGCAGTACAACATGCGAAAGCTTATCAATGGTTAGCATTACGTTCTCAATTGGTCCCAGTTGTGAGTGTTTCTTCTAAATTTTCTCAATGGATGGTTATTGGAGGGCTAATATTGGGTGCTACTTCTAGTAATGCAGGAATTGGATATTATGTTGCAATAGCTGGTTTAGCATTAATGGGTTTAGCAACGGTTTTTAGTTTTATTACTCTGCCAGTAGAATATGATGCAAGTAATAGGGCTTTGGCTTGGTTAAAAAATAAAAATATGGTTTCTCAACAAGAATTCGAAGGCTCTAAAGATGCTTTAAAATGGGCTGCTAGGACGTACTTAGTAGCAGCTTTGGGCTCTTTAGCAATGCTTTTGTATTGGGGAATGCAAGTTCTGGGAGGTAGAGATTAGGCATCGCAGATGCTTTTTGTCTCTAATATTTCTAAAAAATACTTCGAATTTTTCGAAGTATTTTTTTTATACAGGAAACTTTTTATTGGTTTTAAGGGTCTTGATTTTGTAGTTAAAGAATAGCTGTTTGTCGGAAATTTAACCCACTTCATCAGATTTATATTTTTCTATTGCAACAAAATAAGCTCTTTTTATTGTAATAAATACAAAACCTCTATATAAGTAAAATTGTTAATATAAATTTTATCGAAAACATAGAGAATCATTTTAAAAATAGATTACTAATTTCAATAAAGAATCATAAAGAAAAAGTAATAACAAGTTATTCTTGTACTTCAGACTTAAGGAAGTGACTGAAAAACTAAAAAGAACCTGTATTAAATATTAATTTCAGTACAGGTTTGTAAAGAACTTACTAGACAATAACTAATAAAAAAGGAAAACCACTTTGCCAAAACAAAGTGGTTTTAATTAACTCAAAATTCACTATAAAATCATTGTAACAATGATTATATTTTACATAGCAGCTTTATAAATTGCTATTGTATCTTCTAAAGTTACCTCTCTAGGATTACCTCCTGTACAAACATCTGCTAAAGCATTCTTTGCCATTTCTTCAAAATCTTCTTCTTTAACACCAAACTCTTTTAATCCAGAAGGTATTCCTACTGATTTTGACAATGCTTTTATAGCTTCTATAGCTGCATTGGCACCTTGTGTATCACTCATTTCTAAAACCCCTACTCCCATTGCTCTTGCCACTTTTTTTAATTTGTGTGCACATGCAGGAATATTAAATTTCTCTACGTGAGGTAATAAAATAGCATTAGCTACTCCATGAGGCATATCATACATTCCTCCTAATTGATGTGCCATAGAATGCACAAAACCTAAACCTGCATTAGAAAATGCTTGACCTGCTATAAACTGACCCCAAGCCATTTTACTTCTAGCTTCAAGGTTTTGCCCATCTACAACTGCTATTTCTAAACTCTGTGAAATTAATTTAATAGCTTCTAAAGCTAAGGCATCAGACCACCCAAAAGCTCCTTTTGTTATATAAGTTTCAATAGCATGTGTTAAGGCATCCATACCAGTTGCAGCTGTTAACGAAGCTGGTTTTCCTAACATTAATACTGGATCATTTACAGCAATAGAAACCAAACAATTTTTATCTACCATTACCATTTTTATGTGACGTTTTTCATCAGTAATCACATAATTAATCGTTACTTCACTTGCTGTACCTGCAGTAGTATTAATAGCTATAATTGGTAAAGATGAATGTTTAGACATATGAATCCCTTCATATTCTTCTATATGACCTCCATTTGTTGCCAAAATACCAATAGCTTTTCCACAATCTTGAGGAGATCCTCCTCCTAAAGTTAAAATAAAATCGCAATCATTTTCTTTTAATAAGGCCAAACCATCATCAACATTTTTTACTGTTGGGTTTGGGTGTACGTCATCAAAAACTACAATTTCAATATTTGCAGTTTTTGCCACGTCTAATACCTTTTGGGCAACACCCAATTCTACCAATATTTTATCTGTAACAAATAGTGCTTTTTTATAATGCAAGGTTTTTAATTCTTCTCCTAAATCGTTTAAAGCTCCTGGTCCAATAAGGCTTAATGGTGGTAAATATATTCTTCTATTTTGTAACATTTTTTTATCTTTTTAAATGATGTTATATTAATTTGTTGTCACAAAGTTCTTAAAGTATATCTTTTAGTTATATGATTTTTATCATTTCAAACATATTTTGTGCAATTAAAAGTTACACAGTTAATAAATATGGAAAAGTAAAGTCTAAGGCAACTTTTAAGTGTTTATTGAAATAAACCCTTTTCAAAAAATAGATTATTAATTTCTGTAAAAACTATAAAGTAAAAGTAATGACGAGTTCTTATACAACTGCAGATTTTAGGAAGTTGTTAGAGGGTTAATATTTAAAAATAATCTTAAGATAAATATATATTAATCTTTAATTTTATAGTGATATTCTCCAGACAGAGACCTTATATTTTTTATATTAGGTCTAAGATTTAAAAAAAGTGTTGTTAAGTCAATTAAAAAATCATTTTGCGAATAGTTTATTAATAATTCTTGTTTCTTTTTCGATCTGATATAATTTGAATAAAATCTTGATTTCCAAATACGCTCATAAGAAATTAAATCATTAAAATTATCATTCTTTATTGAATTATTAATTGCAACAGAAGCAATAATAGCAGATTCAAAAATAAACTTATAACCTTCACCAGCAATAGGATTTACTTGAGAAACACTATCACCAACACATACTAAATTCTTATCAACAAACTTATCTAAAACAGGTGTTAAAGGGATGCTTCCCCCTTCAACATTAGAATTATCTTTTTCAATTAGGTTTTTTATTTTTGGGGTTTCTAGTATTTCATAGAATCTTTTTTTTAAGTTCCCAATCAATTCTTCATTAAAAGTACCAAACCCAACAATAGCTCTTTTATTCTTTAATGGAAATATCCAGCCATATCCACCTTGATATGTTTTACCAATAAAAAGATGTGCCTCTTCTGGATCTCCTTTATATTTAACATTATATTCAAGACCTGCAGCGTGTTTTACTTCTTTTAATTGTAATCCTACTTTTTTACTTAAAACTCCAGCTGTCCCTGTTGCATCAACAAAAATTTTAGCAGAATAGGAATTGCCTTTTTTATCTTTAATAGACGAATAGTGTTTGCCATTATTTTTAATAATATCTGCAATGTAAATTCCGGTTTCAAATTGAACATATTGCTTATCAATTGAATTTAACAATTCTTCATGAAGCTTTTCTTTGTCTAGGATATAAGTATCAATTTCATTTTTACCATTTGTTATTTTTCGAGTTTTTATGTTTCTTTTTAATCGCTTTGAGTGTATTGCAACAGAATTAATTCTTTGAGCAACTACATTTTCAGAAAGTCCAAACTCATCTAAATTTATAAAACTCCCTAACGTTTTAAAAGAAAAATTAAGTAAGTTTTTTTTTCTCTCTAAAACTAAAGTTTTACACTTAAATTTACCAAGTTCTCTTGCCAACATTAAACCAGCTGCACCTCCACCAACAATAATAACATCAAAATTACGCATATTAACATCTAATCATTCAACTTTAGAACAGCCATAAATGCTTCTTGTGGAATTTCTACATTACCAACTTGTCGCATTCTTTTCTTTCCTTTTTTCTGCTTTTCTAATAACTTACGTTTACGAGAAATATCTCCTCCATAACATTTTGCTGTAACATCTTTACGCAAAGCTTTGGTAGTTTCACGTGCAATAATTTTTGCACCAATTGCAGCCTGAATAGGAATATCGAACTGCTGTCTTGGAATTAAAGTCTTTAATTTCTCAACTATTTTTTTACCAATTGTATAAGCATTATCAGCATGTAATAATGCAGAAAGCGCATCAACTGGTTGCGCATTTAATAAAATATCTACTCTTACTAATTTAGATTCTTTCATCCCAATTGGATGATAATCAAAAGAAGCATATCCTTTAGAAACTGTTTTTAAGCGATCGTAAAAATCGAATACAATTTCTGCCAAAGGCATTTCAAAAATCAATTCAACTCTTTGAGTAGTTAAATAAGTTTGATTTACAATTTGCCCACGTTTTTCGATACACAAACTCATTACTTGACCAACAAAATCTGATTTTGTAATGATTGATGCTTTGATAAAAGGTTCTTCTACTCTATCTAATCTTGATGGATCAGGTAAATCTGTTGGGTTGTTCAACAAGATTAATTCATCCGGATTTTTCTTTGTGTATGCGTGATAAGAAACGTTTGGCACAGTAGTAATTACTGTCATATTAAACTCACGTTCTAAACGTTCTTGAATGATTTCCATATGTAACATTCCTAAGAATCCACATCTGAAACCAAAACCTAAAGCAGCAGAACTTTCTGGTTGAAAGACTAAAGAAGCATCATTTAATTGCAGTTTTTCCATAGAATAACGCAATTCTTCATAATCTTCTGTATCAACAGGATAAATTCCTGCAAAAACCATTGGTTTTACATCTTCAAAACCGTCAATAGTTTCTGTGGTTGGGTTATGAGCATCTGTAATTGTGTCACCAACTTTTACTTCTTTTGCTGTTTTAATACCTGTAATTAAATACCCAACATCACCCGTTTTTACTGATTTTTTGACAACTTGTTCTAGTTTTAATGTACCAACTTCATCAGCAAAATAATTTTTGCCTGTTGCCATAAACTTTATTTCTTGTCCTTTTTTAATTTCGCCATTTAAAACTCTAAAATAAGTTTCTATTCCTCTATAAGAATTATACACAGAATCGAAAATTAAAGCTTGTAATGGTGCATCTGGATCTCCTTTTGGGGCAGGAATTCTATCAACAATGGCTTCTAAAATATTATCGACACCAAAACCTGTTTTTCCACTTGCGTGGATTACTTCTTCTGCATCACAACCTAATAAATCTACAATATCGTCTGTTACTTCTTCTGGATTTGCGGACGGTAAATCTACTTTATTTAAAATAGGAATAATTTCTAAATCGTTCTCTAAAGCTAAGTATAAGTTAGAAATGGTTTGTGCTTGTATGCTTTGTGCAGCATCAACAATTAACAGAGCTCCTTCACAGGCTGCAATAGATCTAGAAACTTCGTAAGAAAAATCTACGTGACCTGGAGTATCAATTAAATTGAGAATAAATGGCTCTCCATTATGAATATAATCCATTTGAATTGCATGCGATTTTATGGTAATTCCACGTTCACGCTCCAAATCCATACTATCCAATAACTGCGCTTTTTGCTCACGAGCAGTTACAGAACCTGTAAAATCTAACAATCTATCTGCTAATGTACTTTTACCATGATCAATATGTGCGATAATGCAAAAGTTTCTAATGTTCTTCATACTTCGTTTTCTAACTTCTTTCAACTGACAAAGATATGTTATTTACACACCTTGTCAAATAAAAAAAGTACAATGAAATCATTGTACTTTTGAGGAAATATAAATTCATTTTAATAATCTCTATTCAACTCAGCTGTAGCCACTTTAAATTCTTCCCAATTGATGGTATCATCTCCAGTTTTATCATAACCTTTAATCATTTCTCCTGCTACTAAACCTCTTAAAAAACTATTTACACCTGCGTCTTTTAGTAGATCTTTGATTTCCGATTTATTTAAAGCTCCATCTTTGTCTTTATCAAAATAATGAAAAGCTTCTTCTGGCGAATTAAATTTCTCCGTCATTAAGGTATGAATGTCTCTTAATATATTTTCTTTTGCTCCCATTTCAATTTGGTTTTTTAATTATTTCTATCATGCAATTAACAATTTTTTCCTGAATTTCTATCATTTAAAACCTTATGTAAAATAACTTTAGTTAGTATATACAATTAAAGTTAGATGTTTTAAATTTGCAACATGGCAAAAATAGACAACATAGAATTAGGCGATTTTCCATTATTATTAGCACCAATGGAAGATGTTTCTGACCCTCCTTTTAGAGCTTTATGCAAAGAAAATGGTGCTGATGTTGTGTATACTGAATTTATTTCTTCTGAAGGATTGATTAGAGATGCTGCAAAAAGTGTTATCAAATTAGATATTTACGAAAAAGAAAGACCAGTTGGAATTCAGATTTTTGGGGCGAATTTAGATTCAATGCTAAAAACGATTGAAATTGTAGAAAAATCAAATCCTGATATTATAGATATCAATTTTGGTTGCCCTGTAAAAAAAGTAGTTTCTAAAGGTGCTGGAGCAGGAATTTTAAAGGATATTGATTTAATGGTTTCGCTTACAGAAGCTATGGTAAAACATACTAATTTACCAATAACAGTAAAAACACGTTTGGGCTGGGATTACGATTCTATTCGAATTGTAGAAGTTGCAGAACGTTTGCAAGATGTTGGTTGTAAAGCCATCGCAATTCATGGAAGAACTCGTGCTCAAATGTATAAGGGAGATGCCGATTGGAAACCTATTGCAGCTGTAAAAAACAACCCTAGAATGCACATTCCTGTTTTTGGAAATGGAGATGTTACAACACCAGAAAGAGCTATGGAAATGCGTGATAAATATGGTTTGGATGGAGCTATGATTGGAAGAGCTGCTATTGGATATCCTTGGTTTTTTAATGAAGTGAAACACTTTTTTGAAACTGGAACACATTTAGCAAAACCTACAATTGCTGAAAGAACTCAAGTTGCAAGAAGACATTTACAAATGGCAATTGATTGGAAGGGTGAACGACTAGGAGTTGTAGAAACTAGAAGACATTATACCAATTATTTTAAAGGAATTCCACATTTTAAAGATTATAGAATGAAAATGGTGACTTCTGATGATCCAAAAGATGTTTTTGCTGCTTTTAATGAAGTGGAAGAAAAATTTGGGAATACAATTATCCCAGAAATTAGATAATCTACTTTTCTATAAAAGCTTTTGAAATTCTACTACTGGCAATTTTGGAGGCAACAAAACCTAAAACTGTTATCGTTAATAAAACAATAAGTAAGTTTAAAAACCTAAATTCTACAGGGTAAGGTAAATTTTCTGTTATCATAAAAAAACCAAATTGCTGTTGTGATAAAACCAAAATTACACCTAGAGTTAAACCTATCAACATTCCAAAAAGAGAGAGCAAAAAACCTTGTAAAACAAATATTTTTTTAATCTCTTTTATAGTAGTTCCCAAGCTAAATAAAGTTTTTAAATTCTCTTTTTTATCGATTATCATCATTATAATTGCTCCTATAACATTGAATAAAGCAATAATAACAATTAATGTAAAAATAAGATATGAGACAAAATTTTCTGTATTTATTACCTTATAAAAAATCTCATTTAATTGCTCTTTGGTTTGTACTTTATAAGTATCTCCCAATTTTTCTTGAAGTGCTGTTGCAACATCATCAGCTTTCAAAGCATCTATCAGTTTAATTTCTAATCCTGTTACTTGATTGTCTTCAAATCTTAATAAATCTCTAGCCAATTCTATATTTACAAAAACATATTTGCTTTCAAAATCCTCTGTCCCAGTATATAAACCTACAACTTGAACATCAGTTTTATAAAATGCATTTGTAGGGTTTATAAAACCTGTACCTGGCTTAGGAATCATAATTGATAAAGGGCTACCAAAACTTCTGATTCCTAAAGAAATTTTTCCAGCAATTGATCTTCCAACTACAGCAGTATTTAAATACTCTTTTTGTAACCAATTACCTACTTCTAAAGTTTGGTTTACATTTGTAATATGGTTATAATTATCTTCTACTCCTTTTATAAAAGCTATTTCATTTTTCTCATAATGTGCTAAAAAAACACGTTCCTCAATGATTTTTGAAGTTATTTTGATTGAAGAATTATTTTCTAAAACCTCATAAACGTCATCTGTTATCAAAAACGATTTTCCTTTTACAGCAGTAATTTTAATATCAGGATCTGAAGCATCCAACAAACTGTAACTAAAAGTACGTAAACCAGAAAAACCAGATAGAATTACAAATAGAGCCAATGCTCCTACTATTACTCCAAAAGAAGCAATTATAGTAATAATATTAATAGCATTATTACTGGTTTTTGTAAATAAATATCTTTTGGCTATGTAGAGTGAAAAATTCAATAAAGTGGATTGAATTTATATTTTTTTACGTCTAGGTAAAACTTCGGGATTTTTAATTGGATTTTCATCTTGGCCATTTAGTGATTTATCAATCTCTTCTAAATAATCTAAAGTATCATCTCCAAAAAACAATAATTCTGGCATTCTTCTAAGTTGATTTTTAGTTCTTTTTGCCATTTCATGACGAATTAAAACAGTATTAGATTGCACACCTTTTACAATTTCGTCTCTTTTATCAGAAGGAAAAATACTTAAATATACTTTAGCAACTCCTAAGTCAGAAGTTACGTGTACTTTAGACACAGAGATGATTACACCTTTCATTCCACCTTGAGCTGCTTTTTGCAACACATCTACCAAATCTTTTTGCAGAACTCCTGCAATTTTACGCTGTCTATTAGTTTCTTCCATACCGCAAATTTACGATATTTTTATAGAGTGTAAATTTTATTTTTAATTGCATACATCACTAATCCTACTCTATTTTTTATGCCCAATTTGGAAAATAAAGTATCTCTGTAGCCATCTATTGTTTTTGGACTCAAATTCATTTGATCAGCAATTTCTTTATAGGTTAATTCTGTACAGGAAAGTCTCATAAACTCAAGTTCATTATCCTTAAATATAATTTCCTTTTCTATTCTTCCACTAATAGATTTCATCAATAAATTAGTAACATTTATTGTATGATAAAAACCATTTTTAACTACATCTAACAAAGCTTTCTCTAAAACAGATTTCTCTGTATCTTTTAGTAAATATCCAATTGCTCCTGCTTTTAACATTTTTAAGACGGTAGCATCATCATCTTCTACAGATAAAGCCATTACATTTACTTTTGGATGATTTTGACTTATCCATGCAGTTGTTTCAATTCCGTTCATAATCGGCATGTTAATGTCCATTAAAACGACATCTGGAGTTTGAAACTCTAATGAAGAAAATTTATCTATTAGATCTTGGCCATTTTTACAAGTATAAAGCACTTGAAATTCGTTAAAAGTATTCACCATAGACCCTATGGCTTGAGATAATAATGTATGATCATCAACAACAACTACAGTAAACTTTTTCATAATTTATATTGAATTTCTAAAGATGTTCCTTTATTTTTTTCTGATAAAAAAATAATTTCTGCACCAATCAATTTTGCTCTATTTTTAATATTTATTAACCCTATTCCTTCTTTTTTTTCATCTGATGTAAAACCTACTCCATTATCTTTTGCTGTTATTATCAAATCTTCTGATTTATATTCTAAAGAAACTTGTAAAGTTGATGCTCGAGAATGTTTAATCGTATTAGAAAAAAATTCTTGAAGGATTCTAAAGATAATTATATTGTGATTTTGATCGATTTCTTTTTCTTCTCCTTCAATAATCAAGCTAGAATTAATAAAATTTAAACGGTTAAAACGATCTATTTCTAACTGTATCGCTTCTTGTAAATTTATATTCTTAATTGCTTCAGGGTTAATTAATTTAGATAATGATCGAACTTCTGTCAATCCTTTCGTTATTGTTTCTGAAACTTCTTTTATGTTTTCTTTTGTAGCACTTTGTAATTGAATTTTAGCTAAAGTTAAGAGTTGCCCAATATTGTCATGCAGCTCCCAACTAATATTCCTAAGAGTCTCTTCTCTAATTTCTATTTGAGTTTCTGTTATTTCTCTTTCAAAACGTTTTTTTGCTTTTTCTTGTTCAATTATCAAATAGTTTTTTCTTTTTTGAAAAACCGTAAACAAAATAATTAAAGCTACTACAATAAATAAAATTATTAATGTTGAAATAATTAAAACTAATCCTCCATTTTCCTGCATGTTACAAAACCATAAATAAAACATAAATGAAATACAATAATAAGGTAATATAGCATAGGAAACATAATTCTACTATTAAAAAGTTTAGAATACAGTAATGCAAAAAATGGTATTGTAGTTAAATAAAATATTAAAAAGGCTACAGAAATCCAAAAGGGTAATTGTTTTTTATAATTTAAAATTTTATCTGAATACAATAACTCTTTAAAATATAAAATTATTAATGTGCTATTAAATACACCTTCTATAGATACAGTATACTTGGTTAAATCAATTGAGAAGAAACTTAAAAAATATATAATATTAAACCCTATTATTAGTTTAAACATAAGTTTTAAAGTGCTCTTATTTTTTATCAAATGATAATATATAAGTGCAAAAAAATTGAATTCAAAAAAGGTATAATAATTAAATAAGTTCATACTATTCTCTCTGAAAATAGTTTGAGCTAGAATATCAAACACTAAAATATTAAGTAAATAAACTAAAAAGAATTTATAAAAATGATATGATTTGTACTTGTAATAATAAACAATAGCAAATACAAAAGATAAATATTGAAAATAAAAATAAAAGTCCTTTAATAAAACCTCATCAAGCATACAGAATTAATAAGGAGGATGATTATTACCTCTATTTAAAGCTGAACTTCGATCTGATTGTCTCATATTAAAAGGCAAAAAAGAAGCTCTATTTACATTTTTAGTAGTTTCATCAGCATATTTATCTAGAATACTTTTCATTGAAACTGGATTTTTTACCCCTGATTTTAAAGGTTCATATGCTATATTTTTAGCATCTCCGATGTTTGTAGTTGGAGCTAACATATATGTAATTCTGCTTTGTAGTTCTTTTTTTTCATAATCAGATGGGTAAGCTGAAGTAAATATTCTTACACCAGTTAAATCAATTTCTTTTTCTTCAGATAACCTCTCTATATATGCTATATATTGTTTTAACTCTGATAATTTAAAAAACATTGAAATTGTAGCTACAGAATCTTTTCCTTTGGTAATTTTGGTTCTATAATCATTTAAAACGTTTCTTGGACCATTATCATATTCTTTAAACATAGCTGCCATCTCTTGATAAGAAATAGCTTGAATAGGCCTCTCACTATTAGGGTAACAAGATCTATCCTCATTATCACTTTCTTTAATAATTTCTTTTTTACATGAAGTAATTAAAATTGAAAACAAGAATAAAAAAAATAATTTAGTTAGTTTAGATTTCATCTTTATAGTAATTAAAAAAGTTAATATCTACTAAAATACAATTTAAATACAAGTTTGTGATTAGTTCAAAACAAAAAAGGGTGTTTTTCCCCTATACATTTTAGGTTTTATACTTGCTGTTATTTTTTAAAAAAACTTCACCTTTGAACTAAGAAAAAAGAAAAGTCTCGAAAGGGAAAATTGCTAAAAAACACCTTTATAATTAAAGGTGTTTTTTTATATATAAAAAAACCCAAATTAAAATTAAATTTGGGTTTTATAAATTATATAAGAGAAATAATTAATCAGCTAAAATAATAGCCTTATTATCATTTAACTCTAAAGTTCCTGAATTAATAGAAAAATTCATTCTACCATCTTCTGATTTGATGAACTTAGCCTCAAATTTGTCTTCAATTTTAAAATTAGAAGCTTCAATTTTAATCTCACCTTCTTTTAAAACAGACACAACTGGAGCATGGTTATTCAACATTTGGAATTCACCATTTACACCTGGTACTGTTATAGAGTCAACTTCTGATGAAAATAAAATAGCTTCTGGTGTTACAATTTCTAAAAACATATATATTAGTTTTTAGTTGTTAGTTATTAGTTGATAGTTAAAAACTGCCAACTGTTAACTACCAACTTATTTTAAGCTTCTGCTAACATTTTCTCTCCAGCATCAATTGCATCTTGAATTGACCCTCTTAAGTTAAATGCAGCTTCAGGATATTTATCTAACTCACCATCCATAATCATATTGAAACCTTTGATTGTATCTTTAATGTCTACTAAAACACCTGGGATACCAGTAAATTGTTCTGCAACGTGGAAAGGTTGAGATAAGAAACGTTGAACACGTCTTGCTCTATGAACTACTAATTTATCTTCTTCAGATAATTCTTCCATACCTAAAATTGCGATAATATCTTGTAATTCTTTATATCTCTGTAAAATTTCTTTTACTCTTTGTGCACAATTATAGTGTTCATCACCTAAAATATCTGCAGTTAAAATTCTTGAAGTAGAATCTAAAGGATCTACTGCAGGATAAATACCTAATTCAGCAATTTTACGAGACAATACTGTAGTTGCATCTAAATGTGCAAATGTTGTTGCTGGTGCTGGATCTGTTAAATCATCTGCAGGTACGTATACTGCTTGTACAGAAGTAATAGAACCTTTTTTTGTTGATGTAATACGCTCTTGCATTGCACCCATTTCTGTTGCTAAAGTTGGTTGATAACCTACTGCTGAAGGCATACGACCTAACAATGCAGAAACCTCAGAACCTGCTTGTGTAAATCTAAAGATGTTATCAACAAAGAAAAGTACATCTTTACCTTGTGCTTCACCTGCTCCATCTCTAAAATATTCTGCTATAGTTAAACCTGATAAAGCAACTCTTGCACGTGCTCCAGGAGGTTCATTCATTTGTCCGAATACGAAGGTTGCTTTAGAATCTTTCATTCCAGATTTATCAACTTTAGATAAATCCCATCCTCCTTCTTCCATAGAATGCATAAAATCATCACCATATTTGATAATTCCAGATTCTAACATTTCACGAAGTAAATCGTTTCCTTCACGAGTTCTTTCACCAACTCCTGCAAATACTGATAAACCACCATGACCTTTGGCAATATTATTAATCAATTCTTGAATTAATACAGTTTTACCTACACCTGCACCTCCAAATAAACCAATTTTACCTCCTTTTGCATAAGGCTCAATTAAGTCAATTACTTTGATACCTGTAAATAAAACTTCTGTAGATACAGATAAGTCTTCAAATTTAGGGGCAGATCTATGAATTGGCAAACCATCTTTACCTTCTTTACTTAAATTACCTAATCCATCAATTGCATCTCCAGTAACATTAAATAAACGACCATAGATGTCATTTCCTATTGGCATTTGAATTGGTGAGCCTGTAGCTGTCACTTCAGCACCTCTTTGCAAACCATCAGTTGCATCCATGGAAATAGTTCTAACAGTATCTTCACCAATATGCTGTTGTACTTCTAAAACTAAAATAGAACCATCAGCTTTTTTGATTTCTAATGAATCATAAATTTTAGGAAGTTCGTTATTTTCAGTATTGAATTCAACGTCAATAACTGGACCAATTATCTGAGAAACTTTACCTGTTGTCGTAGACATTTTGTATCTAAATTAAAATTATTATTTATATCTAGGATTTACCATCCTTTTTTCACGGCGCAAAGTTACTTTTTTTGATTGGAATTAAAAAGTTTTTTTAACACAAAAAAAAGGCTTCATCAAATGATGAAGCCTTTTTAAATTATGAAAGTATATTCTAGTTATTAACTTTAACTTCTACTCTTCTATTTTTAGCTCTACCAGCTCTAGTTCTGTTAGATTCTACTGGATTTTTTTCTCCAAATCCTTTAGCAGATAATCTAGAAGCTTCAACTCCATTTTTAACTAAGTAATCTTTAACTGCGTTAGCTCTCTTATTTGATAACATTAAGTTATAAGCAGCCGTTCCAGTACTATCAGTATATCCATTGATATCAAATTCTGATGCTGGGAATTCATTCATAACACCAATCATACCATCTAATTGCTTAGTTACTCCTGGTTTAAAACTAGATCTATTAATGTTAAATAAAATAGCTTCAACAAAAGCGTCAGATTTTATCTTAAGTTCTGGACATCCAGAATTTGAAGCTACTCCTGCCTCATTTTTACATTTGTCATCTTTATCTAAAACACCATCTCCATCAGTATCTGGCCAAGGACATCCATTATTTGCAGCAGGACCAGCAGAAGAAGGACATTTATCATCTTTACCAACTACTCCATCTCCATCAGCATCTGGACAACCTTTGTTAGCTTTTGTTCCTTTTTCATTAGGACACATATCATCTTTATCAGCAACCCCATCTCCATCAGCATCAGGACAACCATTCATTGCTGCTAAACCAGCTGTATTAGGACAAGCATCATCAGAATCTTTAACTCCATCTCCATCTGCATCTGGACAACCATTAAACTCTACTAAACCAGCAACTTCTGGACAAGCATCATTTTTATCATAAACACCATCTCCATCTGTATCAGTTCCTCCAAACTTAATAACTAAACCTAAAGAAGTTTGATAATGTGTTTGTACATTATCTGAAAAACCTAATAAAGTACCATGTTGAAAGTTTAAACCTAAATTATCATTAAACCAAGTATTAAAACCAAGCCCAGCATTCACCATTCCTTCTCCATTAGAATCCGCAGAAGCATAAGCTCCTCCTAAATAAACAAAAGGATCAAACCAACCTGTTTCTCCAACTAAATTATTTAAATCATATTTTACATTAGCTCCTATATTGTAATATAAAAAATCAGAATCATCTTTAGCATTTAGATGAGTTATCTTATTTAAAGACCCTGCTAATTGTAAAGAAAATCCTTTGTCTAAATATTTCTCAGCAGTTATTCTAGAGATAGAAGGTAAAAAATTCCAATCACTATTACCAAGTAAATCTTTTGCCTGGTCTCCAATACTTGCTCCGTTGGTATAGAAATCCACAATATTAACCCCAAAACCTACAGCCCAAGGATTGTTATCATCTTGTGCATTAACATTGCTAACCGCAAGTAATGCAAATAAAGCTATCACAGCTATTTTTAATCGTTTCATTATCAAATTTTTAAATTAAAAGTTCGTTCTTATTACACGCAAAAGTAAGTTGTTAAAACTTATTTACAAAGACAAATCTACAAAATATTAAGAAAACTACAAGTTTTAACAATTCTAAATTACTTTCCTACTTCTTTTAAAGCTCAATTAAAACCTATTTTATTTAATCAAGTCGCTTTCAAATTACACACTAATAACGACTATATTATCATTAATATAAACGAGTAGTTTTTTATCAACTATTAAATTCATTGCTTTTAAAACACGTTCGTATTTTAAAAGCTGTTGTTTGTGTTCTTCTGATTTATTTCCTGTTTTGTAATCGATAATTACAACTTTGTTATCACCTGTAAACACCAATCTATCAGGAATAATTATTTGATTGTCTACATCAACAATTTCTCTTTCATTGTATGTAATGAAATTATCTGTAAAGTAATTTGATAACTCTGAATGATTTACAACTGCATTTATCGTTTCTTTTATTGATGCATGTTGAATATGATCAATAATTCCTTGTAGATAATATTCTTGTACAACTTTTTCTACATCATTTTTGGCGAAGATTTTTGATAAAATTTCGTGAAATAAATTACCAAAATTTATAGCTTCTCCTTGAGTAGTATCCCATAATTTTGACGCACTTGCTAACAAAGCCAAGTTATGTTCTTGCCAAGGTGTTGAAATAAATTTCTCATGAATTTGAGAAACAGACTCTACTTTTTCGAATGTACTTACTCGTTTTTTATCACCAAAAGAATATGTTAAAACCTCATCACTCCAAAGGTTTTGTTGCTTTAAAAAATTTATAAAAACACCAGAATAGAAATTGGTGTTTTCTTCTCCTTTTACAGAAATTTTCTTTTCAGTAATAATGTGTAATTGCTCTACAGCTCTTGTTAAAGCAACGTACAATAAATTAAAATTATCTAGCTCTAACTCTTCTCTT
Source organism: Polaribacter sp. (assembly GCA_965656305.1). Classification (GTDB taxonomy): domain Bacteria; phylum Bacteroidota; class Bacteroidia; order Flavobacteriales; family Flavobacteriaceae; genus Polaribacter. The sequence continues at coordinate 81,464 of CBFHKA010000019.1, read as the reverse complement.
TGTTGATTATAAATCTGCTCTCCTTTACTACTTACAGTTGCTAAACTTTTATTAAAATCGACTAATAACTCTTTGAAATTTTCGTAATTTTCTGGTAATTCATCCAACCAAACTTTAGGATTTATTTGCCTATAAACATCAACATCACAAGGAAAAATTACCACAGGAAATTCCAATCCTTTTGACTTATGAATGGTTATTATTTGAACAGCACCTGCATTTTCAGATGCAACAATACTTAGCTTTTCTTTTTTGAGTTCCCAAAAATCTAAAAAATCATTAATATCTGTAGATTTTCTTTGCTGCTCTAAAACAACATCTAAAAAAAACTGCACATATGCATCTGAAGAATTTACCAAATTAAAACCTCTAATAATTTCTTCTATTTTTTCATAAAAAGGCAATTGATGAAAGGTAGAAATTTGAAAAGTAATTCCGTAGTTTTTTAAAGCCTCAAAAATGATTTGATTCGCTGCTTTTGCAAACTCTTTAAAGAATATATGTTTTGGTTGTTCAATTTTTAAATGTTGATGTAAAAAATAAAGCATTTCAAAACGAGTTTCTTCATCATTTTGATTTTGCATTATCTTTAAAATAGTTATGATAAAGCTGACTTTAGCACTATTTTGCAGCAATAAAGTGTCTGAAGAAACAATTTCAATTCCATTTTCTGACAAATAATTTGCAACAGCTACTCCGTCTTTTTTAGTACGTGTCAACACGCAAATTTCACTCAAAGAAAAACTTTCTTTTAACTGATTAATTTTCTCTAAAACTTTCTTTGGATATTTTATTTTCTCATCATCTTTTTCTTCTTCTTTTTCTAAGAAATTCAACGAAACAAAACCTCCTTTTTTAGCATTTTCTAATTGCTTATTTCCATCTACAAATAAGTTTTTGTATGATTCATTTTGCAAGAAATTTGAAGTATGTTGAAAAAATGAATTGTTAAATTTTATTATTTCTGAAAAACTCCTAAAATTAGTTTCTAAACTTTTAATTTCTTTATCAATATGAAAAGGATTTTTAGCATCAGCCCCCAATTCTATAAACTGCTCTGCTTTACCTCCTCTCCATCTGTAAATAGCTTGTTTTCCATCTCCAACTAACAATAAATTACTGTTTTCTTGTGCAAGAGCATTATCAATTAAAGGAATTAAATTTTGCCATTGTAAGACAGAAGTATCTTGCATTTCATCAATAAAATAATGTTGAAAACGTTGCCCAATTCTTTCGTAAATAAAAGGTGCAGGTTGTTCTTTTATATTATCAGAAATCAGTTGATTAAACTCTGCATTCAATCTAATATTATTGTCTTCTTTTATAGTTCCTAACTCTTGATTGATGTTGTTCAAAACTGCTAAAGGAATGAGGTTTTTTAACGCCAATTTATTCATTAAAAATTGACTATAAATCACTTTTGATTTTTCAAATAAATTGATAATTTCTGGCACAATATTTTCAATAGTTGAAGCTATTTCGTTTGTAGTTGATTTAGAATAATATTGATGATTTACAATTGCTTTTTCGATAGTTTCACTTCTTTCCAAAAATTTAAAATTTACAGATTTTAAAGCAAGACCTGTAAAAAATTTAGGAATTGTAGATCGCATAAAATCTTTGTGTTCTAAATCATTTTCATCAATTAAATCCAAACAATTTTCACCTACTTTTTGTAAGGCTTCATTTAGTTCTTTTTGATGGATAAATAATTTTAATTTTAAATTGGTAAAATCGTCTAAATTTTTAGTAGAAAGCTCTCTAAAATGTTTGATATCATCTTCATTCAGCAACACTTTTGCAAACTCGTTTAAATCTCTAGAAATATCCCAAGATTTATCATCATCTGTTTTATCTAAAGAATAATCAATTAAAAGTTTAGTGAGGTTTTTATCAGTTCCAATTTTAGAAATTAGCACATCTACAGCCTCATTTAATAAAGAAACTGCATCCATTTCTACTTCAAAGTTTAAAGGCAATCCTAAATCGTAAGCAAAGCTTTTTATAATTTTATGCGTAAAACTATCTATAGTTGTAATAGAAAAAGCAGTATAATTTTGAAGAATTACTTCTAAAATCTTCTTGCTTCGTTCTTGAATTGTAGATTTATCAACTGTAATTTCATTGATAATAATTTTGAATAAGTCATTTTCTTTTCCATCTGCAAAATCTTCTAAGTTTTTAAGCACACGTTCCTTCATTTCACCAGCAGCTTTGTTGGTAAAAGTGATTGCTAATACTTTTTGAAAAGTAAAAATATCATCAGCACTTAATAATACTTTTAAATATTCTTTTACAAGGGTAAAGGTTTTTCCACTACCTGCAGATGCATTATATACTTGAAAATTTGAAGGTTGTTGCACAATTTATTTTTAGACACTAATTGCTCGAATTTACAAAAATTAGTTCAAGATTTTGAGTTTAAAATTCAAAGTTAAATTGCCACGAATTCACTAATTCCTGAAGATTGATTTTTTCCTTTGGGAAGATTTAAGATGGGTTATCCAAGTCCAACATCCAAAGACATCATCACAATAAAGCCACCAATAAAACCAAGTGTGGCAATATCTGTGTATTTATCTCTTTGTGTTTCTGGTATTACTTCTTCTACCACAACAAAAATCATTGCTCCTGCAGCAAATGCTAATGCATATGGCAAAATTGGTGTAAAAAATGAAACTGCTAATGCACCTAAAACCGCTGCAACAGGCTCTACAACAGCAGATAATTGTCCATACCAAAAACTTTTTAACCTACTTATCCCTTGTCTTCTTAGAGGCATTGCTACTGCAAAACCTTCAGGGAAATTCTGAATTCCAATACCAATTGCTAACGAAATTGCAGCAATAATCATTTCTGTTTGTTCTACTCCAACTAAAGTTGAAGCTGCTCCAAATAAAACTCCAACAGCTAAACCTTCAGGAATATTATGTAACGTAATTGCTAAAACTAGCAAAGTAGATCTGTGTAATTCTGTTTTAACACCTTCTTTTTCATTTTCTTTAAAGTTGATATGTAAGTGCGGTAAAATTTTATCCATTCCAAAAAGTGCTAAAGCCCCCATAGCAAAACCTATTGCAGATGGTAATACTTTTACAAACCCTTCTCCTGGACTGTTATCTATTGCTGGCGCTAATAAACTCCAAAAACTTGCAGCAACCATAACTCCACCTGTAAAACCAAGCATACCATCTAAAATTGCTCTGTTCATTTTCTTAAAAAAGAAAACTAATGCAGCTCCTAAAGCTGTTAACCCCCAAGTAAAAAGAGATGCATATAATGCTGCTTGAATTGGATGTTCTTTTCCAAATGCAACTAATTGATCAAATGTGCTCATGCTTTTCTAATGTATAAATTGTTTGCTATTTTATTTGATATTGATAATTTTTCTCCTTCAATTAAAATCGATAAAGAATCATCGAAATCTTCTTTTTCTAATACCTTGATTTCTTTTCCTAATGTGATACCTTTTTTGTCTAAAAATTGTAAAAATTCTGATGAAGAATCATTAACCCCAACACAAATCCCTTTTTCATTTTTCACTAAAGTTGATAATAAACTTTTTTCAATTGTATTCAATTTTCCATCTGAATCTGGAATTGGATCTCCATGAGGATCATGTGTAGGAAAACCCAATAAAGCATCTAGTTGATTAATCAATTTTGGAGATTTAATATGCTCTAACTGTTCTGCAACATCATGTACTTCATCCCAAGAAAAGTTTAGTTTTTCAACTAAAAAAACCTCCCATAATCTATGCTTTCTTACAATATTAGCTGCAATTTTTTTACCAAATTCAGTTAATGTTACTCCTTGATATTTTTTATAAACAATAACATTTTTTTCTGATATTTTTTTAATCATATCTGTTACAGAAGAAGCTTTAGTTTCTAATTTTTTAGCAATGGCATTAGTACTAATTCCTTTTTTAGAAATAGATTCTAAATGATAAATTGCTTTTAAATAATTTTCTTCTGATTGACTGAACATCAAATAAATTTTAGTCTACAAACATACAAAAAATTGATTTATAAAAAACAATTTTTAGGCAAGTCTAAAAATTATTTTACATTTGTAAAAATATTAAAAATGAAACAACTTGTTTTTATTTGTTTAATAATAACTTCTTTTTGCGGTTATAGCCAAACTATAACTGGAAAAATCACTTCCAAAAATGGAGAAGAAATTCCGTACGCTAATGTTTACTTGAAGAAAACAAAAATTGGTGCTTCATCTGACGAAAAAGGTTTTTACGAGTTAAAGAACATCTCTAAAGGCAGTTATTACTTAATAATTAGTAATATTGGATATAAAACAAAATCTATCAAGATTAATATTGAAGACGAAAACAAAATTGTTAAAAATATCACCCTTTTAGAAGACAACTCTCTAGATGAGATTGTCGTTTCTGGAACATTAAGACCTGTATCAAAAACCAACAGCCCTGTTCCTGTAGAAGTTTATAGTGAAACTTTTTTTAAGAAAAACCCTACACCTTCCGTTTTTGAATCGATGCAAAATGTGAACGGAGTTAGACCTCAATTAAATTGCAACGTTTGTAATACTGGCGACATTCATATTAACGGTTTAGAAGGTCCTTATACTTTTGTTTTAATTGATGGAATGCCAATAGTTAGTGGACTTTCTACAGTTTATGGATTAACAGGAATTCCACAAGCTTTAATTGAAAGAGTTGAAGTAGTTAAAGGACCTGCATCCACTTTATATGGTTCTGAAGCTGTTGGAGGTATTATAAATATTATTACCAAGAAACCTACACAAGCTCCTAAACTTACCACTGACACTTTTACAAGTTCTTGGGGTGAAATTAATACAGATGTTGGTTTGCGCTATGAATTATCTGAAAAGACACTAGGTTTATTAGGAATTAATTATTTCAATTTTCAAAATAGAATTGATAATAATGATGATAATTTCACAGATTTAACACTTCAAAATAGAATATCAATTTTCAATAAAATTAATATTGAAAGAAAAAGCAACAAAATTTTCACAATAGCTGGAAGATATGTTTATGAAGATAGATGGGGAGGAGAATTAGATTGGGAACGTCAATTTAGAGGTACAGATATTAAATACGGAGAAAGTATATATACAAATCGTTGGGAAACTTTTGGGACTTATCAACTACCAACATCAGAAAACATCAATTTCCAATTTAGTGCAAATGGACATTACCAAGATTCATTCTATGGAACTGATGCTTATGATGCAAAACAAATTATTGGTTTTGGCCAATTTATTTACAACAAAGAGATTGGCGAAAATCACGATTTATTATTAGGTTTAGCATATAGATATACTTTTTACGATGATAACACTTTTGCAACTTTTAAAGATGATGGAATCACAAACAAACCCTCTGTAATTCATCTACCTGGGGTTTATATTCAAGATGAAATTAGCTTAAGCAAAAGGAAAAAAGTATTATTAGGTGCTAGATGGGATTACAACAGCAATCATGGAAATATTTTTTCGCCAAGGATAAACTACAAATGGAATTCTAAAGATAATTCCAAAATTTTTAGAGCAAGTGTAGGAAATGGATTTAGAGTTTCTAATATTTTTACTGAAGACCATGCTGCTTTAACTGGTGCAAGAGAAGTTGAATTTGATGGAGAGCTAAAACCAGAAACTTCCTGGAATGTAAACCTAAATTACGTAAAGAAAATAATTACAGAAAACTCTTTTATAACCTTAGACGCAAGTGCTTTTTACACTCATTTTGACAATCGAATTTTACCTGATTACGAAACCGATTCCAATAAAATTATTTACGCAAATTTAGATGGATTTTCTGTTTCGCAAGGAGTTTCTTTAAACGCAGATATATTATTTACAAGTGGATTATCACTAAACGTTGGAGGAACCTTAATGGATGTATCTGTAACAGAAAACAATATTAAAGAAAGACAATTGTTAACGGAAAGTTTTAGTGGAGTTTGGTCTATTTCTTATCAATTCAACAATAGTTTTACTTTAGATTATACAGGTAATTTATGTGGGCCAATGCGTTTACCTTTGTTAGGTAAAAATGATACTAGAGCTGCTAATTCACCTTGGTACAGCATTCAAAATATTCAATTATCTAAAAAATTTACTAATAGCTTTGAAGTTTATGGTGGTGTAAAAAACTTACTAAATTTTACACCTGCTGCAAATAGTATTAACAGCGCAAATAACCCCTTTGATATTGGTGTGGATACAGAACAAAACCCAGAATTAGCCTTTGACCCAAGCTATGTATATGCATCAAACCAAGGAATTAGAGCTTTTATAGGATTAAGATATACCTTATTTTAGTATAGAAAAGAATCTTTAAAAACAGAAACTAATGTTTCATATCCCACAATCTAGGGTATAAATTTCTAGATTTAAAACTATAAACTATACCAATAGTTGGGTAAATGTGAGAAAATTGGCTCTCAAATCTACTTTCTGAAAACTTATATATTACTTGAAGGTTTAGTCCATAATTTGGTGTAATCCAAAATGTATTCCCAGCTCCAAAATTTAAAGTAGGCGTTAATTGAGTTGCAGAAACAAAACTTCCTCCAATCAAAACATAAGGCACTACATTATTAAAAGAAGTTCCAAAATCATAACGAAGAATACCATCAAAAGTAGAATATTTTTGAGCATCTATAAGTGTAGTCCCAAAAGCAGCATCTAACGTTAAATTTTTAAACATATATTTAGAAATATTAATTCTAGGAATTTGATCTATGTGGGCAGCTCCAATTAATTTACTATCAGTATCAGAATAGAGCACAGAACCTAAACTTACACCAAAAACCCATTTATTACTCTCATTTTGAGCATTTATATTTGACAATGAAGCAAAAAATACAACTACAAAAATTAAAATCTTTTCTCTCATATTATAGGAGTTCTTTAAATACATAACTACTGATTAAACAAATATATTGTATTCTTTAAGAAAAGAAAATTGTTAATGGGTTTTTATTACATAAGGTAGTACATTTGTAAAAATTATTTTACATTGAGTAAGCAGAACATTGTAAATCAATATCAAAAATCTGCGAGTGTTTCGCAGATTATCAAACAGCTTCAAAAAGACAAAAACCATTTTCAAATTAAGAATTTGGTAGGATCTTCATTATCTTTTGTTATTTCAGAATCCTTTAAAACAGTTAATAAACCATACCTTTTAATCTTTAATGACAAGGAAGAAGCTGCTTATTACCTAAATGATTTAGAACAACTTTTGGGCGATAAAAATGTATTGTTTTACCCTGGCTCATATAGAAGACCTTATCAGATAGAAGAAACAGATAATGCCAATGTTTTATTACGTTCAGAGGTTTTAAACAGAATAAACTCCCGCAAAAAACCAGCTGTAATTGTAACTTACCCAACTGCTTTATTTGAAAAAGTAGTTACTAAAAAGGAACTTGAAAAAAATACTTTAAAAGTAACAGTTAGCGATAATTTATCACTAGATTTTGTAAACGAAGTTTTGTTCGAATACAAATTTAAACGTGTAGATTTTGTTACAGAACCTGGAGATTTTTCTGTTAGAGGAGGAATCATAGATGTATTTTCTTTCTCACATGATGAACCCTATAGAATTGAATTTTTTGGTGATGAAATTGACAGTATTAGAACTTTTGATGTAGAAACACAACTATCAATAGAGAAACTGAAAAAAGTGTCTATAATGCCTAATGTTGAAAACAAAACATTACAAGAAAACAGACAAAGCTTCTTAAAATACATTTCTCCAAAAACAATAATTTTTACAAAAAGCTTAGACTTAATTGTTGGAAATCTCGATAAATTTTTCTCTAAAGCAGAAGAAGCTTTTAATGATTTATCAAAAGAAATAAATCACTCAAAGCCTTCTGAGCTATTTTGTGATGGTGATTTTATAAAAAATCAATTACTAGATTTTACTTTAGTAAACTTTGGCTCTAATAAAGGTGAGATGCTGAAACCAGTTCAGCATGATATTCAATTCAATGTAATACCTCAACCTTCATTTAACAAGCAATTCAATTTGCTAATTGATAATTTTGAGGAATATCATAAAGCAGGCTTTACCAATTATATTTTTTGTGCAAACGAACAACAAGCCAAACGTTTTCAAGATATTTTTGATGATTCAGACAAAACAGTGCATTATGAAACTGTTGTTTTTCCTTTATATCAAGGTTTTGTAGATGTTGACGCTAAATTAGTTTGCTACACAGATCATCAAATATTTGAACGCTATCATAAATTCCGATTAAAAAATGGTTATGCTAAAAAACAAGCCATTACACTTCAAGAATTAAACAAACTAGAAATTGGAGATTATGTAACACATATGGATCATGGAATTGGAAAATTTGGTGGTTTACAAAAAATTGATGTTCAAGGTAAAAAACAAGAAGCCATTAAGTTAGTTTACGGAGAAAGAGATATTTTGTACGTAAGTATTCACTCACTTCATAAGATTTCTAAATTCAATGGAAAAGATGGAAAAGCACCTAAAATATATAAATTAGGTTCTGGTGCTTGGAAAAAAATCAAACAAAAAACAAAAGCTAGAGTTAAACATATTGCGTTTAATTTAATTCAATTATATGCCAAAAGAAAGTTACAAAAAGGATTTGCTTTTGGGCCAGATACACATATTCAACATGAGTTAGAAGGTAGTTTTATGTACGAAGACACTCCAGATCAATTTACGGCTACACAAGATGTAAAAAATGATATGGAAAAAGAACAACCAATGGACAGATTGGTTTGTGGTGATGTTGGTTTTGGTAAAACAGAAGTTGCAGTTAGAGCAGCTTTTAAAGCAGTTGACAATGGAAAACAAGTAGCAATTTTAGTTCCAACTACAATATTAGCTTTTCAACATTATCAAACGTTTACAGAACGTCTAAAAGATTTCCCAATTAAAGTTGAATATCTAAACAGATTTAGAACAGCAAAACAAAAAACAATTGCAATAAATGGTGTAAATGATGGCTCTGTAGATATTATTATTGGAACTCATCAACTTACTAATAAACGTTTACAGTTTAAAGATTTAGGGCTTTTAATTATTGATGAGGAGCAAAAATTTGGTGTTGCTGTAAAAGACAAGCTAAAAACTCTCAAAGAAAATGTAGATACATTAACCTTGACTGCGACTCCAATTCCAAGAACTTTGCAGTTTAGTTTAATGGCTGCAAGAGATTTGTCAGTTATAAAAACTCCTCCTCCAAACAGACATCCAATAGAAAGTAATATAATTCGTTTTTCTGAAGAAACCATTCGTGATGCAATTTCTTACGAAATTTCTAGAGGAGGACAAGTTTTCTTTATCCATAACAGAATCGAAAATATTAAAGAAGTTGCTGGTTTGTTGCAAAGGTTAGTTCCATCTGCAAAAATAGGTATTGGTCATGGACAAATGGAAGGCAAAAAACTAGAGGAATTAATGTTCGGTTTTATGAGTGGAGATTTTGATGTTTTAGTATCCACGACTATCATAGAAAGCGGATTAGATGTTCCAAATGCAAATACCATTTTCATCAACAATGCAAATAATTTTGGCTTAAGTGATTTACACCAAATGAGAGGAAGAGTTGGAAGGTCTAATAAAAAAGCATTTTGTTATTTTATAACTCCTGCTTATCATATGATGACAGATGATGCCAGAAAACGAATAGAAGCTTTAGTTTTATTTTCTGATTTGGGAAGTGGAATTAACATTGCTATGAAAGATTTAGAAATTCGTGGAGCAGGAGATTTATTGGGTGGTGAACAAAGTGGTTTTATAAACGACATTGGATTTGACACCTATCAAAAAATATTACAAGAAGCCATTGAGGAACTAAAAGAAAATGAATTTAAAGAACTCTATCCTACAGATAATTCGAAACCAAAAGAATATGTAAAAGAGGTTCAAATTGATACAGATTTTGAGATTCTTTTTCCTGATGATTACATCAACTCAATTACAGAAAGGTTAGCTCTTTACAACAAATTAGGAACTCTAGAAAAAGAAGAAGAATTACAAGTTTTTGAAACTGAAATTATAGATCGTTTTGGAGAAATCCCTACGCAAGTTGAAGATTTATTAGATTCTGTAAGAATAAAATGGTTAGCCAAAGAATTAGGTTTAGAAAAAATCATATTAAAACAAAAAAGAATGATTGGTTACTTTGTATCTGATCAACAAAGCGATTTTTATCAAACAGATGCATTTTCTAGAATGTTAAAATATGTGCAGCAAAATGGAAAAAGCTGTGTAATGAAAGAAAAACAAACCAAAAACGGATTACGATTACTGATTACTTTTATAAAAATTGACACTGTAAAAACAGCCTTAAACATTCTAAAAACCATTTAATGGAAAACTCACACATCAAAAACTTATCATTTTTACTTTTAGCAACTCTTTTTATAAGTACATCTGGTGTTTTAGGAAAATATATTGCAATGCCACCAGAAGCTATCATATTATTTAGAGCATTGTTTGCAGCTATTTTTATTTATTTGTTTTGCAGAATTAAAAAGGTAAATCTGTCCATTCATTCTAAAAAAGATAAAATTTCTTTTTTAATCAGTGGTTTTTTTATGGGCGCACATTGGGTTACTTACTTTTATGCATTAAAGCTATCCAATGTAGCAATAGGTATGCTATCTATGTTTACTTTTCCTATTATGACTGCTTTTTTAGAACCCCTATTCTCTAAACAAAAACTAAGCCTAGTACATGTACTTTTAGCATTATTAGTTTTAGTGGGTATTTACTTTTTAGTTCCAGATTTTTCAATAGAAAATGATCAGGCTAAAGGCATATTGTTTGGCGTGTTTTCTGCATTATGTTATTCATTACGAAATTTAATCACTAAAAAAAGTGTTACAGCTTATAACAGTAGTGCTATAATGTTATTTCAGTTGATAATTGTTACAGTATTACTTTTACCTGTATTGTTTATTAGTGATATTTCTAACCTAGAAAGTCAATTACCGTTTTTACTATTGGTTGCACTTTTAACAACTGCTATTGGACATACAATGTTGGTAAATTCATTACAATATTTTTCGGTTTCTACAGCAAGTATTATTGGAAGTATTCAACCTATTTTTGGAATTATCATTGCCTATATATTTATAAACGAAATACCTAATAAAAATACATTTATTGGAGGAAGTTTAATTTTAATCACTGTGGTTATTGAGAGTTTACGAAGTAAAAAATAAATATATATTAATATTTTTCCATAGTTTCTAGTTCTGGAGAACCTCCTCTATTATTACAACCAGAAGCTATATAGATTTCATTTTCATACAAAAAAGCTCCTGTACCATGTCTTCCTTGTAAAAGTTTCGGGTATTTTTTCCATTGTAAAGTATTAACATTTAATCCTTCTACATCATTATGTGCTTTCTTTTGATGGATGGATTCACCACCAATTACTAAAACATTATCACCATATAAAAGTGCAATATTCCCTGCTCTTTGAGTTGGCAGATTATCAGAAATTGTACTCCATTTTTTTGTTTTAATGTCATAAACATCAACTTCTGCAATTGTCTCAGTAAATGTTTTTTTAGGTGCTTTAGAGAGTCTTCCTGCTAAAACATAAATTTTACCTTCTGCTTCTACTGCTTGAAAATGGTCTCTTGCTCTTGGTGCATCTGGTAAAATTTCCCATTCACCTGTTTTAACATTATAACTATCTAACCATTTTTTATGATCAGATTTATGACCATCTTTTATTCCACAAGAAATATAAATAATTCCATTTTTAATGATATTCCCTGTTGAACCTCTAAGTCTTTCAGCTGGAATTGCATCTCCTTTTATCCAAGAATCCGATTCAATTTTATAAATATAAATATGTTTAATAGGAGTTTCTGAGGGATAACGACCTGTTAAAGCTCCAATTATATAAATATCGTTTTTATAAACTACAGGTTGAAAATGGTGCATTTCTAAAGGTGGTTTAGCACCTTTGGTCCATTGTTTTGTTTTTGTATCAAAAATACTAACGTTTTGCACTCTTCTACCTCCAAGCAAGTAAAACTTATCTCTAACATTAACAAATGCAGCTTCGTGTCTCTTTAAAGGTTTTGAATTGTCAGATGTAACAACCGGTATCCAATTCTTATTTGTTGAGTTTTTAATTTTAGTTTTACTTCCACAAGAAAAAAGAAAAAACAAAACTAGTAGATTAACAATATAGCTCCTATTCATATCAAAATATTTAAAAAGCCTAAAGATATTATTTTTAAGATAACAACAATTACTAGTTAAAATAAAAAGTCCTAACAAATTACATTTGTTAGGACTTTTTTTTGTTGGCCTACAAGGACTCGAACCTTGAATGTCGGTACCAAAAACCGGTGTGTTACCAATTACACCATAGGCCAATGCTTCTTAGCGGATGCAAATTTAACGCAATCTTTTAATTTCACAAACTTTTTTTTATAATTTTTGTATTTAACAAATTTTTATGAGATTTTAAGGAATCAGAAAAACTCTCAGAGTTCAATTTTATTCATAATTATTAGTAAATTCGCCAACAGATAATTATCTATTTATGACACCAGCAAAATTTAATAAATGGAACATCATTTTAGGATGGGTTACATTTGCTATTGCCCTAATTACCTATAGTTTAACTCTAGAACCAACTGTTAGTGCTTGGGATGTTGGAGAATACATTGCAACTTCTGTAAAACTGGAAGTTGGCCATCCTCCAGGAGCTCCATTATTTCAAATGTTGGGTGCTTTTTTTGCAATGTTTACTTCAGATGTTACTCAAATCGCAAAAATGGTAAACTTTATGTCTGCTCTTGCAAGTGCATTTACCATACTTTTTATGTTTTGGACGATTAGCAATTTAGCTGCAAAACTAGCTGCAAAGACAGGTAATATATCCAAAGGAAAACGAATTGCTATTTTAGGAAGTAGTTTGGTAGGAGCTTTAACCTACACATTTTCTGATAGTTTTTGGTTTAGTGCTGTTGAAGGAGAAGTCTATGCAATGTCATCCTTTTTAATGGCTTTACTATTTTGGTTAGGATTAAAATGGGAGAGTGAAATTAACACAGCAAGAGGAAACAAATGGCTGGTATTAATAAGCTTTGTAGTAGGTTTATCTTTTGGAGTTCATATACTTTCGTTACTGGTAATTCCAGCTATTGTAATGCTGTATTTCTTTAAGACTTACAAAACCATCAACTTAAAAACGACAGCTATAGCTACTATTTTTTCTGTTTTTGTATTAATATTAGTATTTAAGTTCATATTTCCTTTTACATTAAAATTCTTTAGTGCTTCAGAGTTATTTTTTATCAATTCTGTAGGATTACCTTATAATTCAGGTAGTATTATTGCTGCTGTAATTTTAATTGCTTTATTTATTTTTGGCTTAAAATATACCAAGACAAAGAAAAAAATTGGCGCCAATACACTAATACTTTCTTTATTGTTTATAATGATTGGTTTTTCTTCTTGGATGATGTTGCCAATTAGAGCAAATGCAAATACAACTATAAACGAAAACAATCCATCTAGTGCACGAGAACTATTAGCTTATTATGAACGTGAACAATATGGAGATGCTAATGTATTTTACGACACTTATTATTCTAACACCTATAGTAGAGAACAAGATGCTAAAAACCCTACTAAGGATGACAAACCTAAATATGAGAAAAAAGATGGTAAATATGTTATTGTAAATGTTTACAAAGATATTTTACCTAACTATTCTGATAAACATAAAGGTTTTATTCCTAGAATGGTGAATCCTGCATCAGAAAAAATGTATAAAAAAATTGCAGGAATTCCTGCAAATAGTAAACGCAGACCTACTTTTGCTGAGAACATAAAGTTTATGGTTAGTTACCAATTTGGCTATATGTATGGTCGTTATTTTATGTGGAATTTTGTAGGTCGTCAAAACGATATTCAAGGAAACTTAGACATTTATAATGGAAATTGGCTTAGTGGAATAGACATTATAGATGAAGCAAGGTTAGGTTCACAAAAAATGTTGCCTTGGCAAGCTTTACTTAACAAAGGAAGAAACACTTATTACTTCTTCCCTTTATTACTAGGTTTAATAGGTTTATTCTTCCAAATTAAATGGGATAAAAAGAACTTTTTTACACTCTTCCTCTTTTTTGCTTTTACAGGTTTTGCTATTATTTTTTACACAAACCCAAAACCTTTTGAACCAAGAGAGCGTGATTATGCAGTTGTTGGAAGTTTTTACATTTTTGCAATTTGGGTTGGTTTTGGTGTACTTGCCTTGTATGAATATTTAAAATATTTTGCTTCCAGAAGAACAATAGCCATTTCTGTATCTATTATTTCTTTAGTAGCAGTACCTACTTTAATGGCTTTCCAAAATTGGGATGACCATGATCGTTCTAACAGATACACTACACATTTAAATGCGCAAGCTTATTTAGAAAGCACAGATCAAAATGCAATAATGTTTACTATTGGAGATAATGATACTTTTCCTCTTTGGTACATGCAAGAAGTAGAAGGCATTAGAACCGATGTTAAATTAGTAAACACAAGCCTTTTTCAAACAGATTGGTATATAGACCAAATGAAAAAGAAAAGTTATGATGCAGATCCTATTCCATCTCAATTAACACACGATGAATACAAATATGGCACTTTAGATGTTGCTTACTATTTCCAAGAGTTATTTCCGCAATTAAAAGATTCTGTTTTAGAGTTAGATAACTTTATGAAATGGATTCAAAGTGACAGCAAACGTACTTTTTACGATTTGGATGATGATGGGAACCCTGAAAAGATATTGCCAACCAATAAAATTAGAATTCCTGTAAACAAAGAAAATGTATTAAAATATGGAATTGTAGCTCAAAAAGATGCTGATAGAATTGTGCCATATATAGATATTACTTTAGATAGAGCAGTTGCCAAGAACACCATTTTAATGTTAGATATCTTAAATAATTTTGATTGGAAAAGACCTATTTATTTTACTGGTGGATCTAATGCCGATAGTGAATATATTTGGCTGAAAGATTATTTACAATTAGATGGAGTGGCTTTTAAGTTTGTACCTATTAAAACTCCAACAAAATTCTATGATGAAAAAGGTCAATTAGTACGTGAATTAAGTTTGTTTGATATTGGTAGAATTGATCCAGAGAAAATGTACAATAATGTTAAAAAATGGAACTGGAGAAACATCAATGACGGCAAAATATATCTAGATGAACAAACCAAAAGAAATGCAATTTCTTTAAGAAACAGCTTAATGCGTTTATCTGCTGCTTTTGCTATTGAAGGTGATACCTTAAAAGCTGTAGAAGTATTAGATTTATCATTAGACAAACTACCTATTGAAGATTTTGATCATTATAGCCTATCAATGGAATACCCAGAAATGTATTATAAATTAGGTGAAGTAAAAAAAGCTAGAACAACAGCAGAAGATTTAATTCGATTATTTAAAGAAAAGTTAGTTTGGTATAGCACTTTTTCAGCAGAAGATTTTGATTTAATTTTCGAAGATTTCGATTTAACCTTCAGATATTTATATAGAGGAATTTTAGATCAGGTAAGTCAATATGATAAAGATGAAGAGCTTATAAAAGAGCTTCAAGATGAGTTCAATAAAACATTAGAATTATTTCAACATATTCTTCCAGATGAAACAGATTCTCAATAAAGAGTAAAAAAACAAACCCACAAATGTTTAAATTTTGTGGGTTTATTTTTATGTTTTGTGAAGTAAATTCTAAACGTATTGCTGAACCAAACCTATTAAGGTATTAGCATCTTGAAAACCTGTTTGTCTCCATTTCATTTCGCCATTCTTATAAATCATAAAAGTAGGATTTCCTTTTACACGCAAAGCATCAGCTAATGTTTCATTCTTTTTAATGTCTATCTTAATCACCTTAGCTCTATCACCTAAAGCTGCAGCAACATCTCTGAGAGTATCTACAGTACTTTCCACCTCATCCCAATCTGTATAAAAGTCAATTAAGACAGGTTTATCTACACTAATTAATTCTCCAAATTTTGTCATAATACAATGTTTTTTAAAGGGAAAAAAACTCTATTTTATATATATTGTAAATACAAATATAAGAAATCTTATTAAATGAGCTGATTATCAGGCTTTTTTCAATTCTATAACAGTTATTTCAGGCCAAATCCCAACTCTACCAGGAAATGCATGATAACCAAAACCTCTATTCACATTTATATATCTCCCATATTCTTGATACAAACCTGCCCATTGTTTATATACATATTGAGATGGACTCCATTTTAAAAACCCAGGAATCTCAATTCCCATTTGCAATCCATGAGTATGCCCACTTAAAGTTAAATGATAATTAAAATCGTTCTTTTTTACTTTTTCTTGCCAATGACTTGGATCGTGACTCATTAAAATTTTAAAATCTTCTTTCTTAACTTTCACAGATGCTTTTGCTAAATCTCCAGCTTGATTAAATCCTTTTCCCCAATTTTCAACTCCTAGAAGTGCAATTCTTTGACCATTTTTTTCTAAAAAACGATGCTCATCTAATAATAAATCAAAACCAATTTTTTGATGAATATCTTTTACTTTCTGAAAATTATCCTTTTTGTCTTGTGGTGTGTTCCAATCCATATAATCTCCATAATCATGATTTCCTAAAATTGCATATTTTCCTTCTTTAGCTTCTAACTTTGAAAAAACATCAATCCAATCATCCATTTCATCTGCTTTATTATTTACAATATCACCTGTAAACAACATCAAATCTGATTTTTGTTCATTAATCAAATCAACACCATATTGTATTTTTTCTTTGTTGGTAAAACTTCCTGAATGAATATCTGAAATTTGAGTAATGGTATACCCATCAAAAGCAGCTGGTAAATCATCAAAAGAAAGTTGATACTTTATAACCTTATAATTGTATTTCCCTTGAATAATTCCATAAATAAATGAAGCAAATGGAATAGCTGCCAAACCTAAAGCTAGTTGAGAAAGAAATTTTCTTCTCCCTTCTAAAGATTTTGTTTCAGTAATAGATAATGCTGATATTCCTTTTACAATCCACCTATAAATATCCTCTCCAAAAAGTACGATAACTATACATAATTTTGGAATAATAAAGGTAAGTAACAATCCCATTGCCATTTGAAATTGTGGCGTTTGTCCATTAGTCCTATCATAAGTTAAGGCCGTATATAAAAAATTAATGTATACTAATAAACTAACTGCTAAAAAACCAAAACGTAAAAATTTACTTTTAGAAATTGTTTTTAGTGCATTAAATGTATAAAATTCTAGTAATAGAATTAAAACTGAGAGTAAAATCAATGGAAGAACCCAACGTGACATAAAATTTATTTAAAAAACGAACCAAAGGTAACTGTTAAAAAAAGAAAGGTTTTTAACAACTTGTTAAAGTTTTTGTATTTTTAAAAACTAATATTTAAAAATATGGATGCAATTGTTGTTTTTTTTGAAAATCTAACCAGCTTACAAAAGTTCATTTGGATTGTGGGCTGCTTATCTCTGTTCTGGATTTTAGAAGGTGCATATCCATTAAAAAAACATCAATACAACAAATGGAAACATGCTAAAACAAATTTCGTTTTATTATTATCAACGATGATCATAAACGTTGTTTTTGGCTTGATAACAGTTGGCGTTTTCACTTGGATTCAAACCACAAACTTTGGGTTATTAAATATGGTTGATTGGCCAGTTTGGGTTGAAATTATTTTGGCTATTATGATTCTAGATTTTACTTCTCAATATGTTGTACATTACTTATTACACAAAGTTCCTTTGATGTGGCGTTTTCATACAGTTCATCATAGTGATACGCATGTTGATGTAACATCTGGAACCAGGCATCACCCAATTGATTTTATTTTTAGAGAAACCTTTGCCTTAATTGGAGTGTTTATTGCAGGTTTACCTGTTTCATATTATTTAATGTACAGAATTCTAACTGTACTTTTTACTTATTTTTCTCATGCTGACATTAGTTTGCCTGCAAAATTAGACAAGGCAATTAGTTACGTTTTTATTTCACCAAACACTCACAAATTTCATCATCATCATGTAATGCCATGGACTGACACGAATTTTGGGAACATCTTCTCTTTTTGGGATCGTATTTTTGGAACTTTCATGTATCAAGACACTAAAGACATCGTTTATGGAGTTGACATTTTAGATGGTGAAAAGTCAGATGATATTCTATATCAACTAAAAGCTCCTTTTCAAAAAGGATTAAAATCTGCAGAATATAAAGGTTAAGATTTTTAATAGAGGCAAAATAACATACTGTCAGTTCGAGTGATTTTCTTGAAGAATGAAAGAAAATTGTATCGAGAACTTTTTAATAAAACTATGAAAATTTACTATGCTTATATTTTTAAATGTGCTGATAAAACGTATTATGCTGGTTTCACTTCTAATCTTGAAAAGTGATTTATTGAACATCAACAAGGAAAATACATTGAGAGTTATACTTACAAAAGAAAGCCATTAGAATTAGTATTCTTCAGCGAATTTTCAGGTGCTGGTTTTGCGATTGATACAGAAAAAGCAAATAAAAAAATGGTCAAGAGCGAAAAAAGAAGCTTTGATTAATGATGAGTATGAAAAACTTCCTAATTTAGCAAAAAAGAAATTTAAGTAACTTCTCGATACAAAATTCTTGAAAAAAGAATTTCACTCGAAGTGACAGTTCGTTTATCAATACTCTAAATAAATACTGTCAGTTCGAGTGATTTTCTTGAAGAATAAACAAAAATTATATCGAGAACATTATTATATAATTAATGAGCGATTTTTCACACATCAACAAAAAAGGAAATCCTAAAATGGTAAATGTTTCTGATAAGAAAATTACCAAAAGAACTGCTGTTGCAAAAGCTACTATGTTTTTAGGGGAACAAGTAATTTCCAATTTTACAAATGATGAGCTAATTACCAAAAAAGGACCCGTTTTTCAAACTGCTATTATTGCTGGAATTCAAGGAGTCAAAAAAACTTCAGATTTAATTCCTATGTGTCATCCTTTATTAATAAATGGTGTAGATATTGACATCAACATTTTAGACCAAGAAAACATTGAAGTGATTTGTAAAGTAACTATTACTGGAAAAACAGGAGTAGAAATGGAAGCGTTAACTGGCGCAAATATCTCTTGTTTAACAATCTATGATATGTGTAAAAGTATAAGTCAAGAAATGGTGATAAAAGAAGTGAAATTATTAGAAAAAACAGGTGGAAAATCTGATATTAAAAATGGCTAAAAAACATACAAAACATACAAATCTAGAAAGGAGAAACAACGATAATTATGCACCAAACGAAATTTCTATTTTAGGCACAAATTGTGGAAATATTTCTGATTTAGTAACTAAAATATCTCAAAGATTATCGGATTATAAATTAGCTTATTTTGATGCTTCTCATGCAAAAGATGTAGTAGCAAATAGACTTTCTGAATATGTTTTTCATCACCAAGGAAATTTACAAATCACAACTTCTGGAAACGTAAATAAATTTCAACAACGTATAGATTTTACTCAGTTTGATTATGTTTTTATCAATGGAAATCATTATCAAGGAGCAAAACAAATATTGATTTTAGATGAAGCTAAAGAAGCTTCTGTATTAAAAAGAATAGACCAATTAGACAACATTCAATTTATAGTAAAACTGAATTCTAAAACTGAATATTTTGATTTTTTAGAGGAAAAATATCCAAATATCAAAAATAAGATGTGCTATACTATTGATGAAGTTGATAAAATTGCAAACCATATTAACAATCTCATTCAAGAAAAAATCGCTCCAATTAAAGGACTGGTTTTAGTTGGAGGAAAAAGCACAAGAATGGGACAAGATAAATCTGAATTGAATTATTTTGGAAAACCTCAAAAAGAAATTACTAAAGAACTTTTGGAAAACAACAATTTAGAAACTTTTTATTCTGTGAGACCTTTCGACTACGCTCAAGGTGACAATCAGAAATTAAATATCATTTCGAGCGCAGTCGAGAAATCTCAAGAAATTCCAGATGTTTTTCTAAATCTAGGTCCTTTTGGAGGCATTTGTTCTGCATTTCAAAAAGACCCAAATTCGGCTTGGTTTGTATTAGCAACTGATGTTCCTTTTATAAATGAAGATATAATTCAGCTTTTACTTAAACATAGAAACCCAAGTAAAACAGCTACAGCCATTAAAGGAAAAAACAAACAATTTGTTGAGCCATTAATTACCATTTATGAGCCAAAAGCATATTCAATTTTATTACAGTATTTAGCTCAAGGATATTCTTGTCCTCGTAAAATGCTAATCAATTCTGAAGTAGAAATTGTAGAAATTGATGATTCTTTTATTAGAAACGTAAATACTCCTGAAGAGTTTGATTTGGCTAAAAAGGAGATTTCAATTACATCATTAAGAGGAGGAATGACGAAGTAATCTGTTTGTTTAATTATCGAATTTTAAGGAGGAGATTGCTTCGTTCCTCGCAATGACAAAATAAATGAAACCAACCAAAAATCAACTTTTTAAACGTCAAATTACTTTATCAGAAATTGGTGAAGTTGGGCAACAAAAACTGCAAAATACTTCAGTATTAGTTGTTGGTTGTGGAGGCTTAGGAAGTCCAATTGCTGTATACTTGGCTTCTAGTGGAGTAGGAAAAATCCATTTAGTTGATTTTGACACTGTAGATATTAGCAATTTACACAGACAAGTTTTTTATACTTTGGACGATATTGGCAAACCTAAAGCTGAAGTTTTATCATCATTTATAAAAAAAAGAGCGCCTTTTACAGAAGTGAATTTTACAAACAAACCCATTACAAAAGAAAATGTTTTTAAATTGATTGAAAACGCTGATATTATTGTTGATGGAACCGATTCTTTACCAACAAAATATTTATTAAATGATGCTTGTGTGATAAATGGGAAACCTTTGGTTTATGGTTCTTTATACAAATTTGATGGTTATGTTGCTACTTTTAATGTTTTACAAAAAAATGGAAGCTATTCTGCAAATTTAAGAGATGCTTTCCCAGAAATGGCAACTGACATTCCTAATTGCGAAGAAGCTGGAACTTTAAATGCTATTGTTGGAATAATTGCAACAGCCCAGGTTAATGAAGTTTTAAAGCTAATAACTGGCATTGGAAAACCTTTGACAAATGAATTATTGATTTACAATTCACTTCAAAATACGCAGTTGAAAATGAAGTTAAAAACTACATTTCTAAAAGAGAAAATCGCTAAACTATTTAAAGTACAAACTTATGTTGATGCAGCTTGTGCTTATCAAAATCCTGATTGGTTGATATCTTCAATAGAATTAAAAGAAAAATTATCTATTGAATCAGAATCAGAGAATTTAGAAATTATTGCTGTTTTAGAAAATTTAAAATTGCCTTTTAAAGTCAATCAAACCATTCATATCAATAAATTTGATGCAGAAAAAATTGATGTAGAGTTTCATAAAACTTATGTAATGGTTTGTCAAAGAGGATTAAATAGCTATAGAGCTACAGAAAGATTAAAAAAGCAATATCCAAATTTAGAAGTACTGAGTTTAATTGGTGGTATTTCTAGTTATGAATAGTTTATTTATATTAACACGGATTTCACAGATGATCACAGATAAATGAGGAAAGCTCTCTTATAAAAATTAGTGCATTTTGAATTAAAATGATTCGTGAAAATCCGTGAAATTCGTGTCATTTTTTTTAATTAACAAAAAGACAATAATATTATTAAATGACAAACCCTTTAGAATTTTATAATCAGCAGAAGACTGAACTAGAAAATGAATCTTCTAAGCTAAAAACAAAACTAGTCAACTTAGGCGTTTTTCGGTTTGCAGTTTTCTTGACGACTTGTTTCTTAATTTATCTAACTTTTGGTAATTATCCTGATGTTTTTATTATTGCTTTTTTAGGTTTTTCATTCTTTTCATTTTTAGTAATAAAATACGTTTCTTTAAAAAGAGAAAAAGCCATTATTGATGCTAAAATTAACATCAACAAAACAGAAATACGAGTATTAAATGGCGCTTATTACTATTTAGAATCTGGAAACGAATTTGTAAATCCTGCTCATTTTTATAGTAATGATATTGATTTGTTTAATAGAGGTTCATTTTTTCAATATACCAATAGAACAGCAACTTTTGATGGAAAAACTGCTCTAGCAAATATTTTTACAGAAAATAAAACTGATGATATTTTAGAAAAACAAAATGCCATTAATGAACTTTCAAAAAAAATAAAATGGCGTCAGTACTTTTCTGCTTTGGCTAGTTTAGTAACTGTAAAAAACAAATCAAGTTCTATTGTAAAATGGATTTTAGAGTACACATCTGTTTTACCTAAATTCTTATCAAAGATTCAAATTGGGTTCTCTATAATTTCTATAAGCTTAATCACCTTGATTGGTTTTGGAATAATTTCGTTTTCTTATGTATTAGCTTGGTTTTTTATTGGCCTTTTTATCACTGGAAAATTCCTTAAAAAAACGAATAACCTATATACAGAAACTGACAAATTAAGAGATACTTTTAAACAATATCATCAATTGTTAAATGAAATTGAAAATGAAGAATTTAGTGCTAAAAACTTACTCGAAAATCAAAAAACTATTCAATCAGAGAACAAAAAAGCTTCAGTAATTTTCAAAGAATTTTCTAAAACATTAGATGCTTTTGATAATAGAAACAACATCATTATTGCTGTATTAGGAAATGGACTTTTCCTTTGGGAAATTTTAAATGCCTACAAAGTAGAAAAGTGGATTTCTAAATACAAACACACAGTTGAAAATTGGTTTGAAGTAGTTGCTTATTTTGATGCTCAGAACTCGTTAGCTAACTTTAAATTCAATCATCCTAAGTTTATTTTCCCAGAAATTACTCAAGGAAAAGAAATTATTAAAGCTAAAAATCTAGGACATCCTTTATTAAAAGAAGCCAAAAGAATTGACAACAATTTTAAAATTGATGATGAACAGTTTTTTATTGTTACTGGTGCAAATATGGCTGGAAAAAGCACTTTTTTAAGAACAGTTTCTCTATCAATTGTTATGGCTAATTGTGGATTACCAGTGTGTGCAGAAAGTTTTGAATATTCGCCAATAAAACTAATTACAAGTATGCGAACTACAGATTCATTAACAGAAGATGAATCCTATTTTTATTCGGAATTAAAGCGATTAAAATTTATTGTAGATCAAATTAAAACAGAAAAGTATTTTATCATTTTAGATGAAATATTGAAAGGAACTAACAGTAAAGACAAAGCTATTGGCTCTAAAAAGTTTGTAGAAAAATTAACAAAATCAAAATCTACAGGAATTATAGCTACACATGATGTTAGTTTGTGTGAGCTAGAAAATGAATTTTCAGGGATTAAAAACTATTATTTTGACGCAAAAATCAGCAACAATGAATTGCATTTTGACTATACTTTAAAAAGTGGTATCTGTAAAAACATGAATGCTTCCTTTTTGTTGAAGAAGATGGAAATTGTTTAAAGTTATCTTCTTAGGACAAGAGAAAAAAGAGGCAAGAAACAAGACAAAAAAATAAGAGTTTATTTTTCAGAACAGTGCTCCTTCCATTTAGGAAGATTAGCATGTTTTTTTTACTCCCACTCCAAAGTTTCTATAAGATTTAAAACATCTTCTTTAATATAAGCTACAGCTGGCAAAATAGAATCGTAATTTGGTTTTGCATAAAAATACAAAGATCCTTTTATAAAATTACGAGTACTATCTGTAACGTGAAATTGTAAATGAGAAGCTGCATTACCAGTAATTTCATATAATGATCCAAAAGTTCTTTTTTGAAAATTAACGAAGTCTTTTGGAATAATTTGCTCTGCTTTTACAGCGTGTTTAAAAACTAACTTTTCAGCTTCAGTAAGCAGTTCTTTTAAGTTATTATTTACGGGTCTGTAAGTAATATCTATAGATGCTTTTAGATTCGGATATTTAATTTTTAACCAGTTATTTTTATCATCAACAATAGTTGTTGATTTTAAAACATCAAAAGAATAAGGTCTTTTTACTGAAAGTGCTTTATATGATTTTTTAGGATACTCCAAACTCAAATAGGCTTTTGGTTTTGGCAATACATTATTATTGCAAGAAACTAAGAAAAAGAAACAAAAGACTAAAGACAAAAGACTAAAGACATTTTTATTCATTTCTAGTGGCTTTTATTTGTTTAATGCGTTTTTTATCTAACGCTTCAATAGTAAACGTGTAATTCTTAAAGTTTATTTTCTCTCCTTTTTTAGGAAACCTACCTGAAACCTCTAAAATAAAACCTGCTAAGGTTTCACTCTCACCTTTTTCTTCTTCAAAAATGGCTTCATCTTCATCATCTAAAACCTTACAAAAATCCTTAATTGTAGTCTTACCTTCAAAAATATAGTTGTTTACATCAATTTTTGAATAATGCAAATCTTCATCATCAAATTCATCATTAATATCACCTACAATTTCTTCGATTACATCTTCTAAAGTAACCAAACCACTTGTACCTCCATATTCATCAACAACAATTGCCAAATGATTTTTACGTGCTCTAAAATCATCTAACAAATCATCAAGTTTTTTATTTTCTGGCACAAAAAAAGCTTCTCGTAATAAATCTTGCCACTTAAAATTTTTCTTATTTAAATGTGCTAATAAATCCTTAGCATATAAAACTCCAATAATGTTATCTATGTTTTCTTTATATACTGGATTTCGAGAGTAACCATTTTCAAGAATTTTATCTAAAACAACTTCATAGGTTTCGTCATCTGAAAGCGCAAAAATATCGATTCTTGGCTTCATTATTTGTACGGTTTCTGTATTTCCAAAACTCACAATACCTTCTAAAATTTTCTGTTCATCTTTAGTTGTTGCTCCTTCAGATGTTAATTCTAAGGCTTGAGATAATGTTTCTACAGAGAAGTTTGAGTTTTTACTCCCTAATTTGTTTTCAACCCATTTTGTTAAAGTGATTAAAGGCAAACTAAAAGGAGTTAAAATAATATTGAAAGTATTGATAAATTTAGACATCCTTTTAGAAAAACTAAGCGCATTTCTTGATGCATAAACTTTAGGTAAAACTTCGCCAAACAACAAAATTAAAAATGTAACTAATACAATTTCTATTAAAAATCGAATAGGAACTTCGAAAAAATATAAATTGAGCTGATAATCAAAACCAGCAAATAGTGTTTCTGCTAATGACGCAAATAATAAAACAATTAAAATATTGATAAAATTATTAGTTATCAATATGGTTGCTAATAATTTTCGAGGTTTATCTAATAAATCAACAATAATATTTTCTTCTTTACCATCATTTGTCAATTCGTTTAAATCTGTTTGAGAAAGTGAAAAAAAAGCGACTTCAGTACCTGAGATTAATGCAGAACTGATTAATAATAAAATTAAAACAATCGCATTTATTCCTGTTAAAAAATCAATAGAAGTTAATGATAAAAATATGGGATCTGAATTCAACTTTTAAGTTTTAGATTCCTGCTTTCGCAGGAAAGACATTTTTAACAGAAACATAAAGACAAAAGTCTTTATGAGATTTTATACATTTAAAAAGGTAAATCGTCATTTTCTTCTGGGGCAACAGATTTTGGCTCTGGTGTAGCAACCTGTTTAGTCGATTGAGGATTCATAGGATTTGCAGGATTTTTCTTATTAGAAAGCATTGTCATCTCATTTACTTGTACTTCAGTAGAATAACGTTTAACACCATCTTGCTCCCACTGACGGTTTTTTAATTTTCCTTCCACATATACCTTATCTCCTTTTCCTAAATACTTTTCACAAACTTTAGCAAGTCCATTTCTAACTAAAATATTATGCCAATCTGTAGTTGTTATTTTTTCTCCAGTTTGCTTATTGGTATAACTTTCTGAGGTTGCTATTGGAAAACGACCTACACAATTTTGATCATCAAAATAATGCATTTTAACCTCATCTCCTAGATTTCCTATTAAAATTACTTTGTTTATTGTTCCTGCCATAGCTTAAATATTTCTATATCAAAAGTACTAAAAATATCAATTACTTTTAGATTGATAGGACTCTAAAAAATTTGCAATTAAAACAGGAACAGGATATGTATAAATATCATTCCATTTTGTTTTTGCTATAGATGAATTTGATGTTTCCACAATCCAGAATTGAGTATATAAATGTTGATGAGATAATTTATGTACAATTACTTTTTGATTAAATAGTGAAATGGTAGTTTCTTCAGGAAAAAAACTGATAAATTCTTCTGATGCAATAAGCTCTTTTTGATTGATGATTTTATCACTTTCAATTAAAGGAAATTGATACAATCCCTGCCAAATACCTCTACCCTTCCTTTCTGATAGAATAGTTGTATTTTTATTGGTTTTGACCACTAAAAAATTAAAATAACGGTTTCTTACTTTTATTTTTTTCTCTTTTACAGGAAGTTTTTCTATTAAGTTTTTTTGAAGTGCAACACAGCTTTCAGAAAGTGGACAAAATAGACACAATGGTTTCTTCGGTTTGCATTGAATAGCACCAAATTCCATTATTGCTTGATTATAATTAGCAGGTTGCTTTTTATCAATTAAGGCTTCTGCTAAGGTTTTAAACTCTTTAATTCCTACTGATGAGTTAATAGGAGTTTCAATTCCAAAATATCTTGATAATACTCTATAAACATTACCATCAACAACTGCTTTTGGTTCATCAAACGCAAAAGAAGCAATTGCTGATGCTGTATAATCTCC
The DNA here is from genome assembly GCA_965656305.1 of Polaribacter sp. Lineage (GTDB taxonomy): Bacteria > Bacteroidota > Bacteroidia > Flavobacteriales > Flavobacteriaceae > Polaribacter. Next base: position 54,649 of record CBFHKA010000019.1, on the reverse strand, counting down.
AATTCCTTTTAATTTAATGATATCTTTATAAGTTGACGGAAATTCTCCATTAAATTCATTAGCAATCTGTTTAGCAGTAAAATGTAAATTTCTTGCTCTTGAGTAATACCCTAGTCCCTGCCACATTTTTAAAACAGTACTTTCATCTGCCTTAGCAAGATCAAAAACTGTTGGAAATGCTTCTGTAAATTTCAGGTAATAAGACAGGCCTTGTGCAACTCTTGTTTGCTGCAGCATAATTTCTGACAACCAAATAAAATATGGGTTATTGGTTTTGCGCCAAGGCAAATCTCTACTATTTTGTAAGTACCAGTAAATTAAAGTGTTAGAAAATATCATCAATTAAAAATAGATTTGCAATATTACATTTTAAAATTCACATAATTTTAAGTGTTTAAGTTTTTGGAATTGATTAATTATCATATATTTGCATCCGCATTTTTGAAAGTAATTTAATAAAAATATAGTAAAAATATAGACAATGACGAAAGCAGATATCGTATCAAAAATTTCAGACAAATCAGGAATTGAAAAAACTGATGTTTTAGCAACAGTTGAGGCATTCATGACTGAAGTGAAGGGTGCATTAGAAAATGGTGACAACGTTTATTTGAGAGGTTTTGGTAGTTTTATCATCAAAACTAGAGCAGAAAAAACTGGTAGAAATATTTCTAAAAATACAACTATTAAGATTCCAGCTCACAATATTCCAGCTTTTAAACCAGCTAAAACTTTTACTGAAGGAGTAAAAAACAAAGTAGCTGTTAAGTAATACAATATTAACCTAAACCTTATAATTAAGGTCTTAAAACATCAGAACATTATGCCAAGTGGTAAAAAAAGAAAGAGAGCAAAAATCTCTACACACAAAAGAAAGAAAAGAGCTAGAGCAAATAGACACAAGAAAAAGTAAGCATATGCTTACTTTTTCGTTTATGGTTTAGCGAAAAAAAATTAAAGTTCATTGACATCGAGGTCTAACCAACCTCACTGGTATTTAAAAATACCTGACAATATTAATCCATCTACACAATGAAGTGTAGTGTTAAAACCAGTTCAGTATGAAAACAGAATTAATAATTCGTAGTAATTCATCTGATATTGATTTTGCCTTATTAAGAGATGGAAAACTTATTGAATTGAATAATGAAACAACTGATAACAAATTTTCTGTTGGCGATATTTTTTTAGCCAAAATAGGAAAAGTGTTAACAGGTTTAAATGCATCCTTTGTAAATGTAGGCTATCCAAAAGATGGTTTTTTACATTATCATGATTTAGGAGCGCAAGTAAACTCATTAAATTCATTCATTAAGAAAGTAAGCACAGGTAAGTATAAAGATTTCACACTAAAAAATTTCCGAAAGGAAGAAGACATTAACAAAGACGGTAGTATTAAAGATGTACTAAAAACAGGACAAAACCTGTTGGTACAAATTGTAAAAGAACCTATTTCTACTAAAGGACCAAGATTGAGTTCTGAGTTATCTATAGCTGGTAGATATTTGGTTTTAGTTCCTTTTTCTAACAGAGTTTCTGTTTCTCAAAAAATAGCAGACCCAAAGGAAAAAGAACGTTTAAAAAGATTAGCAAAAAGCATCAAACCCAAAGGTTTTGGTGTTATTTTAAGAACTGTTGCACAAGGAAAAAAAGTTGCGGAACTTGATAAAGATTTACAAAACTCCTTAGAACGTTGGAAAACAATGTGTAAGAGAATACCGAACACAAACACACCAACAAAAATTTTAAGTGAGTTAAACAGAGCATCTTCTATTTTAAGAGATGTAATGAATGAAAGCTTTACAAACATTGTAACAAATGACGAGACTTTGAAAGTAGAAATTAAAGAATATTTACAAGAAATATATCCTGAAAAGGAAAAAATTGTAAAATTGCATAGATCTACAACTCCTATTTTTGAAAAATATGGAATAGAAAGACAAATCAAAACATCGTTTGGAAAAACAGTTTCTATGAGCAGAGGTGCCTATTTAGTTATAGAACATACTGAAGCTCTTCACGTTATTGATGTTAATAGCGGAAACCGTTCTAATAAAGCAGGTTCTCAAGAAGATACTGCATTAGAAGTAAATTTAATTTCAGCCACTGAAATAGCACGTCAATTACAATTACGTGATATGGGTGGTATTATTGTTGTTGATTTTATTGATATGCATAAATCTGAAAACAGAAATAAACTGTTTCAGCATTTAAAAGAACAAATGGCTTTAGATAGAACAAAGCACAAAATTTTACCTCCAAGTAAATTTGGATTAGTTCAAATTACAAGACAAAGAGTAAGACCTGAGTTGAGTATAAAAACTACCGAAGACAATCCAAATATAAATGGACAAGTAGAAGCTCCAATCGTTTTGTTAGACAAAATTCAAGCAGATTTAGAGAAGCATATTTATAATATGCAAAAAAACAACTCCAGTAAAAAGATAGAATTACATATTCATCCTTTTATTGCTGCTTATTTAACAAAAGGAGTAAATTCAATTCGTTTTAAATGGTATTTAAAACACAAAAAGTGGATTACAATTATACCTAGAGATGCTTACACATACTTATATTATAGATTTGTTTCAGTGAAATAATAATTCTATACTTAATAAAGGCAATAATTTTTTATCAAAAAACCTCGTAACTAAAAAGTTACGAGGTTTTGTGTTTTAAAGAAAATACTAACTCCAAGGTTCTTTATTAACTTCTAATTGTTTTTGACTTGCTATAATGGTTTTTCTATTTTGTTCAGTTTCACCTATTTTTAGACAAGAAAAAAGCAAGAAACAAACTTCTAAATCTTTTTTATCTAGCAGCAGTAATTTAATATCTTCTAGGTATTGTTTTTCTGGAAAAGACTCATCAAATTCTGCAATTTTAATTCCGTTTTTATAAATAGATTTCCTCTTCTTATAGTGAATTTTTACCTCGTAAGTAATCTCGTTTACATCAATAGCAAAAATTGTTTTTCTGTTATTCTGAGAAATCAATTCAGATAAAACGATATCATCTTTTTTAATATGATACACCATTCTCCATTTCCAAAACTGAAACTGTTTAGTGGCTGTATATATTATTTTATCATCTTGATTATAAATTTCACTAGCCGTTTTTCCAAACTCCATATACCAAGCTGAAGTATATAATTTTTTGTTGGATGAATATATACTTAAGGTATTATTATAATGTTTTATAGTATATAAATTGAGCTGCATAAATATCATTATTAATCTACAAAAATAGTGCAACTGAACATAATAAAGAATTATTTCTTTAAAATTTTAGCATCACTTTAATTCTCTAAAAAAGATTTCATTTTATCAGGAAAGTCAGTAAAAGCGCCATCTACATTTGCATCTATTAAAAGTGTTTGCATCATTTCTTCAAAGGATAAAAACTCATCTAATGCATCTGCTCTAAATGTATAAGGATGTACTTTTAAGTCCAATTTATGAGCATCTTCAACTAAAGAAGTTAAGGTAAATTTACCATCTATTTTTTTATCTAAAATTTGTTTGTACCAAGGGCCAATTCCATCTGCATAAGTTGCAAAATGATTGAGTTGTTTTACTTCCTCTGGAAACTCTATCAATTGTACTAAAAACAATTCTGACTTTAATTCTTTTCGAATTCGCTCTAATTCCTTTGCATCAAAACATTGTATAATGCAATTATCTTTTTTTGTTTTATACCCATAATCAGATAAAATCTTTAAAACAATTTCTGTTAGATTTTTACCTTCTTTTTGATGAAATTTGGGCTCTTTAATTTCTGGATAAATTCCGATATTTTTTCCTGTAGCGATATTTAAACCATGAATCATTTCAATTTCTTCTTGAAAAGAATGCAATTTAAAATTCCCTTTCCAAATTGGAAAACGCTTTTTATAAATTTGTTCGCCAGTTTTTGGATCAAAACGCTCTGTAACTTGTAGCGTTTTTAATTCATCAAAAGTAAAATCGATAACGTAAAATCGATTATCTTCTCTTTTTCTTTGAGGAAACTTAGAAGCTACATCAGTTACATCATCCAAATAAATATCATGAATCACAATAGGCACATCATCTTTACTCAACACCAAGTCTTGCTCAATAAAATCTACACTCATAGCATGTGCCATTGCTTTTGCTGCTAAAGTATGTTCAGGTAAATATCCAGAAGCTCCTCTGTGAGCAATCACAATTTTTTTATCCATTTTTTTTGATTTCTCTTGATGATTTTTACACCCAAATATAATTATTAGTAAAAGAATGATTTTCTTCATCTTCTAAAAATATAACTTTTGTAGTTTTGTAGTATGAAATTAGCGTTAAAAATAATGTTTGTTATCTTTTTAATATGGATGGCAATTGGATTGTATTTAGTAAACACAGAACACGAAAAAGCACAAATTGTAATGGGTTTAGGCGTTTTTTATTTTTCGTTTCTGTTTATGCCATTCTTTATTTACTATAGATATAGAGATGGTAAATACAAGAAATATATTATCAATGATGAAAAACTAAAAAATGCTTTTAAAAACATAGGTAAACATTAGACACACAGTATCATTGTGAACTTGTTTGAGAATCTCATTATTAAATTTAAATGTTTTTATGAGAACCTGAAATACTGAAATAAATTCAGCACAAGTAAGTTTAGGTTTACATAGAATTTAAAATTAATCCTTCTTTTTCAAAAAAGCATATACAGGAAAATGGTCTGAAAAACCTCCTTTATACCAAGGCCCAATAAAAGTTCTAAATGGGCTTCCTTTGTATTTTCCTCTATTTGTTCTCATCCATCTTTTGTTAAAAACTTCAGCATGTTTAAAATAAAGACTTCCCTCCTTTTTCTCTAAAAAGTTTTTAGAAAATATAATTTGATCAAACAAATTCCATTTTCCATCATAAGTTAAACTTCCAGATTTTTCTTTATCCAACATACTTTTCATTGGATTGTAAAAATCATCCTGAACCATAAATTCTTGTACACTTTTACTTGTAGGATCATCATTAAAATCGCCCATAATTATAATTTTTGGGTTCATTTCTTTCTCTTTAATGTCTTCAATAATGCTTCTTACAGTTTCAGCAGCTATAATTCTTTTTGGCTCAGTTTCTAATGCTCCTTCTCTTCTAGATGACCAATGATTTACTAAAATATGCACAAATTCCCCATGTAAATTTCCACTTACTTTTAAAATATCTCTGGTATAATCTCTAGCTCCAGTTTCTTTTTCTAAATAAACTGGATAAGTTTCAGAAGTCAAAAATTCAAAAGCTACTTTATTATACAAAAGTGCAACATCAATTCCTCTTTCATCAGGAGAATCATGATGTACATATCCATAATGATGCTTTCTCAAATAGGATGAATTTGCTAAATCTGAAACTACTTTGGCATTTTCCACCTCAACTAAACCCACAATTGCTGGTGGGTATTTTGAACGATTTAGACCTAATTGAGAAATTACAGAGGTTAATTTTCTAATCTTTACATTATAGCGTTTTTGCTTCCATTTTAACCTTCCTTTGGGTGTAAAATCATCATCTGCAGTATTAGGATTATCAACAATATCAAATAAATTTTCGACATTATAAAACGCTATTGTTGTAATATTCTTTTTTTGTTTTGATGATGATAGTGATGGAAACATATATATAATTTGATGTAAAAATAATCAAATTCCTAACGTAAATCTTTTGTTTTATTAACCTTCAAATAACATTTCTAAAATTTAATGTAAATAGCTTTGCCTTGATTAAAATCACAAAAAATAATACCCCTTGTATTACCCCTTCAAAAATTGGAAACAAATTTGAAGTATAAATCAAATCCTCAATTTAATTGGGGATTTTTTTATAAAAAAAATCCTAACTTAAAACTTTAGTTTTATTAACCTTTAAATAACCCTTAGTCTTTTTTACTACTTTAAATTTGTAGTGATTAAAATTTGAATTAGGCTAAATGAAGAATTAACTTAACCGTGCGAAATTTAAATTAGCTGTCCAATCCTCATTTTTTTTTGAGGATTTTTTTATTAAAATACAATCACTGTCAATTCTTATTTCCACACTTTTAACTTAAAACACATATTTTATTAACTTTCAAATAACTCTTAGTCTTTTTTACTATTTTAAATTTGTAGTGATTAAAATTAACCATTAAAAAAAGAAGCTATAAGAGAAAATGTTTAAAATGTTTGAATTAATTACTAAAACCTCAATTTGTCTTGAGGTTTTTCTGTTTTTAAGAATAAGAATTGTTTTATTTTTGCAACTATGATAGATCAAAAAGAAGCAAAATCAGAAAAAGCGGTTTTAATCGGTATTATTACACAACAACAAGATGAAACCAAATCTGATGAATATTTAGATGAACTAGAGTTTTTAACTCAAACTGCTGGTGGAGTGCCTGTAAAACGTTTTGTTCAAAAAATGGAAAGACCAAATCCTAAGACTTTTTTAGGAACTGGAAAATTGGATGAAGTAAAAGCCTTTATTGAAACAAAGAACATTGGAACTGCTATTTTTGATGATGAACTATCTCCTGCACAATTAAGAAATATCGAAAAAATACTTGATTGTAAAATTTTAGACAGAACCAATTTAATCTTAGATATTTTTGCGCAAAGAGCACAAACCAGCTCAGCAAAAACGCAAGTAGAATTAGCTCAAAGCGAATATTTATTACCACGTTTAACACGACTTTGGACTCACCTTGACAAACAAAAAGGGGGAATTGGTATGCGTGGACCAGGAGAAACAGAAATAGAAACAGATAGACGTATTATTCGTGATAAAATTGCGGTTTTAAAAAAACGCTTGAAAACCATTGATAAACAAATGGCTGTTCAGCGAAAGAATCGTGGTAAAATGGTAAGAGTTGCTTTAGTAGGGTATACCAATGTTGGGAAATCTACTTTAATGAATGTAATCAGTAAGAGCGATGTTTTTGCAGAAAACAAACTTTTTGCAACTTTAGACACTACAGTTCGTAAAGTAGTTATTAAGAATATTCCTTTTCTGATGACTGACACAGTTGGGTTTATTAGAAAATTACCAACACAATTGGTAGAATCTTTTAAATCTACTTTAGATGAAGTACGTGAAGCAGATTTGTTATTGCATGTAGTTGATATTTCACATCCAAATTTTGAAGACCATATTGCCTCTGTAAATACTATTTTGGCTGATATTAAATGTGACAACAAGCCTACATTAATGGTTTTTAATAAGATTGATGCTTACAAACACGAAATTATTGAGGAAGATGATTTAGAAACTGAAAAAGGAAAGGAACACTACACTTTACAAGACTGGAAAAAAACTTGGATGAATAAAAGTGATGTGGAATCTATTTTCATATCTGCCTTAAACAAAGAAAACTTAGACGATTTTAAAGAAACTACTTACGAAGAAGTGAAGAAAATTCATATTCAACGTTTTCCTTATAATGACTTTTTGTATTATGAATATAAGGAGGAATAAATTTTAAACACTTAGGTAAAACTGAACTTGTTTCAGTTTCTCATTAACTTAACAACTTTAAAGATGAGATTCTGAAACAAATTCAAAATGACAAGAACTATTCCTCTTTCCCATCCTCAATAATCCCCATTCTTTTAGCACGATTTTCCCAAGATTTTCTGGCATAAGATTGCAAGTCTGCAATATTATCAGATTCATCCATGATTTCTAAACCTAGTAAGGTTTCTATTACATCTTCTTGAGAAACAATACCAGAAACTGAACCATATTCATCTACAACTAATGCAATATGTTCTTTTACTTTAATCAATTTATCAAATAAATCTGCTATAGAAACATCTCTATTTGTTATTAAGATATCTCTTTTAATGGTAGCCAAAGCTTCATTTCCATTACCATTTATTATAGCTTCTAACAGAGTGTTTTTTAAAAAGTATCCTGTAATTTCATCAGGGTTATCGTTAAAAACAGGAATTCTAGAAAAACGTAAATTTTTATGTTCTTTGTAAAACTCCTCTATGGTTTGACTTTCATCAGCAGTTTCTAAAACCGTTCTTGGAGTCATTACATCATTCACTTTAATCTCTTTAAAACCTAAAAGATTTCTAATAACTTTACTCTCATTCTTCTGAAAAACTCCATCTTTTTCAGCCATTTCTGTCATCACCAAAAAACCTTCTCTACTCAATATACTTCCATGTCCTTTACCCCCAATTAACTTTGTGGTCAATTGTAATAACCATAAAACACCTGTCCATTTTAATGGAAAAATCATCACTTTTAAAGCTTTAGAAGTAAAGTTTGCTAAGCCTTTCCAGTAGGTAGCACCAATGGTTTTAGGGATGATTTCTGAAGCTACTAAAATTAAAATTGTCATAATTGTAGAAACAATACCAACCATAACATCTTCTGTAATTTTAACCCCTAAAATTGTTCTTACACTAGTTCCATACATTTCTGCATAAGCCACTTTAGCTTGTACACCTACTAAAATTGCACCTACTGTGTGTGCAATTGTATTTATTGTAAGAATAGCAATTAAAGGTTTGTCAACATCTTTCTTTAATGTTTCTAACTCAGTTGCATAAACTTCTCCTTCACTCCTTTTAAGGTTGATAAAAGTTGGAGTAATACTTAACAAAACTGCTTCTAAAATAGAACATAGAAATGAAAAGAAAATAGAGATTGTTGCGTAAATTATTAAGAGTGTCATCAACAGAAATTTAAGTTGCAAAAATAGGTAAAATAAAAAACCTCAAGGATTTCTTGAGGTTTAATAAATAAGTTTTTTATATTTTTATAAAGAATAACTCAAACCAAATAACCAATAAGATTGTGTTTTATTATCAGCATCAGCTAAAGCAACTTCTTGAAAATTGGCTGCTTCTTGTTGATTTCCTCTTAAACCAAATTCAAAACCTAAACCAATACCTTTCCATACTTTATAACCAAAAGAGTTGGTCCAAGTCCAGTTAGATAAATCTCCATCTTTATAACTTTGAAACATCGATAAATTAGATTTTACGCTAATTTTATGGTGTGTAGCTGTATAATCAGCGACAACTTTTGCACCAGGAGAAGATGTAAAAACTGTATTTCCTGTGCTAAATACTGTATTGTAGTTGGCAGGATGCATTACAACTACTAATCTGCTTGTTGGCGTCCATGTTAAACCAACACCAAAATCTAAAAATCCTGGATTGTTAAAGTTGTCTATTATAGTTGTTCTATATTCTGCCAAACCAGAAAGTGCCCATTTTTTGTTCAACCTTTTACCATACAAAGAAGTTAAAGTAAAAACATCTGTTGCAGCTTCAAAATCTTCATCTCCGGTAATATTAGGATCTTTATTATCTAATTTTACCCAACCCAAATTAATGGCTGCAGAATTTCTCCAGAAATAGTTTTTCTCTATTAAGTTTACAAAAGCATTCACAGTAACACCAATATTTCCTGCTGATGCATTTGGTGCTGTTCTAGAATACCAGTTGTTAAAGCCAGATAAACTTGCTCCAATTGTACCAAAAGCTCCTTTTTTCCATCCAGGAAATGCGTCTATTTTAGCTTGTAAAGCCTTAACATCTTCTTGTAGTTTTGATATTTCAGTTTTTTTTGAAGCTTGTTCTTTTTTTAATTCTTCAGCTGTTTGTGCATTCGCAGAAAAGCTGATACATACCAATAGTAGTAAGATTGATAGTTTTTTCATTTTTATGTTGATTTTTATTTAGCGTGCAAAAATACACTTTATTTGTTTAGACAATAAAATTACTAATAAGTCACTTTATCATGAAAATTATAATTAACACCTAAGCCAAACAATTGTCTAAATTGAATTCTACTAGAAGCATTATCATCAATAATGGTATGAAAAGTCATTAGCATTTTAATGGATTTATTGACTTTAAAACGAATGTTGGTTTGGTAATCAGTATCTACATTTCCCACATTTGCTAAATAATCAGAATAAAGCGTTAGGATGTTTTCCATCTGAATATTCTCCATCAAATTAAATTTATAATAACCAGATAAGTTAAAACCTAAACTAAAAGCTGTATTTCTACCTTTATCTACACCAAATTTACCCGAGAAAAAATCGTTTACTAAAGTATATCTTGCAGTGGCTGGAGCAATATTCATATTTAAGTTATCTGATTTTTTCCACAACATTCCTGGTCCAAATGTTATATATGCTGGAGATAAAAAATCTGAAACAGATACTTTTGGTTCTTTTTTGTAGTTAAATCCTTCTGAATATTGTGTTCTAAAATTGGCTATAAATGAAAGAAACCAATAAGTAGTTGTTTTAATACCTAAAACCGAATTTAATTCAAAACGATCATCAGTTTTTCTTAAACCTTTTTCGCTTAAATGACTTAAACCATAACCCGTAATCAATCTTGTATCCCAATTGATATTTTTTTTCTTATAATTAAAGTCGTAATTCACATTGAAGTTTCCTGCAACAGTATTTTCACCCCCAGAAGCCCAATTAGAAAAAGAAGATTGATTAAAAACAAAACCTAGTCTTCCTTTAACTTTCCATTTAGGTTGTGGTTCAGTATTCTTTTTCTTTTGAGAAAAATTACAAAGAGAAAACAGGATAAAAACAAAGAACATCAACTTTTTCACTGAAAAACTATTTTTTAGATTTATATAATGGAACAGTAGAACAAGCTTCACCAAACATAATAGACTTGGCAATTGGTTGTAATTTTTCTATTAAAAAAGCAAAAGCAGAGTTAGGAATTGGTTTATCTGCACAACCTTTTATAATTACAGGTTTATCATCAAAATCTTTTAAATCTAAAAACCCTATTAATTCTTGATAGATAACAGTTTCTAATAATTCTAAATCGCCAATTACCACTTTGTTGGCAAAAGGAATTAATTCTGAAGCTACTAACATAAATGCCCAAGAAGGAATTATAGCATCAACAGAACAAGTAATTGCAACGAAACTGTTTTTGTATTGAGTCCAATCGTGATTTTTAACAAAAGCTCTAAAATCTTTTTCTTTTAAAATTAACTCTTGAAACAACCAATCTTTCACATCAAACAAAACTCTTTTTCCTTCAGGATAAATTTCCTCCAAGTCAAAAGTTTTTAATTTGCTATTGGCTACTCTGTTTATGATAGCCTCCTCTAACTCCTCCAAAGGAGGAGAATTCAGCGATTGTGATTTATTATTAGTTTCCATAATCTTTGCGTTTTGCTGGCCTTTGGGGAAACAGGGGCTATAGCATTCCTAATTCTAGTTTTGCTTCTTCACTCATCATTTCTTGTGTCCAAGTAGGATCGAAGGTAATTTCTACTTCACACTCATTAATTTCTTTTAATGTTTTTACCTTATCCTCTACTTCTACAGGCAAAGTTTCTGCAACTGGGCAATTAGGTGATGTTAAAGTCATCAATATTTTTGCATTATTTTCATCACTCACAAAAACATCATATATTAAGCCTAATTCGTAAATATCTACAGGTATTTCTGGATCAAAAATTGTTTTTAAAACTCTTATGATTTTATCTCCTATTTCTTCTAATTCTTTATCTGTCATTTTAATCTGCTAGTTTAGTTTGTTGCGCAATTGCATACATTTTTATTTGTTTTACCATAGAAACCAAACCATTAGCTCTTGTTGGAGACAAATGCTCTTTTAATCCAATTTCATCAATAAAATCAGTTTCTGCATTCAAAATATCTACTGGTTTTTGATCGGAAAATACGCGCAATAATAATGCCACAATTCCTTTTGTTAAAATTGCATCACTATCTGCTGTATATTTAATAGTATCATTATCTAATTCAGAATACAACCACACTTTAGATTGACAACCTTTTATTAAGTTTTCATCTAACTTATATTGAGCATCAATAATTGGTAAAGATTTTCCTAATTCTATAATGTATTCATAACGCTCCATCCAATCATCAAACATAGAAAACTCGTCAATAATTTCTTCTTGTATTTCTTTGATAGTCATTTTTAAAACTTATTTTTGCCTTTTGTAATTTTTGCAAAATTAGGCATTAAATGCCATATATTATATAGAATGTAAATAACAGTTTGTTATAACAATATAATTTATAACAATATTTTTTAAATCCTTTCCTATTTGGAAAGTTAGAATTAGTTTATGAGCAAATTATTAGCAGTTGGTACTGTAGCATTTGATGCAATTGAAACTCCTTTTGGTAAAACCGACAAAATTCTTGGTGGTTCAGGAAGTTATATCGGTTTATCTGCAAGTCAGTTTGGTATAGAAACAGGAGTTGTTTCTGTTGTTGGTGGAGATTTTCCTGAATCATATTTAAAAATGATGAATTCTAAAGGAATTAATACTGATGGAGTAGAAATTGTTAAAGAAGGAAAAACATTTTTTTGGAGTGGTAGATATCACAATGATATGAACTCAAGAGATACTTTAATCACTGAATTAAATGTATTAGAAACTTTCCAACCTATAGTTCCTAATAACTTTAAAGATGCTGGTATTGTAATGTTGGGTAATTTACATCCTTTAACACAAGCTTCTGTTTTAGATCAGATGTCTGAAAGACCAAAATTGGTAGTTTTAGATACTATGAACTTTTGGATGGATATTGCTTTAGATGATTTACATACGGTTTTGAAAAGAGTTGATGTAATTACTATTAATGATGAAGAAGCACGTCAACTTTCTGGAGAATATTCTTTGGTAAATGCAGCAAAGAAAATTCACAAAATGGGACCAAAATATGTAGTAATTAAAAAAGGAGAGCATGGAGCTTTGTTATTTAACGAAGGAAAAATGTTTTTTGCACCTGCTTTACCTTTAGCTGATGTTTTTGATCCTACTGGAGCTGGTGATACTTTTGCTGGTGGTTTTTGTGGATTTTTAGCAAAAACAGAAAATATTTCTTTTGAAAACATGAAAAACGCTATTATTTATGGTTCTAATTTAGCTTCTTTTTGCGTAGAAAAATTTGGTACTGAACGAATGCAGGAATTGACAAAAGTAGAAGTTGAAAAACGTTTAAAAGCGTTTAAAGAATTAACACAATTTGACATAAAATTATCATAAATAAAAACCGCGTCTAAACACGCGGTTTTTTATTAAGTAAAATACAACTATAACACACAATTAAATGAGTGACGCAATTAAACACGAATGTGGAATAGCATTAGTTAGATTAAAAAAGCCATTACAGTTCTATAAAGATAAATATGGTTCTGCTTTTTACGGAATTAATAAAATGTATTTATTAATGGAAAAGCAGCACAATCGTGGTCAAGATGGAGCAGGTTTTGCTAGCGTAAAGTTTAACATAGAACCAGGAACTAGATATATTAGTAGAGTTCGATCTAACAAAAACCAACCTATACAAGATATTTTTGGACAAATTAATGATAGAATTAATGGTGTTTTAGAAGAAAACCCTGATAAAAAAGATGATGTAAAATGGCAAGAGGAAAATATGCCTTACATTGGAAATCTTTTTTTAGGTCATGTACGTTATGGAACTTTTGGAAAAAACTCAATAGAAAGTGTACATCCTTTTTTACGTCAAAGTAACTGGAAACATCAAAATTTAATTGTAGCTGGAAATTTTAATATGACCAACTCCAAACAAATATTGGATGAATTGATAGAACTAGGACAACATCCAAAAGAATTTACAGATACTGTAACTGTAATGGAAAAAATTGGCCATTTCTTAGAAGATGAAGTTGCTAAACTATATCAAAAAGCTAAGAAAAGAGGCTTTAATAAAAGAAATGCATCACCATATATTGAAGAAAATTTAAGTCTAAAAAAAGTATTAAAAAGATCTTCTAGAAGTTGGGATGGAGGTTATGCAATGGCTGGTTTAGTTGGTCATGGAGATGCTTTTGTATTGAGAGACCCAAATGGAATTAGACCTACTTATTTTTATGAAGATGAAGAAGTAGTTGTTGTAGCATCAGAAAGACCCGTAATTCAAACTGTTTTTAATGTTAATATTGATGACGTACAAGAATTAGAAAGAGGGCATGCTTTAATTATTAAAAAAAGCGGAAAAACTTCGATTAAAAAAGTGAACGAACCTAGAGAAGATAAAGCTTGTTCTTTTGAGCGCATTTATTTTTCTAGAGGAAGTGATGCAAGTATTTATGAAGAACGTAAAAACCTAGGTAAATATGTGTTCCCTAAGGTTTTAAAATCCATAGATGCTGACATTTCAAATTCTGTATTTTCATACATTCCTAATACTGCTGAAACTTCATTTTATGGAATGACTGAAGCAGCTGAAGATATTTTAAATCAACAGAAAACAGCAAAAATTTTAGAAGGAGGTTATAAACTGTCTAGAGAAAAAGTAACAGAAATTTTATCAGAAAGACCTCGTTTTGAAAAAATAGCTATAAAAGATGCTAAATTAAGAACCTTTATTGCAGATGATAATTCTAGAGACGATTTAGTAGAACACGTTTACGATATTACTTACGGAGTTGTAAAACCTACAGATAATTTAGTAATTATAGATGATAGTATTGTACGTGGAACAACGCTAAAAAAGAGTATAATCAAAATTTTAGACAGGCTAAACCCAAAGAAAATTGTAGTAGTTTCCTCTGCTCCACAAATTCGTTATCCAGATTGTTATGGAATTGATATGGCTAGAATTGAGGCATTTATTGCTTTTAAAGCAGCCTTAGAATTACTAAAAGACACGAATCAATATCATATTGTTGATGAGGTTTACAAAAAATGTAAAGAACAACAGTCTAAAGATGATACAGAAATTGTAAACTATGTAAAAGGAATTTATAGTCCTTTTAAAGCTGAAGAGATTTCTGCTAAAATTGCTGAAATGTTAAAAACTGATGACATTAAAGCTGATGTTGAAGTCATTTATCAATCTATAGAAGGTTTACATAAAGCTTGTCCAGATAATTTAGGAGACTGGTATTTTACAGGAGATTACCCTACTCCTGGAGGAATGCGTGTTGTAAATAAAGCGTTCATTAATTTCTATGAAGGAAATGATGAAAGAGCTTACTAAATTGAAAACAATATTAATTTGATTTTGTATATTGGAACATAATGTTCGATTATAATCAAATTTTACATACACTAGAAAACCCAAACGAAAATGGCATTTTAATTTTTGTTCTGGGTTTTTTGTTTACACTTTCTATTTATCACATTGTATTATTTTTTCAGAATAAAGACAAGGTATATTTATTTTATGCAGCTTACACAACTTTAATCCTCTTAGGCTATTTACACCAAGTTTCAACTGGTTTTTTTGGTCTTTTGTTTGAACCTTTTATTCCTTTTCTAAATCTATTTGAAGTATTTTTCAAATGGATGTTCAATTGCTTTTATTTCATTTTTGCTTTTAAGTTTGTTGAAACAAAATCATTTTCAGAAAAATATCATAAAATAATATTATATCCTATTTACACCCTAATTCCAATTGGAATTATTTTACAAATACTATCTTTAATAACACAAGATAATAACTATATCCACGAAGGTTTTTTCTTGTTTTTTGTGCCTATAATATTGGTTTTATCGATGGTAGGTTATTATATATTATTTAAAATTAAATCTGCTATTAAATACTATATAATTATTGGGTCACTTGTTTTATTTATTACATCTGTTTCTGGAGCATTCATCTATTATTTAGCACTTTTGCCAAAGGAAAATTACTTAAGAGATAGTATTTTTTACTTTGGATTAATTGTAGAAAATATATTTTTCTCCTTAGGATTAGGACATAAACAGAAGCTTGTTTTTGAAGAAAAAAGCAAACAAAAAGAATTAGGATTACAAGCAGTTTTAGAAGCTCAAGAAGCTGAAAGAGGTAGAATAGCAAGAGAATTGCATGATGGAGTTGTACAGCAAATAGGGAGCGTTATTTTAAAATCCAGAAACATACTTTCTAAACTAAATTTATTAGAAACTGAAGAATCTCAGCAACTCCTAAAAAGCTTAGAAAACTCCAATCAAGATTTAAGAAACATCTCTCATCAAATGATGCCAAGAGCTTTAAAAGAACTAGGTATTATTCCTGCTCTAAATGATTTACTAGAAGGAAGTTTAGGTTTATCTAATATTAAATACAGTTTAGAGCATTTTAATATTGATGAAAGATTACCACAAAAAATAGAAGTTACTATTTATAGAATTACGCAAGAACTCGTTAACAATATTATAAAACATAGCAAAGCTAGTGAAGTTAGTGTACAATTATTCAACACCAATAATTCATCAATATTAATTGTAGAAGATAATGGTGTTGGTTTCTCAACTCAAAAGGATAAAAAGGGAATTGGTTTGCTTAATATTTCCAGTAGATTAGATATGGTTAATGGTGATGTAAATTTTGAACCAAGCCCTAAAAGTGGTACTTTAGTAACAATTAAAATTCCGTTTTAAATGTCTATTAAAATCTTAATTGCAGATGACCATCCATTAATTGCTGAAGGTATTAAAAATACTTTCGAAAATAATTCAGAATTTAATGTTGTAGGCATTGTAGAAAATGGAAAAGCTGCTTTAGATTTTATAAACAACAACTCTGTAGAAGTTGCTTTACTAGACATTAATATGCCAATTATGGATGGCATAGAATGTGCAAAAGAGATTGTAAAAAACCATAAACATATTAAAGTTGCAGTGCTTTCTATGTATCAAGAAGCATCCATTATAAAAAGTTTGATAGAAATTGGCGTAAAAGGTTATATGTTAAAGACCATACCAAGTGACGAATTATTATTGGCAATTAAGAACATTCATCAAGGTAAAGAATATTTTAGTACTGCAGTTACAAAGGCTTTAATTTCTGATGACAAACCCAATTCTTTTCATCAATACAAAAAAAATCACCTCTTTTAGATGAGCTAACCTCAAGAGAAAAAGAAATCATAAAATACATTTCCCAAGGATTAACTAATGTACAAGTTGGCGAAAAACTATTTATAAGTCCAAGAACAGTAGACACACATAGAACTAACATAATGCGCAAAATAGATGTACATAATGTAGCTTCTTTAATACGTTTTGCCTTTCAAAACGGACTTACCTCTTAAAAATAGGGTAAACACCTTAGTCTTTTACGTACACTACCCTATTTACTTACACTCTTTTCAAAACTACTTTTGAAGTGTTAATTCATCACTACTAAAAAATTAGAAAAAAATTCACTTAACAGTGTCCATCTCACATTCTTTTTTAGGATGAATTAACAATTGAGAAATGGATGCTGTTTTTTAATTTAAAACACACAATTATGAAAAGAGTAACTCTAGTAATGCTTTTATTAGCTCCAATGTTAATGTTAGCGCAAGTAAAAGGAAAAAAATCTAAAAAATCATTCACAACATCTAAAGGAACAGAATTTAATGTTGGTGATATGATTCAACTGCAAAAAGCGAGTAATGATGATAAGTTTGCTTATGCTTATGTTAGTAAATCTATGTTGTCTTTAAAAAATATTACCAAAGCAGTAAAAACTGTAAGGGATGCAAAAAATATGGATGTGAAAAATGTAAAAAACCTTGCTGACAATTTAGAAACTGTAACCAATTTAGCAAATTCTGAAATAGTAAGTGGAGCTATGGCTCAATTAATTGGACAAGCTGTAAGCGAAAGTTATGTGACTGAAAATGCATTAGACGCAACTTTAAGTGGAAAAAAATACAAAATAAAAAGCTTTAAAGTATATACTGATAAAGGTTCAGGAGAATCAATTGTTCACGCCATTGCTAAAGGAAATGGAAAAACAGTTGCAGTTTTACTAGAATTTGCAGAAAAAACTGGAGAAATCTAAAAAACAACAAACTCTTAATTTGGTTTTGAAACCTCAAAAAAGTTTCAAAACCATTTTTTTTTTAAAATCAAGTTATGAAAAAACAACTACATATACTTTTTTTACTGATGAGTTTCCTAAGTTTTGGGCAAGCAACTTTAGTAAAAGACATTAATTTAGGCAACTCGTCTAGTAATCCTTCAAACAAAGTAGCATTTAATGGTTTAATTTATTTTATTGCTAATGATGGTTTGAATGGAAGTGAATTATGGAGAACAGATGGTACAGAGCAAGGCACAACAATTTTTAAAGAATTTACATCAGGAAAAGATGGTGGTGTAGCTGCTTTAACTCCTATTGTTTCTGGTAACTTAATGTACTTTTTTGCAGCTGATGATAATTCAAATTATTATTTATGGAAAACAGATGGTACACTTGCAAATACAGAAAAAGTAAAACAATTTACATCAATCCAAGCTTTTCATGAAACAATTAATAACGAACTTATTTTTACTGCAGAAAACAAACTTTGGAAAACTGATGGTTCAGCAACAGGAACCTTAAAACTGGCAGATTACTCAGTATTTGGCAACACAAGATTCGTAAAATCTGGCAATGAAATTTATTTTTCTGGAGAAGCATCAACATCTATAGGACAAGAACTTTATATAACTGATGGAACAACCGTTTCTTTGGTAAAAAATATCTACCCAAATTCAAATAAAGATTCATATCCAAATAATTTTGCAGCTTTAAATGGTAGCGTTTATTTTTCTGCAACTAATGGATCCAATGGTTTTGAGCTTTGGAAATCTGATGGTACAGGAGCTGGTACAGAAATGGTTAAAGACATTAATCCTGGTTCTGGAAGTTCATTTTCTACAAACACACCAATTAAAGTTTTTAACAACGAATTATTTTTTACTTATGGTACAGAGCTTTGGAAATCTGATGGAACAGAAGCAGGAACAGTTAAGCTTTTAGATTTAGAAATCAACGTAAAAGCAATGATTATATTCAACTCTAAAATTCATATATTTACTTACAGCAATGCATTTTGGGTTTCTGATGGAACAGTTGTTGGGTCTGAAAAAATAGAAACTACAACTTCTGAGTTTTTTCATAATAGTGAATATGCAATTGTTGGAAACCAATTATTTTTTCAGTCAAATAATGAATGTGGATATGAAATTTGGAAAACAGATGGTACAGCAGAAGGTTCTTTTATGATAAAAGATATTCATCCAGCTTTTGATGATAATAATATTGAAGATATTATAGGTTTTAACGGAAAAGCAATTTTTACAGCTTCTGATGGTAATTGGTTTGGCAAAGAATTATGGATTTCTGATGGAACAGAAAATGGAACAACTCTTTTAAAAGACATTAATAAAGAAGGTAGCAATTCCTCAAACCCTCAAAATTTCTTTCAGTTTGATGATAAAATATTATTTTCAGCAGATAATGGAGAAAATGGTAGAGAACTTTGGATAATCGAATCAGGAACTGCATCACTTTTAAAAGATATAAATCCTGGCCCTGGATATAGCAATCCCTCAAATTTTATACTCTTTAATAATGAAGTATATTTTTCTGCATCTACCAAAGAAAAAGGAACAGAACTTTGGAAAACTGATGGTACAGAAAATGGCACAACACTTTTAAAAGACATCAACCCTGATACTGAAAATGGCCTTGGTAGTAGCAATTTTGTTGTATTAAATAATAAGATTTATTTCTTTGCTAATGATGGAACATCAGGAATGGAACTTTGGGAAACTGATGGTACTGAAGCCAATACAAAATTAGTTGTAGATATTAATGGAACTAATGTAAGCAGTATTAATAACGCTGAGCTAATCGTTTTAAATAATGAATTGTTTTTTGCAGCAAATAATGGCACTTCAAATGTAGAAATTTGGAAATCTGATGGTACTGCATCTGGCACAGTTTTATTAAAAGACATCAATACTAATGGAGGCAGTTACCCTAGAAACTTAAATATTCATTCTTACACAAATACGCTATTTTTTACAGCTTATAATGGTAGTGAAACAAATTTGTGGAAAAGTGATGGCACAACAGCAAATACATCATTAATTACCAATCTTAAAAGCCCTTCTAACTTTACTTTATCTGGCACAAGAGATATAGGAGGCAGAGGTGCTTCAGAAATTATATACAATACAGAATTATTTTTTACAGCTAATAACCCTAATGTTGGTACAGAATTATATGCTATAACTTATTCTGGCACCATTCAGAATGTACATAATATTAACCCTGGTACAGGACATAGTTATCCTACAAATTTAACCGATGTAAATGGCAAATTGTATTTTACTGCATATGATGGCACAAATGGATATGAGTTATGGAAAGCAAATGGAGTTGCAAGTGCTGAAATGGTAAAAGATATAGAATCTGGATCTAGTAATTCTAACATTTCTTCAATTGGTAATATTGGTGATGTTGTTTTTTTTGGTGCAGGAGATAATAGTCAAAATAAAGAATTATGGAAATCTGATGGTACAGCAGAAGGTACAGTTTTATTCCAAGACATAAATCCTTCTACTGCTCAATATGGTAATGGAAGTAATCCAAGTAACTTCTTTGCATCTAACGATGTTTTATATTTTTCTGCTAATAATGGCACAGTAGGTAGCGAATTATTTAAGCTAGAACAAAGCGCATTATCTGTAGAGAAAAATGAATTAAATTCTTTGGTAGAATTTAGTGTTTATCCAAATCCAACATCAAGTATTTTAAACCTAAAAATTGAGAATCAACAAATAAAAGAAATAAAAATCTATAATTTAATGGGTAAAGAAGTATTAAAAACTTCCTCAAAACTATCAGAAAAAGAAAACATTAATATTTCCCACCTTTCGTCTGGAATGTACCTTTTACAAGTGAAAACAGATGCAAATACATTCACAAAAAAAATCATAAAAAAATAGAAAAAGAAAAGTAATAATAATTCCTCAAAAATTACATTTAGTTAATAATTAAAAAAGGTAGCAATAGTAATATTGTTACCTTTTTTTGATGTAATTATTTTTCTAAAATAGAATATACTAATTTTTAAATTTGCTTTACCTCAATAATTTTTACAGGACAGGCTTTTTTAGCTTCATTTGAACCATCAAAAATAGAATCGTCAAAAGATTTTATGGTAAAAAAACCTTTCTTTTCTATGGAATGCAAGAGCACAGATTTTCCATCCTTTTTAGACATTTGAAATTGTTCTGGCGCCAATTCTACACAGTAATTACAGCCAATACATTTCTTTCTTTGTAATGTAATTACAACCATTAGTTTGCTGCGAATTCAGTTTTTACAATCTTGTAGAGCTTGTCACTTCTTCTTATTTTGAAATCTAATTTCATGGTAACTTCATCTCCTTTTGTTGCTTTTTCTGATGGTTTATCATTTACAAACATCTGTTTTAATTCCATTTCTTGAGCACCTGTTGTTGGACCAGTTATTAGAATGGTGTCTCCAATATTTACATCATAAGCATCAATTTTAAATTGACCTATTTTAGCTTTGTCAAAATAATGTTCTCCTTTTCCTAAATAAACTTTTTTCTGGGTTGCATGAGAACCAGATTCTTTACTCCATTCGCCTAATTTTTGACCTAAATAATAGCCATTCCAAAAACCACGATTGTACACTTTTTCTAATTCTTGCATCCAAGAAATTACTTTTTCTTTATCGTAAGTTCCTGCTGTTAAACTATCAATTGCATCTCTGTAACACTTAATCACTTTTGCCACATATTCTGGTGCTCTACCTCTACCTTCTATCTTTAAAACTTTGATACCAGCATCAGCAACTTGGTCTAAAAAATCGATAGTACATAAATCTTTAGGAGACATAATGTACTCATTATCTAGCTCCATTTCAAAACCAGTTTCTTGGTCTATAACTGTATATTTCTTTCTGCAGTTTTGTTTGCAAGCCCCTCTATTTGCTGATGAATTTGCCGAATGCAAACTCATATAACATTTTCCAGAAACTGCCATACACAAAGCTCCATGCCCAAAAATTTCTACCTCAATCAATCTTCCTGAAGGTCCTTTTATTTGATGTTTCTCAATATCTTCTGTAATCTTTTTTACTTGTCGCAAACTCAACTCTCTACTCAACACAATTGTATCTGCAAAAAGTGCATAGAACTTTACAGTTTCTATATTTGTAATGTTAATTTGAGTAGAAATATGAACTTCCATTTGCTGTTCTCTAGCTATAGAAATCACAGCTTGATCCATTGCAATTACAGCAGTAATATTTGCTTCTTTTGCTTTTTTTATCAAAGTTTTTACAATTGATAAATCATGATCATAAATAATAGTATTTAAGGTAAGGTAAGTTCTTACATTTTTTTCTGAACATCTTTTAGAAATTTCTTCTAAATCATCTAAAGTAAAATTGATAGATGCTCTTGCACGCATATTCAATTGCTCAACTCCAAAATAAATAGAATCACAACCATTATCTAAAGCAGCCTGCATAGATTCAAAATTACCTGCTGGCGCCATTAATTCGATTTTTTGCATGATTTTATTTTTTATATTTTAAAACTTCTGAACGTCCTTTTTTGAAAATTTTATTGCTATTTCCTTTTCCTTTTCTTAATTCTTTTTGTTCTTCATAAGACAATTGAATTATTTCTTGGCAATCAGTAGAACAGGTGTTTTCCATTTTTTCTGAACATTCATCACATTGAATAAATAATAAATGACAAGCTTCGTTTGCACAATTTGTATGTTCGTCACAAGCTTTTCCACATTGATGACAGTTCGCAATTACATCATCAGATATTTTTTCTGCTCTTCTATGATCAAACACAAAATTTTTACCAATAAATTTATTTTCTATGCCTTCTGATTTTACTTGACGTGTGTACTCTATTATTCCGCCTTCAAGCTGAAAAACGTTCTTAAATCCTTTGTGTTTGTAGTAAGCAGATGCTTTTTCACAACGAATTCCACCTGTACAATACATCAACAAATTTTTGTCTTCTTTATTATCTTTTAAATCCTCTTCAATAATATCTAAAGAATCACGAAAGGTATCTACATCAGGTGTTACAGCTCCATCAAAATGCCCAATTTCACTTTCATAATGATTACGCATATCTACACAAACAGTATCAGGATTTGCCAACATTTCATTGAATTCTTTTGCATTTAAATGCACTCCTTTATTAGTTACATCAAAAGTGTCGTCATTTAAACCATCAGCAACAATCTTATTTCTAACTTTAACTTTTAGTTTTAAGAAAGATTTATTGTCTTGCTCTACTGCAACATTTAAACGAATACCTTTCAAAAAAGAAATACTGTCTAATTGATCTTTTAAGTCATAAAAGTTTTCTGAAGGCACAGATAATTGTGCGTTAATTCCTTCATAAGAAACATAAATTCTTCCTAAAACTTCTAAAGCGTTCCATTCTAAGAATAATTTATCTCTAAATAATTGTGGATTTTCTATCTTATAATATTGATAGAATGAGATTGTGAGGCGGTCTTTACCAGCTTCATCAATTAATGCAGCGCGTTCTTTTGCGCTTAACTTATTGTACAGTTGCATGCTATACCAATTTTTAAGCTGAACTTAATTCAGTTTCTGTTAAACTTATTTTATTTTGCAAATCTAATTAATTATTTAAAATAGCAAACATCGAGCTTTAACTTTCTATAAATCAAAATAAAAACTACTACAACGTTTTCTTAAATAATCCTAAAACCTAACTTTTATCATATTTTAAAATTTGTATCTCACGTAAATTTGATATGTAATTAAAGGATACATAAAAACAAAAAACATATTATCATGGAAATTGAAGAACTAATCTTAGAAAAACCAAAAAAAGCAGCATTTAAAAAAGGTGTTTGGAATACCTCTATTAATGTAAGAGATTTTGTTATTAAAAACATTGTTTCTTATTATGGAGATGACCAATTTTTAGTTGGTGCTAGTGAAAAAACTCAAAAACTTTGGGAAGTTTGTAAACAAGAAACCAGTATCGAAAGAATTAATGGTGGTGTGCACTCTATAGATACAGAAACTATTTCTGCAATCTCAAGCTTTAAAGCTGGTTACATTGACAAAGAGAATGAAACAATTGTTGGTTTACAAACAGATGCTCTTTTAAAAAGAGCAATGAAACCTTTTGGAGGTTACAAAGTAGTTCAAAAAGCATTACATGAACAAGGTTTAAAACCAAGTGAAGAAGTAAATACCTTATTCACTAAATATGTAAAAACACATAATGATGGTGTGTTTTCTGCTTATAACGCAGAAATTAAGAAATTTAGATCTTTAGGGTTCTTAACAGGTTTACCAGACAATTATGCTCGTGGTAGAATAATTGGAGACTACAGACGTGTTGCTTTATACGGAATTGACAAATTAATTGAAGTAAAAAAAGCAGATTTAGCAAATATTGAAGGACCAATGACAGATGCTGTTATTCGTTTAAGAGAAGAAGTTGCTGAACAAATTAAAGCATTAAAAGATATGATTGTAATGGGTAATCATTACAATTTAGAATTAAATCGTCCTGCAGAAAATGGTCAAGAAGCTGTACAATGGACTTATATGGCATATTTAGCAGCTGTAAAAGAACAAGATGGTGCTGCAATGTCTTTAGGTAATGTATCTACTTTCTTAGATATTTTTATAGAAAGAGATTTAAAAAGTGGGTTAATTACAGAAGTAGAAGCTCAAGAATATATCGATCAATTTGTGATGAAACTAAGAATGGTTCGTCACTTACGTATGGCTGCTTATGATGATATTTTTGCTGGTGACCCAACTTGGGTAACTGAAGCGATTGGGGGTATGTTAAATGACGGACGTTCTAAAGTAACTAAAACTGCATTCCGTTTCTTACATACTTTATACAACTTAGGCCCATCACCAGAACCAAATATTACGGTTTTATGGTCTCCTATGTTACCAGAAAATTTCAGAAAATTCTGTTCTAAAGTAGCTATTGATACTTCATCTATCCAATTTGAAAATGATGATTTAATGAGAACTTTAAGAGGTTCTGATGATTATGGTATTGCTTGTTGTGTTTCTTACCAAGAAATTGGAAAACAAATTCAGTTTTTCGGAGCAAGAACAAACTTAGCTAAAACTTTATTATTAGCCATAAATGGTGGTAAATGTGAAATTACTGGAACTCAAATGGTATCTGGTATTGAAGCAGATGATAGTGAGTATTTAGACTTTGATAAAGTAATGGCAAATTATAAAATTGCCATGAAACAAGTAGCAAAAGTTTATAATGATGCAATGAACATTATTCATTACATGCACGATAAATACTATTACGAAAAAGCTCAAATGGCATTAATTGATACAAACCCAGATATTAATATCGCTTATGGTATTGCAGGTTTATCAATTTTAGCAGATTCATTATCAGCAATAAAATATGCTAAAGTTAAACCAATTAGAAATGAAGAAGGTTTAACTGTTGATTTTAAAATTGAAGGAGAATTTCCAAAATATGGAAATGATGATGACAGAGTAGATATTTTTGCTCATGATGGTGTAGAAGATTTTAATAACGAACTTAAAAAATTAAAAGTTTATAAAGATGCAGAACCAACAATGTCTGTATTAACCATTACTTCTAACGTGGTTTATGGTAAAAAAACAGGTGCAACTCCAGATGGTAGAGCTTTAGGTGTTCCTTTTGCTCCTGGTGCAAACCCAATGCATGGTAGAGATACTAATGGTGCAATTGCTTCTTTAAACTCTGTAGCAAAGATTGATTATAAAGATTCTCAAGACGGAATTTCTAACACGTTTTCTATAGTACCTAAATCATTAGGATCTACAGAAGAAGATAGAATAGACAATTTAGCAGCTACTTTAACAGGATATTTTGAACATGGAGCACAGCATTTAAATGTTAACGTGTTCGATAGAGATACTTTAATAGATGCAATGGAGCACCCAGAAAATCACCCACAATTAACCATTAGAGTTTCTGGATATGCCGTTAATTTCATTAGATTAACAAAAGAACAACAAATGGAAGTTATTTCGCGTTCTTTCCACGAATCTATGTAGTCCTTTTTATGTATTTATAAGGGATTCAAAAAATAGAATTAGCTCTTTATAGAGTTCGCTTTTCAGAAAAAAAAAGCACATCTAGTATTTTTTGAGTCCCTTTCCTTTTTTCATCTAAAACTTTACGTTATCAAAATAAAAGAGAACATATTAAACGTGCATTCTATAGAGTCTTTTGGAACTCATGATGGCCCTGGAATTAGAACTGTGATTTTTTTACAAGGTTGTAAATTAAAATGTCAATATTGTCATAATCCAGATACCATAGATACTCATGGAGGTAAGGAATATCATATAGAAGATTTAGTGCAAAAAGCCCTAAAAATGAAATCTTATTATGGTGATAAAGGTGGCATAACAGTTTCTGGTGGAGAACCTTTATTACAAGCTCATAATTTAATTCCATTTTTTAAACGCTTAAAAGAAGAAGGTATTCACACCAATTTAGATACAAATGGTCGTTTATTAAATCATCCAGCAATAGAATTACTAGACAATTATGCAGATTTGGTAATGCTAGATATCAAACATATGACTGAAGAAGGTTTTCAAAGAATAACAGGTAAACAAAACAAAGAAACCACCTTCAACTTTGCCAAACATAGAGAAGCTTCAGGCAAAAAAATGTGGTTGCGTTATGTGCTAATCCCTGGAATTACAAATACACCAGAATTATTACATCAATTGGGTGATTACTTCAAAGATTATAAAACTATAGAACAAATTGAGCTACAACCTTATCACAAATTAGGTATCCATAAATGGGATGCTTTGGGATGGGAGTATCAACTAAAAGATGCTAGAGAAAATACCCAAGAAGAGTTGGACGAAGCATCTAATATTTTAAGTAACTACTTTAAAAAAGTAAAAATTAACTAAAGAATTTTATTATGAATTCACAAAAATTAAAAAACAGATGGCTCATTGCTGCATCAGCAGTAGGAATCCATATTTCTATTGGATCTGTATATGCATATTCTGTAATGACAAATCCAGTAAAAGATGTATTTGAAGTTGAAGGAAGTGTTATAAAATGGGCGTTTAAAATCGCTATTTTATTATTAGGATTATCAGCAGCATTTTTAGGAAGATGGGTAGAGAAAGTAGGACCAAAAATTAGTGGAACTACAGCAGGAATTTTCTACGGAGTAGGAATTTTAGGTTCAGGTTTAGCAGTTCAAATAGAATCTTTATGGTTGTTCTATTTATGTTATGGTGTTATTGGAGGAATTGGACTTGGTCTGGGCTACATTACACCTGTTAGTACTTTAGTAAAGTGGTTTCCAGACAGACGTGGTTTAGCTACAGGAATGGCAATTATGGGCTTTGGTTTTGCTGCCTTAATTTTTGGCCCAGTAATGGCCAAATTATTTGAAACTGTAGGGGTTTCTAACGCATTTTACATCTTAGGTGTAATTTATATGATACTTATTTTATCATCTGCAAGATATATAGAAAGACCTCCTGTAGGTTATGTTCCTGAAGGATTTAATGCAGAAGAAGGTAAAACTATAAAAGAAGATATTTCTAATGTTACCGCAAATGAATCTCTAAAATCACCACGTTTTTATTACATCTGGATAATGATGTTTATTAATATTGCTTGTGGTATTGCAATTATATCTGCAGCAAGTCCAATGATGCAAGAAAAATTAGATTATACACCAATGCAAGCAGCAGCCATTGTTGGTTTTATTGGAGTTTTTAATGGATTAGGAAGAATTACTTGGTCTACATTATCCGATTATTTAGGACGTGCAAATACGTTTATCATCTTTTTTGCTTTCCAGATTTTAGCATTTTATTTCTTGCCAAAAATCGGAGTTGAAAGTGTATTCTTAATTGTATTATTTACAGTAATTACAATGTATGGAGGTGGATTTGCAACCTTACCCGCTTTCTTAGGCGATTTATTTGGCACCAAACAATTAGGAGCAATTCATGGAATGGTTTTGGCTGCTTGGGGATTAGCAGGGGTTATTGGCCCTACAATTTACGATATGGTAAAAGAAAGTACAGGTTCTCTAGATACAACATTAATGATATTTGCTGGATTATTTGTAGTTGCCTTAATTGTATCTATTTTAATGAAAATATCCATCACAAAATCACAAAAATCAAAAAAACTTAAATTGAGTATGGCTTCATAGCTTTATCAATCAACTAATAATTATTTTTTATAAACCTTTTCAGTTTTCTAACTGAAAAGGTTTTCTTTTTATGTAAACGTACATCAAATTGTTGTGTTTCAAGATTCAAATCATACTTAAAAAAAGAAAGTATTACCAAAACATCTTGTGTATTATTTTAGGAAGAGGTTTTCATAACAACTATAGAGTAAAAAATAGTTCTTTCAAAATTGATTATCTTTAGAAAACTTAATTGTATATATTATGAAAACTTATACTAAAGAAAATATTAAAATTGCCTGGGAACCAAAAAAATGTACACACTCTGCTAATTGTGCAAAAGGATTACCTAAAGTTTTTAAACCACAAGAAAGACCTTGGATTCAAGAAGAAAATGCAAGTAAACAAGAAATTATAGCACAAGTTTTAAAATGCCCTTCTGGTGCTTTATCAATAATTTATTAGATCTCATATGAAATTTTGTTTCTCTTTATTATTGCTTTTCTCTATTATTTCTTGTGATAAAAAAAATAGTCCAACAAAAGACTTACAATTAGATTCAGAGCAATACATCACTATTTTAGGGATAGCTCAAGATGGAGGCTACCCTCACATTGGCTGTGAAAAAGTGTGCTGTGAAAATTTTTACAATGGTAAAAATAACAAGAAAAGTGTTGTTGCTTTAGGGTTGATTGACAAAAAACACCAACAAAAATGGCTATTTGAAGCTTCTCCTGATATGCATACACAATTAGCTGAATTAGAGCAAAATCATTTCAAAAGTTCAACCATCATTGATGGTGTTTTTTTAACACATGCACATATTGGTCATTATACTGGGTTGATGTATTTTGGAAGAGAAGCTTATGGAAAAAAGAACATACCTGTCTATGCAATGCCCAAAATGAAAAAATTCCTTTCAAATAATGGCCCTTGGAGTCAATTGGTTAATTTAGAAAATATTAAATTAAAGAGCTTACAACACGATTCTACTATCGTTCTTAATAACAGCTTAAAAGTTACGCCTTTTATTGTTCCTCATAGAGATGAATTTTCTGAAACTGTAGGCTATAAAATTAATGGCAGAAATAAATCAGCTTTGTTTATTCCTGATATTGATAAATGGAAAAAATGGAATCGTTCTATAATAGAAGAAGTAAAAAAAGTAGATTATGCTTTTCTAGATGCTACTTTTTTAAATCAATATGAAGTAAAAAGAGCAATGTCAGAAGTTCCACATCCTTTTATTGAAGAGACTACAAATCTATTCAAAAACGAAAATACAGAAACAAAAAGCAAAGTGATTTTTATTCATTTTAATCATACAAACCCTGCTCTTCAAGAAAATAGCAAAGAAAGGGTAGCAATAGAAAAATTAGGATTTCATTTCGCTAATGAAGGAATGAAGTTTGGTTTATAATAGCAACAATGAACTAAAAAACAAGTAAAGAAGTTTAAGAAAAATCAAAATTTCCTTTTAAAATAGTGTTAAATTATAGTTTAAAAGCTACAATTAGTTTAGTAAAAACAAAAAACTCTGAATTTTCATTCAGAGTTTTTAAATTTTGTAAAAAGATTGAATCTTAAATTGCAGCTACGTGCTTAGTCAATTTAGATTTTAAATTAGCAGCTTTATTCTTATGAATAATGTTATTTTTAGCTAACTTATCAATCATAGAAATAACATTTCCTAATTTACCTTCTGCTTCAGTTTTATCTTCAACAGCACGTAAATCTCTTACAGCATTTCTTGTAGTTTTGTGCTGATATTTATTACGTAATCTCTTAGCTTCGTTACTTCTAATTCTTTTTAATGCTGACTTATGATTTGCCATAACTTTGTTTTTTCGTTTTTTATTTAAAACTTTTGTAGTCCGTACGGGAATCGAACCCGTGTTACATGGATGAAAACCATGCGTCCTAACCCCTAGACGAACGGACCATAACAATTAAAGTATCTCTCAATTGCGGGTGCAAATATACAAGGTTTTTTAAATTCTGCAATTATTTTACAAAAAAAAATAACTTTTTTTTCAAAATTAATACGCTTTAGCAAAAAGAACTCTTTTAGCAGATGGTTTTCCTGTTAATACACATACACCTGACTCTTCTTTAGCATCATTTGGGATACATCTAATAGTGGCTTTCGTGTATTCTTTAATTCTATCTTCTGTTTCTTCTGTACCATCCCAATGAGCAGATACAAAACCTCCAGTATTTTTTATTGCTTTCTTAAACTCTTTAAAATCATTTACTATAGTTGTATGCTCTTTTCTATAATCAATAGCTCTTGCAAACAAGTTCTCTTGAATTTCCTCTAAAAGATTTTTAATATAATCAACTACATTATCTTGTTCTACTGTTTGTTTCTCAAAAGTATCTCTTCTAGCTATCTCTAGAGTTCCATTTTCTAAATCACGATTTCCAATAGCAATTCTAACTGGCACTCCTTTTAACTCATATTCTGCAAACTTAGCTCCAGGTCTAAATGTATCTCTATCATCAAATTTTACA
Source organism: Polaribacter sp. (assembly GCA_965656305.1). Classification (GTDB taxonomy): domain Bacteria; phylum Bacteroidota; class Bacteroidia; order Flavobacteriales; family Flavobacteriaceae; genus Polaribacter. Next base: position 24,149 of record CBFHKA010000019.1, on the reverse strand, counting down.
GAAATTCCTTTTTGGCGAAGTTCTTTTACAATACCATTAACTTTTTCTGAAATAGCCTCTAATTGCTCATCATTTTTATAAATAGGCACAATAACTACTTGAATTGGCGCTAACTTTGGAGGTAAAACCAATCCATTATCATCAGAATGTGTCATTATTAAACCACCAATTAATCGTGTAGATACTCCCCATGAAGTAGCCCAAACATATTCTTTACTTCCTTCTTTAGAAGTATATTTTACATCAAAAGCTTTTGCGAAATTTTGTCCTAAAAAATGGCTAGTTCCTGCCTGTAATGCTTTTCCATCTTGCATTAAAGCCTCAATAGTATACGTATCTTCTGCACCTGCAAAACGTTCACTATCCGATTTTACACCTTTAACAACTGGCATTGCCATAAAAGTTTCTGCAAACTCTGCATATACATCTTGCATTTGTTTTGCTTCTGTTACTGCTTCATTTTTTGTAGCGTGAGCAGTATGCCCTTCTTGCCATAAAAATTCAGCTGTTCTCAGAAACAAACGTGTACGCATTTCCCATCGAACAACATTAGCCCATTGATTTATTAATAAAGGTAAATCTCTATAAGATTGAATCCAACCTTTATATGTATTCCAAATAATTGCCTCAGAAGTTGGCCTAACTACTAATTCCTCTTCCAATTTTGCTTCGGGATCAACTCTTAGTTTCCCTTCATTATCAGGGTCATTTTGCAATCTATAATGTGTAACAACTGCACATTCTTTAGCAAAACCTTCTGCATTTTTCTCTTCGGCTTCAAATAAACTCTTAGGAACAAATAACGGAAAATAGGCGTTTTGATGCCCAGTTTCTTTAAACATTCTATCTAGTTCTGCTTGCATTTTCTCCCAAATTGCAAATCCATATGGTTTAATCACCATACAACCTCTTACTGCAGAATTCTCAGCTAAATCAGCTTTTACAACCAATTCATTATACCATTTAGAATAATCCTCTGTTCTTTTCGTTAACTTCTTACTCATAATTTATACTTTGGCACAAATATTGTTATCTTTAAAGTGAAATTTTTGTTAAAAATTATCTTTTTTACAAAATTGATACAAAACTACTATAATTTAGTGTTTTAAGAACAAAATTTCATCAATAAAAGATACTCTAAAAACATATCATTATGAAATTACTTTATAAAAACTTTAAGCTAAATCAACTGATTTTATTTGTAACAGCTAATTTGTTGTTGATTTCTTGTGGAACGTATCAAAGTGTGTATAATAATGATGGCATTTATGGTGATGAGGCTCCAAAAAGTGAAGAAAAAAAAGTAGTTGTTGTAAATGATGAAGAATATGATGATTATGAAAAAGATTATTTTACAAAAAGTTTACAAAAATTAGAGCGTATAGAAGATAATGAAATCTTTACTGATATTGACAATTATAACTCTGATGATGTTTATGTAGATGATGAAACAATAGACGAAACTTTAAATTATGATGCAAATCAACCTTGGGGCTATGAAGATAATGATGTTATAGTTCATGTTAATTTATGGAACGATCCTTTTTGGGGTGGTGGCTTTAATAATTGGGGCTGGGGTTTTAATAATGGCTGGGCATTTAATAACTGGAACACATTTGGAAATCCTTATTGGAACAATCGTTTTTGGGGCAATAGATATTGGGGTAATCGTTTTTGGGGACATAACCCTTACTGGCATCCATATCACAATAATTGGGCTTGGAGTAACGGTTTTTACTACAATAATTATAGGAATAACCGTTTTTGGAACAATTATAGATACAATAGAGCTTTTAGAAATGGAAGGAGAACTGCATACAACAACACTTTTAACCGAAGAAATAATTCTGTTAGTTCTAGAAATACCAGAACAACAAGCAGAAGAAATAACACTAGTGTAAGTAGAAGATCTTCAACTACAACCAATAGAAGAAGTAATACTTCTACAAGCCCTAATAGAAGGAGCACTAACACATCTAGGCAAATTACATCTACGAGCAGGAGAAATTCTACTCCAACAAGAATCAGTTCTTCTACAAGAAGGAGAACTAGCACTAGCTCAAGAGGAAATAGCTCAAGCACTAGAAGATCTTCTTCGTCTTCCAGAAATAACAGAAGTTACACACCTTCTAGAAGCTCTAGAAGAGCAACACCTTCTAGAAGCTCATCTACAAGTAGGAGTTCATCTGCAAGTAGAAGTTCTTCTAGATCATCATCTACCAGAAGCAGCAGTAGATCTTCTTCTTCTAGAAGTTCTAGTTCTCGAAGTTCAAGTAGAAGTTCTTCATCAAGATCAAAAAGAGGAAATTAAAAATATACTTTTAGAAAATTAAAAATATGAAACGTTTTTTTATAATAGCGGCTTTGTTCGCTGCAACATCTACGTCTTTTTCTCAATCTTTAGGATATCAAGATTTAGGTCTTTTATTCTCTCAAGATGACAATAATGGTACAGCTCGTTTTACAGCAATGGGTGGCGCTTTTGGAGCATTAGGAGGAGACATCTCATCATTAAACATAAACCCAGCTGGTTTATCTGTATTTAACACTAGCTTATTTACTGGAACTTTCAATTCAAGAAATTCAGAAACTCAATCTAACTATTATGGCAATTCAATAACTACTCAAAATGAATTTATTAATTTATCTCAAGCTGGAGCAGTACTTGTATTTGATAGTGCTTATAGTGGTGACTGGTCTAAATTTGCGGTTGGTTTTAACTATAGGATTACCAAAGACTTTAATGACACTTTTCAAACACAAGGTAATAGTAATGTTGCCACTTTTACAGAGTTTCCATTAGATATCAACGATACAAAACTAAATTATAATTCAGCAAATGAACAACGCTTTAACAATATTTACACTGGTGAATTGAGCGAATTAAACATTGGTTTTTCGTCTGTACATCAAAAGAAATTACATGTAGGTTTAGGGCTGAATTTATACGATTTAAATTTTAGCCAACAAGCTAATTTAACGGAATTTAATAGCGATATAAATGGCAATAAATTAGATGCTAACTTATTCCAAGAAACATTTATCACTGGATCAGGTTTTTCTGCAAATGCTGGTTTTATATACAAAGCGCATCAAAGTTTTAGATTTGGATTATCGTACCAAACACCAACTTGGTTTACAGAGGTTATTGATGAAAATAATATTTTAGATAATGAAGGTTTCTCTGGAGACACAGAAATAACAGTAAGTAATGACAATTTAATATACGACAATACTTCTGGTGGTTTTTTTCCATCTCAACAACTATTATATCAATTAAAAACACCTAGTAAGCTAACTGCCAGTGCTGCTTTAATTTTTGGCAAAAGCGGTTTATTAAGCTTTGATTATATAAATAAAAACTTTAAAAGGATACGATTCTCAGGCAATGACATTCAATCTGGAGGGCTTTCTTTTGAAGATAACTTAAGAAATACGCATAGTTTTAATGTAGGGTCAGAATGGCGTTTTGATAAATTTAGTTTAAGAGGTGGCTACAAATTTGAGCAAAGCCCTGATATTACAGCATTAGAGTCTGATGATTTACAAGGCTACTCAATAGGTGGTGGATATAATTTCGGAAACTTTAAGTTAGATTTTTCTTATAGCAACAGCAACAGAACAGCTGCATATAATTTCTATCAAGATTTTAACGTTGATGCTGCAAATTTAACTTTAGACAATAGAGTGTTTACAGCAACTGTTTCTTTAAATTTATAACGAACAAAAATATATTTAAAAGACCTTGTATTTTTAAAACATACAAGGTCTTTTTTATTGCAATTCAGTTTTTTGCCGTAATTTTGCAACTTATTATTATGATTATGCAAGAGACAAAAATTACCATACAAGAAACAACCAATAATACCATATTAAAATTCAACAGCACTAAAATTTTAATTAATGGTGGTAGTTATGAATTTTCGAATATAGATGAAGCTAAGAATTCACCTTTATCTCAACAACTATTTTATCTTCCGTTTGTAAAAAAGATATTTATTACTGCAAATTTCATAGCAATTCAACGTTTTGATATTGTAGAATGGGCCGATGTGCAAGAAGAAGTTGCTGAGCAAATTGAAGCTTATATTTCTGATGGAAATGTGGTTGTAAATGAAGAAACCTCATCAACAAAAAAAGAAGCAATTGAAGTTTATGCGGAAGTTACTCCAAATCCGGCTGTGATGAAGTTTGGCACTAACAAATCGTTAACGCAAACAGATGTTGAGTACAAAAATATAGAAGAAGCAAGTAAATCATCTCCATTAGCACAAGCTATTTTTAACTTCCCTTTTGTAAAAGAAGTTTTTATCTCTGACAATTATATTTCTGTTACCAAATATGATATGGTTGAATGGAAGGAAGTTTTTGCAGAAGTAAGAACTTTTATTCGTGAATATTTGGTAGCAGGTAAAACTATTATCAAGGAATTACCAAATCAATCATCAGAAACTAAAGAAAAGAAAGCTGCTCCTAAAATTGAACTTGAAGGAATTCCTGCTCAAATTTCAGACATTTTAGATGAATACATCAAACCTGCTGTTGCTGGTGATGGAGGTAATATTGCTTTTCGTTCTTATGATGAGCAAAACAAAGTAGTTAGTGTTATTTTGCAAGGTGCTTGTAGTGGATGTCCTTCTTCTACTGCAACTTTAAAAAATGGAATTGAAACTTTATTGAAAGAAATGCTACCAGATCAAATTAATGAAGTAGTGGCTATAAATGGTTAGAAGCTGGAAGTGGGGAGTTTGAAGTTGGAAGTTGGAAGTTGGAAGTTGGAAGCTGGAAGTGGGAAGTTGGAAGTTGGAAGAAAAGTAAAAATATTTAATCGAATACCAATTGCTTAAAATATAAAGCAAATATTAAAATGTCTGCAGAAAAAATAAATCCATATAAAGATTCAAATCTTGGCAAAAAAGAACAAGTTGCTCAGATGTTTGATAATATTTCTGGAAATTACGATGGTTTAAACAGAGTAATCTCTTTAGGAATTGATGTGAAATGGCGAAAAAAAGTAGTGAAAATTGTTGGCGAAAACAATCCAAAACAAATTTTAGACATTGCTACTGGAACTGGCGATTTAGCTTTAATGATGGCTGATTTAAATCCTGATAGAATTGTTGGATTAGATATTTCTGCAGGAATGTTAGAGGTTGGTAAGCAAAAAATTGCAAAAGCAAACTTATCAGACAAAATAGAAATGATTGTAGGCGATTCTGAAGATATGCCTTTTGAAGACGCTACTTTTGATGCGATAACTGTTTCTTTTGGTGTGCGCAACTTTGCGAACTTAGATAAAGGTTTAACTGAAATAGCTAGAGTATTAAAACCTACTGGAGTTTTGGTTATTTTAGAAACTTCTAATCCTGTAAAATTTCCTTTTAAACAAGGCTACAAACTATATACAAACCTATTTTTACCAGTAGTTGGAAAACTGTTCTCTAAAGACAAAGTTGCCTATTCTTATTTATCTGAATCTGCAAATTCTTTTCCTTTTGGCGAAGTTCTCAACAATATTTTACAAAAAAATGGGTTTACAAATACAACACACAAACCTGTAACTTTTGGAGTTGCAACCATATATACTGCAAGCAAATAAAAATGATTAAAAAAAGTATTCTTTTTGGTGTTCTACTTCTGATTTCTGCAAATATTTTTGCACAAAGAGAACGTGTAGAAAACTTACCAACTTTTGATGACCGCAAAATTCATTATGGTTTTTATCTTGGAATAAATCAAAATGATTTTAAATTAAATATCAGAAACAGTAACGTTTTTGATGCTGACATTACAGTTGAACCTACCTATGGTTTTAATGTTGGTTTAATTGCTGAATTGCGTTTGCATAAAAACTTAAGTGTTCGTCTAGAACCTGGTTTGGTTAGTAATTCTAAAAACATCATATTTAATCATTTAAATGCGTCTAGCAACCCTAGAGATAGTATTCGAGAAATTGGCTCTACTTACTTACATTTTCCTGTAGTTTTTAAATTTAGCACAGATCGATACAAAAACATTCGCCCTTATGTTTTAGCTGGAATTTCTTACGATTATAATTTTTCTAGCAACGAAAAAACACAAGATGACAATTCTGCTGGACAGTTTAGAATGACCACTAGCAACTATATGTATGAGGTTGGAATGGGAATTGACATTTATTTAAATTTCTTTAAATTCTCGCCTTCAATTCGTGGTGTTTTTGCTATCAATAATGAAATTGTTTATGATAACGATCCTAATAGTAAATGGACAGCTCCAGTAAACTTTATGGGTACTCGTGGTGTATTTTTAAACTTTGCTTTTGAGTAGGATTTATTTATTACACAGAGATTAGCAGCGTTTTTTTACGGAGGAAATTAAACACGAATTCCACCAAATATTTATATTATCCTGTTGTAAAAAGTTACCACGAATTCACAAATTAAAACGATGTTTCTCTTTTAGTGAAACTTTTCTAGTTTATATATTTTTACACAAACTCGCTCACTGAAAACTGTTACTGATTAATGAAAACTTCTTTTAAACTCGCTCAACAAAATAGCAGTTGCTGTTGCTACGTTTAAGCTTTCTGTTTCTTGAGTTTTCCCAAATCTTGGAATGGATATTTTATTTTTTATAAGGCTTTTTATTTCATTAGAAACACCATTTGCTTCATTTCCCATTATCAATATCGCTTCTTTTGGAAGTTTTGTAGTATAGACATTTTCACCATCCATATCTGCTATAAAAGTTGGCAATTTTGAGTCTTTTAAATACGTCTCTAAATCTAAATAATTTACAGAAATTCTTGTCAAAGACCCCATAGAAGCCTGAACAACTTTTTGATTGTAACAATCTACAGTATCTTTAGAACAAACCAACTGCGAAACTCCAAACCAATCACACAGTCTTATAATCGTTCCTAAATTTCCAGGATCATTTACAGCATCTAAAGCAACAATTAATCCTTTTGATTGAGGTGATTTTTCTTCAGGAATTTTAAACAACCCTACTACTTTATTAGGAGATTTTAAATTGCTTATTTTTTGTAAATCTTTATCAGAAATTCTAATTATTTTACCTGAGGAATGTTTGGTCTGATAATCGTCAGTTGCAAACAAAGTGTCAATTTCAAAAGTAGAATTTAATAATTCACTAACTACTTTTACACCTTCAGCAATAAATAATTTGTGTTTTTGTCTATACTTTTTTTGCGATAAACTTGTTATGATTTTTAGTTGATTCTTTGAGATGCTCATTAATTGATTCTAAATGAAAATAAACCGTTAAAAAATACTATTTTTGATATTCTTTGGAGTGCTAAAATAATGAAAAAACTTTCGTTCTATTTCTTATTCATTCTCTTTTTAGTTGCATGTAATTCTACCAAACGTGTAATTGATGGAGAACAACTGCTTACAAAAAACGAAATTTTTATTGACAGTATAAAAACAAAAGGTGCTGAATTACAAAAATATATTTTACAGAAACCCAATCCACGTTTTATAGGAATACCTTTAGGATTACACTTTCATAATCTAGGAGATCAAAACAAACCCAAAACTCCTACAGAATGGGCAAAGAAAAACCCAAATTCTTACAATTTTGTAAAGGCTATTTTTTCTGAAAAACAGAGTATTGCTTATGCGAATTCTTTTATCAAACTTAATGATTGGTTTTTAGATTATCAGGCTCCAGAAATTGTAAATGAACGTAAAGTAAAAAGAACTGCTGATAATTTATGGACATATTACAAAACACAAGGTTATTTTAAATCTTCAGTACATACTAAAATAACTAGAGATTCTACTCGCAAAAAAGCTAAAGTAACTTATCATATTAAAAAAGGAAAACCAACTGTATTAGACACCATAAATATTCAAATTAAATCACCAGATTTAGATTCTATTTATAAAAACTCTGGTTTAGAAACTTTATTAACTAAAGGAGAGCCCTATAAAGATCAAATTTTTAGAAACGAGGCCGCTAATGTTGTAAAACTTTTTAGAAATAATGGAGTGTATCATTTTACGGAATCTGCATTGGGCTTTTATGTAGACTCTACAAGAACAGATTATAAAACGAATGTAGATTTTTTAATTTCAGAAAACAGATTAGTTGAAGAAAATGGACGTTATATAGAAAAACCTTACAAAATTCATTCAATAGAAGAAGTAAACATATATACAGATTATTCTTTTGCTAAAAAAGGAGCACCTATTACCGATTCAATTTCATACAATGGAATCAATTTTTTAGCAAATAACAAGTTGCGTTATAATCCTAAATATTTATCTCAATCTATCTTTTTAAAGCCTGGAGAAATTTACAAAGACACTTTAAGAAACCTAACCAGAACACATTTAAAATCCTTACAAAATTTTAAAACTACCAACATAAAGTTTACTCCTATTTCTGGCACTGATGATCAATTAAAAATGGATGTTTTCTTAGCTCCTTTAGAAAAATACACACTAGGAATGGAAACAGAATTAACACATTCTAATATTAGAAATTTTGGAGTTTCTGGTAAGTTTTCTGTTACCAATAGAAACACCTTTAAAGGAACAGAATTACTAAAACTATCTGTACTAGGTTCTTGGTTTAATTCTAACAATGGTCCTGGTTGGGAAATTGGTGCAGATACCTCTATAGAAATACCAAGATTTGTAGCTCCTTTTGGTCTTAGCAAATTTGTACCCAAAGAAATGTCTCCAAGAACACTGTTTTCTATAGGTTCAAGTTTTCAAAAAAACATAGGATTAGACAGGCAAACTTTTACCATTCTAACTGATTACAAGTGGCAATACAATGCAAAAAAAACGATTCAATTAGAAATTTTTAACACACAATACATTCAAAATCTAAATGTTAGTAGTTTTTTTAACATTTACAATTCCGAATTTCAAAACTTAGAAGCTATTGCTAAAGTATATGACAATGTAAATAACATCAATACAAACTCGCCTTTAGATACTAATATAGACACTCAAGCCCAAGACGCTTTAAGGTTTATGAATTTGGTGGCTTCTGACACGAATTTTAGAAGCTCAAATCCTGAAGAATACAACACAAGTTTAAATATTTTAAACAGATATAATATTATTACTTCGGATTTCTTAATCCCTACATTAGCCTACACTTATACTTACAATGGCCAAGTTGATTTTAAAGACACCAACTTTTCTTTTTTTAGAATAAGACTTGCCAATTCTGGAAATATCCTTGGTTTATTATCAGACAAGAAAAATGAGAATAATAAAAAAACATTTCTAAATATTCCTTTAGCACAATATTTTAAAACTGATATAGATTTTAAAAAGTTTTGGAATATCGGTTCTGGTAATTCAGTTTTTGCTTTTAGAACATTTTTAGGAGCAATTATAACTTATGATAATTCTGACATTCCGTTTACAAAAAGTTACTTTGCTGGAGGTTCTAATGACATCAGAGCTTGGCAAACTTATGAATTAGGCCCTGGAGGTAGAAAATCTGGCCTAGAATTTAACACAGGTAGTTTCAAATTTTTAACCAGTGCAGAATATAGATTTGACATAATTAGCAGATTAAAAGGTGCTTTATTTATTGATGCAGGAAATATTTGGGACATTTCTGGCTCTAGTTTTGTTGAAGATAATGCTAAATTTAATGGTATATCATCTCTAAAAAACATGGCTATTGGGTCTGGTTTTGGAGCAAGGTTAGATTTTAATTTCTTAATTGTTCGTTTTGATGTAGGTTTTAAAACTTATGAACCTTATTTAGAAGGCAATAAGTGGTTTAAAAACTACACCTTTAATAATGCAGTTTATAATATAGGAATTAACTACCCTTTCTAAAAAAGGTAACGTTTTCGTTATTAAATCCTTCTTATTTTCAATAACACCTATTATTTTTTATTATTTTTGATGAATAATTTCAATAAAAACATAAAAATGAGTCATAATATTAAACCTGGTGTTGCAACAGGAAAAGAAGTTCAAGAAATTTTTAATTACGCAAAAGAAAAAGGATTTGCTTTACCAGCAGTTAATGTTATTGGTTCTAGCACAATAAATGGAGTTTTAGAAACCGCTAAAGAATTAAATGCTCCTGTAATCATTCAGTTTTCTAATGGTGGTGCACAATTTAATGCAGGTAAAGGATTGTCTAATGAAGGACAAAAAGCGGCTATTGCAGGTGGTATTGCTGGTGCAAAACATGTTAACGAATTAGCTATAGCTTATGGTGTTCCTGTAATTTTACATACAGACCACTGTGCTAAAAAATTATTACCTTGGATTGATGGTTTATTAGATGCCTCTGAAAAGCATTTTGCAGAAACAGGAAAGCCATTATATAGTTCTCATATGATAGATTTATCTGAAGAACCAATAGAAGAAAATATTGAAATTTGTAAAGAATACTTAGCTAGAATGAGCAAAATGGGTATGACTTTAGAAATTGAGTTAGGTATTACTGGTGGTGAAGAAGATGGTGTAGACAATTCTGATGTAGATGTTTCTAAATTATATACTCAACCAGAAGAAGTAGCTTATGCTTATGAAGAGTTACTAAAAGTATCTCCACAATTTACAATTGCAGCAGCTTTTGGAAATGTTCATGGAGTATACAAACCTGGAAATGTAAAATTAACTCCAAAAATCTTAAAAAATTCTCAAGAATTTATCACAAAAAAATATGGAGTAGAAGAAAATCATATCGATTTTGTATTCCATGGTGGTTCTGGTTCTACACAAGAAGAAATCCAAGAATCAATTGGTTATGGAGTTATTAAGATGAATATTGATACTGATTTACAATTTGCTTTTACAGAAGGAATTAGAGATTATATGCAAGAAAAAGCAGCATATTTAGCAACTCAAATTGGTAATCCTGATGGAGCAGACCAACCCAACAAAAAGCATTATGACCCAAGAAAATGGTTGCGTTTAGGAGAAGAAACTTTTAAAGCACGTTTAAAACAAGCTTTTGCAGATTTAAATAACGTAGATACTTTATAATCTTTTTTTATAATATTATTAAGAAAGCATTTTGAAAAATTTCAAAATGCTTTTTTTTTGTTTGCGACAGATACTTCATAAAATTCTTTTACATTTGTAATTCGTTTCTTTTTTTTAGAAACACTAAACAAACAACAATTTTAAACAGACAAATATATGAGTGCTTGGTTTAAAAGAACAGACAAAGGAATACAAACTGCAACAGAAGACAAAAAAGACACTCCAAAAGGTCTTTGGTATAAAACTCCTAGTGGAAAAGTTATAGATACAGAAGAACTTAAAAAAAACTTATATGTAAGTCCAGAAGATGGATATCATGTAAGAATTGGTAGTAAAGAGTATTTCGAATTATTTTTTGATGAAAATAAATTCGAAGAAATGGATAAAAACCTTACTGCTAAAGATCCTTTAAAATTTGAAGACACTAAAAAATATCCAGACAGATTAAAAGCTGCCCAAGAAAAAACCAAGTTAAAAGATGCTGTTAGAACTGCTGTTGGTAAATCTTTAGGTAAAGACTTAGTTATTGCTGCCATGGATTTTTCTTTTATTGGAGGTTCTATGGGCTCTGTAGTTGGAGAAAAAATTGCAAGAGCCATTAATTACGCTATAGAACATAAAATTCCATTTTTAATGGTTTCTAAATCTGGTGGGGCAAGAATGATGGAAGCTTCTTTATCTTTAATGCAATTGGTAAAAACATCAGCTAAACTAGCGCAGTTGGCAGAAGTTAAAATTCCATACATTTCTTTATGTACAGATCCAACCACTGGTGGTACAACTGCATCATATGCAATGCTAGGTGATATTAATATTGCAGAACCTAACGCATTAATTGCATTTGCAGGGCCAAGAGTTGTAAAGGATACTACTGGTAAAGAATTACCAGAAGGATTTCAAAAATCTGAATTTGTTTTAGAACACGGATTTTTAGACGCCATTTACGAACGTAAAAATTTAAAGAAACAAGTAAACTTATATATTGATTTAATACAGAATTTACCTATTAGAACTGAGGTAAAAGCATAGAAAATCAATTATTTACAACTTACATAAAGCCAATAAAAGAACTCCTTTTATTGGCTTTCTTTTAAAAAAATAATTCTATATTTGCAGCTGCAAAGCAAAAAGCAGTGCAATACATAAAAATCATTTAAATAATATTGGCATGTACTTAACAAAAGAAATTAAAGAAGGTATCTTCGAAAAACACGGTAAAGGAAAAAATGATACTGGTTCTTCAGAAGGACAAATTGCGTTATTTACGCACAGAATTAACCATTTAACTGAGCACTTAAAAGCAAATCGTAAAGATTTTAACACTGAGCGTTCTTTAGTAATGATGGTAGGTAAGCGTAGAAGTTTATTAGATTATCTAAAGAAAACTGATATCTCTAGATATCGTGCAATTATCAAAGAATTAGGAATTAGAAAATAATTTCCTTCAAAAAAAGAGGCTATATATGCCTCTTTTTTTGTTATTATATTTCATTCACTCTTATCATTTCGAGTGTTATGAAATGAAGTCGAGAAATCTATAATTAATCAATTGAGATTTCTCCACAAGGTCGAAATGACAAATAAGCTAAAATTGTCATTCCCTTCAAAAAAGGGAATCAACAAACAAAACTCTCTTAAAAGACTAACAAACTTTTAAGAATAAAAAAATCAAAAGAACTAACAATCCTTTTGAATTTCCATTGGAAAAACACACAACAACTACAACACAACAACAAAAAATTAGTAATTAAAAATTTAGAATTCATTTATGATTCCAAAAGTATTTAGAGAGGTTATAGACCTTGGAGATGGAAGAACCATCTCATTAGAAACCGGTAAATTAGCAAAACAAGCTCACGGTTCAGTTGTTGTACAAATGGGTAAAGCAATGTTATTATGTACTGTAGTATCTAGCTACAAAGCAGGTACAGTAGACTTTTTACCATTAACAGTAGATTATAGAGAAAAATTTGCAGCTGCAGGACGTTATCCTGGAGGATTCTTTAAAAGAGAAGCAAGACCAAGTGATGGAGAAGTTTTAACAATGCGTTTGGTAGACCGTGTTTTACGTCCATTATTTCCAAAAGATTACCATTCTGAAGTTCAGGTAATGATTCAATTGATGTCTCATGATGAAGATGTTATGCCAGATGCTTTAGCAGGTTTAGCAGCATCAGCAGCAATTCAATTATCAGATTTTCCATTCGAATGTCCAATTTCTGAAGCACGTGTTGGTAGAGTAAATGGCGAATTCGTAATTAACCCAAGTAGAGCACAATTAGCAGAATCTGACATTGATATGATGATTGGAGCTTCAGCTGATTCTGTAATGATGGTTGAAGGTGAAATGGATGAAATTTCTGAAGAAGAAATGGCAGACGCTATAAAGTTTGCTCATGAATCTATTAAAATTCAGTGTGCTGCTCAAATAAAATTAGCAGAAGCTTTTGGTAAAAAAGAAACAAGAGCATACGAAGGAGAAAGAGAAGACGAAGCATTAGCAGCAAAAATCAATGACTTTTGTTATGACAAATGTTATGCTATTGCTAAAAAAGGAACTTCTAAAGTAGAACGTACAAATGCTTTTGCAGAAGTAAAAGAAGCTTTACAAGCTACTTTCTCTGAAGAAGAATTAGAAGATTATGGTGATTTAGTTGGAAAATATTTCAACAAATCTCAAAAGAACGCAGTTAGAGAATTAACTTTAGCTGAAGGTTTACGTTTAGATGGTCGTAAGACAGACGAAATTAGACCAATTTGGTGTGAAGTAGATTATTTACCATCTACACATGGTTCTTCTATTTTTACACGTGGAGAAACTCAGGCATTAGCTACTGTAACTTTAGGTACATCTAGAGATGCAATTCAAATAGATATGCCATCTCATGAGGGTGAAGAAAACTTCTATTTACACTATAACTTCCCTCCTTTTTGTACAGGTGAAGCACGACCATTAAGAGGAACGTCTCGTAGAGAAGTTGGTCATGGAAACTTAGCGCAAAGAGCTTTAAAAGGAATGGTACCTGATGATTGTCCTTACACAGTAAGAGTTGTAAGTGAAGTATTAGAATCTAATGGTTCTTCTTCTATGGCAACTGTTTGTGCTGGTACAATGGCTATGATGGATGCAGGTATACAAATGACAAGACCAGTTTCTGGTATAGCTATGGGATTAATTTCTGATGGAGACAGATATGCTGTTTTATCTGATATTTTAGGTGATGAAGATCACTTAGGAGATATGGATTTTAAAGTAACTGGTACTTCTGAAGGAATTACGGCTTGTCAAATGGATATTAAAGTAAAAGGACTTTCTTACGAGATTTTAGTAAATGCACTAAAACAAGCAAGAGATGGACGTTTCCATATTTTAGAGAAGTTAACGGACACTATTACTGCACCTAATGCAGAAGTAAAAGATCATGCTCCTAAAATGATTACTAGACGTATACCGAATGATTTAATTGGTGCGTTTATTGGTCCTGGCGGAAAACATATCCAAGAGTTACAGAAAGAAACTGAAACTACTATTGTTATTACAGAAGACCCAGTAACTGAAGAAGGTATTATCGAAATTTTGGGTACTAAACCTGCAGGAATGGATGCTGTGATTGCTAAGATTGAGTCTATGTTGTTTAAACCAGAAAAAGGTTCTGTTTATGAAGTTAAAGTAATTAAAATGTTAGATTTTGGTGCTGTTGTAGAATATACAGAAGCTCCAGGAAACGAAGTTTTATTGCATGTTTCTGAATTGGCTTGGGAACGTACAGATAATGTTTCTGACGTTGTAAAAATGGGCGATATTTTAGATGTAAAATACTTTGGTTTAGACCCAAGAACGCGTAAAGAAAAAGTTTCTAGAAAAGCCTTGTTAGAAAAACCAGAAGGTTATGTAGCAAGACCACCTAGAGATAATTCTCGTGGAAGAGACAACAATAATAGAGGTAGAGACAATCGTGGACGTGACAACAGACGTGATGATAGAAGACCTAGACAAGAAAAGAAAGAAGACTAATTAAAACTTCTTTTTTTAATATAAAAATCAAACCCATCTAGTTTTAAAAACTTGATGGGTTTTTTGTACATGCTACAACAGTTTTAGTTGAATGTAAAAAGTTAACCAACACTATTACTCCCCTCTTTATAAGTAGTAATACCAGACTTTAACTTTCTTTTTAATTTTAATGATGGCTGATAGTTTATATGGTATTTTTTAATACTTCTTTTAGGTGACAATAATTTAGGTTCTTCTTCTGCCTTGCATTGAAAACCAATTTTAAATTTACCAACATCACCTAAATCTACGCTTTTACCTTGTTGTAAGTAATAATCTAGCTTTATACCTAGAGCAATTAATACAGCTTCTACATCTACTTTATGCAAACTACACTCATTACTTATGGCGCTACTTAACATATCTAAATTTACACTACCTGTTGCAATTGCTTGTAAAATATACTGCTCTTTTTTATTTTGGATACTATTGGTTCTTTTTGTAATTCTATAACGTATTGCCATTTTTTATTTCTTTTTTTTGTATCTTTATCTTTCTTCAAATCAGCAAAAAATAAAGAATCTTTATTCTATTTTTGTAAAAATACTACATTTTTCACCATTTTATACTAGTATATTTATAAATAAATACTACTATTTTTATTAGAAATCTACTAGTATTTTTACAAAAAACTTTCTTATCGAAAACAAAATAGTTACTTTGTGTTCACAAAATAGATAGGTAACTTTTATTCAGTTAATAGGATATATACTTTTGTAGAAGTTATTACTTTTTTTGTTTAGTGTTTGATTTCTGATTTAAAATAAATTTGTTTTTTTATTGGTAATAAACTAAAAAAATCAAAAAAATGTTTTATTTTTAGAGTGCTAAAAGAAAAAGAAACTTGTCATATCCTATCCTATATTTAGAACAAAAAAAACATCGAAAAGAACTTCGGTTACTTTTAAGATTTGATTATAATGACACGCTAATATCCCTAATAAAAAAACTACCTAAAGCAGCTTGGAGTAAAACATTACAATGTTGGCATATTATTTATAGCGAGGAAAACACTGCTTTAGCCATAAAGACTTTTAAAGAACTTACTACTGTTAATACGGATAAATTACCTAAAAAGAAATTATTTAGACGAAATTTAAATGACCAACAAAAACAGCTTTTAAACAATTTTTATCTCTATTTAAAAGGTAAAAGATATAGTAAAAGTACGGTGCAAACGTATACTTTTTTTGTAGCTGATTTTGTGAATTTTCACACAGAAAAACCACTAGAAGAACTTACCAACAGAGATGTAGAACTTTTTTTAGAAAAAGTTTTTATAGAACGTAATTATGCTGTTAGTACTCAAAGGCAATTTATTAGTGCCCTAAAAATTTTCATTATTTTTCATCCTCAAACTAAAATAAATGAATTGGTATTAGAAAGGCCAAAAAAATCTAGAAGTTTACCAAATGTCTTATCACAAGAAGAAGTTTTAGCCATTATACAATGTACTCAAAATTTAAAACACAGAGCCATTTTAGCATTGATCTATTCGTGCGGATTACGAATTAGCGAGTTGATTAATTTACAATTATCAGATTTTTATTTAGAAAGAAAGCAATTGATTGTAAAAAACGGCAAAGGAAGAAAAGACAGGTATGTAAGTTTGGCAGATAGTTTTATACCATTATTATCTAATTATTATCATTCATACAAGCCAAAAATCTATTTTGTTGAAGGGCAAAATGGTGGAAAATACAGTTCAGAGAGTGTTCGTCAATTTTTAAGAAAAAGTTGTTTTAAAGCACAGATTAAAAAGCGAGTAACGCCACATACATTAAGACATAGTTATGCTACTCATTTATTAGAAAACGGAGTAGATATTAGGTATATTCAATCGTTATTAGGGCATGCAAAGCCAGAAACTACTATGATTTATACCCATGTAAAAAGGAAAGATTTAATGGAAATTCAGAACCCATTAGATATTGCATTGCAAAAGATAAACAAGCAAGATAATGAAAAGCAAAAACTTTTATTATCCGGGAGAATTTAACCAAAAAGCAATATATTTGATTGCATATAACCAGTTAGGGCAAATACTACGATATTGCATTCTCATAGATATTACCACTTACTTTAAATCTAAAGTCTTGTAAATCTTTACCTAAATACCAACCCTCTTTTTTATTTTGAGAGAAAGTATTATCTAATTTCCAGCAACCCTCTTTTTCACACCAGTACACTTGTTGTTTAGTATCTTCTAATTTCACATTTTCCTCAAGAGTTACATCTACATCAATTAAAGTGTCGCCCTCATAAATATCTACACTATTACAATCTTTAAACCCTGTAAACTGCATTACTTCAATTTCTTTATGTTCGCAATCATAAGGCAGTAAACTTCTATATAGCATTTTATTTAATGCTTTATCCCAAAATCTAAATTTTATTTCTCTATTTGACATTTGTCTTTTTATTAAAATATCTTCTTAAAATATAGCTTCTTGCGATACTAATTATTGTAAAATATAAAGTGATTATTAAATTTTTTCCTGTACTACTTTCTATTCCTAAAATTGGAAATATGATAAATAAAGAGAGTAAAGAAATTAAGTAGCCTATTACCACGTTAGTTAAACTCTCTATAAATGATTGTTTTTTTGTTTGCATATTTTTAGTTTTAATTTACCGTACTTGCCCTAACACTATATAAAAATAATAGCTTTGTATGGCTTTATTTAAGGTTATTGTTTATTTACTTACCATATTCCCGACCTCGGGCAAATGGTCTATTTATACGCTACTATTCTTATATTTTAACGTTGGCATTCATAGTCCAATCAAACTCATAAAAACGAATTTGTAATTTTAAAAAATGACTTTTAAAGTGGAATTAAAAATGTTGAACACTCTCTCGCTCGAAAAATTTTTGAGAATTATTGAGCAAAATCTAGAATTGTAAAACTAATGAATTCACTCAAACTCTGAAAAATTATTATGGTGGAATTATCTCTTAAATGTTGAATTTGAAAAATTATGGAGTTGAGTAAAATATGAAAAATCACAATTACGAATTTATCACTCAAACTTGAATTATAAATTTGGTGGAAAACTTACTCAAAGTTGAATTTTGGAAAAATGGTATTTAATGAAAACGAAATATAAACTGAAAAAAAACTACGAAATGCCAACACCGTGTATAAAATATTGCTAAATTAGTGCTTGACCAAAGTGTATTGCTTTTTTGCGTACTTCTGTTTTTCCGTGGGGAAAACCTCGCACACAAAATCGCAACATTTCATACACATAAACGTTGGGCACAATATGAGAAAATGCGAATTTTAATATTAATCGGAATTATTTCAATGGGAATATTTAGCTTTCTAAGAAAAGAAAAAAAAACTGAAGGGCATTTAAATTCAAATATTTTAGGTATGGTTCTTTTAGAAGATCCAAATTCATTTGACTTAAAAGGAACAATAAATGAATTAAGAACAAAATGGAAATTAAAAGTAAATGACAAAGATTCTGAAAACGAAACAGCTGTTTTAAATATAGGAGAATATAACATTGCTATTGCTAATATTCCTGTGGCAATTCCTGAAAATGAAGTTCAATTAACTGCTGAATACAATTACTTTTGGGAAAATGGTGTTGAAGAAACATCAAAACATAAAGGTCATATTGTACTTTCAATATTAAACGCTGGAAAAAATGCGGTTCAAGAAAATATATTGTACAGTAAATTAGCTTCTTCTGTTATGAATAATAGTAAATCATTAGGAATTTATATTGGAGGTAGAACTTTGGTTCTAAAAAAGGAATTTTATCAATCGAATATGGAATTTATGACCGAAGAAAATCTTCCTATATTCAATTGGATATACTTTGGTTTAAAAGAAGAAAACGGAAAACATTCTGTTTATACTTATGGACTTACTGATTTTGGAAAAAAAGAAATGGAAATTGTTAATTCCGAAAATTCTTTAGAGGAATTAAATGAAATGATGTCTAATTTAGCTCATTATGTAATTGCTTATGATGTTAAGTTAAATCCTGGAGAAACAATTGGAATTTCAGCAGAACAAAAATTGAAAATTTCGGAATCTAAAGGAAAATTCTTAGAAGGAAATACACTAAAAATTGAATATTAAAAAATACTGTGCCCAACACCGTATATATTTTATTGCTAGTTCTAGCCTACTTACGAAAATCCTCGCGGATTTTCTATTCAGTTTTTATTTGCTAACTTTAGTGCTTAAAACACGCAACAAACCATATACAACAACGTTATATGCAAGCTAACCGAGAGCTAAATACTTTTCTTGATTACTAAAACTTTTAGCTATTTAATCATTTATTATATTTATTAATGATTAAATACATTTTCATTTTATAGCATTAAATTTGCTACATACAACACTTATAGTTAATAGATAAATTAAAAAATGAATAAAATAGAGTATATAGAAAATGAGATTTCTGAATTAAGAAATGAATTGAAAAATCATAAACTTTATGAAAATTTACGTAACATTAATGACGTGAAAATTTTTATGGAAAATCACATATTTGCAGTATGGGATTTTATGTCTCTTTTAAAAAATCTTCAAATAAATCTCACTAAAGTTCAAACACCTTGGACACCGCCAAAAAACGCAAAACTATCAAGATTTATAAATGAAATTGTTCACGGAGAGGAAAGTGACATTAATGAATTGGGAGAACCAAAGAGTCATTTTGAGATGTATTTAGATGCTATGCTCCAAGTAAATGGAAATACGAATGAAATCAATGATTTTATTAAGCTTATTGAATTGGGAAATTCAGTTGACTATTGTTTTAGTCAAGTTAATGTCGATAACAGAGTAGCTGATTTTGTTAAATTCACATTTTCGATTATTGAAACAAATAAGCCACACCTCGTAGCTTCTGCATTTACGTTTGGGCGAGAAGACGTTATTCCAGATATGTTTATCGAAATTCTTAAAAATTCAGATTCTGAAAACAAATTATATAGCAAAATAAATTACTATCTCGAACGACATATTGAACTTGACGGAGATGAACACGGTCCTCTATCTCTTGAGATGATTTCTGAATTATGTAAAGATGATGAGCAAAAATGGAATGAAACGCTAACTGTAGCTAAACAATCATTAGAAAAACGAATTGAACTTTGGAATGCTATATCTGATTTAATACAGAATAAAAAGCCTGCATATAACACCGTGTATAATTAATTGCTTGGTTTTAGGCAATTTACGAAAGTACTCGCGGACTTTCTATTTGTGTTTTATTTGCTAACTTTAGTGCTTAAATCACGCAACTAACCATACACAACAACGTTGGCAATAATTACCAAGCAAAAACTAAAAATTGAAAATCAAGAAAACTATGAAAATCAAGAATACTATGAAAACTATGAAAAAAACGTTATTTATTTTAACCTTAATCTTATCATTTAAAAGTTTTGGACAAGTTGAAGCAATAACTTAAAAGGGAGATACTATTTATGTCTATGACAATGGAACTTGGAAAAATAAATTAAAAATTAAAAAAACAGACTTAATAGATTTAAATGTAAAAACTACTGTGAAAGTTGATGAATTCACGAATAAAAAAACTGTAAGCAGTGATTCTTGGACAAGCTTTGGAATTTCTTCATCAAAAGCTAAACTTTCTGGAAGTGCGTCTTTTTATAATAATGGAATTTATGGAGTAACTTTGACTCTTTCTGCAGATTTAGGATGTATGTCTCAACAACGGTCTACAATGAAAGTAAAGCTTTCGAATGACGAAATAATTGAATTTGTACAAGCAAGTAAAACCGATTGTGGAAGCTATATTTACGCTACTTTTATTCCAATAACCAAAGCTGATTTAGAAAACAAAGATTATTTAAAGTTAATGAAAGATAATGTTGAAACATTGAAAGAATTTGATTGGGTTTCAATTAGAATTCAAGGAACAGAATATTATACTGACATCCTACCAAGAAAATCAAAAAAAATGGAGAAACCTGAACAATTTTTTAGACAACATTTTACTGCAATAGACAATAAATTATAAAAACTATTGCCAACACCGTACAAAATTAATTGCTTGCGTTTTGCTTACTTACGAAAATCCTATCGGATTTTCTTTGTCAGTAATTATTTAGTAAATTTTTTGCTTAACCACGCAACTAACCTTGTACAAATACGTTGTGTAACATTAAAAAAAAGAAAAATGAAAAAGATTTTAATTGGAATATTTAGTTTTCTAATTCTTAATTCTTGTCAAAATGGACCAAGTCAAAAAGAATATAATGAGTTAAAAAGTAAACTTGAAAATTGCATTAAAGAAAATGAAGAACTGAGAAACACTCCTCAAAACAGATTACTTTCAGCACAAAAATTGGAGAGCGAAGGAAACTTGATTAATGCAGAAACCGAATACAAGAACTTAATTGAAAAATACCCTAAAACTGAACAAGCTAAAATTGCAGAAAAATTTATCGCTAAAGTTGAAAAAGATCGAACAGCGAAAAAAGAAGAAGAAGAACGTAAAAAACGATTAGGATTTAAAGTAATAAAACAGAAAACTAGAATAAAGCAAGGAGATTGCACATTAAATTTTTCAAATATTAAGCTAACTAATCGTTGGATTTTTGACAGATATGGAAACGAGTGGAGATATATTGCAGCAGAGAGAGGAAATAAACATCTAACATTTACTTTAAGTATAACCGCTGAGAGCAAAACACCAAGCTTACCACCTATCTATGTTTATCAATTAATTGATGGAAAACTTCAATACAAAGAGTCAGTATATTATAAATTCTATCGTTGGGAAGATTATGCAAGTTATTTAGGAAATGATGCTGATTATGGAAATGATTTTGCCAGAACTAAGAATATTAGATTTTCCCCAGGTGTACAGTTAGTAATGAAAGACTTCAATAAATATCCGACTTTTTTGATGGTCAAGAAATCTAATTGTGTTGTACGAAATGAAGATAGATTTGCAAATCCACCAGTTTCTTATTCAAGCTCAAATTGTAATTATGATAGTTCATTAACAGTTGATAAGGCAATTGAAGATTATTATACAGTTAAAATTTATAATCGTGAAAAGATATAATAACGTTACACAACAACGTACAAAATTAATTGCTTGCTTTTTGCTTACTTACGAAAATCCTCGCGGATTTTCTTTGTCAGTAATTATTTATTAACTTTATTACTTAAACCACGCAACTAACCTTGTACAAACACGTTGTAAAACATTTACCAAACTAATGAACACAAATAAATCAAACAAATTTTCTCATATTAAATTTGGTTCTCGTGGAGAAGGAATTTATTATAATCTGAATGGAAAGGAATATGGTTTTGATTCAACTTGTTTCGGTGGAATAAATATCTGTTTGAGAGATTTAAGCGATACTGATTTGAATGAAGCTCAAAAAACTAAAATGTTTATGGAAATTATTCAATTCGTGAATGAAACTGAAAATGAAAAACCAACAATCTCTTACAATATTGACGAAAAAAATTCAGAATTATGGAAAAAGCTAACTGTTGAATTTAGCTCAAAAATCAAGAAGATTGAAACAACGAATAATGAAGAAGCTAATGAAAATTTATACAATAATATGAAAGCCGATTTAGAAACTGGATTGGCTGAAATAAATATTCAAGGATTGAAATTAAAAACAGTTAAGGATTTAGACAAACATTGGAATAAAATAAAGTTTACGAAAGAAGGAGAATTAAACGAAAAAATCATCTTTTGAGATAAATTAAAAGCAAAACTGAATTAATGGAAAAGTCATCAGAATTAATTGCAGAAGCGAAAAAAAATCCAAATGGTTGGGTTTATGTACTTGACAAAGAATATAAAGATAAAAATGAAGTTCCACCTGAATTTATAAAAGGAGCTTGGAAAGTAAATGGAAAAGGAATAATAGAAGGAGAATTTATGCCAAATCCGAATTACAACAGAAAAATGAAAAAATAAAAACGATTTTACAACACCGTATATAATTTATTGCTGGCTTCTAGCTTACTTACGAAAGTCCTCGCGGACTTTCTTGGTCGGTAATTATTTACTAAATTAGTTGCTTAAAACACGCAACAAACCATATACAACAACGTTGCCAAAAACTGGCTGAAATTCCTCAAAGAGGTGTAAGTTCTTTTAAAAATGGATTTTACTTTTATCTTTTTTGCGTGGAAATTGTTGGAAAAATTTGTTTTTTAAAATTGTTAAAAATGGAAAATAAAAAATGCTGAACAGTCTCTCGCGAATGAAAATTCTAGTGGAAATTTTCTCTGTTTGCGGAATTTTTAAACGTGAGAATTTACTCAAAATGAAAAATTTGGAATTCTTACTCAAAGTCTGAATTAGCAAGTTTGCGGAATTTAAAAACTGAAAAATTGAAGTTGTGAAAAATTGAATCAAAACGAAATTTTTGTTCTAAAAAAAAAGGGAAAATGAATGAATGAATGAATGAATGAATGAATGAATGAATGAATGACAATAAATAAACCCGCATTTGGCAACACCGTGCATAATTCATTGCTTACTTCAGTTTTTCTTGCGAAAAACCTCGCAAACGTAAAAGTCTGTAATTATTAATTATTTTTCGCTAAATTTACGCAACAAACCATAGCACAAACACGTTGGCAAAAACTGGGCGAAAGTCCTCAGAAAAGCAAAAGTTCTTTAAATAAATTTGTCGTTTTAAAGTGTGAAATCAAAAATTGAAAGCCAGAAAAAAAGGAATTTAAAAAATGCTGAACACTCTCTTGCTAATAAAACACGTTGAAAAAATTAGCAAGTTTGTGGGAATTTAAAGCGTGTGAAATTAGAAAAAATGGAAAAAGCTAAAATGCGGAATTTTTAGTCAAAATCTGAATTAGCAAGTTTGCGGAATGAATTTCTTTGCAAAATTGTTTGTCGGAATTTAAATTTTGAAAACGGAAAAAATGAAAACGTAAAATATAAATTTTGGAAAATTGAGGGAAAATAAAAAAACACGCATTTGCCAACAGCGTGCATAATTTATTGCTTGCTTTAGTTTTTCTTGCGAAAAACCTCGCAAACGCAAAAGTTCGTAATTATTAGTTATTTTTCGCTAAATTTACGCAACAAACCATAGCACAACAACGTTGTGGTTT
>CBFHKA010000018.1:0-8514 GCA_965656305.1 Polaribacter sp. | reverse complement strand
TTATCTACTTTTGCTTCTATTACATTGTCATTTGTTTCAAATTTAACTATATAAAGTTCTGTTTGTTCGTCTAAACGTTCACAGGTTGTTTTAATTGTTTTCTTTCTCATCTTTAAATTATTTTATGTTCAACTTTATTCATTCTTAATTTAGCTTTAACTATTATTTTTAATTTGTTTAGTATTTCTTCTCTGTCGCTTTTATTTTCAAGTTGGTTAATAATGTCATCAGCTTCAGTAGTTTTTTGTTTTAATTTATATTCGTATTCATTTATTAATTCTTTTACGAATTTCTTTTTTAAATACTTTTTAGAATTTATATTACCGTTTGGTATTTTTATAAATTCATCGTAGTAAATTTGGTAATCTTTACTAATAAAGTTATTCCAAGTCTTTAAAGAATATAACACCGTTGCGTGGTCTTTGTTTAAATAAGTTCCAATATTTGACAATGTTAATTCTGTTTTGTCTTTAGCTAAAGCAAAGAATAAAGTTCTTAGTTCTACTAGTCGTCTTTTTCTGCTATTACTATTTTCTAATAAATCAACTCCAAACTTATTGTGTATAAAGTCTTTGATTTTTACAAGTGTCTTAACGTCTTTTTTAAATTTCTTTTCTATTGGTTTGTATTTTCCCATTCGTCTATTGCTTTTTTAATACCTGCACAAGCAAGGTACATTTCTAATTCTTCGTAGTGTTTTAATATGCTTTTTATATTTTCAATTGGTTCATTATTTGACAAATCAAAAATAGTCATTCTGTAAAATTCATCTTTAACATTTGTTGGCATAAACATTTTTGTAAATTTCTATTGCTTTTTTAACTTTAGCTTTGCCAATTTTAATTTCTTCACTTGTCAATTCTCTTATACTAACCTCTCCGGTAATTTTGTCTAAAATTATAAAAGAAAATCTATTACCTTCAAATATATCTAAATATAATGCACCTTGCAAATCATAACTAAAGTTGTTTATTGATTGCTCAAATCTTGAAGCATCGCTTGTTGTTTTTAAATCAATTATATGTTTTCCTTTTTTAGCATCAGCTTTCGCTCTTACAGGCAAACCGTCAATCATTTTAATTTCTGGCAATTCCAAATCACATTCATCTAAAAGTAAAAAGCTATCAAAATCTTTGGTTACATTAGAAGCTAATTCCGTACACTTCTTTAATTCCCTTGTAGTATATACCATTGCGTCGTTATATTCTATTACGGCTTCTTTAAATGCTTTAGAACCTTTAGTACTATCTATTATAATCAAGTCGTCTAATCTATGTGGTTCTAATACCGCTAAATGGATTAGCCTTCCATCTCTTAACGCTTGTTTAGGCAAGTTGTTATCTTCGCCATAAGTACCACTTAAAATATTTTTAAATTCCGAACTACTTAAAGCATTCTTACCTAAATAACCATAGTAAAATTCATCGTCATACATTTTAGGTATAATGTCTTTTTTGTTCCACTTCTTATTATCAAATGTTTCTATCATATTATTGTTTTTTTCAAAAGTACATAAAATATTAATACAAAATTAGTATTAATAAAATTTTAACACTTTTCTTTTTCTATAAACAATCTCTTTTCTTCTTCAAGATAGTTTATTTCCCTTTGCAAGTAGTCTAATGCTTTGCGCATATCTTTTAATTCATCATCTTTTTTTCCTGCTCTGCAAACATACTTTAAAATGTTTCCACGATTAAAATTAAGATTATAATCTTTAGCTACATCTATAAGGTCATAGCTTTTATTGTTGTTGTAGTGTAATGGTGTTTGTTTCATAATAATTTTATTGCATCTTTTATACATAAATAAGTAACCTCTTTTGGTATTCTGTTTCTATTGCCAAATTGTGTTGTAGCTGGGTTTAAATAGTTCACTTCCCATTTCGGTTTTATAAGATATAAACTCCACAAATAAATACCTTCAGGTGTGCTATTAACATATAAAGGTATATCTAAATGCTTTTCACTTTCAGCAATTAACGCATCGTATTTCTTTTTTTCAAGTAACATAGTGTCGTAATGCTTTTTTCTACATTTCAATTCTAATCTATGCCTTGTGTCTATGTCGTAACAATCCCATCTGCTCATTGGATTTTTAGCCTTAACAAGTGTATGGTAATGGTTTTCTTTTAAGTAATTAAATAAATCTTTTTCCTTCCAATTAATCATACTTTTCAATTAAATTTCTTAATGGTCTATAAATTTCTGAAACAAAACTACAAGATAAACAGTTTGATGTTAACTTCTTATTAAACGTATTTTCAAAAATAGCTTTCATTTTTATCTGTGTTTCTGGCTTTATTTTGCCACCTTTTTCAATCACATTTTTTAAGAAATTATAATCATTTTCAGAAAGGCAATTAACAATCTTATAACGCATAAACTTGTTAAGCTTTTCCTTTCTATCATCACAACCACAATCATCTCCAAAAACCGATTTAACTACATTTTTAATGCCTGTTACTTCTGTAATCTTTTCAACTGTATCTCCAAAGCCTTTTGATTTATTATCAAAATTAGCTTTCCATTCCTTATATTCTTTTGTACGCTTATCTCCTTTAAACTGCTTCATTTTCTTTTATTTTATCTTGTATTAATTTCAATTCATCTTGAACCATTTTGTTCATAGCAAAAAGCTGAAACACAACCTTTTCTAAGGCTGCAATTCTTTCAATGTTAGTTAACTTCTTTTTTTTCATTTTACATTAAATTAAGTGATAATCTCCGTTTAAATAATCTTCGTAATCTTCGCTAAACTTTTCTTTAATAATAGCTTTGCAATCTTTTATAGTATGGTAAATGCTAACCCAACTAATACCAGTTTCTTTTGAAATAGTACGCAAACTCATTGGGCTATTTTTGTATAGCGTAAATAATTGTTTATCATACCACCGCCAACTTGCTACCTCTAAATCTATTTTATCTAATAGCCTATTGTATGCAAATAGTTTTATATTTTCTTCGTCTATGATGTCTACTTTATAATCGTCAAAAGGTGTCTTTTGAACTTTATTTTTAAAGTTGTTTAGCTCATAACATATACTTCTAATCGTTAAATAAACATAGGATTTATTTATTCTACCATCTTCAAAAAAGACTTTTGTTGGCGACGAATATTTAAACAATTTTAAATAGGTTTCTTGTATGATGTCATCAGCTACTTCATTTCCTACGAAACTAGATGCCATTCTAAACCAATCATCTCTATATTTGTCAACTTCTTTTAACCAAAACATAGATTTTACTTTTTCTCTTTGCATAATTTATTCTAAAAATTAACACCTTTTAATACATCATAACCTGCATCTGCAACCATTGGTAATCCTATATCATCAACTTTAAAACTGAAGGTTTCAAAACTAAAGTTTCTGCTTCTTTTACATTTAACTGTAACTAAATCCTTATTGACTGTGTTTAATTCTAATTCTATTTGCGTTTCTGTCTTCTTTTCCAAAAAACTTCCCAAGTGACCTGTTGGTTTAGTGCTTCCAAAGTTACTATGAATAACCGTAACTATGTGGCAATTTAATTCAGACGTCCATTGCATTAATTTTTGCACTACAAAATTACTTTCCTCAATGTTATTTACATCACTACATAAATCTGCAATACCATCAATAATAACTAAACCTATATTCTTGTTTTCTTTGCCATTCATTTTGTCGTATAGATAATATTCAATGAAATCAATCCTTGTCTTGTAACTTAACTGTCTTAATCCAAATGTATGGTAACATTCATTTTCCATTCCTGTCATATCAAGAACTCGTTTAAATACTTTTGCAGCGTGGAATTTACCTTGTTCAGTATCAAAATGTACTAAACATTTATCGCTTCTATTCCCTTTTATTTCGCCAGTTCTACCATTAACTTCTCCTTTTAAATACGCTGCACTTAACAATGATACAAAAAATGTTTTTTTGCTTTTTGGTGGTGCTTGTACGAACGTAAAATTTCCATAAGTACCTAAAGGTATTGGGTAAGTTTTACTTCCATTTTTAGTTTGATATGTATGTGTGCCTATCGATAATGCGCATTCTGGGTAATCAACATCTTCTGTTGCATCAATATAGCAATCCTCCTCCAAGGTTTGCATATACATTCTTTTAATTTCTTGTTGTTCATCATTCATTTTATTTGTTTGTGTGTGTGTTTTAATAAAATAAGGGTAGCCAAATTAATAACTACCCTTTTGAAAATATATTAGAAAGGTAAATCTGTGGATTCTACTTCTGCAACTTCTGTTTTTTCTTCTTGCCTTTCAGCAGTCTTGCAACTTCCATCAGTCCAAACTACTTTTCCATTACCTAAATAGGTTTTATCCTTTTTAGCTTCACGTTCTTCTTTTGTTTGGCTATCAAACACCGAAGCATTTTGACCGTATTGAT
The DNA here is from genome assembly GCA_965656305.1 of Polaribacter sp. Classification (GTDB taxonomy): domain Bacteria; phylum Bacteroidota; class Bacteroidia; order Flavobacteriales; family Flavobacteriaceae; genus Polaribacter. The sequence goes on along the minus strand of CBFHKA010000018.1, from coordinate 4,124 downwards.
TTGTTTCATCGTTTACAGATACTGTGAAATTGTAGTAAACGTTTCCGTTTTTACCTGTTACAAATTTTTCTTTTGGCAATTTAGCCACATTGATACTAACATTAATTAATGCACTCATAATTTCTATTTATTTAATAATTGTTTAACTTCATTTGAAATACTATATTTTTTTTCTATTGCTTCTACACTTCCACCACCTTTAATAAAAGATAATGCTTTTGTAAATTCAACACTTCCAGCTTTTAATTCTACCTTACTAACACTTGTTTTATTGTGCGTGTTTGTAGCATCAGCATCTTTAGTATCATCTATTAAAAATAAGCCATTTAAAGCATATTTTCTCGCATAAGAACTACTACTACCAAATGACTGTGCTATGTCCATTCCTTTACGGTTAAAATCAATACCAGCCTGCGCATAAGAACTATAACTATTTGCACCATCTGTTATGGTTACACAAGCGTTTACATAAGAATAACCGTTTGTTTCTTCAATAGTATCACTTATTGTTAATACTAAATCAACTTTAGCTAATAAAGGCTTTACCGCTTCTAAAATGTCCTCACAACTTCTGTAATTATACTTCCCAAAGTTGTTTCTTTGATTTTTTGGTGCTTTAAGTTCGCTTTGAACCCATACCAATTTTTCATAAAATGTTTTTTGTTTCATTGTTTTTGTTTTAAAAATTAATTATTTGCAATATAATAAAAGTATTTTAAATATTATACATTAATTTATAATATTATTTCACGCATAATAAGTGTTTTGTAATCTTTCGGACAATCTTCCATACATAATTCAAAAATATATGTTTCTAATTGCTCTATTCTTTTTAAGTTTAAATGCCTATCATTTTGTAACGCTTCTATTTGTGTGTTCTTGTAATCTATTAAATCTTTCATAGTTTTGTTTGTTTAAATTCGTAAAATTCTTGTTCTTGTTTGTTTTTTAAATCTCTAAATATACTAACTTTTTTTCTTAAAAGTTCATTTTCAACTTCTAAATCTATGTTATATTGAAGAACTATTCTAACTGATTTTAGTACATTTCTTAAATCTTTATTATTGGGTTTAGCGTCTACCCATTCTATTATTTTATTTCCTAAATAATCCGCATAACAAATGTATTTTTGTTTAGTCATCAACTCCATAGCTTATTTTTGTTGGTTCTTTTCTTTTATTTTGTAAACTCTCGTAAACATAACCTAAAATATGATTATTCTTTGTTTCCCAAAATGGAACTTGTACTGTTTCCATATAAATTTCTTTTGTGCTTTTCATATTATTTCGTATTTAAACAATTTTTCTATAAACTCTTTTTCTCTGCGTTTATTCCAATGATAAAAGCAGAACTTTATAAAGTGAACCCTTAATTTATCTTTGTCTTTTTCGTCTTTCAAATAGATGTCTATGTGCTTCTCGTGTGGTGTTATCTTGAAGTTATCCATTAAACATATAAATCCTAGCAATAATGTTGTTTGTTTTTCCATTGTTTTTCCATTGTTTTGTTTGATACAAATTTAACTTATTTTTTAATACAAATTACATATTAACAAAACTTTAACACTTTTAAATTTCATATCTTTAATCATTAAAGTAAACTACGTCTATATTTTCGTTAATAGTTAAGTTGCTAAAGTTAGACATTAAAACAACAGTTGGGTTGCAATCTCCTTCTATTCTGTCTAATCCTTCTGCATTGTATTTCACACCAGCTACACCACTTCTAACGATGTTGCCTATTCCGTTAACGTTATATATGTATATAACGCTATTATCTTCTACCAAAAGGGTTCTAGCACACGTAAAAGTTAACGTATCTATTACTCTTACTACATCTCTACTAATAGTGTTATTTTGACCACACTCAACAGTTAGTGACTGTCCGTAAGATGTTATGGTTATTAAAAATATAATTATTGTTTTCAAAATGGCATTATTATTTTTATAGGTTTAACTTCTAATTCTTTGGCTTCACGTTTAATTTTTTCTTTAATAGCTTCACGTATAAAATTAGATACTTTTATATTTCTGTTGCTTAATTTATCTAATGTTTGCTTTTGTGTTTCAGATATTTTAAGCGTAATCACTTTTGTGTATTTTTTCATAGTTAAAGGTTTAATTGTAATACTTTTAGTGGTTATACAAGTACGTTGTACACAATTAAAAAAGGGTCAGTTGCTGTTTATGAAGGTCTAAGCGTTTGTTTGCCTTATTAAAAAAGTGTTCATCTATTTCTAATCCTACTAAATCAAACTTCATATCCCAACAAGCCACCGCAATACTACCCGAACCCAAATGAGTGTCAAGTATTGTTTCGCCTTCTTTTACAAATTCAGTCAGTAGGTATTTATAAAGCTGTATAGGTTTTTGGGTCGGGTGTATGCGAATTTCTTTGTCTTTCATATTCCCTTGTAGCATTCCATTCCAAGTATATTCATACACCTTTACGCTATTTATACTGCTTACATAAGCAAGTTCAGCTTGTCCAAATGCAGTACCGTTTTTATTCCAACATAAGTAACCACCAGTCAAGCCAAAGAAATTCGCCCCCCAAACAATTTGATTTTTACTTATTCGCTTTAGCTCGCTAAAATATTCTTCATCAGGCGCTACATTATCAAACACTTTGTAGTTAGTTCTTTTAGTTGCTTGCTTCTTACCGCTCGCATTATCTTTCAGCCCTATTGCATCATTATTGCCATAAGGTGGGTCAACAATAGCCCAATCAAATTGTTTGTCCGCACATTTACGCATAAAAGGCAAACAGTCAATGTTCATTAATTCTATTTTAGGTTCAGTCATAATTCATCTTTTTTAACAGTGTACAACACGTGCTATACGGCATTAAAACGACCGCATAGCACCATACGTTACCTGTAATTGTTTAAAAAAGGCCACCACTCATACGTGCCAATCATTACGTTTGAAATAGTTTCCATATATCATTTTTAGTTATGTAAGGGCTACTGCAATAATCTTTATAACCTAACCAATCAAAGTTTAAAATTGTTTCTTTTACAAAATCAACTTTTGTTTTATCTTCAACTACTATTTTATAGGTTTGTGTATGTTGGTTAATTAGTTTTTCTTTTCCAACACTTGCACCACGTCTAAAAATACATAAATCAAAATTGCAGTTTCCGTGTTCTTTTTGGTCTTCTCTGTAAATTTTAATCCAATCTATTTTATAATTCGGTTTTTTATTTAGCTTTCCATTGCTTGGCCTATGGTATAAATTAAAGCAACAATGTACTTTCATTCCACTATATTCTAAAGAACCTAAATCAACGCTTTTTACCAAGTCAAACTCATATAAACTATCATTGTTATTTAATAGGCCAATAGGTAAAATAAAACCTATCATATCAGCCATTTTACAAGCGTGTTTGTAAAAACTTCTACTTAAATTATTTCTATCGCCAAAAGGTGGGTTTCCTATAAACGCTCGACCTTGTTTATAAGGCAAATCTAATTTTAAGAAGTCTTGTTTAATTATACTTTCGTGTTCGGGTTCTAAATCATAAGCAATACAATTTGGTATTTGTAAACTAAAACTACCATTGCCTGCACTTGGCTCAATTATTTCGGTAACACCAAAAAATGTTTGCCAAAATATATCAATACATTTTTTTGCTGTTTCTTTAGGTGTGTAAAATTTATCTAATTCTATATTCTTACTCATATCTTATTTGTATTACGTAGTTTGGCTTCCTATCGTCAGCCACGCCAATTTTTTAATTACAGTATATAACACCGTATATAATGCATTTTCGTACCTCAAACGCACCATATACAAGTACGTTATGCACAAGTGGCTACATCTGTTCCCTTTTTCAACTTTAGTCCTAATTCATCAGGCTCTAAATAAAAAACGGGTGCTCTAAATCCACAAGAACACCAAACACTATAAACATCTTGGTATCCTTCTGGTCCGTGTAATTCGTGTCCGCTTTCCTTTTCTAAATGAGAGTAAGGGCATTCATATTTACTGTAATCTGCTTTGTTTTTCATTTTCTCTTAATTTACCGCCAGAAATTTCTTTTGAATTTTTTAAATCCATAACAACCCTTTCTGTAGCATTAATTGGTTTATTAATTGGGTTAAAAGCATCTCCGATTCCGA
>CBFHKA010000017.1:0-68873 GCA_965656305.1 Polaribacter sp. | reverse complement strand
TTCAATAGTTCGAAAAGTCAAATTAATTCGAGGCGAATTCACTTTTTTAGTAGGTGGTAATCTATGCAACCAATTTTGTTGTGTTCCTGCTTTCATCACCAATAAACTTCCTCTTTCTAAAACAATATCAATTCTTTGTTTGTTTTCTTTATGTTTAAAAGAAAATTTACGTTCAGCTCCTAAAGACAAAGAAGCAATTGCACCGTTTTTTTTGAGCATTTTTTCGCCATCAGAATGATAAGCCATTCCTTCTTCTCCTGAATGATAGAGATTCAACAAGCAGGAATTATAGGTTTCATTACTTTCTTTCTCAACAATTTCTTTGAGTTCTAACAATTCTTTTATCCAAAGATTTGCAGTTTTTGTAACTTTGGAATAGGTATACGAATATTCAGAATCTCCATACCAAGCTACTTTTCTTTTCGTAACGATTTTCTTTCCAAAAATAATAGCTTCATCATTTTTCCAGTTGATTTTATTGAATAATTGCTGATAATAAAATTCACATTGACTTTTATCTAAAACAATTCCATGATAATTTGTGACGCCATCAAAAGGTAGAATGTTTATTATTTTATCAGAAGAAAATAAATCCATACAAAGTAAAAATAGATAAAAATTAAATAATGTCAGTTCGAGTGATTTCGATTTTAAAAGAAATTGTATCGAGAACTATTTACAATTATCAAAATTCTCATCTTGAGCAAAGTCGAAAGGGTCGATAAAAATTTTACTCATTTTCAATCGTAAAATTCACTCGAATTGACAGAATTTTTGAATAGGTTACGTATTTTTACAAGATGGAATTTAAATTGGTATCAGAATTCTCTCCAACAGGAGATCAACCAGAAGCTATTAAACAACTTTCAGAAGGAATCGAATCTGGAGAACGGTTTCAAACTTTGTTGGGTGTAACTGGTTCAGGAAAAACTTTTTCTGTGGCAAATGTTGTGAAAGAAGTTAAAAAACCAACTTTGGTTTTAGCTCATAATAAAACTTTGGCAGCACAATTGTATTCTGAGTTTAAACAGTTTTTTCCAGAAAATGCAGTCGAATATTTTGTTTCTTATTATGATTATTATCAACCTGAAGCTTACATTCCAGTAACAGGAACTTATATAGAAAAAGATTTATCGATTAATGATGATATTGAACGATTGCGTTTAAGCACAACCTCTTCCCTACTTTCTGGAAGACGTGATGTTTTAGTTGTAGCTTCAGTTTCTTGTCTATATGGAATTGGAAATCCAACTGAATTCAAGAAAAATGTAATTCCAATTCATAGAGATCAATTGATTTCTCGCACAAAATTTTTACATCAATTGGTTCAAAGTTTGTATTCTAGAACAGAGGTAGAAATTAAAAGTGGAACGTTTAAAGTAAAAGGAGATGTGGTTACCATTTATCCTTCTTATGGAGATAATGGTTATCGAGTGCATTTTTTTGGTGATGAAATTGAAGAAATCGAATCTTTTGATTTAGAAAGTCAAACTGTTTTAGAAAGCTTTGAAGAATTGAATATTTATCCTGCCAATTTATTTGTTACTTCTCCTGATGTGCTACAAAATGCCATTCATCAAATTCAAGCGGATATGATGAAACAGGTAGATTATTTCAAAGAAATTGGTAAGCATTTAGAAGCAAAACGTTTAAAAGAACGAACAGAATTCGATCTAGAAATGATTCGTGAATTGGGTTATTGTTCTGGTATTGAGAACTATTCTCGTTATTTAGATGGACGAGAACCAGGAACAAGACCTTTCTGTCTGTTAGATTATTTTCCTGATGATTATTTAATGGTCATTGATGAAAGTCATGTAACTGTACCTCAAACACATGCAATGTATGGAGGAGATAGAAGTAGAAAAGAAAATTTGGTTGAATATGGTTTTAGACTACCTGCTGCAATGGATAATCGTCCTTTAAAATTTGAAGAATTTGAAGCCTTACAAAAGCAAACCATTTTTGTTTCTGCAACTCCTGCAGATTACGAATTAGAAAAAACAGAAGGTGTTTTTGTTGAGCAAGTAATTAGACCAACAGGTTTATTAGATCCTATTATAGAAATTAGACCAAGTATTAATCAAATTGATGATTTAATTGAAGAAATTCAGGTTAGAGTAGAAAAAGACGAACGAACTTTAGTCACTACTTTAACCAAAAGAATGGCAGAAGAACTGACAAAATATTTAACAAGAGTAGATATTCGTTGTAGATACATCCATTCTGATGTAGATACTTTAGAGCGAGTTGAAATTATGCAAGATTTGCGTAAAGGTTTGTTTGATGTTTTAATTGGTGTAAACCTTTTAAGAGAAGGTTTAGATTTACCTGAGGTTTCTTTAGTAGCTATTTTAGATGCTGATAAAGAAGGTTTTTTAAGAAGTCATCGTTCTTTAACACAAACTATTGGTAGAGCTGCAAGAAATGTAAATGGTTTGGCAATAATGTATGCTGATAAAATTACCAACAGTATGCAAAAAACCATTGACGAAACTGAGCGTAGACGTGAAAAACAGATTGGTTATAATACTGCTAATAACATCACTCCTACTCAAATCAACAAAAAAATTGACAATACTTTATCTAAATCTGCTATTTCTAGTTATCATTATGACAATGCCAAACAAGTTGCTGCAGAACAAGATTTGCAATATTTACCAAAAGAAGAAATAGAAAAACGCATTAGAGAAAAACGTAAAGCAATGGAAGCTGCTGCCAAAGGTTTAGATTTTATAGTTGCTGCTAAATTGAGAGATGAAATTGCTGTTTTGAAGGAGAAGTTGTAAGTGTATTCTTTTTTATTACTTTTATAAAAAACATTTATGAAAAAAATAACTTACTACTTAGTATTTTTATTTTTCTTTTATGCATTGACTAGTCCTATCGTTGCTCAAGAAAAATCTAACTTCAAAAGAATATCCAAAATTGCTTTTGCTGAAAAAATCTATTTACAATTAAATAGCACTGTATTTACGAGCGATCAAACCATTTGGTTTAAAGCAGTTGTAACTAGTGTAAATCAAAAACCTACAATTTTAAGTAAGGTTTTACATGTAGAACTTATTGATTTTAATTCCGAAATTATTGAGTCTAAACTCTTAAAATTAGAAGATGGTAGTACTAACAATTTTTTTGACTTAAATGAAATTCGACCTTTACCTGAAGGTAAGTATATGATTCGTGCATATACCAAATGGAACAACAACTTTAAAACAAATTTTGTAAGTAAAAAATACATTAATATTTACAAAACTCGTCAAAAAATCAAAAAGCAAGAGCCTATTAGAGAAGTCGTTATTTCTGAAAAAAAGGACAAGCAACTACAACTGTCTGCTAAAATATTTCCTAAAATTATCAACCCTAAATTCAAAGGAAAACTTAACGTATTGTTAGATTTTGATGAAAAAAAAGACACTTTACAACTAAAAAAAGACAATAATAAACAATACACTTTAGAGTACCTATTGCCTGAAAAGACCGTAAAAGCCAAAATTGAAGTCCAATTAGACTCTATAAAAATGAAAAATTTTGACTATAAATCGTTTAACTCGTTTAGCAAAACCATAGCCATAGACAAAGATTTTATTGATTTGCAGTTTTTTCCTGAAGGTGGTAAACTTATTCATGACCTTACCAGTATTATTGGCTTTAAAGCTTTAAATTATAAAAATGAAGGTATTCCTGTAAAAGGTGTGATTAAAGATGAAAACGATGTTATAATTACTCAGTTTAAAAGCAACAAATTAGGTATGGGGTTTTGCCAATTAAAACCTAATAAAAATAAAACATATTATGCTGAAATTTCAGGTGATAGTAAGCAACGTAAATATAAAATCCCTGATGCTCATCAAAAAGGATATGCAATAACAGCAAAAACTTCTCAAGATTTTTTCAGATTACATATACGATCTAATTTTTCTACATCAGACAGTCTTTTTATAAAAGCGCAAGCGAGAGGAACTAATTTTTTAACCACCAAAGTACAATGTAATAATGGAAGTGTTATGTTGGCCTTTAAAAGAGAAAACTTTCCTGAAGGCATTGTAACATTTACCGTTTTTAATAGTTATCATCAACCTATGTGCGAACGTTTGGTTTTTAATTTTAAAGAACAAGCAAACCGATTACAAATAACCACTAAAACTGATAAGAAAAAATACCTACAAAGAGAAAAGGTAGTTTGTAATATTAAGGTTAAGAGTAATGATAGTTTGACTCAAAAAGAAAACACATCTTTGTTAGTCGTAAATAAAAGACAATTAGGTGAATTGAAATTAAAAAGTGGTAATATACTTTCTTATTTCTTATTGCAATCTGAATTAAAAGGAAACATTGAACATCCAAATTTTTATTTTGATACCCAAAATAGCCAACGCTTTTATACTATGGATGCCTTATTATTAACCCAAGGCTGGCGTAACTATAAATACAAACCTACAGGTGAAAAAAAATACTTCGATATTGCCCCTGAAAAGGGATTGCAAATCTCTGGTGCTGTAAAAGAATTTACTAAACGTAAACGAAAAAAAACAGTACAACTGAGTTTGCTTGCAAAAGGAAAAGAGAATTTGCAAGCTGCAGTTGCTTTTGCAGATAGTTTAGGTAAATTTACTTTTAACCTTCAAGATATTTATGATAAAAATTTAGAATACATTATACAAACTGCAAACAAAAAAGGAAAAAAAAAAGAATACAGTGTAAATATAAAACAACCCAAACCTTTACCAGTAAACTTTGTTGAAACAGAAAAATTACAGCTTGCTGATAAATTCAATATTTACGTAAAAGAAAACAGAAAACGTTACGCAAAGCTTTATCCTTTTGATATAGGTGCTAATGGAGAATCTCTAGACGAAGTAATTGTAAAAACAAGATTACTTACTCCCATACAGAAAAAAATTATTGATAAACATGGAGAACCTGATGTGATTATAGAAGATAATGAATTAAAAGAAAAGAATGAAAAATGGATGTCTGGTCTATACAGTCTTTTAAGAGTTAAATACCCTGATAATATTAGAATCTTTGACGTAATGACATCAGATTATGAAAAGCCTGAACAAGATACAGTAACCACACAATTACCTGGTACAAACCTTGGAATTACATCTACATATGGTGTTCCTTCATCCATTGTAGATTTTACTTTTGCTCGTGATAGTCCTCCAATAGTTTCGGGAGATAGTTTTTTTTATGCTCATGTTCATAATTCTTTCTTTACTTTCATTTTAGTAGATGGTGAAGCTATACCTTTTAGAGACTATCCTATTATACAAACTATTCCTATTGAAGATGTTAAAAGTGTAGAAATTATGAGAAACCCAAAATTTTCTAGTGAATACCTAAACAATGTGTTTGACGGACTACCTATTGTAATTCCTGATTTTGCTTTTATTAGCATTTATAGTAATACAGGAGAAGGATTGTATGCTATGGAAGGTACAAAAGGAATTACCACAGACAAATTGCCATGCTTTGCTCCTCAAAAAGAATTTTATGCACCAAAACACGATAATTTAACAAAAAATGATTGGGAAATTGCAGATTTACGCTCAACCGTTTTCTGGAATCCAAATGTTACCTTAGATAAAAACGGAACTGGAAAAGTAGAATTCTATACCGATGATAATATTGGAGATATGCTAGTTATTATAGAAAGTATTGCTGATAATGGAAAACTTGGGTATTATGAAACTACCTATCGAGTAAATAAGAAGTTAAAAAATTAAATATTTTTAATAAAAAACACCTCACAAATTGTAAGGCGTTTTCAATATATTTAAATTAAGTTACTATTTTTAAGCTCCTAAAACTTCAGCAACTTTATCTGCAGCTTCTTGAAATTCTGTAGCAGAAATAATTTCCATTCCTGAATTGTCAATTAATTGCTTTGCTTCAACAGCATTAGTCCCTTGTAATCTACAGATAATTGGCACAGTAATTTTATCTCCCATATTTTGATAAGCATCTACAACACCTTGTGCAACTCTGTCACAACGTACAATACCTCCAAAAATATTTACTAAAATTGCTTTTACATTTGGGTCTTTTAAGATGATACCAAAAGCAGTTTCTACTCTTGCAGCATCTGCAGTTCCACCAACATCTAAAAAGTTAGCAGGTTCTCCTCCAGATTCTTTAATCAAATCCATAGTCCCCATTGCTAAACCTGCTCCATTTACCATACAACCTACATTTCCATCTAAATCTACATAGTTTAAACCAGCAGCTTTTGCTTCAACTTCAATTGGGTTTTCTTCACGTAAATCACGTAATGCTGCATAATCTCTATGTCTGTATAATGCATTTTCATCTAAAGTAACTTTAGCATCAACTGCCATTATTTTAGAATCTGATGTTTTTAAAACTGGATTAATTTCAAACATCGATGAATCTGAACCAATATAAGCTTTGTATAAATTAGTAACAAACTTTGTCATTTCTTTAAAAGCTGCTCCAGACAAACCTAAATTAAAAGCTACTTTACGTGCTTGAAAAGGCATAATTCCTAATAAAGGATCTATTTCTTCTGTAAAAATTAAATGCGGAGTTTCTTCAGCAACAGTTTCAATATCCATTCCACCTTCTGTAGAATACATAATCATATTTTTACCAGTTGCTCTGTTTAATAAAACAGACATATAATATTCATCTGGCTCTTCAGCTCCAGGATAATACACATCCTCACAGATTAAAACTTGATTTACTTTTTTACCTTCAGCAGAAGTTTGTGGTGTAACCAACATCATTCCAATAATATCATTAGAAATACTTTCTACTTGCTCTAAATTTTTAGCCAATTTTACTCCTCCTCCTTTTCCACGACCACCTGCGTGAACTTGTGCTTTAATAACGTGCCAACCTGTACCAGTTTCTGCTGTTAATTGTTTTGCAGCGTCTACAGCTTCTTTATGATTACTAGCAACAATTCCTCTTTGAATTCTAACGCCAAAACTGCTTAAAATTTCTTTTCCTTGATATTCGTGTAAGTTCATCTATGTCGTGATTTAAAAACGGAAACAAAAATACAAATTCAAAGATGAAAGTTTAAGAATTTTTAATAAAAATTATTCTTAAAAAAATAACATCAATACTCTTCTCACTTTTATTTAACTAAGGTTTGCATTTATTATTTAAAAACTGACCTTATTTTTAATATTTTCCCTCAACTTTAAAAAACAGATATACCCAAAGTGTATCTGTTTTTTTATACATTCGTGTTTCGATATACAAACTATGATTGTAACAAAAAATATCCATAAATATTATGGTGATGTTGAAGTTTTAAAAGGAGTTGATTTAGAAATTAAAAAAGGAGAAATTGTAGCTATTGTTGGTCCTTCTGGAGCAGGAAAAACAACCTTACTGCAAATTTTAGGTACTTTAGACAAACCTTTAAAAGAACAAGATTTTGAAATCTCTATCAACAATAAAACACTTAAAAACCTTTCTGACAAAGAATTATCACAATTCAGAAATCAACATATTGGTTTTATATTTCAATTTCATCAATTATTACCAGAATTTACTGCTTTAGAGAATGTTTGCATTCCTGCTTTCATAGCCAAAACATCTAAAAAAGAAGCTGAAAAAAGAGCAAAGGAATTACTAGAATTTTTAGGATTATCTCACAGAATTAACCATAAACCCAATGAACTTTCTGGAGGAGAACAACAAAGAGTTGCTGTTGCAAGAGCATTAATTAATAATCCTTCAGTTATTTTAGCTGATGAGCCAAGTGGAAATTTAGACAGTGCTTCTGCTAAGAATTTACATGAACTATTTTTTAAACTACGAAATGAATTTGGTCAAACTTTTATATTAGTTACCCATAATGAAGAACTAGCAACAATGGCTGACAGAAAATTGACCATGAAAGATGGGAAAATTATTTAACTATTAATGAATAAATCTGAACTCAAAGAATTTTTAGATGAGAAAGTTATTCTCTATAACAATCCAAAATTTATAGAAACTGATCCTATTCAGATTCCACATACATTTACCAAAAAAGAAGATATCGAAATCGCTGCTTTTTTAACAGCTACTATTTCTTGGGGTAATCGTAAAATGATTATTAAAAATGCTTTTAAAATGATGGAATTACTAGATAATTCTCCATATGATTTTGTAGTAAATCATCAAGAATCAGATTTAAAGTCCTTTGAAAATTTTGTACACAGAACCTTTAATTATATTGATTTTCAACAGTTTATTAAATCTCTAAGACATATTTATAAAAATCATAATGGATTAGAAAGCTCTTTAGCAATTAAAGACGGTTCTAATACTTATCAAACTGAAATTCATCAGTTTAAAAAACTTTTTTTTGAGGTTCCTCATCAACAAAGAACTCAAAAACATGTTTCTGACCCACTCAAAAATTCTGCTGCAAAACGTATTCATATGTTTTTAAGATGGATGGTTAGAAACGATAATGCTGGTATCGATTTTGGTATATGGAAAACGCACAACCCAGCTAACTTATCTTGTCCTTTAGATGTCCATTCTGGAAATGTAGCAAGAAAACTAAAATTATTAGTTAGAAAACAAAATGATTGGAAAGCACTTGCTGAACTTGATAAAAATCTTAGAAAACTTGACAAAAACGATCCTGTAAAATATGATTTTGCACTTTTTGGTTTAGGGGTTTTTGAGAAGTTTTAAAGACCTCCTCTAACTCTTCCAAAGGAGGAGAAATTATTCTAGAAATATTCCTTACGAATCTTGAGTAAAAATATTAATTCTTTCCTTAAGTAATTCTTGAAATTCGTAAAATTAGCACTTAATTCTTTGTGCATCTCAGAAATTCCCCTGTAAAACTCTGTGTAATAAATTCACTCAAAATCATATAAATTTCCCTATTTTTGAATGAATCTTAAAACACAAAATGCAATTTCAAAACCCTGAAATTTTATACTTTTTAGCACTGCTAATTATACCAATTGTAGTGCATCTTTTTCAATTGCAAAAATTTGTAAAAGTACCATTTACTAATGTTGCTTTTTTACAAAAATTAGCACAACAAACTCGAAAAAGTTCACGTATAAAAAAGTTATTAATTTTAGCTACAAGAATGCTATTGTTTTCAGCGATAATTTTAGCTTTTTCTCAACCTTATTTTAGCGATAAAAAAACAAAGATAAATCAACATACTTTTATCTATCTAGACAATTCTTTAAGTACAAATTCTAAAGGAGAAAAAGGAAATTTATTACAAATAGCTGCTCAAGAAATTATAGAAAATGCTGCTCAAAATGATAGTTATTCTTTACAAACTAACACAACTTTTAATGCCAACATTACTTATAATGAATTAAAAAAAGAGCTATTAAACATTAAAAATTCATCAAAAAAAGTTGAATTAAAGCGAATTTTATTGAAAATTGATCATTTTAAAAATAATAAAAGTAAAGATTTAAATAAATATATATTAATATCTGATTTTCAGAATACTTACAACAATGAATTTACAAATGTAACCAACGCTTTTTCAGGTATAAAACTAAAAAATAGTGCAAAAAACAACATTTCTATCGACAGTGTTTTTATCAATAGTACAAACACAACAAATCTAACAATAAATGTTATTATTAAAAATCAAGGCGAGACAAAAAACAACATCCCTATTGCTATTTTTAATGATAAAAAATTAATTAGTAAACAGTCCTTCTCTATTGAAAGAGACTCCAATAAAACAATTCCCTTCAGCATTCAAAAACAAAATGAATTTTTAGGAAAAATAAACATTACTTTTAGCGATACTTTTGCTTTTGACAACACCTTTTATTTCAGTTTAAATACCACAAAAAAAATTGACATTTTAAGTATTGGAAATAATGCTAATTTTTTATCAAAAATCTACACTAAAGACGAATTTAATTTCACCCAAACAAGTTTAAAAAATGTCAATTATAATACAATTTCTAAACAACAAATTATCATCTTAAATGAACTAGAAAAAATACCAGAAACCTTATCAAAAAGTATTCTCAATTTTTCTAACAAAGGAGGTTCCTTAGTTGTAATTCCTAATTCAAAAATTGAAACTCAATCTTATAATTTATTTTTAAGCAAAGTTGCTAATGCAAATGTTTTATCAAAAATTTCTGATACTTTAAAAATAACAAATATCAATTTTAATCACCCTTTGTTTAAAAATGTGTTTTCAAAAAAAGTACGTAATTTTCAATATCCAATTGTTAAGAGTCACTACCCTATTTCTACTAAAAACAATAGTAACATTATCACTTTTGAAAACAACAAACCATTTATAAGTCAAATAAAAGCTTCTAACAGCAAAATTTACTGGGTTTCAGGTTCGCTTTCAAAAAACAATAGTAACTTCTTAAATTCACCTTTAATAGTGCCCGTTTTTTACAATTTTGGAAAATTAAGCTTTCAACATTCCAAATTATACTATTATTTAGATGATGAAAATAAAATTGATATTGAAACCAATTTAGAAAAAGACGAAATTCTAACACTTAAAAACTCTAGTTTATCGTTTATTCCACCTCAACAAACTTTTCAAAATAAAGTAAGTATCACAACTAAAAACAATCCATTACAGTCTGGATTCTATCATATAACCAACAAAAAAGACACCCTCCAAACCATCGCTTTTAACACGCCAAAAGAAGAAAGCTTATTAACTTTTTTAGATACAAATACATTAACATCAGTAAATGATAATATAAATTTCTCTTCATCTATTCCTGAAGTTTTTAATAATTTGAACAAAAAAAATGAAGTTCATTGGCTTTGGAAATGGTTTTTAGCCTTGGCAATTGTATCTTTGCTTTTAGAAATTTTGATTTTAAAATTCTATAAACCATGAGTACCCTTCTTAAAAACGCAACAATTATAGATACTTCAAGTCCTTATCATCTTCAAAAAAAGGATATTTTAATTCGTAATGGAAAGTTCGAGAAAATTGCAAATTCTATTGAAGTAAATGATAATTACTCAATTATTGATAAAGACAACTTATATGTTTCCTGTGGTTGGTTTGACACTAGCGTTTCTCTTGGTGAACCAGGTTTTGAAGAAAGAGAAACCATAAAAAATGGTTTGCAAGTTGCTGCTAAAAGTGGATTTACCTCAATAGCTGTAAATGCAAATACAAATCCTGTAATTGACTCTAAATCTGATGTAGAATACCTAATTAGTAAAGCTCAAAATTCGGTTACGAAGCTCTATCCTATAGCTGCTTTAACACAAAAAAGCAAAGGTATTGAAATGGCTGAGTTGTATGATATGCAACAATCTGGAGCGATTGCTTTTGGAGACTACAACAAGCCTGTTGAGAATGACAACTTAATGAAAGTTGCACTTTTGTACGCACAAAACTTTAATGGCTTAGTGTTAAGTTTTCCAAAAAACAATGCAATTGCTGGAGAGGGGATAGCTAACGAAGGCATAAACAGCACAAAATTAGGCTTAAAAGGAAGTCCTGCTTTAGCAGAACATATTCAAATTGCAAGAGATTTATTTTTATTAGAATACACAGGTGGAAAATTACATATTCCTACAGTTTCTACTGCAAAATCTATTGACTTAATCAAAGATGCTAAAAAGAAAGGTTTACAAGTAACTTGTAGTGTTGCTGCTCATCATTTGGTATTAACTGATGATGAATTACATGGTTTTGATAGCAGCTTTAAAACAAATCCACCTCTAAGAACAAAGGCAGATAGCAAAGCCTTACAAAAAGCAGTTAAAAATGGTGTGATTGACATTATTACTTCTGATCATAATCCAATAGATATTGAACATAAAAAAGTAGAATTTAGTGAAGCAAAAGATGGTGTAATTGGGCTAGAAAGTACTTTTGGAGCAATAAATTCTGTTTTAGAATTAGAAGATTTTATTAGCTGTATTTCAATCAATCCTAAAAGAATTTTTGGGATAGAAAACCACACTATACAAGAAGGAAATAATGCTGACATCACTTTTTTCAACCCTTCAGAAGAAATAATTTTTACGAAAAAACATATTTTATCAACTTCTAAAAACAGTCCTTTTATTAATAAAAAACTTAAAGGAAAAGTATATGGAGTTTTTGCCAACAATCAATTAATTTTAAATTAAACATTATGGAAAACACATCAGTAAGCGAAGGAAAAACCGCTGCAATTATTGCTTATATCACTATTTTTGGCACTATCGTCGCTTTTATCATGAATAGTAGTAAGAAAAATTATTTTACAAGTTTTCATATTAGACAAATGATTGGTTTGTTTTTAACATCAATGATAAACAAATATATAGTTTACGACTTTTTAGGATCTACTGCTGGATGGATTGTTGGTGTTTTAATATTTATTTGTTGGTTAATTGGTTTTATTGGAGCTATAAAAGGAGAAGAAAAAGAAGTACCATTTATTGGAGAACACTTTCAAAATTGGTTTAGAGGTATTTAAAATATGAGTTTAGAATATATTGTAAGAAAACCTGCTATAGAAAGCAAAAACCCACCTTTATTAATTCTATTGCATGGTTATGGAAGTAATGAACAAGATTTATTTTCTTTTGCTGAAGAATTACCAGCAGAATTACTCATAATAAGTGCACAAGCTCCTTATGAAATGGGGTTTGGAGGTTATGCTTGGTATGCTATTAATTTTGACAACATTAATGGAAAATTTTCAGACTTAAAACAAGCTAAAATATCTATTGATAAAATTGCTGTATTTATTGATGAAATTAAAGTAAAATACAATACAAATCCTGATAAAACATTCTTATTAGGCTTTAGCCAAGGTTCGATTTTAAGTTACTCCTTAAGCTTCTTTTACCCTAATAAGGTAAACCATATAATTGCATTGAGTGGCTATATTAACACTGAACTTTTACCAGCTGAAATCTCAGCAGCAATAAAAACAGATTATTATTGTTCTCATGGAACAGTAGATCAAGTACTACCTATAGATTGGGCAAGAAAAAGCAAGCCATTTTTAGATAACTTAGGGTTTCCAAATGTATATTCTGAATATCCTGTTGGACATGGAGTAGCTCCACAAAATTTTTACAGTTTTAAATCTTGGATTGAAGAACGTTTGTAAAAAAAATAGTTACATTCAAAACTGATATTTGTAATTTTTACAATTTTTAAGGACTAATAAAAAAACAATATCAGAATGAATAAAATTACACTACCTCTTCTCATTTCTATTTTATTTTTTTCTTGCAGCAACAGTAAAGAACAAACTCTAGAAGAAAACACTCAGAATCTACCTTTCAATCTAAACACTGACAATGTAAAATTCGAAGAAAGTATTGCATATGGTGAATTCGAAAGAAATAAATTTGATTTGTTTACACCAGATTCTGACACCAAAACTCCTATTGTAATTTACATTCATGGAGGTGGTTTTGTAGGAGGAAGTAAAAGCGATCTCTACAAAAACTTTTTTTTTACAAACCTTGTAGACAATTTACTTTCTGAAAATATTGCATTTGCAGCTATAAACTACAGACTCCTTGAGACTAATGAAACTGAAGGTGTTTTTAAATCTTTAAATGATAGCAAAAGAGCACTTCAATTCATTAGACACTTTTCTAACGACTACAACATTGATAAAGATAAAGTGCTTTTAATTGGAGCTTCTGCTGGAGCTGGGACAAGTCTTTGGATTGGTTTTAACAATGATATGGCTCAAATTAATCATAGTGAAGAAATACTCAGAGAATCTACAAGAGTAAATGGTATTGTAGCTTTATCTACACAAGCCAATTATGATATTCCTGAATGGCATAATACTGTTTTTAATGAATACAAACCTCAAGGATTGAGTTTTGAGGCTATACTAAAATTAGCTAGAGAACAAACTATACTTCAGTTTTATGGAATCGAAAATATCGATGAATTAAATTCTATGGAAATTTTACAAAATAGAACTGATTTAGATATGCTACAATTAATATCTAATGACGATCCAGAATTCTATGTTTCTAATGCAGATAAACCTTATTCTTTGCCCATAAACACAGATCAAGCATTACACCACCCTTTACATGCAAAAGCTTTAATTGACAAAGCTGAGGAAGTTAACCTCACTTACAAAGCTTTAATTCCTCAAATGAATATTGACAATACGAATGGTGAAAGTATGCTGAATTTTATTCTTAGAAAGCTTAAGAACTAATATTATTGTAAACCTTTTAAAACTTTATTTAAAGTATCTGTAAACTGAGTACTAGTAAAAGGTTTAGGAATAAAACCAGAAAAACCTAACTTATAATACCCTTCTACATCTTCCTTGGAACTATTGGCTGTTAATGCCAAAAAAGGAGTTGTAGAATTTCTTTTTTCGTAGTTTTCTTTGTGATACATTAATTCTTTTCCTGTAAGATTTGGCATATTAATATCCAATAAAACAACATCAAAATTAACATCATCCATAGCACCAACTGCTTCTACTCCATCTTTTACCAAGGTAAAATCTGCTTTCTCTTTTTTTAAGATGTGTGCTACAATAGTTCTGTTTAAAAAATTATCATCTGCTACCAAAATTTTACTACCTTCAATATAGTTTTTATCAATAACTACTTCTTTATCTTCTTCGACAATTATATTGTTATCTATTTCAAAAGGAATATCAATCTGAAAAACAGTACCTACATCTACTTTACTTTGTACAGAAATAGAACCATTCATAGCTGTAACCAATCTTTTTACAATTGACAATCCTAATCCAGCTCCTTTATGAATCCTATTATCATTTAACTCATTTTGAGTATATTCCTCAAAAACAGTAGCAGCTTGTTTATCGGTCATTCCTCTACCTGTATCAGTAACTTTAAATGAAATCTTTGCTTTTTCAGCTTCTAAAGAAATCACATCAACATTTGTGGTTACAGCACCTTTTTGGGTGAATTTTATAGAGTTATTAATTAAATTAGTAAGTATTTGATAGATTCTAACATCATCACCTAAAACAAACTTAGGGAGATTTTTTGCACATGAAAAAACTAATTTTATATCTATATCTCCATGACTACTTTTGTAGTTATTCTTTATTTGCTCAATAATAGAAGTCAAACTTATTGGAGCATTACTCAATTGCAACTTACCTGCTTCTACTCTAGAAAGATCTAAAATATCATCAACAATTACCTTTAGATTTTTACCTGAAATAGTGAGATACTTTAAATATTCTTGAATTTTTGGAGAAGTTTTTTCTTTGTTAATCATTTCAGTATACCCTAAAATAACATTCAAAGGATTTCTAACCTCATGACTCATCATAGCTAAAAATCGAGTTTTCTCTTCGTTTGCTTTGTCAGCAGCTTTTCTTAAAAGATCTAGTTGTATGTTTTTTTCTGAAATTTCTCTTTTCAAAAAGAACAAATCGTTTCTGTTTTGGTTTAATTGACTTATGGTTTTATAAGTAGCAGTTCTATCGTGAATTAGAATAGAAATTTCATCCTCAGAATTAAACAATTCTAAATCTACATTATACTCATTATTATCTGAAACGATAATCATTGCTTCAATTAAAAAAGACTCCTTTACAGGTAATAATTCTAAAGTACCGATTAAAAATGGGCAAGATGTAAATACAGATTCACCTATTTCAAATTCTTGAAACGCAAATTTCCCACCACTAATCCTCTTAACAACCCCTTGATTATCAACAATTAATTCTATAAATATGTTTTCTATTTTTGGAGGTGTCAAGGTTTTTATTTTAAAGATTGTTCTGCAAGAGTAATAAAAGCATCTTCTACATTTTCATCTTCTTTCGCACTTGTAATTAAATCAATAGGAATTTCTACAGTACTAATAATTTGATTTATTTCATTTTCAGTAACTAAATCTTTTTTATTACCTACAATAGTAATATCATTTAAACCAGATAATTCTTTAACTACTGCTACTTGATTTTTTATATTTAGATAAGTTTCTTCTCTACTCAAATCAAAAACATACATTGCAGCACTTGCGCCTAAAAAGTAGGCTTTAGGTACTTTTTCATTGCCACTAGTACCAGCAACATCCCAAATTAATAATTTAATTTGCTCATTATTAAAGCTAACAATTTTCGTGCTTACTCTTACACCAATTGTACTTATATAATCTTCTGAAAACTCATTTAAAACAAACCTTCTAATTAGTGATGTTTTACCAACACCAAAATTTCCAACCAATAAAACTTTTTTTGCAATCATTTTGGGGGATATTTATTCAGGTTTAATAAGTATTTCTGCTATTAATTTATTTAATCTTTCTTCATCAGAAAGATAACTTCTATCTCTTAAAATAATTTCTGCTAACGAATTGATATCATCTTGCAATTCGTCTTTAAACTCCGGACTTAAAACCCCAGAAGCAGCAATAGCAATATAAATCGTTTTGAAATTTTGAATAGATAATTGAAAAGTTTCAAACTTTATATCTTCTAAATTTTGAGCTTCTTTAGAAAAAGCATCTTCTGCAAAAGATTTAATAGCTGTTAGCATACCAGATACCATATCTTTATCAGCAATATTACCTCTAGAGTAACTTCCTGAAAGCAATCCTGAATCTTTTTCAATTACAAAAATCTCTTCAATTATAGGCTCAAAAACTTCTTGTAAAACATCATCAGCATCTGTTCTTTTCCCTTTAAATAAACGCTTTATAATATGTGTTATTGAAAATTTATTATTAATAGTTTCATTAATATTATCAGAAAGCTTTGTAATTTCTGCGACAATAAATTTCTTAATCAATTTACCTATAATTGGGTAAAGAGCTTCTACAACTTCGTCTTGTGATTCTCTAATTTGAACTTTTATAGATTGTGTAACTTGATCTCCAAAATGATGAGGGAAATTACTCTTTAAATCATCAATTTGTTCATCTACAACAGGTTTAATTTCTTTTTGAAATTCACTTCTTTTTATAAATTCGTCTCTTAAAGATTCAAATTCTTTCCTGTCGTCTGTTAATAAAAGTTCTTTGAGCAGCTCAAAACGATTGTCTATATTATTATCTACAGTCGTTTCTTTCATCTATTCTTGCAACATCTGTGCAATTTTTTCTAAGGCTTTTCCTAGTTTTCTTCTATCCGCTTTTTCATCATCTAAATCAGCCAACCTCTTATCTAAATCATCGTTTAAATCTTGAAATTTATGATCTACCAAACTTTCTAAATCTGCTAACTTGTTTTCAATATTAGTTACAGACTCCGATAAATTCTTTTTAGTTTCTTCTTTTAATGTTTTTATTTTATCATAAACATCTGCAAATTCAGAATCATATTGTTGAATATTTTCTCCAAATATAAGATCTCTTACTGCAGCTATTCTACTATCAACTTGCTGATTAGGAGCTGATTCATTATTTTGTTCAGGATTTTTTGCCATAGGTTTTTTGGGTTTATCTACTATATAATGACTTTAATATCATCAACTAATGCTCTGAAAACAATAGCCTTGTAGACAAATATACACTAAATAATAAATTATAAAAACCTATGAAGTAATTTTTAAACCATCGAAAGCTAAAAAAACATTTTCTGGTAAAATTTCAGAAACAGCTTCATGAAAACCAAGTTTATGACTAATATGTGTAAAATAAGTTCTTTTTGGTTGTATTTCTTCCACAAACTCTAAGGCTTCTTCCAAATTAAAATGTGTAGGATGCTCATCAATTCGCAATGCATTTACCACCAAAACCTCTAAGTTTTTCAACTTTTCTTTTTCAGAATTTGGAACACTTTTTACATCAGTTAAATATGCAAAATCTTGAATTCTATAAGCAGTTACAGGTAAACTACCATGCATTACTTCTAACGGAATCACTTCAACCTCATCAACTAAGAAAGAAGATTTATCAATAAGATTAGGAAAAACACTAGGAGCTCCTGGATATCTATTTTCTTTACTAAAAATATATTCAAAACGCTGTTCTAAACTTTTTAGAGTTCTTTGATTTAAATAAATTGGCATCTCTCCTATTTTATAACAATAAGGTCTTAAATCATCTAAACCTGCTGTATGATCTGCATGTTCATGAGTAAAAAAAACCCCATTAATTAACTGTATTTTTTCACGTAACATTTGCTGTCTAAAATCTGGACCACAATCTATCACATAAGCCACATTATCCCAAGAAATCAAAATTGAGGACCTTAAACGATTATCTTTTGGGTCTTCAGACAAACAAACAGGATCGCTACTTGCAATCATAGGTATGCCTTGAGAGGTCCCAGTACCAAGAAAGGTAATTTTTAACAGTTTTTGGGTAATTTTCATCAGAACAAAAATAGTATAAAAATTGACTGATAGCACTCTTATTTATTACATTTGTTAACTACTTAAAAAACCTATTTATGGCAATATCTTTAAAAGGAGATCAAGAGATTAGCAGTGTTCCAACTACTAAAAGTAAAGCACTAAGAATAAATTTAAATAGAGATATTTACGGAACTTTTGCCGAAATTGGTGCAGGACAAGAAACTGCTCGTAATTTCTTTAGGTCTGGAGCAGCATCTGGAACTATTGCAAAAGCAATGAGTGCTTATGACAAAGACTTTTCTGATGCCATTTACGGAATTGAAGAAGACAAACGTTATGTTACTCAGCCACGTTTGAAAAAAATGTTAGGTCATGAAATTGATTTAATGGAAGATCGTTTGAGTAGACAAAAACATCCAGATAAATTATTTTTCAGCTACGCAAATACTGTAACTACTATTGATTTTGCAAAGCAATTTAAAGGTCATGGTTGGGTAGGTATTCGATTTCAATTAGATCCATTAGAAGGTTATAATGAAATAGTTTTGCATTTACGATTTAAAGAAACTGATGCTCGTTTGCAACAAGAAACATTAGGTGTACTTGGTGTAAATTTAATTTATGGAGCTTTTTACTTAAATGATAACCCAAAAGATTTAGTAAAATCTTTTTATGATAATTTAAGTAGTGACCAGTTAGAAATTGATATGATTAATTTTTCTGGGCCTCGTTTTATGTATGTAGACAATCGTTTAATGAGTCTTCAATTACTTAAAAACGGTATGACAAATGCTGTAATGTTTGGTCCTGATGGAAACAACTTACTTCCTGCACAAGTATTATATAAGAAAAACATATTGGCTTTACGTGGAAGTTTTAGACCGGTTACAAAGGTAAATATGGATATGTATGAAAAATCCAAAAAATTATTCTTGGCTGAGAAAAAAGTTGATGAAAGAAAAACACAAATTATCTTTGAAATTACGCTTAGCAACTTAACTTCTGAAGGTAAAATTAATGAAAGAGATTTCTTAGATAGAGCTGAATTACTATGTTCTTTAGGACAAAATGTAATGATTACAAGTTTCCAACAATACTTTAAGTTGGTTGAGTATTTTAGTGAATTCACTAAAGAAAGAATGGGCTTAACAATGGGAGTACAAAACTTGATTCAAATCTTTGACGAAAAATACTACAGAAATTTAAGTGGAGGTATTTTAGAAGCTTTTGGTAAACTATTCTATAGAGATTTAAAGGTATATATGTACCCATATCATGATAAAAATACTGATGAATATATTGATAGCGAAAATTTAAAAGTACATCCTAGAATGAAAGAATTGTATAAATTCTTTAAGCATAATGGTAAGCTAGTAAACATCAATGATTTTAATAAAGAGAATTTAGATATTTTTTCTAGAACAGTTTTAAAAATGATTTTAGATGGAAAAAAAGGATGGGAAGAGATGTTGCCAGAAGGAATAGCAGATACTATAAAACAAAAAAGGCTATTTGGATACTCTCGATCTAGAGTAAAAAGATAGTTTTTTATTCTAATATTTATAATATCAAAATTACACAAAATAACCTCTAGATTCAACTAGAGGTTTTTCTTTAAATTAAATTAAACCTTTTTAGTATTTTTATGTCTTATAGAAAACAACGTTTTTTTGACAGAAGAAATTACATTAGTACAAGAACTTCAAAACAGCAAAACTAGAGACAAAGCATTTAGAGTATTGATTAATCAATATAAAGAACGCTTGTATTGGCATATTCGTAAAATAGTAATTGTACATGATGATGCAGATGATGTATTACAAAATACATTTGTAAAAATTTTTAAAAATATAGACAAGTTTAATCAACAAAGTAAGTTGTATTCTTGGATGTATAGAATTGCCACTAACGAATCTATCACATTCATTAATAAAAGAGCAAAAGAAAGAAATGTAGATATTTCTGAATATCATCAACAATTGGCAAGTACTTTAGAAAGTGATTTATTTTTTTCTGGCGATGAAATTCAGGTAATTTTACAAAAAGCGATTGCTACTTTACCACAAAAACAACAATTAGTTTTTAATATGAAATATTTTGACGAGTTAAAATATGATGAGATATCAGCCATCTTAGAAACTTCTATTGGAGCATTAAAGGCTTCATATTTTCATGCTGTTAAGAAAATTGAAAAATATATCAAAACAACAACAAATTAAACCTTTTTAGATTTTTAAGGTCTAAATACTAATGGAAAACGAAATAAAAAATAGCATTGCATTCATCAACAAAAAAACAGGCAAGAAGTCTGGTTTTTCTGCTCCTTCAAATTATTTTGACAATTTAGAAGAAGAAATCGCTATAAAAATAGCGCAAGATAGTTTTGAGAAAGAAAGTGCTTTTAAAGTTCCAGAAACCTATTTTAGTAGTTTAGAAGATAATATATTAGCACAAGTTTCAACAAAGAAAAAAGAAACAAAAGTTATTAATTTTAGAAACCGATTTCTAAAATTAATACCCTATGCTACTGCAGCTTCTATTGTACTATTTATTGGTTTAAATTCTTTTGTTTTTAACTCAAATGAGCAATTAACCTTAGATGCTCTTTCTGATAATGATATAGAATATTGGCTAGATACAAATACATTAAACACAAACGATATTGCTGAAATTTTAGAAGATGAGATTTTAGATGAGAATGAGTTTTCTTTTACAGAAATTAAAGATGAAAGTATTGAGGATTATATAAATTCTATCGATAATACTTCTTTATTAAATGAATTAAATTAAAAATTATGAAAAAAATAATCACTGTTATATGTGTTTCTCTTTTTTGTACACTTTCTATTCATTCACAAATGAAAAAGGAAGGAAGGGATAAAATTAAAGCTTTAAAAGTTGCCTACTTAACTGAACAATTGAATTTAACTACTACTGAAGCAGAAAATTTTTGGCCTATTTACAATGCTTTTAATAAAGAGCAAAATACGTTAAGAAGTACTTACAGGATAAGCCTTAGGAAAAATATTAAAAAGAATAAAGAAAGTATAGATACTCTAAGTGAAGTTGAAGCAAAAAAGTTAATTTCGTTAAAGTTACTTACAGACAAGAAATTGTACGAATCTCAGAAAAAATTTATTGATAAAGTTGAAGGAATTATACCCTATGCAAAAATTATCAAACTACAAATTGCTGAAATGGAGTTTGGAAGAAAATTGATGCGCAAATACAGACATAAGAAACCTGATAATAAAGATTAGACATAAAAAAAGGAAGCAAATTGCTTCCTTTTTTTTATTTAATTAAATTCATACAAACGTATAATTCTGGTTTGTTTGCAGTAAATTGTTTTAACCATATTGTTAATTCATCTATCTCATAAGGTAACAATCTACTTATTGCTTTTTCTAGCTCTTTGCAAAACAATTCTGAATTAAAACTCACTTTTTGTAATACAGTTTTACTGTATTCAAACATTGCTCTTGCCATTTTGTAAAGGTTATTTATGTAATTAACGTTCACTAAATACTTTTAGTATATATCTCAAATATACAAAAAAAACCAACATCATTTTATTGATGTTGGTCTTAAAATTTTGTTTAAAATTTGTTAAAAATTATAAACTATTAATCTTTTCAACTAAACCTTTAGCTTCAGTTTCTAATTCTTGATTGATTGCTTTGTAATGCGTTTTTTTATTCTCAACATTCTTTGCATTCACTTTTGCAATTAAAGCATCAAAAGTTTCGATAGCTTCATCAATAATTTGATCTCCTTTTTTAGGTTCATTCTTTAATATAGATACATCAAGAGCATATTCTATAACATCTCCTAATACATAATTTATATCTTTTTTTAAGTTTTTTATACTTGCCATAATCTGTTTATTTTAAAGTGCAAATTTAGTTTATTTATTTAAAAGAGCGTTAAAACATCTTTTATATTTGAAAGTGTTTTGTATTCTGATTTTGAAGACTCTTCTCTAGAAACTTCCTCATGTGCCCAAGTTGTATGAAAAGGTACGTGAATTGCTGAGGCTCCAATTTCTAATAAAGGTAAAACATCAGATTTTAATGAATTACCAATCATCAATAATTCAGATGGATTGATATCTAAATGTTTAATTAGTTTTTGATAATCTTTTACTTTCTTATCACTCATTACTTCTATATGATGAAAGTATTTCAGTAAGTTAGATTTTTCTAGTTTTCGTTCTTGATCTAACAAATCACCTTTAGTAGCAATAATCAATTTAAACTTTCCTTCTAATTTTCCTAACACATCTTCAATTCCATCTAACAATTCTATTGGTTTTTCTAACATTTCTTTACCAATATTTAAAATGGCTTCAATTGTTTTTTGACGGATTTGATAATTTGATAATTCCAAAGCACATTCAACCATAGAAAGGATAAACCCCTTAACTCCATAACCATATAACTTTAGATTTTCAATTTCCTTTCTAAAAAGCTCTTGGTCAATTTTATTTTCGGTTTCGTATTTAGATAATAGTTTTGCAAATTGATGTTCAGCTTCTCTAAAGTAAGTTTCATTTACCCATAAAGTATCATCAGCATCAAATGCAATTACCTTAATATTTTTATACATTTTTTAAATGGTTTATGGCTTTTTCTAAATCTTCTGGCGTGTCAATCCCTACAGCTTCTACATCTGTTTCAACCATTTTTATTTTCTTACCAATTTCCTGATAACGAATCGCTTCAATTTTTTCTGCAGCTTCTAAAGGTGTCATAGGTGTATGGTAAAAATCGATTAACGCTTGTTTTCTAAACGCATAAACCCCTTTGTGTTTGTAATATTTTACATCAACGTTTTTATCTCTGTGATATGGTATTACACTTCTAGAAAAATAAATTGCCAGATTATTTACATCTGTTATCACTTTAACATTATTGGGATTTTGAATATCTTCTTGATTGGTTATTTGTACTTTTAAAGAAGCTAAATCTATTTCTTTTTTTTCATCAACTTTAAAAACTTCAATTAGTTTGGATAATGAAACTGCATCAATAAATGGTTCATCTCCTTGTACGTTAATCACAATATCAGCTTCTATATTTTCTACTGCTTCAGCAATTCTATCTGAACCACATTCATGTTCTTTTTGACTCATAATTGCTTTTCCTCCTGCATTTTCAATGGTTTTAAAAATAACATCAGAATCAGTCACAATAAAAACTTCATTAAACAAATTCGTATTTAACGCAGCTTCGTAAGTTCTTAAAATTACTGGTTTTCCTCCTAAATCTTTCATCAACTTACCAGGAAAACGAGAAGCACTGTAACGTGCTGGAATCATTGCTATGATTTTCATAAATTCTATTTAGAGTAACTGTTTTTCAAAGTACAAATTTAAGATTAAAAGAATTAACTTTCATTTATAAAAAACTTATGAATAGTATAAATAAGCAAATGGATAAATTATACTTGTTACTATAGGCATTTTAATTTTACTTCAAATTAATAATATAAACAACGAATATTAGTTAAAATATCTACTATTACTCCAAAATTTAAAAAGATTCCTTAAATTTAGTGCGTAGTTCCTCAACAATTTTAATTCATAAATCTTGGCATAAATAATGCTAATAACTATTTAGGAAAAGTTCTAAGAATAATTTATATTAAATTTGAAAAAAACGATAACTTCTATTTTTTGTCTTTTTATTTTAACACATATAATGTTTGCCCAAAGAACATTATATGTAGACGACTTTAATACTATCATTGGAAGCCCTAACAAAGAAGACAAACTTTTATTATTTGCAAAAAAAAATAACTTTAAAACTTTAATTTTATATCAACTCAACAAAGTAGATAAAAGATGGTCTTTAACAGATCCTAGAGAAAACACTATTTTATCAGATTTTATAGCAAAAGCTAAAAACAAATTTAGTATTCAGAATATTGGCGCTTCAGGTGAATGTGCTTCTTTTTTTACAGAAACTATTGATTTGTATAACAACTCTAGAAACAAACCCGAAGAAAAATTTGATATCTATAATTTGGAATACGAATATTGGTCCAAAAAAGCCTCTGAAGATGGTGGTTATTATTGTGAAGGTTATTTGAGAGATAACTCCATGCCTTGTAATAGAAATGGTTCTTTTAACTTTTTTATAGATAATTTAAAAGAAATGAAACAACTTTCTAAAAACAATATTCACAATATAAAAATTGATGCTTACCTAGGCTTTTACACATCAAATGAAATTAATAGTATTGTAAAATATTGTGATGGTTTAACAATACTGGCTTATGGTAAAAGCCCAAAAACATCTTATGCGTCTGCCAAAAAAAGTTTAGCTTATCTTTTAAAAACGAATAGTAAAATAAAAACTTCAATTCTTTTTTCTTCAAGAATGAATCATATGGGATATTGGCTTAAATCTCATAGTTTAGAGAAAAGTGAAAAACATTTTTTTGATGAAATGACACTTAAAAACATTAATTTAAAGAAAAAATTGAATTTAGATGGATTTAGTTATCACACCTATTCTTATCTAGAAAAATCAGTAAGTTACTACTACTACACAAGAAACTAACCAGCTTATTTTAAAACACTTAAGTCTATTGTTCCATAATATTAAAACCCATATGTTTTAAACTTTTAAGGATTAATGAAGCCTTATAAAATGATATCAAATTTGGTAGTTTAAAAAAAAGCTGTATGTTTGTACTTTATTGAACCCCTAAAATCCCCAAGTATGAACAGGAAACTCCCTAAATTTCTGATTATTACGCTATTTATTATTTTCAAAAGTTACGGATCTAACAGAATCTTATATGTAGATCAATTTTACCACATACTAGGTAATGAACAAAAAGAAAACAACTTATTAGAATTTACAGTTGAAAATGGCTTTGACAAAATTATTCTATATGATTTACACAAAATCAATAGAGATTATCCATTGGCAGACAAAACCAAAAACAACATTTTAGCTCGATTTATTTTCAAAGCAAAAATAAATTATGGCCTAAAAGGTGTTGGAGGTTCTGGAGAAAGTGCAGACTTTTTTATTAATGCAATCCATGCCTATAACATGTCTCGAATCAATCCTATAGAAAGGTTTGATACGTATAATTTAGAATACGAATATTGGAAAGAAGAACCCAATAAAAATGGTGGTTATTATTGCGAAAACTACCTGAAAAAAAATGGACAAGCCTGTAATCGAAAAACTACCTTTAACTTCTTTTTAAATTCCTTGAAGACCATGAAAGCTTTGGCTAAAGAAAATAGTCACAAAGTAACAGTTGAAGCGTATGTAGGTAAATATTACAGACATGAAATTAAAAAAATATCTAAATATGTAGATAGGCTTCTAGTACATGTTTATGTTAGAAATCCAAAAAGCGGCTTTAATTATGCCAACAAAAGACTTGAATACTTAACTGAGGTAAGAAATATGCCAAAAATATCTATTATCTATTCGTCAGAAACCTTATTTATGGGTGGTTGGTTAAAGTTTAATTCTTTGAAAAAAGGAGAAAAGATATTTAGAGATAGTATGCGAAAGCAAAACAAAGAATTGCTAAGAAAAATAAATTTTACAAACTTTACGTATTATAATTACAATCAATTGGCAAAATCAATTAAGTATTATAATAGTATAAATATTGATTTTGATAAAAGAATTAGTAAAACTGATAATATTTTAGCTTCTAAATAGGCTTAATAATCTTGTATTAAACTCCAGAATAACTCACAAAATTTCTTGGAGTTTCATACAAGGTAATTTTTAAATCTAAATGATTAGGAATTTGTTTTCTAAGCTTATCATAAATAACAACTGATATGTTTTCGGCAGTTGGATTCAAATTTTTAAATTCAAGAACTTCAACATTTAAGTTTTTATGATCAAAACAATCTTCTATTTCAGCTTTAATCAAATTACTTAAAATTCCTAGGTCAAATACATAACCTGTTTCTTTATCTATTTCACCAGTTAAAGAAACAATTAGCTCATAATTATGACCATGGAAATTTGGATTGCTACATTTATTAAAAACTGCAAAGTTTTTTTCATCAGACCAATCTTTTCTATATAATCTGTGAGCAGCATTAAAATGTGCTTTTCTATGAACTGTAACTTTAGGCATTTATTAATTTTTGATAAGATTCTTTAAAAATTATTTTAAACCACTCTGTGTAAATAGAAGGATTATTTTCAATATCAGTTTTTACAGCTGCTAATGGCATCCATTTGTAATCCTCTACTTCCTCTTTATTAATGTTTGGCATTTCTTCATAGTTTCCAATCATTACATGATCCAATTCATGCTCTGTCAAACCATTATCAAAAGGAGCTTTATACACAAAAGAAAAAATCTCTTTTAATTCAGCTGTAAAACCCATTTCTTCCTGCAACCTTCTTTTTCCTGCTTGCAAGTTACTTTCACCATCTCTTTGATGCGAACAGCAAGTATTTGTCCATAATAAAGGTGAATGATATTTAGAAGCAGCTCTTTGTTGCAACATTAACTCTCCTTCTTTATTAAAAATAAATACTGAAAAAGCCCTATGTAAAACCGCTTTTTCATGGGCTTCCATCTTAGGCATCAAACCTATTTGGTTATCTTTTTCATCAACTAAAACTACCAATTCTTCCATATTTACAAAGATAATGCAATCAAAGAGCTTAAAAACTTAAATATCCTATAAAATCATCAAAATTTTCTATTCTTTTATTTTGATGATTTATATTTGATGTTTATAAAATTCAATCTCAGGTGAAACTTTTATTTCAACTATTCTTACTTTTCATTTTTATATCCTTTTATCAATGTGATTCTCCTAAAAAGGATGCTATAAAAGATACTGAAACAAGTTCAGCACTAAAGAAAAAGAAAGTAAAGAAAATTGAAAGACGCTGGGATAGCTTGCACAAAGATAATGTTGAAGCTTTTTTTACAGAATATGGTAAGCAAAATAAAGAAACAAAGGTTATCATAAAAACTAAATTTGGCAATATCAAATTACGCCTATATAATGATGTTCCAATTCATAGAGCCAATTTTATTTTCTTAACTAAAATTAAATATTTTAATACTACAGAAATTTATAGAGTTGCCAAGAACTTTGTTATTCAAGGAGGAAATTCTGATGAAACTTACACCAAAAAACAAAGAAGATTGTATGGTAATTATCGAATTCAACCAGAATTTAAACCCAATAGAAAACACAAATATGGAGCAGTAGCAGCAGCAAGACAATGGAAAAAAAATCCAAATAAGTTATCTAATCCTTTTGAATTCTATATGGTTCACAGTAAAAGAGGTGCCCATCATTTAAATAATCAACACACCGTTTTTGGTGAAGTCATCTCTGGTTTTGACACTATGGATAAAATTTCAAAAGTTGATGTTGGTGTTGATGAATGGCCAACTGAAGATATTAGAATGACTATTGAAATTATTGAGTAAATAGCCCCTTTGTCTTTCAGACATTTCCCCAAAGGGAAAAATTCAGTTTGTTTGATAAAACGCAAGAGACTTACATTTTTTATTAAATTTAAAATTCGTGTCGTCTTTTTTTTCATACTCTCTGTTAGCCTCAGCAAAATTCTTCTGTGAATCTCTGTGTTAAAATTCGAAAAATTCGTCTCTTATTTTCAAACTTCTATCACTATAAAAATTATAGAATAAAACCTATCTTTGCACCTCAAATTTTGTAGATGAGTTTTTTAAAAGAAATAGCACGTAGAAGAACATTTGGTATCATTTCTCACCCAGATGCAGGTAAAACTACATTAACTGAAAAATTATTATTATTTGGTGGTGCCATACAGGAAGCAGGTGCTGTAAAAAATAATAAAATAAAGAAAGGAGCAACTTCTGATTTTATGGAAATTGAGCGTCAAAGAGGAATTTCTGTTGCTACTTCAGTTTTAGCTTTTATCTATCAGAATAAAAAAATAAACATCTTAGATACTCCTGGACACAAAGATTTTGCTGAAGATACATTTAGAACTTTAACTGCTGTTGATAGTGTTATTGTGGTGATTGATGTTGCAAAAGGAGTTGAACCTCAAACCGAAAAATTAGTAGAAGTTTGTAGAATGAGAAGTATTCCAATGTTGGTTTTTATCAATAAATTGGATAGAGAAGGAAAAGACGCTTTTGATTTATTAGATGAAGTAGAGCAAAAATTAGGTTTACGTGTTACACCTATGAGTTTCCCTATTGGAATGGGTTATGATTTTAAAGGAATTTACAATATTTGGGAAAAGAAATTAAACCTTTTTGCAGGCGATAATAAAACTACGATTTCAGAAGGAGTTGAGTTTGATAATTTATCAAACCCAGAGTTAGACAAAGCTGTTGGAGAAACTGCTGCTGAAACTTTACGTGAAGAAATTGAATTAATTAGTGAAGTATATCCTGAATTTAATCAAGATGAATATTTAAAAGGAGAATTACAACCTGTATTTTTTGGATCTGCTTTAAATAATTTTGGAGTCAAAGAATTATTGGATGCATTTATAGAAATTGCTCCTTCACCTCAACCCAAAAAAGCTGAAGAACGTTTAGTAGACTCTAAAGAAGACAAAATGACTGGTTTTGTGTTTAAAATTCATGCAAATATGGACCCAAAACACAGAGATAGATTGGCTTTTATAAAAATAGTTTCTGGTACATTTAAGAGAAACTCACCTTATTTACATGTTAGAAATGGTAAAAAGGTGAAATTTTCTAGTCCAAATGCTTTTTTTGCTGAAAAAAAAGAAATTGTAGACGAGTCTTTTCCTGGTGATATTGTAGGTATACATGATACTGGAAATTTTAAAATTGGAGATACGTTAACTGAAGGCGAAGAATTAAATTTTAGAGGAATACCTAGTTTTTCTCCAGAACATTTTAGATACGTAAACAATGCTGACCCAATGAAATCTAAGCAATTGTACAAAGGTTTAGATCAATTAATGGATGAAGGTGTGGCTCAATTGTTTATTTTAGAAATGAATGGGCGAAGAGTAATTGGTACAGTTGGAGCTTTACAATTTGAAGTAATTCAATACAGATTAGAACACGAATATGGTGCAAAATGTACTTATGAAAACTTAAGTGTTCACAAAGCGTGTTGGGTAGAACCTACTGACCCAAAAAATGAAGAGTTCAAAGAGTTTAAAAGAGTAAAACAGCGTTATTTAGCCAAAGACAAACAAGGTCAATTGGTGTTTTTAGCAGATTCTGAATTTACAATTCAAATGACTCAGAGTAAATATCCATCCGTAAAATTGCATTTTACTAGCGAATTCAAAAAATAATATTATGAAGAAATTACTGTTTTTATTAATTACTTTTTTGAGCTTTAACAACTTTGCTCAAGATTATAATTTAAACGATTTAAATGGTAAAGAACTTCATAATAGTATTCGTTTAAGTTATCTTTTATTACATCAACCTGACGAACAAGTTAACTATACCTTGCAACCAACAATGGGGTTTGTCGGTTTAAACTATAACATTCCTTTAAATGATTGGTTATATACAGGAGCTGGTTTTCATACTGCAATTACAGGAGATCAAGGAGGATTATTTACGTTAGGTGTGAACTTAGGGGTAAACTTACCAATTTATAAAAATTTGTATTTTGATGGAAATGTCCATTTTGGTGGTGGAGGTGGTTATAGAACCTTAGTTGGTGGAGGTGGAATTTTAATTCCAAATGTAGGATTACAGTACAAAAAAAATGGATTTTCTTTTGGAGTACAATATAGTTATGTGAACTTTTTTACAAAAATTCAAAAGAATGATAATATTTCATTTTTTGTAGAAATTCCAACTACAGTAAGAACAAGTTCTTATGCTAATGCTCAAAAAGAATTTACGGTTAATGATGATTCTAAGGATGAGTTTTGGCAGAAACCAGCTGTAAGAAGTGTTCAGCAAATTACTTTTGATTATTTTTTCCCATTTGGAAATTCAAGAACTGATGCAAGTACTACACCACAATATAAACCTATAGAGCATACTTTATCTATTTTAGGTTTTGAATATCAGCGATATTTAACAGATGAGACCTTTATTTATGCTCATGCAGACGCAATGTATGGTGGATTAACTGCAGGTTTTATGGATATTTTTTTTGGTGTTGGTAAAAATTTTATCAAAACAAAATATATAAACTTTTTTGCAAAAATGGGAATTGGTGCTGCTGGTGGTAGAATTTTTCCTGAAGGAGGTTTAACAGCATATCCTAATGCTGGTTTTGACATAAAACTTACCAAAAAGTTTGGTATAAGTGCTCATGGAGGTTATCATAGGTCAATTGGTGGTATAGCTAGTTTTCAGGCATACACTGCAGGTTTTAGCTTAAAATATTATGGATTGAGTGGAGGAACTACTGACCCTTTTTCAGAAGAAAAGATATCAACAATAAAAACTCAAGGTATTCAGATTGCTGCTCAAAATCAATCTTATTTTGATGTTGCAAAATTTGGAATTCCAGCAAGTGATTTACAGTTAATTGCAATAAAAATAATGTATGATATTAACAAGAGATTCTATATAGCAGGTGAAGCTTCTTTTGCTTATTTAGGAAAATCTGGTGGTTATGCGCATGGAATTTTTGGTTTAGGTATTAGATCAAATAAATTTGCAAACGATAGATTATCTTTATTTCTAGAAGCTGCTGCAGGTGTTGCTGGAGGTGGAAGGGTTGATTCTGGAGAAGGAGTATTAGTAAGACCAACTGTGGGTATTAATTATCATGCAACTGATGATTTATCTTTTAATATTGCAGGTGGACAAATGTGGTCTCCATTTGGAAATGTAAATTCATCTAATATAAACATTGGATTGGCTTATGGCTTATCAATCTTAAATTCAAAAAAATAATTTATGCTGAATTTATTTTAGCATCACTTTAATATAACAACGATTAAAATAATAAAAAATGAACAACGGAATTTACGCAAAATTCAAAACACCAAAAGGTGATATTTTAGTACAATTAGAGCACAAAAAAGCTCCTGGAACAGTTGGTAACTTTGTTGCATTAGCAGAAGGAAATTTAGAAAATAGTGCAAAAGCACAAGGAACTCCTTATTATGATGGATTAAAATTCCATAGAGTAATCCCTGATTTTATGATTCAAGGAGGTTGTCCTCAAGGAACAGGAACAGGAAATCCTGGTTATAAATTTGATGATGAATTTCATCCTGATTTAAAACACGATGCTCCTGGTAAGTTAGCAATGGCTAATTCTGGACCAGCAACCAATGGTAGTCAATTTTATATTACTCACGTTCCTACTCCTTGGTTAGATGGAAAACATACTGTATTTGGAACTGTAATTGACAGTCAAGATGTTGTTGATGCTGTTGCACAAGGTGATGATATGTCTGTTGAAATTATTAGAGTTGGTGAAGAAGCAGAAAACTTTAATGCTGTTGAAGCTTTTAGAACCTTTGAAGGTTCAAGAGAAAAAAGAGAAGCAGAAGAAAAGGCTAAGCAAAAAGAATTATTAGATTCTGTTGCTGCTGGTTATGATGAAACTGCAAGTGGATTACGTTATAAAGTTTTACAAAAAGGTGATGGAAAACAAGCCACTAAAGGTGCAGGAGTTTCTGTACATTATAAAGGTCAATTGTTAGATGGAACTGTATTTGATTCTTCATACAAAAGAAAGCAACCCATAGATTTTAATGTTGGTGTTGGACAAGTAATTTCTGGTTGGGATGAAGGTATTCAATTATTACAAGTGGGTGATAAAGCTCGTTTTGTAATTCCTTCTAATCTAGCTTATGGATCAGCTGGTGCTGGAGGTGTAATTCCACCAAATGCAACACTTATTTTTGATGTAGAATTGATGGATGTTAAGTAAATATTTTATCAACTTATATTTAATAAAAACTCTCATTATTTGAGAGTTTTTATTTTTTACATAAATATTTCAATTTTTTTCACTATTTTAGTAATTGATATACTTAACAAAGTATAAACACCTTTTTAAAACAGAGCTATTAAAATAATCTTACCCCCAGAGATTTATTTATTTTTTTTGGGATAGATTAATTTTAAACATTTAACTATGTCAGAAGACAAAACAAAAACTGCTTCCCAAAGACTTATTCAATTAACCTTTTATGTTAGTTTATTAACTGGTGGTTTAGCATTGTTTTCTGGTATAATTGCTTATTTTTTAGACCTATATAGTTTAGCTTATTATCAAATTTTCACGGTATTAATATATCTTTATTGTGCTTTTTTAAGTAAAAAAGGAAATCTTTTTTTATCAAGAATTCTTTTTTTTATCCTTTTAAATATTGGTATTACAGCTACTGCTTCTTTTATTGGAAGAGCTGGTAGTGTAGAATATATGTTTTTATATGCTATAGCAATGCCTTTTTCTATGTTCTCTTTTAGGACAGAGAAAATTTATGTTTATTTTTTCTCGTGTTTATCTGGTTTTTTATGGATACTTCTTGCTGCAACCAACTTTAAATTAATTTCAGCAACTCATGTAGACATCAATATTGCTAGTAATATTATATACCCAATTTCTGTTGTTAGTACATTTATAATGGTAACAATACAATTAATCTACTTTTCTATACTTGGAGCAAAGTATTATGCAAGAATAAATAACAAAAGACAAGAAGCTTTAGAGGCATCACAATCAAAATCTAAATTTCTAAGTACTATGAGTCATGAAATTAGAACCCCTTTAAATGCTGTTATTGGTCTTTCTCACATCTTAGGTGTTAATGAGCCTAGAGAAGATCAAATTCAAAATATTGAAGCATTAAATTATTCTGGTAAAACACTTTTAAATTTACTTAATAATGTTTTAGATTTTAGTAAAATGCAATCTACTAATATAGAATTAGACAATAATCCTACAGACATTTCTATTGATGCTAAACAAGTTAAAAAAATACATAATGCATCATGTATTAGAAAAGGTATTTCATTGAATTTAGAAATTGATGATAACATTCCTAATGTTTGCCTTGATGTAGTAAGATTTAATCAAGTAATAAATAACCTTGTTTCTAATGCTATTAAATTTACTGATAAAGGAAGTGTTACATTAATCATAAAAAAATTAAAACAAACTAAAAAGGACATTACACTTCATTTTGAAGTAAAAGACACTGGTATTGGTATTGCAAAAGAAAAACAACACACAATTTGGGATGCTTTTACACAAGCATCAAATACCACTAATAGAATTTATGGTGGTACAGGATTAGGCTTACCTATTGTTAAAAGTATTATTGAAGCAATGGGTTCTAAAGTAAAAATAATTAGCACTAAAGGCAAAGGAAGTAGGTTTATTTTTAATTTAAAGTTAACAATATCAGAACATAATAAATCAAATGTAGCAAATGACAAAAAAGAACATTCATTTAATAATAAAAAAGTTTTACTAGTTGATGACAACCTAATTAATGTAATGGTTGGTAAACAAATTTTAGAAAGATCAGAATTAAAAGTAGAAGTTGCACATGATGGTTTAGTAGCTGTAAATAAAGTAAAAGAACAAGGTTTTGACATTATTTTAATGGATATACAAATGCCAATTATGAATGGGTATGAAGCAACCAAAGAAATTAGGAAATTTAACCAAACAACACCAATAATTGCATTATCGGCTAATGTATTTAGTGAAATAAAAGATAAAATTGAAGATTGTGGTATGAGTGGCTTTATTTTTAAACCATTTACACCAGAAGATTTATTAAACCATTTAGAAGAGTATTTAAGCAACTAATCAATTAAAAATGTTAGATAGCAACATCAGGAAATTTTCGAAAAGAAGACAAAAAATGATATTCATTACATCTTTTGCTTGTGCTGTTTTGTCTTTCCTTTGGGCTGTTATGACATTTTTCTTAGACATAACAAGTTTGAGTTATTTCTTATTTTTTACTACTTTTTTATTTTTAATTGCAGCATTACTATCAAAAAAAGGGTTACCCAAAATAGGTAGAATCATTTTTATACTCCTTTTTAAT
This sequence comes from Polaribacter sp., assembly GCA_965656305.1. Classification (GTDB taxonomy): domain Bacteria; phylum Bacteroidota; class Bacteroidia; order Flavobacteriales; family Flavobacteriaceae; genus Polaribacter. The sequence continues at coordinate 34,650 of CBFHKA010000017.1, read as the reverse complement.
TTATCAGTGTCTTATGTCTCTTCTTTTCTTGGCAAAGAAGCTAGCGTAGAATTCTTCTTAATGTTTGCTGTAGGTATTCCATTTATACTTTTTTCCTTTAGTAGAGAAAGAATCCAAATAGCCATTTTTTGTTTAGTTCCTGTTTTATGTTGGCTACTTCTTTTTTTAACAGATTTTAATTTATTTGTGCATCCTGATTTAGAGAATGCTACAAAAGTTAGAAACATTGTTTATCCAGTTTCCATAACAATAGGATTACTTTTAGTAGTATTTCAATTGATTTTTTATTCTTATGGAAATGCAAGTATCAATAAAAAAGCACACTCAACAAAACAAGAAGCCATAGATGCTTCTAATGCAAAATCTAAGTTTTTAAGTACAATGAGTCATGAGATAAGAACACCTTTAAATGCTGTTATTGGACTTTCTCATATTTTAGGAGATAATAATCCTAGGAAAGATCAAATACAAAATATTGAAGCTCTTAATTATTCTGGCAAAATATTACTTAACTTATTAAACAATGTTTTAGATTTCAGCAAAATGGAATCAACCAATATAGAATTGGATAATATTCCTATTGATATATCTGCTGCCATAAAGCAAATTAAAAAAGTTCATGAAGCTTCTTGTATTAAAAAAGGAATTACTATGAATTTAGAAATAGATAATGATATTCCTTATGTATGGTTAGACATTGTTAGATTTAATCAAGTAATTAATAATTTAGTTACAAACGCGATTAAATTTACAGAAAAAGGAAGTGTAATACTAAGAATTAAAAAAGTACATCAAACAAAAGATAATATAGATTTATTAACAGAAATTATAGATACAGGTATAGGTATTCCAGAAGACAAACAAGAAACCATTTGGGAAGCTTTTACACAAGCATCTACTACAACAAATCGCTTATATGGTGGTACAGGTTTAGGATTACCAATTGTAAAAAGCATTATTGAATCTATGGGTGCTAAGGTAAAAATAGACAGTATAATTGGAAAAGGTAGTCGTTTTTACTTTCAAGTTAATTTAAAAATTGCATCAGAAAAAGATTTAAATAATACCTATGAAAAAAGAGTGCATAATTTTGATGGAAAAAAAGTTTTATTAGTAGAAGACAATGAAATTAATGTAATGGTTGGAGAACAAATTTTAGAAAAAGCCAACCTAAAAGTTGAAATAGCTAGAGATGGTTTAACCGCTGTAAATATGGTAAAACAAAAACATTTTGACGTTGTTTTAATGGATATTCAAATGCCAATTATGGATGGTTACACAGCTTCTAAAGAAATTAGAAAGTTTAATAAATATATCCCTATTTTTGCGCTTTCTGCATCTGTATTTATGGAGGTTAAAAACAGAATGGAAGAAAGTGGTATGAATGGCTTTATATTTAAACCTTTTGACCCACAAGACTTGTTGGACCAAATAGAAGATGCTATTAAAAATAATTAATTATTTAATTATTTTAAGTATAGTTTTTGTATATTTAAGTTTAGTATATAAAATATTATTTAATGTTCGATTTCTCCCTCAGACGTATTCAAATTATACATGCTATCTCCTTAATAACTGTATGTATTATTTTTATATTCGCTTTGATGGCAAAAAAATTTAATCTAGATGTTTTATTTTATTTTCATCTTTCAAGTATTCCAATCTATATTTTTTGTTCTTTTCTAGCCATAAACAGAAAAAATTTAGAAGCATCTAGAATACTATTTTACATTGCGCTAAACATTAGTATAACTATAACTTCTTCTTTTGTAGGACAAGAAGGAGGTATTGAATTTATGTTTATGTTTGCTTTAGGGTCTCCCTTTTTTACTTTTTCATACAAACGTGAAAAATTTAAAATGGTTCTTTTTTCTTTGATTCCTATTTCACTTTGGTTTACACTCTATTTAACTAATTTTAATTTAATTACTACTTCAAAAGTAGCAGTAGAAAGTGCCTCAAATTTTATTTACCCATTAACAATTATTGGTACACTTTGTTTAGTGACGTTTCATATAATGTATTATTCATACTTAAACTTTGTTACTTTATCTTCTATTCATATTAATAGACATGATGCAGTAGAGGCATCCAATGCAAAATCTCAATTTTTAAGTACAATGAGTCATGAAATTAGAACTCCTTTAAATGCAGTAATTGGACTTTCACATATTTTAAGTAAAGATAATCCAAGAGAAGACCAAGTAGAAAATATTGATGCTTTAAACTATTCTGGAAAAATACTATTAGAATTACTAAACAATGTGTTAGATTTTAGTAAAATGCAATCTACTTCAATAGAGTTAGACAATATTCCTACAGATATTTCAGCTGTTGTTAAACAAATTAAAAAAATCCATGAAGCTTCTTGTTTAAAAAAAGGAATAGTTTTAAAATTAAAAATAGATAAAAACATTCCTATTGTAATGCTAGATATTGTTAGATATAATCAAGTTATAAATAACCTTCTATCTAATGCTATTAAATTTACAGACACAGGTAAAATTATTTTAAGAATTAGAAAAAGAAGAGTTACCAAAGAAACATTAAACCTCTATACAGAGATTATTGATACTGGTATTGGAATTCCAAAAGACAAAAAAGAAAAAATTTGGGATGCATTTACTCAAGCTTCTAGTACTACAAATCGTATTTATGGAGGTACAGGTTTAGGATTACCCATTGTAAAAAGCATTGTAGAAGCAATGGGATCGAAAATTAAAGTTTTAAGTAAAGAAAAAAAAGGAAGTCGCTTTTATTTTGATATCGATTTAAAAATAGCTCTAGAACAAGATGTCCATAAAGCATCAGAAAAAAAGAGTAGAAATTTTGTAGGCAAAAAAGTATTATTGGTTGATGATAATTTAATTAATATTATGGTTGGTAAACAAATTCTTGAAAAAGAAAAACTTATTGTAACAACTGCTACAGATGGTTTAACTGCTGTAAATAAAATAAAAGAAACAGATTTTGATATTGTTTTGATGGATATTCAAATGCCAATTATGGATGGCTATACAGCAGCAGTAGAAATTAGAAAACACAATAATGATATTCCAATTCTAGCTCTTTCTGGGGCTGTTTTTATGGAAATAAAAGATAAGATTAACGAAAGTGGTATGAATGGTTTTATCAACAAACCTTTTAACCCTAGAGTTTTGCTAGATAAAATTGAAGAAGCTATAATATATTAAAAACATGACTGAAGTTTCACAAAGAAGATTAAACCTAGTATTTACTATAGCCATAGTAAATATAGGATTTGCAATACTTTGTACTATAATTTCTGATAAATTCAATTTTATTTGGCTAAGAAACTATAATGCTATCAATATTTTAGCTTATGTTTTAGCTGCATATCTTGCAAAAATCAAAAAGCTTTCTCTAGCAAGATTTATTTACTTACTTACTAGTAGTATTGGTATTGCAGTAATAGCATCTTATGTTGGTAAAAATGGTAGTGTAGAATTTATTTACCTCTTTAATATTGGTTTGCCCTTTGTTATGTTCTCTTTTAGAAAAGAACGTTTGTATGTAATTGCTTTTACGCTTTTACCTCTAATACTGTGGGTTTTACTTTTTATTACTGATTACAATTTGTTTACTACTAAAAAATTAGATCCAATTATTGCTAAAGAGTTTATCTATCCAATTGTTATTCCTAGTGCAATATCGTTAGTAATATTTATGCTTATTTATTTCTTAGTTATTAATGCAAAATACTTTAACAGAATTCACGATAAAGAGTTAGAAGCCTTAGAAGCATCTAATGCAAAATCAAATTTTTTGAGTACAATGAGTCATGAAATCAGAACTCCTTTAAACGCTGTTATTGGACTCTCTCATATTTTAGGTGATAACAATCCAAGAAAAGACCAAATTGATAATATAAACGCACTGAATTATTCAGGTAAAATACTATTAAACTTACTAAATAATGTGCTAGATTTTAGTAAAATGCAATCTACTTCTATTGAATTAGACAACATTCCTGTTGATTTAACTGCTGCAATAAAACAAATTAAAAAAGTGCATGAAGCTTCCTGTATCAGTAAAGGAATTACTATGAAAATAGATATTGATGATGATATTCCTGTGGTTTGGTTAGACATTGTTCGATTTAATCAGGTAATTAATAATTTAGTTACAAATGCCATAAAATTTACCGAAAAAGGAAGTGTAACCTTAAGAATAAGAAAAGTAAATCAAACTGCAGAAACCCTCGATTTGTTAACAGAAATAATAGATACAGGTATCGGAATTCCAGAAGACAAACATGAGACAATTTGGGAAGCTTTTACACAAGCATCAAGTTCAACAAATCGTTTATATGGTGGCACAGGTTTAGGTTTACCAATTGTAAAAAGTATTGTTAAAGCTATGGGTTCTGATGTTAAAATAGATAGTAAAATAGGCAAAGGAAGTCGTTTTTATTTTCAAGCTAGTTTAAAAATTGCATCAAAAAAAGAATTAGAAAAAAAGAACAACATTAAAATACATGATTTTAAAGAAAAAAAAGCATTGCTTGTTGAAGATAATGAAATTAACGTAATGGTTGGTAAACAGATTCTTGAAAAAGTAAATTTAAGTGTAGAAGTAGCTTATGATGGTTTATCTGCTGTAAACATGGTAAAAAAAGGTAAATACGATGTTGTTTTAATGGATATTCAAATGCCAATTATGGATGGCTATACAGCCTCTAAAGAAATTAGAAAGTTTAACAAAAAAGTACCTATTTTAGCACTTTCTGCATCGGTTTTTATGGAAGTAAAAGACAAAATCAGTGATTGTGGAATGAATGGTTTTATCTTTAAACCTTTTGACCCTCAAGATTTACTCAATCAAATTGAGGATGTTATACACACTTAAATAACTCTCAAGTTTTGAGAGCTATTTATATTATATTAAAACAAAAAATCAACTTTAGAAATTCAGCACTTTCAACTCAGCTACTCCTTTTGTATATATGCTTTTTTATACGTTAGTTAAATATTTAACAAATTTTAAGAAATAAAAAACCTGCTAGAAATAAAACTAACAGGTTAATAAATTTCAGAAATAAAAAATGATTAGATATTCTCAGCTAACCAATCACCTACTTCAGAAGTTCCATAAGCTTTACCTCCATCAGCTAAATCTTCAGTAACTATTCCTTTATTTAAAGCACTGTTTACAGCATCTCTAATTGCTTTTCCTTCTGCTTGTAGACCAAAGTTTTCAAACATCATTGCTGCAGATAAAACTGTTGCCATTGGGTTTGCTATATTTAACCCTGTAGCTTGTGGATAAGAACCGTGAATTGGCTCAAATAAACCAATTTCAGCTCCTAAAGATGCACTTGGCATTAATCCCATAGAACCAGAAATTACAGAAGCTTCATCTGTTAAAATATCTCCAAATAAGTTTTCTGTAATCAACACATCATAACTATTAGGCCATTGAACTAAACGCATAGCTACTGCATCTACAAATTCATAAGCTACCTCAACTTCTGGATAGTCTTTTTCCATTGCTTGCACAGTTTCTCTCCATAATCTCGAAGTTTCTAAAACATTAGCTTTATCTACACAACATAATTTCTTACCACGTGTCATTGCTAATTCAAAACCTTTTTTTGCCAATCTTTGAACCTCTGCTCTTGTGTATACACAATTATCAAAAGCAGTTTCACCCTCATCTCTTCTACCCTTTTCACCAAAGTAGATTCCTCCTGTTAACTCACGTAAAAAAACCAAATCAGTTCCTTCAATTCTTTCTCTTTTTAAAGGAGATTTATCTAACAAAGAAGGAAAAGTAAATGTTGGTCTTACATTAGCAAATAAACCTAATTTTTTACGCATTTTTAATAATCCTTGTTCAGGACGAACTTTTGCAGAAGGATCATTATCAAATCTAGGATGTCCAATAGCACCAAATAAAACTGCATCAGAAGATGCACAAATTTCGTGGGTTTCATCTGGATAAGGTTCTCCAACTGCATCAATTGCAGCTGCTCCTGTTAAAGCTGGTCTCCAATTAATTTCGTGATTGAATTTCTTTGCAATTGCATCAGATACTTTTACTGCTTGGTCAATTACCTCAGGACCAATTCCATCTCCTGCTAATAATGCGATATTTAATTTCATTGTTTTTAATTATTTTGGTTTGAAGTTGAGTGAATAAAGTTTGAAGATAACATTGATAGAATTGAAACTTTGTTACTAGAACAATATTGTTTTCTTACCTCCTACTTTTGTCATCAGGCTTCCTACTTCATGCTTCCAACTTTTATATGATATTCAACATTTTCTCAGTGGCCTTAATTGCAGATACTGTTTGATCTGAGTCTAAACCACGTGTAATAAATTCTTTTTCTTCTCTTTTCCAAGTAATAATTGTTTCACACAAAGCATCAGAATTACTTCCTGGTGGAATTCTTACTGCATAATCTATTAAAGAAGGTAAATCTTTTTTACTATGTCTTTTATAGAGTTTTCTTAATGCATTCATAAACGCATCAAATTGTCCATCTCCTTGTGCATGTGCCTCATATTGTACACCTTCAACTTTTAATTGTAAAGTAGTTGATGGTTTCATTCCTTTAGCGTGACCTAATACATAATTTTCAACTACAACTCGTTTTTCAATTGTGTCACTGTCTAAAACATCAGAAATAATGTAAGGTAAATCTTCTTGAGATACGACTTCTTTTTTATCTCCTAATTCAATAATTCTTTGGGTAACTTTTTTAAGTTCTTCATCATTCAAACTCAAGCCTAAGTCTTGTAAGTTCTTTTGAATATTCGCTTTTCCTGAAGTTTTACCCAATGCATATTTACGTTTTCTACCAAAACGTTCTGGCATTAAATCATTAAAATACAAATTGTTTTTATTATCTCCATCTGCATGAATTCCTGCAGTTTGTGTAAAAACATTGGCACCTACAACTGGCTTATTTACTGGTATTCTAAACCCTGAAAAGGTTTCTACAAGCTTACTTACTTTATTTAATGCTTTTTCATTAACAGTAATTTTTACATCACTTAAAAAATCATTAATTACTGCAATTACACTTGCCATTGGCGCATTTCCTGCACGTTCCCCCATTCCATTTATGGTTAAATGTAAACCATCTGCACCAGCTTTTACAGCTTCCATAACATTGGCTACACCTAAATCATAATCATTATGACCATGAAAATCGATATGAATATTTGGGTATTTCTGACGAACTTCTGATATAAAATCAAAAGTTTCAGTATGTGTTAAAACCCCTAAAGTATCTGGCAATAAAACACGCTCAATATTTTGAGTAGTTAAAAAATCTAAATATTCAAAAACATATTCCTTAGAATTACGCATTCCATTAGACCAATCTTCTAAATAAACATTCGTTTTAATATCATTTTTTTCAGCTAATTCAATGTTAGCTTTGATATCTGCAAAATGTTGTGCTGGTGTTTTTTTAAGTTGATGTGTTAAGTGATTTAAAGAACCTTTGGTTAATAAATTCTGGACTTTTGCTCCAGATGCTATCATCCAGTCAATAGATTTTCCTCCATCAACAAAAGTTAAAACCTCAATAGTTTCTAAAAAATTGTTTTCAGCTGCCCAAGAAGTAATCTTTTTTACTGCTTGCAGTTCCCCTTCAGAAACTCTAGCAGATGCAATTTCTAAGCGATCTACTTTTAATTCTTCAAGTAATAATTTAGCAATTGTTAATTTTTCGGAAACTGAAAACGACACTCCTGATGTTTGTTCTCCATCACGTAGTGTCGTATCCATTATTTCAATCTTTCTACTTGCCATACATCAACCTTAAAAGTATTCTTAAAATGGTCTTGTTTCAGCAAAAGCAGAAATTTCGTTTTCGATGTTTTTTAAGTAATCAATATCATCAAAACCGTTTAACATATTGTCTTTTTTGTAAGCATTGATTACAAAAGATTCAGATTCTCCAGTTGCTACTAAAGTAACTGTCTGATTTGGTAAATCAACCTTTATTTCTGTTTTTGGATCAGCCATAATTGCTGCAAATAAAGTATCTGCAAATTCAGGGGAAACCTGAACTGGTAATACACCAACGTTTAAACAGTTATTTTTAAAGATATCTGCAAATGCTGATGAAATTACACAGCGTAATCCAAAATCATATACAGACCAAGCTGCATGTTCTCTAGAAGAACCAGAACCAAAGTTTCTACCTCCTACTAAAATTTTAGAACCTGCATAAATTTCTTTGTTTAAAGGAAAATCTGCTTTTGGTGTTCCATCTTGATTGAATCTCCAATCTCTAAAAAAATTGATATCAAAATCTTTACGCTCAGTTGCTTTTAAGAAACGAGCAGGAATTATTTGATCTGTATCTACATTTTCTGTTGGTAATGGATATGCTGTACTTGTTAGTACGTCAAATTTATCGTAAGCCATTGTTTTCTTTATTAAGCGTTAGCGTTTAAAATTGTTCTTGGATCCGTAACAACTCCTTCTACTGCAGATGCTGCTGCAACTAATGGAGAAGCTAGTAATGTTCTAGAACCTGGCCCTTGTCTTCCTTCAAAGTTTCTGTTTGATGTTGAAACTGATAATTTTCCTGAAGGAATTTTATCATCATTCATTGCCAAACAAGCAGAACAACCTGGTTCTCTTAATACAAAACCTGCATCAGTAATTATTTTGTCTAATCCTTCAGCTTGAATCTGATCTACTACTTTATGTGAACCTGGAACCAACCAAGCAGTAACATTGTCTGCTTTTTGTCTTCCTTCTACAATAGAACAAAATGCTCTAAAATCTTCTATTCTTCCATTTGTACAAGAACCTAAGAATACAAAGTCTATTTCTTTACCAATCATAGCATCGCCTTCGCTAAAAGACATATATCCTAAAGATTTTTTGTAAGTTTCTACTCCACCTTCAACATTTTCTGCTAATGGTATAGATTTAGATACACCAATTCCCATTCCTGGGTTTGTACCATAAGTTATCATTGGTTCAATATCAGATGCATCATAATTGAATTCTACATCAAATTCTGCACCTTCTTCTGTATATAAAGTTTCCCAATAATTCATAGCCTTATCCCAATCTGCTCCTTTAGGAGTTTGAGAACGACCTTTTAAATATTCGAAAGTTTTAGCATCTGGTGCAATCATACCTCCTCTTGCTCCCATTTCTATAGACAAATTACAAACTGTCATTCGTCCTTCCATAGTCATGTCTTCAAAAACATCACCTGCATATTCTACAAAATATCCAGTTGCTCCAGATGTAGTTTGTTTTGAAATAATGTACAAAGCAACATCTTTAGGCGTAACCCCTAAACCTAATTTACCATTTACGTTGATACGCATTGATTTTGGTTTTGGTTGCATGATACATTGTGTAGACAATACCATTTCTACTTCACTTGTTCCAATTCCGAATGCAATAGCACCAAAAGCTCCATGAGTAGATGTATGAGAATCTCCACAAACAATAGTTGCTCCAGGTAACGTAATTCCGTTTTCTGGTCCAACAACGTGAACAATTCCGTTATTTACATCTCCTAATCCCCAGTGAGAAATACCGTGTTTTGCAGCATTTTTCTCTAAAGCATCTAACTGATTTGCAGATAATGGATCTGCAACAGGTAAATGTTGGTTTATAGTTGGTGTGTTGTGGTCTGCAGTTGCAAATGTACGCTCTGGATATACAACACTGTTTCCTCTACTTTCTAATCCTAAAAAAGCTACTGGACTCGTAACTTCATGGATAAAATGACGGTCTATAAAGAACACATCTGGTCCGTCTTTAACTTGACGAACAACGTGCGAATCCCATACTTTGTCAAATAATGTTTTTGCCATTTTTCTTATTATTTATTGATATGATTAGGTATCAGCTATCAAAAATAAGGTTTATATCTGTTTTTGGGCGTATGGTAAGGTTTAACCCTATTATATCCAACTCTTAAAAGAATACTTATTTTATTGATTTACAGTTTTTTAACCTGTTTCAAAATACGATGTCTATTTAATTTGTAGGATATTGTTTTTTTAACAAAATTCTTACTTTTATTATTTTCTTTAGGTTTTTAATATTTTCATTGATGATAATAGAATGAAAAGAGATTCCTCAATCGTTTATTCTTCTCTCATTTCTGAATGACATTTTAATTTTTAATTTAACATTTTCTATACAAACTCACTAGTGTCATTTCGAACGACAAAGGAGGAGAAATCTCAATAACTGTCAGTTCGAGTGAATTTTGAAGAATGAAAAATTTTTATCGAGAACTTTTTTTATTCTAGAAATAATCGATTATCTATGATAATATCAAATAGTAGTATCATACTATTTTTCATATTCTTTAATAAAAGTCGAAAAATAGAGAAATTTCTCCTTTAAGTAACAAGTCCATTTTGACATTCTTTAACATTTTATAGATACCAAATAAATGTATCTTTACAAGGCAAAAAAAGTTTTAATATACATGCAAAATTTTATAAAAAAAGTATTGGTAAATATGCCAAAAAACTGGCTAAACCTAACCACACATAGACTTGATATTTATGAAGAAAAGTTGGCTAAAAGTCAGTTTTTAGAGCAGTTTACAACTTTATATAATAGAAAAATTACCACAACTTCTGCATTGACTGATTTACCTACTGCTTACGATTATATACGTTTAGGACACCCATTATCTTGTGTGTTAGAATGGGTAGTTGCCAACTTGCAACATTTACCAGCAGAAAATGTGATTAGTTTCGATTCTAAAACCATTCCTGTATTCGCAATTTTGAGAAAGAACTTGTTAGCCAATAAAAAAACAAGAATTCTTTATACAGATACTTTACCCAACTTTTTTGACACTGAAGTTTTAAGAAAGGTATATGGATATCAATTTGAAATCCAAAAAATAATGCAAGGCGAAAAAGTGGGTGAATTTGATGGAAGTACTGTTTTTATTCAAGAAAAAGAGACAATTTCTGATTTTAATATTATACCAAACATTGATTTTTTCATCAATACTCATAATCATTTAGGAAGTATTATATTAGTAAATGGTGTAGAAAACGAGTCATTTATTTCTGAAATTCAACATGTAAGAAGGAGAGAAACTATTGCCATGACTCCAGAAAATTGTTTGGTTGCTTTACAAAATCTTATTGGAGAAACTAGTTTTGAAACTCAAAAAACAAGTGAAAAAGTAGCCAACAAATTACTTGTATTAGACTCCATTATGGAGATTACGAATACTACTACACTGCCATTAGTAGCTTCAAGCGGATTGTCTATGCAATATGCAATTATGATGGGTTTGGTAGATGATGCCAACATAAATCACCCAGGAAAAGACATTAAATTTATTGTTCCACCAAATTGTTATGGAGGCACCAATGACCAAGCAAGACGAGTTGCTGCTTGTATTAAAAATGTGGAAGTGGTAGATTTACCTGTAGATGGAGACAATGATATGGTACAAAGTATTGACCATATTTTAACAAACCTTGCCAATACAAATACTGTGCCTTATATCATAGCAGAAATCCCCACAAACCCAAGAGTTGAAGTCCCAAATTTAGATGATTTAAAAGCGGTTTTAAGCAAAAAACGTACAACTTCAACTGGAGAAACTGCTATTGATCCTGTTTTTATTTTAGACCAAACATTTTGCCCAAATGTGCATTTTTTAGGTGAAGAAGCTATTCTTTCTTCAGTAAAAGCGATTTCTTATGCTAGTGGTTCTAAATTTCCAAGTGGAGGAAAATGTACTGCTGGTTATTGTGTTGCCAATGAAAATGGAACAACTTTACAAGAAAAAATAGAACAACATTTAATTCTTTGTGATAATGAAGCTACAGAACTTCAGTATAAAATATTAGCAAAACAAATGCCTTCTATGAATCAACGAATTGCAGATGCTTATAAAAATACTTTAACCTTTGTAAACTTTATACAAGAAACCTTACCAACTGCAAAAATCAATTTTGTTTCTGAGGAATTGGCAAAACAAGGATTTACACCTTCTGTTTTTTCTTTAGATTTACCTACAAAAGGAAATACAGTAGAAGAAAAAGAGACTTACAAAAGAGTATTGAATTTAAAATTAATCAACTTAATGATTACTGAAATTCCTGATGAAAGTAAGTTTTGTGTAAGTTATGGACAGTTAAAAGGATGTTATTGGACGATTCCTGCAACCTCAACTCAAGGAACAACCAAAGAAAGAGATAAAGATTATATTGTAAGAATATCGGTTTCACCTGACTTAGATTTAGCACTACACAAAAAAGTATTTTTAGAATTTGTAAAGGATATGTAACCAAATTAATTCTTCAATAATATCATTTTTAAATAATAAAATGTAACATAAGTTCTAATTCAATCGTCTAAAATAGAGAATCAATTTTATCCAACTTTTTATTATGAAAAAAATACTATTACCTTTATTGTTACTATTTTTATTATCGAATTGTACCTCTCAAAAAAATTCAGAAGATTTTATCAATTCTACTTCTGGGCGTTATTTATTTAATGATAATGAGGTTATTGAAATCTATTTTAAAGAGTCTATTTTACACGCAAAATGGCGTGGAAATGATAATATTGAATTATTAAAAGTTAATGATAGTTCTTTTTATATGAAAGAATTGAATGAGAAAATGATATTTATTAGCAGACCTGAAATGCATATTAAATTGGCTCTAAAAAGAGAGCATGATAGCATTCAATATCATTTTAGAAAAATGCAAATAAACGAGAAAACACCTAATGAATATTTTAAAGCAAAAGAATTTGATAAGGCTTTATTAGCTTTTAAAGCTATTCAAAAAAAAGATGCTAAAAATTATGCGATAAGACAAAGAACTTTAAATAGATTAGGATACAACTATATTAGGAAACGCGATTATAATGCTGCAATAGAAATTTTTAAAATTAATACTGTATTATATCCAAAAAGTTCAAATGTTTTTAATAGCTTAGGGGAAGCCTATTTTTTAAAGAAAGATACTATTAGTGCTATAGAAAACTTTAAAAAATCTTTAGAGAATAACCCAGAAAATAGAAATTCTAAGCGATTCATAAAAAAATTAACTACAAAATAAATGACTTTAGAAAAATTAAAATATCCTATAGGTTTAGCTGATATTCCAGAAAATATCACCAAAAAAAATATTGAAAGCTGGATTTCTGATATTGAAAGATTTCCTCATGAACTAGAATTTTTAGTCAGAGAATTATCTGACAATCAACTAGAAACTCCATACAGAGAAGATGGCTGGACAATTAGACAAGTGATTCATCATTCTTACGATAGTCATCACAATTCATATACTAGATTTAAATGGGCTTTAACGGAAGATAAACCAATCATTAAAGCTTATTTTGAAGAAAGATGGGCAGAATTACACGATTCTAAATCTGGTCCTATTATATTAACAATTGATGCTTTAAAGGGGCTACATGCAAAATGGGTATACTTTTTAAGAGGTTTAACAGAAACTCAATTAAATACAATATTTATACATCCTGATGGAAATGAAGAAATCCGTTTAAAAGAAAACATAGGAATTTATGCTTGGCATTGTCAACATCATTATGCACATATTGAGCAGTTAATGATTCGTAAAGGATGGAAATAATTATAAAAATTATATATACAATTTAGTTTTTAAAAATTATAATTAGTACATTTTTAAAAATCATTAAGAAATTTTTTAACTCAGAAAGCCTAGTTAAAAAAGGTTAATAAAATTTTGATTTATTTTAACACTAATGAAAAATTAAAAAATCTTAATAGTTTAGTAATACTACAGCATAGTTTTTAATTTTAAATTTTATAATTTAGTATGTCCCATACAAAAATAGTAACAATTACAAATTTTGAAAAGTAGAATTTTTAATATCACAATTTGGTTTCTTTTTTATCTCTTTGCTATAAAAACAATGGCACAGACAGCAGTAGAAGTTCATCATAATGCTGATGAAGCTTGGTTAAAAAGTAATTATGTTGAAATGGTTATCAATAAAAAAGGGGTTTTTGGCGGAAACACCTCAAATAAACCAGTCAACTTTCATCAAAATAGAAATAACACAAATAATTTATTTGGGTTTATAGCAAATCCTAAAAAAGATAATTGGCAAGATTATGATGGCGATTATTTCACTCCAAGAGATGCAGAAGAAGGTTTTTCTATTAGCATTAATGGTACAAACTACTCAAATAACAATAGAATAGATCCTTCTGAAATTCCAGGAAATATTACTGAAGTCACTATATCAGAGTCTGATTGTTTTGAGACTTTGGCTACTGCAAATTGGCAAGGCACTATAGAAAACTTAGAGATTAATAGATCCTTTGTTATTTCAGAATCAGGATTGTTTATTAAAATGGTAACCTCCTTAATCAACAGATCTTCTGAAACCAAAAAAAATATATTTTTTTTACATAATTTAGACCCAGATAATAATTATACATTAAACGGAAACTTTAATACCGATTTAAAAATTATGAGTCAGCCAACAGCTAAAAACAATATAGCTATGGTTAAAGCTAGTCAAAAAGGAGATGCTACTCCACTTGATAGTGATGGTTCAGTTGTTAGTTTTTTTGCAAATGATTCTAGGGCAAGAGTAACGTATGGTGGATTTACAAATAGAGATCCAGCTGCTATATGGAATGGTCGTTTTTTTCAAAGTAATATTAATGATTCTTCCAATAATTTAGATCAAGCAATGTCTATTGCATTTAATATAGGCAATATAAGCCCAGGAGAAACAAAAGAGTTTACTTATTACTATGTATTAGAAGATGTTAATATCTCTTTTTCACCTTTAATTATTGACAGCTCTTATCAAAACCCTAGTGATTGTGTTACTAATGATGGCCAGATTATTCTTTCGGGCTTTTTACCCTCTGAAGATTATATTATTCAATATCTAAAAAATGGAATTACAGTTCCTAATCAATCTTTTACATCTAACATTAATGGAAATATAACGATAGATAATTTAAGTGTTGCCGAATATTCTAATTTTAAAATAAACACCAACGTATGTAATACAATCATAAATAATAAAATTATTTTAGAAGCATCTAATGACAAAAATGGTTGTGAAGAGTTATTTGTTAAAAAACAAGCCTTAAAATATCCACGCTATTTTACTCCAAATAATGATGGTGTAAACGATTATTGGCAAATAGATGACATACAATTATTTGTAAACCCAGTAATTCATATCATGAATAGGTATGGTAAATTGTTAAAAACTATTCAGTCTCAAGATAGAGGTTGGGATGGCACTTATAATGGAAAAAAAGTTATTAGTAATGATTATTGGTTTATTATCTATTATGATAATCAAAGAGGTAAACGCGAACAACAACATGGTAACTTTTCTCTAATTAGATAAGCTATGATTTTGGATTATTCAAAATAACCAAAGCACCAATAACCCCAGGAATCCATCCACAAAGTGTCAATAAAAAAATAATAAAGAAAGATCCACAACCTTTATCTATTACAGAAAGTGGTGGAAATATAATAGCGAATAAAACTCTAAAAAAACTCATTTATATATTTAGTTGTTTACATAAATAAGACGTTAGATTATAAAATTTGTTACAGTTTTTTTTGAGTTACAAAGTTGTAAAGTTTGAGAGTTAAATTTTGTGACTTTGTAAATCTGAAACTATAACAAAACTTTAGACTGTGCTCAAAGAGACACACCTAACAAACCTACATTTTATCACCAAAGAAAATTGTGTTTATCAACAGCTTATTCGTTCCAAACCAAAATGCTCTAAAATTGTTATTATCAGTAAAAACAATAACTCTACCTCTACCAAAACGTTGTACTTTAAAAGGCACTGTATTTTTAGTCACTTTTGCATTATGCTTAGAAATATAGCCACTTAACAATGGATTAAAAGTATATTGAATTGGATTGTTATAACTATGTTTATCAGCTTTCATAAATAAAAGTTTGAAAGAGAAACCAAATATAAGGAATCATAAAAAGATAATTACTTACTTTAAATTTAGGCATTAAAATTGTTTAGCAGCAAAAAAGTTAGTGAAATAGATAAATTCTTCAAAAAAACCATATTTCCTTATTCAATAAAAGAAGTACATTTGCAAAATGCGAATAGATATTATTTCAGTAGCACCCAATTTATTAGAAAGCCCTTTTAATCATTCTATTGTTAAACGTGCAAAAGAAAAAGGTTTGGCAGAAATCGTAATTCACGATTTACGCAAATATGGGTTAGGAAACTACAAACAAATTGATGACACTCAGTTTGGTGGTGGAGCAGGTATGGTTTTAATGATAGAACCAATTTCTAATTGCATAAAAAAGTTACAATCTGAGAGAACTTATGACGAAATTATTTATATGACTCCAGATGCAAAAACCCTAAATCAAGGAACTGCAAATACACTTTCTCTAAAAGAAAATATCTTAATACTTACAGGACATTATAAAGGTGTAGATCAGAGAATTCGTGACAAATACATCACCAAAGAAATCTCAATTGGAGATTATGTATTGACTGGTGGAGAATTGGCTGCAGCAGTTTTAGTAGATGCTGTTGTAAGATTAATTCCTGGTGTTATTGGTGATGAACAATCTGCACTTACAGATTCTTTTCAAGATAATTTATTATCACCTCCAGTATATACAAGACCTGCTGATTTTGAAGGAATTAAAGTTCCTGATGTTTTATTGTCTGGAAATTTTCCGAAAATTGACGATTGGAGAAGCGAACAAGCATACAAAAGAACTGAAGAAATAAGACCAGATTTACTAGATGATGAATAATTTCTTATCACTTATAAAAAACAATAAAGCCATTTCTTGGGTTTTAGGATTTCAATTGTTTAGATTGATTTTACTTCCTTTTATGGGATTAATGCCACAAGACGCTTACTATCATTTATATGGTCAAAATTTATCGTTGTCTTATTTTGATCACCCAGGAATGATTGGCTATATTTTGCGAATCTTTTCAGAAATTTTTGGGCAGTCTATTTTTGTTGTAAAATTTGCTGATTTTACTATCACTTCGTTAACAATATTAAGTTTTTACAAATTATCTTCCTATTTTCTTTCAAAACAAAAATTACAAAGAGCATTTGTTTTATTAGCTTCCACCATTTTTATCTCCATTTTATCTTTTAATTCCACACCAGATGTCCCTTTGTTATTATTTTGGACATTAAGTCTAATTTGTTTGTACAAAGCCATTTTTGAAGAGAAAAAACTCTTTTGGGTTTTAGGAGGAATTGCAATGGGTTTGGCATTTAACTCCAAATACACAGCACTTTTACTACAAATAGGATTAATTTTATTTTTGATTTTTTCTAACAAATACAGAAAGTTATTAATTTCTCCTTGGTTATGGATTAGTATCATAATTTCAGTTGCAGTTACGTTTCCTGTTTGGTATTGGAACTATCAAAACGATTTTGCATCCTTTGCGTTTCAATCTTCGTCAAGAACAGATTCTATTTCAGAATTTAAAGTAAACCCTGGTTATTTCTTTGGTGCAATTGGTCATCAGATGTTTTTGTTATTACCTGTTTTATTTTTAGTTTTTATCACTTTTACTTTTAAATATGTAAAAAGAGCATTATTAAAATTTAGAATTCCTCAATCAAAAACCTTGTTTTTATTGGCATTTTTTATCCCAACTTTTGTTGGATTCTTTAGCCTTACACCTATTTATTGGGTAAAACTCAATTGGATGATGCCTTCTTATATTACAGGAATTATTTTGGCAGGAATGTTTATCAGCAAGAAATTGTTAAAGATTCAAGTTATATTTTCTATTATATTTCATTTCCTTTTTAGCTTGCAAATACTCTTTTATTTAGTACCAATTAAAAGTGATGACACTTGGGTTGGCTGGAAAGAATTAGCCATAAAAACTGAGCAATTACAAAAAGAATATCCTAATACTTTTGTCTTTTCTAATGATAACTATAAAACTTCTGCTTGTTTAAACTTTTTTATGGATGATAAAGTATATGCTCAAAATATTATAGGTTTACCTGCTTTACATTTTGATTATTTAGGTGATGATTTATCAGCATTAAAAGGAAAAAACGCTTTATTTATAGATTCTGATAAAAGATTTAAGAATAAAGAAAAGTTAGGAAAAATAAATTCTTTACTAACTACTAACTTTAAAACTGTAAAAGAGTTAACTCCAATTATCATTAAAATTAACGGAAAAGAAAGTAGAAAATTCTGGATTTTCTATTGTACTGAATATCAGTCTAAAAAATAATTGCTTTTAATTTTATCAACTAAAAAAAAGTAGTATTTTTGCAACCGCTAAATTAACCTCTGACGAAAAAATCGTGAATGTTGTTTTAGAAAAAACTATTAAATTAAAAGATATGGAATCTTTAGTAAAATTTGTTCAAGACGAATTTGTAACAAAAAAAGAATTTGCAGAATTTGCTGCTGGTGATACAATTACTGTATACTACGAAATTAGAGAAGGAGAAAAAGTACGTACTCAGTTCTTTAGAGGAGTTGTAATTCAAAAAAGAGGAAGTGGAACTTCAGAAACATTTACAATCAGAAAGATGTCTGGTACTGTTGGTGTAGAAAGAATTTTCCCTGTAAACTTACCTTCTATTCAAAAAATTGAAGTTAACAAAAGAGGTAAAGTACGTAGAGCTCGTATTTTCTATTTTAGAGGACTTACTGGTAAAAGAGCAAGAATTACTGAAAAAAGAAGATAATTTCTTTACTCATAAAATAATAAAAGAGCGTTGTGAATTTTTCACAACGCTTTTTTTAGTTAACAATTGTTAATAACTTCAGTTAATAACGTGTTGATTCTTAATTTGTTAAAAAATTTGCAAATTCTTATAATACTCTTACTTTTATATCAGAATTTATAATAAAACTGAATTTAACTGTGTAAAAACAAATAAATGAAACGAAATGTAAATTCATAAAGATCGTTCTTTATATAATTGAATATCTAAAAAACAGAAACAAAGTGGTACTATTTTTATTTGAAAAAATAAAAAATACGGCATAGTAAAAGAAGATAATTATGAAAATGATTATTGGATTTGAAAACGTTAAATTTTGAAGATTTCAATAGAAACATTAATAATGATTTTAAAGTAGTAAAATGCTTATTATTAATTAAAAAATGTTTCGAATAATGAAATAATAAACCATAATTTCTTTTTATCAAAAAGAAATATAAGATGAACTTCTTATTTGTTTGGTAGCAATACTAAATAGTGTGAAAGATTATTTTAAAGAAGCCATATTACTGCAAGAAATTGTATGATATGGCTTTTATTTTTAACTTCTACGAAATCGTTTTCAAAAATTATTAAAATCATAATAAAAACTATTAATTAATGATAATTTGCCACTAAAATTCTCATCATTAATTCATAAATTTGCTCGCTTTCTAAAAACCATTATGTTTTAAATAGAAAGGTATTATTCTTATAGTTACCAAAAACACAAATTATAATGAGCAAAACAGCTAAAATTATATACACAAAAACAGATGAAGCACCAGCTTTAGCAACACGATCTTTTTTACCAATCGTTAAAGCTTTTACAAAGTCTTCTAACATAGAAATAGAAGTAAAAGACATATCTTTAGCTGCTAGAATTTTGGCTAACTTTTCTGATTATCTTACTGAAGACCAGAAAGTAGAAGATGCTTTGGCTATCTTAGGAGATTTGGCAAAACAACCTGATACTAATATTATAAAATTACCTAATATTAGTGCTTCTGTTTCTCAGTTAACTGCTGCTATATCAGAATTACAAGATTTGGGTTATAAATTACCTGACTTTCCAGAAAATGCTAATACTGATGAAGAAAAAGCCATCTTAGAAAGATACAATAAGGTAAAAGGTTCTGCAGTAAACCCAGTTTTACGTGAAGGAAATTCTGATAGAAGAGCACCTAAAGCTATAAAAAACTATGCTCGTAAAAATCCGCATTCTATGGGAGCTTGGAGTTCAGATTCTAAAACACATGTTGCTACTATGAGTGATGGAGATTTTGCTCATAATGAAAAATCAGTAACTGTACCTAATGCAACAAATGTTACTATCAAGCATATTGCTAATAATGGTTCTCAAACTGTTTTAAAAGAATCTATTTCTTTATTGGATGGAGAAATTATTGATGCAACTGTAATGAGTAAGAAAAAGTTACTTACTTTCTTAGAAGAGCAAGTAGCAGATGCAAAAGCACAAGGAGTATTACTTTCTTTACATATGAAAGGAACTATGATGAAAGTTTCTGACCCTATTATTTTTGGACATGCAGTAAAAGTATTTTATAAAGATTTATTTGAAAAACATCAAGAAACTTTTGATAAAATTGGTGTGAACGCAAATGTTGGTTTTGGCAATGTACTAAGTAACTTAGATGAAGTTTCTGCTGAGAAAAAAGCAGAAATATTAGCTGACATAGCTGCTGTTTATGAAAATGGACCTGCTTTAGCTATGGTAAATTCTGACAAAGGAATTACTAATTTACACGTTCCTTCTGATGTAATTATTGATGCTTCTATGCCTGCAATGATTAGAACTTCTGGAAGAATGTGGAATGCAAATGGAGAGTTACAAGATACCAAAGCTATTATTCCTGATAGTTCTTATGCAGGAATTTATTCTGCAACTATAGATTTCTGTAAAAAGAATGGTGCTTTTGACCCTACAACAATGGGAACTGTTCCTAATGTTGGTTTAATGGCTCAAAAAGCTGAAGAATATGGTTCACATGACAAAACTTTCGAAATTGCATCTGAAGGAAAAGTAATCGTTACAGATGCCGAAGGAAATACACTTATAGAGCATTCTGTAGAAGAAGGAGATATTTGGAGAATGTGCCAAACTAAAGATTTACCAATTCAAGATTGGGTAAAATTAGCAGTTACAAGAGCAAGAGCTTCTGAAACTCCAGCTGTTTTTTGGTTGGATGAAAATAGAGCTCATGATGCAGAAATCATTAAAAAAGTAAATACATATTTAAAAAACCACGATACTGATGGTTTAGATTTAAGAGTTTTATCTCCAATAAAAGCTACTGAGTTTACTTGTGAAAGAATAGTAAAGGGAGAAGATACAATTTCTGTTTCTGGTAATGTATTACGTGATTACTTAACAGATTTATTCCCAATCTTAGAGGTTGGTACATCTGCTAAGATGTTATCAATTGTTCCTTTAATGAATGGTGGAGGATTATTTGAAACGGGTGCAGGAGGTTCTGCTCCTAAACATGTTCAACAGTTTGTTGAAGAAAACCATTTACGTTGGGATTCTTTAGGAGAATTCTTAGCCTTGGCAGTTTCTTTAGAACATTTAGGAAATACAAATGATAATAATAAGGCTTTAGTATTGGCAGAAACTTTAGATAATGCTACTGATACTTTCTTAGATAATGACAAGTCTCCTTCTAGAAAAGTTGGTGAATTAGATAATAGAGGTTCTCATTTTTATTTAGCTTTATACTGGGCAAAAGGTTTAGCTGAGCAAAATAAAAATCAAGCACTAAAAGCTGAGTTTACTCCAATAGCAAAAGCACTTTCTGAAAACGAAGAAAAAATAGTTGCTGAATTAAACGCAATTCAAGGTAATGCTGTTAATATTGGTGGATACTATCAACCAAATGAAGAGTTAGCTGATGTAGCTATGAGACCAAATAATCATTTCAACAAAATTTTAAGTATAAATTAAGTTTTATTACATAAATATTTAACAAAAAGGATGCTTTCAAAGCATCCTTTTTTATTTAGCTTTGATGCCAACCAACAATTAACGATACTATGAATAAGAAAAAAATTGCTATCATTTTATTTTCTTTAATTTTAATTATTTATTCTGGCTATTATTTTTTTTCTTCTTCTTCAGATGATTCCTCATTTTTAACTACAAAAGTAAAGAGAGAAAATTTTATCAGTAAAATTATTACTTCAGGAGAAGCACAATCAAATAGCCTAAAAAAAATTACTGGACCATCAACACAACTTACCAAAAACAACATTTATAATGTTAAAATTCAAAGTTTAGTACCAGAAGGTACTTTTGTAAAAAAAGGTGATTTAGTAGGTAAATTAGATCCATCTGCTGTAAACCAACAAATTAGTGATGGTCGATTGAATTTAGAAAGTGCTATTTCTAGGTTTACACAACAAAAACTAGATACAACATTAAGCTTAAAACAAGAAAGAACAAGTATTAAAGATTTAGAATTTAGTTTTTCTGAAGCTGCTTTAGAACTAAAACAATCCATATATGAACCTTCATCAACCATAAAAAAATTAGAAAATAAGCTAAAAAAAATAACACGAGATTTAAAGGAAAAAAAAGAAAATTATCTTATAAGAAAACGTCAAGCAAATGCTAAGATGATTATGGTTGGTAATGAAGTTTCTAAAAGAAGAAATAAACTAGAAGGGCTTATGGAACTACTTAAATCTTTTACAATCTATTCTGATTCTAATGGTATGCTAACTTATGTAAAAGAATGGAATGGTAATAAGATAAAAGTGGGTTCTACTATAACTCCTTGGAATCCTTCTATTGCCAATTTACCAGATTTAAGCAAAATGGAATCGAAAACGTATGCAAATGAAGTAGATATTAGAAAGGTAAAAAAAGGACTTAAAGTAGAAGTTGGTTTTGATGCTTTTCCGGAGCTAAAAATACCAGGTGTGGTTACTAGCGTTGCTAATGTTGGTGAAAGAAAAAGAGGTTCTGATATTAAAGTTTTTCAAGTATTAGTAAAACTTGAAAGCACTAATAAAAATATAAAACCTGGTATGACAACCTCAAATGCAATTATTACTAATGAAAAGAAAAACGTTTTAACCATTCCACTAGAAACAATTTTTTCTAAAGATTCTATTAGTTATGTATATACAAAGTCTGGTTTTTCTATTGCAAAACAGCAAATAGAAATAGGTGACTCAAACAATAACGTTGCCATTGTAAAAAAAGGGCTTAAAGAAAATGATATTATTTTTCTTAATAAACCTGAAGGCTATGAAGAAGTAAAAATAACTTCTATAAAAGAATAATAGTATGTTCAATCAAATATTTTTAGAAAAATTAAAATCTAATTTTAGTGAAGCCATACGTGTTATTTTAACAAATAAAACAAGAACTTTATTAACTTCATTAGGTATTATTTTTGGAGTTGCAGCTGTTATAACTATGCTTGCTATTGGTAAAGGCGCTGAAAAAGAAATTTTAGAACAGATAAAACTAGTAGGAGTAAATAATATTGTAATTACTCCAATAACAGACAAAAAACTTGAAAATGAAGATGGTGAAATTGAAAATCCTGAAACTAATAGTAGTGAAACAAAACGTTTCTCTAAAGGTTTAGATATATTAGATGTAAAAAGTATTCAAAAATACATTCCTTCTGTAAAGAAAATAAGTCCAGAAATATTTTTAGATACATACCTTATTAAAAAAGGAAAGCAAAGTGCTGTGAAACTTATTGGTGTAACTAATAGCTTTTTTTCTACTGCTAATATTACTATAGAGAGTGGTAAAAAATTTTCTTATCAACAAAACCTAAATTCTTTACCTGTTTGCATTATTGGTAAAAATATTGAACGCAAAATTTTTATTGGTAAAAGTGCTATTGGGAAAATGATTAAAGTTAAAGATGTTTGGTTAGAAGTTGTTGGGGTTACTGAAGAAAAGCTTATTTCGGAAAATGCTCAAGAAAATTTAGGCATTCGAAACTTAAATGAAGACATATATGTACCTATAAATACTTTTTTAATTCGTTATAAAGACAGAAAACAAATTAGAATTACAAAAGGAAATAGAAGTTCGTCAAAACAAAAAAACTATCATCAAATAGATAGACTTGTAGTACAGCTAAAAAATACATCAGAATTAAATGCAACAGCTGACCTATTGAGTAGAATGTTAAAAAGAAGACATAATAACAATGCAGATTTCGAAATTTCTATACCTATACAACTGTTAAAACAGCAACAAAAAACCAAACAGATTTTTAATATTGTACTAAGTATTATAGCTGGTATTTCTTTATTAATTGGTGGTATTGGTATTATGAATATTATGTTGGCTTCTGTTTTAGAAAGAACCAAAGAAATTGGTATTATTAGAGCTATTGGTGCAACACAAGAAGATGTAATCCTACAATTTTTAACAGAATCTGTTCTAGTAAGTATTGGTGGTGGAATTATTGGAATTTTACTCGGAGTTTTATCTTCTTACGTCTTAGAAATTACTACAGGAATAGAAACTATATTATCACTAAGTTCTATATTATTATCCTTTTTTGTTGCCACTTTAGTTGGTTTAATTTTTGGAATTGCACCAGCAAAATCAGCAGCAAACAAAAGTCCTATAGAAGCTATCAGACATGAATAACTATGAAAAAAACACTTTTACTTTTTGGCTTGTTCTTATCAATTTCAACAAATAGTCAAAAACTCATTACTTTAGACCAAGCCATAAATATGGCTCAAAAAAACTCACCAGATTATAAAGCTTTAATAAATCAAAATCAAGCAAGTTACTGGAGGTATAGAAGGTTTAAAGCAAACTTTTTACCTCAATTAAGTTTTAATGCAACTTTACCACAATTTAGAAATTCTGTAAATAGAATTACATTAGATGATGGTTCTGACGATTTTAGAAGATCAAATCAAATACGTTTTGATGGTAGTTTGTCCTTAAATCAAAACATAGCACTTACAGGAGGTACAGTATCTTTTAGTTCTCAATTAGAAAGAGTAAATCGTTTTGAACCTATAGAATCTACTGGTTTTGCTGTAATTCCTTTTTCTTTTAATTATAGCCAAAATTCTCTTTTCTACAATCGTTTTAAGTGGCAAAAAAAAATTGAACCTTTATTTTATGAAGAGGCCAAAAGAAATTCCATCGAAAGAATGGAACAAATTTCATTAAATACTTGTAGGCAATATTTTTCTCTATTAAAAGCTCAAGTACAATCTAAAATATCAAAATCGAATTATTCGAATCAAGATACATTATTTCAAATTGCTAAAGGAAGATTTAAAATGGGGAAAATTGCTGAAAACGACTTACTTCAAATTGAATTATCTGTATTAGGATCTGAAAATGAAGTAATTTCTAAAGAAATTGACTTTAAAAGAAACTCTCAAAATTTATCAAGATATTTAGATTTAAATACTGAAAATATTGCTCTGTCTATACCAAAAGAACTCACCACATTTACAGTTACTGTAGAAAAAGCACTTGAAGAAGCAAAATCAAATCGAAAAGCAGTCATTGAATTTAGGAGAAGACGCTTACAAGCAGCACAAAATGTTGCAGAAGTTAAAGGAGATAATAGATTAAGAATGAGTTTAAGAGCTAATCTTGGAGTTTCTCAACAAGGTGAAGTTTTTAATGACTTATTTCAAAATTTTAATCAACAACAAAGTGTAGTTGTTTCTTTAGGTATTCCTATTTTAGACTGGGGACTTTCTAAATCTCGAAGAAAATTGGTAGAAGCTAATAAAGATTTAGAAATTAACAATATAGAAGTAGCCCAGCAACAATTTGAGCAAGAAATCTATTTACATGTTTTAAATTGGCAAAACCAACGTAACATTTTAAAAACCACTAAAAAAGCTCAAAAAATTGGTATTAGAAGATATGAAATTACTAAAAAAAGATTTGTTTTAGGTAAAATAACAATTACAGATTTAAATATTGCACTACAAGAAAAAGATAAATCTGTACTAAGATACTTAAATTCTTTAGAAAAATTTTGGACAGATTACTATACTTTAAGAAGATTAACTTTATACGATTTTATAAAGAACGAAAAAATTAAAATTGAAGATTTAATTTACGATTAAAAATATCTTTTTAACGTTTTTTTATCTTTTCAATGAAAATTATAGCACTACTTTTGTTTAAGTAAAATTAAAATTAATCAAACAAAAATAAAATTGAAAAAAATCTTTTTTCTATTTTTCTTACTAACACTATCATCATATAGTCAAGAAAAATTCACCTTAAGTGGAACAGTTTACGACAATTCTAGTAATGAAACTTTAATTGGTGTATCCATATACATTCCAGAATTAAATGCTGGTACTACAACAAATGAATATGGTTTTTACTCCATTACAATTCCTAAAGGAACTTATAAAATACAAGTAAGTTATTTAGGCTTCTCTACTATTTTTGAAACTATAGATCTTTCAAAAAAAATTACAAACGATTTTAAACTGAATGAAGAAGCAGAAAGTTTAGATGAAATTGTTATTCAAACTGATATTGAAAAACTAAATATTAAATCACCTCAAATGAGTGTTAATAAACTAACATCATCAACTATAAAACAGATTCCTGTTGTTTTGGGTGAAGCTGATATTATAAAATCAATCATTTTATTACCAGGAGTTACAAGTGCTGGTGAAGGTGCTTCTGGGTTTAATGTTAGAGGTGGTGCAGCAGATCAAAATTTGATTTTATTAGATGAAGCCATTGTATTTAATTCATCTCATTTGTTCGGTTTTTTCTCTGTTTTTAATCCTGACGTAATTAAAGATGTAAAATTATATAAAGGTGGAATTCCTGCAAAATATGGAGGAAGATTATCTTCTGTTTTAGACATTTATCAAAAAGAAGGAAATAGTAAAGATTTTAATGTTACAGGTGGTATTGGTTTAGTTTCTTCTAGATTATTGATTGAAGGACCAATAAAAAAAGAAAAAATATCATTTTTAGTTGGTGGTAGATCTTCTTATGCACATTTATTTTTGCCTCTTTTTGATAATGATAATAAAGCCTATTTTTATGATTTGAACACAAAAATTAATTATAGAATTGATGATAGAAATAGTGTTTTCTTTTCTGGTTATTTTGGAGAAGATGTATTTGGAATCAATGATAGTTTTGTAAACACTTATGGAAATAAAGTAGGTAATTTACGTTGGAATCACCTTTTTTCTGATAAACTTTTCTCAAATTTATCCTTAATTTATTCTGATTATTTTTACGGATTAACTTTAGATTTTGTTGGTTTTGAATGGGATTCTGGTATTACCAATTACAATTTGAAATACGATTTCAATCATTACCTGAGTAATAAAGTAAAATTGAACTATGGTATCAACAATGTTTTTACAAAATTCAATCCTGGTGAAATCCTTCCAAATAGAGAAGATTCTGGAATTCAACCTGAAAAATTAATTGATAAATATGCTAATGAATTTGCAGCTTATCTAGAGGCTGAACATAAGGTAAATGATAAATTAACCTTACAATATGGAGCACGTTTTAGTAATTTTAGACGTTTAGGACAAGATGAATTGAATATTTATGCAAATAACAATCCTGTAATTTACAACCAACAATTTAAAGTATATGAATCTGCTGTTGCAACAGGAACAGAATCTTTTGAGAGAAGTGATGTAATTCGTAGTTTCAACAATTTTGAACCAAGACTTTCTTTATCGTATTTGTTAAATGATGATACTTCTATAAAAATGAGCTATAACAGAATGGCCCAATATTTACATTTATTATCTAATACTGCTTCTCCTACTCCATTAGATGTATGGACCCCAAGTGGAAAATATGTAAAGCCTCAATTGTTAGACCAATATGCTTTTGGATATTTTAAATCTATAAAAGATGGTGATTATACTTTAGAAACAGAAGTTTTTTACAAAGACATTCAAAATAGAATAGATTATATAAATGGAGCCAATTTAATAGCAAATAACGAAATTGAAACTATAATTTTAAACGGACAAGCTAGAGCTTATGGATTGGAAGTTTTATTGAAAAAAAATGAAGGTGATTTCAAAGGTTGGCTTGCATATACACTATCTAGATCAGAACAAAAAACACCTGGAAGAAATTCGAATGAACCTGGTATAAACAAAGGAGAATGGTATAGTACTCCTTTTGACAAAACGCATGACATTTCTGTAAACGCTAGTTACAACTTATCTAAAAAATGGACTTTTAACGCTAATTTTTTATTCCAAACAGGACAACCAACAAACTATCCTGTTGGTCAATATGAATTTCAAGGTCTAAATGTCCCTATTTATGATGATAACAGAAGAAATGCTGACAGACTTCCTTCATATCATAGACTTGATATTTCTGCTACATTAACTCCCGATAAAAATAAGAGTAGAAACTGGAAAGGTGAATGGGTTTTTGGTATTTACAATTTGTATGGACGCCAAAATGCAGCTTCAATAAGTTTTAGCCAGAATAGAGAGACAATGAGGAATGAAGCTGTTCAGACTGCAATTTTTGGCTTAGTACCTTCTGTTACTTACAATTTTAAATTTTAATCTGATGATGAAAAAGCTTTATATACTTCCTATTTTACTATTATTTTTTTTTACAAATTGTGAAAAAGTTATAGATGTTGATGTACCTTCAATTGCACCGAAATTGGTAATTGATGCTTCTTTTGAGGTTTTATTTAATGAAAATCCTGTTACAGCAAATACTGTTGTAAAGTTAAGCTTATCTGCAGATTATTTTGATGAAGCAATTCCTAATGTAACAAATGCTAATGTATTTTTAACGAACTTATCAGACAATTCAGTTATTAATTTTTCTGATGCAAATGCAGATGGAGATTACGAACCAATCAATGCTTTTATACCTGCAGATAATATAGAATATGAATTGACAGTAATATATGAAAATCAAACTTTTAAAGGGAAAGCTACCAAAGTAAAATCAACACCTTTTATAACCGTAGAACAAGGTGATGAAACCTTATTTACAGGTAATGAAACAGAATTAAAAGTTTCATTTGAAGACGATGGCACTCAAGAAAATTATTATGTATTAGATTATACGAATAATATCTTTTTGACATTAGATGACCGTTTTTTTAATGGAGCTGTATATAATTTTTCTTCTTTTTATCAAGAAGATGAAATTGAATTACCAACAACAGTTACTATAAAATTATCAGGAATTAGTAAAGAATTTTATACCTATTTCGAAATTTTAACTAGTCAAGCTGGATCTGCTGATGGAGGACCATTTCAAACTGCTCCTACTGCTCTGTTAGGAAATATGATTAATATAACAAATGAGAACAATTATCCTTTAGGCTATTTTCATATCTCAGAAACAGATACTTTTACGATTGATTTAGTTGAAAAAAACTAAAACCATACATTAGTTTTAAACTTCATGTTGAAATAAAATCTGTATTTTTGATTAATGAATTTCACAAAAACTACAGAGCAAGATTCTAACTACAATCATCTAGAAAAAATGACTGTATCAGAATTATTATCAAACATCAATAATGAAGATAAAACTGTTCCATTAGCAGTCGGAAAAGCTTTACCTCAAATAGAGAAATTAACCCTTCAAATTGTTAACAAACTAAAAAAAGGAGGCAGACTTTTTTACATTGGTGCAGGAACTTCTGGTAGAATAGGAATTTTAGACGCTTCAGAATGTCCGCCAACATTTGGTGTGCCTCACGAATTAGTTGTAGGATTAATTGCTGGTGGAGATATTGCTATTAGAAAAGCAGTTGAATTTGCTGAAGATTCTACGAATCAAGGTTGGAAAGATTTACAAGAACATAATGTTTCTGAAAATGACGTAGTAGTTGGTATTGCTGCATCTGGAACAACTCCTTATGTAATTTCGACTTTAGAAAAATGCAATGAAAACAATATTATTACGGGTTGCATTACTTGTAATAAAAATAGTCCTTTATCTAATACTGCACAATTTCCTATTGAAGTTATTGTAGGTCCAGAATTTGTTACAGGAAGTTCTAGAATGAAAGCTGGTACTGCTCAAAAACTAGTTTTAAATATGCTTTCAACTACTACAATGATTCAGCTTGGTAAAATAAAAGGAAATAAAATGGTTGATATGCAATTATCTAACAACAAGTTAGTAGATAGAGGTGAAAAAATGTTAATTACTGCACTAAATATCGACCAAAAAAAAGCAAGTGAATTATTGAGAGAATTTGGAAGTGTTAGAAATGCAATTCAAAACTATAAATAATGAGTACAGACACTAATTTATTAGGCAAAGGATTAATAAGGTTAGGAATTTTAGTATTCCTATTTATTTTATCTCCTATTGTAATTACTATGGGCTTTAAAGCTTTTGATGAATTTACTGAAGATCCAAAAATTTATATAGCTTACTTTTTATTAGTATTAGGTTGCTCACTTATAATTTTTACAGTTTACTATGCTTTTAAAGCTTTTGGTTTAATAAAAAAAGCCATTTTTAATAAAGACTCAAAACCCATTGAACAGAAATAAAGGAAAAATAGATGATGGTATCATCATCATATTATCTTATCCAGATACCATTGTAAGACCTGCTTATTGGGAACCTTCAAGTAAAATTTGGCCTTTAATTGGTATTGGTGGAAAACACGCTGTACAAGCTGGACATGCTGCTTTATTATTAATAAAAAAAGAAGAATCTCAAGTTAATTATTTTGATTTTGGAAGGTACATTACAAGTTATGGAAAAGGTCGTGTACGCTCTAGAGAAACTGATCCTGAACTTAACATTCCAATAAAAGCAAAATTTGATAAGGGAGATATTACTAACTTAGAAGAAATTTTACTTTGGCTAGATAAACATCCAGAAAAAACACATGGAGATGGAAGGTTAGTTGCAACAATTAATAATGATATTGATTATAACTTAGCTTTAGAATTCATAATTGAACTCATTAACAAAAATGAAGTTCCATATGGTGTTTTTATAAAAAAAGGAAGTAACTGCTCACGTTTTGTAACGGATACTTTAATCTATTCATTGACAAACAAGAAAATAAAATTACGATTAAAAAAGTCAAACCTTTTTACACCAAGTCCAATAGGAAATGTTATAAAAGGTACATCTACTAACAAGATTTACCAGGTTCAAAATCAAAAAATAAAATCTTATAAAAATAGATCTATAATAAAAGAA
This sequence comes from Polaribacter sp., assembly GCA_965656305.1. Taxonomy (GTDB): domain Bacteria; phylum Bacteroidota; class Bacteroidia; order Flavobacteriales; family Flavobacteriaceae; genus Polaribacter. The sequence goes on along the minus strand of CBFHKA010000017.1, from coordinate 3,708 downwards.
TACAAGAAATCATTTTTTAATAAATTTGATAATGAAGCAAATTTAATAGGTACAGAATTACCAAATAAAGAAATTTTTAATTTAGAAAATGCTACTTGGTTAGGAGGAATAGGCAGTGGTGCTTGGTTCAACATTGAATCAAAAGTTGATGAAAAAATCTATAAAATAGCTAGATATAGCTCAAAAGGAATCAAAGATTTTGAAGGACTCTTCATTACTCAATGTGCTACTTTTAATTATAATGAATACTATCAATTCATTTATCCTTCAAATTATAAAGAAGTTTTTGTAGAGCAAGATGATAAAATCTTTAGTTTAATAAAAAATTAAACTTTCAATTTGGGTGTAGTAGGATTAAACCCAAAATTTGCATCAGGCAACTCTATACCTAATTGATAAATAATATACCCTAGACTAGCATAATGATGAATTGCATGACTCTGTGCTAGCATTAAAACAGCTCCCAAAGTAGATTCCGAAGATAATTTCCCTAAACCTAAATCATCAGTAATAATAATTTTAGAATTCAAATCTTCTTCTGAAATAATACTAATACGTTTCAAAATATTTTCAAAGTAAGCAATGCCATTACCAGTTTTTAATTCTATAATTTCATTTCTTTCACGTTTTGTTAAATCAATATATCCATTAGGATAGCCATTCAAAATACATGAAAAAACATCTAAAATATGACGTATATGACAACCAATACTAGAGTAATATGGAGGAATTGTACTATTTGAATATTGTTCATCAGTAATATTATTAAGTAATTTAATTCCTCTATGCAGATTTTTGTCTAGGGCTTCTATCATTCAAATATTTTTTTTTATTAAGTCGTAAATTATAAAAAATATTACGAGTTGAATTATAATATTAAGAAAAAATATTTTTCTACATTATAAAACTCTGTAAATCAAATTATAATAAACTACAAATAAATTTGAAATTGCTATTATATATTTTGGCACGTTGTTTGAAATTATATAATTAAATGCGAAAGTCGAAAAGCAATTAGAGTAGGCAAAACCCTTTAAACCACATATTATGAAAAAAGTTGTAATTATATTATTAGTAATGTTGATGATGGTTTCAACTGTTGAAGCCAAAAAAGTCGAAAAATTAAGAAACAGAAACAGTGTAAACTACTATTCATACAATAATGCTGTAAACTTCTTCGAAAATGGAATTGAATTTTTTGTTTTTACTAATGGAGATTTTGATTATGATACAAGTTTTAATAATAGAAGAGTAAGAATAGAAAGAAACTTTAAAGAGCAGATTAGAAGAATTGGTAATGTATCTTTTAAATATGATTTAAATGGTAATGTAACCAGAATTGGTAATATTCGTATAAATTATTATAGAAATAGACTAACAAATGTTGGTAATTTAAGAGTAAATTATGACAGAAGAGGCAATCCTATATTTTACGGAAATGTAAGAGATTATTATTACGATAATGGAATCCGATTTAATATTAGCTTTGGTAATGTATGTAATTACAATGATTCCTTTTTTTTTAATAATAATTTTAGAAGAAATTACTCTCAAATTAGAGAAGATAGAAATTTCTATTATTATAGAGCAAAACCAAATGCTAAAATTGGAAAAAGATCTACAATTATAAAAAGAAGAAAACCTAATAATTCATCTTTAAACTCAAATAATAGAAATCCAAAAAAATATAAAAATATTTATAGGGAAAAACCTTCAAATAGAACTACAATAAAATCTAATAGAAAAATAAGAAAACTTTCACATTCTAGAACTAAGAAAAATATAAAGAGTTCAAAAAGGAGTAATAAAAGAATAAAAAGCTAAATAGTTTATAATCTTCATATCAGTAGAATAAATTTTAATTACAAAAAAACCTCAATTCATAAGAATTGAGGTTTATAAATTCTGAGTAATCAGAATAAAGAAAGGCAGCGACCTACTCTCCCACATAAATGCAGTACCATCGGCGCTATTGGGCTTAACTTCTCTGTTCGAGATGGGAAGAGGTGAGCCCCAATGCTATAACCACCCTAAGCTTTTTGAGTTGCTTAAACTCTAATAGTTAACATATGATAAAATAATATTGTAAGTTCAAAATAAAAAAAAGAGTGTCTCTCCCGCTTTTCAGCGGGAGAAGCGTACATAAGTCTATGGGTTATTAGTACTACTCGGCTATGACATTACTGCCTTTACACCTATAGCCTATCAACGTTGTCATCTCCAACGACCCTTTAAAGAAATCTCATCTTGTGGTGGGTTTCGCGCTTATATGCTTTCAGCGCTTATCCCTTCCCGACGTAGCTACTCTGCTATGCTCCTGGCGGAACAACAGATACACTAGAGGTCAGTCCAACTCGGTCCTCTCGTACTAGAGTCAGATCCACGCAAATTTCTAACGCCCACAGCAGATAGAGACCGAACTGTCTCACGACGTTCTGAACCCAGCTCGCGTGCCACTTTAATGGGCGAACAGCCCAACCCTTGGGACCTTCTCCAGCCCCAGGATGTGACGAGCCGACATCGAGGTGCCAAACCCCCCCGTCGATATGAGCTCTTGGGGGAGATCAGCCTGTTATCCCCGGAGTACCTTTTATCCTTTGAGCGATGGCCCTTCCATGCGGAACCACCGGATCACTATGCTCTTGTTTCCAACCTGATCGACCTGTATGTCTCTCAGTCAAGCACCCTTATGCCATTGCACTCTACGCACGGTTACCAAGCGTGCTGAGGGTACCTTTAGAAGCCTCCGTTACTCTTTTGGAGGCGACCACCCCAGTCAAACTACCCACCAAGCACTGTCCTCATCTCTGAGTTAGACTCTAGATAAGCAAAGGGTGGTATTTCAAGGATGACTCCACAACGCCTAGCGACGCCGCTTCAATGTCTCCCACCTATCCTACACATTACTTATCCAAAGCCAATACTAAGCTATAGTAAAGGTTCACGGGGTCTTTTCGTCCCGCTGCGGGTAATCGGCATCTTCACCGATACTACAATTTCACCGAGCTCATGGCTGAGACAGTGTCCAGATCGTTGCACCATTCGTGCAGGTCGGAACTTACCCGACAAGGAATTTCGCTACCTTAGGACCGTTATAGTTACGGCCGCCGTTTACTGGGGCTTCATTTCAGATCTTCGCCGAAGCTAAACCCTCCACTTAACCTTCCAGCACCGGGCAGGTGTCAGGCCTTATACATCATCTTTCAATTTAGCAAAGCCCTGTGTTTTTGATAAACAGTCGCCTGGACCTTTTCACTGCGGCCCATCCGAAGATGGGCGACCCTTCTCCCGAAGTTACGGGTCTATTTTGCCTAGTTCCTTAGCCATGAATCTCTCGAGCACCTTAGAATTCTCATCCCAACTACCTGTGTCGGTTTACGGTACGGGTTCTTATAATCTGAAGCTTAGAGGTTTTTCTTGGAAGCCTTTAGGCACACTATCCACGCAGCCGAAGCCTTATGGTACTATCAACTTTCTCCAAAATCTGCGGATTTGCCTACAAATTCTATAGATACAGTCTTCAACGTACTATTCCGTCAGTACGCGGTGCTTTCAATACTCCGTCACCCCATCGCAATTATAAGAAGTACAGGAATATTAACCTGTTATCCATCGACTACTCCCTTCGGATTCGCCTTAGGACCCGACTAACCCTCAGCTGATTAGCATCGCTGAGGAAACCTTAGTCTTTCGGTGTGCGGGTTTCTC
>CBFHKA010000016.1:0-15096 GCA_965656305.1 Polaribacter sp. | reverse complement strand
TTACTTTTTGGTACTTTCTTTTCTGCCAGTGGTCTTTTTGTGTTTTCATAAGTGACTATCATTAATTGATGAATTTTTAGTCAACCTATTTCAGGAAAGTACATCTATGCCAATAAGTATAACGTTCATTAATAAAATTACTTAAAAAATGAACTTCTTTTTGTCCTTCTGTAGTATCCATTTGATTCCACATATCTTTAATATCATAATCTTGATGAAGCTGATAATTGATATTATCTTTTTTGAATTTTCGTTTTATTTTACGATAACCATAACTTGTTAATCTAGATATGTACCTACCTAACTTTCTGTCTTTTAAAAGTTTATCTACGTTTCTTAAATGAAGATGTTCGAGTCGCATACTGCTACTACACAAATACATTTTATTAATTTTAATAGGAATTAAATTATGATTTTTCCTAGCTAATATCTCTTTAGCAATAGAAGTTCCATAATCATGAGCCAATATTGTTACACTTTTTAAACCCAATTTAGTCCAAAGTTTTAGAGCAATATCAGCTTGGTCTATTAAAGAGTACGTTAAAGAATCTGGCTTATCTGAAAAACCAAATCCAAGATGGTCATGAACTACAATTCTAAAATAGTGTGTAAGTTCTGGTATAACTCTACAATAATCATAAGAAGATGTTGGGTATCCATGAAGAATAACTAGAGTCCCAGGTTTATCTTTTCCTTCATCAATAACAAATATTTTTTTACCATCAACAGTAATAAAAGATCCTTTTTCTTTCCAATTTTGAGCAGTCATATTTATGGGGGATTAAATATTAATTTCTTGTTAAAGATAACATTTTTTATTTAGTTTTGGTTTTTTTAATGTTAAAGATTTAATAAGATTCATTACATAGACATCATATTACCAATACCAATACAGAAGACTTTTACGTATTCTGTTACTAGTGAAGAAGCTAACTTTTTGCAAAAAGGAATGCGTGTTGCTGTTTCTTTTGGTAAAACAAAAATGTTTACAGGGTTAGTGTTCAATATTCATCAGAATGCTCCAACACTCTATGAAGCAAAAGAAATTCATCAAATTTTGGATGATAAACCTTTGGTAAATGAAACCCAATTAAAGCATTGGCAATGGATCTCAAATTATTATATGTGTGCTTTAGGAGATGTTTTCAGAGCATCTTTGCCATCAGCATTTTTGCTAGAAAGTGAAACCATAATATATAAAAATGAAGCTTTCCAGGATGAATCTATTTTAGCTGATGATGAATTTCTGATTTTTGAAGCCTTGCAACATCAATCTCAATTAACCATTCATCAAGTTGTAGAGATTCTTGGAAAGAAAAAAGTAATGCCAATTGTAAATGAGCTGATTAAAAAAACGGCAATTTATATTAAAGAGCAAATTTATGAACAGTACAAACCAAAATTGGTAAAATATGTTCGTTTGCATCAAAATTACAGTTCAGACGTCTCTTTAAATGCGCTTTTAGAAGAACTTTCTAGAGCAAAAAAACAAAGAGAGGCTGTTTTAACATTTTTTCAATTATCTACTTCTAAAAAACCGATAAAAGCTAAAGATTTAGAAACAAAAGCCCATGTTTCTTCATCTATTTTAAAGTCTTTGGTTGATAAAAATATCTTTGAATTTTATGAGATTCAAACAGATAGAATCAATTTTAAAGGAGATACAAATTCACTCAAAACTTTAAATAAATTTCAAGAAAAAGCACTTTCTGAAATTAAAGAAACTTTCAAGCAAAAAGATGTTACACTTTTACACGGAATTACAAGTTCTGGTAAAACTGAGGTGTATACAAAGTTAATTCAAGAGGTTTTAGATGCTGGTAAACAAGTCTTATTTTTATTACCAGAAATTGCTTTAACCACACAAATTATAACACGATTACAGTTTTATTTTGGAAATCAGATTTCTGTTTTTCACTCTAAATACTCAATGAACGAAAGAGTAGAAGTGTGGAATAACGTTTTAGAAAACAAAACCAAAGCACAAATAATTTTAGGCGCAAGATCTTCAGTTTTTTTACCTTTTTCTGATTTAGGGTTGATTGTCGTTGATGAAGAACACGAAACTTCTTACAAACAATTTGAACCATCACCAAGATACAATGCACGAGATACTGCCATTGTTTTGGCAAAATTACATCAAGCTAAAATTTTATTAGGTTCTGCAACTCCGTCTTTAGAAAGTTATTTTAATGCTCAACAAAACAAATATGGTTTTGTGGAGCTCAACAGACGTTTTGGAAATGTACAATTGCCCAAAATTGAGCTGATAGATGTAAAAGATAAGCACAAGAAAAAGGAAATGAAAGGTCATTTTTCTGATAGATTACTCAAATTAATTCAAGAAGCTTTAGAAGAGAAAGAACAAGTAATTTTATTTCAAAACAGACGAGGATATTCACCTGTAGTAGAATGCAAAATCTGTGGAGTTGCGCCTCAATGCCCTAATTGTGATGTTTCTTTAACGTTTCACAAATTTAAACATGAATTGCGTTGTCATTATTGCAATTATCAAAGGGCAATGCCAAATAGTTGTGCTGCTTGTGGTAGCAATACTTTAGATACCAAAGGTTTTGGAACAGAGCAAATTGAGTTAGAACTCAAAGAATTGTTTCCTGATTTTAAAATTGGAAGAATGGATTTAGACACCACTCGTGGTAAATTTGGGTATCAAAAAATAATTGGTGCTTTTGAAGCCCAAGAAATTGATGTTTTGGTTGGTACTCAAATGCTGTCTAAAGGTTTAGATTTTGAAAATGTTTCTTTAGTAGGAATTTTAAATGCAGATACAATGCTTAATTTTCCTGATTTTAGAGCACATGAAAGAGCTTATCAAATGATGGTGCAGGTTTCTGGTAGAGCTGGAAGAAGTAAAAAACAAGGAAATGTAGCCATACAGACCTACAATCCTTATCACCAGATTTTACAACAAGTTTCTACTACAAATTATACAGAAATGTATAAAGAACAGCTGCAAGATCGTTGGCAATATAAATATCCTCCTTATTACAGGTTGATAAAAATCACCCTAAAACATAGAGATTATAATAAAGTTGATAGTGGAATTAATTGGCTTTTTAAAGCGTTATATAATTCTTTTGGAGAACACGTTTTAGGTCCAACTGCACCTGCTGTTTCTAGAATTAGAAATCAATACATTAAGAATGTGGTTATTAAAATTCCGCCAAAACAAAGTTTAGCAAACACAAAAAAACAGCTACAAAAAGTTAAAAATACCTTTGAAGCTGTTAAAGATTTTAGACCTATCCGATTTATTATTGATGTGGATTCTTATTAGAAATTTAACTTCTAAAAAATAGTATAACCAAGTATTAAAGAAGAAGATTGAAAATCTCCAACTCTAGTAGTATACCCAAGAAGATCTCTATTAGTAAACGTTCTAAGTTCTAAACTAATTTTATCTTTATATTTATAACCAATACCAAGACTATAATTTAATACAGTGCTAATATCATAATTATTTTCTCCAGTTACTTTAGAGTTAACAGGAATATCAAACACAAATGATGAATTGATAAAAAATTTAGAATTTTCATTTACAAACATATAATGTCTAAGCCCAAAAGGAATCTCTATAGTAGCATATTCTATTTTAGTCTCTCTAGCAACCGTATCTTCTTTAGCAGCTTTGTAAGAAGAATTGTATGTAGGTTCTAATATAAAAGCCCATTTATTATTGTTAAATGGCATTACATATTCTAATTCGAAACCAAATCTTAAAGTTGGTTTATTTTCAAAACTAAGGTCTCTTATTGCAAATTCACTTCCTAAAAAAAAGGAAGAAAAGTTAACGCCAGACTTAATATTTAGGTTGAATATAGCTTTAGATTTTTTAGAATTTTCTAAAGTATAGTTTGTCATTTTAGAATTAGCACAGGTATTGTATAGTGCAAATATATCTACTAAATCTGACTTACGATATTTTAAACTTTTTACTTTTCCTGCTTTTATTTTTTCACAGTTTAAATTAGTTAACAATTGTTGTTTATAGTATTCATTTTTCTTTATAGTTGAACTAAATCTAGTTGTAAAACTTTTAAAAACTAATTGTTTAACCTCAGAAGTGTTTTTTTTGTAAAAAAATCGTAAAAAATTAGATTCAGAATATTGGTATAAGCTAGCTTCTCCTTCTATTAATACCTTTAAGAATAAACGTTCTTCGTTAAATTTAACTTTTCTTGTTGTACTTACTTGATCTATTATTTCACTAGATCGATCTATTTTTACATCATGCCTTTCATATTTTACAAAATTATAAATTTCAAATCCCTTAACCTCTTCAATTGTCGCTTTAATTTCTTTGCTATCCTTAGATAACTTATAGTTAAAGCTTTGGGGGTTATAAAGTAAATCTAGGTATTTTATAAGGCATTCTACTTTTTCTCCAGAATTTTTTATAAAATAACCTTTTTCAAATGAAGATTGGGAGTAAGAATTAAAATAGGAAACTAAAACTATAGTAAATATGAGAATCTTTTTCATTTTTTTAAAATCAAATATAATTAAAATCAAATTTAATTAAAATCTTTAGAGTTTTACTTGTTTCATTAATAAACATGTTTTAAAAATCAAAAAAACCTTCGATTCAATTTCAGCAATTGAGCTTTGGTATTTTCTAAAGTAAAATTAAACACATCTATTTTTTTAGTTTGGTTTGCTCTACCCCAATTGTAATAGGTTGTAATTTTAAGCACAGTTGGTTTGTACTGCTTATTGCCTAAATAAGTAAAGTTTACCAACCAATTTCCTCTTTTTAGATGCTTAATAAAAATTTCTTTTGAAGTATAGCCTACTTTTTTTTGATCAATTATTAAATCTTGATTTTTTTCAGCTGAGTTTTCTATTTCATAAACTTCGTTGTTTGGATTTACAAATTCTATATTAAAGTCAGCTTCAGTAGTATTCCACTCAAAAACTAATCTTACATCACTATCAATATTTTTTTGTGGTTTAATTATTTTTATTTTCTGATGATGAGATGCAGTATCTAGATTATAGGCAGATAAAATCTCAGAAACAATAATATCATCAATATCCTTTTCTTTAATTTTAAATCCTGCATTAAGAAAGTATTTATAAGTAAACCAGGCATTTCTATAGTCTCTTATTTCTAAAAAAGAATTTGCTAAATCTCTATAAGACTGTTTGTGTTTTGGTCTAAGTACAGCTATTTTTTTATAGATTTGAATAGCTTTATCATATTCATTAAGTTTTTGATAATTGTATGCAATTACCTTTAAATCTTCGGGGTTTGTTTCTGTAAATGCTTCAAAATCATTAAGAATTTTTAAAATTATATTTCTGCTAAATTTTTCTTTTTCAAAGTAATTTAGCACATTATAATGATAATTTGAATTGTTTTTATCTTCTGAATATGTTTGCAAATATAAGTTTAAAGCATCGTTTTCATTTTTTACATTTTCAAACTTTTTTAGATAAGAAGGAATTCCTGTTTTGATTTTTTTGTATGATATAGCATCATAATTATAATAATCACTATCATAAAAATAAAAATTATCATAATTAATACCTGTCACTTTTCGATAATCAATAGTTGTTTTTACGTTAATTATAAAACCATTATTACCATAATTTACGACCAATACTCTCAAAACTTCATCAATAAAAATAGGTATTGGAATATCATAAGTTACATTGTCTATAACCCAAACAGCAGGTCCATTTAGTTCGTTTCCTTTTAAATAAATGATTTCTTCGCCAAATTTATTTATTCTTACCGTAAACAAAGAAACTTTTTCTAGAATAGCGCTAGTTAGTGATGTTGCATTCTTATTTAATTCTTCGCCTTTAATTTGTATAAGTTTAAATGCTTCACCTTTATCACCAATAGTGCCTTCTCCTAACTTTGCAACCTTTTTTGTGTTAACCTGAATAACATTAACATCTTCTTTCATTTTTATATTTAGAATACTAGTAACATCTTCAATGAAAATATTTGTTTTTTGTAATCCCACATAATTAAAACTGATAATCTCTCCAATTTTAGCTTTGATACTATAAAAACCTTTGTTATCTGAAACCGAAAAACGTGTTGTATTTTCTATAAAAATATTAACATTAGAAAGTGCTTTGTTTTTGTAAGTAATAAATCCAGAGATGGTTTTTAAGTCAGACTCCTTAGTGTTTTGAGAAAATATTAGAAATGGTATTAAGAGAAATAATAGTAAAATTTTTGTTTTCATAGTTGTTGAAAGTTGATAATTTATAGTATCAAAATCTATGCCTAATTTTCAATAAATATACCAACTAAAACCTAACTACTAATAACTACAAACTAAAAATATTAGAAAACTTTTATAAAGAAGCAACCTTTTTAAATGTTCTGTAGTCTATATATTTGTAAGGCAGTAAAACTGAAATAAGAGGCTTGAAAATTATCAACTTGCATAATCAACAAAAATCGCTAATAAAAAAAGCGATAAACAACAATAGAGAAGCGCAAAAACAATTGTTTGAGCAGCATTCACCTAAAATGTTGGGAGTTTGCAGGCAATATGTAAAAGATTTACATCACGCAGAAGATTTGCTATTACAGGGTTTTTTGAAAGTTTTTACGAACTTACATAAGTTCAAAAACGAAGGTAGTTTTGAAGGTTGGATAAGAAGAATAATGGTGAATACTTGTCTTTCTTATCTCCGAAAAAAAAATGTAGTTGATTTATCTGATGAAGATTATGTATTTAATGATTCAGCTACAGAAAGTTTAGAAAATACATCTTTAGAGGATATTCAAAAATTGATAGATCAATTACCAGAAGGTTACAAAATGGTGTTTAATTTATTTGCCATTGAAGGTTACAAACATTCAGAAATTGCAGAAAAATTAGACATTTCTGAAAGTACATCAAAATCGCAATTGTTTAAAGCGCGTAAACTATTGCAGCAAAATTATATTAAAATGAATAAAGTAGTTCATGAAGACAAATAAAATAGATCATAATATAAAAACAAAGCTTGAAAACAGGACTTTTGAGCCATCAGCTTCTGCTTGGGAACGTTTGTCTGTGCAATTAGACGAACAACCCAAACAAAAGAAAATTGGTTGGTTTTTTTATATAGGAGCTGCAGCAAGTATTTTGTTATTGGTTGCTATTGGAATTAAATTAGTAAATAATGAATCTCAAGAAATTATTCCAAAGGATGAAATTGTAGTTTCTCCCATTGATACATTTGTTATAGACAAAAAAATAAAGGATTTTGTAGATGAAATTCCTGTTCAAGAAGCCTTAGTAAAAGAGAATAGGGTAGAAGTTGAAGTACAAACAAAAGCAATAATTCACAGCATTGCCAAAAAGAAAATTAAAACAAAAAAAATGCCCTCAATTCCTGTTGTAAAAGAGTATAACGTTATCGCAAAAGTAAAGGAGAGCCCTAATTTAATTAAGCTCGAAAAGGAAGATAATCAACATAAAAAAATATCACCAATAATATTGAAACAAGACCCTAATAGTTCAATAAAAATTAATGCAGATGATTTGTTATATGCTGTTACACACAGTTCAAAAGAGGTAAAAGAATACTATGCAAAATACAATGTAAATAGAGAAGATGTACTAAAAACGATTCAAAATGAGCTCCAAAAATCGAATATAAAAGTAAATCCAAATACTATTTTAGCAGAAGTAGAACGTACTATTGATGATGATGATTTTCAAAATAATTTTATGAAATCATTAAAAAGAAGAGTATCTGATATTGCCTCTGCAATTGCCAGTAGAAATGATTAAAAAAAAACGTCATTGTTAGTTTACGAAGCAATCTTAAAGTAAAAAACAAACAGATTAATTCAATCGTTCCTCATTAGTAATGACAAAAAAATAAAAACAAACAAAAATTTTAAAATCAATAAAAATGAAAAGAATACTACTTATACTAGTGTTGTTATGTACAACTATTGCCCAATCTCAAGAAAAAACATTTGAGAATGAAGTAAGCAAAATATCAAAAAGGATAGAAAGAATAACCAAACAGCAAAAAGATTCCTTGAAGTCTAAAGTGATTGATATTGATAAAAAACTGAATAAAGGAGAAATCACTAAATCAACAGCTGAAATCTTAAAAAAAGAAGTAGCTGCTTATCATGCAAGAAGAATAGAGAAACTAGTAGGAGAGCAAGAACGCCTTTTGCAACTCTTGGTTCAAGACAAAACTAATGGTAAAATAGCAAGTTCTGAAGACGTTATTACTGATGAAGATGATGATAATACTTTTTCAATTGGTAATAAAGTTTTTAAACTTAATATTTCTGAAGGAGATTTAGAAGAGAGAAATAATAGAAGAAAGGAAAGATGGAGATCTAAAAACAAGAAACAAAGAGCAACTACTACGCAATTTGTATTTGCAATGGGAGCAAATAATGTATTAAATGATAATGATTTATCATCTTTAAATAATTCTGAATACCAATTTGGACGTTCTCGTTTTTATGAATTAGGTTGGACCTGGAAAACACGTTTTACAAGAAAACCATCACAATTTTATTTTAAATATGGAGTTTCTTTTCTTTGGAATAATTTAAGATTAAAAGAAAATAGGGTACATGTAAAAAATGGAAACATGACTGAAATTCAGACTTTTTCGAATCAACTTTCAGAAAGTAGGTTACGTCATGTGCAAATGAATTTTCCTGTACATTTAGAATGGGATTTCTCCAAAAATAAAACGTATGATAATGGACGAGTAAGAGATAGAACAAATAAATCTATTCGTTTTGGTATAGGTGGGTTTGTTGGATTTAAATTAGGAACAAGACAATATTTAGAATACAGAGATACCAATAATGTGGAAGTAGAAGAAGTACAATATGATAACTTTAATATGAACACCGTAAATTATGGAATAAGTACTTATTTAGGCTACAGAGATACAAGTTTTTATGTAAAATATGATTTGAATCCATTGTTTAAAAACACTGAAACTAGAAATATTTCTATGGGAATTCGTTTTGATTTGAATTAATTGATCTCTCAAATATGTTTATTTATTATAATTTTTGAATAGAAATTGATTTTTTTTTAAAAAATGTAAGTCAAAATTATCATTTTATAATTTATAAATTGAGATAATATCATTTTCATAAAAATAACAATTAAAAGCCTTTCTGTTTAATTTTAAACGGAAAGGTTTTAAATTTACACTATAATTTTAATTCAAATTATAATGATAATTGGTGTTCCTAAAGAGATTAAAAATAACGAAAGTAGAGTAGGAATGACTCCTGCAGGCGTATTTGCATTGACAAAACAAAATCATACCGTTTTTGTACAATCTACAGCAGGTGATGGAAGTGGTTTTTTTGATAAAGATTATGTAAGAGTTGGAGCTATAATATTACCAATAATAGAAGATATTTACAGTCAAAGTGATATGATTGTAAAAGTAAAAGAACCAATAGCTTCAGAATACCCTTTAATTAAAGAAAATCAAATCGTTTTCACTTATTTCCATTTTGCCTCAAGTGAATTATTAACCAAAGCTATGATAGCTAGAAAAGCTATTTGTATTGCATATGAAACTGTAGAAGATGAAGATGGAACTTTACCATTACTAACTCCAATGTCTGAAGTTGCTGGAAGAATGTCTATTCAGCAAGGAGCTAAATATTTAGAAAAACCAGTAAAAGGACGTGGAATTTTATTAGGAGGTGTACCAGGAGTTACTCCAGGAAAAGTACTTGTTTTAGGAGCAGGAGTTGTTGGTGTACAAGCTGCAAAAATGGCTTCTGGTTTAGGGGCTCACGTAACTATTTTGGACATCAATATGAAACGCTTACGTTATGTAAATGATGTTTTGCCAAGTCACGTTGTTACAGGTTTTTCAAGCGAATACAGTATTAGAGAACATATAAAAACACATGATTTAATTGTTGGAGGAGTTTTAGTAAAAGGAGGAAAGGCTCCAAAATTAATTACTAAAGATATGCTCAAAGAAATGCGACCAGGAACTGTTATAGTTGATGTTGCTGTAGATCAAGGAGGTTGTTTTGAAACTACTAAAGCTACAACTCATGAAAACCCAACTTACATTATTGATGATGTTGTTCATTATTGCGTAGCAAATATGCCAGGAGCTGTACCATACACTTCTACAATTGCCCTAACAAATGTTACCTTAACATACATTTTAAAAATAGCAAATTTAGGTTGGGAGAAAGCTTGTCAATCAGATACGACTCTTAAAAAAGGATTAAATATTGTAAAAGGAGAAATTGTTTACAAAGAACTAGAAGGAATTTTTTAATTAAAATTTTAGTTTATGTTGTTAAAAAGAGATGGGTTTTATATTTGTCTCTTTTTTTCTTCCCATTCTTTTCTAATATCCGTTGATAAAGTTCCTGTTCCATCATGTTTCCAACCAGGAGGTTTGATTAAATATTTTAGTTTATTTACGAATGATGTTTTCGAAGTAAAGAAATCTTTTAGCATATTTCGCCATTCCAAAAAAGCTACTTTTATAGGATTATAAGTTTCTATGTTTGTGACTAAACCATAAACAGGTTTTTCTATTTCAGTTTCAAAAGTGCCAAACATTTTATCCCAAATGATAAAAATACCTGCATGATTTCTGTCTAAATACTGTGCGTTTGTTGCATGATGTACTCTATGATGACTGGGAGTGTTAAAAATAGCTTCAAACCATTTTGGCATTTTATGTATCAATTCAGTATGAATCCAATATTGATAAATTAAACTTATAGACATTTGTACTAAAACCATAACTGGATGAAAACCAATAAAAATAAGCGGAATCCAAAATATAAAACTGTAAAAAGAACCAGACCAAGTTTGCCTTAAAGCAGTACTTAGATTGTACTCTTTTGAAGAATGATGTACAACATGACTTGCCCAAAACAATCTACTTTCATGACTAATTCTATGAAACCAATAATAGCAAAAATCTTCAGCAAACAATAATATTAACCAAGACCACCAAGCAAAAGGAATTGTTAGAAATCGAAATTGATATAAAAATAAAAAGATAGCTAATACCATTGCTTTTGTAAAAATCCCAATAAAAACGTTACCTAATCCCATTAGTATAGAAGTACCAGCATCTTTAAATTCATAATGATCTAATTTAACCTTAACAGTCAGAATGATTTCTAAAATTACAGTTACAATAAAAAAAGGAATTGCATAATGTATTAAATTAGGTATTTCAGGTATTTGCATATCAGTATTTTAGCCAAATATTTTTACTTTTAAAAATAAGCTTTTTAAATCGTTAAAAAGACGCAATAAATATAAAAAAGTTCATATATTTGCAGCCTTAAAAATAAACAATAAATTATTAATTATGAATCATTACGAAACTGTTTTCATTTTGAATCCCGTTTTATCTGATACTCAGATAAAGGAGACAGTACAAAAGTTCGAAGATTATTTAGTTTCTAAAGGAGCTGAAATGATCTCAAAAGAAGATTGGGGCTTAAAGAAATTAGCTTATCCAATTCAAAAGAAAAAAAGTGGTTTTTATCACTTATTAGAGTACAAAGTAGCTGGTGAGGAAATTGCTGCATTTGAGTTAGAATTTAGAAGAGATGATAGCGTTATGCGTTACCTTTCTGTTAGATTAGACAAACATGCTGCAGCTTGGGCTAAGGTTAGAACTGAACGTGTTAAATCTGCAAAAAAATAAGAAATGGCATCAATAGAACAACAAGCAAAAGGTGGTAAATCTGCTGACGTTAGATATTTAACGCCATTAGATATAGAAACAAAAAAAGAAGCTAAATACTGTAGATTTAAGAAAAAAGATATCAAATATATCGATTATAAAGATGCAGATTTCTTAATGTATTTAGTAAACGAACAAGGTAAAATTTTGCCAAGACGTTTAACAGGAACTTCATTAAAATATCAACGTAAAGTTGCACAAGCAATTAAAAGAGCGCGTCATTTAGCGTTAATGCCTTACGTTGGAGATTTACTAAAATAATAAATACGTAGAGACATGGAATTGATATTAAGACAAGACGTAGAAAATTTAGGATTTAAAGATGATGTTGTAGACGTTAAAAACGGATATGGTAGAAACTTTTTAATTCCTACAGGACAAGCAGTTTTAGCTACTTCATCTGCAAAGAAAGTTTTAGCAGAGAATTTAAAACAACGTGCTTACAAGGAAGCAAAATTAGTTGAAGACGCTAATGCATTAGCAGAAACAATTAAAGGATATGAAATTAAAATTGCATCTAAAACTGGTTCAGGAGACAAATTATTTGGTTCTGTAAACAACATAGATTTAGCTGCAGCTCTTGCAAAAGCAGGAACAGAATTAGACAAGAAATTTATTAAAGTTGTTGGAGGTTCTGTAAAAAGATTAGGTAAATACGAAGCATCTGTAAGATTACACAGAGCAGTAGTTGCTGACATTACTTTTGAAGTAGTTGCTGAATAGTAATAATCTTCATCACATAAAAAAAGGCTCGTTATTTTTATAACGGGCCTTTTATTTTTTTTAATGCTATTATTTTTATTTTCCAAAAAGTCCACCAAGCATTCCTCCAATTCCACCTCCAGAACTGTTTTTATTTCCACCTAAAAGCATACCAGCAACATCATCAACAACACTTCCATCCCCATCTGCATCTAATACTTTTTCTAGAAAACTTTGATCATTTGCAGTAGAACTACCCCCTAACAAACCTCCTAAAAGTCCAGTTAAATCACCTGAGTTAGAAACACCTTGTGATTGTTTCTGTTTCCCTAAATACCCCATGATTAAAGGTGCAGCTACTTTTAAAATATTACCAACTGAACTAGCATCAATTCCTGCTTTTTGTCCAATTACTTGTTCTACACCACTTTGTTTTGCTCCTAAAATATGTCCTAAAATCCCTGCACCATCTTGTTTTACAGATTCATCAACTCCACCACCAAACAAGCCTCCAAGGTTGTCTAAGATACTTCCATCGTGTTTACCTGATAATGCTCCCATTAAACCTTCAGCTCCTGCTGGAGTTGAAGCGTTTCTTTCCATAGCTTTCATTAAAACAGGTAATCCCATTGTTAATACACTACTTGTTTTATTAGCATCTGTTCCTGTAGAACCTGCAACACCTGATACAATTTGCTTTCCTAAATCGCTATTTAATAAATCTAAAATTCCTGCCATTTTATGTTTTTAATAATTAATATATGTATTCTCTATAAATACGACACAATATAGCAATAAAGTCACTTTAATTTTAAATATTTTTTTATCTTTCAATTTATTTACTAATTCTTATAACTAAATGAAAAAACTAGCTTTACATTGGAAGATTTTAATAGGAATGGTTGTTGGAATCTTATTTGGTTTAGGAATGACAACTATAGATGGAGGTG
Organism: Polaribacter sp.; assembly: GCA_965656305.1. Lineage (GTDB taxonomy): Bacteria > Bacteroidota > Bacteroidia > Flavobacteriales > Flavobacteriaceae > Polaribacter. The sequence goes on along the minus strand of CBFHKA010000016.1, from coordinate 1,726 downwards.
CAAAATTTGTTTCAAATTGGATTAATCCTTTTGGAAGTATTTTTGTAAAACTTTTAAAGCTAATTGCAGTTCCTTTAATCATAGCTTCTCTTGTAAAAGGAATATCGGATTTAAAAGACATCTCTAAATTTAAAAATATTGGTTTAAGAACGATAGGGATTTATATTGGTACAACTGTAATAGCAATTACTATTGGTTTGTTATTAGTAAATATTGTAAAACCTGGAGAAGGAATATCAGAAGAAACGATAACAAAACTAACAGATACTTATGCAAATAGTGGAGGAGTACAATCTAAAATTGCTGAGGCTTCTAAACAAAAAAGTAGTGGACCTTTACAATTTTTGGTAGATATGGTACCTGATAATGCTTTAAAAGCAATGAGTAATAATAAAGCAATGTTACAAGTTATCTTTTTTACCATTTTTTTAGGAATATCAATGCTTTTGATTGGTGAGAAAAACTCAAAACCATTAAAAGATTTCTTTGATTCCTTAAACGAAGTTGTTTTAAAAATGGTTGACCTTATTATGCTTTTTGCTCCTTATGCAGTTTTTGCTTTATTAGCTAATGTTGTAGTTTCATCTAATGATCCAGATTTATTATTGGCCCTATTAAAATATGCATTCACAGTAGTTGGAGGTTTACTATTATTAATCGTTTTTTATATGATTCTAGTAAGTGTATTTACGAAGAAAAATCCACTTTGGTTTTTAAAAGAACTCAGTCCAGCTCAGTTATTAGCATTTTCTACAAGTTCTAGTGCAGCAACACTTCCAGTAACCATGGAACGAGTAGAAGAACATATAGGAGTTGATAAAGAAGTATCAAGTTTTGTACTACCTGTTGGAGCTACTATTAATATGGATGGAACTTCCTTGTATCAAGCTGTAGCTGCTGTTTTTATTGCGCAAGCTTTAGGTTTTGATCTAACTTTTGCAGATCAATTAACTATTATTTTAACAGCTTTATTGGCATCAATTGGTTCTGCTGCTGTACCAGGTGCAGGAATGGTAATGCTAGTAATTGTATTAGAATCTGTAGGTTTTCCTGCAGATAAATTAGCAATTGGTTTGGCATTAATATTTGCTGTAGATAGACCTTTAGATATGTGTAGAACTGTTATTAATGTAACAGGAGATGCAACTGTAGCATCACTTGTGGCAAAATCTGTAGGGAAATTACACGACAATCCAAAGCCTAAAAACTGGGATGATAATTATGATGAAGTAAAATAATAAAGTTATCAGGTTCAATTTATGAATACTTTTTAGTAGTATTATAATTGATTTTTAGTAATTCACCTAAAATTATGTACTTAAAAATTAATAAATCTGTTGTTTCTGTAGATTGGTTATTTTCTAATTTAGAGAATGAGAATCTGATTGTTTTAGATGCAACTTTCCGAAAAGTAACAGCAAGAAAAGACAACATTATTGATGAGAAATTACAAATAAAAAATGCTATTTTTTTTGATATAAAAAATGAGTTTTCAGACCAAAATGCAACCTTCCCTAATACAGTTTTATCTTCAGAATAATTTGAGAAAAGAGTACAAGAATTGGGAGTTAATAATGATAGTTGTATTGTGGTTTATGATGATTTAGGAATATATTCTTCTCCTAGAGTGTGGTGGTTATTTCAATTAATGGGATTTACAAATATTGCTGTTTTAAATGGTGGTTTTCCAGAATGGAAATCTAAAAATTATCCAATAGAAAAACCT
>CBFHKA010000015.1:0-18708 GCA_965656305.1 Polaribacter sp. | reverse complement strand
AAACTAGACTTCAATCAATTTTTTAAATGGTTTTATCAATTATAAGTGATGATTTTATTTGAAGAATTTTAGAATCATTCCTACTTTTACAATTAAACAATTACACGTTTACTTATTTCAACAGCATCAATATGAAAATCATTATATCTCCAGCAAAATCTTTAGATTTTGAAAGCAAAGTTCCAACCAGTTTACATACACAACCTCGTTTTTTAGAGCAATCTGAAAAGCTAAATAAAAAACTAAAAACACTTTCTAGAAAAAAACTATCAGATTTAATGAAAATTTCTGATGATTTAGCGCGATTAAATTATGATCGAAATCAAGAATGGGAAACTCCATTTACTCCAGAAAATGCTAAACAAGCTATTTATGCTTTTACTGGTGAAGTTTTTAGAGGAATTGATGTGAACTCTCTAAAGGAAGAAAAACTACCTCTTTTGCAAGATAGACTAAGGATTTTATCTGGTTTATATGGATTGTTGAAACCCTTAGATTTAATACAACCTTACAGGTTAGAAATGGGAACTCGCTTAAAGATAGGAAGAAGGGAAAATCTCTATAAATTTTGGGATGACACTGTTGCTAAAGCTTTAAATGATGAGTTAGAAGATGATGAGTTATTAATTAATTTAGCAAGTACAGAATACTTTAAAGTGATTCCTAAAAAAGTTTTAAAAGTACCAATGATAACCCCTGTTTTTAAAGATTTTAAAAACGGACAATACAAAACCATAATGACGTTTGCCAAAAAAGCACGAGGATTAATGGTAAGATATATTATAGATAACAACATAAAAACTATTGAAGAATTAAAAGGTTTTGATGTTGACAATTATCGTTTTTCAGAAGAAATGTCTTCTGAAACTGATTTGGTTTTTACACGATAAATGAAGACAAACTGGTTTAAAATAATTAAAAAACTAACTATTTACTTTTTTATTTTTTCTGCTTTAGCTGTTATTATTTCGAATTTTATTGTAAATAATAATGCGAAAGAAAAAGTTTTTGATAGCCCTTCAACTATTCCAAAAAATAAAGTTGGGTTACTTTTAGGAACTTCTAAAATTCTTGAAGATGGTAAAAAGAATTTATATTTTACCTACAGAGTAAATGCTAAATTGCATTATTTAAATCCAAAAAAATCGATTTTATTTTAATTAGTAGCAGTTATGAATCTAAACACAATTATAATCCACAAGATTTTAAAGACGAACTTTTAAAAAAAGGAATTCCAGAAAACAAAATATTTTTAGATTATGGAGGTTTAAGAACTTTAAATTCTATTTTCAATATTAAAGAAGTTTATAACCAAACTTCAATAACAAGAATTTCACAAGAATTTCATAATGAAAGAGCAATTTACTTAGCAGAACACTTTGGAATAAAAGCTATTGGCTTTAATGCTAAAGATGTTACGAATAGACTTGGTCTTAAAACACAAATTAGAGAATATTTTGCTAGAGTAAAATTTTCATTGACATTATATTTAAAGTTCAACCAGAGCTTCTAAGCAAGAAAATTTTAATAAAATAAAAGTTGTTAACTTTTCATCTTGTACATTACCCATATGTGTGGTGATGTAACTGCAAAAAGAATTACAAATATTAGTGAATTAAATAATTTAGAGCCATTAAAAAACTGGTATAAAATAAAAAGCCCAAGTAAACTTATAACCCAAAATATTGAAGCTTTTTTTAAATAAAATATTATGTTTTTTTTTGAAAAATCTCCTGATATAAACTCTATTTGACATAAAATAGATGGTAAAGAATGCCATAAAATAAAATAAATTGCAAAGCCTAAAATAAGAGATGATGTATTGAATACTAATGAAATCAATAACAAATAAAAAACCTCTTTAAAAAGTTTTAAAGGTTCTATTTTCTTCTTTATTAATAAAAATAAGTTTAACAAAAAGAAGAGAAAACCACTACAAACCAAAGTAATTTTTATAGAACTTTTAGTAAAACTAACTCCAGTTAATTCATTCATTATAATTTTCACATCTTCAATAGTTAAAATAAATAATATTGAAAACAAGAAAAGTCCGTAAGAAATAAAATAAATACTGTTAAAAAAAGGGGTAATTTTTATAGAGGAACTAAAGTGTTCTTCTCCAAAATGATAAGAACTTATTAAAATAAAAAGGATTATTGTAAAAAATGGTTCAAAGAAAAATAACCAGAAACAAATAATTACTATTCCTAAATAAATTAATAAGTTTTTTTTATTAAATACTGATACTTTCTCTTTGATTGATAATATTAATAAGTCGTTTGCTCCATGAAGAATACCAATAGTTATTACTAGTATATATCCAATATAGTCTTCTACTATACTACCAAACTGAACACTGATCCAAATCAGTAAAAATGTAAAAAAAATCTTAAAATTTTGATAATTGTTAATAAAATGGCTGTTCATTTTACAAATGTATCAATTTTATTTGTAAATTTGTTTAATCTTTTACTTAAAAGGTTAAATATTAATTACTAACTTAATAATTATATTATGAATTTTTTATTTCAATTTCTTGCTGTATCTAAAATGGCTACAGATGATTATGTAGGGTTTACATTCTTTGTTGGATGTATGGCTATGATTGCTGCTTCTGCATTTTTCTTTTTATCAATGAATAATTTTGATAAAAAATGGAGGACCTCTATTTTAGTATCAGGTTTAATTACTTTCATTGCAGCAGTACATTACTGGTACATGAGAGACTATTGGGCTTCTAATATGGAATCACCTACATTTTTTAGATATGTAGATTGGATTTTAACTGTTCCATTAATGTGTGTAGAATTTTTCTTAATACTAAAAGTTGCTGGGGCTAAAAAATCAATGATGTGGAGATTAATCTTCTTATCAGTAGTTATGTTAGTTACAGGTTACATAGGAGAAGCAGTTGATAGAGATAGTGCTTGGCTATGGGGTCTTATATCTGGAGCAGCATATTTTGTAATTGCATATGACATATGGTTAGGTAAAGCTAAAAAATTAGCTGAAGCTGCAGGAGGTTCTGTTTTAGCTGCTCACAAAACACTTTGTTGGTTTGTTTTAGTTGGTTGGGCTATTTATCCATTAGGATACATGGCTGGAACACCTGGATGGTATGATGGTTTGTCAGGATTAGGTCTTAATATGGATGTAATTTACAATATTGGTGATGCAATCAATAAAATTGGATTTGGTTTAGTTGTGTATAATTTAGCATTATCACAACAATCTGAATAAGTTTTAAAAATTATTTTTTATTATAAAATCAAGGCTTTTAAGCCTTGATTTTTTTTTAACAATCAGCCAAACCAACATTAATAGCCAAACCGCCTTCAGAAGTTTCTTTATAATTTTTGTGCATATCTTTTGCTGTTTCCCACATAGTATCAATTACTTTATCTAGTGGTACTTTTACTTCTTTTGGATCCGTTTCTAGAGCCATTTCAGCTGCATTAATGGCTTTAATTGCTCCCATTGAATTACGTTCTATACAAGGTACTTGTACCAAACCTGCAATAGGATCACAGGTTAAACCTAAATGATGTTCCATAGCAATTTCTGCAGCTACTAAAGATTGTGCTGGAGTGCCTCCTAACAATTCAGTTAAAGCACCTGCAGCCATTGCAGATGACACTCCAATTTCTGCTTGGCAACCACCCATAGCTGCAGAAATTGTGGCATTTTTCTTGAAAATACTGCCAATTTCTCCTGCTGTCAATAAAAATTGTTTGATTTGTTTAAAATCAGCTTCATGATTTTCTATTACCAAATAATACATCAAAACTGCAGGAATTACACCTGCACTTCCATTGGTTGGTACTGTTACTTCTCTACCTAAAGCTGCATTAACTTCATTAACAGAAAGCGCAAAACAACTCACCCATTTTAAAATTTCTCTAAATTTTACTTCTGTACTTCTAATGGCAGTAATCCATTCTTCTGGTGTCGAATATTTAGCATCTTTTATGAGTTTTTGTTGAATATCAAAAGCTCTACGTTTTACATTTAAACCTCCAGGTAATATTCCTTTTGTATGACAACCAATCTACATACACTCTAGCATAGTTTCCCAAATTCGTTTCAATTCGAAATCTATTTTCTCTGCGGAATTTATTTCTAACTCATTTTTAAAAACGATGTCAGAAATTAATAAATTCTCTTTTTCACAATATTCTTCTAATTGCTTGGCACGATTTATCGGGTATGGAAAATTCTGTTTATTAATTTCTATTTCCTGTTCTAAATTATTATTTTCTTGTACAATAAATCCTCCTCCAATAGAATAATACGTTTCTGTAGTTATTTCTTTATCATCAACAAAACCTCTAAACGTAACTCCATTAGAATGAAAAGGCAAAAAATCACGATTAAAAACAATGGAATCTTTATAAAAAGGCACTTTTTTTCCACCTTTAAAATAGATTTCTTCTTGTGTATTTATTCTGTCTACAATAATAGCAATATCCTCTATAGGAATATATTCAGGGTCAGCTTCACTCAAACCCAGTAAAATAGCAATATCTGTTGCATGCCCTTTTCCTGTTAAAGATAAGGAACCATATAAATCAACTTTTATTTTGTCAATACTATCAAATATATTGTTGTCCTTTATTTTATGAACCCAAGATTGAGCAGCTCTCCAAGGTCCTAAAGTGTGGGAACTTGATGGCCCAACACCAATTTTGAGCATATCAAAGACACTAATAAATTGCGACATTAATAATGAAATTAAAATTCTTATAAATGTAAAAAATCCAACTCAAATTGAGTTGGATTTTTTATATCAATAAAAGAACAAAGTTTAGAAACCGTAAACTGACTCTTTATCAAATTTCTTCATCAACATATAGTAAACTACTGCTCTGTATTTTTTTCTTTCAGACTTTCCAATTCTTTCCATCACTTCTTCAATCCCTTCATCTAATTCTTTGCTATCTTCTAATCCTAACTTCTTAATTAAGTAGTTGTTTTTTACAGTAGCCAATTCTTTTGCATCAGAACCAGAAACAGTTTCTGCATCAGCTTTATAAATAGAAGGACCTAATCCTTTTGTTACTGCAGCTAATAATTCTGTGTTCGAACGTAAGTTTCTATCGTCCATAAATTGTTTGTACAGAGCAACTTTTTCGTCAAATTTACTCATGATTGTGTGTTTAAGTTTATTATAATGTTCTTTAAATTCATTTTGAATTACTCAAATATATAAAAATAAATGGTTTAAGTAAAATAGAATTCGTTGAGTTGTAAGATTTAATAGTTGTGTCATATTGTCATAACTATGAATGCCTTTTTTCAAAAAAACTGACATTTCACTATCTAAAACCTATTGGCACACACTTTGACTAATAGAAAACGTAAAATTGAATTAAAAAAATTATTAAAAATAAATATTATGAGTAAAATAATTGGAATTGACTTAGGAACAACAAACTCTTGTGTTTCTGTAATGGAAGGAAATGAGCCAGTTGTAATTCCTAATGCTGAAGGAAAAAGAACTACACCATCTATTGTTGCCTTTGTAGAAGGAGGAGAACGTAAAATTGGTGACCCAGCAAAAAGACAAGCGGTAACAAACCCAACAAAAACCGTTTATTCTATTAAGCGTTTTATGGGTAATAAATTCTCTGAATCTTCACAAGAAGTTAAAAGAGTACCTTATAAAGTAGTAAAAGGTGATAATGATACTCCAAGAGTAGATATTGATGGTCGTTTATATACGCCTCAAGAAATTTCTGCAATGGTATTACAGAAAATGAAAAAAACTGCTGAAGACTATTTAGGAACTGATGTTTCTGGAGCAGTTATTACTGTACCTGCATATTTTAACGATGCACAAAGACAAGCTACAAAAGAAGCTGGTGAAATTGCTGGTTTAAAAGTAGAACGTATCATTAACGAGCCAACTGCTGCTGCATTAGCTTATGGAATGGACAAAGCAAATGACGATAAGAAAATTGTTGTTTTTGACTTTGGTGGTGGTACACATGACGTTTCTATCTTAGAATTAGGTGATGGCGTTTTTGAAGTATTGGCTACTGATGGAGATACGCATTTAGGTGGTGATGATGTTGATGAAAAAATTATCAACTGGTTAGCAGAAGAGTTTTTAGCTGATGAAAACATGGACTTACGTAAAGACCCAATGGCTTTACAACGTTTAAAAGAAGCTGCTGAAAAAGCAAAAATTGAATTATCAAGTTCTACTGCTACAGAAATAAACTTACCTTATGTAACTGCTACAGCTAGTGGACCAAAACACTTGGTAAGAAGTTTAACTAGAGCAAAATTCGAGCAATTAATTGACGATTTAGTAAAAAGAACAATTGAGCCTTGTAAAACTGCGTTAAAAAATGCTGATTTATCTACTTCAGAAATTGATGAAATTATCTTAGTTGGTGGTTCTACTAGAATTCCTGCAATTCAAGAAGCTGTAGAAAAATTCTTCGGGAAAGCGCCAAGTAAAGGTGTAAATCCAGATGAAGTTGTTTCTTTAGGAGCTGCAATACAAGGTGGAGTTTTAACTGGTGATGTAAAAGATGTATTATTATTAGATGTTACACCTTTATCATTAGGTATTGAAACAATGGGGAATGTTTTCACAAAATTAATTGATGCAAACACAACCATTCCTACTAAAAAATCGCAAGTATTTTCTACAGCTGTAGACAATCAACCTTCTGTGGAAATCCACGTATTACAAGGTGAAAGAGCAATGGCTGCTGATAACAATACAATTGGACGTTTCCATTTAGATGGATTACCACCAGCACAAAGAGGTGTTCCACAAATTGAAGTAACTTTTGATATTGATGCCAATGGTATCATTAAAGTATCTGCTTTAGACAAAGGAACTAACAAATCTCACGAAATTAGAATCGAAGCTTCTTCTGGATTATCTGAAGAAGAAATCGAAAAAATGAGACAAGAAGCAGAAGCAAATGCTGATGCTGATAAAGCTGCAAAAGAAACTGCTGAAAAAATCAACGGAGCTGACTCTATGATTTTTCAAACAGAAAAGCAATTAAAAGAATTTGGAGAAAAATTATCTGCGGATAAAAAAGACCCAATTGAAGCTGCTTTAGTAGAATTAAAAGCTGCTCACGAGTCTAAAGATTTAGCTCAAATTGATGCTGCAATGGAAAAAATCAATGAAGCTTGGAAAGTTGCCTCAGAAGAGATGTATGCTGCACAAGGTGGAGCTGAAGGAGCTGCAGGAGCAGAACCTCAAGGTCAGCCAGAAGCTAGTGCAGACCAAGGAGACAATGTAGAAGATGTTGATTTTGAGGAAGTAAAGTAAGCAGAGAACATAAATTCTATTAAGAATTTATTGTAAATCGCTTATCCCAAACTTGATTTGGGATCTCTAAGCAGAGAACCAAAATTTCATTAGAAATTTTGTGTGAATCGCTTATCCTGTTGAAAAACGGAATCTCAAAAAGAGATACTGAAATAAATTCAGTATAAAGGCAACCCTTCTAAATTTAGATATTTAGAGTCTCTATAAATGTAAAACGCAATCATTAATTTGATTGCGTTTTTTTTATGCAATATATTTGTTAGTGAAATTATATCAAATGAAAAAAACAATCCTATTTTTAATCTTTATATTAATTGTAACATCTTGTGCAGAAAAAACATACACTCCTTTTAAAGTAGGTATTATTGCAGATTGCCAATATTGTGACTGTGAAATAAAATGGGGGAGACATTATAAAAAAGCGCCACAAAGATTAAGAGAAGCTGTTGCTACTTTAAATAAAGATTCTTTAAAATACACCATTCATCTAGGAGACTTTATTGATAGAAACATTGCAAGCTTAGACAGTGTTTTACCAACTTGGAACAGTTTAAAATCCACTAAATATCACGTTTTAGGAAATCACGATTTTGATGTTGGTCAAACCAACAAAGAGAAAATAATTTCAAAATTAAATCTAAAAAACAGGTACTATAGTTTTGTTGAAAATGACTGGCGATTTATAATTTTAGATGGTAATGATTTAAGTTCTTATGGCACAACTTCTAAAGAAAAAGAACAGCAAACAGATTCACTTTTCAATGTATTAAAAGATAAAAATCTACCTTATTTAAAAAAATGGAATGGAGGTTTAAGCACTACTCAAATCAAATGGATAAAAAAAGAATTGGAAGAAGCTCTAAAAGAAAATCAAAAAGTTGGTTTTTACTGTCATTTTCCAATTTATCCAGTAGATAATGATAATTTATGGAATAGAGAGCAGTTTATCAACCTGATTAAACCTTATCAAAATGTAAAACTATTTTTTAATGGTCATAATCATAATGGAGCTTATGAGTTTGTTGACAATGTTCATTATTTAACTTTTAAAGGAATGGTAGATTCTGAAAACACATCAGCTTTTGCCAAAGTAAAATTTGACAAAGACACAGTTTTTGTAAAAGGTTTTGAAAGAGAGCCATCAAGAAAACTAATTATTAAATAATTGCTATTGAAAACATATAATTTAAACAACTTCTTCAAACATACTTTTTGCGAGTTTCAACAAGTGGATGACTTCAATTTTCCAAAAAACAATTATAAAAGCAAATCAAATAGTCTTTATTTTTATACAGATGAAGGGGTTTACAGAAAATCGAATCATTGGGGAAGAGTTGCCAATTGCAGATGGAAATTGATTTCATCAGAAAATTATAAAAATCAGCAAGAAGTAATCGCTTTTGCAAAATGGACTGACTTCTACCCTATCAATTCATCTGAAAAACTCTTTTTTATTCATATTGATTTTGATAAAAAAACAGCAAAAATTGAACCTAAAAAAGAAAACACAAATCAGTATTTATTTACCTATTCAGAAGCTCAAAAAAGAGTTAAACAAATCAATCATTTATTTAAAGATGATAAATGGACTGCTTATTTTGATGTAGCTATTGACAATTTACGCTCTAAAATTATATCTACATTCATATCTACTGATAAATCTCTTCAAGAAATAAAACAATCTTTCAAATAAGAAATCATCGGTTTTCTGTAAATTTGATTTCGAAAAATCTAAACGTCTAACAATCCGAAAATCTCATATGAATATTCCACAATCAAGTTTTCCTAGAATCGTAATTATTGGTGGTGGATTTGCGGGCTTAGCTGCTGCAAAAGGACTGGAAAAAAAAGAAATTCAAGTTGTTTTAATTGACAAACACAATTACCATACTTTTCAACCTCTGCTTTACCAAGTTGCAACTGGAGGTTTAGAGCCAGATTCTATTGCCTTTCCATTAAGAAAGCGATTTAATGACGTTGAGAACTTTTATTTCAGATTAGCCGAAGTCAATCAAATACAACCAGAGAAAAACACTATAGAAACATCAATTGGAAATTTAGATTATGATGAATTGATTATTGCAACAGGTTCTACAACCAACTTTTTTGGAAATACAAACATCCAAAAAAACACAATGGAAATGAAATCTGTTCCCCAATCTTTAAACATCAGAAGTTTAATTTTAGAAAACTTTGAAGAGGCTTTATTAACAGATAACATTGAAGAACGTAATGCTTTAATGAACTTTGTAATTGTTGGTGGTGGGCCAACTGGAGTAGAATTAGCTGGTGCTTTAGCTGAAATGAAAAAAGGAATTTTACCTAAAGATTATCCAGATTTAGACATTAGGCAAATGCAGATTAATTTAATCCAAAGTTCAGAATGTTTGCTAAAAGGAATGAGTGCAAAAGCTTCAGAAAAAGCTGAAGATTTCTTGATAAAATTAGGGGTTAATGTTTGGAAAAACTTACGTGTTTTAGATTATGATGGACAATTGGTAAAAACAAATGGAGATGACAATTTTAGAGCAGAAACTGTAATTTGGGCTGCTGGAGTAAAAGGTCAAACCATTGATGGCTTAAATGCTGAATGTATAATAGAAAGAGCAGCTAGAATTAAAGTAAATGAATACAATCAAATTGAAAATCATCCAAATATTTATGCCATTGGTGATGTGGCTTGTATGGCTTCAGAAAAAAATCCTTATGGACATCCAATGATGGCACAACCTGCCATTCAACAAGGAAAATTAGCTGCAAAAAATATAATTTCAAAATTTAGTAACAAAAAGCAAAGAGCGTTCGTCTATAATGATAAAGGTTCAATGGCAACTATTGGAAGAAATAAAGCTGTTGTAGATTTGCCAAAATGGAAATTTCAAGGTGTTTTTGCTTGGTTTGTATGGATGTTTGTGCACCTTTTTTCTTTAATTGGATTCAGAAATAAAGCCATTGTTTTTCTAAATTGGGTGTATAATTATATTCGTTTTGATAGAGAAACACGCTTAATAATTCGTCCTTATAAGGCAAAAAATAAACAGATAAACTTCTAATGGGTACACGAATTATAAAATGCCCTGAGTGTGGAACTTTTAACAAAAATCTAGACTATTGCCAATTCTGTAATACATTGATTTCTCATCAAAAGAAAAGAGAAATCAAGGAAGAAAATGTTAAGCAAGTTGAAGTAGAGAAAGCCATTTATAAAATTGAAAATCCGAATTTAGCTGAACGTTTAAAAAAACATCCCAATATATTTTATAACATTATTGGTTGGGTTATCTATTCTGTACTTACAGTTGTTAGTATTATTGGTGGTGTTTTAGCTTGGTTTATAACAATGGTAGCTGCAGGTTAAAATGAATAAAAGACTTACTTTTTACTGTATTTCTTCTTTTGTTTTAGGTTTAATTATCTATATTTTTCAGTTATTTAATCTGTATCTCCCTAAAATCATCAACAATTATCTAAATGATTTTTTAATCATTCCCATAGTTCTTTTTATTAGCTTGTTTGTGTTAATAAAAACTAGAAATAACCCCAAGTTTACTTTAAACTTACCTATAATACTTTACGTTTGTGTTATGTATAGTCTTTTGTTTGAGTTTGTTTTGCCAAAATATTTAGCAAGATATACCAAAGATTATATGGATGTTTTTTTATACTTTTTAAGTGGCATCCTGTTTTACAACTTACAGAACAAAAAAAAGTAAAAATCAATTCAATAATAAACCATAAAATTTGTTTAAAATTTCAGCTTCAATTCATCATCCAAAAATTACAACTCAGTATTTCTTTTTATTCTAAAAGTTTGATTCATTACATCTTTGTACCATCAAAAACCGACAATGATGAAAAGAATTTTATTTTTACTTTTTACATTAGCTCAATTTTCAATAATAGCACAAACTACAATTTCAGGAAAAGTTACAGATTCTAAAAAACAACCAATTTTAGGTGCAAGTGTATATTTAGATGGTACTTACGATGGAAGTTCAACTAATGAAAAAGGTGAATTTTCATTTACAACTGAAGAAAAAGGAACACAGACTTTAGTTATTTCTTTTGTATCCTATGAAACTTTTGTAAAAATGGCAGATGTATCAACTTTAAAAAATTTACAAGTAAAATTAAAAGACGATGTTAACACTTTAGATGCTGTAACCATTAATGCTGGAACATTTAGAGCTGGAGAAAAAGCAAAAGTTACTGTTTTAAAACCTTTAGATATCGTTACAACAGCAAGTGCAGTTGGTGATGTTTTGGGCGCTTTACAGACCTTACCAGGAACTTCTGCAGCAGCAGAAGATGGTCGTTTATTTGTAAGAGGTGGAAATGCAGAGGAAACTCAAATTTTCATTGATGGAGTTCGTGTGTTTACTCCTTACAGTCCTTCTCCAAATAATGCTCCAACTCGTGGACGCTTTTCACCTTTTTTATTCAAAGGGATTACCTTTTCAACTGGTGGTTATTCAGCTGAATATGGACAGGCTTTATCTGGTGTGTTAGACTTAACTACCATAGACAAACCAGATCAAGAAAAAACAGATATTTCTTTGATGACTGTTGGTGTAGGTGTTGGAAATACACAAATTTGGGGAGAAAATTCTTTAAGCATCAATACTTCATATATCAACTTAGGACCTTATACTGCAGCATTTCCTGACAGAAATAAATGGTTGAGTCCTTATCAAGCAGGAAGTGGAGAGGCTGTTTACAGACATAGTTTTAAAGATGATTCTATGTTAAAAGTTTATGGTGCTTTTAGTTATACAGATTTAGATGTGATACAAGATAATATTAATTTTGATGATGGCTTTCGTTTTGGTTTAGAAAACTCTAATTTGTATATAAACTCTTCTTATAAAAATAAATTTGGTAATAATTGGAAAATTCAAGGTGGATTGAGCTTTACAAATGACAATTCTACTGTAAAAATTATTGATGATGTAATTAACAACAGTGAAAACTCAGCGCATTTTAAAGTAAAAATAAAAAAGCAATTTACAAGTAGGTTTAGAGTTGCATTTGGTTCTGAATATTTTATCACCAAATTTGATGAAAATTACACACCAACTAATAGTCAAAGATTTGATTATGGCTTTAACAATAATTTATTTGCATCTTTTGCTGAAACGGATATCTTTTTCTCAAAAAATTTAGCAACTAAAATTGGTGTAAGAGCAGAAAATTCAGATTTACTAGATGAATTTACGATATCACCAAGAGTTTCATTTTCTTATAAATCAAGTAAAAATTCACAAGTTTCTTTAGCTTATGGTCAGTTTTATCAAAACCCAAACAATAACTATTTAAAGTTCAACCAAGATTTCAAAGCAGAAAACACATCGCATTTAATTGCCAATTATCAACATACAAAAAAGAATCAAATTTTTAGAATTGAAGCATATTATAAAGATTATAATGATTTGGTAAAGTACGATACTGAAATACCGAATTTCAACTCAAATTACTCAAATGATGGATCTGCTTATGCAAAAGGAATCGATGTTTTTTGGAGACAAAATCAAAAAATTAAAAATACAGATTATTGGGTTTCCTATTCATATTTAGATACAGAAAGAGATTACAGAAATTATCCAACAGTAGCAACTCCAAATTTTGCATCGCAACATAACTTTTCTTTTGTGGCTAAACATTGGGTAGAAGATTGGAAAAGTCAAATCGGAATTGCTTACAATTTTGCATCAGGAAGAACATATACCAATCCAAACGAACCAGGATTTTTAAATAATAAAACCAAAAGTTATAATTCAGTAAGTTTAAATTGGGCCTATTTAATTGATCAACAAAAGATATTATATCTGTCTGTAAACAACGCTTTAGGAACCAGAAATGTATTTGGTTATAATTATAAAAACACACCAAATATAAATGGGAATTTTGACAGACAAGCAGTTGTACCAAATGCTGATAGCTTCTTCTTTGTTGGTTTCTTCTGGACAATTAGTGATGATAAAAAATCGAATCAATTGGATAATTTATAATGTTTTTAGAAGCTATTTCCTGCTTTCACTACTCGCTGTTTCGTTCCTCAACGAGCTCAAACAGGTCGTTCAATCAGGGCTAAGTGTACTTGCCAACGAATAGCTTTAATAAAACTTAATTACAACTTTGAAACTTTGAAACTTTGAAACTTAATAAAAAACACAACTCATCAGTAAAAAATCACAATTCGGTATTATTCTTGCTAAATTGTCTTAAAAACATCAGATATTTGAATCATCAAAGAAGAACAATGAAAAACTATAAAATGAAAAAACGACTCTTTATCACCGCTTTTATTTTTAACGGAATTCTTTCATTTCAAGCTCAAAATCATGAAACAGTAGATTTAACCATAGAAATTTCTGGAATGCAAACTGATAAAGGAAAAGTTTTTGTTGCACTTTATAACAGTGAAAAAATATTCTTAACCTCAAACAAAGCCACTAAAGGAACTAGTGTTACTGTAAAAGACGGAAAATCAGTTGCACATTTTAAAGGATTAAAAAAAGGTGAATATGCTGTTTCATTATTTCATGATGAAAACGAAAACAATAAAATGGATACTAAAATCTTTGGAATTCCAAAAGAACCTTATGGATTTTCTAATAATGCATCAGGTTTTATGGGACCTCCAAAATATAAAGACGCAAAATTTTCTTTGGTAGCAGACAAAACCATTTCTATAAAAGCAGATTAACAAAAACAACTAAACATTTTAAAATCAATTAATTATGAAAAAATTATTTTTATTCATTGGAATACTTATGTCCTTAAATTCAGGAGCGCAAACAAAGTACCAAAAAGGAATGCAAAAAGCTTTTGGTTTTTGGCAACAAGGAAAAATGACTGAGGCTTCCCAATTATTTGAAAGAATTTCGAAAGCTGAACCAACAAACTGGATACCTGCTTATTATGCAGCAACAATAGAAATTTTAGGTAGTTTTGGCATAAAAGATGAAACTGTATTAATTGCAAAACTAACAAAAGCACAAGAATTTTTAGATGCTGCAAAATCGAATTCAGAAAACAACCCTGAAATAATGATTACACAAGCTTTATTAAACACTGGTTATATAGCTTTTGATGGACAAAAATACGGAATGACGTTATCTGGAAAAAACAATATGCTATATGCAAAAGCATTACAAATTGCACCAAAAAACCCAAGAGTAATTTTAGGAAAAGCAGAATGGGAAATGGGTGCTGCAAAATTCTTCGGAAAATCTACAAAACCGTATTGTGAGCAAATTAAAAAAGCCATTGAATTGGGTAAAGCAGAAAAAGTTGAACAAGAATTTTATCCTCAATTTCAAGTAAAGAGAGCTGAACAAGTTTTAAAACAATGTAAAGGGTAATTAAATTGGCAGTATTCAGTAGCAGTTTGCAGTTATCTATTGACTGGAAAATGTGACTGAATGCTGTTGACTATTTTAAAATCTTATTCACCAAATCTTGTTTTGCTTTTTCATCATCACCAAAAAGCCATTGTAAGACGTTATCTTCCCAGATTTCGTCTTTTTCTGTTTCAGAAATAATGTTTTTTTCAATAGCTAAATCAAGAATTTTACCAGGATAAGAAGATTGTTTGTCATTTTCCATTTCTCCTAAAGGGTAAGGATCATCTAAGCCCATTAAAACCTGTTTTGTACCTTGTCTTTGGAACATTAATTTTAGTGAGTCTGTATCATGTACTAAGGTATCAAAAAAGATGTTTTTATGACCAATTGCTTTTCTTGGATGTGTTTTGCCTTCAAATAAATCTGGTCTTCCATCAAAACCTTGAATTCTTCTTCCTAAATTCATTTGCGCTAACTGACCTCCATGAGCAAAACAAGTTCTGATATTTGGAAAACGCTCTTGCATACCATTTAATGTATAAAAATGATAGGCATCTCCACATTGAGCCAACATCCAAATTAAGTGAAAACGCCAATTGGTATTTTCTAATTTTATCATTTTATCACCATCATAAGGATGAATTTCTATGGCTAATTTGTATTTGTCTGCGAGTTCGAAAATTCGATCGTTTTCTTCATCAAAAACACACCTCCATTGCCCTATGGAGTCCATAAAATGTGTTGGCAAACACAATACTTTTAAATCTAAATCTTCTACACATCGTTTTATTTCATCTAAAGCCCCATAAATAAAACCAGGATGCACTACAAAACCACAGGTAAACTTATCTGGATGATTTTTTTGCACTTTTGCGTTAAAATCATTCTGAAAACGTAATGCGTTCTTCATTTCTTCCAAACGTAAACCATTTCCATACAATTGTGAAAGGTTTAAAACTACTGCGTGATCTATTTTATTTTTATCCATCCACAATAATTTCTCATCCAAGAAAAAACTAGAATCAGTTACAGGACGTTTCCAACCTTTTTGTAACATGTGTTTACGCTCATCATCTACCCAAAAAATTTCTTTTTCCTTCATAAACTGAGGAATTTCCTCTGGATAAGGAAGCAAATGTGAATGTCCGTTTATCCGTAGTTTTCTAGCCTCCTTTCCTCCAAAGGAGGAAACATTTTTATTTTCTAATGGATTTGACATTCTTTTTTGATGTTTGAATTTGGCTTTTAATTATGGAGTAAGACTTCCTTCCCTTTGGGAAGGTTAGGATGGGCTCTCCATCACTGTTCCACACTTATCACAAGTACATTTCTCTTTGTCAGAATAATATTTATCAAATATGATTGGCATATCTGTTTCTATATTATCCAATTTAAATTTCTTTCTGTATAATTGATTTCCACAATTTTCACAATACCATTCTAAGGCATCTTTCATCTTCTTTTTACGTGGATATTCAATCACTAAACCTACAGTATTTGCTTTTCTTTGAGGTGAATGTGGCACTTTTGCTGGCAACAAATAAATATCGCCTTCGTTAATTTCTACATCAATCATTTTACCTTTATCATCAATGATTTTTAAAACCATATCTCCTTCTACTTGATAAAAAAACTCTGGAGTTTCATTATAATGATAGTCTTTTCTATTGTTTGGGCCACCAACAACCATTACAATATACTCTCCATTATCCCAAACACATTTATTACCAACTGGTGGTTTTAATAAATGTCGATGTTCATCAATCCACTTTTTAAAATTTAAAGGTTGTACTAAGTTACTCATTCTATTCTTTTTTTGAGCGTTACCTAAAGGTCGGGCTTTTCGCTGTATCTTTTATTCATTCTTCATAAAAGGATGTCGCTTCAATCCCTAACGCGAAGTTTAGTTCTAAAGTTAACTATTATTTACTTTTTATAAAATTAATCTTTTAATCATATTTCCTATTGCTATAGATTTTATTGGGTCTTTTTCATCTACTTGTATCATCTATATTTCTATTATGGTTAGTTTTCCTTTCTATGAATTGAAAAAGTTACTTATTTTCAAAAACCATTTTCTTAATTTTTACTGCTTTTTCAAAATGATCTAATTTATGCGTTTCTATCCACCAAGTTGCTACTTCCATTAACAATTTTGGATTGTCATTTTTATTCTTGAAAAAAGCGTAAAAAGATAAACCCACATTAGTTCCTTTTTTAGCAATTTTTTCATCACAAACTTGGATGATTTTCTGTTTGATTTCTTTATTCATTAATTATTTTTTGCTAACTCCAACAATTTTAAAGTTGTTCTTAGATTTCTTGTAGTTGATGTTACATTTAATTTTTTTTCAAATAAATTGTTAGACAATTTGGTTTTTGCAAATGTTAATGGACAGTACAGATATACAACATCGTCATCTATTTTATATTTATCCTCTCCTATATTCTTGATTTCAATTTCTTTAATCTGAGTCTTTTTATCTAAAAAAGCAAATGCAACAATTTTCTCATTTTCTAATGAAAAAGGATAGTTTTCGATTGTAACCTCCCATTCAGGAATGGTTCTAACAATTACAGGAACATCATATCCGAATTTATCTTTTATTCCTTTTTTTATTTTTTGACAAATTACTGATTTAGATTCACTTGATTCTAAAATAATATTTCCACTTTGTATATAGGTTTGTACATTTTTAAAATCTAAATTGTTTAATAAATCACGTAATTCTGCCATTGGTAATTTGTTTTTGCCAGATACGTTGATTCCACGAAGTAAAACAATATAAGTAGCCCCTTCTAACTTCCCCAAAGGGGAAGAACTCTCATCTTTATGCTTACTCTTTGTTTCCATTTTATCTGCTTAATGAGATTCTGAAACAAGTTCAGAATGACACTTTGTTTATAAGCCAGCAATTTTATCCTCTTCTAAAATTTTGTCAGTAGCGTGAATTACCTTATCTAAAATAAACCTCAATTCTTCTTTAGTCATATTTAAATGAGTATTAACTTCATGGTCTGCAATTAAATTCAACAAAGCTTTGTCTTGTGCTCTTCCTCTTTTCATTGCTTCATGATACCCAATATTTTCATTAAATGTTACTAATGAATATTTTGACGAGTATTGATTTGGAAATGTCTTTTCTAAATCCATTTCTATCTTTCTCTTTTCTTTAAACAAAGGGTTTGCAACATGATCTCTCATTTCATGAAAATTATCAATTGCCAAATCTGCAATAGCATCTGTATCTTTTTTTCTAGCTTTTTGATAGGATTTGAAAACTAAATTCCAATCAAAGGTTTCTTTATTATTTTCGAAATGACAAAGTATTTCATCAAAAACAAAAACATCTTCAAAAGAAGCATTCATTCCCTGTCCGTAAAAAGGTACAATTGCATGAGCAGCATCACCCATTAATAAGGTTTTGTCTTGATAAGACCAGGGACTACATTTTACGGTTCCTAATGCTCCTGTTGGATTCTTTTTAAACTCTTTTTTAATATGCGGAATTAAAGCCAAAGCATCTGGAAATTCTTTCTCAAAAAAAGCAGTTATTTTCTTTTCCGATCTTAAATTATTGAAGTTATATTCTCCTTCATTATAACTTAAAAATAAAGTTACTGTAAAACTTCCATCCATATTTGGCAATGCAATGAGCATAAAATCTCCTCTTGGCCAAATGTGCAAATGAGCTTTACTAATTTGATGATTTCCATTTGGGTCAGCTGGAATTTCTAACTCTTTATAACCATGATTTAAATAATCTTGAGAATAACTGAATAAAAATTTACGTTCAGAAATATAGCTTTTTCTCAAAGAAGACCCAGCACCATCTGTTCCAAAAACAACAGCTGCTTTTACTGTAAATTTTTCTTTGGTTTCATAACTTTTAAAATGGGCAATTTTATTTTCGATGTCAACTTTTTCACAAGCATTATTAAAACGAATAGTTACATTCTCGTGTTTTTCTGCTTCATCTAACAAAATGGCATTTAAATCTCCTCTAGAAATCGAATTGATGTATTCTCCTTCTCTACCTGAATAATTTGAGGCAAATGTAT
>CBFHKA010000014.1:0-26122 GCA_965656305.1 Polaribacter sp. | reverse complement strand
TAATTTCTATAAAGAATACAAATAATATCAATGTACAAGCATTGCCAAGTGGTGTGTATATGATTAGGATATCGGATGGTATTCAACAAACTGTTCAAAAGTTTATCAAGAACTAAACGTGTGAATCGTCTGATTCATAAGTTTCATCAAATGTTATTTTATGAGCCAAATACGACTGAACTTAGAAGTCTGTGGGATTTTAAAAACACTGATCAAAAAGATATGATATATATTATTTTCTATCAAACTATTGATATGAGACGAATCTTTTCAGAGAATAAAGAAGTTTTCATCTAAAGTGAGGAGCTTTCTAACAAGGATTTAATTGTAAATCGTCAGCAAAAAGTGTACTAATTTAGACAAAAATTAAGAGAGTGTTTTCAAAATCATTAAATTTGAAATCTTATGAAAATACCCAAGAAACTCCCACATCTGAATTAGAACACAGAGAATACATTGCAGATCCAACTGAAGACCCGAGAATTGGATTTATAGAACAACTGATTCATGATTGTGGGACTTTGGGAGACATATTGGTATACAATATTAGTTTTGAGAGAGGGAAACTCAATGATCTAATCGATGTATTCCCTGAGTATTCTAATGAGTTGAAAGGGATCGTAAATCGTCTAAAAGACCTAATGGTTCCTTTTCGACAGAAATGGTATTATACCCCCGAAATGAGGGGTAGTTATTCCATAAAGTACGTTCTCCCCGCACTGGTTCCAGAACTCTCATACAACGACCTTGAAATCAAAGAGGGAGGTGCCGCATCCAATACTTTTCTTTCTATGGTAAATGGAACCTTCAAAGGTGATGTAGTAGAAACAAGAAATCAACTCTTGGAGTACTGTAAGTTAGACACCTTCGCGATGGTCAAAATTCTGGAGAAACTACTACAGGCGTAAAGAAGTCAAAATTCTGGTAAAATTTGGCAAAATTTTTAAAACTGATTTGAGCCACTTTCTGATTTTGAAGTAAAAATTGGAAAATATTTCGCACGGGGCTCTGATGTATAGTACTGTTCATATATATTTATATATAGAGAGGGGATTCCTGGCAGGGAGTCTGGGAGGGACCTCCTCCACGGGGGATCCACTGTCAATTCTATTCGGCAATTGGAAAATTAATCTTGACTTAAAGTCCACCTACTACTGCCGTAAAGAATTCTCCTGATCTGAAGTTAGACTCACTTCAGGTTTCCATTTTAATCTATCACTTTTTTAGACTACACTTTAATTTGTGAGTTTTTTTCACAGACTCAAACTCTCATAAACACCCATCACCTCTTTTTCTCTGATACCAAGATATCGTTTCGTTATCCCCATTGATGAATGACCAAAGAGTTCCATTAGTAAAACAATAGACTGGTTAGAGTAGTTATTTAATTTAAGAACCCTATTTCCAAGTGTTTTTCTAAACATGTGGGTGGAGATATTTCCATCAACATGTACTTTATACTTTCTAAATATTTTTTTTAGGGAAACGTTCACCCACGATTTGTCAATGGGTTTGGTGCCGTATCTATTTATGAAAATGAATTGACTCTCATCATCTATCAGTTGTTTTCGTTTGATACGAGATATAATCTCAAGTAAATCCTTATTTAATTTAATTCTTCGAGTCTTTTTTGTCTTTTGTTCTACTATTACTAAAATATCTCCCCCCGAAAAGTCGGTGTACCTTAATTTGAGTATATCACCGATTCGTAAACCTGTGAATACCCCAATTGAAATTAAGAGGCAGTACTTAAAATTTTCATCTCTTTCCAATTTAGCAATTAATGATTTAAAATCTTCCCATGGAATTGCACCGGTTGTTGTTCGTTGACCCTGTAGTGACATTTTTATATTTTTAGAAATTAATCCGGCTAACATAAGCGCAAAACTTCGATTTTGCAGCATTTTTTAATAAAAGTATAAGTGGGTTGATCTTTGGGAAGTACTGGATTCACTGGGAAGTCCAACCCGGGTTGAGATAGGACTATCTTAGTAAACTTACACTAATGTCAAAAGTCTAAGCAGATAACTTTTTAGATATATTGAAGGCAGAATAGAATTCTCGCTGTAGATTCCAGTTATGGACACTTTTTTCACTATTTACTTTTCTGTTTTAGGATTAATATTCATTGTAAATCTGATTTATAGACTAATTGTTTTTTTAAGAATTAGATCTGAAGACTGGCAATTGGAATTGGCAATTGATGTTTTGAATTGGTGTTTAGATATGTATCCAATTCGTAAACAAAAACCACTACTGACTTTAGTTGAGGGTGAATCTAATCTTGCGGGGGAGTATTGTTTCTATAACAATTCAATTACAATTTATAGGGATAACAATGTAATACGAAGAGAACTAATCAATACCGTCATCCATGAGTATTTCCATTACTACCTAATCACATCAGAATCTAAATCTAAACTCTACCATGATCAACTACAACAATTCTCATTGGCGCAACATCCGCAGGAAATACTTTGTAATTCACTCTCTAAAACTCTAACAAAACGGTACCTCAATAAATAATTAAAACTTCGTTTTATTTCACAGGAAGGTCAATATCCCTAACCATTATGCCGATTACAATTTAATGTAATACAGTGATCAAATTTACCGATGAAACAACTGTAATCGAGAATTTGTTTCAATACTAGTTCGTGTTTTCTTCGTTTGAATCGTTAAAATTTTTACGACAAAAAAACTACCAATTCATTCATGAAAATTATCCCTTTAGAATCTATTTAGTGTTCGGGTAGATTGTTTAATTTCTCTTTAAATAAATCATTTATCAAATCAATTTCACTAACAATATTCGATCCACAATTCATTTGGGACACTCAGGGCGGAAAACATTGTCAGTTGACACATTATGTTCATTTGATAGAAAAACAGCATCAACATCTACTATAAGATCTTCATCTGTATACAGTTCATTAACATCTATCACCAATTTTTCTAAATCCACAGGTTTAGAATTTATATGTCTTTTAATTGTGCTAATAGATAACCCTGTTTTTTCTGCAAGTGCTTTCTGAGTGATTTTTAACCCTTGAGATTTCATCTCTTTTTTTGCAGTAATTATTTTTTCAATTGATGAATTACTTCTTCTTTTTCCATTTATTTTACTTGCTAAATTTCTTTTTTCTCCACCGGTTAATTTGGAGTTACTATTGAAATGTACGAACTTGTATTTTTTGTTTATAAATTCATAGTTTTCATCATTTTTAATACTGGTATACACAAACAAAAATAAATTTTTTAATTTCTTATATTCCATTGGTGGTTTTCCAAAATAATTATTAATGAAATTAAGGTAAGAAAACAAATAACTTGCTGGTATCATTGGATTTAAGAAAACTAGTTTATGAATTATAATTGTATAAATACTATGTTTTTTGGTATCTCTTATCTCTCTAGGAAATGTAATATCCATTTTTTCTGATGCAAATAATTCAACAATTGGGTTATTAACTACTACAGGTGTTTTTGTTACAATTTTATCCATAAATTCTTCAAAATCAATATTGGAAAGTGGCTCAATCAATGTATTAATATATTTTTTATTCAATATAGATTGATTGAGCTGTTTTTTCAGATGTCTTTTCTCACTATTAAAAGGAATATAAATTGTAATTTCATTCTCATAATTAACGAATGGTTCAGTGTCGTATGTTAGATACATTGCCCTGCCTAGATTCTTACATCTGAGATCTACCTGTTCTTCTATAAGGTATGTGGTTTTTATAGTCTCCCATATATCGAGATAGTTCTTATTGTCAACTGTATTCGTTAATTTAAAAAATACTGAGATTCCACCACCACTACTTGACAGGCAAACTAAAGAGACAAGATGACCATATTTTTCAATAAAGTATTCTTTATATTCTTTTGCGTTAACCACATCATCGAAATCAAAATAGATATAAGAAGATGGTGCAATGAAATTTTTTGTATAATCCTCCTCTAGTTTTATATTCCGTTTTTTAACACTACAGTTGGGGGTAATGTAGTTTAGAAATGTTTTCTTTTCCTTGTAGGTCTGGTCTCCCTTTAATCTTAGTTCTCTAATCTCATTTATCAGAGATTTTTTAGGGTTGTTTTTAATGAATTTAACCAATTGTGACAAATCAATTGTTTTAGTTGGGATTAGATTGGTAATTCCTTTTTCAAAGTAGCTGAACATTAAAATAATAATCCCCCAAATTTCGATGTGGTGGCATCTACTTTAAGGAGGATAAACATGCTTTATGTGTAATATAATTATCATCCACCAACGATAATCACACTATCTTAAAAGATATAAATCGAATTAAGCCTTAATAGAATATAACGAAATATTTAGGGATTGTCAAGTCTAAATATAAAGGTGTGAGTTGACACCTTTATATTAGATTAAAAAATTGTTTCAAAAAACAGATAAGGTGATTAAAACTATAAAAAGAGAACAGAAAACAGGTATTAAACCTGGGTTATCGGTTGAAAAGTTAAACTCCTTAGATAGAATTGATGATGATTTTATAGAAGAAATGAAAGGTGATATCTATAAGAAATCAACCAAGAGTAGATTTAAAAATATGAGTTGGTCAATACTGGACAAACACATTGAGACAACAAATGAATTTTTAAAAAACAACTAAAAAATCAAAATCATGAAAGAAGAAATGATACAAATATTGAATGTGACAAAAGAAGAACTAATCCAAATCGTTAAAGAAGGTGTCAAATTAGAATTGAACCGACAACGATCTATGGGAAACCCATTGAACCGGTTATCAATTAGTGGTGAGGATACTCAATACATTGCTCGAGATGAAGTTTTAGTAGTTTGAGGGTTCAGTTCAAAAACTGAATAATTGGAGATAAAAAAATGACTTTAATTCCTTTAAAAATTGGAAGTAGAGTACTATATCGAAAAGAGGATGTTTATAACAACTCACGTTTGGTGGCTTGAGTTTTGAGTTAGAGTCTTATAATAAAATTTGACTTCAAAATATATGCGAAATTATGATGTTGCATAATTTTTAAGAAGTAAAGTAATTTTTATTATTTTTGAAAAGATATAATGATTGAAATAACTTTAGATTTAAAAGTCGTTTTGCTAACAAACCTAAAATTATAAATAGTTGAATTAGTTATAAACCTATTTTACCTATTTTTTAAATAAATTTTGTTAGTGATAAGTATATTTCTTTAATATAACTCGAAAATTATATTTAATTAATTAAAATAAAAAAAATGAAAAAATATATTTTAAAATTAATTCTTTTAGTATTCTTAAGTTCATTGTCCATAAGCGCTCAGGAATATGAGGAGTGGACAAAAGAAGGTGTTTACACTATTGGAATACCTGGACAAGATCTATTTATGACCGTTAACACTGCTAATGGTAAATTAGAATGGCAACCTGCAATACAAGGAGATGACAAAACAGCACAAGAGTGGGCTATTTTTGATCATTCAAATCCTTCAGGTACCCCTCTCTACGTCGAAATTACCGCTGTAATTACTGGTTTTGGTACTTATACGATGGGTACAATCCCAGAAAATATAAATGGTAATGATATTACACTTACTGTAAGAGAAGGCGGTCCAATTACAGATACTTTAGATCCAAAGTATGGTTACGATCAATTTCAAAGAAGAAGAACCTCATCGAACAGAGGAGGACACGACGCATTATTCATTAAAACACCAGAAACAGGGGGATCCAGGTTTGGTGTAATGCCAACAAAAGCCGGAGATCCAGTTAAATTTGATAGACAACAAATAGATAAACTTGAGTTTAGTTTTGTAAAAGATTTTTTATCAAACCAACCACCTACCACCTCAAATATAAATAAGAATTCTGCTGTTAATGGAACAATTAGTTTTGAATTACTTGGTAATGATTCTAGTCCTGAAGACCTTATATATTCGATAGAGACATCTCCAAGACATGGTCAAGTTAACATTAATAAGAACATTGTAACCTATTCACCAAATACTGATTTTGAAGGTGAAGATGTATTTACCTATTCTGCTTTTGATGGCGAATTTAAGAGTAATATTTCAACAGTTACAATTAACGTTTTACCATTACCAAACGTTAGTTTTAGTATAGACACTAATGAGATAGCTGAGCACCAGGCGGCAACTATAACAGCCACTCTAGATGCTCCAGGTCCTTTTGATGTTAGTGTTGATTTAAGTAATTTTTCTGGCACGGCTTCAAAAGAAGATTTTACTTACCTTTCAGGTGTACGTTTCATAAAATTTGAAACGTATTCTAAATCTTCAAATGGTTCCGAAGATCAGATAATTTTAAAAGGTATAAAAGCTTTTGATAAAGAGGGGACAAATATCGCGTGTGATAAGCCAGTATATGAAAGTGATTATGGTCCAGGTGACAAGTGGGTTAATATTAGTAGTAATGGTGAAGGTTTTACTAACTGTAATAGACAACCTTTTTTTATGTTAGATTCAAATCAAAGTGAAAAACCTCATTACATTATAGTAGATCTAGAAGATACTTACCAATTAGAAAGGATTGAACTTTTTTCTGATGGAAGGTTTTTTACGCCTTTTACTTTTTTAGTGTCTAATGATAATAAAAATTGGATCAGTCTAGGTAACTTTAGGTCAAAATTTGAAAATATGTCTTTTACTGATTTACCTTCTAAAAATTTAGAAATTAAGTCAGGTGAAACCACTGCAAGCATAAAGATACAAGGTATAGAAGATAATGTTTTTGAGGAAACAGAAACTTTGGTAATTGCATCTCCAATAGTAGAAAATGCGAACCTAGAAAATCCGCAAGATTTTACAATTAATATTTTAGATGTAAAAACAAGTATTACACTCATTGAAGATATGTTTGCCGGCTTCAGTAATGCGCAGTTTGCCTGGGGAGATTATGACTTAGATGGAGATATGGATGTTGCTATTATGGGAGACCAAGGTAATGGTGTAGAAACACTTTTATACAGAAATGATATAATTAATGGGAAGCATACTTTTGTAGATAGTCAACAAAATTTTGAGTCATTAGGATTTGGAACTTTAAAATGGGTTGATCTAGATAAAGATGGTTTATTAGATTTGTTTGTGTCAGGTATTGGTCAATCAGGAATTAAATCGTCTTTATACATTAATACAACTAATCTTCAAAATAATCTTGATTTTGAGCTTGATGACTCTTATGATTTTCCTGATTTATTCGAGACAAAAGTGGATTTTGGAGATTTAGATAATGATGGAGATGTAGATTACGCAATTAAGGGGACAAATGAAAACGGTCGGAGAGTTTCCTATTATGGATTTCAGACACTAACAGGGCAGTTTGAAATTGAACGCAGAACAGGTTTTGCAGCCAGTGATAATGGCGCAATTAAAATTTTTGATGTAAATGCAGACGGAGACAATGATATCATAACATCAGCAATATCCGTAATGAATAGTTATTTTAATAATGAAATCAATCCATTGTTCCCTTCTCATCAATTTGAAGAGATAGCGTATTTTAATAGGTCAGAAACAAATACTTTAAGTTATTTAACTATTGGAAATAATGGAGAACCTGACACTAAATCAAATATTGAAACGATTAATATCCCTGGATATATAAATGGTGATTTTACAATTGCAGATTATAATAACGATGGTTTTGAAGATATTTTTATTACAGGTTCTAATGTTTCTAGTGATAATCCATCTATAGAGGAAGTAAGTAGTGTATTGTATCAAGGGAAGAAAGGAGAATATGTGGCTTCATCTGAATTTTCGTTTCAATCATTTACCGATGCGTCGGTAGAGTGGGTGGATTATGATAATGATGGAGATTTAGATTTATTTCTTTCTGGTTTTGTACCGGGACTAGGCCAAAAAACCTATTTATATGAAGTAGAAGTTACTAATAAGAAAAATACACCACCTGCTAAGATAACTTCATTAGTATACGAAGATTTGAAAAATGGGAACATACGATTGAGTTGGGAAGCCCCAGAAGATGATTTTAATGCAATCATGGGTTACAATTTAAGGCTTGGGACAACACCTGGTGGTGATGAGTTATCTTATTTGTTAAGCGATCAAGAAACGGGACAGTTATTGGTAAACAAAACGCCAACAATTTTAAGTAATTCGTTCTCTATTCAATTAGATCCAGGCACTTATTATTGGTCAGTTCAAGCGGTAGATAAAGGTTTTAAAGGAAGTATGTTTTCTGAAGAACAAACTTTTACTTTAACATATGATTGGAAAATATTAAATCAAGGGGGGATAATTGATAAATCAATTCAGGGAGTTGAAAACCCTATTTTAGAGTTTATGGATTTAGATAATGATGGAGATTATGATTTACTTTATGGACAGAGTGGCTCTCAACCAAAAGTTTACTCATTTAACAATAATCTTTTATCTATTAATAACTCCTATGATTTAAATAATGCTATGGAGGATATACAGGTGGGAGATCTTAATTTAGATGGTAATTTTGATATTGTAGGA
This sequence comes from Polaribacter sp., assembly GCA_965656305.1. Taxonomy (GTDB): domain Bacteria; phylum Bacteroidota; class Bacteroidia; order Flavobacteriales; family Flavobacteriaceae; genus Polaribacter. The sequence goes on along the minus strand of CBFHKA010000014.1, from coordinate 17,638 downwards.
AAGCAGGATGCAAATCAAAATATTGTTTACTTGTCTAAAATAGAATCTTCGAATACTTCTTTTAACTCCAATAATTTTAACACAAATTCCCTTTTCGGAAGAAAACAACTTTTAGCAGATTTAAATAATGATGGTAATTTGGATATTATAAACTTCGGTTTAGATGATAGAAATGAGTTTTTAGCAAATTTCACACTTTTTTCAAGTTATTATGATTCAGAAAACAATACATATATAACGAATGACTTGTCAGATAATTTTAGTGTTATTAGTGAAATGTTTTCACCATCATTTGACATAGGAGATTTTGATAATGATCAGGATTTGGATGTTGTTATTAGTGGGGATTTAATATTCGGTGAAAATATTACAAAAATCTTTGAGAATACAACAGAACCCGGTTCTCAAGATATTTCTTTTCAGGAATATTCTGCTGCTAACTTACCAGGAGTAAAAGATGGTTCTACAACATTTATAGATTATGATTCAGACGGTGATCTAGATTTATTACTTTCTGGTTATGACAATCTTGGGAATAGAATTTTTTCTATGTATGAAAATGTTGAGTCAGGTCCTTGGCCAGAAGTTGAAACTAATTTACCAGAAATGTCTGATACAGAGTTAGATTTTGGAGATTTTAATGGAGATGGACTTAGTGATTTATTAATTTCAGGAACTAATTCTAATAATGAAAAAATCACACAACTTATGGAGTACGAAGAAGGTATAGGTTTTGTTCAAAGTGATTATGATTTAAGTGAATTCAGTAGTGCAAAATTTGCGTTTGGAGATTTAGATGGTGATAATGATTTAGATTTTGTTATTGCAGGAACAAGCGCAATTACAAATCAATCTTTAATACGTGTTTTTTTAAATTATAGATCAGATTCTTATGCTGTTTTAAATAGTACTAATCAAAGTAAAACTTCTTCAAGTACCGATTATAAAAAGAATAATGTTGTAAATAATTTATTTAATGTGCCACCTTCTCAACCTTCAGATATTGATATTAAATTAGTTCGTGAGAATTCAGAAGGAAATGCAATATTTAATATTTCTTGGACTCCATCAATAGATGATAATACACCTTCTAATGCTATTTCATATGCTTTAAAAATAGGAACTTCACCTGGTTCAGAAGATATAATTTCTTCAGGTGCTTTACAAAATGGATATAGAAAAGTTGCAGGTAATGGTAACGCAGAGTTTAATAAATCTTGGAATATTGTTCTTGCTCCAGGTAATTATTATGCATCAGTTCAGTCCATTGATGCATCATTTGTTGGTTCTGAGTTTTCAGATGAAGTTATGTTTAGCGTAAACTCTGATAATACTTTAAGTATTGATGATCAATTTGCAGATTTAATTTCATTTTTTCCAAATCCGACAAACTCAATTGTCAATATATCTGTTTCAAATGAACATAAAATAAAAGATTTAAAACTCTATGACCTTTTAGGGAAGTCATATTCGTTTAAAACTGATAGTGAAACATTTTTAGATATGGGTAATTTGTCAAAAGGAGTTTATATACTTGAACTGATTTTTGAAAATGGGAAAAAAATGACTCAAAAAATTATTAAAAATTAAATCTACTTAATACTTTAAAAGTAAATAAAAACGATTAGTTTACCAAACCTCCTCTAGTTTTAAGGGAGGTTTTCTTTTTTATGTTAATAGACTTTCACTTAACTCACCAGTAACTTTACTTAAAAATATAACTCCTTTATGGTTATCTTTTTATACCTCCCGAGCAACCTCTCGAGCAACCATAAAAACCAAAAAACCCGTAAATCATTGTTTATAAATGAGTTACGGGATAATTTTGTGGTACCTCCAGGAATCCAGTAAATATGGTTTTTAATCATTAATTCATGACCCTATATTTTCTTAACCATTTTGAAATTTTCAACTAATTAAATAGATGTCAATGCGGCAATAGGACCGGGTTTTTATAAATTAGGGGGCTTGATTTTAAAAATAATTTTGTTTATATTTTTAAAAACTAAAAGTATGGAGAATAAATTATTGACAATTTCAGAGGCGGCAACTTACTTAGGAGTTTCCATATCTTATTTATATAAAATGTGTGCTAAAAGAAGTATTGATTTTTATAAAATTGGAAGATCTAATAAATTTTTAATGGAAGATTTAGACGATTTTATAAAAAAGGGTAAAGTTTCTAAAGAGATTATAACAACATCATATAACCTAAGACCTTTTGTAAAAATATGATAACCATAAAACAGGTATTTGACTATCGGACACCAAAATCCAATGGAGAAATCCCTGTAAGGCTGCGAGTAACTCACAATCGAAAAACAACTCATATCTCTCTCAATACATCATTAACCCCGGTTCAAATACAAAAAATAGCACAAGGAGAGGTGGATCAAGAATTAACTCAGTTTAGAAAAGAGCTTGATGAACTTACAAATAACGCCAGAGAAGTAGCTGCAAAATTACATCCATTTTCGATAGATGAATTAAAACGTCAACTTTCAAATTCCACCACCTCAAAACAAAATAAAGACCCTCTACTGGTCGATATCATTCAACTGAAATTAAACCAACTTGAAGACCATCAACAATACAAATCTAAAGGTCACTATAAGACACTTTTAAAAATGATGACCACCTTTGATTCATCTCGATTATTAAAGAATGTAGATCAGGATTTCTTAAATGATTTTGAACAGTTTTATATAAATGGAAGAATTAAAAAAGATGGAGAAGATCGATTAGAAAATTATTACAACACGTTAAGTATTTACTTAAGAGATCTTAAAGCCGTAATTAATTTAGGTAGAGATCATAAAATGGTAGATCACACCTATGAGTTTCCTTTTGGTAAGAACAAATACATCATTAAAACCTACAATACAGAAAAACAAATCTTTTCCGTAGATCAGGTACATAGATTAATGTCCTATAACGCTTTTGATACAAAGTATCAAAGAAACGCTTATAACCATTGGAAACTTTGTTTTTTATGTAACGGAAGTAATATGTCGGATGTTCTACAATTCAAATGGACAGACATAGAAGATGATGTCATCTCATTTGTGAGACAGAAAACGAAGAATAGGACAAAGAACGTAAGGAAACTCTCTATACCAATTATAAGACCCTTAAAAGAGTTAATAGAAGAGATAGGAAACAAAGAGAGTGAATACATTTTTGGTGGATTTAGAACCCCTCCAAAGAAGACTACAGTTCATAACAAAGTGTCTAAAATGTGCAAAGGGTATAACAAACACTTAAAAGTAATTGGAGAGAAAATAGGATTACCATTTTCACCTATTATATCGACCTCAAGACATAGTTACGGAAATTACCTTGCTAAACATGGAGTTCCATTAGAGAGGATTGCAGAGATGATGGGACACAAAGACAAACTAAGATTTACAACATATCATTACATTGGTAGTTTGGATAAGAAGATTTTATTTGAAACGAATGCCTGTTTAGAAGAGTTTTAACCCTGAAATGTTTGCAAGAATGTTTGCAAGAATTAATTAAAACAAGGGTTTTATATATGAAAACGTATTGTTTATAAGGGTTACAGAAGATGTCTCAAAAACATTTTTTAATACTCATAATCAGGTGGTCCATGGTTCGAGTCCATGTGGGACCACTTTATAAAATCTCAAAACTTTAATTAACAAGGTTTTGAGATTTTTTATTTTTATTTATGTCCATAACTTTTATTTATTTTCTTTGACTATTTTTATAATTCCTAGGAGATTTACCCATAAATTTTTTAAAAGTTCTTGAAAAATATAAAGGGTCTTCAAAGCCTACTTTATAGCTTATTTCTTTAATACTTAGATCTGTATAACTTAAGAATTCACATGATTTTTGAACTTTTTTTAATGTAAAAAACACTAGTACAGAATAACCTGTTTTTATTTTAAACTTAGTGTGCAAATAAGATTTAGAATAATTAAATTTTTCGGCAAGGTCGTTAAGTGTAAAGTTTTTTTCTAAATTATTTAATAAATAATTCTTAACAGACTCTACAAGGTTGTCACTTTGATGAGTATTAGTGTTGGATTGAAAATCATGATATACGAAAGAACTTATAAAGTCTAAGCTTAAAAGGTTGGCGTACTCAATATCCTTTAGTATATAATTGTTATTAAAATAATCAAATATCTTATCAAATTGATCGGTAATTCTTTTGGAAAAGGGTATGTTTTTATAATTGCTTTTATCTGTTTTTGCATATCTATTATAGATTTCTTCTGCAAAAGGTCCGTTAAAATGAAACCAATAGATACTCCAGGGGTTAGTTTCATCAGCTTTATAGGTATGATTTGTTTTTTTAGGGATTATAAAAAAATGATTAGGATTAATAGCTGTTCGTTCGTTTTCAATAATTATTTCACCTTTACCTTTAGTACAGTAGATAAAAATATACTGTTTTGATCCTTTTTTTCTTGACCTGAAATGATGATCGGCCACTGGATAATAACCTAAATCACTAATGTAAAAATTTTTTGCAATTGGATTATTTTTAATATCAACCAAAAATGATTTTGGAAAAGCAATCATTTTTTGTCCAAGAAAGCCCTCTTTTAAAGTGTTTTCATCCATTTTGTAAAATTTGATAAATTATTTTGTCTAATGTAGAGATAATATTATATAGATTAAAGATAATAAATTATATTATTTTTTTACATTTTATTAAAGTTTTATTGTCTATATTTTTAACAGCATATAAAATAATTTCTTTAAATCTCAATAATAATCATTAGTACGTGGAAAAATATTTAATAAAATCTTCACTTTTCTTAGTTTTTTTTAATTATTTGGGTCTTAATTACCAATTTTAGAATAAGATTTTATTTCATTAAGTAATATCGTCCATATTTCTACTTTTTTTGTCTATTAGTTGGATACTTGTAAGTTGTACATTTGTGTAATATTCTTAATTTATTGATGTTGAAATTGTCAAATTGATAAAAAGAGTTATAAAAATATAAATAAATGGTGTTGCTGAGAATTGTAGAAATAACTTAAATTCTATACGCCTATTTTAAAAGAGTTGAACTTAAATTTAATTAAAAAAAACTAAAAAATGAAAACAGTTAAAACAAAATTACTTTACATATTCTGCTTAATAGTAGTTGTGATAAGTTGTAATGATGATTCTGTAAAGGTTGATTCTACGCCAGAATTTAATTCGTTTCTAGAAGAAATTTCTTCTTTACCTGGTGAAAGAGTTACTTTTGAAGCAGTAATCTCTGATCCTGCAGGTGTAAAATCTGTTAATATTAAATATGATGCTTGGTTTTTAGATAAAACTATCATCAAAGACTCTTTGCCTGATATTTACAAGTTGTCTTATGGCTTTAATGTTCCTGATAATGCAGAAGCATTTAGTGTTCATAAAATCCCTGTAACTATAACCAATGCAGGAGATGTTGCTACTACAAAAGAGGTAGTAGTAACTTTGGATAAGGATATTGATGCTCCTGTAATATTAATTAACAGTCCAGTAGATAATTCTACTGTTTTAATTGGTGCTGGAGATGAAATAAACTTTAATGTAGATTTAACAGATAGAGAATTGTCTGAATTTAAAATTGAAAGTGATATTCTTAATGAAACAATTTCTTTAAATGGGGGGGCAACTTATAATTATAGTAAGTCTTTAGATGTAGCTAATCCAGGTAGTTATACTTTTAATATTACAGCTAAAGATGTAACAGGCAATGAGTCTACATCTTCTGTTATTGTTAATATTGTTACAGATTTGCAATTCCCAGCAATGTATCTAACAGATGAAACAAGTGATGCTGCTTTAAATCAAGATTTATTTGGAATACCTTTTAGCACTACAGCTAGTCAAGCAACAGGAGAGAATGGGTATGTTTTTAAGGCTCTTTATTATTCAAAAAGTGCAAATTCAGAAGTTAGATTTATACCTCAACAAGGATCTTTTTCGCCTTTTGCTTTTGGAGTAAACCCTAATAGTCCTGGTAAGTTAACTTTAGGAAGCGATGCTACTGTGAATCCAATTGTTGTGCCTGGTGTTGGTTATTATGAAATAACTATGGATGTAAGAGATTTATCTTATACAGTTAAATCTTATACGCCAACAGATGCAGTTTCTGATCAGGTGTATGTTTTGGGAAGAGGTATATATGTTGATGCAACTACTTCTACTTGTACTAAGAATTCTGATGGTACAACCCAATGTTGGCACTTTAATTCTGGAAAACCATTAGTGCAAGATCCTAATAATGCGTATTTATGGACGTTAGATGTAACTTTAAAAGATCAGCCAGATGATAATGGTGCAAACGGATTTATATTAAATGCAAACCCTAATGGATGGGCTCCTTTTTGGAGAACTAACCCAGAAGATCGTTCTATAGCTGTGCCTGGAGGAGGGAGTAATTATGTGTTTGATGATAGTGCATTGGATAAAGATTATACCTTCATATTCGATACACATATAAATAGAGTAATAATTAAAAATAGATAATTAAATATTTAAACATAAAATTAATATCAATTTAAATAATAAATAAATGAAGCAATTAACTATAATTTTAATAAGTATTCTTTGTTTTAGTTTCTCGGCACAAGCTCAGATAACTGTTAAAGGAACGATTACTGACGAGCAAGGTGAGCCAATACCTGGTGTTAATATTTTAGAAAAAAATACTACAAAAGGTGCGTTCTCAGATTTTGATGGTAAATTCTCAATATCTGTTGGAGAAAAAGCTACTTTAGTATTTAGCTATTTGGGTTTTAAAACTCAAGAAATAGCAGTAGCAGGTAGAACTCAATTGACTGTCAAAATGTTAACTGATGATACTCAGTTAGATGAAATTGTTGTAATTGGGTATGGTTCTGTAAAAAGAGATAAAATTGCAACTTCTTTGGTAACTGTTGATGGAGCTGAAATTTCAAAACAAGTAGCAAGTAATCCTGCAGAAGCATTACAAGGTAAGGCAGCAGGTGTTCAGGTTTTATCTTCTGGAGGGTCTCCAGGAGCATCACCAAGAATTGTAATTCGTGGTATTACTACTGCTAACGGTAGTACAAATCCACTAATTGTAATCGATGGAATTTTACAACCAGATGGAACATCTTTAAATTCTGTAAACTCACAGGATATAGAAAATTTTCAAATCTTAAAAGATGCAGCAGCATCTGCTATTTATGGTTCAAGAGCATCAAATGGTGTTGTTTTGATTACAACAAAAAGGGGTAAAGAAGGAAAATCTGTAGTTAGTGTAGATTTAAACTATGGAGTTCAGTATTGGGATAAGATCGAAAGTGCTGGTGCACAAGAGTATATCAGAATAATGAATACTCGAAGAACAAACGATGGTAATGCACCTTTGTTTAACCCTGCTGATTTTCAGGGTGAAGGAACTAATTGGTGGAATGAAGTAGTTCAGAACTTTGCTCCAGTTTTAAACGCCAATATAAGAGCTTCTGGAGGAACAGAGAAAATAAAATATTCTGGAAGCTTAGGTATCTTTGATCAACAAGCAAATTATTCTAAAGGGTTTTATCAAAGAATTACAGGAAGATTTAATGTAGATTATAAAATTTCAGATAAGGTTTCACTTAAACAAGATATTAGCCCTAGAATAGAAAGATGGGAGAATACACCAAATTTATTATACAACTCTCTTAGAATAGATCCTTTGACTCCTGTGTTTATTCCACAAAGTCAAAGAGTTGGAAGAAATGAATTTAGTATCTACGGGTTATCTCAAAATTTAGTACCAAACCCTGTTGCGCAATTGGCAAGACAGTTTAATGAAAACGACTTTTTTGGTTTTTTCTCTAACACGCAATTAGATTATAAAATAAACTCAGATTTAACATTTAGATCTCAATTTGGATTTAATATTTCAAGACAGACCTCTCAAACATTTAGGCCAGAGTATTTTATTGGTCCTAACCGTCAGTTAGAAATTAATAATTTAACAAAAAGAGTTACAAATAATTTTGATTACGTATTAAACAATACAATTACTTTTGATAAAACATTTAATGATAAGCACTATTTAAATTTAACTGGTGGTATTGTATTTGATTCTGAGAATTGGGATTATTTACAAGGATATAGAGATGGTTTACCAAGTAATACTAATGAGAATTTAAGACAACTTGATGCTGCAGAAGGGGAAACAATAAGAACAAATGCTAATCAGGCTACAGATAATATTTTATCAGGTGTTTTTAGAGGAATTTATAGTTTTGATAACAAATACACATTCAATGGATCTGTAAGGGTGGATCAATCTTCAAGGTTTCCAAAAGATGGAAGAACAGGTGTTTTCTCGAGTGTATCTTTTGCTTGGGATGTAGATTCTGAAGACTTCTTTAAAAGTGAGACGATTAATAATTTAAGAGTAAAGATTGCAACTGGAGAGGTGGGTAATCAAAATATTAGTCGTAATGGTCAATTCTTTTCCATAGGTTCTGGTAACTATGTTTTTGGCGGAGAACGTGTTGTGGCTAACTTTTTATCTCAATTTGGGAATCCTAACTTAAAATGGGAGACTGTAAGAGATAAAAACTTTGGAGTGCTAATGGGGCTATTTAATAATGAGATTACTATTGAAGCAGAGTATTATGAGAAAACTTCAGAAAACCTATTGTTTAGTGTTGAAACTCCTAATTTTACAGGTATACCAGGAAGAGTAGCGCAAAACGTTGGTAGTTTTCAATCTAAAGGTTTAGACCTTACTCTTGGATATAATAAAAAATGGGACGATTTAACTCTTGGAGTAAATTTAACAATGTCTACAAATGAAAGTAAAGCTATTGCATTGGCTCCAGGTAATGAAGTAATCTTGGGGCAAAGAAGAGAGCGCTTAGGTAATAGATTTGTAAAAATTACTGAATTAGGTGAAACTGTTGGTTTGTTTCAAGGATATCAAACTGCAGGGATATTTCAAAATCAAACCGAGTTAAATTCTCACACCTCAGAAGACGGAACTATAATTCAGCCTAATGCTCAAATTGGAGATCTTAGGTTTGTAGATCAAAATGGTGATGGTGTTTTAAACGATGACGATTTAACTACAATTGGAAACCCTTTTCCTGACTTTTATGGAGGTTTAAACATTAATATGAGTTATAAGGATTTTGATTTTTCTATGCAATGGTATGGTACTGCTGGTAATGATGTCTTTAATTTAAACACAGAATACATATTGGCAGGTACACAAAACTTAAATGTTTTTGCAGGTTTAGAAAATCAAGTATGGTCGCCAACAAATACGGGTGCTAAATTTCCAAGATTAACAGAATTAGATAGAAACGGAAACTATCAAAACCCTTCAGATTTATTTATTGAAGATGGTTCTTATTTAAGATTACGTAATGTTCAATTAGGGTATAACTTTAAGTTAAAAGGATTTAACAAATGTCGTGTATACTTAGCAGGACAGAATTTATTAACATTTACAAAATATTCTGGATTTGATCCAGAGGTAAGTAGTGGTGGTATTATTAATGGTTTAGGAGTAGATTCTTCAAGAAACCCAGTAGCAAAAACATTTTTATTAGGATTAAACATAACACTATAAAATTATGAAAAAACTTATTTTATTTTTAGCATTTTGCACAGCTTTTTTAAGTGTAAGTTGTGATACAGATAAACTATTAGATCAGCCTTTACAAGGTAGACAGCAGCTAGATGATTTTTTCTCAACAGAAAAGAATGCAGAGTCATTTGTTAATAGTGTTTATCAGTTAGTTAATGGAACGAATTGGAACCAGGTTAATTTTCAACGTCAAATTAATGAAATGGCATCTGATGATAACTGGGCAGGAAATACAAGACAACCAAGGCCAGATATTACAGGTATAGCACAATACAATGTTTTTCCAGGATCTACATATTTTAACTTATTTTGGGAAAATCATTACATAGGAATTACAAGAGCTAATATTGCTTTAGATAGAGTTCCTGGTATAGAAATCGAAGACGCTAAAAAAGCACAGTTAATTGCTGAGGCTAAGTTTTTAAGAGCTTTTTTCTATTTTGATTTAGTAAGAAATTTTGGAGGTGTTCCAATAGTTACAACTTATAATGAAATATTAGAGCCTACTATTAATGACAAAGTAAGATCTTCTGTAGAAGAAGTATATCAATTTATTGAGTCAGATTTAAAGGATGCTATCGCTGCATTACCATTAAGAAGTCAACAGTCTTCTAGTGAATCTGGAAGAGCTACAAAAGGTGCTGTACAATCGCTTTTAGCAAAAGTATACTTGTTTGAAGAAAAATGGGCAGAAGCTCAATCTATGGCTAAAACAGTTATGGACTCAGGTGAATATAGTTTAGAACCAGATTTTGCTAATATCTATAAAGTTGGAAATTTAAATAGTGTAGAAACTATTTTTGAAATTCAATATATAAACAACCCAACCTTTAATGGTGTAGGTGGTCAATTTGCGATAACTAACGGAAGTCGTGGAGACCGTGGTTGGGGTTGGACTTCTCCTTCAAGTGATTTAGAAAACGCTTTTTTAAGTGAAGGAGATAATATTAGGTTGAGATCAACAATTATAAAGCACGGAGAACCTGTTTTTGGAGATCCAGCAGTAACATCTTTTGACGGAAAACCAACTGAAAATAAATCTGGTCGTACAAATAGAAAATACTATATTCCTACAGCTGATAGACCAGATCCTTATCAAAGAGGTCAATTACCATTACATTATATTCATTTAAGATTAGCAGATGTTATTTTAATACATTCAGAAGCTGCTTATTTTAATGGAGATGAGGCAGCTGCTAAAAGCTCTTTGCAATTGGTTAGAGATCGAGTTCAGTTACCTTCTAAAAATAATTTATCTGGAGATGCTTTAAGAGATGCAATTTGGAAAGAAAGACGTTTAGAACTTGCTTTAGAACAGCATAGACTTTATGATATTAGAAGACAAAAAATAAATGGTGTGCCTAGAATAGCATCAATTTTAGGGCCAAAAGGTTCATTTGTAAAGTATAATACCGAGGTTAGCACTGATCCTTATGAGACCACTAACCTATTAGAACCTCAAAATAGTGGTACTTTATTTGATCCAAATATTCATTTATTATGGCCTATACCACCAGAAGAAATTCAGCTTTCAAGAGGTAAAATTGTGCAAAACCCTGGCTATTAATTTTAATAATAAGTAAAAGTAATAAGTATGTTTAATAAGTGTTTTAGGTTCTTTTTTTGCTGCATCATTGTATTAGGTTTTTGTGCTTGTAGTTCAGAAAGTGCTACAAGTCCAGATGATCCTAAATTTGATATACCTAAATTAGGGATTACACTTAATATTAACAATACTTTTCAAATTATAGATCATTTTGGAGCTTCAGGTGGTTTTCAAGACCAATGGGTCGGAAAATGGCCTGAAGCTAAAAAAAATAGAGTTGCAGAGTTGCTTTTTAGTTCAGAAACAGATGCTCAAGGAAACCCTAAGGGTATAGGGTTGTCTCTGTGGAGAACTATTATTGGTGAAGGATCTGCTGATCAAGCTAATAGTGGCTTTAAAGCTTCTAATTGGTTTCGTGAAATGGAGTGTTATCTAGCTCCAGATGGTAGTTATGACTGGACAAAGCAGTCAGGAGAACAATGGTTTATGTCTAAGGCAAAAGAATATGGTGTAGACAAATTTACAATGTGGACTGGCTCTCCACCCTATTTTATGACTAAAAATGGTTACGTTTTCAGTACGTCAGATGTTTCTGGTTTTAATTGTAAGCCAGATAAATATGACGATTTTGCTAATTTCTTAGCTGAAGTAGTAAAAAATTATGAGAATAAAGGCTATAATATAACATCAGTATGTCCCTTTAATGAGACTCAGTATGAATGGAATGCAGAAGTAGGTAATGCACAACAATCTGGGACAAAAGTAACAAATACTGAGTTGGCAACAGTTACAAGAATTATAGACAATGTTTTTGCTCAAAAAAGTGTAAATGCTAAAATTATGATTCCTGAAGCAGCTCAATTAAAATATCTTTTTGAAGGAAACAAAAACACAACCAATCAAGTAAACGATTTTTTTAATACAAACAGTAATAATTATATAGGAAACTTAACAAGCCTATCAAAAAATATAGCAGGTCATAGCTATTTCAGTAACGGTTCTACTAAAGAATCTTTGAGACAGCGTAAATCACTTCGTACAACTTTAGAAAATTATGGTTTAAATTATTGGCAAACAGAATATAGTTTATTAGGTACATCTTATCAGCAAGGTCTTGATGTATCAACATTTAATGAGATTGATTACGCTTTATGGTTAGCTAGAATTATTCATACAGATTTAGTATTTGGTAATGCCACAGGTTGGAGTTTTTGGACAGCCTTAAATCAATCAACTTTTGGTGATCATCCATTTCGTTTTAACTTAATTCTTTATAGACCAAACTCTAATAATCCATCACATACTGATGGTACCTTTGAAGAGAATAAACTATTATGGACGCTTGGTAATTATAGTCGATTTGTAAAACCAAATATGGTAAGATTTGAAGTTGTTGATAAAGATTACAATGACGAATCATCAGTAGAAAACTTTATGATTTCGGGTTATAAAAACAATGACACTAAAGAAATAGTTTTAGTCTGTGTTAATAATACAGAAGGTGATAGAGAAATTTCATTCGAGAATTATAAACAAGATTTTGAGGTAATTGGTGATTCATTTGATGTTTACACTACTTCTAATACAACTAATTTAAGAAAATCTAAGGTTTCGTATGATGCTATATCAATTTCTAAAAAATCGATTGTTACACTAAGAGCAAAGTTAAAATAAAACGATTTTAAAAAACAAAGCATCTAAATATGAAAAAAAATATAAAATCAAAATTTTATCTATTAATTATTGTTCTTGGTCTAACATTAGTAGGATGCAGCTCTGGTGGTGCTACAGATTCTGATGATCCAATATTTGATGATATAGACGATGTGCCAGTTGATGAAGTTACGGTTGACGTAACATTAACAGTTGATGCATTAGATGCAATTAATATTAATCCAGATCTTTTTGGAGTGAATAATGATTGGAGACAAATACCTGATAATGTATTTTCTAATTTTGCGAATACTATAAAAGATATTGGAACTACAATAGTTAGATATCCAGGAGGTTGGGAATCTGAATTTTATGCATGGACAAGCAATACTACACCAGGATGGGATAATACTCCTTCTAACCCAGGAGCGTCAATAGCTTCATTAAAAAGTAGTGTGTCAAATTATAGTGTTGTTATTCCAACTAATGATGCTATGAATGAAGTAGTAGGCTCTACAAAATGGAATGCAGCAATTGCTAGATTAAAAACTACAGCAGAAAATGCTATTATAAAATCTGGAATTGGTAATGGTATTGTAGAAATAGGAAATGAATGGTGGTTACAGTTTGCAGGAGGATCTTCAAGAGCTCAAAAATTAAGTAAGTACGTAAATGTAGCTATGGAATTAGCAGCACATATTAATACAAAGTTTCCAAATCATACTTTTAAATTATTGGTTAATGGAGATTACACACAGCCGCAAGAATTTACAACAATGAAACAAAAGTTTACTAAAGCTTATGATGTTATAGATGGTGTTGCTCTTCATACTTATACTGGTTATACTACAGATACCCATCATATTCAAGATTTAGAGAAAAGAATTGTTGATTGTGCTAATAATTTTAACCCAAATAAAAATTTTAAATATTTATCAGAATGGATGCCTTCTAGAGATTACAATGAGAGAGCCTTGTATATGGAGGCTGCTAATATAATTCCAGATATTATCCATATTTATGCAAGAACTGGTTCTGAAGCAGCTGCATATTGGCCTCCTGTAAATACGTCAATTCCAGGTTTGGGTATAACAAATTGGAATTATTCAAAAGTTTTTCCCACAGGACAAATATTAGGTGAGTTAGCGAAATCTTATACTGGAAAATCTTTAAAAACAGTTTCCAATAAATTTCATTTAGCTGCAGCTTTAAATGATAGTGAAACAATGACTTTGTTTGTTACAGGAGCTAAAGAGCCAGGAAAAAAAGTAGGAGTAAAAGTGGAAGGTTTTACTGTAAGTTCTGTTCAAAGTGTAGAACGTTTTGTACCACATGATTATAGTGATACAAGTAAAGCAGAACCATATATAACTCAAACAGCAACTGCAAGTATTAGTTCGGATAATAAAGTTGTTTTTGACATAAATAAAGAAGGTTTGTATCAAATTTACAAGATTGTATTGAAAGGGAAGTAATTGTAGGAAGTATTATTGTCCATATTTTCAATTTTGTTGTCTATTTTATTTTTAGAATTTAATTCTATTTTTGATAAAAATAAGCAGTATTAATCTATTAAATATAGCTGAATGATAAAGGCAGATTATACTTGTAATCTTAGCATACTTTTTTTTATTTTATTATTAGATTTTAATTGTTTTGGACAAGATTTAAAAGTAAAAATTAATGCAAAAAAAACCTATCAAACAATAGAAGGCTTTGGTGCTTCTGACGCTTGGAGGTGTCAATTTGTTGGTGAAAATTGGTCTTTAAAAAAAAGAGAAAATATAGCCCAATTATTATTCAGTAAAGAAAAAGACAACAAAGGAAACCCGAAAGGGATTGGACTTTCAATTTGGCGATTCTACATAGGAGCAGGAACAACAGAACAAGGAGAAAACTCTGATATCAGAAATGAATGGAGAAGAAGTGAGTCTTTTTTAAATGCTGAAGGAAATTATGATTGGACAAAACAAAAAGGTCAACAATGGTTTTTAAATAAAGCAAAAAAATATAAAGTTGATAAGTTTTTAGCATTTTCTATTTCATCACCTGTTCAATGGACAAAAAATGGAAAAGGATATAATGGGAATAATAAAGATGGAGAGATAAACTTAAAAGCTGAACATTTTGATGATTATGCTCAGTTTATGATTGAGTTTTTAAAGTATTTTAAGTCAAAAGGAATTTCTTTTGATTATTTGAGTCCAATAAATGAACCTCAGTGGGATTGGGAAAAAAAATCGCAAGAAGGTACACCAGCAACAAATGCTAATATCTTAAAAATCTCAAAATTGTTGAATGACAAGATTAAAGAAAATAGCTTACAAACCAAAATTGTAATAGGTGAAGCAGCAGATTTGCGATGGTTGTATTCAGATTTTGGAAAGCCAGAAAGAGGTAACCAAATAAATTATTTTTTTAATACCAAAGATAAAATTGAAAGTTTAAAAAAAACAATTTCTGGGCACAGTTACTTTACAACTTGGCCTGTAGATAGTTTACTCTCAATAAGAAAAAAGCTAAACAATAAATTACTAAACCATAATTTAGGTTATTGGCAAAGTGAATTTTGCATATTAGAAAATACAGATGATATTGGAGGAGGTTCAAAGCGAGATTTAGGAATTAATACAGCACTATATGTTGCTCGTGTAATGCATGCAGATTTAACAATTGCAAATGCAAGTTCTTGGCAATGGTGGACAGCTTTAACCAATGCAGATTATAAAGATGGATTAATTTATTTAGATACAGGAGATAAGAAAGATTTATTCAATTTAAATAAAATGAAATCTAATGGAGATTTTCATGAATCAAAATTATTATGGGCCTTTGGTAACTTTTCTAGGTTTGTAAGACCAAAAATGAAAAGAGTAAAAGTTGAGTTAAATGAGCATAAAACACTAAAAGAACAATATAATGATTTTATGATTTCAGCATATATAGATCAAGAAACTTCAAAGTTGGTGCTTGTAGCCATTAATTATGGTAAAACAAATAAAACTATTGATTTTTCAGACTATAAAATAAACGCTAATTATGAAACATCAAAAAATAAAAATTTAGAATACCATAAAGTAACAAACCAAATAATAACATTAAAGGGACGTACAGTTAATACTCTTATTGGCAGTATATCTAAATAAACAAAGGAATATATGAAACGTAATAATAATTATTTTGAATTAGTTTTTAGTCTTTGTTTTGCAGTCATATGTATAAGTGGCTGCAAAGACAAAGATGTTGTAAAGAAAAAACCAAATATTGTCTTTATTCTTGCTGATGATTTAGGGGCACATGATTTAAGTTATTCAGGTAGTAATTATTATGAAACACCAAATATTGATGCTATTGCAAATGATGGTGTACAGTTTACCCAAGGTTATGCCGCTTGTCAAGTTTGTAGTCCTTCTAGAGCTAGTCTTATGTTAGGACAATATACAGCTCGTCATGGAGTAACAGACTGGATTGGTGCAGCTACAGGTAAAAAGTGGGGAGACTATTATAATACAAAAGTTATGCCTCCAGAGTACACTCACGCACTACCAGAAAAAAGTATTACTATAGCAGAGGCATTAAAACAAAATGGTTATAAAACTTTTTTTGCAGGAAAATGGCACTTAGGAGATGAACCTTACTCTCCAGAAAATAATGGGTTTGATATTAATATAGGTGGATGGGAAGTTGGTGGTCCCAAAGGAGGTTATTATGCTCCCTGGAGAAACCCTAAGTTAGATTATAAATACAAAGGTGAAAATTTAACGAAACGTTTAGCCTTAGAAACAGCAGATTTTATTTCGGAAAATAAAGATGAACCATTTTTTGCATTCTTATCTTTTTATGCAGTACATGGACCAATTGAAACAACTCAAAAAAAATGGGATAAGTATAGAAATAAAGCTGAGGCACAAGGTATACCAGAATCTGGTTTTGATATGGAAGCAAGGTTACCAATTAGAAACGTACAAGATAACCCTATATATGCAGGTTTAGTAGAGTCTATGGATGATGCTGTTGGTGTTGTTTTAAAACGATTAAAAGAACTTGGTTTAGATGAAAATACAATTATTGTATTTACTTCAGATAATGGAGGTGTAGCAAGTGGAGATGCATTTTCTACAACAAATTTTCCATTAAGAGGAGGAAAAGGTTACCAATGGGAAGGTGGTATAAGAGAGCCTTATCTTATAAAAGCACCAATGTTAAAAAATTCACCTAAATCTGTTGATTATCCTGTGTCAGGCATTGATTTTTATCCAACACTATTAGATTTAGTAGGAGCACAAAAAGATCCTAATCAAGTAGTTGATGGTATAAGTTTAGTTCCACTATTACAAGGAAACCCTTTAGATACTAGGCCGTTATTTTGGCACTATCCACATTATGGAAATCAGGGAGGAGATCCTGTAAGTATTATCAGAAAAGAACAATACAAACTAATTCATTATTGGGAAGATGGACATGATGAATTGTACAACTTGTCAAATGATCCTGGTGAGAAAAATGATATATCTAAACAAGAAGAAGGCAAAACGAAGAGTTTAAGAACTGAATTGGATAATTATTTAGCAAGTGTAAATGCTAGAATTCCCGAAGTTTATACAGACTACGATGCAGCAAAAGCTAAAGAAAAACAAGAGAATAGAAAAACCAAGATGTTACAGCGTTTAGAAAAACAGCGTAAAGATTTCTTAAGCAAAGATTTTGATCCTAATAATAACTGGTATGACAGTAGTTTAAACACAAAAGATTAAACTTTTTTGATAAAGGATAAAAAACAATAAACAATCAAACTAAAATTATGTCTAACACAAAATTTAATTTTACCTACCTACTTTTTTTAGCACTAGTA
>CBFHKA010000013.1:0-8728 GCA_965656305.1 Polaribacter sp. | reverse complement strand
AGATAAAGAACTTGCTTTAATAAAAGAGCACTTAAAAGATTTTAATAAAGAAAACTTAGGAGTTTCTAAAGCAAGCGTAGGCTGGCATTTAGATCATTCTCTAAAAGTGATTAATATTGTTTGTCGAGCCTTAAAAGATTCTAATCCTGCAGCATATAAGTGGAAATTTAATGCAATAAGATTATTTGCTTTTACCTTAGGGTCTTTTCCAAGGGGAAAAGCTAAATCTCCTAAAAGAGTTTTACCTCCAGAAATTATTAGAAAAGACAATGTTGAAAGGCAATTGGAAATCGCAATTGAGAACTTAAATTCTTATCAAGATTTGAATGAAAATCAATATTTTACGCATCCAATTTTCAAACAATTAAATAAGAAAAAGACAATTCAATTTTTAGAATTACATACAAATCACCATTTAAAGATTGTAAAAGATATTCTAAAGTAGCGCGTAAACTAATAGTGAATTTATTTTTAAAATGATATTTATAGATTTTTAGAGCTATGAAAAAAAAATATGTAATTGCTTTCGACCAAGGAACAACAAGTACAAGAACAATTATTTTTGATCAAAAAGGAGAAATTGTAAAAATCTCTCAAAAAGAATTGACACAGCATTATCCACAACCTGGTTGGGTAGAACATAATGCAGAAGATATTTATAATGATCAAGTAGAAACTTTTCATAAAGTATTAGAAGAATCTAAAATAAAACCTGAAGAAATTGTTTCAATCGGAATTACTAATCAAAGAGAAACCACAGTAGTTTGGGATAGAAAAACAGGGAAACCTATTCACAATGCAATTGTTTGGTTAGACAAACGTACTTTAGAAATTTGTGAAGATTTAAAACAAAAAGGACTCACAAATTATGTGAGAGAAAATACAGGTTTAGTCATAGACGCTTACTTTTCTGGAACAAAATTAAAGTGGATTTTAGACAATGTTGAAGGAGCTAGAGAAAAAGCAGAAGCTGGTGAATTGTGTTTTGGTACTATTGATAGTTGGTTGATTTATAAATTTACAAACGGAAAAAAACACCTTACAGATCATACAAATGCTTCTCGTACTTTAATCTATAATATCAAAGAATTAAATTGGGATGAAACCCTTTTACAAACTTTTAATATTCCAAAAAGTATGCTGCCTAAAGTTCAAAAATCCTCTTCAGATTTTGGAGCAGTTACTTATAATGATGTTCAAATTCCCATTTATGGAGTTGCAGGAGATCAACAAGCATCATTATTTGGGCAAGGAGGATTTAAATCCGGTATTGGAAAAAACACTTATGGTACAGGTTGTTTTATGTTGTTAAACATCGGAAAAAAACAAGTGGTTTCTCAAAAAGGTTTATTAACAACATTAACTTGTAGTTTAGAGTCTGAGCCTGTAAAATATGCTTTAGAAGGAAGTGTTTTTGTAGGTGGGGCATCAATTCAATGGTTGAGAGATCAAATGAAATTGGTTAAAAGTGCCTCAGAAACCGAAGAAATCTGTAAAAGTATTCCACCTTTAAAAGACATTTATGTTGTGCCAGCTTTTGCAGGCTTAGGAGCACCTTATTGGGATGCAAAAGCCAAAGGAAGTATCTATGGAATGACTTTAGATACTGGTAGAAAGGAGTTGGTTAAAGCAACTGTTGAGGCATTAGCATATCAAACTAAAGATGTAATAGATGCTATGATTGAAGATTCTGGTAAAGAGATGACTACATTAAAAGTAGATGGAGGAGCAAGTGCAAACAACTATTTGATGCAATTTCAATCTGATATTTTAAATGTTGATGTAGATAGACCAAAAATGCTAGAAGTAACAGCATTTGGAGCTGCTTTATTAGCAGGAATTAAAGCAAATTTTTGGGTTAAGGAAAATATTGAAGATTTACGAATAGGTGAAAGAGTTTTTAATCCTCAAATGAAATCTAAGGTTAGAAATAAAAAGTATGCAGGTTGGCAAAAAGCTATTGAAAAAACTTTAACAAAAGAAAAAGTAAAAAATAAAAATAGTTCACTTCGTTTTTCCGTTTTAGATAGAAAGAAACAGTTAAAAAAAATTACTTCTAAAAAGTTCGACTTAATTATAATTGGAGGAGGAGTAACAGGTGCAGGAATTGCTTTAGATGCTGCTTCTAGAGGTATGAAAATTTGTTTGGTAGAAAAGAATGATTTTGCTTCTGGAACCAGTAATAAGTCAACAAAATTAATTCACGGAGGTTTACGTTATTTAAAGCAATTAGAAATTGGTTTGGTTAGAGAATCTGGTTCAGAAAGAGCTATTGTACATAAACTAGCACCACATTTAGTTTTGCCCGAAAAAATGTTATTGCCATTAATAGAAGGAGGAACTTATGGTAAAATGATGACTTCTATTGGACTAAAAGTTTATGATTTATTAGCAAATGTAAGTGGAGATGATAGTAGAAGAATGTTGAACAAAGAAGAAACTTTAAAAAAAGAACCATTATTAGATGAAAGTACAGTTTTGGGTAGTGGGTATTATTCAGAATACAGAACAGATGATGCAAGATTAACCATTGAAATCTTAAAAAAGGCAGCAGAATTTGGAGCAACTATTATTAATTATTGTGAAATGGAATCATTGATTTACGACAATAATAATAAGATAGAAAGCTTAAACTGTATAGATCATAATACAGGAAAAAAAATTAATATTACAGCTAGAAATTATGTTTCTGCAGCTGGACCTTGGGTAGATAAAATTAGAAAGAAAGACAATTCTATCAATCATAAATATTTACATCTAACAAAAGGAGTCCATGTTGTTTTTCCAGTTGAAAAATTACCAATTAAACAATCTGTATATTTTGATGTTGAAGATGGTAGAATGATTTTTGCAATTCCAAGAGGAAGATGCACGTATGTAGGTACTACAGATACCAATTATAATGGTGATTTAAATAGAGTAGTTGCAACAAAAGCTGATGTAGAGTATTTAATAAAAGCAATAAACAATGCTTTTCCAGACGTAAATTTAACCCTTGATGATGTAGAGTCTAATTGGGCAGGTTTACGTCCGTTAATTCACGAGGAAGATAAAGATCCATCAGAATTGTCTAGAAAAGATGAAGTTTTTATTTCAGCAAGTGGATTGATTTCTATTGCTGGTGGGAAACTTACTGGCTATAGAAAAATGGCACATAGAGTTATTGATGTTGTGTTAAAAACATTGCCTGAGAAAAGAAAAAAGAAGTTTAAAAAGTCCTCAACTGAAAATATGGCTTTGGTAACACCAATATTACACAATTCTGGAGAAGTAGAAATTTACCAAGTTGTTGTAGAAAATGAGTTACTAAAAAAAGGAATTTCCGAAGAAGATTATAAATATTACGCATGGTATCTAACTACAACTTATGGTAAAAATACAGCTGTAATTTTAGAGAAAATCGATTTTTTTGCAAATGGAAAACCATTAGAAAATTTGATTAGAGCAGAGCTTTGGTATTGTATTCATCATGAAATGACCAATAGCTTAGCAGACTTTTTTGTAAGAAGAACAGGAAGATTGTATTTTCATATCTATAGTGTTACTAAATATTTTGATATTGTTTTAAAAGACTTTAAAAAATATTTAAATTGGGATGAAAAAAGAGAGGAATTCGAAAAGAAAATAATGAATCTCTTGTTAGAAGATGCTACAACCTATTATACTGAAGAGTTTAAATAATTTTTTATTGTAAAATTGTGAAAAACAAAAAACCCTATAAACATTGAGTTTACAGGGTTAAATTGTGGTACCTCCAGGAAGAATTTACTTTATTTCATTTAATCTTAAAAACGCCTAAATCATTAAAAATTAATGATATAACATCATTTTTATTATAAAGATATAAAATGAAATAAAGACAAATAAACTACAAATAACTAAACTGCGCACACCTTTGAGCACACCCTTTATGCGCTGTATATTAGCTGTATGAGGAAAATAGTTAAACCACAATTAGGAACTGTAAGGTACAATTTGAAGGAATCCAAAGAGTCATTAAAACAAAGTAGAAAAGAAAGTCCAATTTCATTATGGTTTTCTTATGGAAAACGTCAAAGGTTAAGATACTCAATCGGAATTTCAGTAGGTTACGATGATTGGGATTTCGAAAGACAAAGAGTTAGAAGAAATCGAAGTCTTATAATTAATTCAGCAAAAGTTAATAGCTACCTTGACAAGTTACAGAACGGACTTGTTCATCATCATTCAGAATTAGTTTTGGAGGGAAAAGAAGTTAATAATGAAGTTTTAAGATCTATTCTCGATAGGTTGACAAATCGAAATATTGAATTAGAAGTTAAAGTAATTACGTATGATTTTTTTGTTTTTGCCCATGAGTTCATCGAAGAAAAGCGCGGCAGTATTGAAAATGTTACTTTACTACTATATAAACAGTCCTTAAAGAAACTTAAATTGTTTTCAGATTCAACAACATCTATTGATTTTACATCTTTCACCAGACCTGTTTTAAATGATTTTAAGAGATTTTTGGAGGTTGAACAAGGGTTTAGATTAAACACCATTTCAAAACATTTCAAATCTCTTAAAACAATTGTTTTGGAAGGGAAGAGAAGAGGTTTAATTGGAGATGTAGATCTAAGGTTGTTTTCAATTCCAACGGAGGAGCCAACAAAGATTTACTTAAGTGAGAATGACATACATACGATGAAGGATTTAGATCTTTCAGATGACAAGACTATGGAGTTAGCAAGAGATATTTTTTTAATGGGTTGTTATACAGGACAACGTATTAGTGACTACAATAGATTATCTGGTATTGATATTGTAGAAAAGGATGGGGTCCATTTTTTTGAAATTCTTCAAAAGAAAAGTGGTGTTAAGGTTAACTGTCCAATCACACAGGAACTAAAAGAAATAATGCACAGATATAATAACCAACCCCCTCCAAAACTATCAGACCAAAAGATAAACAAGTATCTCAAGTTGATTGGTAGAAGATTAGATATGAATGAAGATGTTTTATGTCATGATACAAAGGGAGGAGTAAAAAGAATCTATATTCGTCCAAAGTGGGAAATGTTGGAGTCACATACTGCACGTAGAAGTTTCTGTACCAATATGTACTTAAAAGGAATGTCAATTCAAGATATCATGCATTTTTCGGCTCATAAAACTGAAAAGGAATTTCTTAAGTATATTAGAATCACATCAGATGAGCGTACTAAATACATATTGAGACAAGGATTTTTTAACATGTAAACTATAAAGTTATAAGGCACTTTAGTTACCAGTGACTTTAGTTAACTTCTTTAACGCCTTTTAAAAAAATGGTTATAAAATCTACAACAGGTATGTAGGACTTTATTATAAATTTATCATTTTCTTTTATTCAAGTATTCTCTTGGTGTACATTTTTCGTATTTTTTAAAAATAGAGTAGAAGTTAGATCTAGAACTAAAGCCACTTTTTTCAGCAATATAGTTAAGGTTATACTTTAATTTGCTCTCCTCTAGTATTTTTTTAGCATGAAATAAACGTACCTTATTTTTTATATCTACATAACTTGTATTTTCTGATTTTAAGTAGGCTCTTATAATATGATCTGGAAAGTTAATAAACGATGCAAAATCTCTAAAGTTATAGTTTGTATTTATGAATACATCTTCTTTTTTTATTAGTTCACTAATTTTATATGCAATCTCTTTTTTGTAATCTTCATTAATTAATATTTTATTTTTTGTCACTGAAAAAGAAGAACTATTCAAATAAAATTTGTTTATTTTTTTTAAACTTAAATACAATTCTGGAGAATTAATAAATTCTAAGAATAAAAAAAACAATAAAAAAACATCTATGTAAATAATAATTTTTGTGAGTAAAGTATGGCTAATATTGTTGGTTATAATTAATATGACATGAACTTGATACAATAAAAAAATACTAATAGCAATTAATGTGATTTTTTTTAATTTTCTTACACTATATTTTTGTTTTACTTTATTTATTTGAATTATTGAAATTGTAAAGTATGTTATTAAATGAATAAATCGAATTATATAGTTGGTTTCAGAATTAAAAAAAATACTAACTTTTATATTCGACTGATTTTTCGGATTTAAATAAAAACTATTCACTAATTCCATTTTTTCTTCCCAAGGAATCATTACATATTCATGTATTGCAATACATTGAATAATAAACGGAATTAAGTGAACAAGGTGCCCTTTTTCAAGTTTAAAATTTCTTTCACTTGCAAATTTTATAAAGAAGTAATAACTGGGGCCTGCCAGTAAATAAAAGGGGGTAAAATGATTAAAAAGTATAGTTTTTAAAACGTCATATCCTTGGGAGTTGACCGTATAATGAGCTATAGCATAAATTACAATTATTGTAAACGTTGTGCTAAATAATTTAATACTTAAGTTTTTTATATTTTTTATAAATATAAAAATACAGAAAATCAGTAAAAAAAATAATAGTTCCATTTCAGATTATAATAGTCTATATAAAAAATAGTTTATTTTAAAAAGTTGTTTTTTTAAAAAACAGGACTCCTTTATTTTAAAATATTGTAAAAAACTTGTCGAAGATAACAATTAAAAAATTAAATTTGCCTTTTTTTATTATTCATTAAAATAATTGAACACATTATGAAAAAAATTTTAGGCATAGTTTTATTTTTAATTACTTTATCTACATACACTCAAGAAGTTAACAATATTCTTTATCCTCCCATTGGATTTGAACACCCTATGCATTTTGATGTTACCGTTAAAGTTGTTAATTGTAATGGAACTCCTAGTGTATTGGTTACTACATTTAACGAAAATCCTGAAGGTAAAGATTTAGAAATCAGTTTCCAGATTACAATAAATGATATTAATGGAAGATCAGAGGTTTTTAATTTTCCAAAAAAAACTTACAAGTTTGGTAAAATGTTTATTTCAAAATGTTCAAATCTAACATATAATGCAGTATCAACTTTAGATTGGACCACAGATAATACTACTAAATCAATTACTATAAAATTTGATTATGAAAATTAATATGATTACAAAAAAGCTAAATAAAAAAGTATTTTTTTTAATTGCTTTACAATTTTGTATTTTATCTACTTTAGCTCAATCAAGTAGACCTATTATAAATGATTTTAATCCAAAGACCACCTTTATAGGTGATGTAATTGAGGTTAAAGGAGCAAACTTTAATTTAGATCCTTCTAAAAATTCAGTTTTATTTGGTGCTGCATTTGGAACTGTCATAGAAGCTACTTTCGGTACTTTAAAAGTTATAGTCCCCGTTGGCGCAACTAATAGCCCGCTTTCAATTACAAATCTTGATAATTCATTAATAGGTTTTTCGAAGCAGACTTTTAATGGAATTTTTTGTGAAAGTGATATTACTTCAGAAACCTATAAGGATGTTCTTCCTACTTCTGGCGGCACTTTATTTGAAAGAGATGTAACAAATCCTGCTTATAACATGGAGTACGCAGATCTAAATTTAGATGGCAAACCTGAATTAATATCAGCAGGGTTTGGAGGTACAACTATACTAATCAACAAAAGTACCCCAGGTAATTTAAATTTTGAAAATTTAGATCTTTCAGGAGGTACATCTTCTGTTTCAATTGCTGATATGGATGGAGATGGGTTTTTAGATATTATAACGAATAGTAATATTTATCCAAATACAACACCTGCTATTGGAGGTAATTTAAGTTTTGGACCTCCCATATCTTACACTAATGTTTCAAATTATCAAATTACCGTAGCAGATATTAATCAAGATGGTAAAATTGATATTATAGGTTCAGACAATTATTTAAAAGTAGGTATCAATACATCTACTGGTCCTGGAAACTTTGCTATTGTTACAAATCAAGTTGGTACTACTGGTTTTCAGACTGGAAGGGTTACAGGTGCTCGTGCATCTGATATTGATGGTGATGGTAAACCTGATTTTTTTGGATCTGTTGGTAATTCAGATTCTGGCGTTTCTTTCAGAAATATTACACCTGCTGGCTCTTCAACACCTCAATTTGAAACTATGGAGACATGGAGCTCTGATAATCCTAATGAAGCAGGTACTGGGGCATTTCCTTATCGTTTGATAATGTCTGATTTCGATAAAGATGGTAAAATGGATTTTGCCTCGCCAAATTATCAAGGAGATACATCTATAGCTGTGTGGAGAAATAATTCATCTCCTGGCGATATTTCATTTGATACAGTATATAACAATCCTAGCCCTCCTGGCAATTATCGAATTGGTGTGGGTGATCTTAATGGAGATGGTTACCCTGATCTTGTAACTAGATCTTTTAATGACCAAAGATTTTCTGTATATATAAATTCATCAGATGAATTAACTAATGGTTTAAAATTTGATACAAGGATTGATTTTGATGATATTTATGGTGCAGATATAGCAGGTTTAGTTGTTGGAGATTTTGACGGAGATTTTGTTCCAGATATTGCTATTTCAACTTCATTTTCTGGGAGTATAAGAATATTTAGAAATAAAAATACTTCTAATGATAATACCCCTCCTAATGCTTTAACTAAAGATATTATTGTTGGTCTGGGTACGGATGGTACAGTGACAATCACATCAGACATGATCGATAATGGTTCTAGTGATGCCTGTGGTTTAGATACTTTAGTTTTAGATAAGACTCAATTTACATGTAATGATGTGGGTGATAATACAGTTACCTTAACAGTTACTGATAGGGCTGGAAATGTTAGTACTGCCACTTCAACAG
>CBFHKA010000012.1:0-76177 GCA_965656305.1 Polaribacter sp. | reverse complement strand
GTTGTTTATGACGATTTAGGAATATATTCTTCTCCTAGAGTGTGGTGGTTATTTCAATTAATGGGATTTACAAATATTGCTGTTTTAAATGGTGGTTTTCCAGAATGGAAATCTAAAAATTATCCAATAGAAAAACCTAAAAATAATCAATTGAAAAAAAAAGGTGATTTTACTGTAAATTATAAACCTTTAAAAATAAAAAACACAGAAGATGTACTTTCTGAAATTAAAGAAAACAATACTATAATTGCAGATGCCCGTTCAAAAGGAAGGTTTTATGGAATTTCTCCTGAACCTAGAAAAAATATTAAAGGAGGGCATATTCCAAATTCAATAAGCTTATCATATTCTGAAATAGTAGTTGAAGGGAAATTAAAATCGGTAATAGAATTAAAAGAAATTTTTAATAAAATAAATCCTCACAATAAAGAATTTATTTTTTCTTGTGGCACTGGTATTACAGCTGCAGTTTTGGCTTTAGGAGCAGAAGAATCAGGATGCAATAATTACTCAATTTATGATGGTTCCTGGACAGAATGGGGTTCTACTGATGGTTTACCAATAGTTAAATAATATAGAAATGAATGAAATAGATTGGACTAAAAAAGAATTTGAGGCTTATGTTTTGTTATATGCTGCACATTGTAATTTTTTTGAATCAGAAGAAGAACAAGAATACATTTTAAAGAGAGTTGATATCAAAACTTTCCATAAAATACATACAGAAGTTATTGTAGACTCTGATGAGAAAAATTTGAATAAAATTCAGCAATATATGTCAGAAAACAAATTTACTCAAGTAGAAAAAGATATTTTAATTAAGAATATCAAAAATGTATTCTTTGCTGATGGAACAGTAGACATTATAGAAAAAAAAGTTTTTGGCATATTAAAGAAAATAATAAATTAATTTTTGGTATTAATTAATAGGCTTATTTATCTACTGTATAATTAATCGTTTTCTAGAACCTTTAAAATGCATTAAAATGGTTGTAATTTAAATAGAGGAGAAACTTTAATTAAAAGATTTTTTAAGTTAAATGTTCTTTTAACTCTTCTTTTAATTTATTGTATTGCTTAATCTTTCTTGCAATTATATCTTTCTCTGATTTTGCTTTTCGAATTGAAGTTGGTGGTTCAAAATTATCTGAAATAACTTCAATTGTAATCTTGTCTTTCTCATGTAATTCTCCTTTATACCAACTCGCATATTCTTTTGTGTCAGAGTTTAAACCACTAACTGAAATATCTAACTCTTCAGATTCATCATTTTCTCTTCTAACTGAGCTCAAAATACATGATAAGACAGAGTTGTCTTTTTCAAATCCTGGCCTACAAATTTGTTTTCCATTGATGAGAATTTTAAATCCAAATATTTTTTTCATATTTTTTTCTTTAATGAATTGGCAACTCATTTGAGATACGCCAATTTTATTCGATATTTCCAAATTTAGCGAAATTCTTCATTTTAAATTATAAAATTAATAGGAAAAATACGCTTGTTATTAAAATGCAAAACCTCACTAAAAGTGAGGTTTTATAAATTATATTTAAGAATAATACTATTCCTTTTTTGATTCTAGATTAACTTCTGGTGCTTTTACACCTAATTTTGCCATAACCAATTCTGTAATATCATATTTTTCATCTATATAAGCAAACTGATTTCCAGAGGTAGTAAGTATATGTGTATAACCATTTTCTTTTACAACTGTTTCTATAGCTTCTCTTAATTTTTTATATAGAGGACGCATCAACTCTTCTTGTTTCAATTGCATTAACTTTTGTCCATTATTTTGATACTTTTTAATATCATTTTCCAAAACAGTTAATTCTTTAATGAGTGTTTTTTTCATCAATTCTCCCATTTCTTTTTCTTTATCTCTAAAATCTTTAACTCTAGCTTGATAATCTTTGGCTTTGATAGAAAAAGAAGAATCTAATTTGGCTCCATAATCTTGAGACAATTTTACAACAGTTTTTGCTTCAGGCATTAAATTAATAATGTAGTCGCTATTCACAGTACCTGTTTTGGTTTGTGCAATAGATAAAGTGCTTAAAAAAGCAATAATTAAAATGGTGATTTTTGATTTCATGATTGTAATTTTAGTCGCACAAAGATATAAAAGCGAATAACTTACTAAAATTTTAGTGCGTTAAAAAGAGTTAATTTTATCGGAAATACTAACCGTAATTTTTTTAATATCTGTTTCATAATCAAACCATAAAGTTTCTAAGTCTTTTTTAAACCAAGTAATTTGTCTTTTTGCAAAACGTCTGGTATTTTTTTTGATTTCAGAAATTGCAAATTCTTGGGTGAAATCATCATTAAAATAAGAAAATAATTCTCTGTAACCTACAGTTTGTAATGCATTTAAGTTTCTGTTTTGATAAAGGTTTTTGGCTTCTTCCAATAAACCATTTTCAATCATTATATCAACTCTTTGATTTATTCTGTTGTAAATAATTTCTCTATCAGCAGTTAAACCAACTTTTATGGAGTTAAAATTTCGAGGTGTTTTGGGTTTATTTTTAAAAGTAGCGTAAGGTGTATTAGTACCAATACAAACCTCTAAAGCTCTCATTATTCTATGAGGGTTATCTATTGCAATTGAATTGTAAGTTTCTAAATCTAATTCTTTTAATTTTTCTTGGAGAGGTTTAATCCCTTTTTCTTGTAACTCTTTAGTTAAATCTTCTCTTATTTTTGGATCTACTTCAGGAAAATAATCCAATCCTTTTAAAACAGCATCTACATATAAACCACTTCCACCAACCATTATTTGAACAGGATTTTTTAAAAATAATTCGTTTAACTTAGACAAAGCATCTCTTTCAAATTGTCCAACATTATAATCTTCAAAAATACTTCTGTTTTGTATAAAATGATGTTTAGCAGCTGCTAACTCGTTAACTTCAGGAACAGCAGTACCAATTGTCATTTCTTTATAAAACTGCCTAGAATCGCAAGAAATTATATCACTTTTAAAATGATTAGCAAGTTGTATACTTAAAGCAGTTTTACCAATTGCTGTTGGCCCAACAATGGTTATTAATGTGTTTTTCATTTTTACAATTAAGGGTTTAAAATGCTTCCACAATTATAACAAAAAGTTGCTTTTTCTTTATGATTGTCTTCTAGACAAGTAAGGCAAGATTTTGTGTTCATATCATTTTCATCAGCAGTTTTTGTCATTTCAGAACTTACAATTCCAGTTGGTATTGCAATAATTGAATACCCTAAAATCATAATTACACTTGCTATTAATTGACCTAAAGGAGTTTGAGGCGCTATATCTCCAAAACCAACAGTGGTTAAAGTAACAATAGCCCAATAAATACTTTTTGGAATGTTGGTAAACCCGTTTTCAGCACCTTCTATCATATACATAACTGTACCTAAAATGATGCAGACAATCAAAACAAAAAATAGAAAAACGGCAATTTTTGCTCTACTAGCTTTTAAGGCAAGCAATAACTTATTAGAAGCTCCTATATATCTGGCCAATTTTAATATTCTAAACACTCTTAATAATCGTAATGCTCTTAAAGCTACTAAGCCTTGTGAACCTGCAAAAATAAAAGACAAGTAAATGGGTATAGTTGATAACAAGTCAATAATTCCATAAAAGCTAAAAATATAATGAGAAGGTTTTTTTATCGAAATGATTCTTAAAATATATTCAATGGTAAATAAAATGGTTATAATCCATTCTCCTATATATAATTGCGAGTGATATTTTGTATCAAAACTATCAACACTTTCTAGCATTACTAATATTATACTAGCTATAATTGCAATGAGCAGTATAACATCAAATAATTTTCCTTGACGAGTATCTGCTTCATAAATAATTTCATGAAGTTGTTGTTTCCAAGAAGGTTTTTTAGCTGAATTTTTCAATTTAAGGTTTAATTTCTTTTACAATACTACAAATATTTGCTGGAATTCTTATTTATTAACTACTTTTTCTGGGGTGATAAATTTCTACAACTTCTTTTAAATAACTTGTGTCTAAATGCACATATACTTCTGTAGTAGTTATGCTTTCATGACCAAGCATTTGTTGGATTGCTCTTAAATCTGCTCCATTTTTAAGTAAATGTGTAGCAAAAGAATGTCTTAAAGTATGAGGACTTATTTTTTTGTTTAAATTGATTTTAATAGATAAATTCTTTAAAATTGTAAAAATCATCTGACGAGTTAATCCTTTACCTCGTCTGTTTAAAAATAATATATCTTCAAAACCTTTAGTTGGTTTTAAATGATTTCTAATTTCATTAATATAAATAGAAATATATTTTTGTGCTGTATAATGTATAGGCACAAAACGTTCTTTGTTTCCTTTTCCTGTAACTTTTATAAAACCTTCTTCAAAAAATAAGTCAGATATTTTTAAAGAAATCAGTTCACTAACTCTTAATCCACAACTATACATTGTTTCTATAATGGTTCTATTTCTTTCTCCTTGTGGATGACTTAAATCTATAGCTACTATAAGTTCATTAATTTCATCTTCAGATAATGTGTCTGGTAATTTTCTTCCAATTTTAGGAGCTTCAATTAAATCTGTTGGATTTGTTTTTCTATAATCTTCAAAAACTAAATAATCAAAAAAACTACGTAAGCCAGAAATTATACGAGCTTGACTTCTTGGGTTTACCTTTTTTGCAATTTCATAAATAAATTGTTGAACTACGTTTTTATCAATAGCAATAGGTGAGGAGTTCATCTCATTCTGCTCTAAAAAAGAGGTTAATTTTTTTAAATCTCTTATATAACTATCAATAGTGTTTTGAGATAAACCTCTCTCTATTTTTAAGTACAATTGATAATCTCTTATTGCATTTTTCCATTTCATTTGCTAAAAATAAAGTATATATTTACAACTTTAAAGAATTTTATGAAACTAATTATTATAAACGGACCAAACTTAAATCTTTTAGGAAAACGTGAACCAGAAATTTATGGTTCAGAAACATTTGAAGATTTTTTTAAAACTTTACAATTGAAGTTTGCAACTGTAGAACTTTCTTACTTTCAGTCTAATATAGAAGGAGAACTTATAGATAAGTTACATGAAGTTGGTTTTGATTATGATGGAATTATTTTAAATGCAGCTGCTTACACACATACATCTGTAGGGATTGGTGATGCTGTAAAAGGTATTAATACACCAGTTGTGGAGCTACATATTTCTAATGTACACGCTCGTGAAGAATTTAGACAACATAGTTACATAGCTGCTGGAGCAAAAGGTGTTTTATTTGGTTTTGGATTAAAAGGTTATGAATTGGCTATTCAGAGTTTCCTTTAATCAAAATGCTGTTACTGATAACTATAACTCTAAAATCATCTTAATATCTGAGCGTTCATAATGTGAATTTTCTTCTACAGGAATTTCTACAAACCCCATTTTTTTATAAAGATTTATAGCTGGCACTAAACTTCTATGTGAATATAAAGTAAGGCTTTCCCAATGTTGATTTCTTGCAAAATTTAAAGTAAAATTCATTAATTTTTCACCAATTTTTAATCCTTGATATTTTGGTGAAACCGCCATTTTACTGAGTTCAAAAAAAGTTTTTTGATTGATAAGTGATACAACTCCTACAATTTCATTATTGTATTTAGCAAAAAATATAAATCCTCCAAGATCTAAAACATATTTTCTGGGATTACCCAAAACTTTTTCATCATAAGGTTCTACATAAAAATATTTTTTGAGCCATTCTATATTTAATTCATAAAAATATTGAGCATATTTATCTTCATAAGGTATAATTTCTATGTTTTTTTTTAAGTTGTCCATAACTCTGTTATAAATCAAATATTCTTTTTTCTATTAACTCTAGTATTATATAAATGTATTTAAATAAACCGATTTAGAATAAAAATTAAATAAAACTTATGAAATAGAATTTGAGATGTGCTTTGCCAAGAAAATATAACGAACAAAAAATAGCATCAATAGAGGAATAACTGCTAAAGGAAAACATTGAATATTAAAAATCCATAAAATAGGAATACAAATCAGCAAAAATAATAATGCTTTAAAGTAATGACTGAACCACTTTTTAGGGTCATTTTTTAGTATTAAAAAAGCAATAATCAAATTAGGTCCAAATGCCCATAAAATGTTAAAATTGTAAGGTGCTGTAGAATGTGAAGAGAAAAACCATAAAAACAGTAGTAAAGCTCCAATAAAACCAGTAATAAAAAGTATTGTAAAATCTAAATATCGACTTCTTTTATCTTTTTTAACATCTTTATAAGTTATAAATGCTACTAATAAAAAAAGAATTGTAAAAATTAAAAACGGGTTAAATACAGCTATTTTGGGTTCATTTTCTTTAAAATTTAACAATAAATCTTCTCTTTTAATTAGTTTTTCTGACTTGCCATCTATAATAATTGAAGCGTTTTTAAAAGAGTCAAATAAATAATCAGGTAAAAATAAAAACTCTTTTGAAGTTGCTTTTTGATCTAAAGGAATTCCAGCAATTAAATTTAATCCAAAACTACCCCAAGTATTCCAATGAATTTCTTTGTTAGTTAAATTTCTAAATGTTAATAATGTATTTTCATATTGATCATTAAAAACAATTTTGTTGCCTAAAATAGAATCTGTTATTTCTCTGAGTATTGTAGCACAGTTATCAAAATAAGGGTCATAATTATAATTTCTGTTTTTTGGTAATGCATTGTTTTCTAAAAATAAAAAATAAGCTTGTTTTTCTTGTTGATTCAAATTTAATACTTGTTGTTTTAACCAACGTTTATCTTTTCTGTAACTAGCTATAAAGTATTTAAAATCATATCTAGCCAAGCTATAAATCATATTTCCTTTAGCGAAGTTTGTATAAAAGTTAGGCTGATTGAAATCAAAAACACCATAGTTATATATCAAGTCTAGCTTAGAACTAGGATCTTTTATTCTAATAGCTGAATGTCCAAAAGCTTCATACAATTCTGTTCCTGAACCTGCAGTAACAATACTTATTTCTGATTTTTCTGAAAGTTGAAATTGAGCATTTATAAGATTAATGCATAAAACAAAAAAGAATAGAAAAGTGTATTTTTTTTTCATATTACATTAATTTCTAAAGAAACTATAATCGAAAGTAATTGAAAAAATATTAGAAAATAGCGCATTTCCAACACTTCCAATATTGGTTAAAGCATAGTCAATCTGAATACCGTTAAAATTAAAACCTACACCAAAATTGGGTTGCATAGAAAGAGATTTCCCTGTATCAAATTCTGTAATATATTGAAAATTACCAACTCCTAAACGTAAGTAAGCAAGTTTATCATAATCTAATTGAAAACCAATAGCAGGATCTATACTACCAATTTTTGATGAAAAAATATCATTAGTTTGTTCAAAACGAATGTTTAAATCTACTTCAGAAAGTAGATTCAATAAACGACTGACTCTCCATTCTTTAGCAACTCCTAATTGAATTTTTGGTTTTGTGATTTCTGTAGTTTCTGGTAATTCTTGATTCTGACCAGGAATAGCATTCCTAATTTTATCAAACTCATCTTCATTGATAGCCCAAGTATTAAAAGTAGTGGTAATATCTCTAGCCATCAATCCAAATTTCCAATTATTTCTTTCAAATTGAATTCCTGCATCAAAACCAAATCCCCAAGAAGTAGCAAAATCACCAATAATTCTTCTTACTACTTTTGCATTCACTCCAAATTGTAAGTCCTTGAAAAGTAAACTTCTGGCATAAGCAATATTAAATGCGTAATCTGCTGCTGAGAAAAGACTAATTCTATTAAAATCTATATTTCCATCACTATCAATAAGTTCTGTTGTATTTAGAATATCATCAACTCCAAAACGAATTACAGAAATTCCCAGTGCACTTTTGTTATCAATTGGCATTGCAAAAGCAGCATGATTGTAATTGGCAATGCCTGCAAAATAAGATGCGTGCATTAGAGAACCTTGCATATCTTCAATTCCTACCAAACCAGCTGGATTCCAATAAATTGAATTGACGTTATTTGTGGTTGCAACTACAGCTTTACTCATTCCTAATGCAGCTGCATCAACACCAATATTTAAAAATTCGTTAGAATAATTTCTAAAAGCTTGAGCATTTAAAAGTATTGGAAAAGCAAATAATAGAAATACAATTTTATTTTTCAACAGTAGCTTATTTTATCATTAACAAATATCTTAAATCCTATTAAAATAACTATAGTTTTTGGTAGATATTGTTTATGGAATATCAATCTGTATGTTTTCTTTGATAAAACGTTCAATTCTATTTTCTAACCAAGTGTTGTCTTGTGGTTTAAAAGATGTCATAAATCCACAATGACCACCATATTTTGTTTCTTCAAAATAGAAATAATTAGAATTCTCGGCTTCTTCATAAGGATAACATGCTGCAGATAAAAAAGTATCATCTTTGGCATTAATGAGTAAAGTTGGTCTTTTAATTTTTGATAAATAAGGTTTAGAACTTGCTTTTGTCCAATAATCTTCTGGGCTTTCAAAACCAAAAACAGGAACAGTGTACAAATGTTCTAAATGCTTAAATTTGGTAGCTTTGAACAGCTTGTCTTTGTCCAATTTATATTCAGGAAATTTATGTGCTTTTTCTAAAACTTTGTTTTTCATCGTTTTAAAAAAAACTTCCATATACAATTTGTTTTTTAATTTATCCATTTCTTTTTCAGCACTTCCAATATCCACAGGTACAGAAGTTGCAATTCCTCCTTTTACAATAGGAGATAGGTTGTCTCCATTTTCTCCTAAATATTTTAATGTCAAATTTCCTCCCAAACTGAAGCCTACAATTACTATATTTTTGTAATTGTAATTCTCTAATAAATGATTTACAACAAAATCTACATCTTCAGTTTTTCCACTATGATAGGTAGCTAGCAATAAATTATCTTCTCCACTACAACCTCTTAGATTAAAACAAACTGTATCTAATCCTTTATTATTTAGATGATTTGTGTTTGAAACGATGTATTTTGATTCTGAACTACCTTCTAAACCATGAATTAATAATACCAAAGTTTCTGAACCAACAATTGAAAAATCTAAATCGATAAAATCATTGTCCCAAGTTTTTATCCTTTTTCTAGAAAATGATGCTATATCTTTCATAAAAAGAGGTCTATACATAGTATTAAAATGACCATTTCTGAAAGGAATTGTAGGTAAAAAGTTAGATTGAAAAACTGGCATTATTAAATTAATTCTTACAAATATGACGAAAATTTAACAATTTAGAAAACTAACCAAATATGATTTCTTACTTTAGCTTTTAAAATTGATAAAAAAATGAGTTTTAAGAAAAATATTCCTAATATTTTAACGCTTGGTAATCTTTTCTGTGGAACTGTTGCTACTATTTTTGCAGTAGAAAATGACTTTACTTTAGCAGTTCTATTTGTTTTAATTGGAATTTTATTTGATTTTTTTGATGGCTTTGTAGCACGTTTGTTAAATGTTACTGGAGAATTAGGGAAACAATTGGACTCTTTAGCAGATATGGTTACAAGTGGAGTTGTACCAGGTATTATAATGTCTAGAATGATTCAGAATAACTTGATAAATCATTCTAATTCATTTGATGATAATTTTTTAGATATTTCTTTAATCGGTTTAATTGTTACGTTATCAGCTTGTTATAGGTTAGGTAAATTTAATTTAGATACTAGGCAAACGAATTCCTTTATTGGATTGCCTACACCTGCAATGTGTCTGTTTGTGATTTCTTTACCACTTATAAAAGAGTATTCAGAAATAGATTTTGTTTTAAATTTATTAGATAACAATTACTTTTTAATTGTTATAACACTTCTTATGAGTTATCTAATGAATGCTGAAATACCTTTATTTTCTTTAAAATTTAAAGAGTATTCAATCAAAAATAATTGGGTAACTTATTTGTTTTTAGTAATTTCATTAATGCTAATTTTGATAATTAAATATCTTTCAGTTCCAATTATCATTATTTTGTATATCGTTTTATCAATAATTAAAAATTTAACCCCCAAAATTGAATATTAATGAAACCTGCATTTATACCTGAAAATGAAGAAGAAAGATTAAGAACCTTAAATTCTTACAAAATCTTAGATACATTACCTGAAGAAGATTATGATGCTATAGCTAAAATTGCATCAAATATTTGTAATACACCAATAGCTCTAATTTCTTTAGTTGATAAAGACAGGCAATGGTTTAAATCTAACCATGGTTTAGAGGCTAAGGAAACTCCCAGAGAAATCGCATTTTGTGCACATAGTATATTAAATCCTGATGATTTGTTTATTGTAAATGATGCATCTAAAGATGAGCGTTTTTTAGACAATCCATTAACAACTGAAGATCCAAATGTGATTTTTTATGCTGGAGCTCCTTTAAATACCTCTGAAGGACAAACAATAGGTACTTTGTGTGTTATTGATAATAAACCCAATGATTTAAATGAAACTCAGAAAGAAGCTTTAAAACTATTAGCGAATCAAGTTGTGAGTTTATTAGATTTAAGAAAAAGAAACCATGAGCTTAGAAATGTAAATAAGAAAGTAACAAGTTTAAACGAACAGTTAAATAATTTTGCATACAGATTAACACACGATTTAAAATCGCCAATAAGTGGCGTTAATTTTTTGTTAGACGTTTTAAAGGAAGACCATATTAATTTGTTTAAAAATACAGAAGCTGAGGGCTATGTAAATTTAATATCTAACAGAATGGTATATATGGGAGCCTTAATAGATGACATCTTAGAATACACAAAGGTAAATACTGAAAATATTGTTTATCAATACTTTAACCTTAAAGAAATTTTAGATAGTATTGTTGATAATATTGATTTTGAAAACAAAATATTTCTAAATTCTGATGACTTAGATGTAAATATTAAAAGTTCTAAAATTGGTTTTGTTCAAATTTTTCAAAATTTAATATCTAACTCAAGGAAATATTCTGATGAAGAAAAAGTTGAATTAGAAATTTATTTTAAGAAAGATAGCCAACATTATCACTTTGTTTATTGTGATAATGGTCCTGGAATAAAAGAACAGTATTGGGAAAAAGTTTTTGACATGTTTGAAACTTTAGAAAATGAAAATAATGATAATACAGGAATAGGCTTAGCAACTGTAAAATCTATTATTAAAAGGTTGGGAGGTAAGATTTATATTGCCAATAGGAAAGATGGAAATAAAGGAGTTTGCTTTCATTTTAGTATTTCCAAAAGAGAAATTCTAGATTAATATTTAAATCAATAAGAACTTTTATTGGCGCAAAAGATTTTGAGGAATCTTGTAATTCTTATAAAGATTTAGGATTTACAGAAAGCTTACGTAAAAGATTGGGTGGATAATTCAATGCTTTTTTTTGAAGTCCAAGATATAGAAGTATATTTATTACAAATTAAAAGTAAAATTATCAGAAATTGTAAATCATCCATGAGTAAGCGTATTCTTTTTAAACGATCCTTCAGGTATTCTTTGGTAAATTGGGAGTTTTAATGAATAACCTTATTAAACTTGCTTTTATAGTTTAATAATAGAACTTACCATTTTAATAAACTAGAGTGCATCTTCACTAAATTTGAGTTTATTTGAATTATTCTTTTAATTATTTTTGAATTTAAATTTTAAGATGAGAAAAGTAATTATCATATTATTTATATTAATTTCAGGAAAATCATTTTCTCAAGAATTTAAAATTCCAGAATTAGTGTGGCATGGAAAAGATAAAGTTGAAAATAGATATATTAAGCTATTGAGCCTAAATGATAAAAATGCTTTTATTGTCAAAATTAGTTATTCTTCATATTGGACTAAAGGTGTGAATTCTGAATTTATTGTTTACCATAATGAAGGAAAAGTTAATAGGTATATGGTTTTTGAACCAATTGAATCATCAAAGAAAATTAAAATTAAACGTAAAAGAGTTAAGAAAAAGAATTATCAATTTTATTGGAGATATTTACAAATATGTGCTCAAGAAAATAAATTTATAATTGATAAATCCAAATTAAATATAACTCAAAAGAAGGGGGAAGAAAAAGGGACTGTGCAAACTATGAGCGTTTCTGATGGTACAAATTATAGTTTATGGGTTTATCAAGGAAAAAGATATATAGCCTATGGAAGTTATGCGCCATTTTCTTATATTGATGCTAAATATCCTGGGCATATAGAAAGGCAAAACTTTGTAAAATTAATTACTGGGTTCGAAAACCTATCAAGAAAAACTGACCATAAATTTAAAAAGTAATATTAATTACTGAAAAATTTTCTTCTTTTTCAATTCAAAATCTTTACCCAAATATACTTTACGAACCATTTCATCTGCTGCTAATTCTTCAGGAGTTCCTTCTTTTAAGATGCTTCCATTGTACATTAGGTAAGTTTTATCTGTAATAGCTAGAGTTGCTTGTACATCATGATCAGTAATTAAAATACCAATGTTTTTGTTTTTTAATTGTGCTACAATACTCTGAATATCTTCAACAGCAATTGGATCTACACCAGCAAAAGGCTCGTCTAATAAAATAAAGTTTGGGTCTGAAGCTAAACAACGTGCAATTTCTGTTCTACGCCTTTCTCCACCAGAAAGCAAATCACCTCTATTTTTACGCACATGACCAATATTAAATTCTTCAATTAGAGATTCTAATTTAATTTTCTGTTCTTTTTTTGATAAACCAGTGAATTGTAATACAGACATTATATTATCTTCTACAGATAATTTTCTAAATACTGAAGCTTCTTGAGCTAAATAACCAATTCCTTTTTGTGCACGTTTATACATAGCATCATTGGTTATTTCTTCATCATTTAAATAAATATGACCTTCATTAGGTTTTACCATTCCAACAATCATATAAAAAGAAGTCGTTTTTCCAGCTCCATTAGGTCCTAAAAGTCCAATAATTTCGCCTTGCTGAACTTCCAAAGAAATACCTTTTACAACTTTTCTACTTCCATATAGTTTTTGAATGTTTTCTGCTTTTAAAATCATATTATAAATATGTGTAATTGTGTAACTTTTTAATTGTGTAACTGTAAAAAATGTTTAATTGTGTAAAAGTATTTAATCTAATTGTATAAATTTCTTAAAACCTTCATAAACAATTACACGCTTCAAGAAATAAACAACAATTAAATTTCTTCTTCAAGTGCTTCCCAGTATTCAACAGCTCTTCTTAAGTGTGGTATTACAATCGTACCACCTACTAAAGTTGCAATAGACATTGTTTCCATCATCTCTTCTTTTGTAACTCCAGATTTCATTGCAGATTCTAAATGATATTGTACACAATCATCACATCTTAATACTGCAGATGCTACCAATCCTAAAAGTTCTTTTGTTTTAACAGGAAGATGACCTGCTGCAAAAGTATTGGTATCTAAATTGAAGATTCGCTTGATTACTTTATTATCAGAAGCTAAAATTTTAGCATTCATTTTAGCACGATAATCATTAAATTCTTTAACTTTTGTTGGCATTCTTTTCTTGATTTTTAATTACTCTTTTAGAAACTTTAATACCTATTTCGTATAAAATAAGTATTGGGATTGCAACTACAACTTGACTGGCTACATCTGGTGGTGTAATAATAGCTGCTAAGATTAATACAACTACAAGAGCATGTTTTCTGTATCTTTTTAAGAATTCAGGTGTTATTAATCCAATTTTTGTTAAAAAATAGATTAATACTGGTAATTCAAAAAGAATAGAAACGCCTAGTAACATGTTAGTAACCAATCCAATGTGAGATTCTAAAGTAAAGCTATTCTCAATAGCATCTGTAATTTGATAATTGTATAAAAAATGTATAGATATTGGAGCAATTATATAAAAACTAAACAATACTCCAATAAAAAATAAAAATGAAGCTATAAAAATAAAGCCT
Organism: Polaribacter sp.; assembly: GCA_965656305.1. Lineage (GTDB taxonomy): Bacteria > Bacteroidota > Bacteroidia > Flavobacteriales > Flavobacteriaceae > Polaribacter. Next base: position 62,257 of record CBFHKA010000012.1, on the reverse strand, counting down.
TTAGATCTTTTTATTTCATTCTGGGTTAAACCAGGAGAAACAAAACGCCATATTTCCCACAATAAATAAGGGAAAGAAATTATAAGTCCTAAAATTAAAGAAGACCAAATGGAATTCATTAATTGAGAAGTTACTTTTATACTCTGTAGTTTTTTATCAGCAAAACTGACATTACAAAAAGCACTATCCATCCCAAATAAATCAAAGAAATTACAAAATATACGATAGGTTATAAAATCTGGTTTTATATGTGCTAGTAAAAAATTATTATATACTTCTTCCGCAAAAACGAAAAAAATAATTGCCAAAATAAATATTGAAGCAACACTTCTTACTAAATGCCATCTTAGCTCTTCTAAATGTCCTAAAAAAGACATTTCTTTTTGTTGTTCTGCCATTAAAAAATTCCTTCTTTAATTAAATCGTGTAAATGTACAACTCCTGCATAATTATTTGCATCATCTACAGCTAAAATTTGAGTAATACTATTATTTTCTAGAGCTTCTAGTGCATCTATAGCCATAGCATCTTTATGGATGGTTTTAGGATTTATACTCATAATATCTTTAGCTACAAAATCATCAATTTTTGTAGATTTACTTAACATTCTTCTGATATCTCCATCAGTAATAATTCCTAAAACTTTATTGTCTTTTATTACTGCAGTAACTCCCAAACGTTTTTCTGACATTTCTACAATTACATTAGCAATTGTGTCATTTTCTGATACTTTTGGAGTTTCATTGTTTTTAATTAAGTCAGCAACTCTTAAGTATAAACGTTTCCCTAATGCGCCTCCTGGATGATATTTTGCAAAATCATTACTTGTAAATCCTTTCAATTTTAATAGACAAACTGCAAGAGCATCACCCATAACTAGTTGAGCTGTTGTACTTGTAGTAGGCGCTAAATTATTAGGACAAGCTTCTTTTTCAACAAAAGTATTTAAGGTAAAATCAGCGTTTTTACCTAAAAAAGAATCTACATTTCCAGTAATTGCGATAATTTTATTACCATAATTTTTTATCAATGGAACTAATACTTTTATTTCTGGAGTATTACCACTTTTAGAGATACAAATTACTACATCATCATCTAATACATTTCCTAAATCTCCATGTATTGCATCTGCAGCATGCATAAAAACAGCTGGGGTACCAGTAGAATTAAAGGTAGCTACGATTTTAGTAGCAATATTTGCACTTTTTCCTATTCCTGTAAAAATGACTCTGCCTTTAAAATTGTAGATGTATTTTACAGCTTCTTCAAAACTTGAATCTATAAAATTTGCTAAATTAGCAATAGCTTTACTTTCAGTAATTATTGTGTTTTTTGCATTTGCAATAATGGAAGTGTTATCTTTCAAGCTTTATGTTTTTATCAGAATAAAAAAAAGTTATATCTTTAGATATACGAAACAGGCAAATTTACTATAAAAATAAGTTTATTCAAACTATATAGTATTAGGTTTGACTTTTCTTTTAATTATAAATTAATATTTATATGGATTTACATAGTCCTCTTAAAAAGTTTTTTGGTTTTAATAAATTTAAAGGCTTACAAGAAGAAGTAATAAAAAGTATTGTAAACAACAATAATACTTTTGTAATAATGCCAACAGGAGGAGGGAAATCTCTTTGTTATCAATTACCAGCATTAATGACAGAAGGAACTGCAATAGTAGTTTCGCCATTAATTGCATTAATGAAAAATCAAGTTGATGCTATTAGAGGTATTTCTGAGCAACATGGAGTTGCACATGTTTTAAACTCTTCATTAAATAAAACAGATGTTGCACAAGTAAAAGCAGATATTTCTAGCGGAATTACTAAATTATTATATGTAGCTCCAGAATCTTTGATAAAAGAAGAATATGTTACTTTTTTAAGAACTCAAAAAATATCTTTTGTAGCTATAGATGAAGCACATTGTATTTCTGAATGGGGTCATGATTTTAGGCCAGAATACAGGAATTTAAAGCATATCATTAAAGCTATTGATAATGTTCCTGTTATTTGTTTAACAGCTACAGCCACAGAGAAAGTACAAGAAGATATTTTAAAAACTTTAGGTATTACAGATGCAAATCGTTTTAAAGCTTCCTTTAATAGAGCAAATTTATTTTATGAAGTAAGGCCAAAAACAAATGAGGTAGAAAAAGATATTATTCGTTTTGTAAAACAACGGGAAGGAAAATCTGGTATTATTTACTGCTTAAGTAGAAAAAAAGTAGAAGAAGTTGCGCAAGTTTTACAAGTTAATGGAATTAAAGCTGTGCCTTATCATGCAGGATTAGATGCTAAAACTAGGGTAAAGCATCAAGATATGTTTTTGATGGAAGACTGTGATGTAGTTGTGGCAACTATCGCTTTTGGAATGGGAATAGATAAACCAGATGTTCGTTTTGTAATTCATCATGATATTCCTAAAAGTTTAGAAAGTTATTATCAAGAAACTGGTAGAGCAGGTAGAGATGATGGAGAAGGATATTGTTTGGCTTTTTATGCATATAAGGATATCGAAAAATTAGAAAAATTTATGTCTAGCAAACCTGTTGCAGAGCAGGAAATTGGTCATGCTTTATTACAAGAAGTAGTGGGTTATGCTGAGACTTCTATGAATAGACGTAAGTATTTACTGCATTATTTTGGTGAGGATTTTGATGAAAAGAATGGAGATGGTGCTGATATGGATGATAATTCTAGAAACCCAAAGAAAAAACATGAGGCTAAAGAAAACGTAGCTATTCTTTTAAAAGTTGTAAAAGATACGCTTCAAAAATACAAAGCAAAAGAAGTCGTAAATACGATTGTTGGTAAAGAAAATGCGTTGTTAACTTCTCATAAAACACACTTACAACCATTTTTTGGTATTGGAAAAGATAGACCTGCTGCCTATTGGATGGCATTGATTCGTCAAATATTAGTAGTAAATTTTATTAAAAAGGAAATAGAGCAGTATGGAGTTATAAAATTAACAAAAAAAGGAGAAGATTATTTAAAGAAACCAACTTCTTTTCTAATGACAGAAGATCATTCTTACAATGAAGATAATGATAATTCTATCATTACAAATTCTAAATCTGCAGGTGGTATAGCTGATGAAAAATTGGTGAAATTTCTAAAAGATTTGCGTAAAAGAGTAGCAAATAAACAAGGAGTTCCTCCATTTGCTGTTTTTCAAGATCCATCTATAGATGATATGGCTTTAAAATATCCAATAACTATAGAAGAACTTTCAAAAGTGCATGGAGTAGGAGAGGGAAAAGCTAGAAAATTTGGTAAAGATTTTGTAAAGTTAATTGCAACTTATGTTGATGAAAATGATGTTTTAAGACCAGACGATTTAATTGTAAAAAGTACTGGTGTAAACTCTGGTTTAAAGTTGTTTATCATTCAAAATACTGATAAAAAACTACCTTTAGAAGATATTTCAAAGTCCAAAGGTTTAGAAATGAGTGATTTAATTCGTGAAATGGAAAGAATTATTTTTTCTGGAACTAAAATTAATATAGATTATGCTTTGGATGATTTATTAGATGAGGATCAACAAGAAGAAATTCATGAATATTTTATGGAAGCAGAAACAGATGATATTGAAGAAGCTTTAGATGAATTTGATGGTGATTATGATGAAGAAGAACTGCGTTTAATGCGTATTAAATTCTTTAATGAAGTAGGAAATTAGTGATTTAAGCAAATTTATTAAAACATAAAAAGAGGTAATAATTTATAATTATTACCTCTTTTTTAATGATTTATATCTAATGATGTAGATTATCTCTCTCTACGTCTTCTACCAAAACCACCTGATTTTCTATCACCAGAATTTTTAGGTCTATCTGAAGAACGCCTTTCAGATCTTCTCTTTCCTCCATCATCATTATTATTTCGAGATGAGTTTTCAGTACTCCTGCGTCTACCAAAACCACCATCTTTTTTGCCAAATGGTTTTTTTCCACCTCTTCTTCCACCTCCAGAACGTTCTTTTTTCGTAATTTCTACGTTTACAGATCGTCCATCAAAATCTGGTTGATTTGCTGAAAAAGCATCTAAAGTTTTTTGTTCGAAATTTTTGTCAACTTCAAAGAATGAAAATGTATCTAAAATATCTATTGCTCCAATTTCAATCTTATCACCAATTTCTTGGTCATTAATAAGACCTATTAATTTAGCAGGATTTAAGCTGTCTTTTCTACCAATATTGATAAAAAAGCGTGACATATTATCTGCAGTCTCTCTTCTTCTAGAGTTTTCTCTACCTAAATCATTTAAATCTTTTGCATTTTCATAGTATGCAAGCATGGTATTAAACTCAAGAGAAACAAATTTTTGTATTAATTGTTCTCTATTTAAATCTTCTAATTTTTCGTATATACTTGGTAAAAATTCATTGATTTCAGATTCATTAACTTCAGTATTCTGAACTTTATCAATTAAGTTCATTAATTGATTTTTAACGATTTCTTTACCTGAAGGTACTTTTGCTTCTACGAATTTCTGTTTTATAATTCTTTCTATAACACGTAATTTCCCTTTTTCTTTTCCATTAACTAAAACTATAGAAATACCTTTGTTACCAGCTCTACCAGTTCTACCACTTCTATGTGTATAGTTTTCTATTTGATCGGGTAATTTATGATTGATTACATGGGTAAGTTCATTTACATCCAAACCACGTGCAGCAACATCTGTAGCTACTAATATTTGAATTGTTTTTTTACGGAATTTACCCATTACAGAATCTCTTTGTGCTTGAGATAAATCTCCATGTAAAGCATCTGCATTGTATCCGTCTTTTATCAAATTATCAGCTACCTCTTGCGTTTCTCTACGAGTTCTACAGAAGATAATTGCATAAATATCAGGATTTAGATCTGCAATTCTTTTTAATGCAGGATAACGAGTTCTTTCAGTAACAGCATAATATTCATGGCTTACATTTACAGAACCCGAATTCTTTTCACCAGAAGTAACTTCTACTGGTTTAGTCATATAATTTCTAGCAATTGCTTCTACTTCTCTTGGAAAAGTTGCTGAAAACAATAACGTTTGTTTTGTTTCTGGAGTAGCTTCTAGAACTTTATCAAGTTCTTCTTTAAAGCCCATATTTAACATTTCATCAGCTTCGTCTAAAACAAGCCATTGAACGTTTCCTAATTTTAAAGCTCTTCTGTTAATTAAATCTACAGTTCTACCTGGAGTTCCTACTACAATTTGAGAACCTCTTTTTAAAGATCTAATTTGATCTTCCATGCTAGAACCACCATAAACAGTGGTTACTTTTACGTTTTTTAAGTATTTACAAAAGTCTTTAATATTATTACCAATTTGAACTGCTAATTCTCTAGTAGGTGATAATATAATAGCTTGTACATTGCTATTGTTTTCATCTAAAAGTTCTAATATAGGTAAACTAAAAGCAGCTGTTTTACCTGTACCTGTTTGTGCAAAAGCTTTTAAATCGTCTGTTGAAGATATAATTTGCGGAATTGCTTTTTCTTGAATAACGGTTGGTTTTTCGTAACCTAAATCCGTCAATGCTTTGTTGATAGGTTCTTTTAAACCTAACTCTAAAAATGTTGACATTACTGTGTTTTTGTAGATTCACAGAACGCCCACCTGCAAATCAAATTATAAATTTTCGACTTGATTTTTTATTGAATAAGTATTCAAAATTAAAATCGTGCAAAGATACTTTAAATTAATGGGATAATTAAACTTAACTTGTTTAATTAGTTTTTGTTCAAATCTTTAAGAAATGAGTTTAAGTTTTTTGAAGCAATAGAAGCATAACCGTTTATAATTTTACCTTTATTATCTATTAAAACAGAACGAGGCATTTTACTGGTTAAAAATAGATGAGCTTCACTATCTTTATCTAGATAAAATTGATTTTTAATATCTAATTTTTGAATTCTTTCTCGTTTATCGCCATCAATTTTAACTTGAATGAACTTAATATTTGGGTAAGAATTTGATAAATAATTAACTCTAGACTCTATGTATGATTCAGAAACAAACTCAGGGCTCCAAAAAAACAATAAAGTATTTTGATTATTTGTAATTTCAGAAATATATTTTTTAGAATTAGAATAGTTTGTTAGTTGAAAATTAGGTATTTTTTTATTTGTGGCTAACGCTTTTGAGTCATTTACTAAGTTTTGAATAAGTTTTTTGTCTTTTTTATTTGTAGATAACTTAAAATAAGTGTCAAAAGCTTTTGCATTAATATCACAGCTAGATTTATTATAAAAATGACCAATTACTGTTTGTCTTAAAAAAGCATTTTTAGAATTTTCAGCACTTATTTTACTATTGATGATGTTTAGTAAGTCTATTGTAAATTTAGAAGAATACTCATTTTTCATAGGAGGATGTCCTAAAGAATAAGTAGCATTATATAGATAATTTCTAACATATTTAGAATAAGGAGGGTAGTACATTAGAGAGTCGTTATCTAAAATTATATTGTCTCTATATTTATAGAATGAATTATCAGTTAAAGGAAAATTGCCATCTTTAGCATATTTTGCATAAATCATTGGATATCTTTCTACACTTGCATAAATAGGATAGGTTAAAGCAGTTTTTAAAATTTCTTTAAAGCCTCCTGTTTCATTTTTATGACTATCTATAAATTCTGAATATGTATTCAGTTTTATTGCTACTAAAGAATCAACTTTATCCTTGAATTTTTTTGGTTCTAATTTATTGTATTGATAAAAAATCTTTTCATCTTTTTCATTCTCTAAAAAGCAATCAATCAAAATATTATTTCTTTCAGCACCTTTTCCTGCAAAAACTAATGATTCATCAAAATTCCAAGTATTTAAACGTAACATTAAGCTGTCTTCTGGCTCTAAATAAATATGCTGATTTTCATTTCCGTGAATAAAATAATATAAACCTTCATTAGCATTGTTAATTTTACCTAAAAATTTATTGTTAGTATTTAGAAGAAAAGTATCAATTACTTCTTCCATAGAGTATAGCACTACATAGTTAGATTTAGGATTTATAATTTTTCCGCCAAAATAAGTTTCAGATTTTTTAGCTACTGTATTGCAGCTAATTATAATTCCTAAAAATAGAATTTTAAATAAAGGGGATATTTTTTTTATCATATATATTATAAAATTATATGCCTTACAAATTTAACTATTCAATAGGGTTGTAGTTGTTAATACGCTGTTAAAAATAAAGACATCAATGTTTAATTATAATGATATTTTTTTATAAAAAGCATTTAAAAATCTCACAAAAAATAACAATCAATTTAGTACTTTTGCAGAAATTTAAAATAGGATTATGTTATCAGTTTCTAACTTATCAGTTCAATTTGGAAAACGTATTTTGTTTGATGAAGTCAATACAAAATTTCAATCTGGGAATTGCTATGGTATTATTGGCGCAAATGGAGCAGGAAAATCAACTTTCTTAAAAATTATTTCAGGAAAACAAGAAGCTACTTCTGGGCAAGTTCATTTAGAACCAGGAAAACGTATGTCTGTATTATCTCAAAACCACAATGAGTTTGATGAATTTCCAGTATTGGAAACAGTTGTGATGGGAAATAAAGAATTGTTTGCTATTAAAAAACAAATAGATGCTTTATACGCAGATTACACTGATGAAAATGCAGAAAAAATAGGGGAACTTCAAATTGTTTTTGAAGAGATGAATGGTTGGAATGCTGATTCTGATGCAGCTGCAATGCTTTCTAATTTAGGTATTTCTGAAGATTTACATTATACTTTGATGCAAGATTTAGATGGTAAGCAAAAAGTACGAGTTTTAATTGCTCAAGCTCTTTTTGGTAATCCTGATGTACTTATTATGGATGAACCTACCAACGATTTGGATTTTGAAACTATTGGTTGGTTAGAAAACTTTTTAGCAAATTACGACAATTGTGTAATTGTGGTTTCTCATGATAGACACTTTTTAGATGCAGTTTGTACGCACATTTCTGATATCGATTTTGGGAAAATTAACCATTATTCAGGTAACTATACATTTTGGTATGAATCTTCTCAATTAGCGGCAAAACAAAGAGCACAACAGAATAAAAAAGCTGAGGATAAAAAGAAAGAATTAGAAGAGTTTATTCGTCGTTTTTCTGCCAATGTTGCCAAATCTAAACAAGCAACTTCTCGTAAAAAAATGATTGATAAATTAAACGTTGAAGATATAAAACCTTCTAGTAGACGTTATCCTGCCATTATTTATAAAAGTGATAGAGAAGCTGGAGATCAAATATTAAATGTAGAAGATTTATCAAAAGATTTTGAAGGAGAAAAATTGTTTGATAAAGTGCATATCAACTTAAATAAAGGTGATAAAGTTGCTGTGATTTCAAAAAACTCTAGAGCTGTTACTGCTTTTTACCAAATTATTATGGGTAATGAAAAAGAGGATGCAGGAAAATTTTCTTGGGGTGTAACAACTACTCAATCTTATTTACCATTAGACAATTCCTCTTTTTTCCAAAATGGTGACTTAAATTTAGTAGATTGGTTAAGACAGTATGCACAAACTGAAGAAGAACGTGAAGAAGTTTTCTTAAGAGGTTTTTTAGGTAAAATGATTTTCTCTGGAGAAGAAGCATTAAAGAAAAGTAATGTGCTTTCTGGAGGTGAAAAAGTGCGTTGTATGTTGTCTAGAATGATGATGAAAAGAGCGAATATTTTAGTACTAGACGAACCTACAAATCACTTGGATTTAGAATCAATTCAAGCATTAAATAATTCATTAATAAATTTTAAAGGAACAGTTTTATTAACAACTCATGACCACGAATTTGCTCAAACAGTTGCTAATAGAGTCATTGAGTTAACTCCTAAAGGTGTAATTGATAGATATACTACTTTTGATGATTATTTATCAGATCCCAAAATTAAGGAATTACGTGATAAAATGTATGAGTAGTTTGTTATAAACAGACTAATCTAACTAAAAAAAACCTAATCTAAATAAATACTTTAGATTAGGTTTTTTAATTATCTTAAAATAAGATATTTATATTATTTTTATTTCTTCTGCAAAGGGCTAATAATCTTCACATCACTAAAAGAAATTGCACCTCTAACCACACCATCAATTGTTTTCTTTAAAGCTTCTATCAATTGCATTTTTAATTGCGATTTATGATAGATTAGACTTACTTCTCTTGCAGGTGGTGGATTTGTAAATTCACGTAAATGTTTTTGATCATCGTTATTCAAATCCAAAGTATGTAAATAGGGAAGTAGTGTCATTCCTAAACCTTCTTTAGAAAGTTTAATTAAAGTATCAAAACTTCCACTTTCTAATTGAAATCCTTTTTTATTATCAATTTTATGGGTTCTGCATAAATTAATAACACTATCTTTAAAGCAATGACCATCTTCTAACAACAAAATATCTTCCATTTCCAACTCATTTACAGAAATATGTTTTTGTTTAAATAAACGATGACTTTGTGGAATTAAGCCCACAAATGGTTCGTAATATAAAGGACGTTCTTTAATAGCTTCGTTTTCTAAAGGAGTAGCAGCAATAGCAGCATCTATATGACCATCTGTAAGTTTTCTAACAATTTCTTCAGTAGTCAACTCCTCAATAATAAGTTTTACTTTAGGATATTTTTTTGTGAAATTTTGTAAAAACATTGGCAACAAAGTAGGCATAATTGTAGGAATAATTCCTAATCTAAATTCGCCTCCTATAAATCCTTTTTGCTGATGAACAATATCTAAAATTCGATTGCTTTCATCTACGATTACTTTTGCTTGTTCAACAATTTTTTTTCCTACTTCAGTTAATTCTATAGGCTTTTTTGATCTATTAAAAATCTGAATATCTAATTCATCTTCTAATTTTTGAATCTGCATACTTAAGGTAGGCTGAGTTACAAAACTATGCTCTGCAGCCACAGTAAAATTCTGATATTCTGCAACAGATAAAACGTATTTTAATTGGGTAATTGTCATTAAATAAAAATTTTTGATAAAGATATTAAAACTATCAATATTAATTATAGTTTATCAAGTTTATTTTCAATTAATTTTGATGTAATAAAAAAAATAAATTAAAAATGAACAGAACAATATTAGGTTTAGATAAGCAACAATCAGAAAAATTAGTAAATGAATTGAATGGATTGCTTGCTAACTTTCAAATTTATTATCAAAATTTAAGAGGGTTACATTGGAATATTAAAGGTAAAAACTTCTTTGAATTGCATGTGAAATTCGAAGAATTTTATACAGACTCTCAAGTTAAAATTGATGATATAGCCGAACGTATTTTAACCTTGCAAGGCAAGCCTTTGCACACTTTTTTAGATTATGTAGAAAAGGCAACAGTACCAGTAGGTAAAAACATCTCTAACGATGTTAAAGCTGTAGAGTTAGTCGTAAACTCATTGTCTGAATTATTAAAAATCGAAAGAAATATTTTAGATATTTCTGATGAAGCAGATGATGAAGGAACAAATTCTATGATGAGCGATTTTATTGCTGAACAAGAAAAAACAATCTGGATGTTAAACTCTTGGTTGGGGTAGCATATAATTAAAATTAAAGAAAAGGGAATTCATTTTGAGTTCCCTTTTTTAATTTATAAAAAAAGAATATCCAATTTCTAAACCTAAAATATTATAGCCATCATTTGGTTTTTGAAAATTAAGATTTGAAACATGACCAAATAAATTAGTTCCTAAATATAAATATGAATTTGAAAAAGTTTGATAAGAAAAGCCAAAAGAAAAATTCTCAATAAAAGTAAATCCTTTTGCTAAACGTTCTGTTCTAGTATCAATATAATTAAAACCTAAACTAATAGTTCCTTGAATATCTAATTTTTTAAAAAGTCTTTTTTTAGCAGCAAAACCAAATTCAATTCCATACAAATTCAATTTTTTTGATTGTGTGAATTCATTTCTTTTTTCTAAATAATTATCCTCACTTGGCAATACATATTGTTCATTAATTAATTGATGCTTGATATACTGAACTTGTGGTTGCACAATCAATTCAATTTCTAAACCTTTCCAGTTTGTCAATTCATAAAAAGCTTGTGCTTTATAGGTATTTGTAGAGTAGGTGTAATCAGGGTCATCATTTAAAAAATTTTCATTAGTACCAAAATTGTATAAAAAACCTACTTTATTTGGTTTTAATTTGGATTTATTATTTTCTTGACTGTAAGTTATACAAGTACAATAAATAATAAGAAATAATAAAATTTTAATTTTCATTGATTTAATCTAACTAAACATTTTAGCAATAGTTTCAGCTTTTCTGTTTTCTGTATAATCATAAAAACCTTCACCAGATTTTACACCTAATTTCCCAGCCATCACCATATTAATTAAAAGTGGGCAAGGAGCATATTTAGGGTTTTTAAATCCATCATACATTACATTTAAAATAGACAAACACACATCTAAACCAATAAAATCTGCCAATTGTAAAGGACCCATTGGATGTGCCATACCTAACTTCATTACTGTGTCAATTTCTGCAACACCTGCAACACCATTATATAAAGTCTCAATAGATTCGTTAATCATAGGCATTAATATCCTGTTAGCTACAAAACCTGGATAATCATTTACTTCAACAGGAATTTTACTAATTTTTTTAGACAAATCCACAATAGTATTCATCACTTCATCTGAGGTATTGTAACCTCTAATAATCTCCACCAATTTCATAATTGGCACAGGATTCATAAAATGCATTCCAATTACTTTTTCAGGTCTGTTAGTTACAGCAGCAATTTGTGTAATAGAAATAGAGGAAGTATTTGTTGCTAAAATTGTTTTTGAATCACAAAGATTATCCAACTCCTTAAAAATTTTCGATTTTAAAGTTTCATTTTCAGTAGCAGCTTCAACGACTAAATCAACATTTGCAACACCTTTATCAATTTTTGTGAATGTGGTAATATTAGATAAAGTAGCAGTTTTATTAACTTCAGAAATTTTTTCTTTAGCCAACATTCTATCTAAATTCCTAGTAATTGTTGCCATTCCTTTTTCTAAAGCAGCTTCAGAAATATCGATTAAATGCACGTTGAAATTAAATTGAGCAAAAGTGTGCGCAATTCCATTTCCCATTGTTCCAGCACCAATAACAGCTATGTTTTTCATCTTAATTATAAATTATAATTATATTTTGGGCGTTTTAACGGGCTTTCATTACTCGCTTTTTTGTGAAAAACAAAAAGAGCTCAAACAGACCATTCAATCCCTAACGCACTTATTTGCTAACAGATGGCTAAACTTCTAAATCTTTTTCAGTTTTAAAACAGTCAATTACCCATTGTGCAATTCGCAAGGCTTCTGTACCAGCAGATAAAGTTACAATAGGAGTTGTGTCATTATTAATAGCATCTGCAAAAGTTTCTAATTCATCTAAAATAGCATTATTATCAGTAACTTCTGGGTTTTCAAAATAGATTTGCTTTTCAACACCAGCATCATTTTTTAAAATCATAGCAAATTCATCTAAATCATCAGGTGCATCCTGAATTTTTACAATTTCAGATTCCTTACTTAGAAAATTTACAGAAATATAGGCATCCTTCTGAAAAAAGCGTGTTTTACGCATATTTTTCATCGAAATTCTGCTCGCTGTTAAATTAGCAACACAACCATTTTCAAATTCAATTCTTGCATTGGCAATATCTGGGGTTTCAGAAATTACAGAAATACCACTTGCATGAACATTTTTTACTTTAGAATTAACTGAAGCAAGAATAATATCAATATCATGAATCATTAAGTCTAAAACTACAGGAACATCTGTTCCTCTTGGATTAAACTCAGCTAATCTGTGCGTTTCAATAAACATTGGATTGCTTATTTTGTCTTTCACAGCTGTAAAAGCAGGGTTATAACGTTCTACATGACCAACTTGTCCTTTTACATTATATTCACTTGCTAATTTTCTAATAGTTTCTGCTTCTAAAACTGTTTTTGCAATTGGCTTTTCAACAAAAATATGACGTCCTTTTTCAATCGATTTTTTTGCACAATCAAAGTGAGAAAGGGTAGGAGTAACAATATCTACAATATCTACAGCATCAATTAATTCATCAATGGAACTAAAAGAAGTATAACCAAATTTATCAGCAACTTTTTCTGCATTTTCTTTAGATGGGTCGTAAAATCCTACCAAATCATATTTAGTAGATTGATTTAATAATTTTAAATGAATTTTACCTAAATGACCTGCACCTAAAACTCCAACTTTTAGCATATGTATTCTTGTATTTTATTATTTCGAATAGAATAAGGTATTCTTTCATCAAAAGATTACACTGTTATTCTTAATCGTAAAGAGATTTGTTTTTATTTATTGATTTAAAAAAAAATCAAACTCAAACAAAGATACAATTTTATAAGAGTTTAATTCAATTTATTACTATTTTTAGACTTCTGAAACCAAACCTAAATTGAGAGACACAGCAAAACATCAAGGACTTCGAAATCAATTAGCTAACGTGTTACAAGCAAAAGGCATAACAGATGAAAATGTGTTGAATGCAGTTCGTAAAATTCCACGTCATTTATTTATAGATTCTAGTTTTGAGTCTCATGCTTATCAAGATAAAGCGTTTCCTATTGCTGCAGAACAAACCATTTCTCAACCTTACACTGTAGCTTTTCAATCACAAACCTTAGCAATTAAAAGAGGGGATAAGGTTTTAGAAATTGGTACAGGTTCTGGATATCAAACAGCAGTTTTATTAGAGTTAAAAGCAGAAGTATATTCTATAGAAAGGCAACATGAATTGTTTAAAAAAACCTCGCTATTTCTACCTAAATTAGGCTATAAACCTAAGAAATTTATTTTTGGAGATGGTTATAAAGGTTTACCAGAAAAAGCTCCTTTTGATAAAATTATTGTAACTGCTGGTGCTCCTTTTGTACCAAAACCTTTGTTAGGGCAATTAAAAGTAGGAGGAATGTTACTAATTCCTGTTGGTGATAAAACGCAAATAATGACGTTATTTATCAGAAAATCTGCCAAAGAATTTGAAAAACACGAATTAGGTGATTTTGCTTTTGTGCCTATGTTAGAAGAGCGGAATTAAAATAAGCTCATCTAAATTTTTACAAAGGAAAGATGTTGAAATGTATTTTAGTTTTGCTAATGGCTAATGGATTACTCAGCTCTTTTCCAATATTTAGTTTTACCAAACAATGCAACACCAATATATCCTCTAATTTTTAGTTTATTAGATTTCATTAATTTTATATAGCAATTGTAAACTTTTCCATTTCTAGGATCTAGAATTTCTCCTCCAGACCATTCATCATCGTCTTTTTCTAAACCTGATAAGATTTCTAAACCTAAAATTGACTTGTTTTTGTTTGCGCCTGTGCATTTATCACAAACTGCTTTTTGTCTTTCAGGATCTGTAATCTCAATAATTTTAGCATAAGCTTTTCCTTCTTTTTCATACATTTCTATTACAGAATCCACTTTGCCAGTTTCATCATTGGTAGAATGCCATTTCCCGAAAATAGTTTGAGAACTAATTGAAAATGTTATTGTTAAAAGAAATAATGTTAAAAAAACTTTTTTCATAATTATAATTGGATTTAATTTGACTTCGACAAGCTCAGCCTGACATTTGTTATTTATAATTGTTTTAGAGAATAAAAATTAATCATATTTAGCATTAAAATTATTATCCCATTTTCCTTGAACCCTTAAAATTTGTTCAATGATATCTCTTACACAACCTTCACCTCCTTTTTTATCGGAAATGTATTTGGCAACTTGTTGTATTTCTTGGGCAGCATCATTTGGGCAACAAGGCATTCCTATCAATTCCATTACTGGATAATCAGGAATATCATCACCCATATACAACACATTTTCTGGTTTTAAATTGTATTTTTCAACCAACTCATTATATTGTTGAATTTTGTCATGGGCTCCTAAATAAATGTCTTTAATACCCAAATTCGCCAAACGTGTTCTAACACCTTCATTTTTTCCTCCAGAAATAATACAAATATTATACCCTTTATCAACAGCCGTTTTTAAGGCATATCCATCTTTAATATTCATATTTCTTACCAATTGTCCATCAGGCATAATTGTAACTAATCCGTTTGTAAGCACACCATCTACATCAAAAATTAAAGTATTGATATTGGGCAATAATTGTTTGTAACTAATTTCCATTTTGGATCGATTTTGTTAAAATTTTATAAATTATTTCTTGTTCTTTATTTAGCAAATCTAAATGATTTTTAATTGTTTTTTTATCATTTCTAATTGCAGGTCCAGTTTGGGATTTTTCTGGTGATAATTCTTCAATTTTAGCAGCTGTTTCTTTAATTAAAGGTTGTAAAATTTCAAAAGGCACATTGTTTTCTTTGCAAATATCATTCCCAATTTTATACAAATGATTTGTAAAGTTATTCACAAATACAGCAGCAACATGTAATGCTTTTCTTTGTTCTGAATTTACATTATATGTTTTTTTACCAATTGATTTAGCCAACTTTACTAATAATTGATAGTCCTTTTCGTTTTCAGCTTCCAAACAAAAAGGCACTTCAGAAAAATCTATTGTTTTATCTTTAGAAAAGGTTTGTAGCATATAAAAAACACCTTTGTTTCCTATGTTTTCTAATTCATTAATTGAACAAGCTCCTGAAGTATGTACAACAAAAGAATTTGAGATTTTTGATGAAACTTTAGCAATAGCATCATCAGAAACAGCAATTATAGTAATAGTTGCTTTAGGAATGTTTTCTAATTTTCTAGAATTTATTTGTAAAACATTAATAGTATCAACATGTCTAAAAACATTATATAAATGATTGGCAACATTACCTTTTCCAACAATTAAGACTGATATCATAAAACGAAGATATTGTTTTTTTACATAAAGATATAATGAGATTCCTTAATTTAGCGAGTATAAATTCAGTTTAATGAAAGATTTAAAAAAACTAGGAATAAACACAACCTGTGTTCACGTTGGAGAAGTAAAAGATGAACAATTTAAAGGAGCTGTTTCTCCTATATATATGTCAACTTCTTATGCTTTTGATAATGTAGACGTAAAACGTTATCCACGTTATTATAATACACCCAACCAGGAAATGTTATGTAAAAAAATTGCGGCACTCGAAAATACTGATGATGCTTTGGTTTTTACATCAGGAATGGCTGCTATTTCATCAGCGATGTTAGCGTTTTTAAAACGTGGGGATCATGTTGTTATTCAACAAGTTATTTATGGAGGTACTTATAATTTTATTGTTTCTGAATTTGATAAGTATGGAATTGAATATTCATTTACAGAATCTGATAATGTAGAAGATTTTATCTCTTTAATAAAAGCAAATACCAAGATTTTATATATTGAAACCCCATCAAATCCATTATTAGGAATTACAGATATGAAAGCTATTGCTGATGTTGCTAAAGAAAATTCAATATTAACAATGATTGACAATACTTTTGCATCACCAATAAATCAGAATCCTTATAATTTTGGGATTGATATTGTAATTCATTCAGCAACAAAATATATGGGAGGTCATTCTGATATTTCTGCTGGAGCTGTTGCTGCATCCAAAGATCATATTGAGCAAATTTGGAAGACAGCTATAAATTTAGGTGGAAATTTGAGCGATCAAACAGTTTGGTTATTAGAGCGTAGTTTAAAGACCTTGAATTTACGCGTAAAAGAACAAACTAAAAATGCACAAATTATGGCTGAGTATTTAGAGAAAAGTACAGCTATAAATGCTGTTTATTATCCTGGATTAGAAAGTCATCCACAATATGAAATTGCAAATAAACAAATGAAAGGTTTTGGTGCAATGCTATCTTTTGAACTCTCTGATGATATTGATGCAATTCAATTTCAACGAAATTTACAATTGATAAAACCTTCAATGAGTTTAGCAGGTTTAGAAAGTACAACAGTTAGCCCAACTCAAACTACTCATGCTTTATTGAGTGAACAAGAACGTTTGGAAAGAGGTATAAAAAACGGATTAATTCGTTTTTCTGTCGGAATTGAAGAAACCCAAGATTTAATTGCAGATATAGAACAAGCCATAAAAAAAGCGAAACATTAAAGTCTCGCTTTTTTTTATAAATAAAATTTAGTTTTTAAAATGGCCAAATAATAGGAACTAATATCATTGTTACGATAAAGAACAATATAAGTAATGGAGCCCCTACTTTTAAGTAATCCATAAACTTATAACCTCCAGAGCTCATTACCATTGCATTGGTAGTGGTTCCAATAGGGGTTAGAAAAGCAGTAGAAGCACTTATGGCAATCGTAATTAATAAAGGTTCTGGAGATATATTTAAAGTTCCAGCAGCTAAAATTACAATTGGAGCCATTAAAACTGCTGTTGCTGAATTGTTTATAAATTGACTAAATGTAGTTGTAAGTAAGAATATTCCTCCTAATAATAAAGTAGGGTTTTCTTTACCTAAAAAACTAATTAAAGTATTCGAAATTAATTCTGCAGTTCCTGTTTTTTGAATAGCAACACCCATAGGAATCATTGCAGCAATCATCACAACACTTGTAAAACTTATACTTTTGTATGCTTTTGTAAACGGAACACATCCTGAAAACAATACAATTCCTGCACAAATTAAAGCAGCAATAGCACCTGGAACAGCTTTAATAACTAAAAGAACAATCATTAAAATTAAAGCACCTAAGGCAATATAAGATTTTGGAGTTAACTCATCTACATCTTTTACCATTTCTTCTGGGCTACCAACAACAACAATGTTTTTATGTTGATCTTTTAACTTCTCAATGTCTTCCCAAATACCTCTTATAATAAAACTATCTCCAGCATTAACTCTCATTTCTTCTTCTAAAAAAGGTTCTCTTTTTCTTGAGGCCGCTAATAGTTGAATTCCATATCGCTTAAAATATTCTTTCAATTTTATTCTTCTTCCAACCAATAAAGATTTTGGAGTAACTAATACTTCTGCCATACCAACCTCTTGATTTATTAGGTTGTGTCTCAATTCACTTTCTGCAGATTCTTTTGGCAATAAACCTAATCTAAATTCTATCATCAATCTATTAATATCTTCTGTTGTTCCTTTTACAGTAATGATATCATGATATCTTAAATCTGTTTCTGATTCTGGAAATTCAATAAAGGGTTGAATTCCTTGTAATCTTTTTGGGTGTCTTCTTTTTAAACGAATTACATTAATATGATACTTGTTTTCCAAATCCCAATCACTAAGTTTTGTGTTGATTAATGGTGATACAGAACGTATTCTTAATCTATAATAATCGTTGTCAATTTGATAAGCTTCAATCCATTCGTGCAAAGTAGTATCAATATTAACAGGCTTGTTATTCGTTTTGTTTTTTGGTAAAATTTTATATCCAACATATCTAAAATATACCAATGCAATAATTAAGAGTGGTAGACCTATTAACCCAAATTCAAAGAAAGAAAAACCATCATAACCTGCATCAATCAATGCATTATTTGCGATTATATTTGGAGGTGTACCTGTTAATGTTAATAAACCACCTGTATTAGAACCAAAGGCAACAGGGATTAATATTTTAGAAGGCATAGTACCTATACTCCAAGCAGAAGAAATTGTTGCTGGTAATAATGTTGCTACAGTACCAGTATTACTAACAAACCCTGATAAAACTCCAGATCCTAAAGTGATAATTACTAATAATTTAGGAACACTTTTACCTGCTAATTGAATTAATTTTTTACCAGCTAATGCAGTCCATCCTGTTTGAGATAAACCTTCTCCGATAATAAATAAGCCAGCAATCATTATTACTGTTGAATTGCTAAATCCACTTAAAGTTTCTGATAGATTTAGAATTCCACATAAAAATAAAGAAAGCATAGAAACCAAGGCAACAACATCAGGAGAATATTTTCCCCAAACAAATAGTGCAATAGTAATTGTTAGAATAACGAGCATTAAAATCATAATATAATCTAGTTTAATTTGTTTTAGTTTACTAAAGTAAAATTATCACCAATATAAAACCATTTTTATGACATATGTCAGTGAGTTTGTTTTATTCTAATTTTTATGATAATCTTAAAAATTGCCTAGTATTTTCTTTAAAAAAGAAAACGAAAACGAAATAGAAATACCACCTTAATAAATAATCTTATGAAAAAGGTTATTTTTGATTTTTAAAACGAACAACGTTATAAGTTTTCAGTATGTTTTATAGCTAAAATAGCTGCTTATTTGTACGTTTACTAATTAAATATTGACAGTATTTATTAGAGTTAGATTAAAAATAAGAATTAATGAAATTAGATATTTTAGCATTTGGAGCTCATCCAGATGATGTTGAATTAGGTTGTGGAGCAACAATAGCAAAAGAAATTGCTTCAGGTAAAAAAGTTGGAATAGTAGATTTAACTAGAGGAGAACTTGGTACACGTGGTTCTGCAGAATTGAGAGATATTGAGGCTAAAAATGCTGCTGAGATTCTAGGTGTTTCTATTCGTGAAAACTTAAGATTTGCTGATGGTTTTTTTGTTAATGATAAAAAAAACCAATTAGAAGTCATTAAGATGATTCGTAAATATCAACCTGATATTGTGTTATGTAATGCAATTGATGATAGACACATAGATCATTCTAAAGGAAGTAGTTTAGTTTCTGATGCTTGTTTTTTAAGTGGATTATTAAAAATAAAAACAGTAATGGAAGGGAAGCAACAAGAAAAATGGAGGCCTAAACATGTATATCATTATATACAATGGAAAAATATAAATCCTGATTTTGTTGTTGATGTTTCTGATTTTATAGATGTTAAAGAAAAAGCTGTGTTAGCATATGGCTCACAGTTCTTTGATATTAATAGTAAAGAACCTGAAACTCCAATATCAAGTAAAAATTTTATTGATAGCATTAATTATAGGGCAAGAGATTTAGGAAGAATAATAGGTGCAGATTTTGCAGAAGGCTTTACCTCAGAGCGTTATGTTGCTGTAGAAAATTTAAGTAAATTAATTTAGTTTTTTCTTTTTTTTGAATTCAAAAAATAATTATATTTGCACCCGCAAGTTACATGGTGGTTGTAGCTCAGTTGGTTAGAGCGTCGGTTTGTGGTACCGAAAGTCGCCGGTTCGAATCCGGTCTTCCACCCCAATTTTTTTATTTATAAAAAAAGCCTATCTTTATGATAGGCTTTTTTAGGGGTTAAGGGGATTTACTTTTTTGAAAGGAATCAAATATTGAAGACTTTTACTCTAAAATACATTGCTAGGGAACAATACATTCTCAATTTGTTAATCTCTAAATATACACGATGGGCTCGTTAATTAGAATTCTTAACAGAATCTTCAATATTTGATAATTTTTGAAAAATATCTTCCGACAATTCTTCAAACTCTTTTTTGACTATGCTTTTAATATGAAGCTCAATAGGGGATTCTACTTCTAGGGGTACATAGTTTTCTTTGTATTCTCCAGTGCCAGTTAACAACCACATTGGATCTATACCTTTTATCTTATCAATAATTGCGAGTAAAATAGCTTCATTAGGCTTCTTTGTATAATTAACTACTGCACTAACCAATTGCTGTGAAACTCCTATGAGTTCCGAAAACTGTCTTTGGTTTAATCCAGAGTCTTTAAATACTTCAATTACTCTATCAGAACGTTGTTTATCTTCTTTTTTCATTAGGGGGAAATAATTACACTACAAATGCAGTAAATATTTACCACAAACAATGATTATTTGTAAAAAAGTTTAAATTATTTTTTTAAAGAAGCAATAATGTCTTTCTTTTTCCTTGCTGAGACTGGGATATTTGAAGAATCATTTAATATTAAATATCCACCATCTGATTTAATAAATTCTTTGATATAGCTTTTATTTACTAAATGACTTTGATGAACTCTTAGGAAATTTACCTCTTTTAAGATATCTGAATAATACTTTAAGGTCTTTGAAACTAAAATTTTTGATTTATCATTTAAATAGAATATAGTATAGTTGTTGTCAGAGTTACATCTAATAATGTCTTTAATATTTACTATTATAATTTTTTCTGATGTATGCAATGATAATCTTTTAGGCTTAATATCTGGCTGTGTTACTAATTGTTTTAAAACATTTAATTGTTCTTTTCCTGGTTGTATTTGTGCTTTGGCTTTATTGATGGCTTTTTCTAAATCTTCTAAAGAGTAAGGCTTAAGGATGTAATCTATAGCTGCAAACTTAAAAGCTTTGATAGCATACTCATCACTTGCTGTAACAAAAATTACTTTAGAGTTTAAGTTTGGTATAATCTCTAAAATATCGAAACCTGTACCATCACCAAGCATTATATCTAAGAATAATATATCTGGTTTTCTTTTCTGTAATAGTTTTGAAGCCTCTACAACACTTGTAGCTTTTCCAATAATTTCTATTTCTGGATGATTTTTTTCAATATCATTAATTAAAAGCTCTAAAGCTTCTGGAATATCGTCTACCACAATTGATGTGAATTTATCCATTTTTGAAGTTTTTTTGTATAATGCTTAATAATCTGTTTTTAAAGGTATCCTAAAACTTACTTTAGTGCCTTTTACTATATCTTTCTCAATTATTTCTGTGATTTTAAATAAATTTTTAGATGATATAATATGTAATCGTTCTTTAGAAACATTTAAAGCTAAAGATTTATGATTTGTTTTTGATTTTCTTTTTTTAGATTGAATAAATCCTATACCATTATCAGTAATTGATAAATATAAGAATCTATGTTTAACATATAAATCTATAATAATGTGACCTTCTATATTTGTTTGGAATGCATGTTCAATACAATTTTCAATAAATGGTTGTATTAACATAGTAGGTATCAATATTTCTTCGGCATCAATATTATTTAAATCTTCATTTATAGTATAAGTGAAAATTTTTGAACTCATTCTTTGTTCTAATTCAATATAATTCTTTAAAAGTTGTATTTCTTCTTGTAAAGTGATTTCCTCTTTTCTTGAATTATTTAAAATACCTCTTAATAAAACTGAAAATTTAGAAATAACACTATTTAATTCTTTAGTTTTACCTGAATTCCCTAATGCTTTAATCCCATTTAATACATTAAATATAAAATGAGGATTCATTTGTAATTGCAAAGCTTTTTGCTCTAAAGTTAATAAGCGATTTTGTAATTTCAGTTTAACAACTTTTTCTTTATTTGTGGTATTAATTTTTTTAATGTAATAATGAAGCGAAAGATATCCTATTAATAATGCTGAAATAATAATTGTGAAAATAAACCAGGCTTCTTTATAAAATGGTGCATCAATAGTAAAAGATAAAGATTTACTAGTACTTATTAAATCTCCAACCTTTGATTGAACTCTAAAAACATACTTACCAGCATTTAAATTTGGGTACTGCACATATGCATTATTGGACCAAGGAGAAAGAGTATTATTTAATTGATATCTATATTTTACTTTTTTCGGGTTAGATAAGTGAATAGTTTTAAAGGAGATAGCTATGTTATTCTCTATATGGGATAGCGAAATTTTTTTTGATGATAATATAAAGTCTATACTTTTATGATTTACTTGAAAATTTTCAAAATGAACATTTGGTTTTACTTTCGTTTTAATTTCGAGGTTGTTGTTCTTTAAAACATATATACCTTTATTTGATCCAATAAAGATGGATTGATTATTAGCTTTACAAACAGAATTAATTGTATTGGTTTGTATGGAGTTGTACTTATTTATTTTTTTCTTAAAAGATAGGGGGGGAAGAGAAAAAACTTCGATTCCATCTGTTTTTGAAGTTACCCAAATTTCATTTTTGAGTTTTTTTACTGATGATATATCTGTAAGAGTTTTAATAACCTGAATTACAGAATCATTTTTTATAATTAACAAATTACTATTTGATGCTGTAATAATTTTATCTTGAAATATTTCTAACGATGTAAAATTACCTTTAAATAACTCTGATAAAATATTGTTTTGAATGTTTTTATGAACTTTACTTAAATTACTACTTGATGCAATTAAATACGAGTTATTATGATAAATAATATCGTTAATATTGGAAAAATCAATTGTCGAATTAATTTTAAAAGGTAATAAGTTTTCATTTAATATATGATAAGTTCCTTCAATTGTACCTATTAAAACATCGTTATTATGTTTTAATATTTTTAAAACTTTTTTTGATTTATAGAACTTTTCTTTTGATTTATTCTTAATTAATAACCCATTTTCTGAACCAGCATATACTATATTTTCATCATCAATAAACAAACACGAAGTTTTTAATTTATTGATTTGTATAAAATTATCACCATCAAACTTCACTAATCCTTTTTCTGTAGCAATCCATAGATACCCTATATTATCTTGTTTAATATCGTATACAATATTACTAGGTAGTCCATCATTTATATTAATATTTTGAATATTAAATTGCTGTGCATCAATTTTTAATGCTAAAACGATAATTAAAATGAAGATGAATCTCTTAAAAATAGCCATATAACAAACTTACTAATTAAAACGTCATTATACAGTATTTTGTATAATGACGTTTATCAAACAACTTTCCCCATTTTCAATTATTTCATTGCATATAAACGTTTATTGTTTGTATCTGGTGTAATGTGTTGCAATTCTCCATAAGGTTTAATTAACGGCTTTAGCACTACCAATCCTGTTGTTTTTCCTTTAATAATAAGTGTGCTATTTTTCATTTGATAAGACCATCTGAATTTTTCAATAGGAATATTTAATTGCTCTACTTCAAAGTGTAAAACTTCTTGTTGCTCAATAAAATCCATAATTTCATCTTGATTTTCAAAAGTTGGGATTTCATCATCAGAGTTATGATAATCTAATTCAAATTTTAAAGGAATGGTAAATTGTGTAGTATACGCTTCACCCACAAATCTTTCCTCTTTATTATTTAAAGCATCTAACCAATTGATATCTTTTTCTTCTGGGTATTTTTTAGCGATTTCTTTTGATAAATCCACTTTCCCAGGAGAATATGCTGTTGGATAAAAGATATAATGAGGTTTTGCTAAATAATGTTTAGTAAACTCACCATCAAAAATTGAAAAGTAAGGTGAAGCTACTACACTTGGCAACTCATCTGAACAAAATGCATCTTTAAAGGTTTTCATTAATTCCTTATTTTCACCTAATCCATTTGCATGGAAAATAATTTTTGAGTTAGCATTTACACTTTCTTGTAAAATTGGTAATGTACCTTTTGTAATGTGTTTTCTTAAAGTTTCAGTAGTAATTGTTTCTCCTTTTACAACTGTCTCTAAAGTCATTCCTTTAAAAGGGTTACTTTTATTTACGATATGAATTTCTCCGTAAGAAATTTCTGATTCATTCTTATTTAGCCAATTAATAATTTCTTCTAAAGAATATTGATCTTCTACAATTTCAAACTGTTTGTTTTTAAAAAAAGATCTTGCATTATTATAGTAGGTTTCATATCCTTTGTCATAACCAGTAATAAACACAATAGGGTTTCTGGTTGCAACCTTTTCTTTTACATTATAATCAATAGTTGTTTCTAGTGCTAAAGTATTTTCTTTGATTTCTTTAATAACTGTTTTTTTATCACAGTTTACAAAAAGACTTGAAGTTAAAATGAATGCAGTTGCTAATGCTGATGTTTTAAATAAAGTTCTCATAATTTCTATTTTTTTAGTGTTAATACACTGTAAAAGTAGCTTGGAACTTCAGTTAAATATTGGTTGTATTAGAATTCGTGGTTGGTGAATTAGAATTCGTTAGAAAACCAATTTTTCAGCCAAATATTTAGAGGTATATGACTCTTTATTTCTAGCCAATTCTTCAGGAGTTCCTTCAAAAATTAAATTACCACCATTTTTACCACCTTCTAATCCTAAGTCTATAATATAATCAGCACATTTAATCAATTCTATATTATGTTCTATAACAATGATAGAATGCCCACGTTCAATTAATGCATTGAATGAAGCTAATAATTTTTTAATGTCGTGAAAATGCAAACCTGTTGTAGGTTCATCAAAAATAAATAAGGCTTTGTCTTTGGTGTTTCCTTTTACTAAAAAAGATGCCAATTTTATTCTTTGAGCTTCACCACCTGAAAGAGTAGAAGAAGATTGTCCTAAAGTAACATAACCTAAACCAACATCTTGCAATGGTTGTAGTTTTTTAGCAATTTTTGGCACTAAGTTTTCTGAGAAAAAAGTTACTGCATCATCAATGGTTAAATTTAAAATATCGTCAATCGATTTTCCATCAAATTTCACCTCTAAAACTTCTTTTTTAAAGCGTTTTCCATTACAGGAATCACATTCTAAATGCACATCTGCCATAAATTGCATTTCTATAGTTACTTCTCCTTCACCTTTACAAACTTCACAACGACCACCTTCTACATTAAAAGAAAAATGTTTGGGTTTGTAGTTTCTGATTTTAGATAATTTCTGATTAGAAAACAATGAGCGAATATCATCGTAAGCCTTTATATAAGTCACAGGATTAGAACGTGAAGAGCGTCCAATAGGGTTTTGATCTATAAATTCTACTGATTTTAAGGATTCAAAACTGCCTTTTATTTCTGTGTGTTGCCCAATTTTATCTCCA
The DNA here is from genome assembly GCA_965656305.1 of Polaribacter sp. Taxonomy (GTDB): domain Bacteria; phylum Bacteroidota; class Bacteroidia; order Flavobacteriales; family Flavobacteriaceae; genus Polaribacter. The sequence continues at coordinate 36,624 of CBFHKA010000012.1, read as the reverse complement.
TAACCATTCAACTTTTTTTGCATTGATGGGTATAAAATTTTCTTTACCAAGGTGCTTTTTCCGGAACCAGAAACTCCTGTAATTACAGACAAACAGTTTAAAGGAAATGTAACATCTATATTTTGTAAATTATGTTCTCTTGCTCCAATAATTTGAATATTATTTCTTGAAATTCTACGTTTTGTAGGTACTTCAATTTTTAAATCTTCATTTAAGTATTTAGCTGTTAATGAATCAGATTTTAGTATTTCTTTAAAAGTTCCTTCAGCAACAACATTACCTCCAAAAGTTCCAGCTTCTGGACCAATATCAATGATATAATCAGCTTCTTTCATAATATCTTCATCGTGTTCAACTACAACAACTGTGTTGCCTAAATCACGCAAGTTTTTAAGCACACTTATTAAACGTTCAGTATCTTTTGGATGTAATCCAATACTAGGTTCGTCTAAAATATACATAGAACCTACTAATGAGCTTCCTAACGAAGTTGCCAAATTAATTCGTTGACTTTCTCCTCCAGAAAGTGTGTTTGAGGTTCTGTTGATGGTTAAATAGGAAAGACCAACATCTGTTAAAAACTGTAAACGATTATTGATTTCAGTAAGTAAGCGTTTTCCGATTTTCTCTTCGTATTTATCTAATTTGATATTTCTGAAAAATACAGCCAATTCATCTAAAGGTAATGAAACCAAATCAGATATCGTTTTTTGATTAATTTTTACATAATTGGTTTCTTCACGTAGTCGATTACCATTACAAGTACCACATTTTGTTTTTCCACGATAACGTGAAAGCATTACTCTATTCTGAATTTTATAACTTTTTTCTTCTAATGCCGTAAAAAAGTGATTGATTCCTTTAAAAGATTTGTTTCCATTCCAAACTAATTCTTGTTGTTTTTTAGTTAATTCAAACCAAGGTTTGTGAATTGGAATATCAAATTGATAAGCAACAGCTATTAAATCTTCTTTATAATGAATGAAAGAAGGTGTTCTAAATGGAAAAATGGCATCTTCAAAAATAGATAACCCTGTATTCGGAATTACTAAATCTTCATCAATTCCAATTACATTTCCATAACCTTCACAAGTTGGGCATGCTCCATAAGGATTATTGAAACTGAACAAATGTGTGTTAGGCTCTAAAAAAGACATTCCATCCAAATCGAATTGATTACTAAATTCGGAAATTTTGTTATCTGTTAAGTTTACAATAAAACAAACCCCTTTTCCTTCAAAAAAAGCAGTTTGTATAGCGTCTGCTAATCTGTTATAGAAATCTTCATCATCTTTGGTTACAATTCGATCAACAACTAAGTATAAAGGCTCATTATTAAATTCATTTTGTGGAAAATCTGCAATTCTATATACAGTATCATTCCATTTTAAACGTGCATATCCTTGTTGTTCTAAAACTTGTAAAACGGTTTTTAAATCACGGTTTTCATCAATAACTATAGGAGCTAATAGTAATAGTTTTGTTCGTTCATCAAATTCTTTTATAAAATTAACCACATCAGAAACAGTGTCTTTTTTAACCTCTTTTCCAGAAATAGGAGAGAAGGTCTTGCCAATTCTAGCATATAATAATTTTATATAATCGTAAATTTCTGTGGATGTACCTACTGTAGATCGTGGATTTGTAGAATTTACTTTTTGCTCAATGGCAATGGCAGGTGCAATTCCTTTTATATAATCTACTTTGGGTTTGTGCAGCTTTCCTAAAAATTGACGCGCATAAGAACTCAAGCTCTCTACATATCGTCTTTGCCCTTCAGCATAAAGCGTGTCAAATGCCAAAGAAGATTTACCTGAGCCTGATAAACCTGTTATCACAACAAGTTTGTTTCTTGGAATAACAACATCAATATCTTTTAAATTATGGAGTTTTGCCCCTTTTATGATGATGTTTTTCTTTGGATTTATAGTTGAAATATCAGGTTTCATTTATTAAAAATATAAGCTATAAAAATACTATTATTTTTATCCACATTAAAAAAAGTTTGTAGCCAAAATTGTTAAAAAATTTGTTGAATTAAAAATAAAGGCTATATTTGGACACTTAATATTCACAAAATTAGACGCATATACTTTAATACTACTTTATAAATTATTAATAAAATAATAAACAGAAAGAACTTCCTTGTTCTTTCAAAGGTAGTTATGATGCGAAAAAACTCAATTACAGATAGTACTTTAGTAAGTAATTATATTAACGGAAATGAAGCAGCTTTAGGTGTTTTAATACAAAGACATCAACAAAGACTGTTTAGCTTTATCTATAGTAAAGTTAAAGATAAAGACATAACAGAAGATGTTTTTCAGGATACGTTTATTAAAGTGATTAGAACTTTAAAAAAAGGGAATTACAATGAAGAAGGTAAGTTTTTACCTTGGGTAATGCGAATTGCTCACAATTTAGTTATCGATTATTTTAGAAAATCGAACAGAATGCCTGCCTTTAATAATACTGATGAATTTGATATTTTTTCTGTTTTAGGTGATGGAAACCTAAACGCTGAAAAAAAGATCATTCAAGAGCAGATTTACTCAGATGTAAGAGAGTTGGTTAAGGAATTACCAGAAGAACAAAGAGAGGTTTTGGTAATGAGAATGTACAAAGATATGAGTTTTAAAGAAATAAGTGAAAACACTGGTGTTAGTATCAATACAGCATTAGGTAGAATGCGTTATGCACTCATTAACATGCGTAAATTGATAGAAAAAAATAAAATTATTTTAGTGAATTAACAATAAATTAGAAAAAGTATCGTTAGTAATTTTATAACCAGTCAATTAAATTAACTATATGATGCAAATTTACTCAAAAAAGTCATCTGAAATTCAGGTGCAACCTAAACAAGAAACAGTTCAATTTTTGATTAATTTTTCCAAATCGCTAACTATTGTTAAAACCAAATCAGAAGATTTCATTGAATTGAATTTGAATTAAGAGTGGAAAAAGCTTCAACTAATGTTGAGGCTTTTTTTATAGATTTATTTTTAGCTTGTAAAAACAAAGAAAGCTTAAAAGGTTACTTCTTGTACTCTTGAAAAGTACCGTCATTATAAAAAACAACAATTCTTTGAATCTTTTTCTTGTCATTTTTGATTTCTTCAGAAAATAAAGATGGAGTAGGAATAGTTGTTGTAAACTCTTCTTTTACAGGAAAAGTACCTTTTCCATTTAGCAACCAATGAATATCAACATCTTTAAAAGTGTTGGTGATTTTTAGGATAAAATCTAAACTAGGTTTATTTCTGCCTGATAAAATATGTGAAATACTTGAACGCTGAACACCTATTTTATCTGCAAATAAAGATGCAGATAATTGATGATAATCCATCACTTTTTTTATGCGTGTTGTGAATTCTAAACTGTTTATCATTGTAAATTAGCTAATTATTACAAATATATATTAATAAAAAATGGTTACCAATTATTTATGTATAGAATTTTTTGGTATAAAATTTAATATAAACTAAAACTTTAACTTAATAATGTATTTTATTGAAAAACAGTATTTTAAAATGGTTTATATATTTTTAATAAGATTTAATTATTTACAAGAGTTTAAATTAGAATTAACAATACATTGTAGTTTACAAAAGTAACCAAATACAAAAATCATTCTATTTACAAATGTAAATCAGTACGGTTTTACATTTGTAACAATACTATTGTATGCTAGTTTTCAATACTGTAAATTTGTAGTCTAAATAGTTAAGTCTGTGAATATTTTATCACCCGAATTTTTAAGAGATATTTTTAAGCTACAAAAAGAAAGTGCTCTTTTTGGAAAATGGATTACCTTTAAAAATATTGAACCATTATTGAATAAACACAAAGGTGTTTTTCAAATAAAACAACTTGGATTCTCTGAACAAGAAAGACCTATATATACATTAAAAATTGGTTCAGGTAAAAAAAAGATTCTTTTATGGTCTCAAATGCATGGAAACGAAAGTACAGGTACAAAAGCATTATTTGATCTTTTTAATTGTTTTTCAAATTCATCAGAAAATGTATTTAAAACAATATTACAGGAATGTACATTATTATTTATTCCAATGTTAAACCCTGATGGAGCTCAGGCTTATACTAGAATAAATGCAAATGAAATTGACCTGAACAGGGATGCTGTAAATAGAACTGCGAAAGAAAGCAAATTATTGCGAAAAACTTTAGAGAAATTTAACCCTCAATTTTGTTTCAATTTGCACGATCAAAGAACTATTTTTGGAGTAGAAGGCACAAAAAACACAGCTACTATATCATTTTTAGCACCTTCAGAAGAAGAAACTAGAGCCTTAACAAAAGGTAGAAAAGAAACCATGAATGTTATTGTAGCAATGAATGCAATGCTACAGCAAATGATTCCTAATTATGTTGGTAGGTATACAGATGAATTTTATCCAACAGCTACTGGAGATAATTTTCAAAAATTAGGTTACAATACAATTCTAATAGAATCTGGCCATTATCCTAATGATTATCAAAGAGAAACTTCAAGAGAATATACATTCTACTCAATCTTGCAAGGCTTGTATCATATAGCTGTTTCTAAAGACTTTGTAAATTATCTGCCATATTTTGATATTCCTAATAATGATAAGATATTTTTTGATGTTATTCATAGATATAATGACTCTAAAAATGATGAAGCTTATCAATATAAAGATATGATTATTGACAACCAATTGGTTTCAAAATTAGAGAAAGTAGACGAAAATGATTTAAAAAATAAAATAGGACTAAGCGAAATCGTTTTCGATGGTAATATTTTTTAAGTATTTATCAATTTTGTACTTGTTTAGTTAAATTAAATTCATAAATTTGTCGTATAAATTGAATAATACACAAAAAATGAAAAAATTTATCTTAGACGAAATAGATCATCAGATCCTAGACATCTTAATAGAAAATGCAAGAACACCATTTACAGATATAGCAAAACAATTATTAGTTTCTGCAGGTACTATACATGTTCGTGTTAAAAAAATGGAAGATGAAGGTATTATTCAAGGTTCTACATTAACCCTGAACTACGAAAAAATGGGATACTCTTTTATTGCTCATGTAGGTGTTTACTTAGAGAAAACCTCAATGACTCAAAGCGTAATTGAAAATTTAAGAAGAATTCCTAATGTAACAGTAGCTTATGTAACAGCAGGTAAATACAATATTTTCTGTAAAGTTAGGGCAAAAGGTACAAATGACGCTAAAGATATTATTTATCAAATAGACGATGTTCCTGGAGTAAATAGAACCGAAACAATGATTGCCTTAGAAGAAAGTATCAATGATAAAAAACGTATGATGCACGCAATTTTTGCTGAATTATAACCAGAAATCTTCAACCAAAAACTAAAAAACCTTATCAATTTAAATTGATAAGGTTTTTTTATGGAATAATATTCTTTATCTGTATGTTTGTTATTATTATGAAATACACAAAATATGTCTTCTAATATTGAGTATATCTTAAATTCAGGAGTAGATAAATCTATCCTATTGCATTTATATAAAAGAATGCTTAAACCTAGACTTGTTGAAGAAAAGATGTTAATTCTTCTACGTCAAGGAAAAATTTCGAAATGGTTTTCTGGAATTGGTCAAGAAGCAATTGCTGTAGGAGTAACTTTAGCTTTAGAAAAAGACGAGTATATTTTACCAATGCATAGAAATTTAGGTATTTTCACTACTAGAGATATTCCATTACATCGTTTATTTTCTCAATGGCAAGGAAAAATGAATGGTTTTACAAAAGGTAGAGATCGTAGTTTTCATTTTGGTACTCAAGAGTACAATATTGTTGGTATGATTTCTCATCTAGGGCCTCAATTGGGTGTTGCTGACGGAATTGCTTTAGCAAACAAACTAAAAAACAATCGTAAAATATGTGCTGTTTTTACTGGGGAAGGTGGTACAAGTGAAGGTGATTTTCATGAAGCTTTAAATGTTGCTTCTGTTTGGAGTTTACCAGTTTTATTTTGTGTGGAGAATAATGGTTATGGATTATCTACTCCAACTGCAGAACAATTTAATTGCAAAGATATTGCTGATAAAGGAATTGGTTATGGAATAGAAAGTCATATTATTGATGGTAATAACATTATAGAAGTTTATACAAAAGTAGATGAACTTGCTAAAAGTGTTCGTCAAAACCCAAGACCTATTTTATTAGAATTCAAAACTTTTAGAATAAGAGGGCATGAAGAAGCTAGTGGTACAAAATATGTTCCTCAGAACGTATTAGATTTTTGGGCACCAAAAGACCCTATAGAAAATTATCAGGATTTTTTAAAAACTCAAGGAATTCTTACAGAAAAATTAGAAGTTACATTAAAAGAAGAAATTGTACACGAAATAAATACGCATCTTAAAATTGCATTTGATGAAGATAAAATTATACCTGATTTAAAAACAGAGTTAAATGATGTGTATAAAGCTTTTAGTTTTAACGAAATAAAACCTTCATCAAACAAAAAGAATATTCGTTTTGTTGATGCGATTTCAGAAGGGTTAAAACTTTCTATGGAAAAACATTCTGATTTAGTAATTATGGGACAAGATGTTGCTGAGTATGGGGGTGTTTTTAAAATTACGGATGGTTTTGTTGAAAAGTTTGGTAAAGAACGTGTTAGAAATACACCCATTTGTGAATCTGCAATAGTTGCTGCTGCTTATGGTTTGTCTATAAATGGAATGAAAGCTGTAATGGAAATGCAATTTGCAGATTTTGTGTCTTCTGGTTTTAATCCTATTGTTAATTTATTAGCAAAATCACAGTATAGATGGTCTCAAAATGCAGACGTTGTTATAAGAATGCCTTGTGGTGCAGGTGTTGGAGCTGGTCCTTTTCATAGCCAAACTAATGAAGCTTGGTTTACTAAAACTCCAGGTTTAAAAGTTATATATCCAGCTTTTCCTCAAGATGCAAAAGGATTATTAGCTAGCGCTATAAATGATCCAAACCCTGTGTTATTTTTTGAACATAAAGCTTTGTATAGATCAGTTTATCAAGATGTTTCTGATGATTATTTTACAACAGAAATTGGAAAAGGAAACTTATTGAGTACAGGAAATGATATTACAATTATCAGTTATGGAGCTGCTGTTCATTGGGTTATGGAAGTTTCAGAGAATTTACCAGAAATTAATGCAGATATTATTGACTTAAGAACTCTACAACCTTTAGATACAGAATTGATCTATAAATCTGTTAAAAAAACAGGAAAAGCAATAATAGTTCAAGAAGATTCTCTTTTTGGAGGAATTGCAAGTGATATTTCAGCTTTAATTACGGAAAACTGTTTTGAGGCTTTAGATGCTCCAGTAAAACGAGTAGCAAGTTTAGAAACTCCAATTCCATTTCAATCTGATTTAGAACAGCAATATTTAGGAAAATCAAACTTAACAAAAGCAATTTTAGACTTATTTAATTATTGATTATATTTAGCATCGAAATAAAAAAAATCTTCAATGCTTAATAAACAAATCATCTTTAAAAAACGTCCTTCTGGAATTCCAGATGCTGATACTTGGCAATTAGAAACCAACTCAATTCCAGATTTACAAGAAGGAGAGGTTTTAGTGCAACATCACTTCATATCTTTAGACCCTGCAATGCGTGGTTGGATGAATGATACTAAATCTTATATTCCTCCTGTTGCTATTGATGATGTGATGAGAGCTGGTTCTATTGGAAAAGTTATAAAAAATAATGGGAATCCAAATTTTGAAATTGGTGATGTAGTAACCAGTTGGGGAGGAGTGCAACAATATGCAATTACAAATGGAGATAATTGTTATAAAGTAGACACACGTTTGGCTCCTATGCCAATGTATATTGGAACTTTAGGAATGCCTGGAATGACAGCATATTTTGGAATAACAGAGGTTGGAAAAATTAAAGCAGGAGATATTGTTTTGGTTTCTGGAGCTGCAGGTGCTGTTGGCAGTATAGTAGGTCAAATTGCAAAAATCAAAGGTTGTAGAGTTATTGGTATTGCTGGAGGAAAAGAGAAATGCGACTATATTGTTAATGAACTAGGTTTTGATGATGCTATTGATTATAAATCAGAAAATATTTACACTGCTTTAAAGCGAAAATGCCCAAAAGGTATTGATGTTTATTTTGATAATGTAGGTGGCAAAATATTAGATGCAGCTTTAAGTAAACTGAGAATGCATGCAAGAGTTGTTATATGTGGAGCAATATCTCAATACAATCAAAAATCTAAAATTAATGGCCCAAGTAATTACTTATCATTGTTAGTTACTCGTTCTACAATGCAAGGTATGGTTGTAATGGATTATGCCAAAGATTATGGTAAAGCTGCACAACAAATGGGAATGTGGTTACAGCAAGGAAAGTTAAAGTCAAAGGAAGATATTTACGAAGGCATAGAAAATTTTCATGAAACTTACAATCGTTTGTTTTCTGGCGATAAAAAAGGGAAACTTGTATTGAAAGTAATTGAAGAGTAGTGGAATATTTTTTTCAATGTCCACATTGTTGGGAAGCTATTTCTATGCTTTTAGATTCAAGTGTTACTCAACAAACCTATATTGAAGATTGTGAAGTTTGTTGTAATCCTATTGAAATTTCTCCTTCTTTTGAAAATGGAGAACTTATTGGATTTGTTTCTAAATCAATAGAGCAGTAAAATATTTCAACAAGATACTATTCAACAAGAGGGTTACTCCAAGAAAATTTATCAAAAAGTTTAATCCAATCTTTAGGAAATGAAGCTTTTAAAGTTGATTTTTCTAATGAAAAAGGATGTGTAAACTCTAACTTACCTGCGTGTAAAAAAAGGTTTTTAAAGCTAAAATTTTCTTCAAACATTATATTATGGTTTTTATCACCATATTTTGGATCTCCAATTATTGGGTGACTAATTTTATTAGAATGCACTCTTAATTGATGCATTCTACCTGTCTTAGGCAATAATTCTATAAAACTATAACGCGAAGAATCATAAGGTTTTACAGGAATATCTAAAGTTATTTTTTCTATAGTTTTTAAATGCGTTAATGCTTCTTTATGCACTTTAGCATCTCTTCCTTTTACAGGAGAATCTATAATTTTACTATCAGGAGAAAAACCTCGAACAACAGCAAAGTAAGTTTTTTGAATTTCGTTATTTGTAAAAAGCTCTTGAAACTTAGCAACAAATTCTTTTTGTTTTGCTAATAAAATGATACCAGAAGTTTTTCTGTCTAATCTGTGAATAGGATAAACTTTTAGTCCAACTTCATTAAGTATTAGTTGCAATAACGAATCTTCATCTGCAACATTTCTAGAATGATAGGCATGATGTACTAAAACATTATTAGGCTTGTTTACACAGAAGATATAATCATCTTCAAAAATAATTTCTAAACTCATTTTCTTAAAAATGATAAAAATACTATTATTTAGATTTAAAAAATTATGATTTTTTTATTAATATTTCAACTCATTTTTCAATATCTTTAAAACGCTATTTATCAATATATTGTAATGTTAAAAATAAAATATTTTTTTGTTTTTGTTGTAATCATAAGTTTGCTTGGCTGCAAGAGTTCAGCAACCTTGGCTGAGATTAATGCTTTAAAAAAAACGGTAGCTGATAAAAATTTTGAATTTAATGCGAATAGTGCAATCCCAATGGCGATGGCTAATGTTAGAGGGATTGAAAATTTATTACCAATAGGAAGTAATATATCGAATATCAGTTTGGTTGGAACTCCGAATTTTTTAATCTATAAGAATGATAGTTTACATATAGATATGCCATATTATGGTGTCAGAAATTTAGGTGTTTCTTATAATTCGTCTGATGTTGGTCTAAAATTTAAAAGTAAAATTCAAAATGTAGAAACCTCCTACAATTCAAAGAAAAAAAGTTTTGATTTAAAGTATTTTCTAAATAATAAGCAAGAAAACTTAAGGATTACTTTAACTCTTTATGCTAATAATTCAGGTAGTTTAAATGTAATAAGTAGTCAAAGAAATAGTATAAATTATAGAGGTAACTGGAAATCAAAATAACTATTCTTTTCCTATTTGATTTATCATAAGGTCATTTCCAATTCCTTTTGGGTTATCTCCCCATTTATTCTCTCCATTTTCACTATCTGTACAAAAAAGAATAAAATTATATATTGGAATTAACACAAACCAACCACTTTTACCAACATCATGTATTCTTCTTACTGAAACTGCTAAATAGGGTATTAATACAGCCAAGCTATAAAAGGTTTCTAAATAACCTTCTTCATTGTAATCTCCATAAGTTGTTCCTAATAAGTTGTCTAGAACTTTCATCAACATTGTAAAAAGAAAGTTGAATAATATAAACATCCAGAACTCTTTACGTCTTGCTCTTCCTGAAAAATCTGAGTATTGTTTTAATACTTTTAAATACCAATTCATAGTGTGTTTTTTTGGTAAAAATAACAAATTACCTAAAACAAACCTCTAGATTTTAGTTCTAAATATTTATTGATACTTGCACCAGTTAAATCTTCTGGTTTTGTTAATACAGATTGAATTCCATACTTTTTCAATTCATTTACAATACGTTTCTTTTCGTACATGAATTTTTCAGCAATAATACTATCATAAACACCTTGTATTGTTTCTGAATTATTATCAATCATGGTATCCAATTCAGTATTTTTAAAGAAAACAACCAATACCAAATGATTTTTTGCTAAAGCCCTCAAATAAGGGAGTTGTCTATTTAATCCATCTATGGTTTCAAAGTTGGTAAATAAAATTAATAAACTTCTATGTGTAATTTTTCTTTTTACAACTGAATATAATGTGCTAAAATCAGGTTCTTCAAAATTGGTTTTTATATTATGTAATGCTTCAGAAATTAAACTCATTTGTGAACTTCTTCTTTCTGCAACCACCCAATCTTCTAATTTCGTAGAAAAAGACAACATTCCAGCTTTATCTTGTTTTCTGAGGATGATATTGCTAATAGCTAATGTTGCGTTTATAGCGTAATCCAATAAACTTAGTCCTTCAAAAGTCATTTGCATTGCACGACCTTTATCTATAATAGCATACACAGATTGAGATTTTTCCTCTACATATTGATTCACCATTAGCTGATTTCTCTTAGCAGTAGCTTTCCAATTTAACGTTCTTATATCATCTCCAGAGACGTATTCTTTAATTTGTTCAAACTCTAAAGAATTTCCAACTCTTCTAACTTTTTTAGTTCCATAAGAAGAATTCGCACTATTAAAATTTTGAATATCAAACTCTTTTAGTCTTAAAAAAGAAGGATAGCATTTCAATTCTTTTTCAGCCCCCAAAACATATTTTTTAGTAGCCAATTGCAGTGCAGAATTTGCATAGACATTAATATGTCCAAATAAGTAACTTCCTCTTTCTTTTGGTGTTAAGTTATAATGAATTGTTTTATCGTCTTTTTTAGGTATAACTTGATTAAAAATAAAATCTCTTTTTTGAAACTGAAAAGGCAATTCTTCAATCAATGATAAATGCGCAACAAAAGGATAGTTATTCTTTATAAATAGTGAAACTTTATTTTCATCTCCATTAGATAATCTTTCTGGTAAATAACGTTCTATTTCAATGCCTTTTTTGGTTTGATATAAAAGTAAAACGTCTATAATTGTTAAAATTACGAGCATAAATAACAACACTTTTGATACTTCAAAAAAGATAGGTGCAAAGAAACCAACTACAAATAAGGTAGCTATAATGCCTAAGGCATAGAAGAGTCTATTATTTAAGAATAAAGTGTTTATTATTTTTTTCAAAAATTGTTTGTTTAAAGATTTCTCAATACAATTTTTCGTTCCTCAAAATCATTCGAAATGACAGCTGAACAAATTTAAATCGTAAACAGATGAACTGAATATTGCTACCATAAATTACATGTTTTCTACCTAGGAATCTCAACAGCCTCAATAATTTGTTCAATAATTTGTTTACTAGTTAAGCCTTCCATTTCTCTTTCTGGAGTAACAATAACTCTATGTTGTAAAACAGGAATTGTAGCTCTCTTAATATCTTCTGGAGTAACAAAATCTCTACCTTCTATAGCTGCAAACGCCTTTGATGCTGATAAAATGGCAATACTTGCTCTTGGTGATGCTCCTAAGTATAAAAATGAATTTGAACGTGTATTCACAACAATATTGGCTATGTATTTTAATAAGTTTTCTTCAATTTTTATTTTATTGACCAAACTTCTGTATTCCAATATTTTAGCGCCTTCAATTATGGTTTCTATTTTACCAACTTTAGTCGTGTTTTCTAAAGCTTGTTCTCTCATTATAATTTCCAATTCTTCTTCAGCATTTGGATATGCTATAATAATTTTAAATAAAAAACGATCTAATTGTGCTTCTGGTAATCGGTAAGTACCTTCTTGTTCTATAGGGTTTTGTGTAGCCAAAACAATAAAAGGTTCATCCATTTTATAGGTTGTTCCATCCATGGTAACTTGTTGCTCTTCCATTACCTCAAATAATGCAGCTTGTGTTTTTGCAGGAGCTCTGTTTATTTCGTCAATCAAAATCATATTTGAGAATATTGGGCCTTTTTTAAACTCAAACTCTGATGATTTTACATTAAAAACCGACGTCCCTAAAATATCAGAAGGCATTAAATCTGGTGTAAACTGAATTCTACTAAAACCTACATTAATCGTTTTTGATAACAATTTGGCTGTAATGGTTTTGGCAACCCCAGGAACTCCTTCAATCAACACATGTCCATTTGCTAATAAAGAAACAATGAGTAAATCCATCATTTCTTTTTGCCCCACAATTACTTTTTGCAATTGCTTTTTTATCTGAAAAATACTTTCTTGTAATTCAGTTAAATCAATTCTATTTTCAAAGGCTAAATTCTCAGAATTTACATTATCATTTAAAGATTCATTTGGTGTTTCCATATCTTATTTTTTAAAAAAATTAACGATCATTTTATGAAGTACAAGTAACTCTTCTTGAGTACATTCTGACTTTTTACTTAAAGTAATAATTGTATTGATTAAATATTTAGTATTTCTGATTTCATTACCTGATTTTGCTGCCAAGTTTTGAATAAATTCTTTATTTAAATTTGATGTATTTAATAGGTATTTTGTTCTTGCTTTTTCTAAGAAAAAAGCGATTTTTTTATCTACTAAATTCTTATGATTCTGTTCTTTTAAATACAAACTAGAAATGGTTTGTGTAAACGCAACTGTGGTATTTTTTAAAGGATGAATTATAGGTATGGCCCTTTGTTTTCTTCTTGCATTAAACAACATAAACAATAGAACACCTGCTAAAGAAACAAATAAAAACCAGGTTAATGTTTGATGCTGTAGAAAAAACTTAAATACAGATTCTTTATCATTATCTCTTCCATTAGAATACTGACTATATTTTATGTGAGGATCCCAAAATAGGGTTGATGTTGGCAAATAGGAGAGTAGTTGAGCTGCATAATCCTCTTTACCTTTTAGTAAATTATAATTTGTAAATACAATTGGATTAGAGTGCACATATACAGCACCTTTACCATGATAAATTTTTAGAAAATTAGGCACTTTTTTACCATCAACTTTAGAGGTTCCAAGTACTATTGCTTTATTTTTATTATAAGTTACAAAATAATGTCTTCTGATATTTCTATCGAATGCAAAACTATCTTTTTCAAAGTTTTTATCATTTAAAAAGAATTCGCCTTTCAAAGCTTTTAAATCTTCAATACTATAAATGTTCTTATCTAAATTATTGGTACTAATTTCTAGTTGTTCTTTTAAGTTGTCATTAAAATAATTCAATGAAATAAAAGCATTGTTGCCATCATAAACAAATGATAATAAATCATTTACACCATCTTCAGTTAGTTTGTTTGCGTTATTTTTAATGCAAATATAATTTCCAAAATCCTCTTTTGTAGTACCATAGTTGATGTATAAATAATCGTAAAAATTCTCCTTTAAATAAACAACTTCTTCATCGTTAAAAAGGTTTTTGGCTTCATTATAGATAATATAGGTTCCAAAAGGACTTTTCTCTTTTTCTCGGTAGTTTTCAGACCAATTGGTTCTACCACAGCTAGCAAAAAACAAGCAAATCGTAATAATATAAATATATTTAGAAATTCCTGTTAAATATTTAAAGTTGTTCTCTTTCGAAAATGTCAGTTCGAGTGATTTTGAAGAATGAAAAATTTTATCGAGAACTATTTTAAAATTAAAATTCTTATTCTCGATACAAATTTTACTTATTGCAATCGTAAAATTCACTCGAATTGACAGAATTTTAAAAAAGTTTTTCATCAGCATCAAACCATAGATTTTAAAAAAGATTGATACTTGTTTTGTGCGATTTTAAAACTGCTTTCATCTACAGGAAATTCTCCATACCAAACATAAGAATACACATAAGATAGGTACGAAAACTCAGTTCTCATTTCTTTGTTTTCTATCTCAAAAAGATATTCAGAATTGGTTTTATCTTTATGATAATCAATGATTTCCTTATTCGTTAATTTTTTTAAGGTGGATAAATAATAATAACGAATTGCCAATCTAAAATTTTTATTTTCAATAGCTTGTTGCAATAAAGCTTCTAAATTGAGTTCGTGAATATCTTCATCTTCATAAATTAACTTTTTAGACAACTGTGTAGTTTTAGGTGACTTTTTCCAAAATCGAGCATCAATTCCTAAAACTGTTTTTAATATCACAAAAATGACAAAAGCTCCTAATAGAAAAGGAAAAATAGAAGTCATAAAATAAGCAAAAAAGGCTAAAAAAGCTGAACCAGAATTATCTACAGGTGCTTCTATTTCCTTTTTTTTAGGTTTATTTTCTTTGTATTCAAAATCCTTACCTGAATATTTTTCTTTAATATCTGTAGTAAAAATTCTTGGTGCTGAAATGTTGGTATTTTTATCATAAATAATAGAATCTTGTTGAACTTCAACAACATCATTATCAAAATTTTCTTGAGCATTTACAAAAAAAGTCAATAGAAAAAGGAGGGAAGCTATCAGTTTTTTCATCTACCTTAAATTGTGTTTTTGAGCTACTTTATAAGGTAAAATCAAATAATAATAGCTAATACTTGCTAAACTAAAACCAATAATTAAAAAACATAATATAGTTGGCATTTTGTTGGAATAACGTGTAATATATCCTTCTAAAAAAGCAGCCATAATTGTAAATGGTATAGTGCTAATAAAAATATAAAATGCATCTCTAATTCCTATTTTAAAAGATTGAAAACGTTTTAAAGTACCTGGAAATAAAATACTAGCACCAATTATATAACCTGCTGCAGCTTCTATAATAATTCCAAAAATCTCATAAGTTCCATGAATCCAAATTCCTTTTAAACTATCAAATAAACTATTTTGTTGATAGAAAAAAGCTTGAAAAACAGCCACCATAATTGCATTTACAACTACATAAAATGCTGTGCCTATTCCTAAAAACAATCCTGATAAAAACATATTTAACCCAACTCTTTGGTTATTATCATAAATACCAATAAAAGTTCCCCAATTGCTACCACCTTTATAAATAGCCATTGCATCTCCACTTGCAATATTCTCTAAAGTTTGATCTACATAATCATTCCCTAAAATTTGTCTGGCAAAAGATTCATCATTAAATGTAGACAACAACCCTATAAAAAAACAGATAAAAAAGAAAATAAATGAAAAGTAAAAGTATTTTCTGTATTTGTAGCAGAGTAGTGGTACTTGGTCTAAAAAGAAGTAGATGAATACGTTTTTATCCGTTCTTTTTGAATCGTAAACCTTGTCAAAACTGGTTTTTGCTAACTTATTGAGATAAAGAGTAACCTTACTTTTAGGGTAATACGTTTGTGCATATACCAAATCATTCATGATTTTAATATGCAAGTTGGCTATGTCATCAGGACTTTTTTTTTCTTTATTTGAAAATCCTTGTTCAAATTCAAGCCATTTTTCTTTATTTTGCTTTATAAAAGCGACCTCTCTCATTCAGAGCGAATTTAATCATTGCATGAAAACACTCCAAATAAAAACTGCACAAAATGTAAATATAAAATTTACGGCAGCCAATGTTTTTCAAAGACTTTTGGCTTTTGCTGTAGACAATGTTTTAAAATTTGCTTACATCTACTTTGCGATTAAAGTATTTGATTTTAAATTGTTTGATGCTGGTATAGAAGGTGATACTTGGACATTGAGAGCTTTGGATGTTTTGTTTTTTTTACCAGTAACTTTTTATTCTTTGTACTCAGAGATTTTGATGGATGGACAAACATTAGGTAAAAAATTATTAAAGATAAAGGTCATTAATGTTGATGGTTTTAAGCCTACAATTACGGATTACGTGATTCGTTGGTTTTTACGAATTATTGACTTTAACTTGTTCTCTTTGTTATTTGTTTATGTAGCTTCTTTGGGGTTGTCTGATGCATACACATTATTAATGTTTTTATTTATTTTTGGTAAAATTGTTGGATTTCTTTTAATTTTATTCACTGATAAAAATCAACGATTTGGAGATATTATTGCCAATACTATTGTCATTTATTTAAAAGATGAAGTAGAATTTTCGCAAACTATTTTAGAAAATATTAAAGAAAATTATATTCCTAGTTATCCAAGTGTTATTAAACTTTCTGACAATGATGCTAGAATTATAAAAGATACTTTTAAAACTGCTTCAAAATTTAATGATTATAAAACCCTAATTAAATTGCGTTCCAAGATTTTGGAAGTAACAGATATTAAATCTGTCCATAAAAGTGATAAAGAATTTATAGATACCATCTTAAAAGATTATAATTACTATACTCAGAATATGTAAATAAAATATTTAAAAGCAGTTATATTAGTATATTAATAATTTATTTAACTTTTATTATTAGTATCGCAAATATTAGACCGATTATCAATTTCTTTTATTTTATTATTATATCCTAATATCTACATTCATAGTATATTTATTTTTTTAAAAAATTAAGATATATTATGATGAATTCCTTATCAACTATTACCACTGAACAACCAGAATTAATAAATGCAATAGATACTATTTGGGTAGCTATTTGCGCTGCAATTATCTTCTTTATGGAAGGAGGTTTTGCCTTATTAGAAGCCGGTTTTGTGAGATCAAAAAACGCAATGAGTATTATTGCTAAAGTTATTATTGATATCACTTTTGGAGGTATTGCATTTTATATTGTTGGTTTTGGAATAGCGTATGGAAACTCTAATGGTTGGTTTGCGTTTGATGTTGGTATAACTACCGAAGATTTAGGATTGGGGTTAACAGTTTCTAATAAGCTATTTTGGTTTATACAATTGGGTTTTGCTATTGCAGCCATTTCAATTGTATCTGGAGCTGTAGCTGAACGAATGAAGTTATGGAGTTATGCTGTTTATGTTTTTATTTTTTGTGCAATAATGTATCCTATGGTTGCAGATTGGGTTTGGAATCCAAATGGATGGTTAGCTGTAAAAGGTTTTAATGACTTTGCAGGTTCAGCTGCAGTTCATGCAATGGGTGGTTTTTCTGCTTTAGCAGCTGCCATAGTCTTAGGCCCAAGAATAGGGAAATACCAAAAAAATGGAGAAGCTAATGCAATTCCTGGTCATAATTTACCATTAGCAGCTGTTGGTGCTTTTATTTTATGGTTTGGTTGGTTTGCGTTTAATCCAGGTTCTACTTTAGGTGCTGTTGGTAATTGGGAGTTGATTGGTACAGTTGCTGCAAATACATTTTTAGCGTCAGCAGCAGGTGGAATTTCTACCATGTTTTATACATATTTTAGATATGGACAGATAGATATTACTATGACTATAAATGGTGTATTAGCGGGTTTAGTTGCTATTACAGCTGGGTGTAATGTAGTAGACACCAATTCTGCAATAATTATTGGATTATTTGCAGGTGTTTTAGTTGATGTAGCTGTATTGTATATTGATAAATTAAAAATTGATGATCCTGTTGGAGCAATAGCTGTACATGGTGTTAATGGTTTATTTGGAGCATTAGCTGTTGGATTATTTGCAACTGATGGAGGTTTGTTTTTTGGAGGTGGAGCTTCATTATTAGGCACACAAGCTTTAGGTGTTTTGGTTATTGGTGCTTTTTCTTTTTCAATAACCTTTATAATTATGAAAGTAATGCAAAAAACAATAGGAATCAGAATTTCAAAACAAGAAGAATCTGCTGGAATTGATGCAGTATCATTTGGTGTAGAAGCATATTCTACTTTTGAATAATAAGATTAACCCACAAAACTTTAAGAAAATGAAAAAAATAGAAGCGATAATAAGACCCTCAAAATTAAAAGATGTACAATTAGGTTTAAAAGAAGCAGGAATTCCATGTAATACAATTATTCCTGTTAAAGGAAGTGGATTACAAAAAACGTATACAGAACGTTATAGAGGAACAGAACAAAACATGATTCTACAAACTAGAATTATGATTATTTGTATTGTAAGCGATGCAAATTTAGAAAACGCATTAGATATTATTTTAGATAACGCTTCAGAAGGTTTAGTTGGTGATGGAAAAATATTTGTGTATCCTGTAGAAGATGCTATTCGTATTAGAACTAGAACTAGAGGAATAGAAGCTATTAGATAATATAACTTTCAAAAAAGCATAATTCATTTTATGCTTTAAAATTATCTATTTTACATAATATAAATTATGGTGCATCTATGCAGTAATTTATGTATAGCCGTTTTTCAGGCTATTTAATCATAATATCAAATATAACACCTTTAGGTTTATATCGTCAGATATTATGTTAAAGGAAATTACGGATTTAAATTAACCTAATCATTATATTACTTAGCTATTTTAAAAATTCATCCACAGGATAAATTCTTTAAAATATTATGTAAAATATCCCACAAAGTCTCGTAAGTACAATAAACATTGCTATTGGGGTGTTTTAAAATTCGTCAAATAGTACAGTTTTTGCAAATAAAATATATTTACAGAAAATAGAGATATTAAAAATATTTAAAGGTTGTAACTACAGAATATACAAGAAAAAATTAACTATTATTTTTCTAAAATAATACCTTAGCATTTTATTTATGAAAGAAATAATTATCTCAAATTCTGCCAAGAAAGAAAATGAACAAAATCTAGATTATGTTTTTAACAAATTTGGACAAAAATCTGCTTTGAACTATTTAGATAAGTACGATGAAATTATAAGCTTACTTGAAAATGGATTTTATTGTGGTATATTTGATGAAAATTTAGATTTATATAAAATTCTTGTCGTCAAACAGATTTATATTTTATATCAAAATTTAGATGATAAAACTGTAATAATTGTTTCTGTTTGGAATAATAAAAGGTTTCCTTATTGGTTTTGATATTTTTTTCTCAAACCTTCTAAATCTTCTCTAGCTGTTGTAAACTTTCCTTGTAAAACTTCTTCTCTACTATTTTCAATAGATTGCTTTATCTTCCATTCATAATATTCTTGTGCAAATATTAATTCCGCAAGAATATTTAACTCACTAACAGTAAAGCTTGTTTCTTTGATTTTTCTATAAAATGTAGGTTTTGAAATATCTAAATTTTCTATAAAATACTTTGTTTTATAGTTAGATTTCTCAATATATTTATCAATATTATTTGCAAAACGTGTAAAATCTTTAACAATCTGTATCATATAATTTACTTTTTGGTATCAATTATGACAAAAATAGTAAAATTAAATGAAACTTTTACCCAACCATACCATCAATAAAAATATTGATGTATTTCTTCATCTTTATGATAATACGTTCACCAATTTCACGAGCTTTTAAAATACTTGGTCTATTGTCTAAACATTTAAAAATATCTTGTCTTATGGGTTCTTGGCCATTATAAACATAACTTTCAATTAAAGCGTTAAACTGTTGTTGGTCTAAATTTTCTTCTTCACAAATTTTAGATAATGCTAAAACTTTTTCATCTTTCCAATATTTTTCAAATTCATCTTGTATAGCATCCACATCATCTATAAAAGGTAAATTTTCTTCTATAAATTTTTCTATGAGTTCTCGTTTACTTCTTAATTTAACATCACTACCTAATAAATCAATAATGGCTTTATGCTGTTTTGCAGCTTCTGTTTTATCTGTTGTCTTTAATTTTGAAAGTAATTGTAAAATATAAACAACATTAATTTGGTCTCTATGAATGAGTTCTAGCTCAAAATCGATATCATTTAAAATAGATGCTTTTTGAGTTCTTCTATTTTGGTCTACAAAATCTTTAATTTCTAAATATTCACTTTGGAATTCATTAAAAGTTTGTTCAACAATTCCTAGATCTTCCCAATCAAAATCTACATAAGATGCTAAGGCATTTTTAGCTCTTAATAATCTTCTAAAGGCTTGTACAAATTGAAATTGTTGCTCCTCTCCTACCAAATCAGCTACACTTTTGTGTGTTGGTGTAATCTTTAATAACGCGCTTAATGATTCATCAAATTTCTTTGCAACAGTTTCATAATCTGGAGTGAAAATTGTTTCATTAGCTTCTTTATTAGAAAATAAGGTAATGGCTTCATCTGTTGCCTTTTTTAAGTTTCTAAAGCACAAAATATTTCCTTGAGATTTCTTTTCGTTTAATATTCTATTGGTTCTAGAAAAGGCTTGAATTAAGCCATGATGACGTAAATTCTTATCTACATATAAGGTGTTTACTTTTTTAGCATCAAAACCAGTCAACATCATATTTACTACAATAACTATGTCTAGTCTATCTTTTTCATCGTTAAAAGATTTCTTTTCTCGTTCTTTTAATCGTTTGCTAATGTCTTTAAAGTAATTTTCAAATTGAACACCATCTTTTGTAGAAAAAGCAGTGTTATACATAGCATTATAATCTGCAATGTATTCGTCTAATTTTTCTCTTGAATGGCTAGAATAGGTTGCATTTTCTTCTGCAGCAATACCAATATCATCATCTGGTAAATAATCTTGCGCATCTGCATCAGCTTCGTTAGCACCATAAGAAAATATAGTAGCTATTCTTAAATTGTGTTCTCCTTTTATTTTTTTTGCCTTAAAAATATCGTAATATTTAATTAAGGTTTTTATGTCTGATACTGCAAACAAAGCAGAATATTCTTTAGAAAACGTTTTTAAACCATGATATCTAATAATATAATCTGCAATTTTTTCTAAACGTTTTTCGTCTTTAAAAACAGCTGCTTTGTCTATATCCTCTACATCAATATCTAATAAAGTGTTGTTTTTCTTTTTGTAGCGACCAATATATTCAATTCCGAATTTTAAAACATTGTCATCAGCAATGGCATCTGTTATTACATATTTATGCAAACACTCACCAAATAAGTCTTTGGTGGTTCTTTTTCCTAAGTCGTTTTTAGAAGCATTATCTGCAAAAATGGGTGTTCCTGTAAAACCAAATAATTGAGAATTTGTAAAGTAATTGGTAATTAATTTGTGTGTTTCTCCAAACTGACTTCTATGGCATTCATCAAAAATAATAACTACTTTTTGCGTTTTTAAATGCGTTATTTTCTTTTTATACTGTTCTTTAGAAATGGCATTATTCAGCTTTTGTATGGTGGTTAACACTAATTTAGAATCGTCTGCCAACTGTTTTACCAAACTATTGGTATTGTTGGTAACATCTACACTATCTTTTTTGAAAGCGTTAAATTCTTTCATGGTTTGATAGTCTAAATCTTTTCTATCTACTACAAAAAGCACTTTATCTACAGCAGGCAAATTCATAATAATCTGACTCGCTTTAAAAGAAGTCAGTGTTTTACCAGAACCTGTTGTATGCCATATATACGCGTTTTCGCTATTGTTTTGTACTTGTGCAACCAATTTTTCTACGGCATAAAATTGATAGGGTCTTAACACCATTAAAATTTTATGCGTTTCATTACTTACAATATACTTTGCAATCATTTTTCCTAAATGATCTGTTTGCAAAAAAGCAGTTGCAAAAGGTATTAATTCTTTGATGTTTTTATTGTTTTCATCTGACCAATAAAAGCATTGTTTAGAAGATTGCAATTTATTATTGGCTAAGTATTTTGTGATAACTCCATTACTAATCACAAACAATTGTACGTATTGAAATAACCCATAAGTAGCCCAAAAAGAGTGTCTTTGATAACGATTAATTTGATTAAACGCTTCTTTAATTTCTAAACCTGGTCTTTTGAGTTCTATTTGTACTAAAGGCAAACCATTGACTAATAAAGTAACATCATATCTGTTTTTGTAAGTACCTTCTTGGGTGATTTGATTGGTAACTTGATAAATATTTTTAGAAGTATCTTCACTATTAAAAAAGCGAATGTAAGCAGCTTCACCTCTATCATTTACAAACTGAAAACGACCTCTTAAAGTTTTAGCCTTTTCAAATACATTCCCTTTTTCTAAATGATTTAAAATTGTAGAAAATTCTTTATCTGAAAATGTACAATTATTAAAAGCTTCTAATTGTGCTTTTAAATTAGACACTAAGTCATTTCCATCTAAAACAGTAACGTTTGTGTAGCCTAAACCAATCAATTGCTTGATTAAGTTATTCTCTAATTGTAATTCAGATATTTTACTCATTTTCTTTTTTTCTATTGCCATAAAGGCTCATTTTTCCAATTTAATAAATTTCCTTTTCCATCAGATGGAATACCAACATATTGAATAGGAACTGATAGATATTTTTGAAATAAATCATCTATTCTTTTTGTTAAGGTATTGGTTGGATTTGCGCTATCTAGCATATATTTAAGTACACATAAAAAATAAAACATTCGTTTATTATTTTGATAGCTTGCGCCAATCCAATTACCTTTTGGTTTTAAAAGTCTGTTAGGTTCTATTGCCAAATCTCTATTCCATAATCTTGAATGATGTGCACATAAATTTCTTACATAGGTTAGTGTATGCAACCAAGAAGTAAATACTTTATGATGCACATCAAAAAAAGAAGCGATTCTTTTTTTGTCTGCATTATTACGCAATCCTCTGTAAATATGCGATAATTCTCCCATAGTTAGCAACTCTAAGCACATCCAAGAAGGTGGGTTTGCTGGAGTGCTGTAATTATCTGTATAATGTTTTATAAAAACCTCTGGTGTACGTTTGGTTTTAGCCTTAGAAATAATATTTTGCAAATCAGAATATGGGTCTACTAAATTACCTATTCTATTGTAAAAAGGATTTACAAATAAACCTTTATTATCTTGCCAATGTGCATCATTATAATGCAATGCCATTGCATAAATAAACTGTGTACGTATGGCAATTTCTAAACGCTCAATACAATCAAAAACCAATAGACGCAAATCTTTATCAAACATATAGGTTTCAACAATTTGTGTAAAAGTTGTACCTGCATTAAAAGTATCTTTAATTTTTTGATAGGGTGAAAAGTAAGCACTTAACCTATAATAACTAATACTTTGCAAGTAATGTACAGCTTTTGTAGGGTTTATAACCGTTAAATTTCTACCTTGTAATTGGGTTAATTGGTCTTTAAAAGATAAGGGTGGTTTGTTATATTTTTTTTTAGACATAGCATTAAAAGAAAAAACCTTCCAAGTGTGCATTGTAAAGAGGCAAGGAAGGTGTATTATTGTTAGTATATGTACTGTCTAATGCTATAAAAACACAAAGAATACGCTTTTGTGCTGCCACAAAATTACGCTTTTTATACCATTTAGTAATACTTATTAACATTTTTTTGTTGGTTTTAACATTTACACTACACAAACAGCTGCTGCAATAACCCTTTTTTAAACGTTTGTGTTTTTGCTATTTGTGTTTGTAGACTTTCTATTTTTGTATCAATAGCACTTAAATATGTGGCTATTTTTTGTTGTTCTTTTAGGGAAGGAAGGTTTATTTTATAAGGTTCAATATGTTTATTGTTAATTTGAGGAATTGTTGATGTATCTGCTATTTTATAGAGTTTTTCTTTAAGTATGTAATAGTAAATAAATTCTGAATTAAGTAAATTTTTAATTGGAATAATAGCCATTAAATTACTATCCATTATTACAGGAATAGAATTAACCCTAACTTTATTAGTCATTATTGCTGCTCCTCTTTTAGGAAAAATTATTGAATTCTTCTCAATCAGTCCTTTATCATTATTAGAATAAAATCTACTTTTAGACTGATATTTTATAGAATTATTTAATTCTTCTACTTTTAAGAAAGGAAATTCTCCTTCTTTTTCAAAAATATAATTTGAAGGACTTGACCCACTTTTTATTTTAACTAATACCCCCAACTTCTTATCTTCCCAATCAGGAAAACTAGAACCATCATCAGTTTTAAAACGCAATTGCTGACTAAAAATTTGTTGCATAACCCCTTTTTTGTACTGCTCTAAAAGGGTTTTCTTTTTGGTTAATTGTTGTATTTTATCATCTACAGCTGTTAAAAATGCGGCTATTTTTTGTTGTTCTTGGAGGGTTGGGAAGCTATATTTTAAATTAGAAAAATCTGTTTTATTAATTTGTGGAACTGCCTGAACACCTGCTAATAATTTAATTTTCTTGCCTTTTAAATCTAATAGAGAATAAATAAAATCATTAGAATAATCTTCTTTATTTTCTAAAGCATTAATTTGCTGATTCGTTATACTATCTTCATTTGTTTGAGCTACTTTTCCAATTGTAGAACCAATACAAACAAACAATACACTTCCTTTTTTAACTTTTCTTCCTTTAGAAAAACCTAAATCAGTTAAACTTGTTTTGGTTTTATAAACGTATCTATTTCCTTGAATATCTGCTGGTGAAACGAATAATTTTTCTCCATCATAATATTCTCTATTTGCAGTTGAAGGTGTACTTCCTGTAATAACTTTAGCAACTTCACATAATTTCTTACGTTTCCATTCACTTTTAAACTCTTTAAAACGAAGTTTAGGAATTAATATGTTTTTATTTTCTATAACCATTAAAAAGGAGTTTCAATATTTAACTGTTTACAGAAATCTGCTATTGTTGCATCTGTTTTGGCAATGTCTGTTTCTAATGCTTTTAAATCTTTGGCAACGTCTTCTAAAACAACAGGTGCTTCTTCTTCAAAGGTGTCTACATATCTTGGTATGTTTAAATTGTAGTCGTTTTCTTTTACTTCGTCTAAACTGGCTACATAACTGTATTTGTCTTTGGTTGCTCTATTTCTATAGGTGTCTATAATTTCTTGTAAATGTGCATCTGTAATTACATTTTGTGTTTTTACTTTTTCAAAATGGTTGCTGGCATCTATAAAAAGAATGTCTTTGTTGTGTTCTCTATTTTTCTTTAAAACCAAAATACATGTAGGAATACTTGTACCAAAAAAGATGTTAGAAGGTAAACCAATAACAGCATCTAATTGGTTTTTATCTTCAATTAAATATTTACGAATATGTCCTTCTGCAGCGCCTCTAAACAAAACACCATGAGGTAAAACACAAGCCATTGTTCCATTATCATCTAACTGATGAATCATGTGTTGTACAAAGGCAAAATCTGCTTTACTTTTTGGTGCCATTTTTCCATAAGGAGAAAAACGATCGTCACTAATAATACTATCTGGATTCCATTTTGCAGAAAAAGGCGGGTTTGCTACAATGGCTTCAAAACGTTGGTCTATATGTTTTGGAGATGGATTTACTAAGGTATCTTCATTATAAATATCGAACTTTTTGTAATGTACATCGTGCATAATTAGGTTCATTCTACACAAGTTGTAGGTGGTTGGGTTGCTTTCTTGTCCGAAAAAAGAACCTACTTCTTTTACTTCTTTTGCAACACGTAATAATAAAGAACCAGAACCACAAGTTGGGTCGTACACCGATTTTAGTCGCTCTTTGTCTGTAGTTACAATTTGTGCTAATATTTTAGAAACTTGTTGTGGTGTGTAAAATTCTCCTGCCTTCTTCCCTGCTCCAGATGCAAACTGACCAATTAAATATTCGTAAGCATCACCCAACAAATCATTTTCATTGTTTTCTAAATCGAAACTAATGCCTTCTAAATGCATTAATACTTTTACAATGAGTTCGTTTTTGGCTTCTTCTGTTTTTCCTAATTTACTACTGGTTAGGTCTAAATCTTCAAAGAGGTTTCCAAAATCGTCTTCAGATTCGCTACCCATTGTACTTTGCTCTATATTCGTCAGTACTTTTTGTAAATCTTCTAAAATGAATTTATTTACGCCTCCAGAATTTCCTCTTTTGGCTAATTCACTAAATAATTCGTTTGGTGTTAAGAAATAACCCAAAGCATCTAAAGCATCGTGTTTTATTTCTTGTAGTAGCAATTCTTCTGATTCGTGCCCAATAACTTCTGAATACGTTAAACCATCTGGTTTTAAAATAGCATTGGCATGCAAAGACATTTTTTTACTTAAATATTTGTAAAAGATAAAGCCTAGTATATAATCTCTAAAATCATCAGCATCCATATTACCTCGTAAATCGTTGGCAATATTCCATAAGGTTTGATGCAATTGTAATTGGTTTTCTGACATTTATTTGGTTGTAGTTTTTTATGAAAAAAGATTCATAAATGATAGCAATTTGTTTTTGTTTTAAAATTAGCAATTTTGATGGAATAGACAAGGGGAATTTGCAAAAAAGCGAAATCTTTTTTTATGGAAAATGAGCTGCTTTATGGTATGAATATGGGTTGTAAAAGTGTCTAATTATTTGGTTTTTTGGTAAAAAAGTTGGCTCAGAACTTAATTTTTAATGCATCAGTACCCAATTTTTGTTGCATCAGGACGCAATAAAAGTTGCATCCGGTTGCAATGGAGGTAACAAAAGGGCAAAAAAAACGGCAATAACTTGCATTATTACCGTTTTAAACTAATTTTAATCATTCTGCTCGTCATTGCGAACATAGTGAAGCAATCTTACAAACTAACAGATAGCTTCAGTCAGTTTGCTTCGTGCCTCGCAACAGGCTTTCGCAATGACGCTAACTCGCTTTACTAAAACTGAGATTCTTTAACAGTGCTCTCATTTTCTTTGCTGGACGAAACAAAATGCGAGATTTTTTAACGGCTTCTGCAGTAACTTCTTCAGGGGTGTCAAACCCTTCTGAACTTAGACTTACTTGAAAGTTTCCTAATTTTCCCAAACGAACAATACGCCCTTGTTTGAGTTCTCTTACAATGTTTTTTTCTAAAACATTTAATACAGCCAAACAATCTGTGTCTGTTACTGTACATTGTTCAGAAATCATTTCTGCTAAAGTTTCAAAATCTACGCTTCCATTTGGTTTTACGGCTGCATAGTATTTTTCTGGCGCTGCCAGATCTTGAGGATTTTTCCTCGGTAATGTCTTGTATTTTATAGACATGTAATTAAAATTTAAATGTATTACTTTTAGAGAGGTAGCAATACAGACACCTCTTACAGATTCGCTTTTTTTGCTCTATACATAGGTATACTACTGCTTACGATTTTAAACAATAGACTACAACCCATAGGTTATAGGAGCCTGATACTAAAAAACTTAAATCATAATTTACCAATTGCAGTCTGGTGTACTGCTTTTAAAATATTAACAAAATATTTTTTGGTAAGCTGTAAGAAGTATTGTAATTTTGAAGTACGAAAACGAAACTAACAATACTTTTTACAGTGTTACCGGTTTTACAAAAGGTCTTATTGCACCAGCTTTAAGGCTTTTTGCATTTAACAAAGATAAGTGATCCTTTTGTAATTTATTCTCTAACTTATTAACTAGTTATGAGCATTTTCTTGATAATTTAACAAAAGATACTTGCTTTGTGAATGGTGTAAAATTACGAGTACTTGCTTTAACTTGAAAGCTTTAGTTATTCACAAATCCCTTGTAGTTCTTCACAAAAACAGGGTTGATTATCTATTGATAAGTAAGCCATTTCTTTTCTAATTTGTTTTACCAGAGACACTATGATGTTTTTATAGCTAGCTGTTTTTCTACCTTTTTCGACTTTTAAGCACCCTATATTCACTTTGTTTTTGGCATTCTATTCTATGATTTTGGTGTGGTTTTAAACAAAATTTCTTAAAACTTCATCTTTTTCTGCTTTTTTCTTTGATTTATGCTCTAAAATAGCAACTACTTTCTGCTACTTAAAGAAAATTTAAAATTCGAAAACCCATAGCATTGCGTATTAAAATGTAGTAACAGATTAGGAAAAAGAAGAAAAATATTTAAAGAGAAAGTGATTAAAAGCATAAAAAAAGCAACCTCTTTTGAAGTTGCTTTATACGATTTAGGAAACCCAATAATATTAAAACATACCAGGTATTCCTGGTAATTGACCAGCTAAAGCTAATGAAACTACACAAACTATAAACATAGCACCAGGTATAATTAAACGCTCTTTTAACGTTAATTCTTTTGCTCTTTCACGATCACCTATTAAACCCATATTATCTAACAACATTGTTAATGCCCAACCAAATACTGGGTTTACAAAAGCACAAGCAAAAATACAAGTACCTGCACTTAAAGAATCGTTTTGTTTTTGAACCATTTGCATACCAGCCTCTAATAAAGGTAAAAACACCCCAACAATTAAAGCAACTCTTAACACAGGTTCCCACATGGCTAAATCCATTGGATAACCAAACACAGCAGCCAAAACACATAAAATTGCTGTTAAAACAGCACCACCTGGTATAGGTCTTTTTGCAATTGCAGCAGGTATCATATAAGTACCCCAAGAAGAAGCTATATTTCCACCTCCTAAGAAAGCTCCTACAACTTGACGAATGGAAGAAACTGCCATAGTATCATCTACATCCATTAAAACATCTTTTGCTTTTTTGGGATAATTTAATTCTTGAAAAACACGATGTCCTAAAAAGTCTGGAGACCACATAGCTACAGCTAATATTGCAAATGGAATAACAGCTATAAAGTGCCCAAAGTCAGGCCAGCCTAATTGCCATCCTGTATTTTCTCCCCACCACCAAAAAGGGCTCATATGTGGCAATCCTGGTGTGGTTGTAAATTCAAAATTTACACCCATTGCATACGCCACTATTCCTGCTATTGCAGAACATAAAGGTATGGCTAACCATCTTTTTTTAATACGTGCTAAATAGGCATATATTAATATGGTAATACCAATAACAACAAAAGAAACCGTACTTGCATTTTCTGCTACAGACCAAGATTCAAATTTTGAAATTTGAGAAATTAAACCTACTGCACCAAGATAAATTAATAAACCTCCACGTACGCCCACTCCTGTTAAAGACATTAATTTAGAGCCACCTTTAGTAATACTTAAAATAAGACCAAAAACACCAATTAAAATTCCTAATGCAAGTGGATGCCCACCTGCAGCTGCAATTATGGGTATTAACGGAATCATTGGGCCATGTGTACCTGCTAAATTGGCTCGTGGATTTAAGATTGCCGAAAAAATAATAACAAAAATACCTCCAGCAATTAACAATTCATAACGTACGTTTTCTGCTACAAACTCTGGTGCTAAACCAAACTGAACAGCAAAAGCGGCAACCATTGCTGTTACCATAACTACTTTACCTATTGTAGCTGCTAAAGCTGGTACTAAATCTTCAAATTCTATATTAAAATCTCTAAAGGGCAAATGAATTCTCCACCTTCTAAACTTCATTATTAAAAGTTCATGTTCTAAATAATCTTCTCTTTTTTTAAATTCGCTAGACTTTTTGCGTTTTTCTTTATAAGATTTTGGTTGCTCTTCTGACATTGTTATTTATAATAGTTTGTTTATGCTTAATCGTTTAAACGGAACAAAAATAGTACAGGATTAAAACAAGAAATATGAGAATTATCAGTTTTAGATAACTAATTTTAACCTGTTATTTATTTTGATAAATATAAACGATTATTCTTAGTTTGAGTATTTTTTTGATTATTGAAATTAAATAATAAATCTATAATCAAAAAAAAACTAGCAAAGCAAAATTATAATTTTCCTATATTTTAATGGTTAGATGGTTACGCTTAACAATCATAAAAGTGCACTCAAATTAATAGAATTACATCAAAAGGCAAAACAATCAAATTTAATGATTGAAAATTAGTGAGTTAGTTTATAAGTAATACAAAAGTAATGAGCTAAATCGTACACATTATTTTTTTTGAAAGTCGAACTATTTTACCTATTTTTAAATACTAAAATTTATGCTATTGAAATTCTATACTTCTTTTATCCTTTTTCTTCTTTTTAGCCTTCAAAGTTTTTGTGGAGTATATGCTCAAGAAAATAAAAATGAGACATTAAATTTCAATACAACAGATTTACTTCAAAAAAATGGAATAAAATTAGATGATAATTGGGAATTTTACTGGAACAGTTTTATACAACCTAACGAGTTCGAAAATCAAAAACCTTTAGATGTTGTAAAACTTACTTCTTGGACAAATTATTTAGATAAAAACAACAAGAATCTTCCTGCTTTTGGTTATGCTACTTATAAAATAAATTTTTCTATTCCAAAAGAAAGGCCAAACGTATCGCTTTATATCCCTAGAATTATAGCTTCTTATAAAATATGGGTAAATGGTGTTTTTATTTTAGAAACAGGTAGTATTGGAACAACTAAAGAAAATACTTTACATAGAAGGTTTACCAAAATTATTCCTCTAGATTCTGATAAAACTGATTTTGAAGTTGTTATCCAAGTCGCAAATTTTTACAATAAAAAAGCAGGAATAACTACACCTGTTCTTTTAGGAGAAACTGATATTCTTTTTTATAGAAAATCATTGCAATTAATTACAGATATGGTATCTGTTGGAAGTTTTTCATTTATTGGTCTTTTGTTTTTAATTTTCTATTTGTTGTATTGGCATAAAGATAAAGCTGTACTTTATTTTTCTATAATGTGTATAGCGTTGTCTTACCATACTTTAAACGATAGGTATGCTACTTTTTCTAAGGTTTTTGAAGATATCAATTGGGTTTTTCTTGCCAAATTAGAATATATAGCCTCTTATATTGTTGGCTATTGTGCCAGTTTCTTTTTTGCTTTAATACTTAAAAATTTCGTGCACAAATGGTATACTAAAATAGTAACTTATATTATTATTACATTCATTTCTTTAGCAATTATATTGCCTGCACCTTATTTTACAGAGTTAATTATCCCTTTTCTAATATTTATGTTGATTAATATTACTTATATCTTTTATATCATCATAAAATCTATTATTGCAAAAAGTAATATTTCTAAATTATTATTGATAAATATTATTATTGCTACACTTACCTTTTTAGCGCATATTTTATTTTTTATTGAAGAAAATGAAATTGCGTTAATCTATGTAAAATTAGGCTATATTGTTGTGTTCTTATTTATTTCGATGTTATTATTACAACGATTTTCGAGATCTTTTCATAAACTAGAACAAGCAAATAGTTTAGCTTTACAGCAAAAAAGAGAGATATCTGCACAATCTGAAGAATTACGTAAAGTAAATTTAAAATTAAATAAAAACGTAAAGCTTCTAGAGAATAATAATACTGAATTAGAAGACTTTAATCATATTGTTTCTCATGATTTAAAAACGCCTTTAGTATCTGTTTATTCTTTAGCTTCTTTTATAGAAGAAGATTTAAAAGATAAATTAGATACAAACACAGCATCTCATTTAACCATGATGAAAGAAGTTTTATCTAAAATGGAAGCTTCTATAAACAGTCTTTTAGAATATTCTAAAGTAGCTAAAGGAAATAAGCATAAAGAATCATTTGGTTTTAATAGTATTTTAAAAAATGTTAATGAGCTTATTAATCATCAAAATAAAAGTATTATAAATTTCCCCAAAGATGATATAGAAATCTATGCGAATAAAATAGAATTAGAACATGTCTTTCAAAATTTGATTGGGAACTCTATTAAGTATAATGATAAAGAAAGGGCTATTATAGATATTGATCTTTCTATAAAAGAGGATGAATATCTTTTTTCGGTTAGTGATAATGGCCCTGGAATTGACCCTCGATATCACCAAAACATCTTTAAAATTTTCAGTAAATTAGAAACCAATGATAAAGATGTAAATAGCACAGGTATTGGACTTGCTATTGTAAAAAAAATTATATCTAATAATAATGGTGTTATTTCTGTTGACTCAGAAAAAGGTAAAGGTTTAACGATAAGTTTTACTTGGAAAAAAAATATTGAAAGTTAGTTTTCATAAATATCTATAAACTGTTTATAGTGTTGAAATCTTTCAAATATTTGTTCTACATAAATAAAAGGCTCTGTACCTCTTACATAACCATATTTAATAATCTTTTTATTTAAAAATAACATTTCCAAAAGATAAGAGATTTTTTTTAAATGGTAAAAAAAGTCTCTTTTCTGTTCTGAGATGATTTAATTATACTACAAAACCTTACAATAATTTAGCCATTGCAGTTTTTATAATTTCGATGTTTCTTTCTCTGTTTGGTTTATTTACTTTCTTTTGATTATCAACCATTTTACGCATAAAATTGATCATCACTTTATCAAAATTAAAACCTTTGTATTGATTCCCTTTCACAACCATATCATCTGTTATATTTTGTATGGCTACAGTATTATTGCTTTCAGAAATTTGTTGAAATGCTTTTTGATATAACGTTTTTATAGCATCATCATTAGCCAAAAACATCCCAGAAACTACTGACTTTGCAATAAAAGGCAATTCAGACTCGTCTTTTTCTTCAATAAAAATTTGAGTTAATGGTGTTGCTAATATTTGACGCACTTCATCTGGTAAAGATTTAGACTTTTTTATTGCCAATTCTTTATCCACATAATACATAGATACCAAAGATTTTCCTAAAACTGAGTAAGACTTACTTTCTAAACCTTTAACAAAAATAGAGGTCAATTCTGGATCTGTAAGCTTACCTAAAGTATGTATTGCTTCTGCTTGTACTAAAGTTTTGGAGTCATTATTAGCCATTTGCATAATTTTTCGAATCGCATCTTTTTTAGAAAACTTATTAATCAAATCGATTTGTTGCAATGCTAAAATTCTAATTTTGTATGACTCATCATCTAAAGCACTAACCACTGCATTAAATGCTGTTTTATCATCTTGATGCTTTGCAACTTCTAAAAAAGCTTCTCTTCTGTGTGCATAATTATCAGCATTTTTTAGTTGAAACATATAATCGCTCAATACTTTGTTTTCATTAATAGTACAAACTAAAATATTATCTGCATTTACTTGAATTAAATTAGGTTGCCTGTTATAAGGGAATGTAAAAGAAGCGTCATTACCATCTACAAAAACGTGATGTCTGGTTCTTTTTGATCCTTCAAAAACATCTATAGCAAACGGAAATTGAAAGGTTTCAGCTTGCAACTGAATGATATTTACAGTTACTGTTTTTTGTAAGGTGTTATAATCGTAAGAAATCTCAATATTAGGGTGGTTTGCCCCAAAAAACCATTGATTAAAAAACCAATTTAAATCTTTACCAGTTAATTCTTCAAATATCAAACGCAATTGATGTACTTCTGCAGTTTTATATTGATAAGTTGTTAAATAAGTCTTTAGACCTTTAAAAAAAGCAGTATCTCCTAAATAATTTCGTAACATGTGTAAAATGGCTCCTCCTTTATTATAACTAACCAAATCAAACATATCTTCTTTATCATCATAATTGAAACGCACTAAACTTTTACCTTCATTTTGGCCATTTTTATAAGCTTCTACTTGTTCATAATAATGCATTTCTGCATCAACTTTTCCGTATTTATATGCTCTCCATAAATATTCTCCATAGTTGGCAAAAGACTCATTTAAAGTTAGATTAGACCAACTTTCTGTGGTTACTAAATTTCCAAACCAATGATGAAAAATTTCGTGTGCAATGGTATTTTCTTGTACATTATGATCTATTAATTGTCCTGGTTTCTGGTAGGCTTGTTCTCCATGTACAACAGCTGTGGTATTTTCCATTGCTCCAGATACATAATCTCTTACTACAATTTGGCTGTATTTATTCCAAGGATATGCAACACCTAGTTTATCTGCAAAAAAGCCAATCATCTCAGGAGTTAAACCAAAAATATCTTTAGCATAAGGAGCATATTCTTTTTCTACATAATAGTTAACAGGAATATTTTTGTAAAAATCTTTGATAATTTCAAATTCTCCAATTCCCATAAATGCCAAATATGGAGCGTGTTTTTGGTCGAATTTCCAATAATCTGTTCTGTTTGTTCCAGCATTGGTTTGACTTACCAATTCACCATTAGAAAGTGTTTTGTATTGGTTAGGAACTGTAATATAAATTTCTTGTGAAGTTTTTTGATTTGGACTATCAATTGTAGGAAACCAAGCAGAATTTGCCTCTGTTTCACCTTGTGTCCATATTTGAGTAGGTTTGTTTTTATCTATACCACCTGCATTTATAAAATACAGTCCTTTTGCATCTGTAATAGCTCTACTGCCTTCATCTTTAACCTTTTCTGGTCTTGCAGTATATTTGATATATATTGTAAATTCTTCGTCTTTTTGATACGTTTTTGGTAAATCAATTATCAAATCATATTCATTATAATGATAATCTAAACTCTTATTGTTTAAAGTAACTCTATGAATAATCATCGAATTTGCATCTAGCGTAATTTTATCAGTGCTGTAAAAATGAGGTTTAGCAGTTATCCAAGCTTCACCATTCATTGTTTTTTCTGAAAAATTAAAATCTACTTTTAATTTTGTGTGCACTAAATCGTTAATTTTTTCTTTTTCTGCTTTGTAGGTTGTGTTTTGAGCTAAAAAAGTAAAACTCATCAACATAAAATAAAAAAATAGTATTCTCTGAATCTTCATAAATGTCATTTTCTTCAAGCTCCAAAAATACTAAATATGATGATAGAAGCTGTTAATGAGCAGTTAAATTCAAAAAGTATACCAAAAGAATGTAAAAAAGCTGTAACCTTATAAAGATTACAGCTTATTTTAAAAGAAATAATTATACTATTTAAACATATTAGATAAACCATTAAGCCCACCTTCATCCATATTTACACTATTCATCATTTCTATAATTTTTGCTGGATTCATGTTTTCTCCTAATAATCGTGCAACTCCTACTCCAGCCTCTTTGTTATAACCAAAAGCAATTACTTCGTCTATTGCATCAGTAGCCCCAGTATAATAAACTTTTACATTCATTCCTTTTGCTTTCATAGCCATTAAGCTTTTGTAATCGTTATTATCTTTAAAGATGTTTTTTAGTTTTGCTTTTTCAGTTTCATAAGCGGTATCATTATCTTCAGTCTTTTTTAAGAAAGCAACATTTATTTTTTTGATACTTTTTAGCGTTTCTTTTACATTATCAGAAACATCAGCTTTTGCACTAAGTACAGAGCTTACTGGTATATCTCCAGTAAAGAAGCCTTCTTTTCCACTAGCATCTACTAAGTAACTCTGCAAAGATTTTTCATTTTTACAAGAACTTGCAAAAATCACTAAAAATACTAGTGAGCATATGGTGGTTAATTTTTTCATTGGGTATGTTTTAATAGATTTAAAGTCGGATTAATAAAATCCGACTTTAAAATCTTAGTTTATTACTTGTTTTCTTTGATAAAAGCATCTGCTAAATCAGACATTTTATTAATATCTATATTACCTGTTAAAGAAACGATTACAGCTTCAGAAGCTTTATTTGTTTTTTTGCTGATACCTTTAATAAACATTAAAACTTCACTAACGTAATCTTTATTTTTTGTAGATTTCACATAGATTGTAACTCGTGAGTCATCTTCTTTTACACGCATTAATTGTGTTAAATTATGTTTTTTGATGGCAGTTTTAGACATTGCTTCCATTTTTTCTGCAACAGCTATATCATCAGTAGAAAACATTTTAAATTCGTTTAAATCTTGAATCATCTGAAAGACTTTCATCCCTTCATTATCATCAATTTTAATATTTTTGAATTTAGAAATCAATTCAAAAGCATCTTTGGTAACTACTACCATATCTACTCCATCTGTATCTTCTAAACTATCAAAAAAAGACTGTGCATTGGTTACCATTGGTGCAACTACAAATGCTATTAATAAAATTATTTTTTTCATAATTTCTGTGTTTACTTGGTTTTATTATTCTTATTTACTTGGTTTTTTATTTTAATATTTTTTTTACGGTAGCTTCATAAGTATATAAAGTAGCTACTGCTTGTTCTCCTTTTTTAAAGTTAGAAGAGATTAACTTTAGCCCCTTACTTATTTTGGCAAACTCTACTTCTGCCCTATATTTATTATATTCATTTTTACCAATAAATACACTAAATAAAAGTACTATTGATGCTGCTATAGATAACCATTTAAAGTTTCTCTTATTCGATTTCTTTGGTTCTAACTCAATGGTTTTGGTATAAGTTTCATCTTTTTCAGTACTAAAATAATTGAACATAAAACTATACTCTTGCAAATGTGGTGCAACTTCCTCTTTTGTAAAATAGTTTCTTAGGATTGCCTCTTCTTGTAAAGTAGTTTCTGCGTTCTCGTATTTTTCTACTAATTTTTCTATGTTAGCTAACTCCATAGTTGTGTTTTTTAATTAATTCTTGTCTTATCGTTTTTCTTGCTCTAGATAATGCTACTCTTA
>CBFHKA010000011.1:0-8483 GCA_965656305.1 Polaribacter sp. | reverse complement strand
TCTAATTAAGAGAAGTGTATTCTATTAAATACCAGTTATTTGTCATTTCGAACGAAACACAGTGTAGCTGAGAAATCTCATAATTTGATTAAGATTTCTCCATTTCAGTCCAAATGATATTCGTTTTAAATAGTATAAATCATAACTAAGTGATAAGCAGTAGTTTTTAAATCGAGCTCATGTTACTTACATATAATCCTCAATAGGATTACAAGAACAAATTAAGTTTCGATCACCAAAAGCATCATCAACCCTTCTTACAGTTGGCCAAAATTTATTATCAGCAATATAATCTAGAGGAAAAGCAGCCTGTTTTCTAGTGTAGGGCAATTGCCAATCATCAGTAGTTAACATTTCTTGAGTATGAGGAGCGTTTTTTAATGGGTTGTTTGTGTTTTCTTTAGTTGCAGTTGCAATTTCTTCACGAATGGAAATCATTGCATCACAAAAACGATCTAATTCTGCAATAGATTCCGATTCTGTAGGTTCTATCATCATTGTGCCAGCTACAGGAAACGAAACAGTTGGGGCATGAAAACCATAATCCATCAAACGTTTAGCAATGTCAACCACTTCGATTCCATTTTGTTTAAAATCTCTACAATCGATAATCATTTCGTGTGCTGCACGTCCTTTTTCACCTGTGTATAATGTGTTAAAATGTCCATTCAAACGTTCTTTAATATAATTGGCATTTAAGATAGCATTTTTTGTAGAATTGGTCAAACCCCTAAAACCTAACATAGTTATATATCCATAAGAAATTAAACAAGCCAATGCAGAACCCCAAGGAGCTCCAGAAATAGCTGTAATTGCGTTCTCTCCTCCAGTTGCTATAATTGGGTTTGAAGGTAAAAAAGGCACTAATTGAGGCGCAACACAAATAGGGCCAACTCCAGGGCCTCCACCTCCATGAGGAATGGCAAAAGTTTTGTGTAAGTTTAAATGACAAACATCTGCACCAATAGTTGCAGGATTGGTCAAGCCAACTTGAGCGTTCATATTAGCTCCATCCATATACACCTGACCACCATTATCGTGAATGATTTTGGTAATTTCCTGTATTTCACTTTCAAAAACTCCATGAGTAGAAGGATAAGTAACCATTAATGCAGCTAAATCATCAGCATGCAATGCTGCTTTCTCACGCAAATCAGCGACATCTATATTTCCATTTTCGGCAGTTTTAGTGACTATTACTTTCATACCAGCCATAACAGCAGAAGCAGGATTGGTACCATGAGCAGAAGCTGGAATCAAACAAATATTTCTGTGATCATCATTTCTGGACTGATGGTAAGCTCTTATCGTCATTAAACCCGCAAATTCTCCCTGAGCACCAGAATTGGGTTGTAAAGAAGTGCCAGCAAAACCAGTTATAATATTCAACTGATGTTCTAGTTTTTTGAGAACTTCTTGATAGCCTTCAGCTTGATTTAAAGGCACAAATGGGTGAATATTTCCCCAATTAGGATTGCTTAAAGGCAACATCTCTGAAGCAGCATTTAGCTTCATTGTACAAGAACCCAAAGAAATCATAGCATGATTTAAAGCCAAATCTTTACGTTCTAATTTTTTGATGTAACGCATCATATTGGTTTCTGAATGATAGGTGTTAAACACATCTTGTTCTAAAAACGATGTGTTTCTTATAACATTCTCAGAAATTACTTCAAAACTAGAATGAAAAGGTTCTTGTGTTAGTATTTGAGGAAAACTATCATAATTTTCTTCTTTAACAGGATTTGGACGTTTTTTCAATTGCCCAAAAATGGTAAACAACTTCATCAAATCTTTCTGCGTAGTTGCCTCATTGATTGATAAGGAAATCAGATGCTCATCAACATAATTGAAATTTACTTTAAAAGATTCTGCCACAGGTTTTAAACGGACAGCATCAATTTCTATTAAAAGTGTATCGAAATACGAGGAGTTTAATTGCTTAAATCCAGCTTTGTCCAAATAATCAGCGACTAATTTCGTTTTATTATGAACTCCATCAGCAATAAATTGCAAACCATCTTTCCCATGATAAACAGCGTACATTCCAGCCATAACTGCCAATAAAACTTGAGCTGTACAGATGTTACTTGTTGCTCTTTCACGTTTGATATGCTGCTCTCTGGTTTGCAATGCCATTCTTAACGCACGCTTTCCATTCATATCTTTAGTCACTCCAATAATACGTCCAGGAATACTTCTTTTGTATTTTTCTTTAGTCGCAAAATAAGCTGCATGAGGTCCTCCATAACCCAATGGAATTCCAAAACGTTGGGTAGTTCCTACAACTACAGAAGCTCCAAATTCTCCTGGTGCTTTTAACTTTACTAAAGATAAAATATCAGCTGCAACAGCTACTTTAATGTTATTTTCATTGGCTTTTGCTACAAAATTTTCATAATCAAAAACTTGACCAAATTTCCCAGGATATTGTAAAATAGCGCCAAAATAATCATCAGTAAAATCAAAATTTTCGTGATTACCAATTACCAATTCTATGCCAATAGGAGTAGAGCGTGTTTGTAATAATGATAAAGTTTGTGGTAAAATTTCATCAGAAACAAAAAACTTGTTAGCTCCTGCTTTTTTCTTGGCACGTTCTCTAACATCGTACAATAAAGCCATAGCTTCAGCAGCAGCAGTAGATTCGTCTAATAAAGATGCATTTGCCAATTCCATTCCTGTTAAATCACAAACCATGGTTTGGAAATTTAACAAAGCTTCTAATCTACCTTGAGCAATTTCTGCTTGATAGGGAGTGTAAGCTGTATACCAACCTGGATTTTCTAAAATATTTCGCTGAATGACACTTGGCACAATCGCTTCATGATACCCTAAACCAATATAACTTTTAAAGACTTTATTTTTATTAGCTAGGTTAGTAATATGCTGTAAATATTCATATTCGCTCATAGCAGGTGCTAAATCTAAATCTTCTTTTAGGCGAATATTATCAGGTACTGTCTCATTAATAAGTTGTTCTAAACTATCAGCTTTAATTGCTTTAAGCATAGTTTCTTGCTCCTTTTTATGAGGGCCAATATGTCTTAATTGAAACGAATTTGTGTTCATTAAATTTAGTTTTATAAAGTCTTACTTCAATCGATTTCGTTAAAGATTTATTTACTTAGAATCAATCAAAATTTGAAGCCACAAAAATAAGGATATTATGACGCTATTTTTCTTCCGTTAATAAATAAAACACATCGATTTATTAACCATTTTTATAGGTTATGAACAGAAACCCTATTTTTGTGAAATGAAAGTTTTAAAACACCTTTTTGATTTCTACATTAACGCTAGTATTCATGTTGCCTTATCTGTCTATTCTTTTTTGAGAATTACAGAGATTTATTTTGATTTAGAGTATAATGAAAACATGAATTATTTTATGTTTTTCGGGACAATTACAGGCTATAATTTTGTAAAGTATGCAGGTGTTGCTAAATTACATCACAGGAGTTTAACAAACGATTTGAAAATAATTCAAATATTCTCTTTTTTCTGCTTTTTAGCATTGTGTTATTATACCTATCAAATCCCAATTAAAACATTTTTTTTAACAATGCCATTTTGTTTGTTAACCGTTTTGTATGCAGTCCCTTTTTTAAGTGGATTTGACAAGAATTTAAGAGAAGTAAGTTACCTTAAGATTGTTGTAGTTGCTCTAGTTTGGGCAGCTTTTACTGTTTTTATTCCAATAGTGGATGCCGATAAAGAAATTACTTTAAATGTAGTTTTTTTAATGTTACAACGTTTCTTAATTGTAGTAGTTTTGATTTTACCATTTGATATTAGAGATGTAAAATATGATGCCATTTCATTGCAAACTATTCCCAGAAAAATAGGGATAGAAAAAACCAAAAGATTAGGGGTAATATTAATGGTTATTTCTTTAGTATTAGAGTATTTGTTGGCTTCATCAAATGCAATGAAAACACCCTTTATGATTTTCTTCTTTTTAGTTGTTATGTTGTTGATGAGAGCAAAAACGAAACAATCTCAATATTATAGTTCTTTTTGGGTTGAAGCATTGCCAATTGCTTGGTGGTTAATTCATTTAGGATTTCATAATTTTTAAAAGAAAAGAAGTTCTTTTTAGTAAAATTGTTGAAGTTTATACCTCAAATTACATTGATATCATAAAACTGTAAGTTTACTTCTTAAATCCCTACTATATTTGTAGATTTACCCACTTAAATTCAACTAAGAATTCATAGCAATGAGTACTACAAAAAGAAATTATATTTTCGACTTTGACAGCACATTAACACGTGTTGAAGCTTTAGATGTTTTAGCAGAAATTACGCTTAAAAACAATCCTAAAAAAGATGCAATTATTCAGGAGATCATTGATATTACCAATTTAGGAATAGATGGCGAAATCTCCTTTACAGAATCTTTAGAAAGAAGAATTAAATTGCTTGAAGCAAACGAGTCTGATTTAGAAGGTTTGGTTACTGCTCTAAAAAAACAAGTTTCTAAATCTATAGAAAGTAATAAAGAATTTTTTGAAGAATTTGCTGATGATATTTATGTAATTTCTTGCGGTTTCAAAGAATTTATAGACCCAATTGTAAAAGAATACAATATTCCTTCAGAAAGAGTATATGCAAATACTTTTGAGTTTGATACTAATGGAAAAATTGTTAGCTTTGATGCTCAGAATCCACTTTCTCAACACAATGGTAAAATCAAGTGTTTGAGAGATATGAATCTTGAAGGAGAAATACAAGTTATTGGAGATGGTTATAGCGATTATGTAACTCGTGAAGCTGGTGTAGCAGATAAGTTTTTTGCATATACAGAGAACGTTTCAAGAGAGAAAACAACAGAAAACGCAGACCATATTGCTCCAAATTTAGATGAATTTTTATACGTAAACAAGTTGCCAAGAAATATTAGTTACCCAAAGAACAGAATTAAGATTTTATTATTAGAAAACGTACATCCAGATGCTTTTAAAAAGTTGTCTGCAGATGGTTTTTCAGTAGAAACAGTTTCTAAAAGTTTGTCTGAAGACGAATTGATAGAAAAAATAAAAGATGTACATGTTTTAGGAATTCGTTCTAAAACACAAGTTACTCAAAAAGTAATTGCTGCTGCAGAAAGATTAATGGTAGTAAGTGCTTTTTGTATTGGTACCAAACAAATAGACTTAGAAGCCTGTAAAGAAAATGGTGTTGTTGTTTTTAATGCACCTTATAGCAATACACGTTCAGTTGTAGAATTGGCTATTGGAGAAATTATTATGTTAATGCGTTCTGTATTTCAAAGAAGTACAGAAATACATAGTGGTCAATGGCAAAAAACAGCAGCAGGTTCTAGAGAGGTTCGTGGTAAGAAACTAGGAATTGTAGGTTATGGTAATATTGGTAAGCAATTATCGGTTTTAGCTGAAGCTTTAGGAATGGATGTGTATTATTATGATGTTGAAGACAAATTAGCTTTAGGAAATGCAACCAAAGTAAGCACTTTAGAAGAATTATTATCTATTTCTGATGCAGTGAGTTTACACGTTGATGACAATGCAGCTAACAAAAACTTCTTTGGAGAAAAAGAAATTTCTCAAATGAAAGATGGAGCTGTATTGGTAAATTTAGCACGTGGTTTTGTGGTAGATATTCCAGCTTTAGTTGCTGCTTTAAAAAGCAAAAAAATATCAGGAGCAGCTATCGATGTTTATCCAGAAGAGCCTAGGAAAAATGGAGAATTTATAACAGAATTACAAGGTTTAGATAACGTAATTTTAACTCCTCATGTAGGAGGAAGTACAGAAGAAGCACAAAGAGATATTGCTGATTTTGTGCCTAGTAAAATTATGGCGTATATTAATTCTGGAAACACTGTAGATGCAGTAAACTTTCCAAATATTCGTTTGCCAAGACAAACAAATGCGCACCGTTTTTTACACATTCATAAAAACGTACCTGGAGTATTAGCTAAAATTAACGAGATATTAGCAAATTACGATTTGAACATTACAGGTCAATATTTATCTACAGACCCAAAGGTTGGGTATGTAATTATAGATTTAGACAAAGATTATAACAAAGAAGTAATTGATAAATTAAGAAATATAGAAGCAACAATTAAGTTTAGAGTATTGTATTAGCCTTAATCTTCTTTTAAATGATAAACACCTTTTAAGATTCAATTCTAAAAGGTGTTTTTTTTTGAAGCTATTTTCTGCTTTCAATACTCGCTTTTTTCGTTCATCAAAAGAGCTGAAACAATAAGCCTGTCTTGAGCTTGACGAAAGGTTCAATCAGGGCTAAACTTGTTTACCAACGATTTTGTAATTCCTCTGAAAACAAGAATCTTTAGAAGCTTATTTTAGATTTATAATTTGATGTTTTCTTTCAAATTTATAATCATTTCATCCTCAATACCCAAATAACGCTTACTTCCCAAATATCGATTCTTATTAAATTCATCATAATTAGGCTGAGTTGCATCCATAGAAGACAAATGCACATTACCAGAAGCATGAATAAATTCCATTTTGTTATTCCCTAACCAAATACCAACGTGAACCACTCTTCGTTTTTTTTCAGGAGTTGCTTTTGTTCCAAAAAAGAGTAAATCGCCTTTTTCTAAATCAGTAAAATTAAGATTTTCATCCACAGTTTTACCAGCATTAATTTGTTGAGATGCATCTCTAGGAATTACAAAACCATTCATTAAATACACCATTTTTGTAAATCCACTACAATCCATTCCTTTGCTAGAGGTTCCTCCCCACAAATAAGGAAAACCATCCATAGATTTTGCGATTTTTTCAATGTTTTCTTCAGATGGATTTAAATTCTCTATCCAAGAATCGTAATGCAGAGCTTCTTCTATTTTTACAAAACCTTTTCTTTTATCAGGATATTCTACTTCAAAGAAATTATGATCCAAACCAGTAAATCTTAAAATTCCACCCAAAGTAATATCAGAGATAATATCAGAATTTTCACTTTTATCAGCATATACATATCCGAAATTCTTAATAAATATTATCTTTTTACGAAGGTGCCAATTATCTAAATCCTCTTTGTTAACTCTTGTAATGCCACCTTTATCAACCCAAGAAATATAATTATCAGGAGTTTGAATT
The DNA here is from genome assembly GCA_965656305.1 of Polaribacter sp. Lineage (GTDB taxonomy): Bacteria > Bacteroidota > Bacteroidia > Flavobacteriales > Flavobacteriaceae > Polaribacter. Next base: position 1,381 of record CBFHKA010000011.1, on the reverse strand, counting down.
CTATAAAAATCACCTTTTTTATCCAAAACTTTCAAAAGCATTCCTAATAAACCTTGTGTGCCTAATTCAGCTGAATGTTTAGGTTTAGATCTGATGTTAATCACTGAATTTCTTGCAATTGCATATTTTAAATCTCCAACAGCAGAATCTGGTAGCACACGAACGTTATTTATAAACGCTAACTTTCTTTTTTGTAAACTATCTAATAGAATAGAAAACGCTTTTTTAGAAGTAGTTTCTCCATTTAAAACCAATTTGTCATTTTCCGTTTTAAACTGAATGTCAAACAATTCAACACGTTTGTCAGGAGCAAACTCTTTTTTGATTGCTGAGCTAATATTTTCCATTTCAGCAATCATTTTAGAATGGTCATTACAAGACAGCAAAACAAGTAATACTAAGAAAGAAATATATTTTAAAATTTTCATGAAATGATTTTAAGCGAAAATACAAAAAATCAAAACTCAAAAGATTGAAATTGAATTAGGATTGTTTTATATTTGAGAACAATCACTTTTTAATTGAATGAATTACGAAAACACATTAGCCTTCGCCAAACATTTAGATGAACAGGATTCTTTATCTCATCTTCGAGATCAATTTCATATTCCAAAAGATAAAAATGGAAAAGATTGGTTATACTTTACAGGAAATTCTTTGGGTTTACAGCCAAAAACTACTGCAGCTTATATCAATCAGGAGTTAGAAGATTGGGCAAATTTAGGAGTAGAAGGTCATTTTGAAGCTAAAAATCCATGGTTGCATTATCATGAATATTTGACTGAAAAAATGGCGAAAATAGTAGGTGCAAAACCTATTGAAGTTGTGGTGATGAATACCTTAACCACAAACTTACATTTGTTAATGGTATCTTTTTACAGACCTACAAAAACAAAATATAAAATTGTTATTGAGTCAGATGCCTTTCCTTCTGATAGATATGCAGTGCAATCTCAATTGAAATTTCATGGTTTTTCGGAAGAGGATTTGATTGAATGGAAGCCAAGAAAAAGAGAAGAACTTTTAAGAATTGAAGATTTAGAAGAAATCATTTCCACACAAGGTGATGAAATTGCTTTGCTCTTAATTGGAGGCGTAAATTATTACACAGGTCAGTTTTTAGGTTTAAAGAGAATTGCTGAAATAGGACATTCAAAGAATTGCGTTGTTGGTATAGATTTGGCTCATGGAGTTGGAAATATTCAACCCAATTTACACGATTCTGATGTAGATTTTGCAGCTTGGTGTACTTATAAATATTTGAACTCTGGACCAGGAAGTTTAGCAGGATTATTTGTGCACGAAAAACATGCTAAAAATAAAGATTTACCACGTTTTTCAGGTTGGTGGAATCACAACAAAACAACACGTTTTAATATGC
>CBFHKA010000010.1:0-8601 GCA_965656305.1 Polaribacter sp. | reverse complement strand
TTCACCACCATGTTTTTCAATAAACTCTTTACATAGTATTAAGCCTAGGCCAGTTCCTATTTCTTTTGCTGTGCCTAAAGTAGTAGATTTAGTATTCGATTTAAATATTTTTTTAAGCATATCTTCCTTAATTCCTACGCCATTATCAGAGACTGTAATTTCAACCTCTTTTTTCTTTGCAATTGCAGTGACATTTATCTTTCCTCCAGAATTGGTAAATTTAATAGCATTAGAAATAAGATTTCGCAAAATTACCTTTAGCATATTTTTATCAGCCAGCACCTCAATTTTATCAGACGTAGTTTGGTTTAAAGTAATATTTTTACTCTCTGCTATTGATTTTTTAAGCAATATCTCCTCTTTAGTTATCTCAGAGAAACATATTTTTTGTGGATTAAAAACAATTTTCCCAGTCTGAGTATTGGCCCAGTTCAATAAATTCTCTAATAAAATAGTAGTGTTTTGTGCTGCCGAATTTATGAAAACCAAAAACATTTTAATTTCTTCTTTATCGAAAACATCAATATTTTCTAGTAGTTGAGCTGATAGGCCAATAATGTTGTTAGAAGGGCCTCTTAAGTCATGCCCTATTATTGAAAATAATTTATCTTTTATGGTGTTTATTTCCTTTAGTTCTTCATTTAATTTTAATAATTTTTCTTCTGCATCTTTCTGTTTTGTAATATTTCGAGACAATCCAAAAGTTCCTATCACTTCTCCTTTGTAGTCAATAAGAATAATTTTAGTAGTTGATGACCAAGAAGTAGAACCATCAATCGACACTTTTTTTTCTTCTTTTGAAATGATAGGACATCCTGTTTGAATAATGTTTTGTTCATCTTTAAAAGCTAATTGTGCCCGTTCTTTTGTAAAAAAGTCAAAATCAGTTTTTCCAATCATTTCATCTGGGTCATTAAGGCCAAAACTTTTTGCTTGAGCCTTATTACTCTTTATAAAACGACTTTCTTTGTCTTTAAAATAAATATGATCTGGAATGTTATCCATAAGCGTTTTAAAGAGGTGTTGTTCTGTAGCAAGATTTTCCTTTATTTTTTCATTTCTTTGACCCTTTAATTCTAAACGTAAAAGTTCATTTTGCTTTTCGAGTTCTAAAACTTGATTTTTTAACTCTTGATAACTATATTTTTTTTTCATGAGATTAGTAAAATAGGTCTTATGGATTTAATTATAATATTATTTGAGAATTTTAAAAGAAAATATTATAACATCTCAAATATAGTTAAAATTGCTTAAATATTCTTTATGATTTTATGCTAAAGTTTGAATATCAACCTTATACAAACTCTCAAAAATATCAAAAATAGTTTGTGCTTCTTTTTTTCTTATAGAAATTTCAAACTCACAAGCCAATTCCATTTTTTGATTGACAATAGTGATGTTTTTTTCTTTGATGATGCGCATTACCTTGTTCATCAAATCGTAACCAAAATTCAATTTGTAAAAAATGTCAATTGTTTTTTCTGTAATTTCAGAAGCTTCTAAAGTAATTTGAGCAGAAGTTCTGTAAGCATTTATCAAACCACCAACACCTAATTTAGTACCTCCAAAATAACGCACAGAAACCACTAAAATATTAGTCACTTTAAAAGATTGGATTTGCCCGTAAATTGGCATTCCAGCAGAATTGTTTGGTTCTCCATCATCATTAGCTCTGTATTTGATATCTTCAATGCCTATTTGATAAGCATAACAAAAATGACGAGCAGCATGATGTTTTTTCTTCAACTCATCTAAACAGTTTTTTACTTCATCTTCATTTAAAACAGGAAAAGCATAACCGAAAAACTTACTATTTCTATCTTTGAAAAGTGTTTCTTTTGAAGGTTTTAGAATGGTTTTGTAAACATCTTCCATTGTGTAATTGTAAAGCAATAATTGTTGTTTTTTTTGAAAAATTGTGATTTGAACAAAATTAGTAAGGATTCCCTTTTTCAAGAGAATAACAAAGTTGTTAAGCCAAAGCTACAATTACAATTCCTAATACTGCTAATGCAACACCAATTTTATTTTTCACGCTAAATTGTTCTTTAAATAGAATAATACCAATAATGGTAGAAAGGATTACTATACCTACATTGTTTATGGTAAATAAGGTAGAACTTTCAAAACCTTCTGTTTGCAAAGCTTTAATTAAAAACACAATTGAAAAATAGTTTGGAACTCCTAAAACAATTCCAGCAATGATATTTTTAATTCCAAAAGTTGTTCGTTTGATAATAAATTTTATCAATAAAATAATTAGTGCAATAGATGCTGCAATACCAAACAAACTTCCCGAAAAAATTGAAACATCTTCTTTAGGTACATAGTTTACTTCTACATATTTTAATGTAGTATCAATAGCTCCAGAACCTAAAAAAAGTAAAATAGGGAAAAGCAATCCTGCATTTTTTTCTGCAGTTTTTTCTTCTTTTACAGCTGTCAAATACACTGCAACTAAAGCAATAATTATTCCTAGTATTTTTAAAATAGTTACAGATTCATTGTATAAAAAAACACCAAAGAAAACTGGAATAACTACTGACATTTTTCCAGCAACAGAAGCAACAGAAACTCCATTTTTTTGAGCAGTCATTGCCATAATGAAAAAGATAGAAACAAATAATGCTCCTAAAAATAATGCACCATAAAACCAAGGTTGGTTAGGGATTTCCATCACAGAAAAATCTCTTTCAGCAAATATAAACCCTAAAATAAAAGCCACTACATAATTGATAAAAATAGCTTTTAATACATCAACCTTATAAATGCCAAAATATTTAAAAATGACAAATAATCCTGATGATATAATAATGCTTAAAACAAGGTAAATCAATTGAAATTGTTTTTGGAAAAAAGTTCGGTAACATCTTCTTTTTTAGGAGTTAAATTCCACGTATGAATTCCTAAAGTATTGGCAGAGTCTGTATTTTCTTTTAAATCATCTACAAATAAAGTTTCATCAGCAATTAAGTTGTTTTCATTTAAAACAAATTCATAAATTTCTACATCTGGTTTTCTGAAATGAATTTCGTGCGATAAATAAAATTGTTCAAAAGCGCTTTTAAATTTATTGTAAAATGCATCACCCAAAGAATTCTGTACCCATTTTATATGTAAATCATTAGTGTTGCTCAATAAGAATAATCTGTATTTTTTACACTCAGCAAGTTCTGTAAGGAAATCTAATCTACTTTTTGGAAAATCTAATAAAACAGCATTCCAAGCATTCACTAAGTCTTCTTTTGGAATTCCGAATTTGTTGTAATAAAAGGCAATAAATTCATCAGTAGTCATCAATCCTTTTTCATATTGATGATACACTTCAATCATTTCTTGGGTAATTTCTGTAACACCCAAAGCAGCCATAGCTTTGTAAGTTCCTTGCTTGTCTAAATTGATAAAAATATCTCCAAAATCGAAGATGATGTTTTTAATCATTTGTGTATGTTTTTAAAATATCGGTTTTAATTTTTTCTTGTGATGTAATTTTTGCGGATAAAATCGGCGCTTTAATCCCTTTGTTAAACGTATTTTTCCCAACAAAAACTTTTGCTTCATCCCACAAATTGGCATCTATAAAAGTTTGTAAAGTTTGTGTACCACCTTCAATGATTACAGATTGAATTTTGTGTTTATGCAAAACTTCGCAAATTTGTTCGGCTATGTTTTTAGTGAAATTTATAGTTTCGAAAATTAAATTCTCAATTCCAACTTCCTTCTTCCAACTTCCATCTTCCATCTTCAGACTTCCTTCATCACACATAACAATAGTTTTCACACTTCCATCAAAAACATTAGCACTTTTAGGAATTCGTAATTTACTGTCTAATACAATACGTATAGGATTGTTTCCTGTCCAACTTCTAACATTTAATTTAGGATTATCAGCAATAACTGTATTTGTACCTACTAAAATTGCGTGTTCTTTTGCACGTAGTTTATGAACTTGTTGCTGAGAATATTTGTTGGAAATCCAAACAGGAGCTTGAGTGTTTCTTTCTAATGGAGCGATAAAACCATTTTGAGTTTCTGCCCATTTTAAAATGATATAAGGTCTTTTTTTCTCTTGTATTGTAAAAAAACGTTTATGATGTTTTCTGCATTCATCCTCTAAAACACCAACAATTACATTGATTCCAGCTTTTTGCAAACGTTCAATTCCTTTTCCTGAAACTAAGCTATTGGTATCAATACAGCCAATTACGACATTTTTAAATTGATGTTTTACCAATAAATCTGCACAAGGAGGTGTTTTACCAAAATGAGAACAAGGTTCTAGGGTTACATAAATTGTAGCCTCTTTTAATAGTGATTTGTCTTTAACTGAATTTACAGCATTAACTTCAGCATGATTGCCTCCATAATTAGAGGTAAAACCTTCACCAATAATTTTATTTTGATGCACAATAACAGCACCAACACTTGGATTTGGCCTTGCAGTTCCAATTCCGTTTTTAGCAATTTGCAGACAACGTTTTATGTAAATTTTGTGATTGATAATTTCTATTTATTTATGTGAGAAGTAAAATAATTAACTTAAAATTTAATTTTTATTTCTTCAGTTTTGTCTACTAAAAACCCTTTTTTAAAGCCAAAAACAACATATTCTAAATTTCCTTTAATTCTAACATTTACTTTTTTAGAAATTAAGGAATTTAATAAACCTCCTAAAACACCATTTTTATTAGTATTCAATAACTTTATTGTAGGTACTTTTGCTGTTAAAGGAATTGTAAATTTATCTTTTGCAGGTACTTTAAAATCATCAGCAGAAACCTGAGCAACTTCAATATTATTTACCAGTATTGATAAGTTATCAGTAGAAATTTTACCACCAACATCATTTGGATTTTCAAAAAAGGCATTTGCTTTTAATCGAATAGTGTCTTTTGCAAAACTAATTACTTTTATACCATCTATCTTAATAAAAACAGGTTCTTTATTTACAGAACAACTAAAAATAATTGTCAATAAAGCTAAAAAATAGAATGTTTTTCTCATCGATAAATTTTAAAAAATTAGGTAACTTGCTCTTGCAAAAATACAGGAATAAATGACAAGTAAAGATTTTATCATTAGAGAAATAGAATCAAAAGACAATTTGCAATTAGCTGATGTAATTCGAAATGTAATTGTAGAAATGGGAGCTCCAAGAACGGGTACTGCTTATGAAGATGTAGCTACAGATAAAATGTTTGAAACGTATCAAAAAGAAAAAGCAGCCTATTTTGTTGTAGAGTATAGGAATGAAGTTGTTGGTGGAGGAGGAATTGCGCAATTAGATAATTTTGAAGGAAACACTTGCGAACTTCAAAAAATGTATTTTTTGCCAGTAGCAAGAGGAATAGGTTTAGGGACTAAATTGATTTCAGTTTGTTTAGAAAAAGCAAAAGAAATGGGTTTTGAAAATTGTTATTTAGAAACCTTGCCCTATATGGAAGCTGCTGTGAAATTGTACAAAAAATATGGTTTTAAAGATTTAGAAAAACCTATGGGAAATACTTGCCATTATTCTTGTAATGTTTGGATGATAAAGAAAATATGATATTAAAAGACTTTAAACTTTTTTTCAAAAACTCACTTTCTGAAACCTATCCAACTACAGAAATAGATACTTTTTTCTTTTTGTTGATAGAAGATTACTTAGGTTTACAAAGAATTGACACTGTCTTAAAACCAGATTTTAAAATTGATGAAAAACAATTATTGATTTTAAAAGTAGCATTAGAAAGATTGCAACAAGAAGAACCGATTCAATATATCATTGGTAAAACTGAATTTTACGGATATCCTTTTTATGTTGATGAAAATACCTTAATTCCAAGACCAGAAACTGAAGAATTGGTAGAGTGGGTTTTAGATGAAGTTAGGAATTTGAACTTGGAAGAAAGAAAATCAATTTCTATTCTAGATATAGGTACTGGAACTGGATGTATTCCGATTTCTTTGGCTATGAATTTGCCAGTAGCAAATATAACTGCAATTGATGTTTCTAGTGAAGCTTTAAAAATTGCAAATAAAAATGCCAAACTTAATAATGTAAATATTGATTTTTTTGAGATAGATATTTTAAAAACTGAAAGCTTGCCTCAAAAATATAATATCATTGTTTCTAATCCACCCTATGTTAGAGAATTGGAAAAAGTAGAAATACAAAATAATGTACTACAAAACGAACCTCATTTGGCTTTGTTTGTTGCTGACGATAATCCATTAATTTTTTATGATAAAATAGCTGAATTAGCTAAGATGCATCTTTCAGAAAACGGAATATTGTTTTTTGAGATTAATCAATATTTAGGAAAGGAAACTATAGAAATGTTAAAAGATAAAGGTTTTAAAAACATAGAGTTACGAAAAGACTTGTTTGAAAATGATAGAATGATAAAGGCAACTTTACAATAAAAACACTTTTAGTACCCTAAGCCTTCTAATAAATGGTTAGGACACCTAGTAGGTTTCATTGTTTTCGAATTCATAAAAGCTAAAACAGAATTACCAGTACAAATCAATTCATCATTTTGATTGGTAATTTTATAGTCAAACTCAATTTTTACCATTGGTTTTTTTACTAAGAAAGTTTCAATGGTTAGCATATCGTCATATACTGCTGATTTAATAAAATTACAGGTTAAGGAAATTACAGGCAACATTATCCCGTTAATTTCCATATCTTTGTAAGTAACACCAAGTTTACGTAGCCATTCAGTTCTGCCTAATTCAAAAAATTGAGCATAATTTCCGTGATAAACAACACCCATTTGATCGGTTTCTGAATATCTAACTCTTGTTTTAGTTGTTGATTTTTTCAATATTTTTTAATAAAAATTCATTGCTAGTGTACGTAAAAAATAATTAATAATCAATAGCAATTTGATTTTTTTTTACTGAATTTTATTCACACTTTTGTAGTGCTTAAAGAAAAAGGGGTAAAGGTTCTTTTTAACCTACAATTTTTAACCAAAAAAATTACAAAGTAATTAAATGAGTAACACTGCTGAATCCGTTTGGACTGACTGTTTGTCTTTTATAAAGGACAACATTAAGCCACAAGCTTATAAAACCTGGTTTGAACCTATAAAACCGGTTAAACTTTCAGGAGAAGCATTGACTATTCAAGTGCCAAGTAAATTTTTTTATGAATGGTTAGAAGAACACTATATTAAACTCTTGCGTGTTGCATTAGTAAGACAATTAGGAAATGACGCCAAATTGGTTTACGATGTAAAAATGGAAAATAATTACAGTAGTAACAGACCACAGACTGTAAAAATTCCAAGCTCAAATAGAGATCCATTAAAGCCTCAAAGAGTAACTGCTCCATTAGAAGCTAGCAAAAGAGAATTAAGAAATCCTTTTATAATCCCTGGATTACAAAAAGTAAAGATAGAATCTCAACTAAATCCTAATTACAGTTTTGCTAATTTTGTTGAAGGAGATTCAAATAGGTTAGCACGTTCTGCAGGAATGGCAGTTGCCAATAAACCTGGAGGTACATCATTTAATCCATTATTGGTTTATGGAGGTGTAGGTTTGGGTAAAACACATTTAGCACATGCTATTGGTGTTGATATAAAAGATAAATATCCAGACAAAACAGTTTTATATATTTCTTCAGAAAAGTTTACACAGCAGTTTATAGATTCTGTGAAATCAAATACAAGAAATGATTTTATTCATTTTTATCAGATGATAGATGTATTGATTATTGATGATGTACAATTCTTATCTGGTAAAGCTGGTACTCAAGATGTATTCTTTCATATTTTTAACCATTTACACCAAAATGGAAAACAGGTTATCTTAACTTCGGATAAAGCACCTGTAGATATGCAAGATATTGAGCAGCGCTTATTATCTCGTTTTAAATGGGGATTATCAGCTGAGTTACAAGCACCAGATTATGAAACTAGAATATCTATCTTACAAAATAAATTGTACAGAGATGGTGTAGAAATGCCAGATGATATTATAGAATATGTTGCTAAAAATATAAAATCTAACGTAAGAGAATTAGAAGGAGTTTTAATTTCTATGATTGCTCAAGCTTCTTTTAATAGAAGAGAGTTTTCTTTAGAATTGGCAAAACAGATTGTAGATAAGTTTGTTAAAAACACCAAAAAAGAAGTTTCCATCGATTACATTCAGAAAGAAGTTTCTAAATACTTTGATATGGATGTAGCTACTTTACAATCTAAAACTCGTAAACGTCATATAGTTCAAGCAAGACAGTTAGCTATGTTTTTTGCTAAAAGATTAACAAAAACTTCTTTAGCTAGTATAGGAAATCAGATTGGACAAAGAGATCATGCAACTGTATTACATGCTTGTAAAACAGTGGACAACTTAACTGAAACAGATAAGCAGTTTAGGAAATATGTAGACGACTTAACCAAGAAGTTAACGTTTTAATTATCATTCCTGCTTTCGCAGGAATCTTTTTTTTATACAAAATAGAAATCACTATGATAAAAGTACTAATGGTTTGTTTGGGGAATATTTGTCGTTCTCCATTAGCAGAAGGTATTTTGCAATCTAAAATAAATACAAATCAAATTTTTGTAGATTCTGCTGGAACAGGAGCTTATCATGTTGGAA
>CBFHKA010000009.1:0-149141 GCA_965656305.1 Polaribacter sp. | reverse complement strand
TATTAAAAACTTAAATCAATTAGAGTTAAAGTTAAATTCTTATACTTTTAACGATGTCAATTTTAATAAAGATTTAAAGGAATTGGCTTACTTTAACAAAAAAAGAAAACAAAATAAAGTTTGGGCATATACACTTTCTATAACAGGAGGTTTGCTTTTGGCAACAGGATTAGCAATGGATTCTGAAAAAGATTTACATGGATATAAAACTTTGATGTATCTTAATTCTGCAATGTATTTTGGAGGTTCTATTCCTTTTTTTATGGGCAATAGAAAGAACAAGGTAAAAATGAAAAAAAAGATAATTTTCGTAAAAAACAAACTAAATTCCTATTAAATAGCTCTCTTTTATATAATAAGCTTAAAAATTTTTTATTGCGAATTCAAAAGCAATAGATAGCTTTAAAAAAGAATTTACCTTTTTAAATTGTTAAAATTACCTAAACCCTCTTCTACTTCTTTATCAGTTAATATATCTGGTCTAAATTCGCTCATTAATTTTTCTCTTTGAGATTTTGCATATTTAAAACCAGATTCCCACCATTTACGCATTTTAATCTTATCAAAAATTAATGAATTTGTGGTTAAAACTGTTGGAGTATAGTATAAATTCAGTTTTACATTATTGCTGTTAGCAGCCAATTTTCCAATAGTAATGTTATGCCTTTCTACATGAGTTTGCATAAAATCGAAGGCATTAAACAACAATGAAAAAGGGTTTTTAGAAGGCAAACTGTTAATTTGAGTAATTTCTGTTTCTAAGATAATCGCATCAATTTCTGTTGCACCTCTTAAAATAGCTTCTCTAATGGGTACTAAAGAACCAAAACCTCCATCTGCATATTGACAATTATTTTTTTCCAACAAACTCATAAAAGGCACATAGTTACATGAACCCCAAATCCAGTCTATAAAATCTTCGTAAAGACAATCATTAGTAGATTTGTATTCTATTTGATTTGTAGATAAATTAGATACAGTTACCACAACTTCTTTGTTTGCTGCTCTAATTTTCTCATACATTTCTTTGGTAATATTATTTTGAATTAAACTGCGTAAATTTTTACTTTCACCAAAGGTTTTTCTTCTTAGTATTAAATTCCATAAAGTATTAAGATGGCTGATGTTTACCACTTCTTCTCCTGCTACTTTTTTAATTTTAAATGGATTATTACTAAAAATTGTTTCTTGATTTACATTGGTATATAATTTTTTGAGTTCATCTAACATCCCTAAAGCTAAATGAGAAACCATCAAACTACCTGTAGAAGTTCCAATTAATAAATCATAATCTCTTTTTTCTTGTTCTATTAAGTATTGAGCAACTCCACCTGCAAATGCTCCTTTGCTTCCTCCACCAGAAATTACCAATGCTTTTTTCATAAACTCTAAATGATTTATCTATTAAAATACGCTATTTTAGTACTATAAAAATAATCAAAAATGAAAAGAATATCACTATTATTTTTTGCTTTCCTTTTAATTATTTCTTGTTCAAAAGAATATGTGCCTAGAATTATTAAAAACATTGAAATTCAGTCATTTAAAATAAAGAATACTAGTATTAGAGCTATAGTAGCAATTGATTCTGAAAATGTTTTTTATACAGGTTCTATGGGTGATGTTGGTTTTAAAACCGAAAATAGAGTTTCTTTAAATGCTTTAAATTTAAAATATCAAGACTCTATTATTCCACATTTTAGAAGTGTAGCTTTTAATGGTGATGATTTTTTTGCGATGTCAATTGGAAATCCTGCTTTGTTGTATAAAATATCTAAAAGTAAAGCTAACCTAGTTTATAAAGAAGAAAACAAAAAAGTCTTTTATGATTCAATGCAATTTTTTGAAGATAATTTACATGGAATTGCAGTTGGTGATCCTACAGAAAATTGTGCATCTATTATTTTAACTGAAAATGGAGGAAAAACTTGGCAAAAAATTTCTTGCGATAATTTACCAAAATTTGAGGAAGGAGAAGCCTTTTTTGCTGCAAGTAATACGAATATCAAAACAATTGGAAGTACAGTATGGATAGCTTCTGGAGGCAAAAAAGCACGTGTTTTAAAATCTGATGATTATGGAAAAACTTGGCAGATTTACAATACTCCAATCATACAAGGAAATGGACCTCAAGGCATTTATTCTATTGATTTTGCAGATAAAAATAATGGTATTATTATTGGTGGAAATTATTCAAAACCTTTAGAGAATAAAGCGAATAAAGCCATAACCAAAGATGGAGGAAAAACTTGGACTTTAGTTGCAGATAATCTAAACCCAAATTACAAAAGTTGTGTGCAATATGTGCCAAACACAAGTGGTAAAGAAGTTTTTGCTGTTGGTAAAACAGGGATTTCCTTTTCTAATGATGGTGGAAAGACTTGGAATGAAGTTTCAAAAGAGGGCTATTATACAATCCAATTTGTAGATAGAAATACAGCTTGGTTGAGTGGGAATGAGAAAATTGGAAAATTGAGTTTAAAATAAATGAGAAACCTATATTTAATTTTATCAGCTTCACTCCTATTCTTTTCATGCCAAAACAAATCAGAACTTAGCAACGTATTCAATTGTGAGTCTACTACATTTAAAAATTTAGAAACTGTAGATGATCTTAAAGTATTGTTTTCTTTAGAAATTCCTAAAAATTGGAAAACAAATCTATATAAAGACGAAGTACAATCTTCTATTTTTACTGCAGATACTACAAAACAACTTACAGAAACAGTTTTATTGGATGTTACTTTTATTCAGAATAAACTCAATTTTGATGAGGCTTTTTTATTACAACAAGAACAAGAATACTTATCCAAAAGTTTGATTAAAGTAAAATCAAAAAAACTAAAAGTTTTAGATAAGCCTTCTTTAAATATGGTATTTAAAGGGAAGAAAGGAAAATTTAATTATCAAATTTGTAATACTTTTATTAAAGTAAATGAATCTAATTTTATCTTAGCAAAAACAGAAGTTTATGGAGATTCAGCAATAAATCAACGCTTTTGCGAAGCCTTTTCATTATTAGAAAACATTAAATTAAAACATTAAAATGATAGATAAACAACATATAATAGAACGTTTTATAAATTATGTAACTATAGATACAGCATCTGATCCTAATAATTCTGATTTTCCAAGTACTACAAAACAATGGGATTTGGCTAAAGTATTAGAAGCTGAGTTAATTGCAATAGGAATGCAAGATGTAGAATTGGATGAAAACTGTTATATTATGGCAACTTTGCCAAGTAATATCAATTATGATGTGCCTACAATTGGATTTATTGCTCACATTGACACAAGTCCGGATTTTACTGGAGCTAATGTTAAACCTCAAATTATAGAGCATTATGATGGAAAAGATATCGTTTTAAATAAAGAACAAAATATCATTTTATCTCCAGATTATTTTGATGATTTATTACAATACAAAGGACAAACTTTAATAACTACTGATGGAACAACGCTTTTAGGTGCTGATGATAAAGCTGGTGTTACAGAAATTGTATCTGCAATGGAATACCTAATTCAACATCCAGAAATTAAACACGGAAAAATCAGGGTTTGTTTTACACCAGATGAAGAAGTTGGTAAAGGTGCACATTTGTTTGATGTCGAAAAATTTGCTGCTCAATGGGCTTACACTATGGATGGAAGTCAAATAGGAGAATTAGAATATGAAAATTTTAACGCTGCTTCTGCTAAAATTACAATTACTGGTAAAATTGTACATCCAGGATATGCTAAAGGAAAAATGATCAATTCAATCTTAATTGCTAATGAATTTATTGCTGCTGTTCCTTCAGAAGAAGTACCAGAAAAAACTGCTAATTACGAAGGTTTTTTTCATTTACATGATATCAATGGTGATGTAGAAAAAACTGTTTTAGAATATATTATTAGGGATCATGATATCCGTTTATTTGAAAAAAGAAAAAACTTAATGCAAAAAATTGCCAACGATTTTAACAAACGTTTACAACAAAAAGCTATTTCTGTTGAGATAAAAGATCAATATTTTAATATGAAAGAAAAAGTAACACCTGTAATGCATATTGTTGATATTGTTGAAGAAGTGATGCATGAAATAGGAATTCAACCTCTAATAAAACCAATTAGAGGAGGAACTGATGGTTCTCAACTTTCTTATAAAGGTTTACCTTGCCCAAATATATTTGCTGGAGGACATAATTTTCATGGACGTTTTGAATATGTTCCTGTAGAATCTATGATAAAAGCAACTGAAGTAATTATTGGAATTGCTCAAAAAGTTACTGAGAAATATAAATAAAAAATCTCCAAAAATTTCTTTTTGGAGACCTAGTTGTAACAAATTGTAACAATGATAAACTATAATCTCTTAATTAATAAAAAATCCCTAGATTTTATTTCATAAGAAATATGCTGCAATTTAAGCTTTCTTTAATTTTCAAAAAAGTAGTTTAAGATAACTCAGGGTTTTTCCCCTTAACATTAAGGTAAAACCCCCTTAAAAAAGAAATGTCCTTTTCTTTATCTGATGTAGTATAATAGGGATCAGATATTTTTATTTTTTTATTTTCAAAATCTAGTGTAGCCATTACAATTGGTACATTTGCACCTTTAGCAATGTAGTAAAATCCTGTTTTCCAAGTTTTTACTTTTTTACGAGTTCCTTCTGGAGATAAACCTAATCTAAACTCTTCTTTAGCATTAAATATTTCCACAATCGCATCTACTAAATTATTGCTTTTGGTTCTGTCTACAGGAGTACCTCCTAAGCCTCTAAAGAAGAACCCAAAAGGACCATTAAAAAGTGAGGCTTTACCTATAAAGTTTATCATTAATCCTGAAGCCATTCTAGATAAAATGGCAATAGGAAAATCTACCCAACTTGTATGGGGTGCAGCAATAACCACATATTTTTTGATGTCTCTAGGAAAATCACCTTCAAACTTCCAACCTAAAACTGTGAATAAGATAAATCTTGCAAAACCTTTCATTGTCTCTTTTAAAAGTGATAAATTTAAGGACTTAATTTGATATGATGACAGATTTGATAATTTACTTTATAATAGCACTGATTTTTAGTTTAATAGGTTTTTTTATAGGAAAACTATTATCAAAATTAAACTTCGAAAAAGCAAACACAAATGTAGAAAAAGAGAAATCTACTTTAGAGTTTGAAATTACAACGTTAAATGAATCTGTGAAAAATGCTGAAAGTAAGATTGAAGATTTACAAGGAGAATTAAAGTTTATCCAAAAAGAAAAAGAAACTTTAATTTCTGATAAAACACGTTTAGAAACCGAATTTAAAAATACAGAAGAAAAGCTACAAGAAAATAAAATTGAGGTTGAAAAATTACAAGAAAAATTCACCAAAGAATTTGAGAATTTAGCCAATAAAATTTTAGAAGATAAATCTACAAAATTCACCAATCAGAATAGAGAAAACATCAAGAATATCTTAGAACCTTTAGAGAAGAAGATTCAAATTTTTGAAAAAAAAGTAACTGACAGTGATGAAAAAAGAGCAGGGTTTCACTCTGCTTTAAAAACGCAATTAGATACCTTAAAAGACTTGAATGCTCAAATGAGTAAAGACACTATCAACCTTACAAAAGCTTTAAAAGGAGATTCTAAAATGCAAGGAAATTGGGGGGAATTGGTTTTAGAACGTGTTTTAGAAAAGTCTGGTTTAGAGAAAGATAGAGAGTATTTTGTGCAGCAAAGCTTTACTACAGAAGATGGTAAAAGAGTATTACCAGATGTTGTGATTCATTTGCCAGATAACAAAAAAATGATTGTCGATTCAAAAGTTTCATTAACTGCTTATGAGCAATTTATCAATGAAGATGAAGAAAATCTTAAAGCTCAATTTTTAAAAGAGCATATCAATTCTTTAAAACGACATATAGAGCAATTATCGGAGAAGAAGTATGAAGATCTATATCAAATAGAATCTCCTGATTTTGTGCTACTATTTATTCCTATTGAACCTGCTTTTGCTGTGGCTTTAAATGCTGATAACTATTTGTACAACAAAGCTTTTGAGAAAAATATAGTAATTGTAACTCCATCTACATTATTGGCAACTTTAAGAACCATAGATTCTATGTGGAATAACGAAAAGCAACAAAGAAATGCTTTAGAAATTGCAAGACAAGCTGGTGCTTTATATGACAAGTTTGATGGACTATTAAAAGATTTAGTGGGTATTGGAAAACGAATTGATGATAGTAAAAAAGAATATTCTAATGCAATGAACAAGTTATTTGATGGTAGAGGAAATCTTATCAATTCTGTTGAAAAACTGAAGAAAATGGGTGCAAAAGCTAAAAAAGCATTACCAGAAAATATTATTGAACGTGCTAAAGGAGATTAGTTTTACTTGAATCTATTCACCAATTTACCAACAGTTAGACCTTGAATGATAATAGAAAAAATAACAACGATGTAGGTAATCACTAAAAACAAATCTCTGTGCATTTCAGAAGATAAGCCTAATGCAAGTGCAATAGAAATTCCACCTCGTAAACCACCCCAAGTCATAATTAAATTGGTTTTTGGCACAAAATCTAATTTCTTTTTAAAAATAGTAATTGGTAAAAACAAAGAAACATATCTACATACCAAAACAATTGGAATTGCTATTAAACCTGCAGTTATAAATTTACCATCAAATACTAAAACAAGCATTTCCATACCAATTAAAACAAATAAAACAGCATTTAAAAGAATGTCTATCAATTCCCAAAATTTATCTACATACCTTTCAGTAGTTTCAGACATAGAAGAAGATCTAACAGTATCATTACCAACAATTAAACCAGCGGTTACCATTGCTAAAGGTGCAGATAAATGGAGTTTTTGAGCAATTACTGTTCCCCCCATTACAGCAGCTAAGGTGATAATAACCTCTATATCATAATCATCAATAGATTTTATCAACTTATAAGAAATCCATCCTAATAAAGCACCTAAAAGGATACCTCCAATAACTTCTTGACCAAATAATTGAACAACATTAAAAGTGGTTGTATTACCTAATCCTGATTTGGCAATTTGAAAAATGGTTAAAAAAACCACAACTCCTACTCCATCATTAAATAAAGATTCTCCTACAATTTTGGTTTCTAACTTTTTAGGAACACCTGCTTTTTTTAAAATACCAAGAACAGCAATAGGGTCTGTAGGAGAAATAAGTGCCCCAAAAAGTAAACAGTAAATAAAATTGATATCAAACCCTAAAGCTTGAAGCATAAAATACATAACACCTCCTACTAAAAAAGTAGAAGTTAATACACCAAGTGTAGAAAATAATAATATTGGCCAACGTTGAATTTTTAATTGCTCAAAATTAGTATGCAAAGCACCTGCAAATAGAAGGAAACTCAACATTTCATCTAATAAAACAGATTTAAAATCAATACTTGTAATAAGCTCTTTTTCAATATTCAATAAAGTAGGATCAAAATAACTTAATAACAAGACACTTAAAGTAAAAACGATTGTAATAATCATTAAACCAATAGTATTTGGCATTTTTAGAAATCGAACATTTATATATCCAAAAATGGCTGAAAGAAAGATTAATACAGTTGCTATAAAATAGGTATCCATAAACTAAATTTTTCGGTCTGAAAGATAAAAAAAGCAATAGTAATATTAGTTACTCTTTATTAAAATTTAAAAATAACTTTAAAGTTGATATTTATCATTAATGTTAAGTTAAAAGCAAATTACTTTTGACGTTGTTTAATTATACCGAATAAAAAAATCAAATATATTCAAGATATGGATTTACTTTCTTTAATACCGATACTAGTACTTCTTTTTGTAAGCATTTTTAAAGGAGTAAAAGCAGGGATTTTTTCAGGTTTTATTGTCACAACAATACTGTTTTTTATTTGGGATAGTCAATTAATTGCTTTTCCTGCTGCCTTAACAGCTGCTTTTATCAATACAATATCTATATTAATGATTGTTTTTGGAGCATTATTACTTCATCAAAATATGAGTCAGACTGGTTTTATTGAAAGGATTAAAAACTCACTTAAAAAAGCGCATCATGATTCTGGATTTCAATTCTATTTTTTAGCTTTCTTCTTAACGGCTTTTTTTGAAAGCGTAGCTGGGTTTGGTACACCAGGAGCTATTGTTCCTTTATTGTTAATTTCTCTTGGGTTTTCACCAGTATTGTCTATTGTTGTTGTTTTATTATTTGATGGTCTGTTTGCTATTACTGGTGCAATTGGTACGCCTGTAATTGCTGGGTTTAGTAATTCTTTAGATTTAACACCAAATCAAATACAATATATATACGTTTATGCTTCTTGTTTTATGATCGTTTCAGGTTGTATAATCCTCTTTTTTGTTCAAAAATTTGTAAAAAAAGAACATCCAAAAATTAGTGGTCATAGCTGGAAATTATTTTTTAGTATCGCTCTTCCTTATGTTATCTTGTCATTTTTCCTTCAGGAACTTACTGGAGTTGTAGCTTCCATTATAATGGGAATTTTTGCTTATTTATTTCTTTTTACCAATAGAAAATTAGAATGGAAACCTTGGATTCCATACCTAATTCTAGTACTATTATTATTATTACCTAAATTTATAGAGCCTATAAAAGGTTTTATTTCTTATAAATTTTATTTTAATAATATTTTCGATTCTACTGTAAGTGCTGCTTTTCAACCTTTAAAATCTCCCTTTTTACCTTTTGTTATTGCATCTATATGTGCAGCATTTATTGGCAAAAACAGAAAAATGAATTTAAAACCAGTATTCAAAAAAACGTTGGGCATATTTTTAATTCTATTTCCGTCATTAAGTATTACACAACTAATGCTTTCTAGTGGTACAGAAATGCCTTCAATGGTGGAATATATGTCTTTACTATTTGCTAAAACAGGTAATGGATATCCTTTAATTAGCCCATTTATTGGAGTAATGGGTACATTTATAACTGGTAGTACAACAGTATCAAATATTATTTTTGGATCTGTTCAATACAATGCAGCTGAAAACCTAGGGTTTTCAAAAGAAATTATTTTAGCTATGCAATTAAATGGAGGTTCGTTAGGAAATGCAGTATGTTTATTTAACATTATTACTGCTGCAGCTATTGCAGGAGTTAGTAAATACGCTGTAATATTAAAAAAGAGCTTATTACCTATTCTATGTGCAACTCTAATGACATCTATTTTAGGTGTGCTTTTGTTAATGTTACTATAAAACTAAATAACCCATTTTGAAGTTTCAAAATGGGTTAAAATATTATGTTGTAAAAAACAATCTACATTACAAATAATCTTCTAGCGCTCATCATATCTGAAACACGCTCTCCAATTTCGTGTAATGCTTCTTCGTTTTCTGCATTTTGAATTGCTTCATCAATAAAATTAACAACAGCAACCATATCTTCTTCTAGTAAGCCTCTTGTTGTAACAGCAGCTGTTCCAATACGAATTCCTGAAGTTACAAATGGACTTTTATCATCAAAAGGAACCATATTTTTATTTACAGTAATATCTGCTTTTCCAAGTGCAATTTCTGCATCTTTTCCAGAAATACCTTTGTTACGTAAATCAATCAACATACAGTGGTTGTCTGTTCCTCCAGAAATAATATCATATCCTTTTGCAACAAATTCTTTTGCCATTGCTGCAGCATTTTCTTTTACTTGAATTTGATACTCTAAAAACTCATCAGTTAAAGCCTCTCCAAAAGCAATTGCTTTTGCAGCAATAACGTGCTCTAAAGGTCCACCTTGATTTCCAGGAAAAACAGATGAATTGATTAGAGTAGACATCTTTTTAGGCTTTCCAGATTTTAAGGTTTCTCCAAATGGATTTTCAAAATCTTTACCAATCATAATCATTCCTCCTCTTGGACCACGTAACGTTTTGTGAGTTGTAGTAGTTACAATATGACAATGAGGTAATGGATCGTTTAAAATTCCTTTTGCAATTAAACCAGCAGGATGCGAAATATCTGCCATTAAAATTGCGCCAACAGAATCAGAAATTTCTCGAAAACGAGCAAAATCGATATCTCTAGAATACGCAGAAGCACCAGCAATGATTAAATTTGGCAATTCAGCTGTTGCAGTTTCTTGAATTTTATCATAATTTAAAACTCCTGTTTCTTTTTCAACTCCATAAAAAGAAGTTTCATATAATTTTCCAGAAAAATTTACTGGAGAACCATGAGTTAAATGTCCTCCATGAGATAAATCAAATCCTAAAATCTTATCACCAGGTTTTAAACACGCTGCAAAAACTGCTGTGTTAGCCTGAGAACCAGAATGAGGTTGCACATTTACATATTCAGCACCAAATAATTCTTTAGCTCTATCAATGGCAATTTGCTCGATAACATCTACTACTTCACAACCTCCATAATATCTTTTTCCAGGATAACCCTCTGCATATTTATTGGTTAAAATAGAACCTTGAGCTCTCATTACTTCATCACTAACAAAGTTCTCAGAAGCGATTAATTCTAAACCATTTAATTGTCTTTCTTTTTCTTCCTGAATAAGGTCAAAAATTTGATTGTCTATTTGCATTATCTATAATTTATAATAAACAACAAAAATAACAAAAAATAAGATTGTAAAAAATAAGTATTAACAATATTTTATAACTTTTAAAATAGATTTATAAAGTTGAAATTAAAGTCGTATTAAAAATATATTTTTACTTAAAATTTTGTTTAAAAATGATAAAAAAATATGTAGGTTTGGTAAAAATAAAATTCACACAATGATCATAACAGCAAATAATCCTAAAAGAAAATCTTGGTTAAAAGTAAAAGAAGATTCAGATTTCCCTATTCAAAACATTCCATTTGGAGTTTTTATTACAAGAGATGATATTATTACTATTGGTAGTAGAATTGGTGATTTTGCTATAGATTTAGGAGCTTTTCATCAATTGGGCTATTTTGAAGGCATTCCTTTAACTGACGATATGTTTTTACAGGATAATCTAAATGATTTTATTGCTGATGGTCGTAAAACATGGAGATTAGTAAGAAATAGAATTGCTGAAGTTTTTGATGTTACCAATGGAAGTTTACGTGATAATGCCAATCATAAAGACAAAATTATCTTTAGAATGGATGAAGTAGAAATGTTATTGCCTGTTGCTGTAGGTGATTATACAGATTTTTATGCCAGTAAAGAACACGCAACCAATGTAGGTTCTTTATTTAGAGATCCAGAAAATGCTTTGTTACCCAATTGGTTACATGTTCCTATAGGTTATCATGGACGTAGTTCTTCAATAATTCCTTCTGGAACACCAATTAGAAGACCTTATGGACAAACAAAACCTGCAGAAGGCAGTAATGTTCCAGGTTTTGGACCAACTAAATTATTAGATTTTGAGTTAGAAATGGCTTTTATAACTACTGATGCGAATGTGTTAGGAGATAGAATTCCCATAGAAGAAACAGAAGAATATATTTTCGGATTGGTACAATTTAACGATTGGTCTGCAAGAGATATTCAGGCTTGGGAATATGTGCCTTTAGGACCTTTTCTAGGAAAAAACTTTGCTTCTACGATTTCTCCTTGGATTGTTACTTTAGATGCTTTAGAACCTTTTAGGGTAGATAACCCTGAACAAGTGCATGAACCTTTACCTTATTTGAAACAAAAAGGAAAAGGAAGTTATGACATTAACTTACAAGTTGGAATACAACCAGAAAATGGAGAAGAAACAATAGTTGCCAATTCTAATTTTAAATACATGTATTGGACAATGGCGCAACAATTGGCACACCACACTGTAAATGGTTGTCCTGTTGAAGCTGGAGATATAATGGGTTCTGGAACGATTTCTGGCCCAACAAAAGACAGTTATGGTTCTATGCTAGAATTAACTTGGAAAGGACAAAACCCAATTGAATTAAAGGATGGATCTACTCGTAAATTCATTAACGATAATGATACTGTAATTATGAGAGCACATTGTAAAAATGATAAAGTACGTATTGGTTTTGGTGAATGCGTGGGGAAAGTTTTGCCTGCTAAATAAAGATATATTATATCATTTAGTTAATTTTTGATTAAATATTATAATAGCCCTGAAAAATTCAGGGCTATTTCTATTTTAATAATTTCTTACTTAATCCTCATCATCAGGAACATTCACATCAAAATCATCATTATCCTCAAAAAAATCTTCATCCTCTGCATATTCTTCCATTGCATTTTCTAGTTTAGAACTTACCTTTACTAAATATACAGTATCAGACGTTTTTAGTTCAACTGCTTTAACTGTTTCTCCTTTTGCATTTTTGAAGGAAATTATATCCTCATAATCATAACCAAAAGGATATTTATCAATTAACATATCTAAAATATCAGTTGTTAATTTTGCATATTCTACAATTACTCTTTTCATTTTTTTATTTTTTATAATAAGTTAAAAATTAGCAATTCAGCTTTTAAAATAAAAGCATCTGCGATGCTACATTTCTAATAGGTAAGCAAAAATTAAAGGAACTACAATTGTTGCATCACTTTCTATAATAAACTTAGGAGTATCTATATCCAATTTTCCCCATGTAATTTTTTCATTAGGCACTGCACCTGAATATGAACCATAACTTGTGGTAGAATCTGAAATCTGACAGAAATAACTCCAGAAAGGGGTATCTGTTCTTTCCATATCTTGGTACAACATAGGTACTACACAAATAGGAAAATCTCCTGCAATTCCTCCTCCAATCTGAAAGAAACCAATTCCTGACCCTGCATTTTGTGTATACCAATTTGCTAAAAAGGTCATATATTCTATACCTGATTTCATAGTACTTGCTTTTAATTCTCCTTTTAAAACATAAGATGCAAAAATATTTCCCAGTGTAGAATCTTCCCAACCAGGACAAATAATGGGTAAGTTTTTTTCTGCAGCAGCATACATCCAAGAATCTTTAATATCTATTTCATAATATTGCTCCAAAACTCCTGATAATAATAATTTGTACATAAACTCGTGTGGCAAATAACGTTCTCCATTGGCTTCTGCATCTTTCCAAATTTTTACTATATGCTTTTGAATTCTTCTAAAAGCTTCTTCTTCTGGTATACAAGTGTCTGTAACTCTATTTAAGCCTTTTTCTAATAAATCCCATTCGTCTTGTGGGGTTAAATCTCTATAATTAGGGACACGTTTGTAATGAGAATGTGCTACCAAGTTCATAATATCTTCTTCTAAATTGGCACCTGTACAAGAAATGATTTGCACTTTATCTTTACGAATCATTTCCGAAAAAATTTTACCCAATTCAGCTGTACTCATTGCACCTGCTAAAGAAACTAACATTTTATTTCCTTTATTTAACTGATCTTCGTAACCTTTTGCAGCATCAACTAATGCTGCTGAATTAAAGTGTAAAAAGTATTTTTCTATAAAATTGGTTATTGGTTTATTCATTTTTATTTTTTATTTCTTTTGAAGTCTTTTAACTTCAAAAATATCTGTTCTTCTATCTTTTAAGTTTCGTACGCTACCAAATTGATTTAAATCTTTTAATAAGTCCAAATCAACATCAGCAATTAAAATCATTTCTGTATTTGTGGTGGCTTATGCCTTAATTCCGTTTGCAGGAAATGAAAAATCACAAGGTGTAAATACCATAGATTGTGCGTATTGAATGTCCATATTATTTACTTTTGGTAAATTTCCAACACTACCTGCAATAGCTACGTAACACTCGTTTTCTATAGCTCTTGCTTGAGCACAATGTCTTACTCTAGAATATCCATTTTGAGTATCAGTTAAAAAAGGAACAAATAAAATATCCATGCCTTCTTCTGCTAACAATCTACCCAACTCAGGAAATTCTGAATCATAACAAATTAAAACCCCAATTTTACCACAATCTGTATCAAAGGTTTTTAACTCATTTCCACCTTGTAAACCCCAAACTCTTGCTTCATTTGGAGTTACGTGCAACTTTTCATAACGTTCTGTAGTACCATCTCTTTTGCAGATATAACCTACATTATAAAGCAAATCGTCTTTAATTTCTGGCATACTTCCAGTTATGATATTGATGTTGTAAGAAATAGCAAGTTTAGAAAATCTATCTACAACTTCTGGTGTAAATTTTGCCAATTCTCTTATGGCTTGTGATTCTGGTAAATGATTAAATGCTGCCATTAAAGGAGCGTTAAAAAATTCTGGGAACAATGCAAAATCAGATCTGTAGGCAGCAACAGAATCAATAAAAAATTCTGCTTGCTCCATCAATTCTTCTAAATCTTTATACAAACGCATTTGCCATTGAATCAAACCTAAACGAACAACTGTTTTTTTAGTAGTCGCTTTTTTAGATTTTTTTTGATAATAAATGTTGTCCCATTCTAACAAAACTGCAAATTCGCCCGAGTTTTGATCACCTTCTAAATACCCTTTAATAATTTTTGAAGGATGAAAATCATTAGAAATCTGAAAATTTAAAACTGGATCGTGAATTTCTTTACGCTTTACTTTTTCTATGTATTCTTTTGGCGATAAAGTTGTAGCATATTTGTGATAATTGGGTATTCTACCACCAAACGCAATTCCTCTTAGGTTTTGATTTTCAGCTAATTCTTTTCTGTAATCATACAATCTTCTACCAAGGCGTAATCCTCTAAATTCTTTTTTGATAAATACGTCTATACCATATAAAACATCACCATTAACATTGTGTGTATTAAAAGTGTAATTGCCAGTAATATCTTCATACGTATGTTGGTCCTCAAAACTATCATAATCTAACTTAATTGAAAGTGCACAACCCGCCAATTGATTATTAATTTTTATAATAACCTGACCTTCAGGAAATTTCTCAATTAAAGATTTAATTTGATTCTCTCTCCAATAAGAATCTGGCATACTTGCATATACCTCTATCATTGCTTCTTTTAACTGATGATAATCATCTATAGTTAAATATTGCAACTCTATATTTTCGATTGTTTTTATCATTTTACAAGACTAAAACTCGTCGTCTTCATTTTTAAATTTTGATAATTTAATGAAAGGATTTTCATCAACCTCATCATTATCATAAGTGTCATCATTTTCTGCAAACTTGTAACTCAACATTTTGTAGAATAGTTTAGCAGCTAAAAAATCTGATGATTTTTCATTTTCTATAGGACATAATTCTACCATATCAAAACCAACCACATTTTTTTCTTCAAAAACACGTTTTAAAAATTCTAAAGTTTCGTAGTAGAATAAACCTCCTGGTTCTGGAGTTCCTGTTGCTGGTAAAAGTGATGGATCCATAGCATCTAAATCAAAAGTAATAAATACATTAGTTGATAATTGATCAATCACATCATCCATCCAGTCTTCGTTTACAGCCATTTCGTGTGCAAAGAAAACTTTGTCGGAATTCATTTCTCTTTTTTCAGAAATATCCATACTTCTTATACCAACTTGTACTAAATTAGTTGTAGAATTTGCTTCATAAACAGCACAGGCATGATTACATTTAGAACCTTCATATTCCTTACGTAAATCTGCATGGGCATCAATATGCAAAACTGTTAAATCATTAAAACACTCGTTAAAAGCTCTAATAGTTCCTATTGAAATTGAATGTTCTCCACCAAAAACAGTTACAAATTTATTTCTATTGATATATTTTTTTGTTTCTTGATGTACTGCTTCTACCATTGCTTCTGGAGTGGCTTCAGCTTTCATAGGTGCTGCTAAAAAGACACCTTCTTTATATACTTCAGTATCTGTTTCTATATCATACAATTCCATATTTTCAGAGGCACTTAAAAAAGCTTGAGGCCCTTTATCTGCTCCTTTTTGCCATGTGCTTGTTCCATCATAAGGAACTGGAATAATAACTATTTTTGATGTTGACAAGTTTCCATATTCTTGTGGAATTCCTGCATAAGTTGTATTAGTATTCATTTTTTAAATCAATGTGTTATAGAACACCTTCTGTAATTAATTCTTTTTTTATTGTAACTTCTTCTTCTATATTTCCATAACCTAAAATGGATAATAATTCGCTACTTTTTTGTTGCTCTTTAAATATTCTTGTGGTAATGTTACCATTAGCATCTTTATCTATAATTAAGTGTTTTGGATGTGGAATTAGACAATGTTGTAAGCCCCCAAAACCGCCAATAGATTCTTGATACGCACCTGTATTAAAAAAGCCTATATATAAAGGTTTTTCTTTTTCGTAAACTGGTAAATAAATTCCATTTACATGTTGTTCTGAGTTATAATAATCATCACTATCGCAAGTTAAACCACCTAATAAAACACGTTCGTATTTATGGTTCCATTTATTAATAGGCAACATAATAAAACGTTTATTAATAGCCCAAGAATCTGGTAAAGTAGTTATAAACGAAGAGTTAATCATATTCCAACGTTCTCTATCATTTTGCTTCTTTTGATACAAAATCTCATAAATAGCTGCGCCTGACTCACCAACAGTAAAACTTCCAAACTCAGTAAAAATATTTGGCACATCTACCTTAGCATCTTTACAAGCTTCGTTAATTTGATTTACAATTTCGTCTATCATATAGGCATAATCATAATCAAAAGTTAAAGAGTTTTTAATGGGAAAACCACCTCCAATATTTAAACTATCTAAAGTTGGACATACTTTTTTTAAATTGATATAAACGTTTAAACATTTCATTAATTCATTCCAATAATAAGCATTGTCTCTAATACCTGTGTTTATAAAAAAATGCAACATTTTTAAATCTACTTGTGTATTATCTTCAATTTCACGTTCGTAAAAAGAAACAATATTTTTGTAGCCAATTCCCAATCTTGAAGTATAAAACTCAAACTTTGGTTCTTCCTCAGAAGCTATTCTGATACCTACATTTAATTTTTTATCAGTTTCATTTATAAGAAGATTTAATTCTTCATAATTGTCAATAATCGGAATTACGTTTTTATGCCCAGAATTGATTAAATCACCAATGTTTTTAATGTATTGATCTCTTTTAAAACCATTACAAATTACATAAGTAGTATCTTTTATTTTGCCTTCTTTTTTTAAAGAATTCACAATATCAATATCAAAAGCAGAGGAAGTTTCTATATGTATATCATTTTTTAAAGCTTCATTTAAAACGTGTTTAAAATGAGAGCTTTTAGTACAATAACTATAAAAATATTTCCCTTTATAATTATGTTTTTCTATGCTATTTTGAAACCAGCCTTTTGCTCTATTTATGTTTTCAGATATTTTTGGTAGATAGGTAAATTTTAAAGGAGCTCCATATTTTTGAGCTAATTCCATTAAATTGATACCATGCCAAAATAATTTATTGTCTTCAGTTTTAAATTCCTCTTGAGGAAAATCGAAGGTTTGATCGATTAAATCTTTGTATTTTGTATTCACTTTTTAAAATATTATGTATAAATAATCTGTTTCATATCAAAAAAAATATTTTTTGATACGACTATTAAATCTTTAAAAAAGAAAGATTATCACTGTAATATTTGTAAGTAAACTACGTGCAACTTTGATGAAAGTAGCAATTTTTGCAGAAAAGAAATTGGAGAAACCTTTATTTTTTCGTCGCATTTCCAAAATGCGTTATGACCTAAATTCTCCTGAATAGTGTCACTATCGAAATAAGAAAAACTTAACATTTTTACTCAACAATAAGTATAGCAAATGTATATTATTTTTTAATATCAAAATAAAAAATAAAAAAAAAGTGAAAATATTTTTCACTTGTAATTTTCCTAGTAAATACTACTCTTCAGGAGGATAACCATGAATTTTTTCATAGTCTTCATCAAAATTTTCTCTTAAGTAAGAGTTTAACTTTTTTCTGTAATCGTCTTTTAACCAAGTTACAAAGTTATGTGTGCTTTTTGAAATACATTTTGCATATCTGTTGATTCTATCATCTATCTCCTCTCCTAGCATTTTTGCTAAAATTAACGCATCAAAAACATCTTCACTGTTTTCTATACACATTTTAGCATGATGTACAATCGATTTTTCTAAAACACGTTTAGAAGATTCACCTGAACGAATAGTATCAATATAAACAGCTTTCATATCAAAATAGGTGTCTGTAGATTTTGCAAACTCCTTTTTTACATCTGGAGTTAGTTCGTATCTAAAGGTGCTTTCTATTTCTTCATCAGATAAAATAGCATTTAAATAATAATCTGGAGCTCTAAACATTTTTTGCCAATCCAAATCAGCACCCCAAGGTCCAAATCTGTGGAAATTGTTTCCTAAATCTACAACATCAAAAGTGTTGTTATTGCCATAAATACGAGAACCACGTCCAATCATTTGGTAATATAAGGTCAAAGATTTTGTTGCTCTGTTTAAAATAATTGCCTCAATACTAGGTTCATCAAAACCTGTTGTTAAAATACTTACAGAAGTAATGATAGCATTTGGTGTTTTGTGAAACCATCTTAATATTAGTTCACGTTCTTTTTTTGTATTCGTGTTATCTAAATGCGCTATTGGATATCCTGCTTTTTTAAATGCATGAAATACTTGAATTGAAGTATTAATACCATTATTAAAAAT
Organism: Polaribacter sp.; assembly: GCA_965656305.1. Taxonomy (GTDB): domain Bacteria; phylum Bacteroidota; class Bacteroidia; order Flavobacteriales; family Flavobacteriaceae; genus Polaribacter. Next base: position 130,595 of record CBFHKA010000009.1, on the reverse strand, counting down.
CAAAGTTTTCTTCCCTTTTGCAGTTTCTTCATAAGCAGAAACTAATTTAGAAAGCATATCCGTATTTGTATATAAATCTTCTGAAGATTTTACAGTATAATCTCCATTTGCACCAACTTCTAAAGAAGTTAAACCAACATTATAAGAATACATATTGGCTCTTGCCAAATAATCGCTATCAATTAAATCTTGGATAGATTCTCCAACAAATAACTCTTGATAATTCTCATACATAGGTAGTTTTACATTAGAACTCAAAGGAGTTGCTGTAACACCTAAAATAAAAGATTGGTCAAAAAACTTAAAGATTTTAGTAAATGAATTGTAATGTGCCTCATCAACGATGATAAGACCAATATCAGAAATATCTAATTTATCGTCGTTTAAACGATTCTTTAACGTTTCTACCATTGCAACAAAACAATCAAATTCATGCTGATCATCTAATTTTGCTGTAGAATTGATAATTTTATTTTTTACACCAAACTCCACTAACATTTTAGAAGTTTGTTTACTTAGCTCAATTCTGTGAGTTAATACTAAAACTTTCTTTTTAAAAGTTTCTAAATATCTTCTTACTATTTCAGAAAAAATAACCGTTTTTCCACCTCCTGTTGGTAATTGGTATAATAAATGATAATCTTGAGGTGCTGTTTCAAATCTTTTAAAGATTTCGTGTAGAGCATCTTTTTGATAACCATATAATTCTTTCCCTTTGATAATAGTTTCTGAAGTATTTATTTCTGCCAAGTGTCTAAAAATTTAGGATACAAAAATAAGACTTAATTAAGGTTTAATGCAAGTTTATAGTATATAAATCTTGTTAAATTTGTGATTAGCAGATTTTATTACCTCACATTTTATAGCTTTTCTTTGAAATAGAATTGAGATTTAATGTTATTTACGTTAACCATTTTTTAATTGAAAATGATGTTTTAGATTAGAGTGTTCTTTTTTCTTTTTAAACATATCTAGATAAATCAGTTAATGTAATTTCATAATGAGATGCATTATAAACAGCAACTCCATTTTTTATAATTAATAACTGAGGTGATTGGTGCATTACTTGAAAGGTATACCCTACTTCATCAGAAATACTTCTGTAGTTTAATAAATCTAAATAATAGACTTTTAATTTTTGATGTTCTTCAGTAAATAATTTCTCGAATTGCTTGATAACCATACTACTAATACCACATCTTGTAGAATGTTTAAAAATTAAAACTGAATCATTTTTTGAAAGATTTTTAATTTCTTCCAATTGTTCTATAGATGTTAAGGGAATCCAATTTAAAAAAGACTTTTTTTCTGGTTTTATATCTTTATCCTTTTTACTTCCAAACACATTATTAAATATACCCATTTTGTTTTTTATGTTATGTCGATACAAATATAGAAAACTTTCATCAGCCAAAAAGTCAGTAAAACTAATACTTTTAAAGACATTTTGACTGTATATTGAATTGATAATTGATTGGTATTAAATTTGTTATCCATTTATTGAAAAAAGAAAAATAATTAAAATGGATGTAAAAGTCCATTTGTTAAAACAACAACAAATGAATTTTAATAACTATACCACAAAATCGCAAGAAACCATACAAATGGCGCAACAAATAGCGCAAGGTTTTGGTCATAATCAAATAGAAAACGAGCATATTTTTAAGGCTTTAACTCAGGTAGATGAAAATGTACTTCCTTTTTTATTAAAGAAATTAAACATCAGTATTGATGTTGTAAATCAGATTTTAGACAAACAATTAGAGAGTTTCCCTAAAGTATCTGGAGCAGAATTAATGCTCTCTAGAGAAGCTGGAAAAAGCCTAACAGAGGCTTCTGTAATTGCTAAGAATATGAAAGATGAATATGTTTCTATTGAGCATTTAATCTTGGCTATTTTTAAATCAAAGTCTAATATTGCTCAAGTTTTAAAAGACCAAGGAGTAACTGAAAAGCATTTAAAAGCAGCTATAGAAGAATTAAGAAATGGAGAAAGAGTTACGTCTCAATCTCAAGAAGAAACCTATAATTCTTTAAATAAATATGCAAAAAATCTAAATCAATTAGCACAAGATAATAAGTTAGATCCTGTAATTGGTAGAGATGAAGAAATCAGAAGATTGTTACAGATTTTATCAAGAAGAACAAAAAACAATCCTATTTTGGTAGGTGAACCTGGAACTGGTAAAACAGCAATTGCTGAAGGTTTAGCTCATAGAATTGTAGATGGTGATGTACCAGAAAACTTAAAAGATAAACTCATATTTTCTTTAGATATGGGTGCATTAATTGCTGGTGCTAAATACAAAGGAGAATTTGAAGAACGACTAAAAGCAGTTATCAAAGAAGTAACTACATCTGATGGAGATATTGTGCTATTTATTGATGAAATTCACACTTTAGTGGGTGCAGGTGGTGGACAAGGAGCAATGGATGCTGCTAACATTTTAAAGCCTGCTTTAGCTCGTGGAGAATTGCGTGCAATTGGTGCTACAACTTTAGATGAATATCAAAAGTATTTTGAAAAAGACAAAGCTTTAGAGCGTCGTTTCCAAAAAGTACAAGTAAATGAACCTGATACAGAAAGTGCTATATCTATTTTAAGAGGAATTAAAGAAAAGTACGAAACGCATCATAAAGTTCGTATTAAAGATGAAGCTATTATTGGTGCTGTAGAATTATCGCAAAGATATATTACCAATCGTTTTTTACCAGATAAAGCTATTGATTTAATGGATGAAGCTGCTTCTAAATTACGTATGGAAATCAATTCAAAACCAGAAGAATTGGATGTTTTGGACAGAAAAATTATGCAATTAGAAATTGAAATTGAAGCCATTAAACGTGAAAAAGATGAAGTGAAATTGAAAGCTTTACGTTCAGATTTGGCAAATATCAAAGAACAACGTAACACAATAAATGCCAAATGGAAATCTGAAAAAGAGATAGTAGATAATATTCAGAATGCAAAATCAGATATCGAAAATTATAAGATTGAAGCTGAAAAAGCAGAACGTGAAGGAGATTATGGTTTAGTTGCAGAATTGAGATATGGAAAAATAAAACAGGCTCAAGAAGAATTAGAAAAATATCAGCAAGTTTTAGCAGAAAATCAAAATGAAAAATCATTAATTAAAGAGGAAGTAACTTTAGATGATATTGCTGAAGTGGTTGCCAAATGGACTGGAATTCCGGTTACGAAAATGATACAATCTGAACGTGAGAAATTATTGTTTTTAGAGAAACAACTGCATAAAAGAGTGGTTGGACAGGAAGAAGCAATTATTGCTGTTTCTGATGCTGTAAGGCGTTCTAGAGCAGGTTTGCAAAACCCAAATAAACCTATTGGTAGTTTCTTGTTTTTAGGAACAACAGGTGTTGGAAAAACAGAATTGGCAAAAGCATTAGCTGAATATTTATTTGATGATGAAAATGCTATGACTAGAATTGATATGAGTGAATATCAAGAGCGTCATTCTGTAAGTAGATTGGTGGGAGCTCCTCCTGGTTATGTAGGTTATGATGAAGGTGGACAATTGACAGAAGCTGTGAGAAGAAGACCTTATTCTGTAGTGCTTTTAGATGAAATTGAAAAAGCGCATCCTGATACATTCAATATTTTATTGCAAGTGTTGGATGAAGGAAGGTTAACAGATAATAAAGGAAGGGTTGCAGATTTTAAAAACACGATTATCATTATGACTTCAAATATAGGAAGTCATATCATTCAAGAGAAATTTGCAGATCCAAAAGCGGATTTAGAAGCAGTTACAGAATTGGCTAAAATTGAAGTTTTAGGGTTGTTAAAACAATCTGTAAGACCCGAATTTTTAAATAGAATTGATGATGTAATTATGTTTACACCTCTAAATCAATCTGATATCTTTGAAATAGTAAGATTACAATTAGAGCTTTTAAAGAAAATGATAGGTAAGCAAGAAATTACTTTAGACGCTACTGATGAGGCAATTAAATATTTGGCAATAAAGGGTTATCAGCCAGAATTTGGGGCAAGACCAGTAAAAAGAGTCATTCAAAAAGAAGTTTTAAATCAGCTTTCTAAAGAAATTTTATCAGGAAAAATAACTACTGACAGCATTATTTTATTAGATGCTTTCGACGATAAATTAGTATTTAGAAACCAATCTGATTTGGTTGAGGAACTATAAACAAATTTAAGTGGTGAATTTAGAAAAGGTGATGTTTTGAGAAGCATCACCTTTTTTTTATAATTAACTATTAGTGAGGCGTGTATATGTCATTTTGTTGGCTAAATCCTGAAAAAATGTCATTTTTATAAGGTTGGTATTTTTTTTGCAATTAGTTTAAATAATAGAAATAATGTTTAACTAAAAAATGTAAAATTATGTTATTAAAAAGTAAAGATTTTCCAGTTTTACCAAATGTGTTTAACGACTTTTTTAGAGATTGGTCTAGCACAAATTTTTCTGACACAAACACCACATTACCAGCTGTAAACATTAAAGAAAATGAAAACGATTTTATAGTTGATGTTGCTGTTCCTGGTATGGATAAGAAAGATTTTAAAATTGATTTAGATGATGATATTTTAACAATTTCATCCGAAAAAAAAATAGACAATGATACTTCCGATGAAAATTATACTCGCAAAGAATATAGTTATATGTCATTTAAGAGAAGTTTTACGCTTCCAAAAGGAGTTGTAGATAGAGATAATATTAATGCTACCTATAAAAATGGTGAGTTAAAAATAACGATACCAAAATTAGAAGAGGCAAAACCAAAGCCATTAAAACTAATTGAGGTAAAGTAAGGTTGGTTTCTTAGTTTAGTGAAGGTCGTCTAAAATATAATTTTTAGACGACCTCTTTTCTTTTTTGAGTATATTCGTTTTTCAAACTAATTATATGAAAAAATATGTATTGCTATTCGTTTTTGTCTTTACTTTAATTACTTCTTGTACTTCTGATAAAACTTCGACTTATTATTTAATTCGTCACGCAGAAAAAGATAGAACGAATCTAATGAATGCCAATCCACATTTGAATTTTGAAGGCGAAAAAAGAGCGCAAAAATGGTCTGATTATTTCACTGATGTTAAGTTTGATGCTGTTTATTCTACAAAATATTTTAGAACCGTAGAAACTGCAACACCAACTGCAAAAACCAAAGGTTTAGTAATTAATTATTATGACCCATCAAATATGTACGACTCTATTTTTAAAGCAGAAACTCAAGGGAAAACAGTTTTAGTAGTAGGTCATAGCAATACTACACCTGCTTTTACAAATACTATTTTGGATGAAGAAATTTATGAGAATATGGATGACAATGATAATGCAAGCCTTTATATTGTAACTGTTACTGGTGATAAAAAAGAAAGTAAAATAGAGAAAATTAATTAAGTAATTGAACTTTAATATCTTCCAAAACAATTTCAGAAACTTTTTCTAATTGATTATTTTCAAAAGCGTTATCTAAATCAACTAACATAATTTCTTTATCTAAAGGTTTATAATTGTGATAATCTACAAAACGAATTCCATTTTTAAAGCACTGTTCTTTTAAAACTCTGAAACGTTTTCCTCCTCCATTTGTATGATAAGCATAAGCTAAATAATCAATAAAAAAATCTTCTTTTCCAATCCAATAAATAAAAACATCTTCAAAGTCCTCTCCTCCTCCATCTTCAGAAAATGTAATTTCAATTTTATAATACTCTTTTTCATGTATTGTTGATGATGGTAGTAATTTTTCATGAACGGCTTTATCATTCAAACCAAAAGGCAATACAGAAAAATAATGAACAGAATTTATGGAGTTACTATATTTTTGAATCATTTTTGCATCAATTGTAGTAATATTTCCATTTACTAACCTTTCAAAACCATCATTGCTTAAAACATCAGTAATCATATCAATCTGTCTAGATAATTCAAACTTCCCATTTTTTCTAATCGCTTTGTATTGATTATTCCTAAAACTAAATTCTATTTCAGAATTTGCAACCAAATCAGCACCAGCATATAAAATTGTTTTATCAATAATTTCTTGAGCCGTTAATTTCGTAATTGATGGCTTACAGGAAATTGCAAAAACTAAAAAAAGTAATGCTAAATATTTCATCAGGTTTTGTTTCTTTTGGTCGTAAATAGACTTCAAAATTACATTTCTTTCACCAAAGTAAAAATGTATCTTTGCATAAATTGATAAGAATTCTTTTTAATCTTTAATAATCATATAAAAACAACCATAGGTTGCAGAAAAAAATCAACATACAAAATAAAAAAGCACGTTTCGAATTTGAAATTCTAGACAAATTTGTAGCTGGAATTCAGTTAACAGGAACAGAAATAAAATCAATACGATTAAGCCAAGCAAGAATTACAGAAAGTTTTTGTGAATTTAATGATCGTGGGGAATTGTTTATCGTTAACATGTATATTCAGGAATATATGTTTGGACATCATTTTAATCACAAACCAAAGAGTGAACGTAGATTATTATTAAACAAACGTGAATTACGTAGCCTAAAAAAAGATGTTGAAGCCAAAGGAAATACGATTGTTCCTTTAAAATTGTTTATTAATGATAGAGGTTTTGCGAAGTTAGAAATTGCATTAGCCAAAGGTAAACAAACCCATGACAAACGTAATGTTATTAAAGATAGAGATAATAAGCGCGATTTAGCCAGAATTAAGAAAAATTTTAACACTTAATTTCTAAAAAATCATTTTGTAATCATAAAAAGTACAAACTACATTTTTAGCATCCTTTTTTATATTAATTTAAGATACTTCACTTAAAAAATACTTCACCATGAACAAAAGACAATTAGGCAAAAATGGACATTATATTAGTGAAGTTGGTTTAGGTTGTTGGCAAATTGGTGCAGATTGGGGTAATGAAATACATACAAATGAAGCTAGAAATATTCTTGAACAAGCTGTTGAAAATGGAATTAATTTTTTCGATACAGCAGATGTCTATGGAAATGGAAGAAGTGAAACTTTAATAGGAACCTTTATTAAAGAAACGAATAGTACCATAAAAGTTGCTACTAAATTTGGGAGAGCATCCAACGTTTTTCCTAATAACTATTCAGAAAAAGCTTTAAGAAATGCTGTAGATGCTTCTCGAAAAAGGTTAAATAAAGATTGTTTAGATCTTTTACAATTGCACTGTATTCCCTTTGAAGAATTAAAAAAAGGACAGGTTTTTGATTGGCTTAGAGCCTTAAAGCACGAAGGTAAAATAGCTGGTTTTGGTGCTAGTGTAGAAAGTGTTGAAGAAGGCTTGTTATGTATTAAGCAAGATGAATTACAATCTTTACAGGTAATTTATAACATTTTTAGACAAAAATTAACAGAAGAATTATTACCTCAAGCTTACAACAAAGGTATTGGAATTATTGTTCGTTTACCATTAGCAAGTGGATTACTTACTGGTAAATTTAGTTCAGAAACTACTTTTTCTGAAAACGACCATAGAAACTTTAATAGAGATGGTGAGGTATTTAATGTTGGCGAAACTTTTGCTGGCCTTCCTTTTTCTAAAGGTGTACAATTATCTGAACAACTAAAAACATACTGCCCAAAAGAAATCTCTATGGTAGCTTTTGCCTTACGTTGGATTTTAAATCATAAAGAAGTAACTACCATAATACCAGGTGCAAGCTCTGCAAGACAAATTATAGAAAATTCAAATGCAAGTAATCTTCCTAACTTGTCTTTAGAGCTTATGAATGTTTTAAAAGAATTTTACAAAACCAAAGTAGAAAGTCATATCAGAGGTGTTTATTAAATTTTATGAATGCACTATGTTAAAAGAAAAATTACAAGATTATAATATTATTCTGGCTTCTGGCTCTCCAAGAAGACAACAATTCTTCAAAGATTTAGATATTGATTTCACAATTCAACTTAAAGAAGTTGAAGAAATTTATCCTGAAAAATTAAAAGGTAGTGCTATCACAGATTTTTTAGCGGATTTAAAATCAAAAGCATTTACCAATTTATCAGAAAAAGATATTTTAATTACTTCTGACACCATTGTTTGGTTGGATGATAAAGCTCTAGGAAAACCTAAAAATGAAGCTGATGCTTTTGAAATGTTGAGAGCATTATCAGGCAAGAAACATCAAGTAATCACATCAATTAGTATTAAAAATATTCATTTTCAGAAGATTGTTAATGATGTTACTAAGGTTTCTTTTAAAGAATTGACAGATGAAGAAATCAATTATTACATTAAAAACTACAAACCATTTGATAAGGCTGGAGCATATGGAATCCAAGAATGGATAGGTTTTATTGCAATTGATAGTATTGAAGGAAGCTATTTTAATGTAGTTGGTTTACCTGTTCATAAACTCTATAAAGAATTGATGGATTTATAGTATTCAAACTTCAAATAAAAGTTTATTTTTACGCGAAATTTTACAATACAATATTTTATAATGAAAAAATACACATACACAGAAAAAAAAGATACACGTTCTGGTTTTGGTGATGGTTTAACTGAATTAGGAAGAACAAATCCAAACGTGGTTGCTTTGTGTGCAGATTTAATTGGTTCTTTAAAAATGAATCAATTTATTGAAGAAAATCCAGATAGATTTTTCCAAATAGGAATTGCTGAAGCGAATATGATGGGTATTGCTGCAGGTATGACAATTGGAGGTAAAATTCCTTTTACAGGTACTTTTGCAAACTTTTCTACTGGTAGAGTGTATGATCAAATACGTCAATCTATTGCTTATTCTAATAAAAATGTAAAAGTTTGTGCTTCACATGCAGGTGTTACTTTGGGTGAAGATGGAGCTACTCATCAAATATTAGAAGATATTGGCTTAATGAAAATGTTACCAGGGATGACAGTTATTAATCCTTGTGATTACAATCAAACTAAAGCTGCAACAATTGCTATTGCAGATCATGAAGGACCTGTTTATTTGCGTTTTGGAAGACCAAAAGTGCCAATTTTTATGCCTGAAGGAGAATTTGTAATAGGTAAAGGAATTCAATTAACAGAAGGAACTGATGTAACTATAGTGGCAACTGGTCATTTGGTTTGGGAATCTTTGCAAGCTGCTGAGGAATTAGAAGCTGAAGGAATTTCTGCTGAAGTAATTAACATTCATACCATTAAACCTTTAGATGAAGAAATCATCTTAAAATCAGTTGCAAAAACGGGTTGTATTGTTACTGCAGAAGAGCATAACAAATTAGGAGGTTTAGGAGAAAGTGTTGCTAGAACATTAGCTGTAACCACACCTACTCCACAAGAATTTGTAGCTACAGATGATACTTTTGGTGAATCTGGAACACCTGATCAATTGATGGAAAAATACGGATTGAATGCTGCTGCTGTTGTAGAAGCAGTTAAGAAAGTAATTTCTAGAAAATAATAACGTTTTAGTTTACAAAAGCATCTATATAATAACTTTAAACTTAAATTATGAAAAAAGTAATCTTAGTAATGTGTTTGGCTTTTGGGTTTAGCCAAATTTCAAATTCGCAAATTAACTTTGGACTTAAAGGTGGTGTGAATTATAATTCAAACTCTATTAAAGAAACAACTCAAGATGTTTTTAATGGAGCAAAAAGTAAAACTGGTTTTCATGGTGGTATTTGGTTGCGAGCTAAATTACCTATTGTTGGTTTTTATATTAGACCTGAATTAGTTTATACCAATCTTGAAAACACAGTAAATTATAATAATGGTGTTTCAGCAAAAACTACAGCTTATAGTTTTCAAAAAATTGACATTCCTGTTTTGTTTGGGAAGAAAATTTTTGGAATTGGTAATGTATTTATTGGACCTTCTTTTCAGTATGTTTTAGAATCTGATTTTGAAATTTCTGATTTAAAATCAGTAGATTCTAAAGGTTTTACTGTTGGTTTACAGTTTGGTGCTGGAGTTGAATTTGGAAAACTTGGACTTGATATTCGTTGGGAAAGAGGATTTTCTGATGTTGAATCAAGCTTTTTAGATGGAACAACAAACGTAGAATTTGATACAAGAGTAAATCAAATTATAGTTGGATTGTCTATAAAATTATAATTTTATATCAAGTAATTTTGATACAAAACAAAAAAGAGGAAAACATAATGTTTTCCTCTTTTTTTTGTTTCGCTTCAATTCAGAATAATTGTTCTAACCTAATATCTGCTCAGTATGAGCTTTAGTTTTAACCTTTAAAATAATATCTATTATTACGCCATTTTCATCAATTACAAAAGTAGTTCTGTGAATTCCATCATATTCTCTCCCCATAAATTTCTTTGGCCCCCAAACATTAAATGCTTCAATTACAGCTTTATCTTCATCAGCTAAAAGAGGAAAAGGTAATTCGTGTTTATTAATCCAGTTTTGCTGTCTTTTAGCAGAATCTGCACTTACTCCTAAAACATCATATCCTTTAGCTAAAAAGGTTTGGTAATTATCTCGTAGATCACAAGCTTCTGCAGTACAACCAGGTGTACTTGCTTTTGGGTAAAAGAATAAAACTAGTTTTTTACCTGAATAATCTGATAATTTTATTGTGTTTCCAGCATTATCTTTCGCCTCAAATTGAGGAGCATTATCTCCTATCTTTAATGATGTCATTTTTTTTAAATTTCAAAGTTATAAAGTAGGCAAGTTACAAAGTATTAAAATAAATCACTAAAACTTATCTCAAAAAAAACTCAACAACTTTGTATCTTTGAAACATTGACACTTTGCAACTCTAAAAAAAAAATGAACAAACAAGAAAAAGTACAATTTGTAATTAATACGCTTCAAGAATGTTATCCAGAAATCCCTATTCCATTAGATCATAAGGACCCTTATACGCTTTTAATTGCTGTTTTATTGTCTGCACAATGTACAGATGTTCGTGTAAATCAAATTACACCATTGTTATTTTCAAAAGCTGATAATCCTTTTGATATGGTTAAAATGACTGTTGAAGAAATAAAAGAAATAATTCGTCCTTGTGGATTATCTCCAATGAAATCGAAAGGCATTTATGGCTTGTCAAAAATTTTAATTGAAAAATATGATGGAGAAGTTCCAAAATCTTTTGAAGGTTTAGAAGAATTACCTGCTGTTGGGCATAAAACTGCAAGTGTGGTTATGAGTCAAGCTTTTGGTGTCCCTGCATTTCCTGTAGACACTCATATTCATAAGTTAATGTACAGGTGGAATTTAACAAACGGAAAAAACGTTCAACAAACAGAAAAAGATGCAAAGCGTCTTTTTCCAAAAGAGTTGTGGAATGACTTGCACTTACAAATAATTTGGTATGGTAGAGAATATTCTCCTGCTCGTGGTTGGAATTTAGAGAATGATATCATTACCAAAACTATTGGTAGAAAATCTGTTTTAGATGAATATTATAAAAATAAAAAATAGTTTTTTAATAACAATAAAAAACCTAAATTCATATTTTAATTAAATATTCTCAGGATTTAGTTATTCAATTTTTGTTCCCCATTTTTCCATTTCTGTTAATACATTTTTAAGGCTTTTTCCAAATTTAGTAACAGAATACTCAACTCTTGGTGGAGTTTCATTAAATTTTTCTCTACTTAAAATACCATCTTTTACGAGTTCTTTTAATTGTTCTGTAAGTACTTTTCTAGAAATCGCAGGAATACGAGCCGAAATTTCTCCAAATCGAAGTGTTCTATCACCAATTATATAAAGGATTACTGTTTTCCATCTTCCACCTATAAATCCCAAAGTTTTTGTTATAGGACAATCACTTATTTCTTTAAAATCTGTCATTTATTAGTTACTTAAAAGTTACCACTATTTTAATTGTTACCAATTCGTAACAGTTACAAATTTAAACTATTATTAGTTTCTTTGCGTAACAAATATAATTAATAATTTAAAAAACAATAGAATGATTTTAGTAACAGGATCAACAGGAACATTTGGAAGTGCCGTTTTAAAGAAACTTCAAAAGGAAAAAATTGCTAATAGAGCAGTCACAAGAGATACTTTTGATTGGAATAAACCAGAAACATTTAAAAGTAACCTAAATGGAGTTGAAAAAATCTTCTTAATTGCTCCTCCAAATTTTGTTGATTTTGATAAAAAAGTGGAGATTTTCATTGAAGAAGCTAAAAAGGCGCAAGTGAAATTCATTTTATTTTCTTCTTTATATGGTACTGATAAATCACAAGAAAATTCTTTTGGTAAAACAGAGAAAATAATTTCAGAATGTGAAATAAGTTATGCTGTAATAAAACCGAATTTTATATTTCAAAATTTTATTACTTATGACATTGAAGCTATTAAAAATGGAAGTATATACTTACCTACAAAAAACAGCAAAACTTCTTATATAGATGTTAACGATGTAGCAACTGCTAGTTATAAGATATTAGAAAACTATGAACTGCATTTAAATAAAGAATACACTCTAACAGGAAGTGAAGCACTTAGTCACGAACAATTTGCAAAAATATTCAGTAATGTTTTAGAAAAAAAAATAACAAATATTGCTCCCTCTAATGAAGAATACAAAGCCACTTTACTTAGTTATAATTTACCTAAAGATTTAGTAAACTTTATGGGCTATTTATATTCTGAAATTGAAGCTGGAAATTTTACAGAAACAACAAACGATTATGAATTGATTACTGGAAAAAAGCCTATAACTGCAAAAGAATTTATTGAATTAAATCGCTCAGTATTTATGAATTAATTTTTTTATTTGATAAATACACTGTTAAAAGAAAATATGAGTAATGATAATGTTGTATTCGATGTTTTCTATTCATATAAAAAAGAATCAACTATTTAATTCAGAATAAAAAGTATTTAAAAATCTATTTAAGTGCAGATTAGTTTTGATTTAAATAAAATCAGCTTAACAAGCAATATGATATTTTACATTCTTTTTAGTATAACTTTTTACAGCTCCTTTACTTTTTAATTCATCCATAATATTATATAAAGATAAAATCATAGATACGTTATCAACTCTTTTTAAAATTTGAAAACTTGTTAAAGGCTCTTGCTTTATTACATTTAATACTGATAATTGCTGTTCTGTTAGGTTATTATTTTTCATAAGTCAAAAAAATTATTTATAAAGTAAAAATACTCTGAATAGCTAATCGAATCTAAAAAATAAGTTTAAAGCTATAAAATATAGTGTGTATTGTCTATTGTAATAGATGAATGGTAATTAATAAATTGTAAAAATTAAAAAACGTTGTTTTATTTGCTTTTAAACAAATTAAACAACGTTATTATTTTTTTTTTAAAACTCTAAGCAGCGTAATGATACTTTCGGTTTTGTTTCATGTAACTTTTTAACATTCCTTTACTGTTAAGTTTATCTAGTATATTGTACAATGACAATATTAAAGAGACGTTGTCTACTTTTTTTAAAATTTCGAAACTAGTAAGGTGTTGTTGCTGTACTAAATTTAGTACTGACTGCTCTGTGGCAGTAAGGTTTGATTGTAACATAGGGGTGTAGGGTTTTAATTATTATATAACAAATATACATTATTTTTTCAATTAAAATGTTAATTTTTTTATAAAACGTTAATTTTTAAGATTTAGATAAATGGTTTTCAATCAATTAAATTTTAATGCTATATAATTATTTTCTTTTACGAGATGTGATAAAATAAACACCTGTAAGTAAAATTACAGAAGCTATTGTTGATTGTAATGTTAACTTTTCATCTAAAAAATACCACCCCATAAATAACGCTATTACTGGGTTTACGTATGCAGAAGTAGATACCTTTTCTGGAGAAACTGTTTTTAATAAATAATTAAAAGCAGTAAAAGCTATAATTCCTCCAAAAACAATTAATAAAACAATAGCAATTTGCACATCTCTACTCCAAATAAGTGGAGAAATCCATGCTTCACTTTGGTTTAAGCTTATTATTGAAAGTACAAAACCAGCAAATAACATTTGGTACCCTGTACTTACCATAAAACTCTTAGGTAATTCTGCTTTAGAAACAAAAACACTTCCATAACTCCAGCTTAAAACACATGTAAGCATCATAAAAACTCCTAATAGCGTTTCTTCAGAAGTAATTAATTGCTTTTGACTTACCAATAAATACATTCCAAACATGCCAAATACAATACCAATCAATGATTTTTTTGAAAAGGTTTTCTATCAATCAATCTTAATAAAAATAGCACAAATAAAGGCTGTGTAGAAGCTATTAAAGCACCAAAACCACTATCTACATATTTTAATGACCAAACAAAAACTCCATTTCCATAAATTAAAAAAAAGAATGAAGCTATAGAGGAATTTAAAAATTGCTTTTTTGATATTTTAAAAGGTTGTTTTAAAATTAGTGCTAGAATAGTCATTAATGCACCAGCAACAAAAAAACGAATTGAAGCTAAAAAGAAAGGAGGTAGTTCTGTAACTGCAACTTTATTAAATAAATAGGTTGAACCCTAAATTACATAAATAGCAAAAAATGAAGCTATTATAAGTATTTTATTATTCTTCAAAAAATTAAATATTTAAACTCAAAATTACAAATAATAATTACACTCAATCTAATTTCTAACCTAAGGTTTTTTAACTTTTAATGAACTAATAAATAAAAATAGTAAAAATGGTAACAACAAATAACTTATATAGGTATAGCTTCCAAATGTTGTATAACAATAGCTAAATAAACTTGGAGCAATTGCACTAGCTACTACTAAAAAACTCATTATTTTACCTGAAATAGCACCTAAAAATTTTCTACCATAATAACGAGGCCAAGTAACTGCATTTACAACTGAAAAAAGCCCACTATAAACTCCTGCTCCAATCAATAAAAAATAAAAACCTGAAGTAGTATTTAAAGTTAAAATGCCATAAGACACTAAAAAACCACTAATTATCATAAGATACAAATAGATTTTGTGTGCTATATAATCACTTAAAACATTAGCAATCGTAGATACAGAAATTGCAATAATAGATATTGGTAAAAAAATAGATATTGCTTCAGTTTTAGAATAATTAACCGATTCAAAAATTGAAACTACGTGAAATGTAAAACCTGTAATAAAAAAACTACTAAAAGATAATGCCAATCCAAACATCCAAAAAGCTCTCGTTTCTTTGGCTTGTTTTAGTGTAAAATTTATTTCTTGCTTTTTTTCAGCTTCTTTTTCTTGATTCTTATTGTCTTTTTTTAAATATCCATCAGGAATCATTTCAAAATCTTCTGGTTTATTTCTATAAAACTGAATTACCAGAAAACTAAATATAAAAAGACAAAAAGCTAAAATTTGCCAACTTAATTTCCATCCATTTGTATCTATTAAATAACTAATAAAAATTGGTGAACTAGAAAAACCTAAAGAAATAGCTATACTACTAATAGAGTTTATCTTTCCTCTATTTTTATCAAACCACATCATAACCATATTTCTAGAAGACATGGTTAAAACTCCTTGACCACAAAAACGGATTAAAAAAAATAAAAAACATATTAAAATGAAAGGAATACTCCAAGATTGAACATTAAATATCCCTTGAATAAAATTTGATATATTCTCTGAAAATGAAAAAAGCACTAAAGAAATTCCTAATAAAAAAGAAGCAAAAAAAGCAACATATCTTGCTCCATATTGATCAAATAATCTACCAGCTTTGGTAACAAAAAAAGCACTAATTAAAGTACCAATCATATATGCATTACTAAATTGATTCCTTGTTAAACCTAATGCATCTTTTACAGGATCAGTAAAAAGAGAAACACCAACAGTTTGTCCTGGAATACTAAACAAGATTCCTATACTACCGAAAAATAAAACGATATAACCATAAAAAAAAGGGAATTTTTTAGGATTAATTAAGGAGTATTTATTGGGATTGTTCAAAGATATATTGATAATAAATTATTTATGCCTCCCTTTTAATTCTTCTTCAATATCTTTTAAAGTAAACCCTTTTGCTTGTAATAACATTAAATAATGAAATAATAAGTCTGCAGATTCATATAAAAATAACTCATCATTATTATCCATAGCTTCAATAACTGTTTCTACAGCCTCCTCTCCTACTTTTTGAGCTACTTTATTAATTCCTTTCGAAAATAAACTTGCTACATAAGATTTTTTAGTGTCTTTATTAGCGACCCTTTCTGTAATTACATCTTCTAAAGTAGAAAAGAAACCATAATTTGGAGTATTTTCTTCCTTCCAACAAGTATCAGTTCCTTTATGACAAGTTGGGCCATTAGGATTTACTTGAATTAATAAAGTATCATTATCACAATCTAGTTTAATGTCAACTAAATTCAACACATTTCCACTTTCTTCACCTTTTGTCCAAAGTCTATTTTTAGTTCTACTGAAAAAAGTTACTAATTTTGTTTCTTTTGTTTTATTGAATGCTTCTTCATTCATATACCCTAACATCAAGACATTTTTTGTGATTGCATCTTGAATGACTGCAGGTACTAAACCATCGTTATTTTTATTGAAATCTATGTTCATATTTATATTGTTTTGTCATTCCCAACTTAATTGGGAATCTAGTTCTATGGATTCCCTTTTTCAAAGGGAATGACATACTCTTTATATTCGCACAGGAATATTTTGTTTTTTTAACGCTTCCTTCAATTCTAAAATTGGAATTTCTCCAAAATGAAAAACACTTGCTGCTAGTGCAGCATCAGATTTCCCTTCTTTAAAAGTATCTACAAAATGTTGCACAGTTCCTGCACCACCAGAAGCAATAATTGGAATATTTACCAATTCCGATAAATAGGCTAAAGCTTCATTTGCAAAACCTGCTTTTGTTCCATCGTGATTCATAGAAGTAAATAAAATTTCTCCTGCTCCACGCTCTTCAACTTCTTTAGCCCAATCAAATAATTTAATTTCTGTGGGTATTGTTCCTCCTGCTAAATGCACAAACCATTCACCATCAATTTGTTTGGCATCAATAGCAACAACTACACATTGACTTCCAAATTTATCCGCTAATTCGTTTATTAATGCTGGTCTTTTTACTGCTGATGAATTGATTGACACTTTATCGGCACCACATTTTAACAAGGCATCTACGTGTTCTATAGAAGAGATTCCACCACCAACTGTAAATGGTATATTTACTTGTTCAGCAACTTTTAGAACCATATCTAAAGTTGTTCCTCTATTTTCTAAAGTTGCAGCAATGTCCAAAAAAACCAATTCATCTGCACCTAATTCTGCATACTGTTTTGCTAAAATGACAGGGTCTCCTGCATCAATTAAATTTACAAAATTAACACCTTTTACAGTTCTTCCGTTTTTAATATCTAAACAAGGTACTATTCTCTTAGTCAGCATACTATTTATTAATTATAAAATTTTCTAACTGTTTTAAGCTTATTTTATTCTCATAAATTGCTTTCCCAATTATTACACCTTCACAACCAATTTCAACTAATTTAGGCAATTCATCAAAGGTTGATATTCCACCAGAAGCAATTAGTTTTAAGTTATTTACTTCAGATAAAATTTTTGCATAAACATCAAAACTTGGTCCTTGCAACATACCATCTTTAGAAATATCTGTACAAATAACATACTGAATTCCTTTTTGCTGATAATCACCAATAAAAGGAATTAATTCTAAACTACTTTCTTCTTGCCAACCATTTGTAGCTATTTTTCCTCCTGAACTATCTGGATAAAAATCGGCTCCTAAAATAATTTTATCAGCACCAAATTTAGCAATCCAACTTTCAAAAACTTCTTGATTTTTTACAGCTATACTACCTCCTGTAATTTGGTTCGCACCAGAATTAAAGGCTATTTCCAAATCTTTATCAGATTTTAAGCCACCTCCAAAATCAATTTTTAAATTGGTTTTTGATGCAATTTGCTCTAAGACTTTATAATTGATAATTTGACTTGCTTTTGCTCCATCTAAATCTACAACGTGTAAATATTCAATTCCTGCATCTTCAAATTCTTTGGCTACTTCAAGAGGGTTTTCGTTATAAATCTTTTTTGTGTCATAATCACCTTTTGTTAAACGAACACATTTTCCGTCAATAATGTCTATGGCTGGTATTATTCTCATTGATTAGTAATTATCTGTTTAAAGCTGTTACTTGAATTTCAATTTTCATTTTTTCGTCAAATAAACCTGCAGAAAACATTGTTGCAGCTGGTCTAACATCTCCTAAATATTTTTTTAGTACTGGCCAACACAATTCAAAATCAGATGCTTTTGGTAAAATATAAGTAACTCTAACAATTTTATCCAAACTAGAATTAGCCTCTTCTAATATCTTTTTTATATTTTTAAAACACTGTTCAGTTTGCGCTACAACATCTTCTTCAATTTTCATTGTGTCATAATTAAACCCTGTGGTTCCTGATACAAAAACCCAATCTCCTTCTACTACAGCTCTAGAATATCCCATTTCTTTTTCGAAAGAAGAACCTGAACTTATTAATTTTCTTGCCATATTATAATTCTATAAAGTTTTTTAAAATTTTTGCCCCCTCATTTCCTGATTTCTCTGGATGAAACTGTACTCCATAAAAATTATTGTGTTGCAATGCAGAAGCATAATTTAAGCCATAATCTGTGGCTGCAATTGTCTCTTCACAATGTTCTGCATAAAAACTATGTATTAAGTACATAAATTCATTTTCTTTTATTCCTGAAAACAAATTAGATTTTAAATCATTAATTACATTCCAACCCATTTGTGGAACTTTTAATTCTTCTGAAAACTTTTTGACAGTTGTATTAAAAATCTCTAATCCTTTTGTATTTCCTTCTTCAGATGAATTACACATTAATTGCATTCCTAAACAAATCCCTAATACTGGTTGTTTTAATGTAGGAATCACTTTATCTAAACCACTTTCAATCAACATTTTCATTGCAGAACTAGCCTCACCAACTCCTGGAAAAATGACTTTATCAGCTGCTTTTATTTCTTCTATATCATTAGATAAAATAGCATCAATTCCTAAGCGTTTAAAGGCAAATTGAATACTTTTTATGTTTCCTGCACCATAATTTATGATTACTAATTTCATTTATAACATTCCTTTTGTAGATGGTAAAAACATCTTATTTGCATCTCTTTTTACGGCCATTTTCATTGCTTTAGCAAATGCTTTAAATATCCCTTCTATTTTATGGTGTTCGTTTACGCCTTCAGCTTTAATGTTTAAATTACATTTTGCACCATCTGTAAATGATTTGAACAAGTGATAGAACATTTCTGTTGGCATATCACCAATTTTCTCACGCTTAAATTCTGCATCCCATTCTAACCAATTTCTTCCTCCAAAATCTACAGCAACTTGTGCTAAACAATCGTCCATAGGCAAACAGAAGCCATATCTCTCTATACCTAATTTATTGCCTAAAGCTTTGTTGAACAATTCTCCAAAAGCAATCATGGTATCTTCTATAGTGTGATGCTCATCAACTTCTAAATCACCATCAACTTTTATAGTTAAATCCATAGCTCCATGTCTACCAATTTGATCTAACATATGATCAAAAAATGATAAACCTGTGCTAATATCATTTTTACCTGAACCATCTAAATTTAGTTTAATATAAATTTTAGTTTCATTGGTATTTCTAGTGATTTCAGCAACTCTATCATTAAGCTTTAAAAATTCATAAATTTTTTGCCAGTCTGTAGAAGTTAGCGCAATACAATTAATTATTTCTTGCTTAGAAGTTTCAATTTCATCAGCACCTAATTCTGGATTTTCAGAAAGGTAAATTCCCTTTGCTCCTAGGTTTTTAGCCAATTCCATATCTGTAATTCTATCACCTAAAACAAAAGAGTTTTCTAAATCATAATCCTCAGAGAAGTATTTGGTTAATAAACCAGTTCTAGGTTTACGAGTATCTGCGTTTTGGTGTGGAAACGTTTTGTCTATGCAGATTTCAGAAAAAGTAACACCCTCTTTTTCAAAAGCTTTTATAATTTTATTTTGAGCAGGCCAAAAAGTATCTTCAGGAAAAGAAGCTGTTCCTAAACCATCTTGATTGGTAACCATTACCAATTCATAATCCAATTCATTAGCAATTTTTGCCATATATTGAAATACTTTTGGGTAATACTCTAACTTTTCTAAACTATCTAGTTGATAATCTACAGGTGGCTCTAAAACCAAAGTTCCATCTCTATCTATAAATAATACTTTTTTACTCATTTTTTTTGTTTTGTCATTCCCAACTTGATTGGGAATCTAGTTCTTTTGGATTCCCATTTTCATGGGAATGACATTTTATTGTATAGCCTTTAGTGCTCTAATTAACTTTTGATTTTCTTCACAAATACCAACACTAATTCTCAAACAATTTTCACATAAAGGTTGTGTAGTTCTATTTCTGATGACTACTCCATATTCTATGAGTTCTTGATAACGTTTATTGGCATCATCAACTTTTAATAATAAAAAATTACCATCAGAAGGATATACTTTTTCAATATAACTAACACAACACTCTAATTCTTGTTTTAAACGCTTTCTTTCACTAATTAATTGGTTGACTTCATTTTTGATTTCATCCATTTTACGAAGTCTTTCAATAGCTCTTTGCTGAGTTAATTCGTTTACATTGTAAGGAGGTTTTATGTTATTTAATACCTGAATTATTTCTTTTGAAGCATAGCAAACTCCAAGACGAATTCCAGCCATTCCATAGGCTTTAGAAAGTGTTTGCGTAATGACTAAATTTGGAAACTTCTCTAACTTTTCTAACCAACTTTTTTGCTCAGAAAAATCAATATAGGCTTCATCAATTACAACTAAACCTTTAAATTTTATTAACAATTCCTGAACAGCCTTTTCAGTAAAACTATTACCAGTAGGATTATTAGGAGAACATAAAAATAAGATTTTTGATTTAGAATTTGCTTGTTTTAATATTTCAGAAATATTTGGTTGAAAATTATCATTTAACAAAACCTTTCTGTTCTCAATATTATTTAAATTAGCTAAAACTGAATACATTCCATAGGTTGGAGGTAGTGTGATAATGTTGTCTTTTTTAGGTTCACAAAAAGCTCTAAAAATAAGATCTAAAACTTCATCACTTCCATTTCCTAAAAGGATATTTTTTTTATCAATATTTTTAATTTTTGATAAAATATCCTTCACATTATTTTGTTGTGGATCTGGATAACGATTTACTCCGTTTTCAAAAGGATTTTCATTGGCATCCAAAAAAATCATTTCTTGAGTATTCGCATCTTGATATTCATCTCTTGCAGAAGAATAAGGTTTCAGAGATTTGATGTTTTCTCTTACTAATTTGTTTAAGTTAAAGTTTGCTTTCATATTTAAAAGACTCTCAAAACAGCCTTTTCGTTACATATTATTTTAAATCTTTTAATCGAATTGATACTGCATTTTTATGGGCTTCTAAACCTTCTGCAGCAGCCATTAATTCAATTGCATTTCCTATATATTGGATTCCTTTTTTAGAAATTTTTTGAAAAGTAATACTTTTTGTAAAACTATCTAAATTTACACCAGAATACGCTTTAGAAAAACCATTTGTTGGTAATGTATGGTTTGTACCAGATGCATAATCTCCTGCACTTTCTGGAGTATAATTACCAATAAAAACGGAACCTGCATTTGCAATATTACCTACATAATAATCATTATCTTTTGTACACACAATAAAGTGTTCAGGCCCATATTCGTTAATTAATTCTAGTGCAATTTTATCATTTTTAACAAAAATAGATTTTGAATTGGCAATAGCTTTTTGAGCAATATCAACTCTAGGCAGGTCTAAGACCTGTTTCTGTATCTCATTTGAAACTTCATTGATAAAATCTTTAGAAGTAGAAACTAAAATTACTTGACTATCTGCACCATGTTCAGCTTGACTTAATAAATCTGAGGCAACATAACTTGCATTTGCAGAATCGTCTGCAACCACTAATAATTCACTTGGTCCTGCAGGCATATCTATAGCAACACCATATTTTGTAGACAACTGCTTTGCAACAGTTACAAACTGATTTCCTGGACCAAAAATTTTATACACTTGAGGAATTGTTTCTGTTCCAAATGTAAAACCTGCTATTGCTTGAATACCTCCTACTTTTATAATTTTTGTAACGCCACATAAATTAGCGGTATATAAAATTCCTGGATTAATTTTACCATTTTTATCAGGAGGAGAACACAAAACGATTTCTTTACATCCTGCAATTTGAGCAGGAACTGCCAACATTAATACTGTAGAAAACAATGGCGCTGTTCCTCCAGGAATATATAGGCCAACTTTTTGGATTGGTCTTTTTTCCTGCCAGCACTCAACTCCATTTGCTGTTTCTACGAAAACTTTTTCCGTTTTTTGAGCCTTATGAAAGTTAGTTATATTTTCTTTTGCTAATTGAATTGCAGCTTTTAATTCTTCTGAAACCGACTTTATAGCATCATTTATTTCATTTTCTGAAACAATATTATTTGCTAAAGAAACACCATCAAACAACTGCGTATACTTTTGAACTGCCTTGTCACCGTTTTTTTTGATATCATCAAAAATTTGATTGACAGTATTCTCAATATCATCAACGGTTTTTGTCGGTCTTTCTAATATTTTAGACCAAGTTTCTTTTGATGGATTGTTTATAACTTTCATAATAATAATTTTATAACGTCATTGCGAACTTTTGTGAAGCAATCTTTCTTAAAAACGAACAGATTACTTCATTTGTTCCTCATTCGTAAAGACGAATACTAAAGCACCATTTTTTCTATAGGACAAACTAGAATACCTTCTGCTCCATTTGCTTTTAACTCATCAATAATTTCCCAAAATTGATTTTTAGATATTACAGTGTGTACAGAACTCCAGCCTTTTTCTGCTAAAGGCAAAACTGTTGGGCTACGCATACCTGGTAATAATTCTAAAATAGTATCCAACTTGTTATTAGGCGCATTTAACAAAATGTATTTAGAATTTCTACCTTTTAAAACCGATTGAATTCTAAACTGTATTTTTTCAAGAATTGCTTTTCTCTCTTGGTCTATGTTTGGTGAAACTGCTAAAACTGCTTCTGACTTCAATAAAACCTCAATTTCTTTTAAGCCATTTTTAAATAACGTACTTCCACTAGAAACGATGTCACAAATTCCCTCTGCTAAACCAATATTTGGTGCTATTTCTACAGATCCGTTAATCTTGTGCAACTGTGCTTCAATATTTTGTGCTGCCAAAAACTTCTTTACAGTTTCTGGGTAAGAAGTTGCAATTCTTTTACCAGCTAAATCCTTTAAAGAATTAGCCGTAGATTCTTTTGGTACAGCAATAGAAACTTTACATTTAGAGAATCCTAAACGTTCTACAAATTTGATATCATCTCCTTTTTCAATTAAAACATTTTCTCCAATTATGGCAGCATCTACTACTCCATCTTTTAAATACTGTGGAATATCTCCATTTCTAAGGTAAAAAACTTCAACAGGGAAATCTCTAGCTGCTGCTTTTAATTGGTCTTTTCCATTGTCTATAGAAATACCAATGTCTTTTAAGATTCGCATTGAATCTTCATTTAATCTACCTGATTTTTGTACTGCAATTCTTAAGTTACTCATTTTTTAATTTTATTTGGCTCGAGCAAATTTGGTTTTTAAATTGAAAAAACCTGTTTGATTTGCTCAAACAGGTTTATAAATATCTTGATTTTATTCAATACATTTCTAAATCGCTTGAGAGCAATTGTAAAAATGACGATGATGATTTTGAATAAATTTCATTTACTTTGTTAATTATACAAATATTCAAATTTTATTTCGATAATTCCAAATCTTGATGAGGAAATTTTTAATGAAATGGGAAATTTATCAAAATTTTAGTTTTTGTTTGAAATTGTGATGAAAATAGGATGTTTTTCCTATTGAATTTGTAGATAAAAAACACGAACTTCGCTAACTACGTTTATAAAACATTGAAACGTTACATAAACGTGATAACGTTTGCGAAACTATATTAAAACAAAAAAAGCAATAAAAACAAAAACTAGAATTTGCATCCATTTTAGATACAAACCAATTTTATTATTTTCTTTAATTTGTTCTGATATTGTTCCTGCTAAAATGGCTATTGTAGAAAAAATTATTAATGAAACTAACATAAATAATAATCCTAAAACATAAAACTGAATTACATTAGAAATACTATCAGAGAATAAAAAACCAGGAAAAAAAGCTAAAAAGAAAATAGATACTTTTGGGTTTAAAACATTCATAATAAACCCTTGTTTAAATAATTGTGATGTAGTTTTCTTCTCTAGAACATCATTAGAAATCAAAATATTAGCATCAGATTTATATACTTTATAAGCTAAATACAACAGGTACATTACTCCAAATAATTTAATTCCAAAAAACAAGTTTTCGGACTGTTTTATGATGGCAGAAACTCCAAATGCTAATAAAGTTGTGTGTACTAAACAGCCAGAAATAAGTCCAAAAACAGTGGCTAAACCATATTTTCTTCCATTAACAATGCTCTGTGTAAGTACAAAAATATTGTCTGGTCCTGGAGAAATTGCTAAAATGGATGTTGCCAAGGCAAAAGATAACAGAGTCTCTAACATTAAAGTAAAAATAGTGTTTTTTTAATACAGATTATTGCGAGTTTACGAAGCAATGTTGGCTTGATAAACAGATTACTTCATTCGTTCCTCATTCGTAATTACTGAAGAGTATAAGATTCTGACACAAGATAAGAATGACAAATTATAGATTTGTCAAAATAGCCTTATTGATTCGTTTTACCAAACTTGGTCCTTCGTAAATAAAACCTGTATAAATCTGTACTAAATCTGCACCAGCTTTGATTTTATCTAAGGCATCTTTTTCAGAATGAATACCTCCTACTCCAATAATAGGAAAAGATTTATTAGAATTATCTGCTAAATATTTTATGACTTTTGTACTCTGGTTTTTAATAGGTTGTCCACTCACACCTCCATTACCAATTTCTTGCAAACGTGCTGCAGAAGCTTTTAAATTATCTCTTGTTGTAGATGTATTTGAAGCAATTACACCATCAATTTTGGTTTCTGCAACCAAATCAATAATTTCATCTAATTGTTGATAGTTTAAATCTGGAGCAATTTTTAATAAAATTGGTTTTTGCTTTTCTTGTTGATTATTTAATTTTTGGCATTCAGAAATCAATTCTAGTAAATACTCTTTGTCATTTAATTTAGCATGACTTCCTACATTTGGACAACTTACATTTAAAACAAAGTAATCTACATAAGGATGCAAACCTTCAAAACATTCTAAATAATCTGCAGTATAATTTTCTGGAGCTGTTTGTGTATTCTTACCAATATTTCCACCAATAATAACTTTTCCTTTATTTTTTTGTAATTGCTTAATAGCAATTTGGAGTCCTTCATTATTAAATCCCATTCTATTGATAATTCCTTGATCATCTTTTAAACGAAATAACCTTTTTTTAGGATTACCAACTTGACCTTTTGGAGTTACTGTACCTATTTCTATAAATCCAAATCCGAAATTTGACAACTCATTATACAAAACTGCATTTTTATCAAATCCTGCTGCTAAACCCACAGGGTTTTTAAAAGTAAGTCCGAATAAATTGCGTTCTAATTTCTTATCTTTTACTTGATATAAACTTCTAAAAAGATTAGAAACTAAAGGAATCTTACATAAAGTTCTAATTAAAGAAAATGTGAAATAGTGAATCTTTTCTGGATCGAAAAGAAAGAAAATAGGTCTTATTATTGCTTTGTACATTATATAAAAATATAAAAAAAGCTCCACAAAGGAGCTTCTAAATTATCTTAAAACAGCTTCTAAGTTTTTTTCAAAACTTTGCTGTAATTTTTGCATTATTTTATCTATTTGCTTGTCTTCTAGCGTTTTTGTTTCATCTTGCAATACAAAACTAACTGCATAAGATTTTTTACCTTCTGGTAAATTATCACCTTCATAAACATCAAATAAATCTACCTCTTTTAAAAGTTTCCTTTCAGATTGAAATGCCAAATTATAAACTTCTTTAAATTCAGTTTTAGAGTTGATTAATAAAGCTAAATCTCTTTTTACAGCAGGAAATTTAGGTAAATTAGACACTTTAATATTCTTTTTTCCTGAGAATTTTAAAACGGTATCCCAATTAAAATCGGCAAATAAAACCTCTTGTTTAATTCCGAATTCTTTTAAAACCGAACGTTTTACAACTCCAAATTCAACCAACTTAATTTTTCCTAAGCTTAATGTAATTCCTTCTGAAAAAACATCGTTTTTAACAGGAGTAGATTTTAACTTTTGAATTCCTAATCTTTCTAAAACAGCTGTAATGATTCCTTTTAGGTAGAAAAAATCAGAATTATCTGAACTTGTATTCCAAGAATCTTTGGTTCTATTCCCTGTTACAAACAAAGTTAAATGCTTATCTTCTTGATATTTATCATTGTATTTATGATATGTTTTACCATATTCATAAAACTTTAATGAAGTATTTTTTCTATTAATATTGTAAGCTACAGATTCTAAACCGCTAAACAATAATGATTGACGCATTACAGCCAAATCATTACTTAAAGGATTTAACATCATTACTTTAGCATCATCATTAATGTTTTCTGATAAAGAATTGTATTCTGGCTTAGTCAAAGAATTAGCCATAGTTTCATTAAATCCTAAGGCACTTAATTGATTTGCAACAATGTTTTCAATTTTAGTTTCTTTATTATCGTCAAAAGTGATAGAAGCATTTAATTTATTTGAAAACTCGATATTGTTATAACCATAAACTCTCAAAATCTCTTCAATAATATCAGCTTCTCTCTGTACATCAGTTCTATAAGAAGGAATTGTTAAACCTAAACCACCTTCTGTTTCGCTATTAATCTTTATTTCTAAAGAGGCTAAAATATTCTTGATTTTCTCTTTCGGAATTTCTTGACCAATTAATCTGTAAGCATTATCGTAAGATAAAAACACTTGGAAATCATCCATTTTAATAGGATAAAAGTCAGAAACGTCAGAAGCCATTTTACCTCCAGCATACTCTTCAATTAACAAAGCTGCTCGTTTTAAAGCATATTCTGTCATATTAATATCAATACCTCTTTCAAATCTAAAAGATGCATCTGTATTGAGAGCGTGTCTTTTTGCTGTTTTACGAATAGAAACAGGATTAAAATAAGCACTTTCTAAAAATATAGAAGTTGTATTATCTGTAACTCCAGATTTTAAACCACCAAAAACACCACCAATACAAAGCGGATTATTATCTGTGTCACAAATCATAATATCATCTGCAGACAATGTTCTTTCTACTTCGTCTAAAGTGGTAAATTTTGTACCTTCTTTTAGGGTTTTTACTTTAATTTTATTTCCTTTAATCTTCTGAGCATCAAAAGCGTGTAAAGGTTGACCTAATTCATGTAACACATAATTAGTGATGTCTACAATATTATTTTTAGGCGAAATACCAATTGCTTTCAATCGGTTTTTAATCCATTCAGGAGAATCTTTTATTACAATATCTGTAATCGTAATTCCACAATAACGAGGTACTAAATCTTTATCATCAACTTCAACATCAAAACGTAAGGTTCTTTCATCTACATGAAAATCACTTACAGAAGGAGAAATTAACTCTAACTTTAAATCATTCTGAATTAATCCTGCACGCAAATCTCTAGCCACTCCATAATGACTCATTGCATCAGATCTATTTGGCGTTAAACCAATTTCAAAGACATAATCTGTTTCTATATTAAAAACTTCTGCTGCAGGAATACCAACTTCTATAGTTTTATCTAACACCAAAATCCCATCATGACTTTCACCAAGACCTAATTCGTCTTCAGCGCAAATCATTCCAAAACTTTCTTCTCCTCTAATTTTTCCTTTTTTTATTTTAAAAGGCTCTCCTTTATCATCATATAAAGTTGTACCAACAGTAGCTACCAATACTTTTTGGCCTTTAGCTACATTTGGTGCTCCACAAACAATTTGTACAGGTTTTTCATCACCTAAATCTACAGTTGTAACTTTTAACCTATCTGCATTGCTATGTTGTACACAGGTTAAAACCTTACCAGTAACAACCCCTTTTAAGCTTCCTTTTATTGATTCTTTGGTTTCAATTCCTTCTACTTCTAATCCTAAATCTGTTAAAAGTTCACCAGTTTTAGTAGCATCCCAATCAACTTGTAAGAACTGTTGTAACCAAGAGTATGATATTTTCATATGATTTTATTCATCAATTTTAATCCTGCAAATTTAATCTTTTTTGAAAGATTACAATACACTTATCCTTTAGAATTTATCATTTAAAAATGTTGGTTATTTATTATAAATTTAAAATTTATTCTAGTATCCATTTAGGAAAAAAAATAGAAAAACAGAAAAATACACATTGGTTAATAATAAATCAACAACTAGTAAAAATTACAAAAAACTTAGAAATGAATTTGTGGTATTTTATTATTGTTTTATTTCAATAATTATGAAGTTTTTAATAAAGCATTAGAAGTAGAAATTCTTGTAAGGTTTTATTAATTATATCAAATTCAAAATAAATATCTTTGCTTTTTTTAATTCAAGAAAATGTTGATTAGAATACCCAATTACATCAAATATATTTTTAGTAATTTCTTATTATTAATTGTATTTAATATTATTTTTAGAATCTTGTTTTATGCTGTTTTTGCTGAATTAGAAACTGCTACTTCAGTAGAAAAACAAACCGCATTTTGGTTAGGTATTCGTTTTGATATTAAATTAGCTTCAATCTCAATTTTCCCTTTAGCAATTTTAGTTTTAATTGTAAATAGGCGTTTTTTTAAATATAAAATTTATAGAAAGTTATCTTACATTTATCTTATATTCATTTATATTGTACTGACAATCTTCTATTTAATGGATTTTGGGTATTATGATTATTTATCAATTCGATTAGATGCTGCTTCCCTTCGTTTTTTAGAAGATTTAAAAATTTCATCTCAAGTATTACTAGAAAGTTACCCCGTATTTAAAGGTTTATTTGGTCTTTTTGTCTTAGGTTATTTAATTCACAAGACTTCTAAGTATTTGTATAATCTATTCAGAAATCATCAAATTTATTATTCAATAAAACGAAAAACAATTTATTTTACAGCTACTATTTTAGTATTAGCTTTTAGTATTTACAATAGTTTTACACACTACCCTTTAAGATGGAGTGAGGCTTTTTTCTCAAAAAATAATAAGGTAAATCAATCTGCTTTAAATCCTGTTTTATACTTTTTTGACAGCTTTAAATTTAGAAGCGAAAGTGTAAATATGGATGAATTTGAGAAGTATTATCCAGTAATTGCTAAAGAATTAAATCTACCTCAAGACAAAGTTTCATTTGAAAGAAAAGTAGTTTTTAATGACACTTTAAAAAGTAAACCAAATGTAATTTTTGTAATGTTAGAATCTGTGGGTGTAAAACCCTTAAGTTACTATGGAAATCCTATCAAAAGTTCTCCAAAAATTGATTCTTTAATTCCAAAAAGTTTAAATTTCACGAACTTTTTTGTACACAAATCAGGAACAGCAGCAAGTGTTTTTGCTAGTGTTACAGGTTTACCTGACATAGATGATATCAATACAGCTTCTAGAAATCCAATGATTATAGATCAGCGTATTTTATTTGACCAATTTAAAGGTTATGAAAAATTGTATTTTTTAGGAGGAAGTGCAAATTGGGCAAATATTAGAGGAATCTTTCAAGCGAATATAAAAGGATTAAAAATCTTTGAAGAAGGCAGTTATGATACTGAAAATAGAGCTGATGTTTGGGGAATTGATGATTATGAGTTATTCAAAGAGTCTGACAAAGAATTACAAAAATTATATAACCAACAAAAACCTTTTGTAGCATACATTCAAACTGCTTCTAACCACATTCCGTTTACAGTTCCTGATAAAAAAGAGAGCTATACACCTCTTTCTGATACTGCAATTTCTGATGATTTACTGAAAGAATCAGGGTTTAAATCTGTGGCACAGTTAAATGCAATGCGTTATTTAGATTTTAATATTGGACGTTTTTTAGAAAGAGCAAAAGCTTCTGGTTATTATGACAATACTGTTTTTGTTTTTTTTGGTGATCATAACACAATGATGAACCGAAATCATCAATATACTAATGAGCACGATTTGAATATTAATCTTCAACATGCGCTAATGTTTATTCACGCTCCAAAGTTTGTAAAACCTAATGAAATTACTAAAAATGGCAAATTGATTGATTTATTTCCAACTGTTATGAGTTTGATAAAAATGAATCATACAAACTACACTTTAGGAAGTAACTTATTAGATACTATAAATAAAAATCCTTCCTCTTTTGTGTATTTACAAATGAAAGGTGAACCTACTGTGGGTTTATTGCAAGATAGTTTGTATTACTACAAAACGAATGTTACAAAAACCAAAGGATTATTTAATTTAAAAAGTAAAGGTTTAATTGATATTAAAGAAAAATATTCTAAAAAAGCATCTGCTATGGATAGTCTGTTAAATGCCTATTATCATGCTACAAAATACTTGTATTTCAATAATAAAAAGCTATACAAATAGTTTTTTATCAATTTTATTAAAGAAGAAATAATATAAATTTGCTAATATAATTCCTGTAATAATTCCTACTGATACATCAATTGGAAAATGAACTCCTAAGTATAATCTACTATAAGCAAAAAATAAAGGGAATAGTAAAATTAAATATATTCTTTTGTATTTTTCTCTTAATAAAAGGATAACAAACACTGAGAAAAAAGTAGAAGTAGTTGCATGACCAGACATAAAACTAAAACTCTGAGGTTTTATCAATGTGCGCAATAAATGCAATATTTCAGGGTCATTATTTGGTCTTAATCGATGTGTATTGTCTTTAACAAAAACCGTGAATTGATCAGATATTGCAACTAATAAAATTAGCGCTAAAATCATTACTCCTCCACGTTTCCAACCAAATGATCTTATCACCAAATAAAAAACAAAAAGGAACAATGGGCTCCAATAAAATTGATTGGTTATTACCAACCAAAATGAATCCCATTGTTCACTTCCTAAATTATTTAGAAAAACTAATAGTTCTTTGTCTTTTTGTATGATAGAATCGAACAAATTATTTTTCTATTTCTAAAATTTCTACTTCAAAAACTAAATCAGATTTTGCAGGAAAAGGGCCATATTTATCAGGTCCAAAACCTATATGATAAGGTATAAAAAGTCGTGCCTTTTCTCCTACTCTCATATTTTTAACACCTTCTTTAAAACCAGTAATCATTGGTCTTTGAGCATCATCTAGTTGAAAAACAAAAGGTTGTCCTGTTTCTTCTGTAGATTGTATTCTCTTACCATCAGCAGTATATAAAGTAAAGTGTGCTTTAACTGGTTTATTTGTGACCATCTTTTTTCCTGATGGATTTGTTTTTAACATTAAAACACTTAAACCTTTGTCAGATTTAACTGCTTTTTGCTCCTCCATTTTAGCAGAAAAAACAACTTTATCTTTCAAATATTTAGCATATCTAGCCACTTCAGCATCTTCTTCTTGCTGCTTTCTACTCTTTTGATTTTCAGCATAACTAATCAATTCAGCATCAAAAACTTCAGCAGCATCAAATGATCTAGCTTTACTACCAATTCTAATAATTTTAATAGTATTTATAGTATCTAATTGCTTGATATTATTCACAACAGCCATTCTTAAAGAATCTTTAGATTTCTCTAAACTTAACGAATCTTTAGATTGTTTTTTTAATGCATCTAATTGAACAGAATTCACAATAGTTTTACCAAAAACAGTATGTTTTCCATTTAAATGTGGAATTGGTCTATGAGTGATAAAAAACTGACTCCCATTAGATTCTGGGCCACCATTTGCCATTGATAAAATACCAGCAGCATCATGTTTGTAAAGCAAATTTCCATCATTGTCTCTAGGAAACTCATCACCAAATCTATAACCTGGAGTTCCTCTACCTGTTTCTGTAGGGTCTCCACCTTGAATTACAAAATTGGGTACAACTCTATGAAAACGAATACCATCATAATACCTATCTCCTTTAATAGAATCTGGTACTTTATTGTTTGTGCCTTCTGCTAAAGAAACTAGATTAGCAACTGTCATAGGAGCTGCATCTGCATACAACTCTACTAAAACATCACCTTTATTGGTCTGAATTTCTGCATATAAGCCATCATTTAAATCTTTATATTTAGCAGATTTACAACCGATAGCTAAAAAAAGAAATGCTAAAAAGTATATTCCTTTTTTCATCTATTATTTTGTAATATTTAAAATTTCTATTTCAAAAACTAAAGTTGAAAAAGGTAAAATTAATTGGCCTCTTTGTTGAGCACCATATGCTAATTCTTGAGGAATAAATACTTTATATTTAGAACCTTTTTTCATTAAACTTAAAGCTTCATTAAAACCAGGTACAAACATATTTGCTTTAGATTCGTAAGGCTTATTCTCTTCTACTGTACTTTGAAAAACTTTACCATCAATTGTTGTTCCATGATAATGGATTTTAACTTTGTCAGTTGGTTGTACTAAATCTCCTTTACCTTCTTTTAAAACAATGTATTGCAAACCACTATCTGTACTTTTAACACCATCTTTAACTTTATTTAAAGCTAAAAACTCTTCTCCAGCTTTCTTAACGTGTGCAAATTTTGCTTCTGCTTCTTTAGCTTGTTTTTCACGAGCTTTCATCATATTTTTTTCTTGTAACTTTTGAAAAAAACTTCTTAAAAATGGATCTAAATCTTTTAATTCTATTAATAAATTAGTAGAATCTATTCCGTTTCTATATCCTTGTAAAAACAAATCTGTACTGGCCTCTTCAAAATTGACTTTTACTTTCATAGCCATATCCATTCCTAAAGCATAACTAGCTGAATCTAATTCAGTTTTTAAAGAACTAACCTCTGCTTTTTGATTTCCACAAGAAACCATCATCGTTAAAACTGTAATTAATGCGAAACTTTTTAATACTCTCATTTTTCTATTTATTTTATATTTATTAATGTTACTGTACTTTTTATGGATTGATTTACACCAATTCTATTTTTATCTCCTGCAATGCCAAATGCACTATATGAAGGAATCACAAATGTAATGGTTTCTCCTATTTTCATCAACTTTATTCCTTTTTGTATCCCAGTAATAAAATCTTCTTTATCTACAATGTAATTTTTAATTCCTAATTCTTCTTTACTGTAAATAACTGAATCCTTTAAACTGGTAATATTATATTCAAAAATCACTTCATTTCCTGTTTTAGGTGATTGTAAATCTTCTTCAATTTTATTTAGATAAGTGTACCAAAATCCATTGGAAGATTGAAAATAAGTCTTTGTTGAATCGTTTTTAATAAGTTTTAAGATTTTATCATCTTCAATTGTATTCAAAATTTTATTTTGCTGCATTGCTTCAAAATAAAGTGTTGTAGATGGTTTAGGGTTAACTGGTCTTCTTGGCTCTATTTTAGTGCAAGAAAAACAAATGAATAGCAAGAAAAACAAAAAACTATGCTTCATAAGAGTTTTCTAATTCTTGTTGATATTTTGGTAATAATGATGTGAATTTTGTTACTGTTTCTGCAATTGATAAATCTGATTTTCCTCCAGAAGCATTATCATGTCCTCCACCTTCAAAATGATTTCTAGCAAATTGATTTACAGAAAAATCACCTTTAGACCTAAAAGAAATTTTAATTATTCCTTGTTCTTTATCTTCAATAAAAATAGCTGCGAAAATAATTCCTTTTAGAGATAATGCATAATTAACTACTCCTTCTGTATCTCCTTTTTGAAAATCGAAACGTTTTTTTTCTTCATCTGTTAAGGTAATGTAAGCAGTTTTATAAGAAGGCAAAATTTGTAGATTACTTAACGCTTGTCCTAATAATAATAATCTATTATAAGAATTTGCATCATATACATTATTATGAATTCGATCATTTTCTGCTCCTTTATCAATTAAATCTGCAATAATTCTATGGGTTTTACTTGTAGTTGAACGAAATCGAAAAGAACCTGTATCAGTCATAATACCTGTGTACAAACAAGTAGCAATATCAACATCAATCAATTCTAAATCATTATTCATTTCAATAAATTGATATACCATTTGACAAGTAGAACAAATCTCAGTATCAGAATACATATAGGTTACATCATCTGGTTGTTGATGATGGTCTATCATTGCAAAATCATTTTCGTAATTTTCTAAAGTATTTTGCATATCAGATCCAACTCTATGCAAAGCATTAAAATCTAAAAGAAAAACAATATCAGAACTATTTAATACTCTTTTAGACTGTTTATTTTGCCAATCAAATCTATAAGTAGTATCAGAACCTGGTAACCAATGTAGAAAATCTGGATATTCATTTGGCACAACAACTGTAGCCTTATGGCCTTTTTTATCTAAATAATGTTTTAAAGCCAATGTGGAACCCATAGCATCTCCATCAGGATTTCTATGTCCTATAACAACTATTTTTCTTGGTACTGCTAAAAAGGTTTTTAGCGCTTCTAATCCTTTTAAAATCATAATTGGCGAATATACAATTTAATTAAAAAAATTATGTAATTTCGCGCCGATTTTGTGATTACTTTAAACCTTTGCAAAATCAAATAGAAAAAGTAATTTAAAGAAAATACAATGGCAACAAATAGAACATTTACAATGCTAAAACCTGATGCTGTAGAAAATGGGCATACAGGTGCAATTTTAGAAAAAATAAATACTGCAGGATTTAGAATAGTAGCTTTAAAGAAAACTCAAATGACCAAAGCTGATGCTGAAACTTTTTATGCTGTGCATAATGAACGTCCGTTTTTTGGAGAATTAGTAGCTTTTATGACTCGTGGTCCAATTATCGCTGCAATTTTAGAAAAAGACAATGCAGTTGAAGATTTTAGAACTTTAATTGGTGCTACAAACCCTGCTGATGCTGCTGAAGGAACAATTAGAAAACTATATGCAACTTCTATGGGAGAAAATGCTGTTCACGGTTCAGATTCTGATGAAAACGCAGCAATCGAAGGAAACTTTCATTTTTCTGGTAGAGAGCAATTTTAAGGCATTTTAGTAAAATATATTTAGTAAAAAACTCACAGTATTTCTGTGAGTTTTTTATTTTTGTATACCATAAATAAAAACTAATACTTAAATATTTTGTGTTACAAGGTTCGAGTCATTTACACGATTATCTATCCATGAAAATTAAGTTTTATAAAAAAATACAATTCTAAAATTTAGAATTTCTAATACACACAAAATAAAAAGATGAAGTATAAAGCAGTTATTTTTGATTTAGATGGAACACTAATAGATTCTTTAAAAGATATTGCAGATTCAATGAACATTGTACTTCAAAAATATAATTTACCCACTCATAGTTATGAAAAACATCAAAGTTTTATTGGAAGTGGAATTAGAAGTCTTGTGGATAAATCATTACCATTAACACATCGTAATGAAAAGCAAGTAGATGATTGTTTTAATGCGATGATTGAAGTATATCGCAATAATTGCACAAATAAAACTAAAGTCTATGATGGAATTGTAGATTTACTTGATAACTTATCTTCAAGAGGTATTAAAATAAGTGTATTATCTAATAAAGCTGATGAGTTAACAAAGAAAATAACACATACTTTATTTCCTAACTATTTTAATCCTGTATTAGGATTATCAATTGAATCTCAAAAAAAACCAAATCCTATTGTAGCAGTTGAAATCAGTAAAAATTTAGGAATAAGGCCTGAAGAAATAATATACGTAGGAGACACTGGTATTGATATGCAAACTGCAAATAATGCAAATATGCTTGCAGTTGGTGTTTTATGGGGTTTTAGGCCAAAAGAAGAATTGATCTCAAATGGAGCCAAATACTTATTAAATAGTCCTTTAGATTTAATTGATATAATTTAAAATTATTAAACCAACATCAATTTAGTAATAACTTGTTCTCCTAGTTCTTCATTCATCATTTTTATAATTTTGTCTTTTCCATAACTTAATTCTTCGCGTAAAACTGAAGAGGATAAAGAAATAATTAATGTTTTATTTTGTAATCTGACTGAAGTAGTATGTGTTGCTACTCCTGGCCCCATCATTTTTGACCAAGTTTCTTCAACTTTCATTTTTTGCATTCCTTTGCTCAAGTTGTTTTCTTTGATAAAGGATTTCATTAAATCTTCTATTGAAAATGAATCATTCTCTCTTTTTGCCATTTTTCTATGTTCTCATTGCGAATCAAGTTTTTTTTACTTGATGTGGCAACCTTATTATTAATTAACAGATTACTAAGTCATTCTTCCTTGTAAAGACTTTTATAACTTAAAAATCTGATATGCTTTATCTCCTTGTTTTAAAATATTTTCTGTTCTTTCAGAATGTGTATCTGTTATAAAAATTTGTCCAAATTCTTCATTATTTACCAAATCAATAATTTGAGAAACACGATTTTCATCTAGTTTATCAAAAATATCATCCAATAATAAAATTGGAGTTACTTTAGATTGTTGTTTTATAAATTCAAACTGTGCTAATTTCAAAGCAATTAAGTACGATTTTTGTTGCCCTTGAGAACCAAATTTTTTTATTGGATAATCTCCAATTTCAAAATTCAAATCATCTTTATGGATACCAGATGTAGTATATTGTATAACCCTATCTTTTTCTAAAGATTTTTGCAATACATCTTTCATATTAAAATCGTGTAATTGACTTTTGTAATTCAAGTTTACTTGCTCTTTATCTCCAGAAATTATCTGATACTTTTCATTAAAAATCGGAATAAATTGTTCTAAAAAAGCTTTTCTTATCTCATAAATTCGACTTCCATATTCTGAAAGTTGGTCGTCATAAACACTTAAATTTAAAGCATCAAAAGTTCTATTAGCTGCAAAATATTTTAACAATGCATTTCTTTGACTCAATACTTTATTATAGGCGATTAAATCTTGTAAATATGTTTTGTTTTGCTGAGAAATTACACCATCAATAAACTTTCTTCTGGTTTCACTTCCTTCTGTTACTAAATCACGATCTGCAGGAGAAATAATAACCAAAGGAAACTGGCCTATGTGTTCAGAAAACTTACCATAAGCTTTATCATTTCGTTTTAAAACCTTTTTTTGACCTTTCTTTAAACTACAAACAATCTTCTCTTTTCTATCGTTTAAAAGGTAATCGCCTTCGATCATAAAAAAACCTGTTCCGTGTTTAATATTCTGAACAGCCACAGCAGTAAAGTAACTTTTAGTAAAAGACAAATAATAAATAGCGTCTAAAACATTTGTTTTACCAACACCATTATCACCTACAAAACAATTTATTTTCTCTTGAAAATCAAATGATTGAGATTCAATATTTTTAAAATTGACTAAAGAAATTTTCTGTAAATACATGAATAAAAAACAAGAATAAAAATGAATTGCAAATTATCGAAAATTTTGCGAATTAACCGTTTTTTAAATCCAATTAAAAAAACTATTTTTGCGCCACTAATTTTTAAGGAAATATGGCAACATACAAGAAGAGAGGATATAAACCAAAGAATAAAAACGAAGAACAACAAGTTGACAATATGGATAGCACAACTGCTGAAGTATTTAATACTTTAGATGAAACTGCTTCTAAATCTGAACAATGGATAGAGAAAAATAGCAAAGTTTTATTTGGAGCTTTAGTAGCAATTGTAGTTGTTTTCTTAGCTTTTTTAGGCTATAATAAATACATTACTGAGCCAAATGAATTAGAAGCCTCTAATGAATTGGCTTTTCCAAGAAAGTATTTTGATGAAGCTGCAACTGCTGGTTCTGGTATAGATTCTTTGTTAACATTAGGTTTAGAAGGTGCTGAAGGTAGATATGGCTTTTTAGATATTGCAGATTCATATAGTGGAACTGATGCTGGAAATATGGCTAATTATTATGCTGGTGTTTCTTATTTACAAATGAAACAATATGACAAAGCAATCGAGTTTTTAAGTAAATTTGATTCTGATGACGAAATGTTAGGCCCTGTTGCATTAGGTGCAATTGGTGATGCTTTTTCAGATATCGATCAACAAGAAGATGCTTTAGAGTATTACGAAAAAGCAGCATTTAAAAAAATAAACGAATTTACAACTCCATTATTTTTATACAAAGCAGGACAAACTGCAATGCTGTTAAAAAATTATGGTAAAGCTGAAGAATTATTCTCTAAAATAAAATCAAACTATCCAAAATCTGATCAAGGTAGAGATGTAGAGAAATTCATTAATGCTGCAAAATATGCTGCAAAATAGTTATGAGTTAAGAGTTATAAATTAAGAGTAACAACTCTGAACCCTAAACTCTGAACTTGAAACTCTAAACTTAAAACATGGCTACAACCAATTTATCATATTACGATAAAGCAACAATCCCAAATGCGAAGTCTTTTCGATTTGGGATTGTCGTTTCTGAATGGAATCCAGAAATTACTCAAAATTTAAAAAAAGGAGCTATTGAAGCTTTCTTAGATTGTGGAGCAAGTAACGAAAACATTATTTCTTGGGATGTTCCAGGGAGTTTTGAATTGGTTTATGGTTGCAAAAAAATGATTCAATCTCAAAATGTAGATGCTATTGTTGCAATTGGAAATGTTATTCAAGGAGAAACCAAACATTTCGATTTTGTTTGCGAAGGTGTTACACAAGGTATTATCGATTTGAATGTAAAGTATGATGTTCCTGTCATTTTTTGTGTCTTGACAGACAATACCAAACAACAATCTTTAGACAGATCTGGAGGAAAATTAGGTAACAAAGGTATTGAATGTGCTGTTGCTGCTGTAAAAATGGCTGCTTTAAAAAATATTGATAGAACTTCTGAGAGTATTGGGTTTTAATAAAAATTAAACGCAAAAGCGCAAAGAAAAAAACGCGAAGTTCACAAAGTTTTATATAAAATATTCTTTGCAAACTTTCCAAAAAAACTTTGTGAACTTTGCTTTTAAATCCACGCAAGATTTTTAAGAATACTTTTAACAGCTTTCTTTGATGTATTCCTTTAAATTCTTTAAATTTGATATCCTTAAAATTGGTACAATAATTGATTTTTTAAAATCATTATTCACCAATTATTTTATAAAACTATGGGATTTTTAAAAAGAACTAATAAAAAATTTGACTATCAACCTCGCTATTATAAAGGAGAAGGAAATCCTTTTAAAATAGAGCATAAATTAGATAAATTTAGAACTACTGCTGGAAAAAATAAAGGCCTAAAATCTAAATTTTCTGATGCAATTAATGAACTGAAAGACTCTGATAATAAATTCAATAAAACAATTGTTTATATCGTTCTAATTTTAGTTTTTATTTTCTTGTACATCATAGATTTCGATTTATCCATATTCATCAATAATTAATGTCAGATATCATTCAACTTTTACCAGATCATGTAGCGAATCAAATTGCTGCAGGAGAAGTAGTACAAAGACCAGCTTCTGTGGTAAAAGAATTGTTAGAAAATGCAATTGATGCTGGAGCAACTAGCATTAAATTATTATTAAAAGATGCAGGTAAAACTTTAATTCAAGTTATTGATGATGGCAAAGGAATGAGTGCCACAGATGCTAGAATGTGTTTTGAAAGACACGCAACTTCTAAAATTCAAAAAGCTGAAGACTTATTCAATCTTTGTACAAAAGGATTTAGAGGAGAAGCTTTAGCCTCTATTGCTGCAATTGCACATGTTGAATTAAAAACGAAACAAGAAAATGAAGAATTAGGCACTTGCTTAAAAATTGAAGGAAGTAAAGTGATTTCACAAGATTTTATTTCTACTGCTAAAGGTACTAGTTTGGCTGTAAAAAACTTGTTTTACAATATTCCTGCAAGAAGAAATTTTCTAAAATCGGATACTGTTGAAACGCGACATATTATTGATGAATTTCAAAGAGTTGCTTTAGCTCATCCAAATATCGCATTTTTATTACATCATAATAACAACGAAGTTTATCACTTAAAAAACAGTAATTTAAGACAACGAATTGTCGCTGTTTTTGGTGCTAAAATGAACGAAAAACTAGTTCCAATTGATGAACAAACAGATATTCTAAACATTCTAGGTTTTGTTGCAAAACCAGAGTTTTCCAAAAGAAAACGTGGAGAACAATTCTTTTTCGTAAATGACAGGTTTATAAAAAGTTCGTATTTGAATCATGCAGTTGTTAATGCATTTGATGGTTTGTTAGAACAAGGTTCACATCCCTCCTATTTTTTGTATTTAACAGTTCCTGCTAACACTATAGACATTAACATTCATCCTACAAAAACAGAAATAAAGTTCGATAATGAAAAGGCTTTGTATGCAATGTTAAGAGCCACTGTAAAACACAGTTTAGGGCAATATAATGTGGCTCCTGTTTTGGATTTTAATAGAGATTCTAATTTAGATACTTCTTATAAATTGAATAAAAACCCTGTAAAAACGAGTGTCCCAAAAATTACGGTAGATCCAAATTTTAATCCTTTTAAAGAAGATAAAATTCATCATCAACCTTCTTATAAAAAAGAACAAAACACGCAAAGTTGGGAGTCTTTATATACATCTGTTGCTATTACTGATGAACAAAAACAAGAAGAATTATTTGACAATCAGCAAGAAATAAAAAAGCAAAAAACTTTTCAAATTCAACGCAAATATGTGATGAGTTTGATAAAATCTGGAGTGGTATTAATTCATCAATCTTTGGCACATCAGCGTATTTTGTATGAAGAATTTTTAGAAAGTATTACTGTAAAAGAAGCCAATAGTCAGCAGTTATTATTTCCTGTTAAAATTTCTTTTTCATCACAAGAAATAGAAATGATTTATACCATTAAAACAGAATTGGAAAATGCTGGGTTTTCTTTTGATGAATTTACCAAGGATAGTGTTACCATAAAAGGAATCCCTGTTTCTGTTACCGAAAGTAAAATAACGATCATTTTAGAAGAATTGTTAAATGATATGAATTTAGAAGTACCAGATACCAGTTTTAGTCATTTTGATACCATGGCTAAATCTTTTGCAAAAACTTTATGCATAAAAACAGGAACACAACTCTCTGAACAAGAACAAGAAAGCTTAGTAAATAATTTATTTTCTTGTAAGGAACCAAGCATTTCTCCTTCAGGTAAAGCAACTTTTAAAACATTAACATTAAACGAAATAGACCATCTATTTAATAGTTAAAAATGAATAGACTTACAGACGCCATAAAACATCTAATTATTATAAATGCAATACTTTTTATTGCGCCTCAATTATTGAAATTAGATTTTACAAATATCTTGGCTTTGCATTTTCCAAGAAATGAACATTTTGGGTTTTGGCAATATCTAACACATATTTTTATGCACGGAAGTTTTCCTCATATTTTATTTAATATGTATGGTTTATGGGCTTTTGGAACACCTTTAGAGCAAATGTGGGGAAAGAAAAAGTTTTTCTTTTTCTATTTTTCTGCAGGAATTGGTGCAGGTTTAATTTACACTTTTGTTAATTATTATCAATTTAATGGTATTTATGAAATTTTTATAAATGCTGGTTTAACAGATGCTGAAGTAATTTCAATTTTAGAAATTGGAAGCACTAATGATGTAAGATTAACAGATGTTATTAACCAAGATCAGTTTAATGAAATATGGTCTTTGTATAATACTCCAGCAGTTGGAGCATCTGGGGCAGTTTATGGAATTTTAGTGGCTTTTGGGTTGTATTTTAAAGATGCAAAACTGGCCCTTATATTTTTCCCAGTTCCAATTGCAGCAAAATATTTTATTCCTGTAATGATTTTAGGAGATTTGTTCTTTGGAATGACAAAATATTCGATTGGAAACGTTGCGCATTTTGCACATATAGGAGGGGCTTTAATAGGATTTTTAATTGCTTATTATTGGAAAAAAAATCAATTTAAAATAAACTAATGAGTATTATTGAAGACCTAAAATCCAGATATATTAAAGGTAATATTGTAGAAAAACTAATCTTCATAAATGTAGGATTGTTTTTTTTAACTTTTATATCTCAGCTTTTTCAAAATTCTTTAAATGAAGTAAACTTTTTAGTAGAATGGTTTTCATTAGAAGATGATTTTAATTCATTATTAAAAAAACCTTGGTCAATTATCTCTTATGGATTTCTGCACGCAGATTTTCTACATATATTAATGAACTTATTGGTTCTGTATTATATTGGAAATCTTTTTTTAGAATATTTTACTCAAAAACAACTCTTAACGTTTTATATTTTAGGAACGTTATTTGGAGGAGTTTTATATATATTCAGTCAAAACTATTTTCCTTTATTTGAAGGAAAATCATCTTTATTAGTTGGTGCATCTGCTGGGATTTCAGCCATATTTATTGGAATTGCTACTTACATCCCTAATTATCAATTAAAACTACGTTTTATTGGTTTTGTCAAATTGTGGCACTTGGCAGCAATTTGGATTGGATTAGATATTATAAGTTTAATTGGAAATAATGCTGGTGGACATTTTGCACATTTGGGAGGGGCATTATTTGGTTTTTTATATGTAAATAAAGCCAGTAATAAAGACATTGTTTTTTTTGATAAAATAGCTTCCTTATTTAAGACGAAAAAGAAATCACCATTAAAAACGGTACATAAATCCAAAGTAAAAAAGAGAACAAACACCAATTTGAATCAACAACAAATTGATGATATTTTAGATAAGATTAGTAAATCTGGTTATGATACCTTAACCAAATCTGAAAAAGAGTTTTTGTTTAAACAAGGTAAAAAATAGTTACATTTTTATTTCCCCAACTGTGAAAAAGTTATCCTTTATAAATAAAATTATTTATATCATCAATTCTTTGGTGGCAGGATATTTATTGCTCTCTTATTTGCTTCCTTTTGTCTCACCAAATTCACTTCCTACCTTTGCAATATTGAGTTTGTTAGTGCCAATTTTAATTGTCGCTAATATCATTTTTGTAATCTATTGGATAATCAATTTTAAAAAACACTTTATCATATCAGGCATAGCTTTAGTTATTGGTTATTTCTTTGCTCCTACATTGTATAAGTTTTCTGACAATACATCTTCTTTAAATGATGATATAAAATTGATGAGTTATAATGTGAGAATGTTTAATCATTGGAAGTGGATTGACGATAGAAATATTCCAAAAAAAATTAATGATTTTATAATTGAGAAATCTCCAGACATTTTACTTTTTCAAGAATATTATCGATTGGAAAAACAACAGTTTTCTTATCCTTATAAATTTATTAAAACCAAAAATGATAAAGCAAATGTTGGTTTGGCTATTTATTCTAAATTCCCAATTATTAACCAAGGTTCTTTAGAATTAGAAAACACATCAAATAACATAATTTTTACTGATCATATT
The DNA here is from genome assembly GCA_965656305.1 of Polaribacter sp. GTDB lineage: Bacteria > Bacteroidota > Bacteroidia > Flavobacteriales > Flavobacteriaceae > Polaribacter. Next base: position 87,165 of record CBFHKA010000009.1, on the reverse strand, counting down.
AGAAAAAAAGATACTATAAGGGTGTATAACCTACATTTACAATCTTTAGAATTAAAAACAGACCAAGAAAATTTTGGTCAAGAAGATTCAGATAAATTAATTGGAAGGTTAAAAGAGGGATTTCAAAAACAGGCTTCACAAACTGAAATCTTCTTAAATCATATTAAAAAATGGAAAGGAAAAGTAATTATTGCTGGTGACTTTAACAATACTTCCTATTCTTGGGTTTACAATCAAATTTCGAAAGATAAAAAAGATGCTTTTATAGAAGCTGGTAAAGGTTTTGGTAAAACCTTTAATTATTGGTTTCCAATGCGAATTGACTTTATATTTTCTGATAATAAAGCAAGCATAAATAGTTTTACAACTTTTGATGTAAAATATTCTGATCATTATCCTATCCAATCAAAAATTAATTGGAAATAGTTACTTTAGCATAAAATTAATCTAAATGCAAACTTACTCATACTTTTTACTTGGTGTTTTTTTAGCAATTCCATGGTTACTTATTTTTTATTTTAAAAAGAACTTAAGAAGAAGAATACTTATTGCTAGTTGTATTGGAGCCCCTTTTGCTTTTATAAACTCCTGGTTTAGATTAGATTATTGGAATCCACCAGAATTATTTTTTTTTTACATAATGTCTATTGAAGACATACTTTTTGCATTCACAACAACAGGAATTAGCTTTACAATTTTTGATGTTTTATTTACCCAACAACAAGTAAAAGCTTATAAAAGCAGAAAGAACTTATCGTATTTATTTATTCCGATCATAATCAGTTCTTTTTTCTTTTTACAAAATTATTTAGGTTTAAACAGTATGTTTATGTGGGCAATACCTATGATTGTATTAGCTATAGTAGTAGTTATAATTAGAAAAGATTTATTTATCCCTTCAATATTATCAGCAATACTTTCTATGCTTATTGCGATACCTATTTATATTATTTTATTCAATTATATTTCTCCAGATTATTGGGATAAATATTGGTATTTAAAAGGAACAAAATATGAAACCTCAATATTAGGTAATGTACCGTTAATGGAGCTACTGTGGTATTTTTCTTGGGGTTGTTTTTCTGGAGTTATGTATGATTTTGCTAAAGGCACTAAAAAAATCCCTAATAAAATATGGAAAAAATTAACTAACGCTTCTTAGTTCTTTTCAAAAACATATTCTCTTTCAACTCTACAAGTTCTCAATTAATATTGTTTTACCATTTTTCTCTACCCAAGTTTCTGGCTACAGTATGATCAAAATTGTTTTTTCAAGTAATAATATCAGCTTTATTTTACCAGTTAGAAGCTGTAATTCCAACTTCACTTCTAGCAGATTCAATTCCTAAATATTCTTTTGAAGTTTTACTAAATATTTCATTTTTTGAGCATTTTCTATATAACCCTTAATATTATTACCCATAATAGTAGTAAAAATTACAGCGTAATAAAGAGGTTTTTAAATTATTTACAATCATAATTTTAATTCATATTTTGTTTCTGGTAAATTAATATCATCACTAATGATTTTTTTGACTACCTTAAAATTCAATTTATCTAAGATTTTAGTAGAGGCTATATTCTGATTAATTACATATGCCACTAGTTTTCTGATTCCTAGTTTTTTACAATATAAAATGGTTTCTTTACAAACTTCAAATCCATAGCCATTACCCCAATACTTTTCTAAAAAACGATAACCAATTTCATCATCTATGCCATCTTTTACCAAAGCTAAAGTTCCTATAAATTGTTTGTCAGATTTTCTTTCAATGGCATAAATCCAATAATCATTATGATGATGAGCATATCTAGTTATTAACTCTTTTAATTCTTTTTGATTTTGACGATAAGACTTTACTTCTCCATCAGCAAACTTTAGCACATTTGGATTGCTTTCCATTTTATGAAACTCGTCTAAATCAATCATTTTAAGTTTTCTAATTAGTAATCTTTCTGTTTCAAAAATCATCAATATTATTGTAAATTTGCAAGGGCAAAATGTTTTTTTGTGAGCCTATTGTTTTAATAAATCTTTAAGCATTAAAATAAGCTAATAGAATTATAAAATCTCGATTATCGAGTAAATGTAAAGGAATGATTGCAGATAAAAAAGTTGCTTTTTATACTTTAGGATGTAAATTGAATTTTTCTGAAACATCAACAATTGCTAGAAACTTTGTTAACGAAGGTTTTAAACGTGTTGATTTTCAGGAAAAAGCAGATATTTATGTAATAAACACATGTTCTGTAACAGATAATGCAGACAAACGTTTTAAATCAATTGTAAAAAATGCTTTGAAGAAAAACGATGAAGCATTTTTAATTGCTGTAGGTTGTTATGCCCAATTAAAACCAGAAGAACTAGCTGTTGTTGATGGTGTAGATTTGGTTTTGGGAGCTACTGAAAAATTTAATGTAACTAGTTACATAAATGATTTATCTAAAAATGATGTAGGTGAAGTACATTCTTGTGAAATTGTAGATGCTGATTTTTATGTAGGATCCTATTCTATTGGAGATAGAACTCGTGCTTTTCTAAAAGTGCAAGATGGTTGTGATTATAAATGTACGTATTGCACAATCCCTTTAGCACGTGGAATTTCTAGAAGTGATACTTTGCAAAATGTTATTGAAAACGCCAAAGAAATATCATCCAAAGGAATTAAAGAAATTGTATTGACAGGTGTTAATATTGGTGATTATGGAAAAGGTGAATTTGGTAATAAAAAACACGAACATACTTTTTTAGAATTGGTAAAAGAATTGGATAAAGTTGATGGCATTCATCGTTTAAGAATTTCATCTATTGAACCTAATTTGCTAAAAGATGAAACCATTGATTTTGTTTCCAAATCAAATTCTTTTGTACCACATTTTCATATTCCATTACAATCTGGAAGTGATGAATTATTGAAGAAAATGAAACGTAGGTATTTAAAAAACATCTACACTAATAGAGTTTCTAAAATTAAAGCAATAATGCCCAATGCTTGTATTGGTGTTGATGTTATTGTTGGTTTTCCTGGAGAAACTGATGAACTTTTTTTAGAAACATATAATTATTTAAACGAATTAGATATTTCTTATTTACACGTTTTTACGTATTCTGAAAGACCAAACACAGAAGCTGTAAATTTTGAAGGAATTGTTCCTAAAAAAGTTCGAGCAAAACGTAGTAAAATGTTACGTGGTTTATCAGCAAAGAAAAGACGTTCATTTTATGAATCTCAATTAGGAAACACTTTAACAGTTTTGTTTGAAAACGAAAATAAAGAAGGTTATATAAATGGATTTACTGAAAATTATGTAAAAGTAAAAACGCCTTGGAATCCTGAATTGGTAAATACTTTACATAGTATTAAATTGACTAAAATTGATGAAGATGGTTTAGTCCGTTTTGATTTTGTAAAAGATGCTATTACTATCTAATTTGGCATTATACTTGTTAATATTTTATTTGTAATTTTACAATAAAAATTAGAAAAAGTAAATGTCTAAAAAGCATATTTATTTTATGCCAGGTTTAGCAGCTGGTCCAGAAATTTTTGAAAATATAGAGCTATCAGAAGAACTCTATGATTTGCATTATTTGAATTGGTTAAAACCATTATCATTAAAAGAAACCATAGCTAATTATGCTATGAGAATGAGTGAAGAAATCAAACACAAAAACCCAATATTAATTGGAGTTTCTTTTGGAGGTATCATAGTACAAGAAATGAGCAAATTTATTGATGTTCAAAAAATTTTTATCATATCTAGTGTGAAATCTAAAAATGAACTTCCTAAAAGATTTAAAATAGCTGCAAAAAGTAAAATCTATAAATTATTCCCAACTAAAATTGTTACCAATTTTGAAGATTATGCGAAATATTTTGTTGGAAAAAATTTAGAAAGAAAAGCCAAATTATATAAAAAGTATTTATCTGTTAGAGGTAAAAAATATATAAAATGGTCTATACATAATGCTATTAATTGGAGTCAAGAAAAACCTTTAGAAAACATTACCCATATTCATGGAACTAAAGATGAAATTTTCCCAATTAAAAGCATTAAAAATTATATTGCAATTGAGAATGGAAATCATTCTATGATAATTATTAAAGCAAAGCAAATATCTAAAATAATTCACGAAAATTTGTCTTGTAAAAATTAGCACTATTACTTATTTTTATGGTTCTAAGAAAAATGAATTGATTATGAATAAACCTTTACGAATTATATCGCTTTTAAGTGTTGTATGCATTACGCTATTATTTATCAATGGTATTAATAAAGATAAAATAGCACCTATAACAAATACACATAAAAACTATAAAATAAAAGCTCTAAAACTACCAATTAATTTGAATTTAGCAGGTGAAAAAGTTCCCCTAGAAATTCCTGATGTTCGAGAAAGAATGGAAAGAGAATTGTTGGTAAATACCTATTGGCAATCGAATGGATTACTACTTTTAAAAAGAGCTAATAAATATTTTCCTATTTTAGAACCACTTTTAAAAAAATATGGTTTACCTGATGATTTTAAATTTTTAGCATTAGCAGAAAGTGGTTTTACTGATGAAACTTCTACTGTTGGGGCTGCAGGCATGTGGCATTTCATGAAAAAAACAGGTAAAGAGTATGGTTTAGAAATTAATGATAATGTAGATGAAAGATATAACATAGAAAAATCTACTAAAGTGGCTGCTGAATATTTAAAAAGTTCTAAAGAACGCTTTAATTCTTGGACATTAGCTGCTGCTGCTTATAATGCTGGAAATTATGGGATTTCAAGAAGACTAGAAACTCAAAAAGTAAATAATTATTACGATGCTCTTTTGCCAGATGAAACTGAACGATATGTGTTCAGAATTTTAGCTTTAAAAGAAATTATTAGTAATCCAAAAAAATATGGTTTTGTTTTTGAAAATGAAGATTTATACACTTTACAAAAAACAACTACAATTAGGGTAGATACTGCTATCACTAATATTGCCTCATTTGCAAAAAGATATGGATTAAACTACAAAGAATTTAAAATTCACAATCCATGGTTAAGAGAAAATAAATTAAATAATAAAAGTAGGAAAATGTATGAAATTAAAATTCCTATTCAATAATATTTTTCACTCTACCAACTAAACTAGATTCTATCTGAACTTTAATTCCATAAGGATGATTTGGTGATTTAGGTAGCAATTTTGAAACAATCCCTTTTGTTAATTCTCCTGATCTTTGATGTGGCTTTTGAATAATTTCTATAAATAAGCCAATATTTATATTTTTTCTTTACCAACAATCTTTCATAAATAACTTTTTCATAAAAATAAAAAAAGCCTATCGAAATTCGATAGGCTTTTAGATAAAAAATTAACTAGTAATAATATATATATTATAATACTCTTACGTTTACTGCGTTTAATCCTTTTCTTCCATCTTGTAAGTCAAATTCAACTTCATCGTTTTCACGAATTTCGTCAACTAATCCTGACACATGTACAAAATGTTCTTTGTTTGATCCTTCTTCAGTGATAAATCCAAATCCTTTAGATTCATTGAAAAATTTTACGGTACCTTTATTCATTATAAAAAATTATTGTGTTGTTAAATTAATTCCTAACAACGTTTATTTGAATTGCAAAGATAATGCCAATAAAACTAGAAAGTCATGATTTATTAGAGTTTTATTTCAATTAAACTCTTAGAGCCTATCAATAAAGACTTTAACTTGATTAAATTCCTGAATTATTTCTCCTATTACTTCTTTTACTGGTTTTATTTGATGAATTAAACCAGCAATTTGCCCAATTTCAAGCTCACCATTCTCTAAATCACCCTCAAAAATTCCTTTTTTTGCTCTAGCTCTTCCTAACAATTCTCTCAATTGATCTTTTGAAGGGTTTTGCTGATACAACTCTTGTAATTCTTGATAAAATTTATTTTTAACCAAACGAACAGGAGCCAATTCTTTTAGAGTTAAATGTGTATCCCCATCTTTTACATCTACAATTGTATTTTTAAAGTTGATGTGAGCAGAAGATTCTTCAGTTGCTGCAAAACGACTTCCTATTTGCACAGCACCTGCACCTAAAACCATAGCAGCTAGCGTTCCTCTACCTGTAGCTATTCCACCAGCAGCAATTACAGGTATTTTAACCTGTTCTTTTACCATAGGAATTAGTGTAAACGTAGTGGTTTCTTCACGTCCATTATGACCTCCAGCTTCAAAGCCTTCGCAAACTAGTGCATCTACTCCTGCAGCTTCTGCTTTCAAAGCAAACTTTACAGAACTTACTACATGCACAACTTTAATTCCTTTTTCTTTTAAAAAGGATGTCCAAGTTTTAGGATTTCCTGCTGATGTAAACACAATTTTCACACCTTCTCCAATGATAATATCCATTATTTTTTCAATATCTGAATACAACATTGGCACATTAACTCCAAAAGGTTTATTAGTAGCTTTTTTGCATTTTTGAATGTGTTCACGTAAAACTTCTGGATACATAGAACCAGCTCCAATTAAACCTAAACCTCCTGCATTAGAAACTGCTGATGCCAATTTCCAACCAGAAACCCAGACCATTCCTCCTTGAACAATTGGATATTTTATATTAAAAAGTTTTGTGATTTTATTCGTCATAGAACGAAGTTACGAAATAACTCCAGAACCTAACAATTCTTCATCTTTGTACCAAGCCACAAATTGGCCTTCTTGAATTGCTGATTGCATATTTTCGAATTCAACATACAAGCCAGATTTAACTTTGTACAAAGTAGCTTTTTCTAAAGTTTGTCTATATCTTATTCTTGCATCAACTTGTATTTTTTCTCCTGATTTTAAAGCTAAATCTTCACGAATCCAATGGATTTCTTCATTAGAAACAAACAATACATTTCTATATAATCCTTTATGATTTTTACCTTCTCCTGTATAAATTACATTTTCATTTACATCAGTTTCTATGACATATAAAGCTTCTTTTGTACCACCAACATTTAATCCTTTACGTTGACCCTTGGTAAAATAATGTGCTCCTTGATGTTTCCCAACTACTTTACCATCTTGTTTTTGATAAGAAAATTTAGTTGATAAATACTCTAATTCAGCTTCTTTGTTTTCGAATTTTGGAGCTGATTTCGTAAACTGATCAAAATCAGTAGGAATTGTAACTATTACTCCTTCTTTTGGTTGTAATTTTTGCTGTAAAAAATCAGGTAATCGAACTTTACCAATGAAACATAATCCCTGTGAATCTTTCTTATCAGCTGTAATTAAATCTGCTGCTTTTGCTATTTCTCTTACTTCTGGTTTGGTTAATTCACCAATTGGAAATAAAGCTTTTGTCAATTGTTCTTGCGATAATTGACATAAAAAATAAGACTGATCTTTGTTATTATCTTTCCCTGCTAATAATTTATAAACTGGTTTTCCATCAATCAACTCCTCTCCTTTTCTACAATAATGACCAGTTGCAACATAATCTGCTCCTAGTTTTAGAGCAATATCCATAAAAACATCGAACTTAATTTCTCTGTTACAAAGTACATCAGGATTTGGAGTTCTTCCTTTAGAGTATTCATCAAACATATAGTCTACAATACGTTCTTTGTACTGCTCACTTAAATCTACCACTTGAAAAGGAATTCCTAATTTTTCAGCTACAATCATAGCATCATTAGAATCTTCCAACCAAGGACACTCATTAGAAATAGTTACAGAATCATCGTGCCAATTTTTCATAAATAGCCCAATAACTTCATAACCTTGCTCTTTTAGCAAATGTGCTGTAACACTAGAATCTACTCCACCAGAAAGACCAACAACTACTCGTTTCATTTTTTAATTTTGAATCTGCAAAGTTACGACTTTGTAAATGAATTTTGAATTGAAAGAATTGATGAATTTATTGAAGAAATTAATGGGTTTTTATAAACTAATTTTTATTTGATTTCTTTTTGATAAAAGTTTTCTTCTGATTTGATTGCTCATCTGAGGCAATTTCTCCATCCATATAAAACTCCCATTTACCAAATCTTTTGCCATCTTTGTAAATCCCTTTTTCTTTTAAAAGTCCTGTTAATTCAAAATATTTGGCTAATCCATTTGGCTTACCATTTTCAAACATAACTTCTTCAATTAAAATTCCTTTACTTGAATATTTTTGAGAAATCCCATTTTGTAATCCATTTCTATACAATGATATTTCTGCAGGTTTTCCATTCGGATAATAATTAATCAACTCTCCTTCCAATTTACCATCAACATAAAATTCTTTCGACATCATTTTGCCATCAGCAAAAAAATATTTCCATATACCAACTCTTTTTTTGCCAATAAAAAAACCATTACTCTTTAAATTACCTTTTAATGAATAAAATGATACAGAAACAGAGTCACTAGAATTAGAAAAACGCTTTATAGCTATTGGGTTTCTAGAATCTGTAATATCATAAAACTTAAAAACACCTACTTCTTTTCCGTTTTTAAACTGTCCTTTGTAACGAATTCTTTTGTTTGGATAGTATTTCATCCAAACTCCAGTTCTTTTTTTATTTGAATCAAACTGATTGATTTTCTGAGCATTACTTTTATTACTTGTAAAAAAACAAGTGAGAAAGGCAAAAACAAAAATCAGTCTTTTTATATTTATCATTTCAATAAAATTATAAAACAAATATACATTAATAGTGCCAAAATCAAATTTACTTTTCTTAATAGAACATCTCAATAATATGGAAAACCCTAAAAGGGAAAACCGTCAAAAAGTGGCTGATATTGTGTTAGGAAATCAAAATTTATTTAAAGAGTTAGTAATTCTTACCTTTAAAGTTGATGATAAAATATCAATAAAAGCTACTTGGATTTTAGAATGGATTTGTACGCATCATAATTTAGATTGGATGATACCTCATTTAGATAATTTTACAAGTAGAATTTCTGAAGTGAAATTTGACAGTGCTATAAGACCTTGTGCAAAAATTTGTGAGCATTTAGCAAATGCCTATTATTCTAAAAAATTGAATGAAATTCAAGCAAAACTAACTCAAAGTCATATTGATACAATTATAGAAACAGGATTTGATTGGCTAATTACACCTCAAAAAATTGCTGTAAGAGCTTATACAATGAATACTCTATACCTTTTTGGACTTGAAAAAGATTGGGTACATCCTGAATTAAAACATTTAATAGAAACAAAAATTATCCATGAAAGTAAAGGTTGTAAAGCTCGAGGAAAACACATTTTAGAATTGATTGAAAAACATCAAAAATCTACTTTATAAATCTGTTGAAATGCTTATTTTTGCATTTAATAACAGAACTAAAATGAACTTGACACAATTAAATGCCATCTCTCCTATTGATGGACGTTACAGAGGTAAAATATCGAAACTTGCAGACTACTTTTCTGAAGAAGCTTTAATAAAATATAGAGTTCGTGTAGAAATTGAATATTTTATTGCATTATGTGAAATTCCTTTGCCTCAATTAGCGGATTTTAATACTGATTTATTTGACACCTTACGTAAAATTTATATTGATTTTACTGCTGAAGATGCTCAGAAAATTAAAGATATTGAAAGTATCACAAATCATGATGTTAAAGCTGTTGAGTATTTTATCAAAGAGAAATTTGATGCGTTAGGTTTACAAAAAGATAAAGAATTTATCCATTTTGGTTTAACTTCTCAAGACATTAACAATACTGCAATTCCTCTATCAATAAAGGAAGCAATGAATGACGTATTTGTACCTCATTATTTTGAAGTTTTAGAAAAATTACAAGAATTAGTTGTAGAATGGGCAGACATTTCTATGTTGGCAAGAACTCATGGTCAGCCTGCATCTCCTACAAGATTAGGTAAAGAAATTGATGTTTTTGTAGTTCGGTTAAAAGAGCAATTTAATTTATTAAACGATATACCAAGTGCTGCAAAATTTGGTGGAGCAACTGGTAATTATAATGCGCATAAAGTGGCTTATCCTTCAATTGATTGGAAAGCATTTGGTTCTGAATTTGTACAAGAAAAATTAGGTTTACAACATTCTTTTCCAACTACACAAATAGAACATTATGATCATATGGCTGCTTTGTTTGATACTTTAAAACGTATCAACACTATCATCATAGATTTAGACAGAGATTTCTGGACTTATGTTTCTATGGACTATTTTAAACAAAAAATTAAAAAGGGTGAAGTTGGTTCTTCTGCAATGCCACATAAAGTAAACCCTATTGATTTTGAAAATTCTGAAGGAAATTTAGGAATCGCAAATGCAATTTTTGAACACCTTTCTGCTAAATTACCAATTTCGCGTTTACAACGTGATTTGACTGATAGTACAGTTTTACGTAATGTTGGTGTACCTTTTGGACATACTATCATTGGTTTTACATCTACCTTAAAAGGATTGAATAAATTATTGTTAAACAAAGAAAAGTTTGAGCAAGATTTAGAAAATAACTGGGCAGTTGTAGCAGAAGCGATTCAAACAATTTTAAGACGTGAAGCGTATCCTAATCCTTATGAAGCTTTAAAAGGATTGACAAGAACTAATGAGAAAATAAATCAAAATTCAATTGCCAATTTTATAGATACTTTAAAGGTTTCTGAAGAGATTAAAACAGAATTGAAAGCAATTACACCTGCTAATTATACTGGAATATAGATATGCTTAAAAATACTATAGGTTTAAAGTTAGAAGTTAGAAGTTGGAAGTTCCTACTCAAATTTCCAACTTCTAACTTCATACTTCTAACATCTATATTCATTTTTTCTTGCACTTCAGAAATAGAAGACAATTCTGATCGGTTTAAAAAAGGGGGTTTTGAAATTCCTGCTGGTAAAAATTTTGTAAAAGAAACTATTATCAGGAAAGATAGTATTCAGATTAGTAAATATGGGAATCACATTGATACTTTATCAATTGAATGGAAGAATAATTTTTTCTATACCTTAAAGTACATTAATCCTAAAAACGATTTGCAAAAAGATCCAATGTTTGTACAAATCAATAAAATCAAAAAAGATTCTTATGATTTTACAGTAAAAATTGGTTTTTCTAAATTTACTAAAAAAGGAACGATATATAAAGTAAAGTAAAATGGAAATATTTTTACACGCAGAAACTTGGGTTTCTTTATTAACACTAACTTTTCTTGAAATTATTTTAGGAATCGATAATGTTATATTTATTTCTATTTCTGCAAATAAATTACCCGAAAATCAAGTTAAAAGGGCAACTTTATTAGGTTTGGCTTTAGCAATGATAACAAGAATATTACTCTTGTTTAGTGTATCGTACTTAATAGCAATGATAGATCCATTTTTCTCTGTTGATATGGGTTGGTTTAAAACTGGTTTAACAGGGCAAAGTGTTATTTTATTCTTAGGTGGAATTTTCTTATTGTATAAAAGCACAAATGAAATTCGTCAAAAGGTAGAAAACACCAATGAAGATCATGTTACAAAAACACCAAAAGTAATTTCTTTTAAAAGCGTTATTATTCAAATTATTTTAATAGATATTGTTTTTTCTTTTGATAGTATTTTAACTGCTGTTGGAATGACAAATGGTATTGATGGTGCTTTAATTATTATGATAATTGCAGTAATCGTTTCAATAATTATTATGATGCTTTTTTCTCAGCCTATCAATAAATTTGTACATAATAATCCAACAATCCAAATGCTAGCCTTATCTTTTTTAATATTAATTGGTTTTATGCTAATTGCAGAAGGAGCACATTTATCGCATACTCAATTTTTTAACACAAAAGTAGGTGTTATACCTAAAGGATATTTGTACTTTGCAATCGCTTTTTCATTAGGTGTAGAAATGTTGAATTTGAGAATTAGAAAGAAGAAATAATATCAAACAATTAAAAAAACATACAAGTATACTATTAATGGTAATATTCTTATTACCATTAGCTATCAATTCTCTACACGATTTTTTGAATCATGAACATGGTGTTTGTAATTCAAAAATAGAAAAACATATTCACGAAAAAGATATTGATTGTAAGCTTCACCTTATAAAACAAAGTGATGCTAATTTAGCTTCTAATTCATTTAAAGTTCTTCCAAATACTATCATATCAAATAATGATAGTTTACAATATAGTTTCTTAAAAAATCATCACAAATTATCGTTTTCTTTAAGAGGGCCACCTCTTTATGTTCAAGCCTAAAAATTATTTTTTTGAACTTAGAAAACTAAAATGCAAAGACTTTTTCTATTGTGTATGATTTTGTGTATTATAAGCACAGAAGCTTTTGCACAAGATTGTAACCTTACCTTTAAAGGTAAAATTATTGATTTCCATGATAAGACACCAATTGTTGGTGCTTCTGTTGCTATTCTTAATTTGAATAGATTTACAACAGCAGACATTTATGGAAACTTTGAAATTAACAATTTATGTAAGGGTGAAATAATAGTAGAAATTAAACATCTTGCTTGTGATACAAAACGTATTACACTGCACCTTAATAAAACTATTTTAAAAGATATTTTTTTAGAACATCATTTAGAAGAATTGAATGAAGTTATTGTAAAAAACAATACAAAAACTGAGCAAACTAGTATAGAACAATCGATTAAAAAGAACAAAATCGAACAGTTTACTGACAAGTCTTTAGGTGATGCTTTGAATACTATCAGTGGAGTTTCTTCTTTAAATACAGGAAATTCTATTGTAAAACCAATGATTCATGGATTGCACAGCAGCAGACTTTTAATTATAAATAATAATGTAAGAATGTTTGACCAAGAATGGGGAGATGAACATGCACCAAATATCGATATTAATGCTAGTGATAGAATAGATGTGATAAAAGGAGCAAATACATTAAAATATGGTAGTGATGCAATTGGTGGTCTAATCATTTTAAAACCAACAAAATACGAAGCAAAAGACAGTTTGTTTGGAAGTAGTTTAGCTTCTTTTAACTCTAATGGATGGGGAGGGAATTTAAATTCTGAAATTATTAAAACCTACAAATCTGGATTCTTTGGAAAACTCCAAATGAATTACAAACAGTTTGGAGATTTTAAAGCATCAAATTATAACCTTACAAATACAGGTTTAAAAAACTTAAACGGTTCTTTTCGTTTTGGTTATAACAGTTTTGAAAAAGGTTTTGATGTTTATTATAGTTATGTAGATAATGAATTTGCTATTTTAAGAGCCTCACATATTGGTAACGTTAATGATTTGGATATCGCTATGAATAGTCCACAACCAATAATTATTGAAGACTTTTCTTACACTATCAATAATCCAAGACAGTCAATTTCACATCATTTAGGAAAAATTGAGGCTTATAAACGTTTTAAAGGCTTTGGAAAACTAACTCTTCAATACGATTTTCAAATTAATAGACGTAAAGAGTTTGATACAAGACGTGGAGATTTAAAAAATACTCCAGTAATTGATTTGAGATTATTTACAACAAGTCTTCAGTCTAATTTACAAATCGATTATTTTGATGATTTGAAAATTAATACAGGCTTATTAGTTCGTTATCAACAAAATGTAGCTTTTAGTACAGGTGTTAGAGCTTTAATTCCTGATTTTGATAAGTATGAAGCTGGTCTTTATAGTATTGTAAATTATAATTTAAATGAAACTAGTACAATAAATGCTGGTGTTCGTTATGATTTTTCATCAATAAATGCTAGTAAAATCTACAATCTTACTGACTGGAATGAAACTTATAATTATGACGAATTGTTCCCTGAATTTGAAATTTCAATTGATAATACTCGAATTCTAACAAATCCAGAATTTACGTTTCACAACATTTCAGCAAGTTTAGGATACAGTAAACAGTTTGAAAACAATATCTCTTTATTTGCAAATTATGGCTTGGTATCTAGGATGCCAAATCCATCAGAATTATTTAGTGATGGTTTGCATCATAGTGCTGCAAGATTAGAGTATGGCTTTTTAACGATGAAAAAAGAAGTTGCCAACAAATTAGTAATTTCTTTAGAAAAAAAGAGTGAAGATTTTGGCTTTTCAATCAGTCCATATCATAAACGCATCAATGATTTTATTCAATTAATACCTTTTGGTGTAGATCAAAATATCAGAGGGTCATTTCCTGAGTGGAAATATATTCAAGTTGATGCTCAAATTTTTGGGATTGATATTGATGTAAATAAGAAAATTAACAATAATTTTAATTATGCAGGTAGTATTAGTCTGTTACAAGGTGATAATTTAACAGATGATATTCCTTTAATTCATATGCCAGCTGCAAATTTTAGTAATCGTTTATCTTATGTAAATAAAGATTTAAATCAATTAACAATTGGTTTAAATCATAAAACTATTTTACAACAAAACAGGTTTCCAGATTATAACTTTTTTACATTCAATGCAACAACTCAGCAAGATATTTACGTTGATATTAGCTCAACTCCTCCTACATATTCGTTATTTGGTTTAAATACGTCAATGCAATTTAAAGCTTTTAATAAAGGTAGTATACAATTAGAATTTAATATAGAAAATATGTTCAATGTATCATACAGAGAACATTTAAATAGATTACGATATTTTAGTGATGATTTAGGAAGAAACTATAACCTAAAAATTAAAATAAATTATTAAAGATAGAATTATGAAAATTTCAAATACAATTAAAATCACAAAATTATTAGCCATATTATTTATATCTGCTTTAACCTTTTCAGCATGTACAGATGAGCATGAAGATGACCATGAAGACCATGATCACGAAGAAGAATTAATTACTACTGTAAATTATACTTTGACTAATGGAAATGATAAAATGGTTCTTACTTTCAGTGATCCTGATGGAGAAGGAGGAAATGAAGGCGAATATTCAGTTTCAGGAAATATCACAGCATTAACTGCTAACACTACCTATACAGGTGTTATTGAATTATTAAATGAATCAGAATCTCCAGCTGAAGATGTTACTGAAGAAGTAAAAGCTGAAGGAGATGAACACGAGTTTTTCTATACAACAAATATTAGTAGATTAACTATTGAAAAAACTGATATAGATGTTGATAATAATCCTTTAGGAATAAATACTAATTTAACAACTGGTATTGCAGATACTGGAACAATAACAATAGTATTAAAACATGAACCTACAAAACCAAATAATGGAACTGTTGCTGGTTCAGGAGGAAGTACAGAAGTAGATGTTACTTTTAATGTTACCATCCAATAACATTACTTTTATAATTGAAAAAGCAGCTATTTTAGCTGCTTTTTCGTTTTAAGAAACTCTATTATTAAGAATAGTTTATATTATTTAATCATTTATAATTATTAATAAAACAGTAAATGTCAAGAGAAAAAATATTGAATGAAATTATCTTAGGTTACAGAAATGTAATAGAAAAACGTTATCAATATAAAATATTAAAAGACAAATATGATTTTCCTAAAACTATCAATGAAGATATTGTAAATGACATAAAAACCTATTTTCTTACTTACATTTATCCTGATGTATTACAAAGAAAAAAACTAGATGAAGCTTTTATTACTTTAGATGAATTTATAAAACGCCCCGAAAAATTATTAAATTTAGTTTTAGACTCTTTTCAATTGATCTTTTCACACGGAAGACATTTACCGAAGATTTTTAACGCAGGTTTAAAAGCGATGAAATCGTTTAGAGGAGCAACAAAATTTGAAAATGCCTTAGTACAAAAAGCTATCACTAAAAAAATTGAACCTCCCTACTCTATTTCTAAAATTGATATTTTAATTCAATTTTTATCGTATCAAGAAATTGAAGAGTTTATGAAAAATACTGAAACCTTCTTCAATATAATTCATGATAAAGAACTGGTTGAAAAAATTAAAGAAATTATTACTTTCTTAATTGGTAAAATGAAAAAGAAATCTAAAATATTCTCTAAAAAAGAAATTTCAGGTTTAGAGTTAGCTTTAGAAACGATAGCTAAAGGTGAAAAAATGCTAAAAAAACTCACTCCAAAAGATCAAGAAATTTTGATAGAATTTGTTTTAAAAATTGAAAAAGACAATCTAAAAAACCTATTTCCTAAATAGTTTACTGCACATATTTTGTTTTCTTTAAAGTACTCAAAATAATAAAAGAAGCTAAAAAGAAAATAGCTAAACACAAAACAGACCATTGCATAGAATCTGTAATAGCATAAAGTAAACCATACACTAAAGTACCCAATACAATCGCAATTTTTTCGGTAACATCATAAAAACTAAAGTATGTTGCATGATCTTCTGTTTCTGGCAGTAATTTAGAATATGTAGAACGTGTTAACGATTGAATTGCACCTAAAACCAAACCTAAAACTGCGCCTAATGAATAAAAGTATATTGAAACATTTGGTAATTCTTTATGTAATAAGAAAGCGCAAAAACAAACCAACATCCAGATAACAATAGTCACTTTTAATGCAAAGAAATTACCTTTTTTTTCTGATAATCTAGAAAATAAAAAAGCACCTAAAATAGCCACAATTTGAATTAATAAAACAGTAATAATTAAATCAATAGTTTCCAAGCCTAACTCTGTAGAACCAAAAATAGTAGCTAATAAAATAATAGTTTGCACACCAACACTCAATAAAAAGAAAGCAATTAAAAACTTTTTTAAAGTAGGGTAATTAGATACTTCTTTGGCTACTTTTTTCAACTCTCTAAACCCTTTCCAGATATAATCTTCCTCAGGTTTTTTGTTATATAAATCATTTGGTAATCGTCTAAAAGTAATTTGAGCAAAACCCAACCACCATAAACCTACCATAACAAAAGAAATTCTTGATGCTGAAGAAGCAGAAATACCAAATAATTCTGGCTTTTGAATCATTACTAAATTAATCACTAATAATATTATAGAACCTATATACCCATAAATAAAACCTTTGGCACTTGCTCTATCTTGTTGATTAGGATGTGCAACTTCTGGCAAATACGCATTATAAAACACTAAACTTGCCCAAAAACCAATACTTGCTAAAACTGTAAAAACAATCCCAATCCATACTGTATCTATTCCATCAAAAAAGTACAAACTCATCACAGAAAAGCTTCCCATAAAACAGAAAAACTTCATAAATTTTTTCTTACTACCTGTATAATCTGCAATTCCTGATAATATAGGAGACATAATAGCTACTACCAAAAAAGAAAATGATAAAGCATAACTGTATAAACTATCAGGATGATCCCAATCCATTCCTAGAAAAGAAACAACTTTACCATCCGTTACTGCACTATAATACAAAGGAAACACAGCTGTACTAATCACTAAAGAGTACACAGAATTTGCCCAATCATAAAAAGCCCAAGCATTAATTAATTTTTTATCTCCTATTTTTAACATTTGTTCTGTTTTAAATGAAATATTTTTAGATACAGTAACGAGTTCAGTATTGATTTAAAAAATATTTTTAAATCAAGAAAACCGTTCAAAATACAATTTTTGAACGGTTACAAGATAGGAAATCTATTTCTTTTATTTTACTCCTCCTTTTGCATTATATTGAGCTGCGTATTTTTTTGCTGTTGGTAAATAACTTTTTAAATCTTGAATTCTAGAGGCATTAGATGGATGTGTACTTAAAATTTCTGGAGTAGAACCACCTCCTGATTTTTGACTCATTCTTACCCAAACTTCAGCTGCTTCTCTTCCATCATAACCAGCCATCAACATAAAAACTAAACCTAATCTGTCTGCTTCTTGCTCATGTACTCTACTAAACTTTAGCATTCCTAAACCAGAACCAATTCCAAAAGCAGTGTTCCAAATTTGTTGTGTTTTAGTATCTTTTCCTGAAGTTCCTATAGCTACAGCTAAACCACCTATTTGTTGTAATTGACCTTGAGACATTCTTTCTTGTCCATGTTTTGCAAAAGCATGAGCAACTTCATGCCCCATAACAGCTGCAACTCCATTTTCATTAGCACAAATTGGCATAATACCTGTATAAAAAACTACCTTTCCTCCTGGCATACACCAAGCATTTACAGTTTTGTCATCAACTAAATTAAATTCCCATTTATAAGAATTCGCTTCAGCAACCATATTATTAGCTCGCATAAAACGATCTACAGCTGCAGAAATATTTTTACCAACATTTTTGACTTGGTTTGTCATAGTTCTGTTTGTAGATAGTTTATTTTCTTCTAAAAAACCTCTATACTGAGCAAAACTAGCAGGTAAAACTTGAGCATCACTTACAAAATTCACTCTTTTTCTACCTGTAATTGGCACAGTACTGCATTCAGAAAAAAAGAAAACTGTGACTATTAAAACGATTATTTTTTTCATTTTATTACTTTTTGGTTCTTTTATTGTGACACTAAATATGTAATTTAGTCACTATATTATAAAATATAATTTTGTTTAAAATTACATATTCTATTTATATATAAAATATTTTAAATGCATTTTTTTTCTGAAGATTCAATTTTACCTCCAACTTTAAAAATTCCAAAACCTTTAAAATGGTTTATAAAATTTGTGTATTTTTTTTCTGAAAGGTTAACACTTTTAATAGCTGCTAAACTATTTACCACTCCTATTTCGTTTAAAATACCTAAAAGAGAATTGGGAATGGAAGAAAGTTCTCAAAAAAAAACATTGAATGTTCCAGCTATAGATAAAGAAATTCATATTTTATCTTATGGTTATTCTGATAAAAAAGTTTTGCTAGCACATGGTTGGGCAGGTAGAAGAACTCAACTTTTTATGATTGCTAATAAATTGTTAGAAAACGGTTTTATGGTTATTTCTTTTGATGGACCTGCTCATGGAAAATCTACAGGTAAAACAACTAATTTATTAGAATACATTGAGACTATAAAAGCTATTAACAAAGAATTTGGTCCTTTTGAAGCTGCTATTGGTCATTCTTTTGGAGCAATGGCTATTATGAATACGCAATCGAAAACACCAATTTTTAAAAAGTTAATTACTGTAGGATCTGGAGATAAAGTTTCAGATATATTAATTAATTTTTCTAAAAATTTAGGGTTGAATTTAAATTTTGGACAAAAACTAATTCGCTATTTAAATAAAAAATGGAATACACAAGTTGATGATTTTGCAACTTTTAATGCTGCTAAAAAAGTTGATGTTCCTGTTTTAGTTGTCCATGATGCAATTGATGGTGATGTTGTTGTAAGTTGTGCAGTACATATTCGTCAAAACTTAAAAAGAGGAAAACTTTTAATTACAAACGGATTAGGGCACACCAAAATCTTATGTGATAAAAATGTTACCAGTAGAATAGTGAAATTTATATTAGAGAATGTATGAAGAAAATATTCAGTTTATTTGTTTTAGTATTTATGATGAATTGTATTGGTAATGCCCAAAACTCATCCAAAGAAAAAAAGAAGACTTATAAAATAGAAAAATCAGAATCTGAATGGAAAGAATTACTTTCTCCTATGGCATATTATGTATTACGTGAAGCAGGAACTGAAAGACCTTTTTCAAGTCCACTAAATAAAAATTATAAAAAAGGAACTTTTGTTTGTGCTGCATGCAATACTCCATTATATAAATCTGAACATAAGTTTGATTCTGGTTCTGGATGGCCATCTTTTGATAGAGCTATTAAAAGAAATGTAGAATTAGATGTAGATTATAAAATTGGTTATGCAAGAACAGAATTAAAATGCAATACTTGTGGTGGTCATTTAGGACATTCTTTTAATGATGGCCCCAAAAAAACTACAGGTAAACGTCATTGTATTAATGGAGTAGCTTTAAAGTTTATTCCTGCAAAATAAATTTATTAATATATATATATTTTACAAAGCTTATAAAAAATGAAACCTATTTATATTGAATATATATAAACTACATTTTAATAATCTTTAACATTTTGAAAACATTTTTTTAATAAATATTTTCTATTTTTATAGAATAATATTTAATATTAATACCTAATTCCCCCATTAGAAATTGATAGAGATAGTCCCCATATCGTTATTAATATGTATACATTGTATTACTTATTCTCAACAAGTTGATACGAAATATTCTGTTAAACAATCTACTATTACTTATGTAGGTTCTTCCAATTATGTTTTTAATAATCAAAAAATTAAAGTTCTACATTCTATAGGACAATCAGGTATTATTGGTACTATAAAAACAGAAAACTTTACAATTCAACAAGGATTTATAAACAGTTACATTTATTTAAAGATTGATAATGCAAATAGTTTTATCAAAGAAGAATTAGAATTTATAATATCTCCAAATCCTTTTAAAGATCACATCATCATTAATTTTTCAAATGAAACCAAATACAATATTCAAGTTCGTGTATTTGATATTAATGGAAAAAATATATTGAAAGCAAAATTCGATGCTACAAAAAGAATAAAACTCCCTTTAAGAAATTTTAGTATTGGAACGTATTTAATAAGAGTAGAGAGTGGCATCAATATAAAAACCAAAAAAATTATAAAAACTGGCTCATAAATGATCAATTATCAAACAAAATATGGTTTTTTACTATTTTTTAGTATACATGTGTATACTGTTAGTGGTCAACAAATTTATTTTGGTGGTGGTCTAGAAAATGCTCAATTTAAAAATTATGAAGATAGTTTTGGGGTTAACACATTAAGTAATAACGATCCTAATTCATACAATTTACTGTTTGAAGCTGGTTATAAACAAACTATTTTTCACGAAAACTTAAGTTGGACAGTTGGTTTTAGTTACAATAATTTTACTATTAAAACAGGTTTTACAAATGCAGGAATAGATATACCATTAACGTACAAATTAACTTATGTAAGTATTAAACCAGGCATTTATTATACAATTTTTGATAGAAGGAGATTTAAAATTCAATTACAAGCACACATGTCTCATAATTGGTTGATTAAAGGAACAAGCACTTATAGCAACATCACAAATAACATATATGGTAACAACACATTTGATAAAACCTTAATCTCATTTCATAGAGGAATTAATTTTGAATACAGTCTTACAGAAGATATGGCTGCTTATATGAGTTATAACAATGCTGGTAGTTTTAAAGAAGAAAATCAAGATAGTGTACCAGGAGAAAAATACAGTTTAAATACAAATGCTCTTTCATTAGGTATTGTATATACTATTACAAATAGAAAAAGAACAATTTGTTATGGTGGTTTTTAAAAATATAAAGATGAACTTAAGAAACATTTTTTTATTGTTTTGCCTTTTAATTTCCAATAGTATTCTATTGGGTCAAACTGCTGGTTTTAACTATCAAGCATTAATTCTAAGTGATGAAAAAATTCAAATTCCTGGTACAGATGTAACAAGACCAAGTACCCCATTAACTTCTAAAGAAATTATTATAAGATTTACCATCAGTAATGATACAGATATTGAATACACAGAAGAACATACTATTTTTACGGACGAATTTGGTATGGTTTCATTAATTGTTGGAGGTGGAAATCCTATAACCTCTTCTTTTCCTGATATTAATTGGGATGGAAAATCTAAATTTTTAGATGTAGAGTTAAAAATATTGCATAAAGATGATGACTTTACTTTAATAGATTCTCAAAAAATATTACATATTCCAAGTCCAGGAAGTACTACAAATACAAACACATATAGTAGCATTAAAATTATTACTTCGTTAGATGAATTGACTCCACCATTTAATAATGGAGACCTTGTTTGGATTACAAATTATGGAGAAAACAATAATACTACATTATTAATTTGGAATGAAACACAATGGATACCAGTAAATGAAGATTTTGATACTAAAAATGAATTAAGATTAATTTCTGTTTCTAATACTACTACAAGAAACAAAAGCTATCCAAAGCCAAAAACTGGAGATGTTGTTTGGAATAGAAACTGTAAATGTGTGCAAGTTTATGATGTTTCTTCTTGGACATCAATAATTACAAAAGCTTCTAATGGGTTAACATTATCTAATGGAAACATAAAACTTGGTGGTAAATTACAAGAAGCCACAATTTTAGAAACATCAAACACAAATACTTTAGCAATTACAGGATTAGAAACTGATCCTAATAATAACAATAACGTAGTTGTTATAGATAAAAATGGAGTATTAAAGCAAACTTCAAAAGATACTTTTATAAATAATTTAAAAGTGAAAGAAATTATCGTTTATGCAAATGATGGGCAACAAAATTTTTCTACTCCAGTAGAAATATCAAACAGTAATAATGTAAATGTGTATAGAAATGGCATTAACATCGGTTTTTCAATTGTCAATAAAAACACAATTAAATTAGAACCAGAAGCCATATGTTATAAGAATGATAAAGTAAGAATAGTACAATTATATTAAATATGAATATTAACCCCCAAATTATATAAAAATGAGAACGCAAATTTTAAAAATCGCAATTATTGTATTGGTAATGTTTTTAGGAAATACATTACAAGCACAAACTACAGACGCAACTGCAGCAACATTAATTAAAGATGCTGGTGATGGAGTATCAGTCAGGGTTATTGACAATAAAGGTACTGTAAAATACCTGCAAACCAATAATGGTATTACAACAATTACATCTACTACTGCTTCCAATAAAACTGTTACAACTTGGCAACTTGGTGGTACTTTAACAGACAGTACTTATATTGATGTTAGTAATAGAATTTTTGCTTTAGATGGTATAAAATTAGTATCACCAACATTAACTGCTGGTGCTGCAACAACAGCAGCAATTTCAACAACTGCATCAGACACCTCTTCACATGGAGATGGAGGAACTGGATGGACAGTTTTAATTAGAGATGAAGCTACTGGTGAAACCAAAAAGATGTTAGCAACAGACCTTATTTCTACAGGTAGAACAGAAGTTACAATTTCAACTGATGGAGATACTGATATAACTGCAACTGGATTAGCTGCTGGTACAAACATTAATAAAGTTTCTGTATATAGAAATGGCGCCAAACTAAGAGCAGGTATAGATTACACAGTATCTGCAGCAGATACAATTACTTTAGATACTTCAGCAGCAGCTCCTAACGATTGGGAAACTTATGAAGGAGATATTATAGAAGTTCAATGGATATATTAAACCATTAATAACCAATTTATCTATATGCAAAATGTTTTGAGATAGCTAAAAATTATTGTTTATGTATTTTAATAACGTAACAAAAGTAATTGCTTTTCTTATACTATTATTTTACTCTCATTATTCTTATAACCAAGAATTTAGAGTAATTGATAATAAAGGAACAATCATTACTTTAAACTACAATCAAGTTACTGTATCAGATACTCAGCCTTCAAGTTCTGTTGAAGGTGATGTCTGGTTTGATAATACTGATCTAAATACTATTGTTACTAAAATATATGATGGATCAACTTGGCAACTTATTAATACAAAAGTAAAATTATTACAAGATGATGATGGTGACACTACTATACAAGTAGAACAAACTTCTGATGAAGATATTATTAGATTTAGCTCAGGAAACACAAATGCAAATAGAAAAATACTTAGAATAGATAACCCAGGATTATATTCTGGCACAAACACAAAAAGTGCAGTATTTGGTTTAGAACAAAATGGCTCTAGTGAATTTGATGGTAGATTAAGAATTACTGCAGGTAATAATGATACTTTTGATGATTCACAAGGTGCAAGTTTAGATTTGCATGGAAACAACACAACTTCAAATGCTGGTAAAATTAGTTTAATAGCAGGTTCAAGTGCATCTGGATCAAATATAGCTTTTTCTATTTGGGGTAATAATGGAGAATTCTCCCCTACTTCATTAGAAAGATTTGTAGTTACAGGCTTAGGTAATGTTGGTATTGGAAATACATCACCAAACTCAAATGCAATTTTAGATTTAACCAATACTCAAAATTTTGGATTGGTTTTACCCACAGAAACTGAAGCAACAGAAATAGCAACTCCAACAAATGGTATGGTTGTCTACTCATCAAACAACAACAATGCTTTTTTAAGAGGCAATGATACTTGGAAACCAATTGCTTATAATACTGTTACAAATGAACTAATTTTTGATGGTGATGATGATGCTGATTTAACAAATGATGATTATAGATATGTTTCTTTAGTTATTAATGAAAATTGGAAAGTAATTAGATACGATAAAAATGATGTTAATGTTGAAGATGTTGCAAATGTTTCAAACAACCCAGGTCAAACTACACAGCCATTAACGCTTGCAGTTTGTTCTACATTAATTTATAATTAAAAAATGTAATCATGAAAAAGTTAATTCTATTTTTTTGTTGCTTATGTTTTTCAATTAATACTAAAGCTTCGTTTTCATTATCTGGCTCTACAATAACGCAAACTGGAACTGATACAAATTTAAGTGGATTATCTTCTATTTCTGGAGTTATAGCTACACAACATGGTACAGGTACAAGCTCAGAATACACAATTTATAATCTTGGTAACCTAAACTTAGTTATTAATGGTACTTTATCAATTGATGCTTCAAAAGAAACAATTTTGATTGGTTCTTCAGCTCCAAGAAGTATTATTAGCGTTAGTGGTACTTTAAATATAAACGATTATGAAACTATAAATAGCTTTACATCATATAGACAAAGAACAGCAATAAGATCAACATATATAAACAATTCAGATTGTTGTAACGACTTTGCTTTAGAGGTATTAGATGCTGGTACTTTTAACATGAATGGAGGAGGTTTTGAAGGTGCTTCATCAATTAAATTTCATGAAAACGCTACTATAAATATCGAAAGTGGTAGAATTGAGTTATTAAATGATCCTGCTCCACAAAATCAAATAAGGCAATTTTCGTTAAATCTAACTGCTAATAATTTTCAAATGGTAAAATATGCCATGACAATGGTTGGCAGACCTTTACAATTAGATGATTACACCCCTACTCAAGCTATTAATGGTATCAGTTTTAGCGTTAGTTCAGATAACTTTATTCACCAATTTAGAAACTATTCTGGTGGTGGTAGAGGTAACAGGTTAGATTTAGGAATGTGGAGAGATAAAAAAGGTAAAATTATCAACTCTGCAAGCGGAACCGATTTAATCGTTGCTGAACATATTACTAGTAACTCAGCATCTACAGGTACTTGGCAAATTACCAAAGAAATATCTCCTACAATTTTAGATGTTAGTGGAGCTCCCATTGAAAATGTAAAAATGTTTATTAGAGATACAGATAATGGTGACAGAGTTGATGGAAATGGTTATAATTTTACTGATGACAGAACTTATTTTCAAACGTCAAATTCAAGTGGTGTAATACCTACTACAGAGGTTTTAACAGGAGCTGTTAATCATTTAACAGCAACTGGCACAACTACTTTTGATAGAAGAAGTAAAAACAACGATACCAATGATGAGTTTGATATCCTATTTTTTCATTACAACAAAGTACTAAGTAAATCATCCCAAAAACTAAAAGGTATAGATGAGTTAACTTTTGAATGGACACTTTTTGATGATACCAATATTACTGAAGAAAATCCTACAATAGTAGCAAGTTATACAACTATAGACGATTTAGGGCAATTATATGATTATGCTAAATATTGGAAACAAATTAATGAAACCAATATAGAAATACCATCAACAAACAATTTATTGATTGAAAACAGTAGCTCATTATTAGATTTAAATGATTATAATTTAATTATTGATGCAACAGCTGGAAGTGTTTTTTCAGTTGATACAGGTACAAAAACTATTACTATTAAATCAACAACACTTTTAACTTCATCAAAATTTATTGGAATAACTACAGCAGGTGTAATAACAACTAGTAATGGTGCTACTCTAGAACATGGTTATATAGATAGCACAGGCGAAAATAAATTTGTAAACCTTAAATGGAATCAAGCTACAACTAATGATGTTTCAATAATCAATAAAGATGATTTAACTATAATAGAAGGTCCAACAACATTATCTACAACTTATAAAAATCATTTTTTAGTACCTAATCCTGTACCAACAAATGGAATTGAAGTACAAATAGATATTGAATCTAATGGACCAAATTTATACACAGAAACAATACCAACAGAAGATATTAATTTTGTGAGACTAGATATAGATTTAATTGATATTGGTACAGAATTAAATCAACTTAAAATTTTAAACCTTTCTGAACGTTTACTAGCAAAACTTGAAGCTATTAATAGTGCCATGATTAATTCTGCTACACCAACAGTGGTAATAAATGAAACAATTACAGCAGCCTTAGGAGATGGAACACTACAAAACCAAGAAACCATTTTAATACTTTTAAAAAGAATATTAAGCAAGGTAACTGTAGCTAGAGAAGCATTAAAAAACAATTAATTTAGATATTTCAAAATAATTTACTACTTTAATGGTCAATAAATTTTGAATGATTAAGAAAGAAATTGTAAACTTATTAGAAGAGAAACATCAAGAAATATTTCATTGGCTAGAACAACAACCTGAAGAAAATTGGGAAAAAGGACCAAAAGATAAATGGACTACTGGTCAACATATACTTCATTTAGTAAACAGTTTACAATTGCTGAACAATGCCTTAAGCTATCCTAAATTCATTTTAAAATATAAATTCGGGACTTCAAACAGACCTTCCAGAACCTATGAAATTGTATCTAAAAAGTATCAACAAAAATTGATTGATAATCAAGATAGAGCAAGAGTATTCAATCAAAAATTAAAGTTACCCTCTATAAAAGAACGAGAACGTTTATTAACTAGATTCCAAATTCAACAAAAGAAATTGCAATACAAAACCAAAAAAATTAGTGATAAAAATTTAGATACATTACTAATTCCTCATCCATTAATGGGAAAAATGACCATAAGAGAAATTATTATGTGGACAGCACATCACACAGCACATCATACAGAAACTTTAAAATTATTGTATTAAATTGAAAAGAATAATTACCAAACCTCATTTATTTTTCTTTGGATTAATACCAATTTATATCATTATTGGTATAATTAAAAGAAATACTCCTATTGATATCAATATTTCATACATTTATTATTTAATAAATGTTGATTTTTGGTGTTATATATCTGCACTTTACTTTAGTTTAATAGGTTTAAATTACTTCGCTTTAAGCTGGGCAAAAAAACAGCCCAACAAATGGCTTTCCATCGTTCACATTATTCTTCAAATTATATCAAGTTTACCTTACTTGTATAGCATATTCAAATTAGACAAAAATGGCGACTTAAAAGAAGGTAAATTCTTATGGTTTATGGACTTAGAAAGCGTTTTAGTCTTTTCTTTCATTCTTTTTTTAACATCAATTTTCATCCACTTAATTAACTTTTTAACAAGTCTATTTTTTAAAAGAGATTAAGGCTATATAATCTTTTATAAGCGAACTGTTATATTTATATTTGTATTTCCAAAAAAAAGAATACAAATTATGTTTAATAATTTAAGCGATAAACTAGATAAAGCATTACACACCTTAAAAGGGCATGGTAAAATTACAGAAGTAAATGTAGCTGAAACTTTAAAAGAAGTAAGAAGAGCACTACTTGATGCCGATGTTAACTTTAAAATAGCGAAAGAATTTACCAAAAAAGTTCAAACCAAAGCTTTAGGACAAGATGTATTAACAACATTGAATCCTGGACAATTAATGGTAAAGTTAGTAAAAGATGAGCTAACTGAATTAATGGGTGGTGAAACTGTTGGAATAAATTTACAAGGCTCGCCTACTGTAATTTTAATGTCTGGTTTACAAGGTTCTGGTAAAACTACTTTTTCAGGAAAATTAGCCAATTACTTAAAAACTAAAAAATCAAAACAAGTACTTTTAGTAGGTTGTGATGTTTATAGACCTGCAGCCATTAATCAATTACAGGTGGTTGGAGAACAAATTGGAGTTGAAGTATATGCAGAAGTTGGCAATCAAAATCCTGTAGAAATATCTCAAAATGCTATTAAACATGCAAAAGCAAATGGAAAAAATGTCGTGATTATTGATACAGCTGGACGTTTGGCTGTTGATGAACAAATGATGACAGAAATTTCTAACATTCATAAAACTGTAAATCCACAAGAAACACTATTTGTGGTAGATTCTATGACTGGTCAGGATGCTGTAAATACTGCAAAAGCATTTAATGATATTCTAAATTTTGAAGGTGTAGTACTTACAAAATTAGATGGTGATACAAGAGGTGGTGCTGCATTATCTATAAAATCTGTAGTTGATAAACCAATTAAATTTATTGGTACAGGAGAAAAAATGGAAGCAATTGATGTTTTTCATCCTGATAGAATGGCTGACCGTATTTTGGGAATGGGAGATGTTATTTCTCTTGTAGAACGTGCCCAAGATCAATATGATGAAGAAGAAGCTAGAAAATTGCAAAAGAAAATTGCTAAAAATCAATTTGGTTTCGATGATTTTTTAAATCAGATTCAGCAAATCAAAAAGATGGGAAGCATGAAAGATTTGATGGGGATGATACCTGGAGCAGGAAAAGCAATGAAAGATGTAGATATAGATGACGATGCTTTTAAAGGAATTGAAGCGATTATTCACTCAATGACACCTTCAGAAAGAAGCACACCAGCTACAATTAATGCAAGTAGAAAAAAGAGAATTGCCAAAGGTTCTGGAACTTCTATCCAAGAAGTAAATCAACTGATGAAGCAATTCAACCAAATGAGTAAAATGATGAAGATGATGCAAGGTGGAGGAGGCAGAAAGATGATGCAGATGATGAAAGGAATGAAGTAATTCTGTTAGCAGTTAGCAAAAATGAAAAATTTCTAACAAGTGTCATTTCGAGAGTAGTCGAGAAATCTCAACTTTGAAACTTAAAGAACAACAAAAAACATCATAAATAACAAGTAAGAAAATACTTCAGTTTAAATTGTAAATATGATATTATTAGACGGAAAAAAAACTTCAGCAGATATTAAAGAAGAAATTGCCTTAGAAGTAAGAGATTTAAAAGATAGAGGTTATAAAGCACCTCATTTAGCAGCTATTATTGTTGGTGATGATGGGGCCAGTATAACTTATGTTAATGCAAAAGTAAAAGCCTGCGAACGTGTTGGTTTTGAATCTACTTTAATAAGACTTTCTGCAGATATTACTGAAGACGATTTATTAAACGAAATTGCAATTTTAAACGTTGATAAAGATATTGATGGTTTTATAGTACAATTACCTTTACCAAAATATATTGATGAACAAAAAGTATTAATGGCTGTTGATCCAGACAAAGATGTAGATGGATTTCATCCTACAAATGTTGGTAAAATGGCATTGAATTTACCAACTTTTATTTCTGCAACTCCTTTTGGTATTTTAGAATTGTTAGATAGATATAATGTAGAAACTTCTGGAAAACACGTTGTTGTTTTGGGTAGAAGTCATATTGTTGGTAGCCCTATGAGTATTCTTTTATCACAAAAAAGAAAAGTAGGTAATGCTACAGTTACTATGTGTCATAGTAGAACTAAAAACTTAAAAGAAATCACCTTACAGGCAGATATAATTGTTGCTGCAATTGGTATTCCTGAGTTTTTAAAAGCAGATATGGTTAAAGACAATGTTACTGTAATTGATGTTGGAATTACAAGATTAGCAGATCCTAGCAAAAAAAGCGGATTTAGATTAGTTGGTGATGTTGCTTTTGATGAAGTAGCTGCCAAATCTGAATTCATTACTCCTGTTCCTGGAGGTGTTGGACCAATGACAATTGCAATGTTGTTAAAAAATACATTGTTGGCTTGTAAAAGGAAAGAAAACTAAAATGGATGCTCATAAAACAACCGATTATTTCTTTGAATACTTTCAAATATTTATTGGTATTGTTTTAACCAGTCTTGGTTTAAAAGCCTTTCTTTTACCCAATGGATTTTTAGATGGTGGAGTAACAGGAATTGCTTTATTAGTTAGAACTCAAGTAGACATTAACATGTCATATTTGTTAGTTATTTTCAGTATTCCTTTTTTAATCTTAGGTTTTTTTACTGTTTCAAAAAGAATAGTCATAAAATCTATCATTAGTATTTTAGGTGTTGCTTTATTTATTCATTTTGAAAATTTTCAGACTATCACTGAAGACAAGCTTTTAATTTCCATTTTTGGAGGATTATTGGTAGGCTCTGGTATTGGAATTACCATAAGAAATGGATCTGTATTGGATGGTTCTGAAATATTAGGGATTTTTTTAAACGATAAATTTGGAATTAGTATTGGTAAAATTGTACTATTTTTTAATATTATACTTTTTACAGTTACAGCGTTTGTAGAAACTATAGAAATTGCGCTCTACTCTATTTTAACTTACATAATAGCTGCTAAAGTAACAGATACTGTTATTGAAGGTTTTGAAGATTTTATTGGAGTTACTATTGTTTCTAAAAAATACGATTTAATTAAAATTGCAATTTTAGAGGAAATAGGAGTTGGATTAACTGTATATAAAGGAAGTTCAGGTTTTGGAAGTAATGGAGTTGCTGAAGATTTTGATATTATTCATACCATTATTAATAGAATTGACATTAAGAAAATGCATAGAATTATAGATCTAATAGACCCAAATGCATTTACCATTGAGTTTGATGTAAACAATGTAAAAGGTGGTGTTTTAAGACATTATTTAAATAAAAAGAAAAATAATAAGTTTTTAAAATTAAAGAATTCCGTAATTAAAGATTAAAAACAAAACTCTTTCCAATTGGAAAGAGTTTTATATTTTATATATAAAGTTAAATTCTAATATCTAATTAATACTAGGATTCAAATAATCTGGTAATGTTGGATTATTTGAATCACTAAAATCATTTGTTGGATCACCATCACCATCTGCATCTTCATTTATAGAAGCAACACCATCAAAGTCATGATCAGTATTTTCTACAATATCCAAAAGTTCAACTTTAAAAACTAAAATCTTATCAAATAAAGGGTTCTGAGATTGACCAATTTGATAGTTTATAGACGGATAAGCTAAACCACTAGGTATAAAAAAGTAACCATTTCCAGTATTTTGAAAAGTAAGCGGTCCATTATTCGTAATATTTTCACCACTTTTCAACTTTTGAAAACCTTCTATCCAACCAATAATTGGTGATGGAGCCTGACCTCCAAGACCTAATGTAGCACCTAAGCTAAACCAAGTTTCATCATCTTGATCAAAAGGACTAGAATCTAGGTTATTATTTACCAATTCAATTCCTTTTCTATTCACAAAAACAGAATCCATTTTTGTTGGAAAATCTTTTCTTTTTGTAGGGTCATCAGTAGTGTCTTCAGTAAAATCTGGCACTCCTACTTCAGTAACAAAAACATATAATTTATAATTAATATCGTTTTGAGTTACATCAATAGTTTTTAATCTAGCTGCATCATTTAACATTGCTGTTTCTCCATCTACCAAAGGCTCTAAAGATTTTAAACTCGTATCATAATAATGACTTTCTAAAAACTTTACTATAGAATCATTATCAGAAACTGCTAAAGCTTCATAATTTACATCAGCGTAAGGATTTGAAAACACATTATCATCTCCACAAGCATATATAATTACTGCAAAAGTTAGTAATACAAGTATATTTTTTATTTTAGTCATTTAATCATAAAATTTGTGGGCGCAATTTACCATTTTTATACCTTTGTAAAAAGACAAAAGATATATTTTAACTTTTTTTATGAGAATCGATAAATACTTATGGTGTATTCGTATTTTTAAAACACGAAGTATAGCAACCACAGCTTGTAAAAAAGGACAAGTTAAGATTGATAACAAAAATGTAAAACCTTCTAAAGAAGTTTTTGGAAATGAATTGATTTTAGTCAGAAAAAATCAAATAAATTATCAAATAAAAGTTTTAGATTTACCAGAAAGTAGAGTTGGTGCAAAATTAGTTGATTTGTACAGAAAAGATATAACTCCTAAAGAAGAGTTTCAAAAAAACGAGCTTTTAAAATATGCTAAAGATTACTATCGAAAAAAAGGAACAGGAAGACCAACAAAAAAAGATAGAAGAGATATAGAAGGATTTACTGAAGATACAACAGAAGATTTATGATAACACAAGGAAATATTATATTAAATACCATTCAAATAAACCAGAAAATTAGAAGAATTGCATATCAAATTTATGAAAGAAATAGTAATGAAAAAGAAGTTATCATTGTTGGTATAATTGGAAATGGATATATTTTTGCAGAAAAATTAGTCGAAATTTTAAGAGAAATTTCGACACTAAAAGTTACAATTTGCCAGGTTAATATCAATAAGAAAAAACCTTTAGATCCTATTTCTACTTCAATTGAAGTTAATGAATACAAAAACAAATCATTAGTCTTAGTTGATGATGTTTTAAACTCTGGTACTACATTAATTTACGGAGTAAAACACTTTTTAGATGTCCCTTTGAAAAAATTTAAAACAGCAGTTCTAGTAAATAGAAATCACAAAAAATACCCTGTAAAAGCAGATTTCAAAGGAGTTTCCTTGTCAACCTCTATTAAAGAGCATGTTCAAGTAGATTTTTCAGAAAATGAAGCTAAGGCCTATTTAGTTTAACAAATTGTGTAATTCTACAGCAACTTCACTTTTCTTTTTATCATCAATTTTAATAGTCATTTTTGCTTGTTCATAAAAAAAACGTCTTTCAAACAAATGTTTTGCAACAAATTCTGGAATTTTATCATCACCTAAAGAAGCTATTAAAGGTCTTTTAGCTTTCTTTCTTATTAACCTTTCTACCATTGTTGGTACACTTCCTTGCAAATAGATTGAAGTCACATCTTTGTTATTGATTATTTCCATATTATTACTATAACAAGGTGTTCCTCCTCCTAATGATAGGATAAAATCTTCTTCTTTTGATAAAATTTCTTTTAGATACTGATTTTCTATTTTCCTAAAATAAATTTCTCCTTTCTTCTCAAAAATAGTTGATATAGACATATTTTCTTTATCAATAATATAGTCATCTAAATCTATAAAATTCATTGTCAAACTTTTAGCTAGTTTTTTACCAATACTAGATTTTCCAGATGCCATATATCCCAATAAAACTATTTTCATTTCTTTAAAAATTTTGACAAATATCGATAAAATTTCTTCAATTTTATATTTCTATTTTAAATGATTGATAGTATATTTGCACCTCATTTAATTTTAGACCTGGTAGCTCAGTTGGTAGAGCATCTCCCTTTTAAGGAGAGGGTCCTGGGTTCGAGCCCCAGCCCGGTCACAGAAAAAGTTAAGCGTTTGCTTAACTTTTTTTACTTTAATAAGTTATTTATTTGCGCACGTGGCGAAATTGGTAGACGCGCAGCCTTGAGGGGGCTGTTTTCGAAAGAAAGTGGAAGTTCGAATCTTCTCGTGCGCACTTTTAAATAATTAATTATACATCTTCACAAAATATTAACCTTTCTATACAGTTTTATAGTTAATTTTGTTTCCATGCAAAAAAATCTATTCATTCTGTGCTTAATAGTAAGTTTAAGTACTTTTTCACAAAAAGATTCACTTAGAACTTCTGTTTTAAAAGGTCAAATTATTCATGCATTAAACAAACGTGCTTTAAGTGCTGCTCATATTTTAAATTTAAACACTGTTCAGGGTACAATTACCAATGACAAAGGTTTTTTTGAATTACCTACAAAGGCAAATGATACAATTTTAGTTTCTTATCTTGGGTTTTCATCTATTAAAGTAAAAGTAACCAACGATTTACTAAAAGGAAATGAATTGGAAATTGCTTTGTACGAGAAACCAGAAGAAGTTAGAGAAGTAATTATAAAATCGACCAAATTAATTGGGGTTTTAGAAATTGATGTAAAACAAGTTCCTAAAGATCGTTTTACAAGAATTCATATTAATGGTTTACCTCAAACTTATGAAGTTGGTAAACCAAATAAAAAGAATTTCTCCTCTCCTGTTGCAGCATTATTTCAGCCTGTTGATTTTCTATACAACCTCTTTGGAAATAAACCCAAACAGCTTAAAAAACTTCAAAAATTAAAAAAAGAAGACGATTTACGTAAAATGTTAGCGGGTAAATTTGATAGAGAAGTAATGATGGAATATTTACAAATGGACAGACAAGAATTAACTGAACTTTTATTAGACTGTAACTACTCTGAATACTTTATAAAAAAAGCATCTGACTTACAAATGATTGAAGCTGTATTAGGCTGTTATGAAAATTATAAAGCACTAAAAAAAGGTAAGATAGGTCGTGATAAAATTCCTAATAAAAATTAGAATAAAAAAGAGTCAAAAACAAACTGATTTTGACTCTAATCAACTATTAAAAACTAACTAATACCAACTAAATATCTTCTAAAGACTTTAGTTGTATGCTCATAAGACGCACTATTGTTTTATAAGTTACATTTATTTTTTTGTTTAACAGAATTTTAAGAATTGTACATTTATTTTATTTCAAAAACGAGTCTTTTACCTGTTGATTTTTCAATTTAAAATTCCGAAATTTACTAACTAAGTATAAAAAATATTGAAACCTTGAATTAATTGTGTTTACGCTATCGAAAAACAAAAAATCCAGCATTTAGCTGGATTTTAAATATTAAAAAAAGTATTTTTTTACTGATTTCCAAGTATAATTGGCATTCCAGATTTACCAGAACCAATTAAAACAACTTTACTATTAGGAGATTTAGATAACTCTAGAGTAGCTTCAATTCCTTTTTCTTGTAAAATTTTATCTGTTAAAGATGCACTTAAAATTTTATTTGCAATAGCTTTTCCTTCAGCATCTATTTTTTGTCTTTCAGCTTCTTTTTTTGCTTTTGCTAAACGAAACTCATATTCTAATGATTCTTGTTCTTGCTTTAATTTCGTTTCAATTGCGGTTCTAATTGTTGTTGGTAACTTAACGTCTTCAACTAAAACACGTTTTACAATTAGGTATTGATCTTTTAAAACAGTTTGTACTTCATCCAAAATTTCTTGCTCAATTACATCTCTTTTACTAGAGTACAATTGTTCTGGTGTATAACGTCCTACAACACTTCTTGCAGCTGCATTAATAGCTGGATCTAGCAATTCACGTTCATAATCCTCTCCTTTGGTTTTAATTAATAAACCTAAATTTTCAAATTCTGGTTTGTACCAAATTGTACCATTTACTTTAACTTCCAATCCGTTAACAGAAAGTACATTCATTTCATCAGAAATAGATTGTTGACGAATTTTTCTTACAATCATTTTATTCCAAGGAGCAACAATATGAAAACCTTCCCCATAAGATTTTTCAGTATTAATACCATCTCCTAATGTTTCAAATATAACGCCTCCTTCTCCTGGACCAATAGTCACTGTAGATTTTGAGAATAAAATAATTGCTATTACTGCTATTATAATTAGGAAGACTCCTCCTTTTGGGAAATTTAATTCCATTTGATTATTTGCCATTTTAAATATTTTTAAATTTTATCAAATTTACGATTTCTATCGATGAAAGCCAATGGTAAACATGTTATATTTTTCCATGATATTTTCTGATGAACCATTCCATACTAAACAAAAGGGTTGCTAAAATTAATATCCATTTCCAATCAATTAAATTTTGTTGTTTGATTGATGATTTTTGAACAGTAAAATACCTCTTATTTTCCAACAACTCTTTGGTAATTTCTTCCACTTGATCTATGTAGAATAGCTTCCCTCCTGTTTTATTTGCTAATTTCTGCAACTTATTTACATTGGCATTCGTAAACTGTTCTTCTACCTGAAAGTCAGTTATTTTGAATCGTCCAGTTTTACTGATATTTTGATTAGAAACAGCCACTTTGTAAGTATAATTTCCTGAAGGAAGATTCTCTATTTGGGTTTGAAATGAATTATTGAATAATGAAAAAGGAACTTTTAAAACTTCTTTAGCTTCAGAATTATAAATTGTAATATTTAAATTAGCTCTTGCATCAAATTGATAGTTTTTATCGGTATAAAAAGCGGATATATTTATGGTTGAATTTGCAGGATATATCATTTCTGCATTTACTTCCAAACGATTTCTTTTTTTATTTGAAGCTAAATACTGTATTAAGGTACCTGTAAATTTATCAAAATCTTCAAAAGAATTAGAATTTAGAAAACTAGCTGCTCTCCATTTCCAAATACCTTCTCCTAATAAAATTGCTGATTTTTGATTGTTGATATCAAAAGTTGATAAAAGGGGGTGTTCTGTTTCAATTCCATTTATATTTTGATATAGTAAAGTTTGATGTTCTTTAGTAATACTGAACTCTCCAAATTTATCTTTTAAAGGTGGATAGTTATTAAAACCAATATCTTCTTGTAAAAAAGTTAAAAATGAATCATTAAAAACAACTCCATAATTTTCTGATTGATTAATAACATTTTTACGAAAACCTAATTGTTGTTTATTTATAAAATTCCAATCTGTTTTTGTTCCAGAAACTAATAAATAGTTACTGTTTTTCTTTTTTAAACTTAAAAAAACACTATTAAACTTATTGTTTGGTTGATAAAGTATAATCAATTGATAATCTTCTATCTGACCATTAAAATTGTAAATATTTTTAATTTCTACAGAACGTTGTTTATTGCTTTCTATTGCTTTTTTTAATGCACCTAAATCAGGATGTAAAATAGACGATAATAATAGCACTTTTGATTGTTCATCTATTACTTCTACAGAAAAACTCTTACTATTATTCTTACTATTTTTCTCATTTTTTAGCTTATTTATAGAAGCTGTATAATATTGTAAACCTTTTTTAGTAGAAGTTAAATTAGCTATAATTGTAGCTGATTTTTTTTGTGGAGAAAAAGATATTTTTTTTCTAAATATTGTTTTTCCTTGATTATAAATTGAAAATTGTGAGGTAACATAATCACTCCCTTCATAATTCAAAATTACCTCTACAGGGAATTTATTTTTAATATAAGTGTATTTATTAGTATTTAATTGACTAATTCTTATATCTCTATATTTTA
Source organism: Polaribacter sp. (assembly GCA_965656305.1). Taxonomy (GTDB): domain Bacteria; phylum Bacteroidota; class Bacteroidia; order Flavobacteriales; family Flavobacteriaceae; genus Polaribacter. The sequence goes on along the minus strand of CBFHKA010000009.1, from coordinate 50,203 downwards.
TAGTATCACCAATAATTATTGGATAAACTGGCTGATTTGGTTTTATAAACTCATAGTCTTCACCAATAGTTTGATTACCATCAGAAATTAAAAGAATTGGAGAAATTTTATCTTTCTGTAAATTATTAACTCCTTTTAAAGCTTTAGAAATATTAGTTTGATTCTTAGAAAAAGTAAAAGTATCTATTACCTGTATATCATTTCCAAAGGCAAATTTTTGAATATCAAACTTATTTTGTAGATCCTTACTATTATTCACATAATTTAAAAGACCTAACACATTATTATCCTGTTTAAAATATGCAATTGATTTTGAGTCATCAACTAAAAGTGATAAAACTGGCTTGATATTATTGACCTCTATCCTTTCTATTTTTGGGTTAATGAATAATAACAATAATAAAAAAAGACTTAATGCTTTTAAAATGAATAAAACAGGTGTAACTTTTTGCTTATTCTTTACCCTAAAGTAATATTGAAAATAGCTAACTATTAAACTGATTAGTAGTGCTAAAATTATAGACAAAATGAAGAGTGATTGCAATATTTATATTTTAGGGAAAGATATAAAGAACTATTTAAAAAAGAAAAAACCTACAACTTAAATGTTGTAGGTCTATAATACTAATTTAGGGTAAAATTCGAGAAATAAAAATTAGGGATGTTTAGAGGTTTATTTCTTGAACTTGCTTAGGGTTTTGATTATTTCTAAGGGTACATTAGATTTTTATTATTGTTTTACACTATAAAAATACTGCACATTATTCATATTTTTTAAAAAATAAGATAAATGAAAATTTAATGTCGTCAACTGACTAATAAACATCGATAAAATGGTAAAATACATTTGGTCGATAGAAAAATCACTTGATTACTAATACATTACGTAAAACTGTGCAAAAAAAAACCTACAACTTAAATGTTGTAGGTCTATAATACTAATTAGGGTAAATTTAGGAAATAAAAATTAGGGATGTTTAGAGGTTTATTTCTTAAACTTATATTGGGCTTTATTATTTCTAAGGGTATATTAGATATTTGTTATTGTTTTACACTGTAAAAGTACCTTAGAATATTTATTTATTTAAAAAAATAAGACAAATGAAATTATAATGTCGTCAATTGACTATATATCATCGATAAATGATAAAATACTTTTAGTCTAAATAACTTATATTATTATGAATAATACCTATTAAAAAAGAAAAAACCTACAACTTAAGGTTGTAGGCTTCAAAAATTTATTAAAAATTAGCTTTTAGTTTAAGCTACATAATGATATTTTAAATCTTGCTTAACATAACTTTTTAGTATCCCCATATTATTAAGTTCATCAATAATACCATATAATTCAAGAGTAAGAGTGTTATCTTTTATTTTACTTAAGATCTGAAAACTAGTTAAATGTTCATTCTCAAGAACTTCTATAACTGTTTTATGTACATTAGTTAGCTGCTTAGTCTCCATAAATAATATTGAGGGGGTTTTATTTTATAAAGATACTTAAGTATTTAAATTTAGAATTTGAATGTAAGATGAAAATTAATTTACTTTAGATGAATGGTTGTTTCTTATCGACGAAAAGATAAATCCTAAAAAACAAAATCTTTTAATTATAAGCTAATTAAAAGATTATGAAATTTCTAAAAAGAAATTTATTCGACGAATAGTAAAATTTTAGGTTAACATTCCTCCATCTACAGAAAGTGTTTGTCCAGTTATATAAGCACTCATATCTGAAGCTAAAAACACACAAGCATTAGCAATATCAATTGGCTGACCACCTCTTTTTAAAGGAATACCATCTCTCCAACCTTGTACTACTTTTTCATCCAACTTATCAGTCATTTCCGTTTCTATAAAACCAGGAGCAACCACGTTACTTCTTACATTTCTAGAACCTAATTCTAAAGCTACAGATTTAGAAAAACCTACAATTCCTGCTTTAGATGCAGCATAATTAGTTTGTCCTGCATTTCCTTTTAATCCAACTACAGAACTCATATTGATAATAGAACCTCCTCTTTGTTTCATCATTGGTCTTATCACAGCTTTGGTTAAATTGAAAACAGATTTAAGATTTACCTCTATTACTTTATCAAAATCTGCTTCAGAAATACGCATTAACAAATTATCTTTTGTAATTCCTGCATTATTCACTAAAATATCAATAGCTCCAAATTCAGCTAAAACTTCTTTAGCTAATTCTTGGGCTGCATCAAAATCTGCTGCATTAGATTGATAACCTTTAGCAGAAACTCCAAAAGCTTTTAATTCTTCTTCTAAAGCTATAGCTGCATCTACTGAAGAACTATATGTAAAAGCTACATTTGCACCTTGTTTGGCAAATTCTAGCGCAATTCCTCTTCCAATACCTCTTGTTGCACCAGTGATTATTGCTGATTTGTTTTCTAGTAATTTCATAATGTTTGGTTTAATTGTTTTTGTCAATTATAAAAATTGACAGTTCTCAAATATAAAAAAGAATTCCCGTTTTTAACGGGAATTCTTTTTTTGTATGTAATATTAAGTTTTGCTTAGTTTAAAACACTAGCAACCATTTCTCCAATTTTTGCTGGTGAACTTACTACGTGAACTCCATTTTCTGCTAAAATTTTCATTTTTGCTTGAGCTGTATCATCTGCACCTCCTACAATTGCTCCTGCATGTCCCATTGTTCTTCCAGCAGGTGCAGTTTGACCTGCGATAAAACCTACTACAGGTTTTCTGTTTCCATCAGCTTTAATCCATTGAGCAGCTTCAGCTTCTAAGTTTCCACCTATTTCACCAATCATAACAATTGCTTCAGTTTCATCGTCATTCATTAACATTTCTACAGCTTCTTTTGTTGTAGTTCCAATAATAGGATCTCCACCAATACCAATTGCAGTTGTAATTCCAAATCCTTGTTTTACTACTTGATCAGCAGCTTCATAAGTTAAAGTACCAGATTTAGAAACAATACCTACTCTACCTTTTTTGAAAATAAAACCTGGCATAATACCAACTTTAGCTTCATCTGGTGTAATTACTCCTGGGCAGTTAGGGCCTACTAACCTAGTGTCTTTATTTTCTATATATGCTTTTACTTTTACCATATCAGCAGTAGGAATTCCTTCAGTAATACAAATAATTACTTTTATTCCTGCATCAGCAGATTCCATAATTGCATCAGCTGCAAAAGCTGGTGGTACAAAAATAATTGAAGTATCAGCTCCTACTTTTTCTACAGCTTCTACAACTGTATTAAAAACTGGTTTTCCTAAGTGTTCTTGACCTCCTTTACCTGGAGTTACACCACCTACAACATTGGTTCCATAATCAATCATTTGACCAGCGTGAAAAGTACCTTCACTACCTGTAAATCCTTGTACAATAATATTTGAATTCTTATTTACTAAAACACTCATTTGCTCTGATATTTATTTTGTTTTACAAAAATAGTTGTTTGTTTACTTCTATAAAAAAGTTATTTGATATTTATTTCTCTTTTAACAACCTTTTAAGGCCTGCTAACTGTTTTAATTTCTCTCTTGATTCTTCTATTGGAGTTCCAAAATATGATTTACCACCAGGCACAGACTTTGTAACTCCTGTTTGTCCTAAGATTACAGCTCCTTTACCAATTGTGATTCCACTATTAGTACCTACTTGACCCCAAATGGTAACTTCATCTTCTATAATTACACAGCCAGCAATTCCTGTTTGAGATGCTATTAAACACTTTTTTCCAATTACAGTATCATGTCCTACATGTACTTGATTGTCAATTTTTGTACCTTCTTTAATTGTAGTATCTCCAGTAACTCCTTTATCAATAGTACATGAAGCTCCTAAATCTACATTATCTTCTAGTACAACTCTACCTCCAGAAATTAATTTATCAAAACCTGTTGGTCTATTTTTGTAATAAAAAGCATCTGCACCCAATACTGTATTTGAATGAATTGTAACGTTATTTCCGATAACAGCATTATCATAAATAGTTACATTTGGATGAATCACACAATCTTTACCAATAACTACATTATTTCCAATAAAAACATTAGGTTGAATAATAGTTCCTTCTCCTATTACAGCTGTTTCAGAGATATTTTCTTTTGAGGCTATAAAAGGATTAAAATGTGTGGTAATTTTATTAAAATCACTAAAAGGATCATCAGAAATTAGTAGCGATTTACCTTCAGGACACTCTACTTTTTTGTTAATTAAAATTGTGGTTGCATCCGAACTTAAAGCTTTATCATAATATTTTGGATGATCTACAAAAACAATATCTCCTTTTTTTACAACGTGTATTTCATTAATCCCTAAAATCTCAAAATTAGAATCTCCAATGAAATCTACATTTAAAAGTTTAGCGATCTGTTTTAAAGTTTGTGGAGCTTTGAATTTCATATTTAGCTTTAGCTTTTGGCAATTTGCTATTAGCCATAGGCTAACTTTTAAAAGCTTTTTTACTCTTTAATACGTTCTTGGTAAGTACCTTTTGTTGTTTCTATCTTAATTTTATCGCCCTCATTTATAAATAAAGGTACGTTTACACTTGCTCCAGTTTCTACTGTTGCAGGTTTAGTTGCATTTGTTGCAGTATTTCCTTTAACACCTGGTTCTGTATGTGTAACTTCTAAAATAACACTTTGTGGCATTTCTACTGAAAGTGGCATATCATCTTCAGAATTGATAATAATAGTAACTATCTCTCCTTCTTTCATTAATTCTGGAGTATCTAAAGCATTTTTTTGCAATTGAATTTGAGAGTAATCTTGCTCATTCATAAAATGATACGTATTTCCATCATTATATAAATATTGAAATTTATGCGTCTCTACTCTTACATCGTCAATTTTTCTTCCTGCAGGAAATGTATTATCTACAACTTTACCATTGGTAACGCTTTTTAATTTTGTTCTTACAAAAGCTGGTCCTTTACCTGGTTTTACGTGTAAAAATTCTATGATTTTGTATATATCATTATTATATCTAATACATAATCCGTTTCTAATATCTGATGTTGTTGCCATTATTTAATTTTAGTTTGCTTTATAATATCCTTTCATTATTCCTCTGTGTGAATCTTTGATAAATTGAACAATTTCATCACGTTCAGGAGTTGCTTCCATTTCTGCTTCAATTATATTAATTGCTTGAGAATTGTTATAATTCCTTTGGAATAATATTCTATATATATTTTGAATTTCTCTTATTTTCTCAGTGGTATAACCTCTCCTTCTTAAACCTACAGAATTAATACCTACGTAAGAAAGTGGTTCTCTAGCTGATTTTACATAAGGAGGTACATCTTTTCTAACTAAAGATCCTCCAGTTACAAAAGCATGATTACCTACAGATGCAAATTGATGTACTGCAACCATACCTGCTAAAACTACATTATTTCCAATTGTTACATGACCTGCAAGTGTAGTATTGTTAGAGAATATACAATTATCTCCCACAAAACAATCGTGAGCAACATGACAATAAGCCATTATAAGGCAATTATCACCAATAACAGTTTTCATTCTATCAGATGTTCCTCTGTTTATGGTAACACATTCTCTTATAGTTACGTTATCACCAATTTCTACAGTAGTTTCTTCATCATCAAACTTTAAATCTTGAGGAATTGCAGAAATTACAGCACCTGGAAAAATTCTACAATTTTTACCAATTTTTGCGCCTTCCATAATTGTTACATTAGAACCAATCCAAGTTCCTGAACCAATAGTTACATTATTATGAATAGTTGTAAAAGGTTCAATAACAACATTTCTTGCTATTTTGGCTTGGGGATGTACATATGCTAAAGGCTGGTTCATAATTTATTTTTTTCTTGCTATTTGAGCCATTAATTCAGCTTCTGCTACTAATTTACCATTTGCATAAGCATAAGCTTGCATATGACAAATACCTCTTCTAATTGGAGTAATTAATTCTGCTTTAAAAATAACAGTATCTCCAGGTAAAACTTTTTGTTTAAATTTAACATTATCCATTTTCATGAAGTAGGTTAAATAATTTTCTGGATCTGGAACAGTATTTAATACCAAAACGCCTCCACATTGAGCCATAGCTTCTACTTGTAAAACACCTGGCATTACTGGGGCTCCTGGAAAATGACCTACAAAGAAATTTTCGTTCATAGTTACATTTTTCATACCAACTACATGTTTATCAGAAAGCTCTAATATTCTATCTATTAGTAAAAAAGGTGGTCTATGAGGAAGAATATCCATTATTTGATGAATATCTAATAATGGAGGTAAGTTTAAATCATACTGAGGTACGTAATTTCTTTTTTCAGCTTTTATGATTTTTGCTAATTTCTTAGCAAACTGAGTGTTTATTAAATGTCCTGGTTTATTTGCGATAACCTTTCCTTTAATTCTTGTACCCACTAAAGCTAAATCTCCAATAACATCTAATAATTTATGACGAGCTGCTTCATTAGCCCAATGCAAAGTTAGGTTGTCTAAAATTCCATTTGGTTTTACAGCAATGTCATCTTTTTTAAAGGCCTTTTTTAATTTTTGCATTGTACTTTCTGATAATTCTGTATCAACATATACAATTGCATTATTTAAATCACCCCCTTTTATTAAATCGTTCTCCAATAACATTTCAATTTCGTGTAAAAAACTGAAAGTTCTTGCATCTGCTATTTCTTCTTTAAAATTAGAAATATGATCTAAAGTAGCATTTTGAGTTCCTAGAATTTTAGTTCCAAAATCTACCATTGTTGTTACCTGATATTCATCTGAAGGCATTAAAATAATTTCACTTCCAGAAATTTCATCTTTATAAGTAATGATTTCTTTAACAACATATTCCTCAATATCTGCATCTTGTTCTTCTATACCTGCTCTTTCTAAAGCTTCTATAAAATACTTTGATGAACCGTCCATTATTGGTGGCTCTGAAGCATCTATTTCGATTAATAAGTTATCAATATCTAATCCGACTGCAGCTGCCAAAACGTGTTCTGAGGTTTGTATTTGAACACCATTTTTTTCAAGATTAGTTCCTCTTTGTGTAGTAACCACATATTCAGCTTTTGCTGCTATAGTTGGGGCTCCTTCTAAATCTACTCTGCTAAACGCAAAACCGTGATTTATAGGTGCTGGCTTTAGTGTCATAGACACATTATTACCAGTATGTAAACCTACACCAGAAAGTGTAACTTCGTTTTTTATTGTTTTTTGTTTTTTACTCATCGTTCTTATTTTTGAGTATTGAACTCTTTTTCCATTTGATTAACCTTATCTGCAATATTTGGCAAATTCTTAAAGCACACGTAAGATTTAAAATAACCTGAATAACTCATTGCTGGTGTTCCTTGAACTGTTGCTCCATCTTTTAGACTTTTTGATACACCAGATTGACCTTGTATGCTTACATTATTACCAATTGTAATATGGCCTGCAAAACCAACTTGACCTCCTATAATACAATTTTCACCAATTTTAGTAGAGCCTGCTATTCCTGTTTGTGCAGCAATAACTGTGTGTTTGCCAACCTCTACATTATGAGCAATTTGTATTTGATTATCTAACTTTACACCTTGTCTTATAATAGTAGAACCTAATGTAGCTCTATCTATAGTAGATGTAGCTCCTATATCTACATAATCTTCTATAATTACATTTCCAATTTGCGGAACTGCTTTGTATTGCCCTTCTTCATTAGGTGCATATCCAAAACCATCTGAACCTATTATAGCTCCTGAATGAATTCTACAATGATTTCCAATCTGTGTTTCTGAATAAATTTTTACTCCAGAAAAAATAATACAATTATCTCCAATTACAGTATTATCACCTATATAAGAATTTGGATAAATTTTTACATTATTACCAATTTTTACATTTTCTCCTACATAACTAAAAGCTCCTATATATTCATTTTCTCCAATTTTTGCAGAATCTGCAATAAAACATGGTGCTTCTCTTCCTGTTTTATTGTTTTTAACTTCGTTATAAAATTCTAGTAATTTTGAAAAAGATTTGTAAGCATTATCTACTTTAATAAGCGTTGTAGAAATTTCTTTTTCAGGTTGAAAACTATCATTAACAATAGCAATAGATGCATTTGTAGTATATAAATATGGATTGTATTTTGGATTAGATAAAAAAGTTAAAGAACCTTTTTCTCCTTCTTCTATTTTAGATAATTTAGAAACCTCTTCATCAGGATTTCCCACTACTTCACCTTCTAAAATATCTGCTATTTGTTGTGCTGTAAATTTCATCAAACGCAAAAGTATAAAAATTATAGGTATTTGGCTAATCTGATTTTACTTTGGATAGCAAATAAAGTATTTTACAACAGGTTTTGTAAGTGCTTGTAAATTTAATTGATCTGAAGCTTTTGCGATATCTTTCAATTTTCCTTTTTTATTGAGGATATAAATAGGTTTTTCAGAATTATATGCTTGATTTCTTATTTCTTGTGCAAAGACAAAATAATTGATTTCTTCTTCTGACAAATTGAACTTTTTTAGAAACTTTCTTTTCTTTTTGATGATTTGCTCTTCTCTAAAAGCATCTTTCTGAATTTCAATTTTTAATAATTTTCTATCAACAATCATTTTTGATAGTAATGACAAAACTTTATCTGGATGATTTGTCCATTCTTTTATCGCTGATAAAATATCATAATCATCTAAACTAGAGAACATTTCTAAAGTATTTTCTGTAAAGTTATCTTGATTAATTTGATTGTATAAAAAATATTTTAATGCAGAACTTGCATATAGTTCTTCATCTTTTTCAGCCAATTCTTTTGCTCTTTTCAAAACATTAACCAACATGTGCTCTGCAACCAAACCAGTTTTATGCAAATACACTTGCCAATACATTAACCTTCTAGCAATCAGGAATTTTTCTACAGAGTAAATTCCTTTTTGTTCGATAACCAATTCATCATTTTTCACATTAATCATTACAATTAATCTGTCTGATGATATATTACCTTCTGTAACTCCTGTGTAAAAACTATCACGTTTTAAATAATCTAAACGATCTATATCTAACTGACTAGAAATGAGTTGACATAAAAATTTACGTTCATATTTTCCTTCAAAAATTTGTATGGCTAAATTTAATTTTCCACTAAATTCTTTATTTAACTGATGCATAAATTTTAACGAAATTTCTTCATGCGAAATCCCACTAACAATACTGTGCTCTAACGCATGCGAAAATGCTCCATGTCCAATATCGTGTAATAAAATAGCTATGTAAAGTGCATTTTCTTCGTCTTTAGAAATTTCGATTTGTTTAAAACGTAAAACTCTAACCGCTTTTTCCATTAAATATACACAACCCAAAGCATGATGAAAACGTGTGTGATTTGCTCCTGGATAAACCAAATTAGAAAAACCCATTTGTGTAATCCTTCTTAAACGCTGAAAATAAGGATGTTCTATTATATCAAAAATTAACGAATTTGGAATTTGAATAAATCCGTAAATAGGATCGTTTAATATTTTTAATTTATTATGCTTTTTTTTCTTCAAAAGATATATTTTATCAATCTATGGCAAAGTACGAACATTATTTTTTTTGGCAATATTTTATCATTTTAAAACTTTATAAAATATAACAAAATGGTACTTTTAACGTTAAATGTTAAAATTTAAAAACGATATATGAGCAACATACAAATTTTATGGGTTGATGATGAAATTGAATTACTAAAACCTCACATTCTTTTTCTAGAACGTAAAAACTACAAAGTAACAACTTGTACAAATGGTGCTGATGCTATAGATTTAGTTGGTGAAGAGAATTTTGATATCGTTTTTTTAGATGAAAATATGCCTGGTTTAACAGGTTTGGAAACACTTTCAGAAATCAAGCAGAAACAGGCAAACTTACCTGTTGTAATGATTACCAAAAGTGAGGAGGAATATATTATGGAAGAAGCCATAGGTTCAAAAATTGCTGATTATTTGATTAAACCTGTAAATCCAAGTCAGATTTTATTGAGTTTAAAGAAAAATTTAGATACTTCACGTTTAGTTTCAGAAAAAACGACTTCTAGTTATCAACAAGAATTTCGTAAAATTTCTATGGATTTGGCTATGGTTAATTCTTATGAAGAATGGATTGATTTGTATAAAAAACTGGTTCATTGGGAATTAGAATTAGAAAATATTAGTGACCCAGGAATGCTGGGCATTTTAGAAAGTCAAAAGCAAGAGGCTAATAATCAGTTTTTTAAATTTATCAAAAAGAATTATGAAGATTATTTGACAGCTCATGACAAACCTACTTTTTCTCATACTTTGTTTAAAGATTATGTGGCTCCTGAGTTGAGTAAAGATCAAGGTGTATTATGGGTTGTGATTGATAATTTACGTTATGACCAGTATCGAATTCTAGAACCTTTAATTAACAATCATTATAAGAAAGAAGAAGAATATTCCTATTTTTCAATTCTACCTACAGCTACTCAATATGCAAGAAATGCAATTTTTTCTGGATTAATGCCTTCTGAAATGGAAAAGCGTCATCCAGGATTATGGAAAAACGATACTGATGAAGGTGGAATGAACCTCTATGAAAATGAGTTTTTAACAGCACAGATAAAAAGATTGAGTTTAGATATTAAACATGAATATTATAAAATCACAAATTTAAAAAGTGGAAAAGAATTAGCAGATAATTATAATGGTACTAAACAAAATGATTTAACAACAGTGGTTTACAATTTTGTAGATATGCTTTCTCATTCTAAAACTGAAATGGAAGTTATCAAAGAATTGGCTGGAGGTGACAAAGCTTATAGAAGCTTGACTTTAAGTTGGTTTAAGAACTCTCCTTTGTTTGAAATTATTCAAAAAGCTAGAAATTTAGGTCAGAAATTAATTATAACCACAGATCATGGAACAATTAATTGTAAAAGTCCTACAAAAGTAATTGGTGATAAAAATATAAGCGCGAATTTAAGATATAAAACAGGTCGAAGTTTGAGCTATGAAGACAAAGATGTATATGCAGTTAGAAATCCGAAAGACATTTTCTTACCAACTATAGCTATGAATGCACCATTTATTTTTGCAAAAGAAGATTTGTTCTTTGCGTATCCAAATAACTTCAATCATTTTGTGAAGTATTATAAAAACACCTATCAACATGGAGGAGTTTCTTTGGAAGAAGTAATTATTCCTTGTGCTGTTTATAGTCCGAAGTAAAAACCCATCCTAACCTTCTCCAAGTGAAGGAATTCTAATATTATAAAAACCATTATTATAATATTTTGCACTCCTATTTTCCTATAGATCACACTAATACTGATATACCTAAAGAAAAAGTGTTTGTAGAGATTTGATTATCAGGTTATAGTAAATTGTTTGTTATTTTCTTAAAATTATTAGATATTATAGATATAAGAATTGATATAATATATTAATTCTAATTTATAGATATATAGAGATTTTAATAGAACTTCACTATTTTTGTTTTTATGAATAAAAACTATTCTCTAGAAGATTTAAGCAAAATCGCATCAAAAATTATTTCATCAACAAAAAACAAAACACTCTTGTTTTATGGAGAAATGGGTGTAGGTAAAACAACGTTGATTAAAGAAATCTGCAAACAATTAAGTGTTACAGATACTATCTCCTCTCCTACTTTTTCTTTGGTGAATGAATATGAAACTTCTAAAAGTGAAAAAGTTTTTCATTTTGATTTTTACAGAATTGAAGAAGAAGAAGAAGCTTTGGATATGGGAATAGAAGATTATTTCTACAATAATGATTGGTGTTTGGTTGAATGGCCTCAAAACATCAAAAATTTACTACCTTTAGATGCTGTTGAAATCCATTTAAGTATTTTAGAGGATGGAAAACGCAATATTCAACTAAAATAAAACTTTATTTATGAGCCAATTTTCTCCTTTCAGTAAAGAAGAGTTATTACCACAAACAGAAATGTTAGAGGTTAAAAAGAAAAAAGGAGAATTATTTATTGGCTTACCCAAGGAAACTTATTTAGGCGAAAAACGGGTTTGTTTAACTCCAGATGCTGTGACTGCTTTGACTGCTAATGGTCATCGAATTGTTGTAGAAACTGGTGCTGGAGATGGTGCCAATTTTACAGATAAAGAATATTCTGAAGCTGGAGCTAAAATTTCTTACGATGTTGAAGAAGCATTTAAATGTAATATTGTATTAAAAGTAGCACCTCCAACAGAGAAAGAAATTGAATATATAAATCCTCAAACTACTTTAATTTCTTCTCTTCAGTTAAAAACACAATCTAAAAAATATTTTGAAAACCTAGCTAAAAAAAGAATTACTGCTGTTGCCTTTGACTATATAAAAGATGAACATGACACGTATCCTGTTGTAAAATCATTAAGCGAAATTGCAGGAATTGCCTCCATTTTAATTGCAGGAGAGTTAATGAGTGGAGTGAATAAAGGTAATGGATTACTATTGGGAAATATTGGAGGAGTACCACCTTCAAGTGTTGTTATTTTTGGAGCTGGAACTGTTGGTGAATATGCAGCAAAAACAGCTTTGGGCTTGGGTGCAAGAGTTAAAGTTTTTGACAATTCTATATCTAAATTAAGAAAACTAAAAGACTGTTTAAATGCACCTATTTATACTTCTACAATTCAACCAAAATCAGTTTCTAAAGCATTAATGAGATGTGATGTTGCCATTGGTGCAATTAGAGGTAAAAATAGAACCCCTATTTGTGCAACTGAAACTATGATTGAAACTATGAAAGAAGGGTCTGTAATTGTAGATGTAAGTATAGATAGAGGTGGCTGTTTTGAAACTTCAAATGTAACCTCTCATGACACGCCTACATTTGTAAAACATGGGGTTATTCATTATTGTGTACCAAATATTCCTTCTCGATATTCAAGAACTGCTTCTGTATCAATTAGTAATATTTTTACACCTTATCTATTAAACATTGCAGAAGAAGGAGGGTTTGAAAATGCAGCTCGTTTTGACAAAAGTTTGAGAAATGGGATGTATTTTTATCATGGAATTTTAACGAATAGAACTGTAGCTGATTGGTTTGATATACCTTACAGAGATATTAATTTATTGATTTTATAATACATTTTTTCATTGTAATAAAGTACATTTGTACTTTAAAATTCTACAATGTTAATTAAAAGAATTGGGTATTTTTTAGTGGGTGCTTCTATTAGTTGTGTTGGAGTTTATTTTTTTTGGCAAAAGAAAAATGCAACATTCGATTATGGTATGGATGCCAGAACACTAAAAACCATTAGAATTAAGAAAAGAGCATTTTCTGAGGATGCCAAGAAAGTAATGCAAAACTCTGACATAGATACTATTGCAATTGCTACTATCTTATATACTGGAGATGTTGATTTTGGTAAAAGTAAACCAAGACAAAAACCTTGTGCAGAATACTATATAAGTGGTAAAAGAGAATTCGAAAATGTAAGTTTATACATTTCTAGGTGCGATTCTATTTCTACAATTGAAAAAATTATTGTTGATTAATTTCTAACAATTTCTGTATTTGTCATGCAGTCCTATTCCATTTAGAATCATTGGTATAATTTTTTCTATTCTGCTTTGTTTTGTTGCTTCTCTTTTTGCTGATGAAATGTATTCGCAAAATTCTCGCTGTTTAGAAAGTGATAACTCTTTAAAAAACATTTTTAATTTCTCACTTTTAGATAATTCAGTATTTAATTCATCAGGAATTATAATGGGTTTAGTGTTCCTTTTAGGTTTTATTTCTTTACCTGCTTCAGAGTTATCCATAGCTTCTAAGACATACTGTTTTAAGATTTCTGTGTCAATTTCTTCAAATGAAGTAAATCGTAATTGACGCATTCCTTTAGTTTTATCTTTCTGAGCATTTATTAATACATTGGCTTCATCTTTTAAAAAAACACCATGATGAAACCAAATTCCACAATAATTTTTAAAAGCAGACAATCCTAAAATATTCTTTTTCTTATGGATATAAGCAGGTATTCCCCATTTAATATCTTCTTCCAAAGAAAGATCTAACAAAACTTTACGCAATAATGTAAGTTCTTTTTGCCATTTTAATTGTGACAGAATGTAATCATCAACTTTAGAGTTCATATTTTACATATTAGAATTGACTTTTAAATTTACAATTTATTCTGATGATAGTATTCTATAATTTTATCTACATTTTTAATCGTTTTTTTTACCCAATCAAAATATAAAATATCCTTTTCTTCATTTGACAATTGCCAATCCAAATTAGAATGTCTCAATTTTGTAGTTACCTCCTGTAAAATAATAGCTGCAGCAACTGAAATATTTAAACTTTCGGTAAAACCAACCATAGGTATTTTTAAAAAACCATCTGCATTTTGCTTTACAGTTTCAGAAACTCCTTCTGCTTCAGCTCCTAATACAAAAGCTGTTTTTTTATGAATATCAAAATCTTGTAGTAAAGAATTGGTATGAGGTGTTGTAGCTATAATTTGATATCCTTTTTCCTTAAGATTGTCTAAGCAAAGTTTAGTGTTATCTCCATCAGTTTTGTAGCGATGAGAAGTTATCCATTTTTGAGAACCTTTTGTTACATATTTTGAAACTCTATTTACATATCTGTTTTCAATAACATGCAAATCTTGTACTCCAAAAATATCACAGGTTCTTACTACTGCACTTGCATTGTGTGGTTGATAAATATCTTCTAAAACTACTGAAAAATGACGTGTTCTGTTTTCTAAAACTGTTTTAAAAGTAGCTTTTCTTTTTTCAGTTAAATAGCCTTCTAAATAAGTTAATAGTTTTTTATCATTCATAAACACAAACTTATCATTTTATTATTATTTTTAGCTTATAAGTTCTATTTATAAAAATACTTAAATATTTAATGGATGAAAAAAATGGTGGTTTTAACTGGTGCAGGAATATCTGCAGAAAGTGGCATACAAACTTTTAGAGATGCTAATGGTCTATGGGAAGGTCATAATGTTATGGAAGTAGCATCTCCTGAAGGTTTTGCTGCAAATCCGGAATTAGTTTTAGACTTTTACAATCAACGTAGAAAACAGTTATTAAGTGTTAAACCCAATAAAGGTCACCTTAATTTGGTAGAATTAGAAAAAGATTATGACGTTGAAATCATTACCCAAAATGTAGATAATTTACATGAAAAAGCAGGTAGTTCAAAAATCACGCATTTACATGGAGAACTTTTAAAAGTAAGAAGTTCTGTTGATGAAACTATTGTTTTAGATTGGAAAGAAAATTTATGTTTAGGCGACTTATGCTCGAAAAAAAGCCAACTAAGACCTCATATTGTTTGGTTTGGAGAAATGGTTCCTATGTTAGATAAAGCCATAGAAATTACACAAACAGCTGATGTATTGGTTATTATTGGAACTTCTATGCAAGTATATCCTGCTGCAAGTTTAATAAACTATGCACAACAAAATATACCCATATATTTTATAGATCCAAAACCTTCAGTAACTGAAAACGATTTTAACAACCTTACAATTATAAAAAAAGTGGCTAGTTCTGGTACAGATGTGTTAATTGAAATATTAAAAAATTAAGAACTTTATTTTAACTGGCTTGATAAAAGTGATCGTAAATCTCCTTACATCCACCTCCAACTATGCAAAAGTTTTTTTGTTTTGAAGATGCTAGAGTCATCAATTGTTTAATAGCATTTAATCCATTTTTATCAATTCGATTAGCCTCTTCTATGTTTAGCGTTATTTTATTTTTTTTATTAATTTTCTTAATAAAATACTTTAAAAGTAAATTTACATTTGGAGTAACTATTTCTCCTTTTACGTGATAAACGCTCTTCTTTTTTAAGATTCTTAGGGTCATAATAAATATATTTAAGGTTAATTGTTAATCTCTTTAGCTAACTTATTTTTCTTCTACCTATTTCTGATATGAACATAATCTCTGCAAAATGTATTAGTTTAAATAATGTAGAACCAAAACTCCAATTAATAGACTTTTCAAAATCAATTTCTATTTCTGTTTGAGCCATTAATCTTGCATTTTCTAATAATTCAGTATCAAGTTCTCCGTAAGAATTTATATTCAAAGCTGTTATCGCTGTTGATATAAGAATAATTAACATTTTTCTCATGATATATTTATTTATATCATAAAATTACTATTAAATTATTCTCAAATATTAAGTTTTCGCTTTTTACAACTTAACTTACGACGAATGTATATTTTACTCCGATAAATAAAATTATAATAAATCCAAACGTTTCATTAATTCTGGTCTATTAGATCTACTTACTGGAACAACATCTTTTTTAATTAATACACTATTATCTTCAATATCTATAATCTTTTTTACATTTATAATATAAGAACGATGAACTTTTAAAAATAATGAGTCAGGTAGCTTTTCTTCAATTTTTTTAAGGGTTGAATGCACTACATAATTTTTTGTTTCAGTCTTTATATTAATATAATCTCCTTTAGCTTGGATTAAATAGATACTAGGTAAATCAATTTTAATTAATCTCCTGTCAATATTTACATAAAAATCATTTTTTACAATAGCCTCTTTTTTTGAAGTAACTTTTTCTTGAGCTAAATGTAACTTTTCAGCCTTTCTAATCGCTTTTTCAAAACGTGGCAGCTCTATCGGCTTTAATAAATAGTCTACTATAAAATCATATTCAAATGCTTCTATAGCAAATTTAGGGTCAGAAGTTGTAAATATTATTTTTGGTGGGTCTTTTAAAGTTTTTATAAAATCTAAGCCGCTAAAATTGGGCATGTGGATATCTAAAAAAATTAAATCTACTTTGTTTTCATTTAAATATTTAATGGCTTGTATAGCACCAGTAAATTCTTCAACGAGATTTAATGATTTTATTTCATTGCATAGAGTTCTTATAATAACTCTTGCCATTTCTTCGTCATCTATAATAATACAATTCATGGGGGTAAAAATGTCTAAATAGTTTTCAAATATTGAGAAATAATTGATAAGATAGTATCAAAATTTTCTTTTTGAGTATTGTCTAAATTATTTTCCCTAAGATTATGTTCAAACTCATTAGCCTTCTCATAACTTCTTTCAAGTCCTAAAATACTAAATTTATGTTTAATTCTATGAACATTTTCCTCAATTTCTTTAAAATTTTTTTTTTGAATACTTTTTTTATACTGTTCTTTCTCTCCTGGAAACTCTGTTTTAATTACATTTATCAATGTTTCCTTTATAGATTTGTCTCCTCTTGCTAATTTATCTATGTATAAAAGATTTGGTTTCTCCACATTTATTTTTTTAAGGTAAATGTAAATATTGTTTCATTATCAGGAATTGATTCTAAAGAAATCTCCCCATTATAAGCTTCAACAATTTTCTTTACTATAGACAACCCAATCCCAGTAGATTTATAATCATTTTCTAATTTTTGAAAAGCAATAAATATTTTATCAAAGTAATCTTTCTCTATTCCTTTACCATTATCTTTAACCGTAAACTTCCAATAATCCTTTTCGTCAAAGAAATCAATCCTTACAAAACCTTTGTTTCCTTTATTATTAAATTTCACAGAATTATGAATAAGATTATAAAACAATAGTTCCATTCTATGTTGATCTCCATAAACAGTTGGTAATTTATCTGGAATAGAGATTTCAATATCTTCTGGATTATCAATAGTTAACAACAAATCTTCTAAAAGGACATTTAAATCTATATCGTATAATTTTTTTTCAATTTTACCAATCGTAGAATATTCTAAAATACCTTGAATAAGGGTATCCATTTTTTCTACATTCTCTTTTATTAAGTTCAGAATTTCTCTTCCACCTTCACCTAAACTCTCAGCATAATCTTCATTTATCCAGGTTGTTAAAGCATCAATACTTTGTAATGGAGATTTTAAATCATGAGAAACCATATGTGCATAATCATTTAACTCTTGATTTTGCTGTTCTAAACTTGCAACTAATTTATCTTTTTGTTTATTAATATTAATAATCTCTTTTGTTTGATTGTCAATAAAATCTACCAATTTTAATGAGTCTGATGATTCTATACTATTAACATCATCTAATTCATAAAATTTTAACGTATTAATTACATTATTAAGCTTCGATATTATTTCCTTTTGAGATTCTGACTCTTGCCTTAATTGTTTATTAGATTCAAAAAGTTCTTCTGAACTAATTGATGCAGCTCTTTGAAGCATAACAAACTGCTCTTCTGAAGTATCATAAGATTTTTCTACTGCATCCAAAAAAACCTCCAATTCTTTATTGGAATGATATTCTTTTGGTAAATATTTTCTAATTTGTCTTTTTAATAGGGAGTTCATCTACTATTCTATTCACTAATTAGGGTAATTGCCATTGTTTGGTTATGTAATTGGCAGTTCATTTCTCCATCAAAAGGTGCAATTTCTCCATAAGAATAAAAACCGCAAACTGTAGCTTTATTTCCTACAACTTCAGTAACTTCTTCTACCTCTTCTTCTACTCTTTGGTCTAATACTAATTTTCTACCAATACAACTTACTAAAATTGCCAATTCTGGCTTATTTG
Source organism: Polaribacter sp. (assembly GCA_965656305.1). Lineage (GTDB taxonomy): Bacteria > Bacteroidota > Bacteroidia > Flavobacteriales > Flavobacteriaceae > Polaribacter. The sequence goes on along the minus strand of CBFHKA010000009.1, from coordinate 31,665 downwards.
TTCTTAACTCTAAAGCACTCAAAGCTCCTGTTTCTGCAGCATTTACAATATTATCCACATTAGTCATCATTAATTGAACATGAGAACCTTCTAGAATATCTCCAGCTAAAATCATAGAATTTTTTTCTTCATCGATATTTAAAATGGTTCTAACTATAGATTTTCTTTCGTCAGAAGATTTTACTTTTAATGGGTAAAGCAAAGCTGCTCCTGGTAGTTCTTCAGATTTATCTCCTAAATATGTTTTATACAAATCTAAGGCTGGTTTTCCATCTAATTCATATAAAATATTATTTTCAGATTTTGTTACAACTCTTTCTGGTCCAAAAGGAGTCCAACCTCCATTAGTAGCAAAAGATACTTCTAAAGTATCTCCATAGAAACCAATTACAACAATTTCTCCTTCTTTTGGTTTTTCATTATAAGAAGTTAATGTAGTTTCAAACCTTGAACCATCTCCACATAAAGCTCCTGTTATTAATAAATTATTTTGAGTAGCAGAGTTCATACCTATTGCTAATTGGCTACCATTAATATAACTTCCATCAGAAACTACAAAAGCATATTTTAAACCTTCTAAAGGTAACTGGTTAATAAGTTCTTTACCAGTTTTATGACTGTCAATTTGATCACCCGAATTTAAAACATTAGCTGTTTTAATTAAAAAACTACTTTTTTCGAACTCAATAGCTGTTACTGTAATAGATTCGTCATCTACAGATTCTGAAGTAATATCTCCAGATGTTGAACCGAAAACTAGATGACCATCTTTGAATATACTTCTAATTTCATTATAAATATTTTCATCTTGTAACATATATCTATTTCCAAACACCAAGACCAAAGGTTCTTTTAGTATTAGCTCTTCAGATAAGTAAGTTATTTTTTCATTTTTTAGTTTTTTTAATTGAACAGTTTTCATCTTGTTTATTTTTTGAGGGTGAAAATAAATTAGGTGCTAATATTTAGTTTACTTAAAAATTAAATATCTCCTTGGTATAAATTTACAATCTTTTTGACAATTGTTGGCCTTATACTAAAATAAAATTTTAATTTAATTAAGATTTATAATAATTTTTATGCTCATTTACAGTGTTTTTCTCTAATTAATGGTACTTAGAGTATTAAATTATTAATTAAATACCTTCTTTTTTTGAGTATCATCTGAATAAAAAAAACTCATTTCTATACTATCTTCTCTTAATTTATTCATCATCAATCTTTATATTTTCATTTAAATATTCCAAAATCTGATATATTTAAACTAGTCCAAAATGATGTATTGCTCTAGAAGATTTATCAATAATTATCGTTTTTCCTTCTAAAAAAAAGCAGCTAATTCTGCACTGAGATATGTCTTTTGATCTTCTTTATTAATAAGGTTTTCAATAGAAAATAGCATAACTATTAAATGATTGTAAGTTTTAAATAGAGTTGTAAAAATTTATTTAATGATGATAAAAAATCAACATAAACTAATAAACTATGTTTAGAAAAGGAACTACTCTTGCTGAGTTGCTTGAGTAATAGTAAAATCTCTGAAAACTGAAATTGCTAACTCTATTATCTCAGAATAAAAAATAATTTAATCTGACATTTTTCTAAACCAAATTTATCTTGGACTAATTTAGAAGTTCTGTAAATGATCTATTTAAATTATAGGTTTATAAGTTCATTTACACTCCAATAAGCTAATACTGTTTCAATTTTATTTACATAATCCTCGTATTTCAAAGGCTTTAGAACATAGCCAGACATTCCTGTCCTATAACATTCTAATAAGTCTTTTTGATTACTAGATGTAGTTAAAATAATTGTAGGAATATGCTTTAAATCATCGTTTGCTTTTAAAATTTTCAGAAATTCTATTCCGCTAATTTTTGGCATATTTAAATCTAATAAAATAATATCTGGCATATTGGCTTTGTCTTCTAAAAACTTTAGAGCCTCTTCTCCATTTTTAGCTTCATGGATAGTATGTTTTAATTTTAATAACGAAATGGTTCTTTTCATTTTCATTATTTCAATTAAATTATCTTCTACTAATAAAACTTTTAAAAACTTTTCCATTAATATGATCTGTTAGGGTATATAAAAATAAGTTTAAAGAAATCTTTTTTACCTCTAGCTTGTTAAATGGTGATAATCTAAGGTTGAAATGCAAAAAAGTGTCGACAAACTGTTTTTATGAAAACCTAATTTAAAAAAAACACTAATTAATTAATTGAAAAAAATATTCGAATATTTCTCCTTTAGAAATTGAGCTTCCTTTTTCTATTAAATCAAAAATTTCTGTATTTCGTTCTGTTTTATGATATGGTTTTGAACCTTTAAAAACATCTACTGAACTATCCATTGGATTTTTCATTAACCATTCAAAACCTTGCTGTTCAAGTAGATTAATATCCCAATTTATTTTAATTGCAATTCTATGAATTTCTTCTGCATCACATTTAAATAAATTGGCAGAAGTTTTTGAAAAATGCTCTACATAGTTTGTTTTTGTTAAAACATCATCCCAAACCACATCAGAAAAAACATTCATTACATCTTCTGCAACATTAGGTTTTTCTTTTTTGATTTGATCCCATTCTTTAACATCTATGCTCTGTGTTGCTAAAAAACGAGCAAATTCTTCATGTAAACTTTCAAATTGCTCTTTTGTAAGTTGTCTGTATTTCATTTTTATTTTGAATTGGAAGCACTAGGTTTAAGCCCCTTTTTTATACTTTACTTTTATAACAAGATTTATAAATATCCTCGTAAACAGGTAGAATATTTTGCAAAGAAAAACGTTTGGTATAGTTTTTAGCATTAAGTTTAAAACGTTCCAAAACATCATCTTCTTTTAGAATATAAATTGCATTCTTGGCCATATCTACAATATCTCCTACATTGCTTAAAAAACCTGTTTCTCCATGAAGATTAACTTCAGGTAAACCTCCAGTATTTGTAGAAATAACAGCTGTTTTTGCTGCCATAGCTTCTAAAGCAGCCAAACCAAAACTTTCTGTTTCAGAAGGCAGCAAAAACACATCAGAATAACATAAAATTTTATCAATTTCTGTACTATTTCCAAGAAAGAAAACTTTGTTTTTAATGCCTAATTTTTTTGTTAAAAGTTCTGCTTTTTTTCTATCTGGACCTTCACCTATCATTAATAATTTAGATGGAATTTCTTTTTGAACTTCATAAAAAATCTTAATTACATCTTCTACTCTTTTAACGGGTCTAAAATTACTAATATGTGTTAATATTCTTTCGTTAGGTGCAGCTAAAGCTCCTCTTTGACACTCTTCTTCTTCAGCTTTATTGTATTTTTCATTATCAATAAAATTATAAACAACTTGTATTTTTTTATGAATATTAAATAATTGATTAGTAGTATCTTTTAAGTTATTAGAAACTGCTGTTACTACATCAGAATTGTTAATGCTAAATTCTACTGCTGTTTTATAAGTTGGATGGCTACCTACTAAAGTAATATCTGTTCCATGCAAAGTAGTTACTACTTTTACATAAATTCCTTTTTCTTTCAACATTTGCTTTGCCATAAAAGCTGCATAAGCATGAGGAATTGCGTAGTGTACGTGCAAAACTTCTAACTTGTATTTTTGAACCATCTCAACCATTTTACTGGATAAAGCTAATTCGTATGGTTGGTATTGAAACAAAGAATATTCTTCTACTAAAACTCTATGAAAATGTAATTTATGCGATAAAAAATCTAAACGAACTGGTTGATTATAAGTTATAAAATGGACTTCATGCCCCTTATCAGCCAAAGCCATTCCTAATTCTGTTGCTACTACTCCACTTCCTCCAAATGTGGGATAACAAACAATTCCTATTTTCATAATTATATTAAAAGATTAAAAATTCAATAATTCTAAAGTTGAATGATTGAATAAAAATTTGTTATTTGTAAAGATAAAGGTAATCTTATAAATCAATCAAAATGAAATCATAAAAAAAGTTTCTCATATTGTTGAGAAACTTTTTTTATGTGTAATTATTAAAAAAAGACTCCGTAAAGATTTCCTTGCCTTTAGGAAGGTTAGGATAGATTTTTAATAATCTCCTAAAGTTGCTGGGTTTTGAGCTAACGCATTTTCTAATTGTTCATCATTTGGAGCTTTCCCATGCCAAGCGTGTGTATGCATCATAAAATCTACACCATTACCCATTTCTGTATATAATAAAATACAAACTGGTTTTCCTTTTCCTGTTAATGATTTTGCTTCTGCTAAACCTGTTAAAATAGCTTCGATATCATTTCCTTCATTTACTTCTAAAACATCCCAACCGAAAGCTTCAAATTTTGCTTTGATACTTCCCATTGGTAAAACTTCGTCAGTAGCACCATCAATTTGTTTTCCATTTAAATCGATAGTAGCAATTAAATTGTCTACTTTTTTTGCAGATGCATACATAATTGCTTCCCAGTTTTGACCTTCTTGTAATTCTCCATCTCCATGTAAAGTATATACAATTTTATCATCACCATTTAACTTTTTAACTTCTGCAGCTCCTAATGCAACAGACATTCCTTGACCTAAAGAACCAGATGCAATTCTTACACCAGGTAAACCTTCGTGAGTTGTAGGATGTCCTTGCAGACGAGAATCAATCAATCTAAAAGTAGCTAATTCTTCTACTGGAAAATAACCACTATGTGCCAAAACACTATAAAAAACAGGAGATATATGACCATTAGAAAGGAAAAACAAATCTTCGTTTTTACCATCCATTGAAAAATTAGTAGAATGATCCATTACTTCTTGATACAAACAAGTAATAAATTCAGCACATCCTAAAGATCCACCTGGATGACCAGAATTTACTTTATGTACCATTCTTAAAATATCTCTACGAACTTGTTGTGTAAAATCTTGTAACTCTTGTATTGTTGGCATTTTTATGATATAATTTATCGCACAAAAATACAAAAGAGATTGAATTAGAAAAGGTTTAAATAGTTATTTATTTGAGAATTATCAGAAAATATATAAGATACTTTTTAACTTTTTTTCATTTCAATAAAGTAAGATAATAATTCTAGGTTTTCTGCTTTTTCTTTTTAGCAGCTGGAAACAAAACATTATTTAATATTAATCTATAACCAGGTGAAGTTGGGTGTAAATCTAATTCCGTTTTTGGGTCTCCTACTCTATGAGTATAATCTTCTGGATCATGCCCTCCATAAAAAGTAAACATTCCTTTTCCTTTGGTTCCATGAATATATCTTGCCTCTCTATTGGTTCTATTTTCTCCTAAAACCAATACATTAGATTTAACTGTATTTCTATCAAAAGAAGTTGTTTGCCCCATAAAACCTTTTACTAAAATGGTATGATTCTGCGTTAACATTGTAGGAACTGGATCCCATTTTGCAGAAAATTCGATTAATGAAAAATAATCTGATGTTTTGGGAATTTTACGTTTTCTTGTCATGTCAATAGAAGAAAACTCATAAGTTGTTGGACTTTTAACCAAATCAAAATCTTTAAAAGCAAAGGTTTTATTAAAATTGATTTTAGATTGATAATTAGCTGTTGATGCATCTCCATCAAACATAGCTTCTGCTATATCTACTCCTTCTGCAGACAAAGCAATATCAAAACTATCTGTTGCAGAACACATTGCAAACATAAATCCTCCACCAATTACATAATCTCTTATTTTTTTGGCAACAGCTAATTTTTCTTGTGACACTTTATCATAACCCAATTCTTTAGCCAATTTTTCTGCATTTTTTTTTCCTTTAATGTACCAAGGTGCAGTTCTAAATGAACCATAAAATTTCCCATATTGCCCAGTAAAATCTTCATGATGCAAATGCAACCATTCATAAATCAGTAATTTATCTGCTAAAACATCTTTATCATAAATGACATCAAAAGGGATTTCTGCATAAGTCAAAACCATTGTAACAGCATCATCCCAAGGCATTTTGTCTTTTGGTGAATAAACTGCAATTTTTGGTGCTTTTTCTAAAGTTACTGCTTCTTGATTTGAAGAAGGTGATGCAATTTCTTGTAAAATGATTTGTGCTTTAGCATCAGAAACAATTTGATAAGAAACGCCTCTAATTTTACATTCATTTTCTATGGCTTTGTTATTTTCTATTAAAAAAGCACCTCCATCGTAATTTAATAACCATTTGGATTTTAAACCTGCTTCCAAGCCAAAATATACAATTCCGTAAGCTTTTAGGTGATTTCTTTGATTATCATGATTCATTGGAACATATATGAATGATGCCCTAGTTGTAGTAGATAAAATTAAAAAAATTAGAAATGTTAGGAATTGTTTCATATAAAAAACTAAAATACACAATTACTTTAAAGCAATTGTGTATTTCTATAATTTTATAAAATCTTTAAGTTTTAGAAAGGCACATCATCCTCATCATCACTACCAAAAGCATCTTTAGGTTCAATTCTTTGATTTATGGTAGTATCATCTTCAAAAGGATTGTTCATTGAAGATTGGAATTCAGAACTAAAACCTTCTTCTAAATCTGAGAATTTAGCTAAATGTCCAGTAAATTTCAAACGAATATTATCTAAACCACCATTTCTATGCTTTGCTACAATAAATTCTCCTTGACCCTCACAAGGTGTATGCTCATCATCATCCCATTCTGTCATTCCATAATATTCTGGTCTAAAAATGAAGGATACAATATCTGCATCTTGCTCAATTGCTCCAGATTCACGTAAATCTGATAATAATGGTCTTTTAGATCCTCCACGAGTTTCTACTGCCCTAGATAACTGAGAAAGTGCAATTACTGGCACAGACAATTCTTTGGCTAATGCTTTTAAGTTTCTAGAAATCATAGAAATTTCTTGCTCTCTATTTCCACCACCTTTTCCATTTCCACCAGCTGTCATTAACTGTAAGTAGTCAATTACAATAATTCTTACATTATGTTGGGATACCAAACGTCTTGCTTTTGCACGTAAATCGAAAATTGATAATGAAGGAGTATCATCAATAAAAATAGGAGCATCAGACAAACGTTTTACTTTTACGTTTAGCTGTTCCCATTCATGAGGTTCAAGATTTCCTTTTCTTAATTTTTCTGAAGTCAATCCAGTTTCAGAAGAAATCATCCTTGTAATCAACTGAACAGAAGACATCTCTAATGAAAACACAGCAACTGCATGATTAAAATCAATTGCCATATTTTTTGCCATCGAGATTACAAAGGCTGTTTTACCCATACCTGGCCTAGCTGCAATAATAATTAAATCTGAAGGTTGCCAACCCGAAGTTAATGCATCTAATTTGGTAAAACCTGTAGCCAAACCTGACATTCCTTCTTGATTTCCAATTTCCTGAATTTTCTTTAAAGCCTGTTTTACAAGTGAACCTGCATCTTCAGAACTTTTTTTCAAGTTTCCTTGTGTTACTTCAAATAACTTCCCTTCAGCATCATCTAAAAGGTCAAAAACATCTGTACTTTCATCATAAGCGTTTTCTATAATTTCTGATGAAATTGAGATTAATTTTCGCTGAATATATTTCTGAATAATGATTCTTGCGTGAAATTCAATATGTGCAGATGAAGCAACTTTTTGAGTTAAACGAATTAAATAGAAATCGCCACCTGTCATCTCTAGTTTCCCATTCTTTTTCAACAAGTTAGACACTGTTAATAAGTCAATAGGTTGTGAATTTTGGAATAATTCGTAGATAGCAGCATAAATTTCTTGATGCCTTGCATCATAAAAAGCAGCTGAGTGTAAAATGTCTATTACATCATCAATTCCTTTTTTATCAATCATCATTGCTCCTAACACAGCTTCTTCTAATTCTATTGCCTGTGGTGGAATTTTACCTTTTTCAAGGCTAATAATTCTTGATTTATCGATCTTCTTTCCTGATATCGTATTCGTTTTTTCCATTGTCACAAATGTACTTTTTTAGGTTGATGTTCTTCTCTAAAATCAAACTTATATTTGTTGACAATTATTGTAAACAAAATTGTTATTATCTTGTTAATAACCAGTCAACTTCCAAAATGAAATGTTATTTTTACCAAAATGAAGTGGAATAAAAAACATATTTATTTAGCAATTTTTCTGCCAATTCAAATGCTATTGATGCAAATTGTGTCAAAGAATCCTGCTTTTATAGAACGGTATTATAGTAATGGAATTTACCCTTACATTTCCTCTTTTTTTAGAATTCTTTTGGGTTGGATTCCTTTTTCTGTCGGTGATTTATTAATTGCTTTAGGAATTTTAGCTTTTCTTCGTTTTCTATTTTTATTGATAAAAACAAAATTTAAAAACTTCATTCCAAAAATGATTCATTTGGTTGCTGTTTTGTCTATAATTTATTTTTGCTTTTATATTTTTTGGGGATTAAATTATTATAGACAACCTTTAGCAAAAAACTTAGGTTACAATCAACAGAAATATACTACTGAACAACTTAAAAAAACTACTGAACATATTATAGAAAAGCTAAATTTTTATCAACAAAAAATAACAAAAAACGATACTTTAAAAGTACAAAATCCTTATAATCAACAAAAAATATATTTAATGGCTGTTGATGGTTACAATAATTTATCTAAAAAGTTTCCTCAATTAAAATATCGATTTGCATCAGTTAAAAATTCTTCAATGAGTTTACTACAAACTTACAATGGAACTTCTGGATATTTGAATCCATTAACAGGAGAAGCTCAAGTAAATGATAAAATTCCAAAAACGAGTTATCCAACAACTACTTGTCATGAAATGGCGCATCAAGTAGGTTTTGCTGCAGAAAACGAAGCTAATTTTGTAGGTTTTTTAGCTGCTAATTATAATGACGATATCTACTTTAAATATGCAAGTTATAGAATGGCTTTTGGCTATTGTATTAGAGAAGTAAGAAAACGAGATAGTGAATTATCCAATAAACTTTGGAAAACTGTAAACAAAGGAATCATCAAAGATTTTAATACTAGCTATCACTTTTGGCAAGAGTATAAAAATCCATTTGAACCTATTGTTAAAAAAGGCTACAATGCTTACTTAAAAGCTAATAAACAAGACAAAGGTGTGGAATCTTACAATTATGTTGTTGACTTATTTATTTCTTATTTTGAAGCTTCTAAAGAAATGTAATTTTCTTAAAAAAATGTTAAAATATATTGTTTTAACATTTTACAAAATGCTTATCAATAAATTTATAGAGTAATTCAAATAAATCAAACTACATGAAAAAACTAGTATCATTACTCTTTTTCTTGTCGCTCTCTGTCATTCAAGCACAAGATTATTTTCCTACGGATACAGGAGTAAAAACAACTGAAAACTCAACTTTTGCATTTACCAATGCAACCATTTATGTAACTCCAAATGAAGTTATCAAAAAAGGGACTTTACTCATAAAAGATGGTAAAGTAATAGGTGTTGGTAAATCTGCTAAAATTCCAAATGGCACAAAAACTATAGATTTAGCTGGTAAAAGTATTTATCCATCATTTATAGATATTTATTCTGATTTTGGAATTAAAAAACCAAAAAGACAAACTAGCGGTTTTGGTGGCACACAATATTCAGCTGAACGTGAAGGCTATTATTGGAATGACCATATTAGACCAGAAACAAATCCAATCCAAGAATTTAAATTTGATAGCAAAAAAGCCAAAGAATTTGTAAATGCTGGATTTGGAGTTGTAAATACACATTTACACGATGGAATTGTTCGTGGAAATGGTTTATTAATTGCTCTAAACTCAAAGGCAACTAATGCTTACAGAATTTTAGACACAAAATCTGCTCAATATTTATCTTTTGAGAAAAGTAATAAATCTAAACAATTGTATCCTGGTTCTAGAATGGGTGCTATGGCTTTATTACGTCAGGTTTATAATGATGCTGATTGGTATGCAAATGGCAATATGAAAAACAAGGATATGTCTTTAGAAGCTTTAAACAGCAATAAAAATCTTCCTCAAATTTTTGAAACGGGTAATCATTTAGATGCTCTGAGAGCTGACAAAGTTGGTGATGAGTTTTCAATACAATATACTATAGTAGGTTCTGGTGATGAATATGAACGTATTGCTGATATAAAAGCTACAAATGCTAATTTCATCATTCCTATTAATTTTAGTGTTGCTTATGACGTTTCTAATCCACTTTTAGCAAAGCAAATTTCTTTACAAGATATGCGTAAATGGAATCAAGAGCCATCAAATTTAAGTGTGCTTTCTAAAAATGGAGTAAACTTTGCATTAACAACACACAAGCTGAAATCCATAAAATCTTTCCATAAAAACTTGCAAAAAGCCATCAAATATGGGTTTGATAAAGAAAAAGCATTAGCAGCTTTAACTACAATTCCTGCTAATATTATTGGTAACTCATCTGTAGGAAACCTAAATACGGGAAGTCACGCAAACTTTATCATTACTTCTGGTGATGTTTTTGATGCAAAAACTACACTTTATGAAAACTGGGTACAAGGCAGTAAAAACATCATCAATAATATGAATGTAAGAGACATTACAGGTACTTATATGTTGAATGTAAACAATAAGAATTATGATTTAGTAATTTCTGGAAAAGGTGCAAAACAAAAAGCAGAAGTAAAAGTTGGAGATGATAAAATAAAATCTACTTTTTCTTTTAAAAACGATTGGATTTCTATCAATTTAAATGATAATGGACATTATACAAGAATGTTAGGAAAAACGATTAATGCTTCTAACGTAATGCAAGGAACTGCTTATGACACTAAAGGCAATGAAACTTCTTGGTCTGCAAGTAAAAAAGTAGTCAAAGACAAAAAGAAAGCTTCTAAAAAGAAAAAGAAAGATGAGGATGTTTTTACTGTTTTTCCTATAAGTTATCCTAATATTGGTTTTGGAAATTTTGAACAACCAAAAACCCAAACTATTTTAATTAAAAATACTACAATTTGGACTAGTGAAGATGATGGTATTTTAGAAAATACAGATATTCTTTTGGAAGATGGAAAAATCTCAAAAATTGGCAAAAATTTAAAGTCAAGAAAAGCAATAGTAGTAGACGGAACAGGCAAACATTTAACAGCAGGAATTGTAGATGAGCACTCTCACATTGCTGCATCAGCAATTAATGAATGGGCGCAAAACTCATCAGCAGAAGTAACTATAGAAGATGTTGTAGACCCTAATGACATCAACATTTACAGAAATCTTTCTGGAGGTACTACTTCTATTCAAATTTTACACGGTTCTGCTAATCCAATTGGTGGACGATCTGCAATTATCAAACTAAAATGGGGTGAAAATGCTGATAACCTGATTTTTAAAGATTCTCCTAAGTTCATTAAATTCGCTTTAGGTGAAAATGTAAAACAAGCAAATTGGGGAGATAAAAGTACAATTCGTTTTCCACAAACAAGAATGGGTGTAGAACAATTATTTACTGATTATTTTACAAGAGCTAAAGCTTATGATGATGTAAAGAAAAGAGGAAAACCATACAGAAAAGATGCTGAAATGGAAACTTTGGCTGAAATTTTAAATAAAGAACGTTTTATTTCTTGCCATTCTTATGTGCAATCAGAAATCAACATGTTGATGAAAGTTGCTGAGAAATTCGATTTTAACATCAACACATTTACACATATTTTAGAAGGCTACAAAGTGGCAGATAAAATGAAAAAACATGGTGTTGGAGGTTCTACTTTCTCTGATTGGTGGGCATATAAATACGAAGTAAATGATGCCATTCCTTATAATGCTGCAATTATGCATAATGCTGGTGTAACAGTAGCTATTAATTCTGATGATAATGAAATGTCTAGACGTTTAAATCAAGAAGCTGCAAAAACTATAAAATATGGTGGAATGTCTGAGCTTGAGGCTTGGAAAACAGTTACTATCAATCCTGCAAAATTATTACATATAGATGATAAAGTAGGAAGCATCAAAGTAGGAAAAGATGCTGATGTAGTTTTATGGAGCAATCATCCAATGTCTATCTATGCAACAGTAGAAAAGACTATTATTGAAGGAAAAGTATTTTTTGACAGGGCTGAAGATGCAAAAAAACGTGAAGCAATTACTGAAGAAAAAAGTAAATTAATCAATATGATGTTGAAAGAAAAAATGGGTGGAGGAAAAACCAAAGCACCTATGAAAAGAAGTGATAGAAACTTTCACTGTGATACTTTAGAAGAACTTAAAAGCTAAAAATGATGAAAAAAATAATATATAGTTTACTATTTTTCTTCGTATTAGGAAATGTAAATGCACAACAAACTCCAGCAGATAAACAGAGCACAGCAATAGCTATAGAGGGAGCAACTGCTCATTTAGGAAATGGACAAGTCATAGAAAACTCTTTAATTATGTTTGCTAATGGAAAACTTACTTTTGTGGGTTCTGCTATGGCAAAAATTGCAAGACAAGGAATAGTAATTAATGCCAAAGGCAAACACGTTTACCCAGGATTTATTGCAGCAAATGCATCATTAGGTTTAGTTGAAATTGATGCAGTAAGAGCAACAGATGATCAAAAAGAGGTTGGAATTAACAATCCTCACATAAGAAGCTTAATTGCTTATAATGCAGAAAGTAAGGTAGTAGAATCTATGAGACCAAATGGAGTTCTTATGGCGCAAATAACACCAAGAGGTGGTACTATTTCTGGAACTTCATCTATTGTACAATTGGATGCTTGGAACTGGGAAGATGCAGCTCTAAAAGTAGATGATGCTATTCATATGAATTGGCCTGGAAGTTTTACAAGTGGAAGATGGTGGTTAGGAGAAGACCCTGCATTAAAAGCTGACCCAAAATATACTGGTAAAATTGATAAAATAAAATCATATTTTACAGATGCAAAGAATTATTTGGCAAGCAATTCTAAAACTAAACATTTGCCTTTTGAAGCTATGAAAGGGCTTTTTGATGGTACTCAAAAGTTATTTATACATGTTAGTGGACAAAGAGAAATTACAGACGCAATTACAATTGCTAAAAATGTAGGAATAAAAAATATTGTAATTGTACATGGTGATGGAGCTGAAAATATAGCTGATTTATTGGTTAAAAATAACATTCCTGTTGTATTGGATAGACCTCACAGAAATCCTAATAATGAGGATGATGCTTATGACTACACCTACACTTTAGCTAAAGTTTTAACTGATAAAGGTGTTTTAGTAAGTTTAGGAATGGAAGGACAAATGGAACGTATGAATACAAGAAATTTGCCTTTTTACGCAGGTACTTTTGCTGCTCATGGTTTGGATAAAGAAGTAGCTTTGTCATTGTTAACAGGCAATACTGCTAAAATTTTAGGAATTGATGAACTAGTTGGAACGTTAGAAGTTGGTAAAGATGCAACCTTGTTTATTTCTGAAGGAGATGCATTGGATATGAGAACTAACATTTTATCAAAAGCTTATATACAAGGTAGAGATATTAGTTTGGAATCTCATCAAACAAAATTATGGAAACGTTATTCTAATAAGTATAAAACGAAATAGAAAACACATAAAAACCTATTAAAAGTCCTGATTTACATCAGGGCTTTTTTTATGATTCTTGCGAATTATACAAAATACTACTCCATTTATACATATTAAGCAATTATTACTTAAAAAAACAGTAGTTTTAAACAACCAAAAAACTACTTATTATGAAAAAAAAATACTTAATCTTAAGTTTAGCTGTTACTACATTATTTTTTGCTTTTGTAGAATACACCTACTTTTCTACACTTGGTGTACCTACAGTAGAAGATATTTATGGAGGTAGAATTAATGCCATTAATGGTTATAGTTTTCACGCAGATTCAACAAGAATATTTGTGGCTACAGAAAGTGCAAATTCTGTTTTTTATGCCGATGTTTTATCAAATAGTGCTACACCTAAAATTGAAAAATTTAAGGTTGTTCCAAGTTTGGATAATACGCAAAACTTTGGCTCTGGCATTCACAACATCCAAATTCACGAAAGTTCAGAAAGTATCTATTTCACAAATTCATCTAACGAATTATATAACACTAATATTACTGATGCAACTGCCCACAACACAAGTGTTTCAGGAGTAAATGATGTAATTATCGAAGGCGATTATATTTTTGCAGCTGGTGGAGGACAAATTCATTTTGGAACTTTAGATGCTTCAAATAATTTTACTCCTGGTTCTGGAATGCCTATTACTTTTCCAACTTTTACAGATTTATCATATATGATTATTCACCCAACATCTAAAAAAATGTATATTTTTGGGAAAGGTTCATCACCAAAATTATATATTTCCTCTGATGATTATGATGCATTTGATGGTGGCACAACTTTTACAGATATCTCTCCTACTTTAACAAGTGCATCTGTAAATTGGACAGCTTTTGGAATCGCTCCTGATGGAAGATTCTTTGTTGGTGGAAATAATAATACCAATAAATTTATAGCCTACTCAGATGATAGTGGAACAACTTATACTGAATTCGATTCTTTACAGAGTGGAACATCTGGAAATAACTTTTGCTTTTCTGGATCATCATCTGCATATTATGTGCTAACAGCATCAATGTTTAGCAATAACAAAGGTATTTCTGGTACTTGGGATAAATTTGGTCCAATGTCACATTATACACATCCTAATGATGGTGCTGTTTTTGTAGACCCAAATAACTTCAATATTTTTTATTCTACTTCTGATCAAGGCTTTGGAATATCTTATAACCAAGGTAAAAATGTTTCTAGTGCTGATAATGGAATTGAAGCTGTGCAAGTTAATGATATGGAAATGACAGCTGATAAAAAAACAGGCTGGATTGCCTGTAAATCAGGAATTAGAAAAGTTACTGATTATGATACAACACCTGTTTGGACAAATGCAATGTTTCCAAATGGAGATGGCTCAGGATATTATTCAATTGCAATGAAACCTACTGATGATGCAACTGCTTATGCAGGAAATGTACGAGTTTACAAAACCACAAATAGTGGTACCAATTGGACAAAAGTATTTACTCCAGAAAATGCACCTTATAATTATCCACATGTGGGTACCCAAATTAGAGCATTAACTATTTGTCCTTTTGATGAAAATATTGTTTTTGCAGGAGTAGAAATTCAAGGAACAGATAAAGGTGGTTTGTTTGTTTCTGAAGATGCTGGAAGTACTTGGAGTCAAGTTTTATTAAAAGCAACTTCTGGGTATAATGATGTAGATGTAAAAGACATTTCTTTTACCAACGAATCTGGAACAAATGTAGCTTATGTTGGTGTAGAATATACAGGAGCTGGTTCTGGGTTTAGTATTTATAAAGTTGAACAAACTTCTGGAGGTTGGAATGTATCTCAAGATATGAGTGCTTCAGGCACAAGTACTGGTTCAGTAATTGTGGTTTCTATTAACGATTTAGATTACGATCACAATACAAATACAGTTTATGCAACTGGAACTGATGCTGGTACAAATCATCCAGTTTCCTATTACAAACCTTTAGGAGGAACAAATTTATGGTCTGTAAACACTTCTTCTGGTTTTCCAACATCAACTGCAAATAAAACTAAGCAAGGTAAAGCCATTGTAAATGATGGTGTAAACACATTGTATTGTGCTGTTGATAATGAAATTTACTATTTAACAGGTAGCGCAAGTTCATGGGTTTTAGGCTATTCTTATCCTGTAGGAACTGAAATAAATTGTTTGTTTTATGATGAATTACTAGTTGGAACAGGAACAGGGTTATATGCTCAAGCAGACCCAAGTCCTCAAACAGCAAGTGTTTCTGATTTAGAAAAATCTCTATTTACAGCTTATCCAAATCCTGCAAAATCAGGAAATCAACTTACAATTTCTTATACTTTCGATATTACTAATCCTACTTTTAGAATTACCAATTTACAAGGAAAATTGATAAAAGAATATCAAAAAAATGAAGTGATACATCAAGCAAAAACATCAAAAATTACAGTCCCTCAAATTAGTAAAGGAGTTTATTTACTATCCATATATAACAAAAAGAGAAAGTTAACTACAAAGAAAATTGTTATTGATTAAGAAAAAAAGGCTCGCAAATGCGAGCCTTTTTTATACTTCTTTTCTATTAAACTTCTAGTGATCACAATTAGCATAAGGACCACTCCATCTATCTTTTCCAAAAATTACTTTATCTATAGTAAAACTAATTCTATTCGCGTTTTCACCTACAAAATAATATTGTGTGTATTCATTCCCTGAACGTACAGTAAAACGTCCATCATCAGTTTTACTACCTGTATTTCCTTTTACTTTTATAGACATAGATATATTTTTGTTGTAGTTGTTTTTAAATCTTATATACCATTTTCCATTATAACTTGCTTTTTTTATTTGGTATTTTAAATATCTAAAACAAGAAGTTGTCTTCCAGCTTCCCCATCCATTTTGAGGTACATCTTTTGCATCTATAATAATTTCTATTGGATTATTATCAATTATATTCTTTTCTGGAATTTTATTCCCAAAAGACATTAAAACAATACCTAAACTCAAGGCAAAAAGTAATTTTAAATTTTTCATCGTATGTTTTTTTTAAGATTAATATGTTACAAATATTGAAACTATAACTCTACCAACAAATACCGATAAATAGGTATATTTGTGCTGATGAAAGAAATTACCAGTATTCAAAATGCTTATATAAAGAATGTATTAAAACTGCAAGAAAAATCTAGAGAACGTAAAAAACAAGGACTCTTTATTATTGAAGGAAAACGTGAAATTTCTCTTGCTATTGCAGCAAACTATGAGTTTGAAACCATTCTATTTTATCCAGAACTTATTTCAGAAAAGGAAATATTAGATTTATTTAATTCTAATATGAATCGAATAATAATTTCAAAAGAAGTTTATCAAAAATTAGCTTATAGAACATCTACAGAAGGAATTATTGCAGTAACCAAAACAAAAGAATTCTCATTACAGAACATCAAATTAAATAATAAAAAACCTTTAATTTTAGTTGCAGAAAGTATAGAAAAACCTGGTAATATTGGAGCTTTATTAAGAACCGCTGATGCTGCTAATATTGATGCTGTTTTTATTGCGAATCCAAAATCAGATGTATACAATTCTAATATTATTCGTTCAAGTGTTGGTTGTTTGTTTACCAATCAAATTGCAATTGGTTCATCCGAAGAAATCATAACATTTTTAAAAGAACATAAAATTAATATTTACGCAGCTACTTTGCAAAACTCAAACGAATATCATCAAGAAAACTATACTAAATCGACTGCAATTGTTGTTGGTACAGAAGCCACTGGTTTAACAGAAATTTGGAGAGAAGAAGCAACTCAAAATATTAACATCCCTATGCAAGGTAAAATAGATTCTATGAACGTTTCTGTTGCTGCTGCAATTGTTATATTTGAAGCTAAGAGACAAAGAGAATTCAGTTAATTATTATGAAATCATTAGGAATAGATATTAGTGGAACAGGTATTAAAGCTGCAATTGTTGATACTAAAACTGGGGAATTATTATCTAAAAGGCATAGAATAGCTAAACCAAAACCTGTAACTCCTGAAGCTGTAGCTAAAGTAATAAAAGAAATGGTTAAACATTTTAATTGGAAGAAAATTGTTGGCTGCTGTTTTCCTACGATAATTGTTGATGGACATTGTAACTGTAACAACATCCATAAATAAAAATATAATTTTAAAACATTTCAGTAAAACTAGAAAATAATAAATTTAAAAAACCACTCTAAAATCCTAATGCAACCAACCACATTATTCTATATCCTAATTTCAATAATCATATTCAGTTTTATTATTGATAAAATATTAGACAGCTTAAATGCCAAACATTTTGATGATAAAATTCCAGAAAAATTAGCAGATGTTTATGATGAAAAAGAGTACAAAAAATCGCAAGCATACAAAAAAACCAATGAGAAGTTTTCGAATTTAACATCAACTTTTTCTATACTATTAACACTAGGTTTCTTTTTTGCTGATGGTTTTAAATATGTAGATGATTTTGCAAGGAGTTTTACCAACAACCCAATATTTGTTGCTTTAATTTTCTTTGGAGTTATTATGTTGGGCTCTGATGTTTTAACAACACCTTTTGCCTATTACAAGACCTTTGTTATTGAAGAAAAATTCGGATTTAACAAATCCACAAAAAAAACATTTTGGTTAGATAAAATTAAAGGTTGGTTAATGTCTTCAGTTATTGGTGGAGGAATTTTATCGCTAATCATTTGGTTTTATCAGTTTGCAGGAGAAAATTTCTGGATTTACGCTTGGATTTTAGTTGCTGTATTTTCATTGTTTATGAATATGTTTTATGCAAAATTGATTGTACCATTATTTAACAAACAAACACCTTTAGAAAATGGTGAGCTAAAATCTGCCATAGAAACATATGCAAAAAAAGTAGGTTTTACACTCAATAATGTCTTTGTAATTGATGGTTCAAAACGTTCTACAAAAGCAAATGCTTATTTTTCTGGTTTTGGATCACAAAAAAGAATCACATTATTTGATACGTTAATCAACGATTTAGAAACTGAAGAAATAGTGGCTGTTTTAGCACACGAAGTTGGGCATTATAAAAGAAAACACATCATTTTTAATTTGGCTTCTTCTATCCTACTCACAGGACTTACTTTATTTATTTTATCGCTTTTTATCAATTCTACAGTTTTATCAGAAGCATTAGGAGTTACTATTCCAAGTTTTCATATTGGATTAATCGCTTTCGGGATTTTATATTCTCCAATATCAGAAATCACAGGATTATTTATGAATTATATGTCACGTAAATTCGAATATCAAGCAGATAATTATGCCAAAGAAACCTTTTCAGGATTACCACTAATAACATCACTCAAAAAGTTATCAAAAAATAGTTTGAGTAACTTAACACCTCATCCAGCTTACGTTTTTATGCATTATTCACATCCTACTTTGTTAGAAAGAATTGAGAATTTAGAAAAATAGTTTAGATACTAATTTTATAAAAAATATTTTGACACGGATTTCACAGATTTACGCAGATTTTCCACTTAAATTAGAATCCGTGCAAATCTGTGAAATCCGTGTCATTTTAATATCTAGCTTTCTGTAAATAGTATAAATAGTGTCATTTTTCATCAAAATATAAAAACTAATTCCTTGCTCGTTCAAATACTTATTCCTACTTTCACTTAAGATTAAAAGAGAAAAACTAGAAGTTGATTTATGGAGTACAAAGCAACCATAGAAGAGGAAAATAAAGAAATAACAAATCGTTATAAAGACTTATTAAAAGGCACTTATGAAGTTTTATCAAAAGAAGATAAAGAACTGATTAGAAAGGCTTTTGATATTGCTGTGGATGCACATTCTAATCAACGAAGAAAAACAGGAGAACCTTATATATTTCATCCAATTGCAGTAGCAAAAATTGTAGCTATGGAAATAGGTTTGGGTGCAACTTCAATAGCTGCTGCTTTATTACATGATGTTGTAGAAGATACAGAGTATACCATAGATGATATGGAGCATTTGTTTGGAGAAACTATTGCAAGAATTGTAAATGGACTCACCAAAATATCTCGTTTAAACAAAGAACAAGACGCATCTATACAAGCAGAAAATTTTAGAAAAATGCTCTTAACATTACATGATGATGTGAGAGTTATCTTAATAAAAATTGCAGACAGATTGCATAATATGCAAACTATGGATGCAATGCCAGCCCATAAACAAGTAAAAATAGCTTCAGAAACCTTATATATTTATGCACCTTTAGCACACAGATTAGGGCTCTATAATATAAAACAAGAACTAGAAGATCTAGGATTAAAATACACAGAACCCGAGGTTTTTAAAAGTATTGTCGCAAAAATTAAAGAGAGTAAAGAAGAACAACAAAATTATTTAAATCGTTTTTCTAAAACACTAGAGGAAGGCTTAAATGTTGAAAATTTTGAGTACGAAATTAAAGGTCGATTCAAATCCATTTTTTCAATTAGAAGAAAAATGCGAAATCAAAATGTAACTTTTGATGAAGTATTTGATAAATATGCCATAAGAATTGTTTTTAAACCAATTTCTAAAGATGAAAAACATGATGCTTGGAAAATTTATTCCATAGTTACTGATAATTTTAGACCAAATCCTGCTCGTTTAAGAGATTGGATTTCCCAACCAAAATCTACTGGTTATGAAGCTTTGCATATTACTGTAGTTGGGCCTGATGCACAATGGGTAGAAGTACAAATACGTTCAGAGAGAATGAATGAAATTGCAGAAAAAGGTTATGCAGCCCATTTTAAATATAAACAAGGTGAAGAAAATGAAACTGGTTTAGAAGGTTGGCTAAACAAGTTGAAAGAAACTCTAGAAAATCAAAATATTAATGCAGTAGACTTTGTTGAAGATTTTAAACTGAATTTATATGCAAAAGAAATTTATGTTTTTACTCCAAAAGGAGATTTAAAATCTTTGCCAAAAGATGCTTCAGCACTAGACTTTGCTTTTTCAATACACACAGATGTTGGTCTAAAATGTAGAGGTGCTAAAGTAAATGGAAAACTAGTTCCTCTAAGTTATATTCTTAAAAGTGGCGATCAAATAGAAGTAATTACCAGCTCTACCAACAAACCTAATACAAGATGGTTAGATTTTGTAATTACAGCCAGAGCAAGAACCAAAATTAGAGCCGCATTAAAAGAAGAAGAAAAATTAATTGCAGAAGAAGGGAAAGCTATTTTAATGCGAAAATTACGTCATTTAAAAATTCCTTTTAATGAAAAAACAATTAATGAGCTAGTTGTTTATTTTAAATTAAGAACCAGTTTCGATTTGTTTTACAGAATTGGTAATGGAGCAATAGACAACACACAATTAAAAGCTTTTGTAAACCAAAGAAATAGTAAAATTTTAAACTTCTTTAAAACAAAATTAAGAAGAGGTTCTTCAAATGAAGAAGTTCAAGAAAACTCAGAAGAAGTTACAACAAAATATGATGCATTAGTTTTCAATAAAGAAGAAGAAAAATTAGATTATACACTTTCTAAATGTTGTAGTCCAATACCTGGTGATAAAGTTTTTGGTTTTTTAACTATTAATGATGGTTTAAAAGTTCATAAAAAAAACTGTCCAAATGCTATTTCTTTACAATCCAATTATGCGTATAGAATTATGCCAGCAAAATGGATTGATTCTACAAAACAAGATTTTAAAGCTGTTTTGCATATTAGTGGAGTAGATCATGATGGTATTGTAAATAATGTTACCAGAATAATTTCTAGTAATGTTGGAGTTAATTTACACAGCATAAATATTTCTGGTAATGAAGGGATTTTTGATGGTAAAATATCATTAAGTGTCAAAAATAGTGGCCAACTAAATAAGCTAATTAAACGTATTCAAAAAGTAGAAGGCGTCAAAAAAGTAGAACGTGTTAATAGAATGTAAATATCATTCGTATAAAAGTTGAATTTTATTCAGAAATAACCGTAAATTTGCTTTTTCGTAAAAATTAGAACCATGAGTAATTCTCTTGAAAATCAAGAAGTAGTTAAAACAGTTTTTACCTCCTATTTACAAGAGCATAAACACAGAAAAACTCCTGAACGTTATGCTATACTTCAAGAAATTTATGATGCTGATGAGCATTTTGATATCGAATCTTTGTATATCAAAATGAAAAATAAAAACTATAGAGTTAGTAGAGCTACTTTATATAACACTATAGATTTATTATTAGATTGTGGTTTGGTACGTAAACATCAATTTGATGGGCAATCAATGGCTCGTTATGAAAAAAGTTATTTTGATAAAAACCATGATCATGTAATATTTACGGATACTGGTGATGTAAAAGAATTCTGTGATCCAAGAATTCAAATTATCAAAAAAACAATTGAAGATATTTTTGATATCGATATTCATAATCATTCACTTTATTTTTACGGTACAAAAAAGAAAAAGTAACACGTTTTTAAATAAACAAACAACAACAAAACAACTAAACAATTACATAAATACAAAATGGCTGTAGATTTATTACTAGGATTACAATGGGGAGATGAAGGAAAAGGTAAAATAGTAGATGTACTTACATCAAACTATGATATCATTGCACGTTTTCAAGGAGGTCCAAATGCTGGGCATACCTTAATTTTTGATGGATTCAAACACGTTTTACATACAATTCCTTCTGGAATTTTTCATAAAACAGCTTTAAATGTTGTTGGAAATGGTGTTGTTATTGACCCTGTTATTTTCAAAAAAGAATTAGAAAATTTAGACAAGCATAATATCGATTATACTTCTAAGTTATTAATCTCTAGAAAAGCACATTTAATTTTACCAACACACAGATTATTAGATGCAGCATCAGAAACATCTAAGGGTAAAGCAAAAATTGGTTCTACTTTAAAAGGAATTGGCCCAACTTATATGGACAAAACTGGTAGAAACGGAATGCGTGTTGGAGATTTAGAATTAGAAAACTGGAAAGAAAAATATGATGCTTTAACAGAAAAGCATATCAAAATGTTAGAGTTTTTTGATGTTCAAATTGAATATGATTTAAAAGAATTAGAAGCTGAGTTTTGCAGAGGAATTGATAAATTAAGAACATTAGCATTTATTGATAGTGAAGCGTTTTTAAACCAAGCAATAAAAGATAAAAAAACAATTTTAGCAGAAGGTGCTCAAGGTTCTTTGTTAGATATTGATTTTGGAACTTATCCATTTGTAACTTCTTCTAATACTACTGCTGCTGGTGCTTGTACTGGTTTAGGGGTTGCTCCTAATAGAATTGGAGATGTTTTTGGAATTTTCAAAGCATACACTACAAGGGTTGGTTCTGGTCCTTTTCCAACAGAATTATTTGACGAAGATGGAGCAACAATGGCAAGAGTTGGTCATGAATTTGGAGCTACAACAGGTAGACCAAGAAGATGTGGTTGGTTAGATTTAGTTGCCTTAAAATATGCTGTTGATGTAAATGGAGTTACGCAATTAATGATGATGAAAGGGGATGTTCTTTCTGGATTTGAAAGATTAAAAGTTTGTACTTCTTACAACTATAAAGGTGAAGAAATTAGTCATTTACCTTATAACATTGAACCAGAAAACGTTTCTGTAAACTATACCGAATTTAAAGGTTGGGAAGATGATTTAACAAAAATGACTTCAGCAGATCAATTACCACAAAATTTATTAGATTATGTGGCTTTTATTGAAAAAGAAACTGGTGTACCTGTAAGCATTGTTTCTGTTGGACCAGATAGAAAACAAACCATTAATAGATAATATTCTTATCATTTTAAAATATACAAAAAAGCATCTTTCAAATTTTGAAAGATGCTTTTTTTAGGATTGTTGAATTTATTTTTACTTAAGATTTTCTATTTCTACTCCTATTAAAACTAATTTGTTTTGTTCAATTTGAAGTGCATTCAATAAAGCTTCTTTATGCGCTACAAAAGCTTGTTTTTTAGCTGTAAAAATTTCAGTATAATAATGAATACCAGCCTCTAAATTCTTTTTAAATTTAGTTAAAGATCTTAATTGTTTTTTATCAAAATTAGATTTTAACTCCTCTACTTTATCTTGTAAATGAGTAATATAAAGGGATAATTCTTTAATAAAAACATTAGGCCTATCTGTTCTAGTCAACATATTATTTCTTCCATAAATATGGTCTGTAATATCTTTTAGACTCACTATTTTATCATAATAAGCCATATTTGGTCCAGGACAAACAGAAACTCCATCACCCGTTTTCTTTGTACTTACATTATTTAAAATTAAAGTTGAAGTACCCAAGCCTACACAAATACACGATTTTTCTGTTACTTTATTTACTTGCTTTTCTTTCTCTTCAGCTGTAATATCTAATCCATCAATTTGTTTCAATTTTAAATGTTGATATTCTCTAGAAGCTGTACATAAACCAGATTCCTTAAATTCAGTATTTAATTGAATAAATTTATTAGGACAAGATGTACCTGGTCTTCCTTTATCTATAAGCTCTTGTCTTTGAACATCCTTTGTATTTCCTTTTAAAGTATTAAAAGGAACACCTAATGGAGAACTATTACTTAAATACAAATCTTTTTCTTTTGCATTTACTAATTTATCAATGGTCTTTTCATCAACACTTGTAGCTTCTGGAACTAATAAAAAAGGACTTCCCCAACCTACAGAATCTAAATCATATTCTTCCATTAAGAAATTATGTTCTTCATCTGTACCTACTCCACCTTGAGTTGTAATTTTTAACTCTAATTCATTAATTGGTAATACTTTATTAGCTTCTTTTAAAGCATCTATTAATAATGATTGTGTTTGACTTTTTAAAATTTGTTTATTTTCTTTAAACTCTTTTAAAACGGGTCCCATCAAAAAACCTTCTGTTGCAAAAGCATGACCTCCACAGTTTAATCCAGATTCTATTCTATATTCTGAAACCCACAACCCTTTTTTTGCCAAAAATTTTCCTTGAATAAAAGCTGATCTATAATCACTAACTTTTAAAATAATTTTCTTTTTTATGTAACCATTTTCATCAGGAAAAAAATCAGAAAAATTACTCATATAGGAGTACAATCTAGGGTTCATACCAGCAGACAAAACCAATGAAGATTCCAATTTACTTTCTGCAAAACCTCTTAAGGCAGCATGAGCGTCATTATATTCAATTGGTAATAACTCTTTGTTTTTGTAATTTCCTTTATCAATTTTGGTCATAATATTAACATCAATACTACCCATTGATAAATTTTTATTTGCCCAATCTTTAATTTTAGAAAAATCTACTCCATCTTCAGTAAGTTTATTAAACTCTTTTTTAAGTGAAGAATATTCTGGTAACATATGAATATAATCTTTTAAAGCTTTACTTTTTTCTGAAGTAATATTCTTTAATTGATTAAATTTTTCTTCTGTTTGATTATGCAATAAGTTTAGGTAAGATGTAATTCTCTTTGCTCTAAAATCATCTACTTTATCTGTAATTTCTTTATAAGGAATTTCAAATTTCTCACTGTAAACTTTGCGCATTTTTTCTACTAAAATGTCGTCTACCAAAGAGATAACAGAATCAATACCATATTGAGCTACTTTTAATGGAGAGTCTATTGTAAATCCAATTCCCATAACAGGAATATGAAAAGAATGTGTTTTTGTCATTATTTTTATTGTTGTTTAATCAAGCACGCAATTTAACATTGAATAAAATAGTAAACTATGACTATTATCATTTATAAACTTTTTAATAATAAATCTGATAATTATCCTTTAAGTTCTAAAGCAATGGCTTTTGGAAATAAAATATTATTTTCTAAATGAATATGTTGATGTAAATCTTGCTCAAACTCTTCTAATTTAGCATATAATGCTTTAAACGTATTACAAGCTCTTTCTGGTGGTGTATAATTATTTGTTAGTTTACATATTTCTTTAAAAATATTTCCAGCGTTTTCATGCTCATCTTCCATCATTGCTATAGGGTTATTTACAGTACCAAAATGTGGTAGATTTGCTTTTACACCTTCTTTATCTGCTTTAACAAGTTGCTTTATAAACGGAAATAAAATTAACTCTTCTTTTTTCATATGAGAAGCTAATTCTTGAGCAACAACCGTAAAGAGTTCATATACTTTTACAACTTCTTTATAATGATGCCCATGAACTTTAGCAACTTTAGCTGCATATTGTAAAACCAAAGAAGTATTTTCTTCTACATATGTATGATGTATGTTTTCTATATGATCTACTAAAAAATCTAGTTTCCAACTATCATAATCATAAGCTTTAGAAGTTGGGTTGTTTATGTTTGATAATTCTTGCTCAATTTCTGAATAAGAAACATTATGATTTTTGCAAGCTTTTTTAATGGTTATTCCACCTCCACAACAAAAATCTATTCCATGTTTTTTAAAAACATCTGCAGTTTTAATGTTATAGGTTACTACTTCTGCTACTGTGTTATTTTCTGTAATATTCATTTTTTTAATAATAAATTAATAAAAGACAAAAAAATCTTTTATTAAACAAACTTATATTAGTATTTAAAAAAGGGTTATGACATTTGTCATATTAAAAATATTATTATTATATTATTTTTTAAATAAAAATTTATGTTAACAAAAGCGAGTAAATATGCAGTAAGAGCAGTTCTTTATCTACAAAATTCTGCTTCTAAAGACCATAAGATAGGTGCAAAACAAGTCGCAGAAGAATTAGAAATTCCAGCTCCATTTTTATCAAAAACATTGCAGAAACTAACAAAAAAAGGAATTATATCTTCTGTAAAAGGACCTTTTGGTGGTTATTATTTATCAAATAACGATGAGAAAAAAACACTATTAGATATCATAGCATGTGTAGATGATATAGAAAAATTTAATGAATGTTTCTTAGGTCAATTAGAATGTAATGAAGAAAACCCTTGTGTTATTCATCATTTATATGAACCTTTTAAAAATAAATTAATAAAAAAACTAAAAAATAAAACTATTTTAGAATTGGCTAATGAATATGCAATAAATAATAATTTATCACAAATAATAGAGTAAATGAAAAAACATGTCAATTTCTTAGCATTTAATTTAACTAAAGAAATTTTTTATCACTTTAATAAATCATAAATTTTACTTTTCTTTAATAGATTGGCATTATCTTTTCATTATTTTTGTCACAAAATAAATCTTTTGAAAAGTACCTTTTTTTTATCATTACTGTTTTTATCCTTAGTCTGTTTTTCTCAAGAAACAGAGAAAGAACCATCAAAACAAAAAAGAAAGATTGAGTATTATGCTGAACAACAAGAAGCTGATGAGGAAAAATACCCAGGAGCTACATTACTTTTGGGAAATGTAAAAATGATTCATCAAGGAATTGTTTTAACATCACAGCAAGCTTTATATTACAGAAAACAAAATTTTTTTAAGGCAATAGGTAATGTAATCATAAAACAAGGTGATTCCATTACTCAAACTAGTGATTATACTGATTATGATGCAAATTCTAAACAAGCACTTTCTTGGGGTAATGTGGTTTTAACAGACCCTACAATGACGCTAACCACAGATACTTTACATTTTGATAGAATTAATCAAAAACTGTATTACAAGAGTTATGCTACTATAAAAGATGAAACCAATACACTAAATAGTAAAAACGGGAATTACTATTTAGAGAATAAAAAATTTACGGCTACTACAAGAGTTACTGTTGTAAATCCTGAACACAATTTAGAATCCAATCATTTAGATTATTACACAAATTCTGGATTAACTTATTTATATGGTTCATCAACGATAACCAATACTGAAAATAAAAATAGAATTTACTGTGAAAAAGGTTTTTACAATACTAAAACTGACATTTCACATTTTAATAAAAACGCCAAACTATTTTTAAAAGAAAGAACTATAGAAGGTGATAGTTTATATTATGATAAGAAGAAAGGTTTTGCATCTGCTACCAATAATATTCAAGTGA
This sequence comes from Polaribacter sp., assembly GCA_965656305.1. GTDB lineage: Bacteria > Bacteroidota > Bacteroidia > Flavobacteriales > Flavobacteriaceae > Polaribacter. The sequence goes on along the minus strand of CBFHKA010000009.1, from coordinate 4,199 downwards.
TTGATACTGTTCAAAACTTTATTTCTAGAGGAAATTATGCCGAATTATTTGAGAAGAAAGATTCTCTTTATATCATTAAAAAAGCAGTTGCCATTTCAATTATAGACAAAGATTCTATGTTTATTCATGGAGATACTTTATTAGTAACAGGTAAACCAGAAAAACGTATTATTAGAACCTATCATAATGTAAAAATATTCAAATCTGATTTGCAAGGAAAGTGTGATTCTATCCATACAACACAAGCAACTGGCTATACAAAAATGTACAGGAATCCTGTAATTTGGTCTGATAAAAATCAAATTACAGGTGATAGCATATACTTACAATCTAACGTAGAAACTGAAAAATTAGATTCACTTAAAGTATTTAACAATGCTTTTATCAACTCTAAAGATTCTGTATCAGAAAATGATTTCAACCAAATTAAAGGAAGAAATATGTATGGTAAATTTTATGAGAATAAACTTAAAACTTTATTGGTAAAAGGAAATGCTGAATCTGTTTATTATAATAGAAATGAACAAACTCAAGCTTTAGAAACTATTACCAAAGAGATTTCTAGTAATATTGAATTTACTTTAGAAAATGGTGTAATTCAATCTATAAAATATTTAAAAAGCTCTGAAGGAAAAACTTACCCTCCTTCTCTACTTCCTGAAGAGGTTAGAAAATTAAAAGGTTTTGTATGGAGAGAAGATGAGCAACCCAAAAAGAAAGAAGACATTTTTAGTAAAGATAAAAGTGATGATGAAAATCCTCCTTCAAAAAAGAAATCTCTAGAAAAATCAGCAGTGATTTCTGAGAATAAAAAGGTGAAGCAAAAAATAAAATCACCTGTTTCAGATAAAAAAGAATAATTTGAAATCAGACTTTTATAAATATCAAGCACAAACTTCTCCTCATCCACTAGCTATTGAAATTTCTCACGCAAATGGTGCATATATTTATGATACTTCAGGAAAAAAGTATTTGGATTTTGTTGCTGGTGTTTCTGCCAACAGTTTAGGGCATAATCACCCAAGAGTTTCAGAGGCTATAAAAAATCAGCTTGAAAAGTACGCTCATGTAATGGTTTATGGAGAATTTATTCAACAACCTCAAGTGGATTTATGCAAACAACTAGCTACTACTTTACCTACAACTTTACAATCTATTTATATTACAAATTCTGGAACAGAAGCAACTGAAGGTGCTTTAAAATTAGCCAAAAGAGTTACTAATAGGTTTGAAATTATTGCTGCAAAAAACTCGTATCATGGTAATACACAAGGTGCTATGAGTGTTTCTGGAGTTGAAAAACAAAATGCTGCTTTTAGACCTTTAATTCCTGGAATAAAGTTTATTGAATTTAACAATGAGATAGATATCAATAAAATTACGCACAAAACTGCTGCTGTAATATTAGAAACTATACAAGGTGGAGCTGGATTTATTGAACCTACCAATGACTATTTATCAAAAGTTAAACAACGCTGCCAAGAAGTTGGTACTTTATTAATTTTAGATGAAATTCAAACCGGAATTGGTAGAACAGGAAAATTTTGGGGCTTTGAAAATTACAACGTAACTCCAGATATTATTGTTACAGGTAAAGGTTTGGGTGGAGGAATGCCAATTGGTGCTTTTATTGCTTCTGTTGAGTATATGAGTTTATTGAAAGATAATCCTAAGCTGGGGCATATTTCTACTTTTGCAGGACATCCTGTAATTGCTGCTGCTGCTAAGGCAACTGTTTCAGAAATATTGAATAAAAATTTAGTTGATGAAAGTCTTAGAAAAGAGAAAATAATCAGAAAACAGCTACAACATTCAGCTATTATTGAGATAAGAGGAAAAGGTTTGATGTTAGCTGCAATTGTAGAAACTCCAGAATTGGCTGCAAAAATTATTCTAAAATGTTTAGATAAAGGACTGATTTTATTTTTCCTTTTATTTGAAGGGAGAGCAATAAGGATTACTCCTCCTCTAACTATTTCTGATGAGGAACTCGCAGAAGGTTGCAAGATTCTTATTAAAACTATTGAAGAAGTAATTTAATACATTTTATTTACCACAAACTTCTATTTTTGTTACAATGGAAACTTTAAAACAAATTACCAAAAAATTACAAAAAGCAACAGCACAAGCCATTCAGCAATTCACGATGATTGAAGCCGGTGACAAAATTATGGTTTGTCTATCAGGAGGAAAAGACAGCTACACATTGCTAGATATGTTGGTATATTTCCAAAAAGTTGCTCCTATTAATTTTGATATTATAGCTGTAAACTTAGACCAAAAACAACCAGGATTTCCAGAAGAAGTTTTACCCAATTACTTAACTGAGCTTAAAGTTGATTATAAAATCATAGAAAAGAATACCTATAAAATTGTGATGGACAAAACTCCTGAGGGTAAAACTACTTGTAGTTTATGTTCACGATTAAGAAGAGGAACTTTATATGAAGCTGCCAAAGATTTAGGCTGTAATAAACTAGCTTTAGGACATCATCAAAATGATATTTTAGAAACCTTTTTATTGAATTTTTTCTTCTCTGGTAAATTAGAAACAATGCCTCCAAAATTTAAAAATGATGCTGGAGATTTAGTTGTTTTAAGACCTTTATCTTTTTGCAAAGAAAGTGATATTGAAACTTACTCTAAGTTTAAAAACTTCCCTATCATACCTTGTAATTTATGTGGTTCTCAAGAGAATTTACAACGAAAAAAGGTTAAACAAATGATTACTGATTGGGAATCAGATTTTCCAAATAGAAATGCAATTATGATGAATGCTTTACAGAATGTATTTCCTTCTCATTTGTTAGATCAAAATTTATATGATTTTATAAATTTAGAGAGTAAAGTTAACGAAACTAATATTTTAGTTTAACTTCGAAATTAAAACTCACAAATAAAATGCAAACAACTAAACTAACTTCAGAAAGTATTTTACCACTTACATGTACACGTTCTGGAAGTTGTTGTTTTGGTAAAGCTGTAATGTTAAATCCTTGGGAATTATATCAGTTTAGTATCGAAAAAAAAATAACTCAAAGAGAATTTAGAGATTTGTATTGTGATTTTGGTGGTATCAGATTAACCTTTAATGGAACACAAGATAATAAAGGACAGTCAGCCTGCAGTCAATATATTGATGATTTTGGTTGTAGTGTTCATAAAGGTCGTCCATTAGCTTGTCGTTTATATCCTTTGGGACGTCAAATTCAATTTAATAAAGCACAATATATTTATGAAGGTAAACAGTTTCCTTGTTTAACAGATTGTGCTGAAGTACTAGATTTACCAAAACTAAGTGTTGGAAACTATCTAAAAGGGCAAGGTACTACTCCTTTTGAAAATGCACAAGATGCTTATTTACAAGTAATGCAAAATATTGCTGATATTGCTTTTGAATTGCTCTTAGAATCTGGATTATCAGTTTCAGAAAAGACAAAGACATTATCTTTATGGAGGATTATTGGTAATGAAAAACCAGAAATAATAACTGAAAGAATTGGTAAAGATTGGTTAGATAAGTTAATGATTCCTGAATTTAAAGCAGGCACAGAAAATCCAATTGAATTTGCTCAAAAACATAATGATTTACTACTGTTAAAAGCTCAAGAAGAATTTGGAAATGTAGTAACGTTTCAAGAATTGCAAAACGCTTCTGTTTTAATGATTGCAGTTGCTTTACACTTGGCTAGAGGATTAGGTGCAAACCCTAAAGAAATTGTAGACCATTGGATAACAATTGCAAAAAATCATGGTGCTGAAGAGTAAAATAAACTCTTTATTTAGATTTTAAGGGAAATTCTGGTAATTTATTAGTAAAACTTGGTGCTGTATCTCTATATGAAACACTTTTCTTTTTAGAAACCTTAACTAATAAATCGTAGCTTAATGTAAATAAGGTTCCTGTTCTAAAAGTTTCTAGTAATAACTTTTTTAGCTCTAACTTTGATTCGTTAAAAGAAAGATTTTTAAAAACTTCCTCATCAACATACCTATACTTAAATTTAAAAAATTGTTTGCCTTCTTTTAAAACGAAACGCAAATACACATTTATTAAACCTTCATTTTTTCGAAGTGGTTTACTTAATGTAAGTTTTACAAATTCATCATCAGAAATACTTTGCTCTAAAGCATCAAAAAGCTCTTTAAAATCACTCATTTTGTAAAGGTAAAAAAACTCAAGAAAATAAATTCTTGAG
>CBFHKA010000008.1:0-5863 GCA_965656305.1 Polaribacter sp. | reverse complement strand
ACTGAGAATCAACCAAAAGATAAAACTTCAGCATTAATTAGGCTAGCTAAATGGGATGAAAAAGGAAGACAAGCTAAGTTTAAGAGTTTTAATAGTATTGCTAAAACAATGTCTATACATTACCAAAACATACTCAACTATTTTGATGATAGAAACACAAATGCATCTGCAGAATCTTTAACGCTAAAACTAAAGCTTTTAGAGCTCAGTTTAGGGGGTAAGGAATAAGAATTCTTCCTTTTTAAACTTACTAATATTTACGCTTAAATTCTAAATTCCACAACTTTTTGATTTGATTCATGCTACCCTAACTCCTTACAAAACCTATAAAAAAACAAAAAGTTCCACATTTCTGTGAAGCTTAGAGCAATTATTAGAGTTGGGAGATATAAATAGGAGTATCAAAAAATTTTCATTACTTTAAATAAGGTAACTCAATATAAAACAACGTTTTATCTTCTTTATCACTATTAAAACCAACTTTACCTTCTAAGTATTTTTCACCTAATAACTTCATAGAATATGTGCCTAACCCCCTATTACTTCCTTTAGTTGAAAAAGAACGTTGAAAAATTTGTTTTTGAACATCTCTTGGAATAACCTTATTGTTCTTAACCCAAAACCTTACTAAACCTTCCTTTATATTGGAACCAATAACTACTTTAGATTCTAAATTATACTCAGCTTCTGTAGCATTTTTTAACATATTTACTAATATTCTTGATAATAAAACCTTATCAGTAGTTAGCTTTATATTTTCACTATTTGAAGCTTTAATAATATTAGGCTTTAAAGCTTTATTGTATGAAATTAGACTAATCGCTTCGTTAATGATATCATCTGACTGTATTTCTAAATTTTTAACCTCTAAATCTCCTGATTCAGCTTGTAGAATATCTCTGTAAGATGAAACTTGCTCAATTAAAACTTTACTTGATTTCCCAAGAAAATCTACAATTTCATTTTGTGTCTCTATATCCTGCGAATAATTAAAAACATCAGACAACCCACTTATCCCTCCTACTGTATTAAACAAATCATGCAGAAATATTTTTTCTAGCTGTAATTTTCTTTTCTCAGAACTTATATCGGTCAAAGTTACAATATGAAATTGATTGTCAGCTATAACAATTGGCACAGAAGTAACCGATAACTCTAAATGCACTGAAATGCCATTATCAATAGCTGTTATTCGCGTTTCTCTAGTAACCTTCTTATTAGTCTTTCTGCTTTCTATAACGGATTGCAGTAAGCCGCAAACAGAACAAGAAGTTGAATTACCACAGCCATAAGTAGACTCGTTAGAATGCTTACAAAATATTGCTTCACCAGGTCTTTTACCCATTAGTAAAGTCTCAGAGCCTATCTTAAATGTTTCTAAAAAATCGTTAGAAGCATATAATATTTGTCGGTTACTATTTAAAACTAAAGTTACTGTAGAAATAGAATTAAATATCTCTTTAAAAAAATCCAATGAATCTATTAATTTTCTCTCTCTACTTACTAATTCAATAGGTTTCCTTGTTTTCAAGTTCATTTTTATAAAATTTAAGCCTTTTAATTAAAAAAGTAAAATCAGAAATATTTGAAACATTTCACTACAAAAATAAATATCTAGACTAACTGTTTATATGATATAAATCAGTAAATGATTGAGTGTAATTAATTTTGGCTCTCACATTTTTTTTATCAATTTAAAAAAATAAAAGTTGGATAAAACAAAAAACCTCCACATTTCTGTGAAGGTTTAAGTGAGCCCTGAAGGATTCGAACCTTCGACCGCCTCCTTAGAAGGGAGGTGCTCTATCCAGCTGAGCTAAGAGCCCGTAGTTTTTATGTTTCTACGAAAACAAAGTCGGGGTGGCAGGATTCGAACCTGCGACCTCCTCGTCCCAAACGAGGCGCGATGACCGGGCTACGCTACACCCCGAGTGCAATTTTGCGGAGAGACAGGGACTCGAACCCTGGCGACCAAAAAGGTCGACAGATTAGCAATCTGCTGCATTACCACTCTGCCACCTCTCCAAAAATTTCAAACAACGAAAGCTTGAAATAAATTGCGAGTGCAAATGTAATACTAGTCTTACAAATTAACAAGAATTTTATTCTTTTTATTAAACTTTTTTTATTCTGGATATTCCACTCTTAAATGGTAGATGTTCATTAATTTTTTCTTGATGACTTTCTTGATTACTTTTATTTCTCTAAAAGTAATATCTGAATTTAAAAATTGATTATCTGCCATCTGCTTATCAATAATTTTATCTATTAAATCATTAATTAATTGCGCTGTCGGATTTTTAATACTTTTTGAAGCAGCTTCTGCTGCATCACACATCATTAAAATAGCTGTTTCTTTAGAAAATGGTATTGGCCCTTTATATTGAAATTTCTTAATATCTATTTTAGTATCAGGATTTAATTCTTGTTCTTTTTTATAAAAATAATAAGTAGAACTTGTTCCATGATGTGTTCTAATAAAATCGATAATTCTATCTGGTAAATTGTGTTTTTTTGCTAATTCTACCCCTTTAATAACATGATTTGTAATTATAGTAGAACTATCTCTTGGAGATAAATCATTATGTGGATTTACACCTGTAGATTGATTTTCTATAAAATACATTGGATTTAACATTTTACCAATATCATGATACAAAGCTCCTGTTCTTACCAACATTGAATTAGCTCTAATTTCATTAGCTGCTGCTTCTGCTAAATTAGCTACTTGCATAGAATGTTGGAATGTTCCTGGAGCTTTCTCATTTAATTCTCTCAATAACTTAGTATTTGTATTAGACAATTCTAAAAGCGTAACATCTGAAACTAAACCAAAAATCTTTTCATAGATATAAATTAGGATTATTGATAAAAATGACAGCAAACCATTTGCTGCAAATAACATAAAATAATCTAAATTTATTTGCGATGCATTCCCTTCTTTAATAATAGAAAATGCAAAATATGTAATCATATAAATTAAAGTAATCTGAGCAACTGAAATGAACAAATTAGCTCTTTTATATAATTCAGAAACCGTTAATATTGTAACTATCCCTGCAATAATATGTAAGTAAATAAACTCGAAGCTATTAGGCACTATATAACCTAGAAGCAATACAGTTAGAACATGGGTAAACAAACCTAAACGTGCATCAAAAAAGGCTTTAATAATAATCGGAAGTATACTTAAAGGAACTATATATAAATAATCAGAATTGTATTTTATGACCAAGGTTTGTATAAAAATAATAGCAAATACATTAAAGAAAATAAAGGTAACCTTATTATTATTCTCAAATATCTCTGTCCTATATTTGTACAAGAACAATAAGAGCATCAACAATGCCAATGACACTAAAATTGTATAGCCAAAAATAATCCAATTGTAATTAGAGTCTGTCCACACTTTAGATTCAGACTCACTTTTTAAAGAATTTAAAACTGCCAGTTTTCTTCCTTCTACTATATCACCTTTAAAAATAATCAACTCCCCTTCAGAAACTTTTCCCTTTGTATAAGAAATATGACTAATTTGATTTTCAATTACCTTATCAGTAAATATTTTATCAAAAGAAACATTTGGTTTTATAATACTAGCTAAAATATTTAGTCCTAATTTTTCCGATTCTGAGTTAAGACCATTACCTAAATCATTATTTATAATTACTAAAACATCTTTAGAAGTCAATAAACTTTTAAACAAAATATCTTGTACTTCATTTTCTTTTTTTAAAGCTATAATTTCGTCATTCTTAGAAACTCTATTTTCACTAACAACTTCTAAAAATCCTGTTTCATAAACCTTATTTATAATATTCTGACCAATATTATTGAGTCTTTTAACATCATCAACAGTTAAGGAATCATTAGTAATTATTTGACTTATTTTAATTTTAAAAGTTTCATTTACTGCTGAAACAATTTGATTATCGTATTGAAAATATAATTTTGCATTTGATTTGATTTGATTCTTTTCTTTAGAAATCTCTTCTTCTGTTTTTTGAATTGCAAAATCAAAAGTGGCATATAAGTTATCATATTTCCAAAGCTGGCCATTACTAAAATCATATTTAAAATGCCCTCCTTTAGGAAACAAATAAACAATAGCAATTGTAGTAATTAGAAACAAAATCACCTTGTAGATTATCGTATTATTTCTATAAACTTTATTTACAAACTCACTCATAAAAAATGCTATTAATTAAACAAACTTACTATAAATATACGAAGGCTAAAAATTACAATTCGAATAAGATTTCTTTTTGATTTAAAATAGTTATTTTAGCAAAAGGAATTAACCCAAAAACAACTTATATTGTTAATATGAAAGATGTAGTAATTGTATCTGTAGCTAGGACTCCTATAGGAAGTTTTATGGGTAGCCTATCAAGTATACCAGCCACAGTTCTAGGAGCAACTGCTATAAAAGGAGCTTTAGATAAAATTAAATTAGATGCTAGTTTAGTTGATGAAGTTTTTATGGGTAATGTTGTTTCTGCAGGATTGGGTCAAGCTCCTGCAAGACAAGCTGCTATTCATGCTGGCATCCCAGAGAATGTTCCTTGTACAACTGTAAATAAAGTATGTGCTTCTGGAATGAAATCTATTATGCTAGCTGCACAAACAATCGCTTTGGGTAATGCTGATATAGTTGTTGCTGGTGGTATGGAAAATATGAGTTCTATTCCTCATTATCAACATGCAAGAAATGGCACTAAATTTGGACCAATTACTATGGAAGATGGAATGCAAAAAGACGGTTTAATTGATGCATATGGAAAAGTAGCTATGGGTGTTTTTGCTGATGAGTGCGCTACTGAATATGGCTTTTCTAGAGAAGACCAAGATGCTTTTGCTATTGAATCTTATAGACGTTCTGCAAAATCTTGGAGCGAAGGTAAATTTGATGATGAAATTGTACCTGTTTCTATTCCTCAAAGACGAGGAGAACCAATTATCTTCTCTGAAGACGAAGAATATAAGAATGTAAAAATGGAAAAGATACCAGCATTAAGACCCGCTTTTACTAAAGATGGAACTGTGACTGCTGCAAATGCTTCAACCATTAATGACGGAGGTGCAGCTTTAATCTTAATGTCAGCAGAAAAAGCTGCAGAATTAAATATTAATCCAATTGCAAAAATAAGGAGTTATGCTGATGCTGCTCACGAACCAAAATGGTTTACAACTGCACCTGCGAAAGCCTTACCAAAAGCATTAGCTAAAGCCAATTTAAACATAAATGACGTCGATTATTTTGAATTAAACGAAGCTTTTTCTGTTGTTGGACTTGCCAATATGAAAATTTTAAATATAACTAAAGATAAAGTAAATGTAAATGGTGGTGCTGTTTCTTTAGGACATCCTTTAGGAGTTTCAGGAGCTAGAATAGTTATTACTTTAACATCTATATTAAAACAAAATAACGCCAAAATTGGTGCTGCTGCTATATGTAATGGTGGTGGAGGTGCAAGTGCATTAATTATTGAACGCATTTAATTTTTTAACAATTGTACGGAATTTGTAATTTAAGTATTGTTCCTTTAAGAGCAGAAGCTACTGACAAATCAGAAATGATTAGTCAAGTTTTGTTTGGTGAAAGCTTTACAATTCTTGAAAAAGACAAATACTGGACCAAAATTAAGTTATCTTTTGATAATTATGAGGGCTATATAGACACTAAACAATATGAAGAAATTTCTAAAGAAATATTTAAAATCTATAGCTCTGAAACACCTATTTATGCTGGTGAAATTATAGATTTTATCACCAACATTTCTAATGATTTACTTACAATTCCCTTAGGTTCAAACTTACCTTTTTTTAAAAATAATGAATTTCAGTTGAACTTAAAAAAATA
>CBFHKA010000007.1:0-7693 GCA_965656305.1 Polaribacter sp. | reverse complement strand
TAATTTAGATTCCGAAAAACTTGTTTGCGTCTCTAATATAGGTGAAAATGAACTGTTTTCTGAAATTTCTATCTTATAAGAGATTCTATTTCCTTCTGCATCTGTGGAGGTATTCCATTCAAATATGATATTATTATCTATACAAACAGTATTATTTAATGGATACACTTGAGTGGGTATTGAAGGTGCTGTATTTACATCTGGTTGTTCAATGCCTCCTGATCCTTCACCTTCTCCTTTACCACAAGATATTATTATCAATAATACCAAGGTTAAATATATAAATGATTTTTTCATGTTAGTTCTTTATTACTTTTACAAATACTGGTTTTTTAGAATTTACTTTTACAAAATAGATTCCTTTTGGTTTATCTTCTATATTCAATTGCACCCTACCATCATTAACTGTGTAGGTTTTCGAAATTATTAACTGAGACTGAATGTTATACACTTCTAAACCAATCGTTTTGATGCTATTTGGAATATACAATTCAAACAAACCATTTGATGGGTTTGGATATGCTTTTATATCTTCTAATAAATTAATGTTTTTTAACATTTCTCCTTGACAAGCTGATTTACTCTTAATTTGAATCGTATCGCCATGATTTACGTCTATAGAAAAGTTAGACTGATTGGTCTCTAATATTTGCACTCCGTTTTTAAATACTTTATAAGGTGCTTCTCCTGATGCTACAGAAACTGCTGCAGATTTCTTAGTTACACTTATTTTAGCAGCTAAAGTAACTGCTGCTTCTATGGTTAATTGATAGCAGTGTTTATAATCTTCATTAACAACTGTAATACATAAATCGTAATTCCCTGGAGGTAAGTCTTCTATGGTTTTATCTTTATCAAACTCATAATCAACACCATTAATGGTTGCAATATAGTCATGAGTAGCTGTCCCATTTATAACTACCTTTCCATTTTCCATTCCTATACAAGTCTCACCTATAGTCTGAATTGCAAAATTGTCTGCACCTTTTGGATCTAGAGGTACAATATCTAAATCTATAATTTGTAAATATAAAGGTTGAGCATTTCCAGTTGAATTCTCCATTAAGTAGTAATAAATTTTTCCATCACTTATATATACTACACCATGATCATAGGTTCTTCCAGAAGTAGCTTCATAAACCCTTGTAAAATTATTGGTCCCCCCTTTTGCTTTATCAACAAAAACGCGTTTACTATTATTTAATCCAATAATATAAACATCTTCACCAGCTGTATAAATAGATGTTCCTCCAGCAAAATCTTCTGATGTAATAAAATCTAGGGCTCCAGCTGGTTTATAAGTATGCAAACGTTTTGTAACATTAAACTGATTATCTTTAACTCGACTTATAATATGTACATCTCCTTTTTCTGTTACAGTCCAATCAAAATCACCTACAATATGTACCTTATTTGCCTGAGTAGTTTGTACATAATCTCCTGGCTCCATTACCTTTATCTTATCAGCATCAAAAAGTGGTAAAGAAAAAGGTGTTCCTGAATGATTTTTCCAACCATCTGATCCATCTTGATTATCTGAATAGGCATAATAAACCCCATTTTGATATTGGTATTTATCATTATTATTTTGTGATCTACGTTGAAACCCTATTCTAATCTTTCCATTAACATATTTCATATTTCCATAGAGTCCCCAGTTGTAGGTTATTCCAGGTTGACTCCTTGCATTTAATACGTTAAAGTCTATAAAGTTAGACCATTTAGAAGTAGTTGCATCATATTTTGAAAACTTATACGCTCCATTATTATTACCACCTTCACGCATGTACATGGTAATATCTCCTGCATCATTTAAGAAAAACTGTGGATATGTTAAGGCTGCAAAATTAGCGTAATCTTCTCCTCCATTTAGACTTAAATGTTTGTAACCACCAGAACTATTCTTTACAAATTTGTCTAATGTAAATTCTGAGTCAGAAACCGATGCTGTATTTTTAGTTGAATATGTGTATCTAAAATAATCATTACTTAAAGCACCATCAGAAGGTCTTGTTCTACTATAGGCATGCATATCATATAACATATGTATTGTTCCGTCTATTGGACTAACCTCAATTGCAATTGTATTATGCGATTCGCCAATCCACCATTTGTTTTGATAACCTGTATGCCTGTGAGGAAACTCTATTGTTGCAGAAGTGCCTGTTTTTGTGTTGTAACGTGTTAGCATAACATGCCTATCTTCTTTACCTCCTCTATACCATGTCATAAAGACAAAATCACCATAAGTTTTAATACAATCGCCATGTGCTGATATGTTTCTTCCAAAGAAAAAATCATAAGGGGCATTTTCTCCTGTATTAGCAGCACCACTCGTTACTTTACTTCCATCAAAATGCAACCCTTTATCAGTTATTTTAACTTCTTTTTCTAGGGTAACTTGTGCTTGAAATGATTGCAAAAACAATATTAAAATTGCCCACAAATATATTTCTCTATATAATTTATTTCTCTTCACTTACTTCAAAATTAATTTAAATACTTATTTCAAGATATTTGTTCTACAAATTTAGTAAAGATAATTGCTTTTTTTACTTAAGCTATCCTGTACACTACTGTTAAAAATGTTAAATTATTCTAAGTAAAAAACTTCTTCTAATGCTATTGAAATTGGAGAATTGTCTGGGTTTACTTCCATAATATCCGCCATAAAATCCCACCATTTTTTTACAATTTCATTGGATGATAAATCTTGAGAACCTCCTTTGCCAGATACTTTTTGAAATGCAAACAATGTACTTGTTTCTTCATCAAAAAAAATAGAATATTCACTAACTCCTGCCTCTTTTAATAATCTTTTTAATTCTGGCCATAGCTCATTATGCCTCTCTATATAAGCTTCTTTTTGCCCTTTGTTTAGTTTCATTTTAAATGCTACTCTTTGCATATTGGTTTAGTTTTTTTAGTTTTTACATATAATATTTCTAAGAAATCTGTTTGATACAATTCATTTTCTCTGATGTATTTTAACGCTATTTATCTCAATATATTTTATGCTAGTTGAACTTTTATCATTTCTTACATTGGTCCAAGAACCACACTGTTTTTAACAAAAAAAAGAATTACCTATAGTGATAGTAGCTTCTTCAAGCTATCTTTTTTGAATTAAAATTTATCAAAATAATAAAGCATGTTTTTATCTAATTTAAGTAATATTTTTTTAATCCTACACCTTATTAAATAATTTAATAGGATGTCTTAATTATCTTTTTTAAAGAAATGTGTAATTGAATTACTTTTTTATTCATTAAATTCTTAATATTAAGCAACGATTGTTGCGTTTAATTTACTAGGTATATAAGTATTTAGTTGTAAGAATTAAAGCAAATAATTTAAATTTAGGATAAAAAAAATCATTCTACTTTTTGAAGTAGAATGATTTAAAAAAATTGTAAAAAATATAAAACTTACTTATTGTTTTATTATTTTTTTAGTAAATCTTTCTCCGTTTTTACCTGTCATTTTTACAATATACAAGCCTGTAGACAAAGAACTTACATTAAGTTTAATGTCTCCTTTTACATCGTATAAACTTCTAGATAATACTTTGTTACCAAGAACAGAGTATAAAGAAATTTCTTTAACCTTAGATGTAGCTCCTTTAACTGTTAATCTATGGTTTACTGGATTAGAAATAGAAAATGCATTTACACCGAACCTTTGAGTGCTTAATGTATTTGTAGCTGGTGCAAGCAACCAAAGAGCATTGCTTTCTGTACCTTCAGCCATATTTTCATCTGTAGTAGGTATAGGAGCTGAACCATCATCATATATAAATCGTGGAGTTTCTCCAGAACTTAATGAAGAAATTTTAAATGCTGTTAGTCCACCACCTAAATCTACAGCTGTAGCAACAAACCTCTTGTCTGTTTTATGACCTCCATTAGCATTAAAACTTTGATTGTATTTAAAACTAGTGTGAACATATTTAGTACCAGCATCTCTCATAATACCCAAAATAGAACCATTGTCTTTCGTAAGATTATAAGCATCATTTTGGAGGTTCCAATCATCTGTATAGTTGTGTACTACATCATCTTCTGTACCTAATTCTCCATCAGCCCCTTTATCTGTAGAGTCATGATGATTAAAGTAAAAATTAAAATTTACATCACCGTCAACAAGAGCGTCAGTAGTTTCGTAAAGACTAGTTATACCTGTACCTCTTAAATAGTTACCTGTACCAACATTAAGAAAGTTGTATTTAGTCCCTGCAACTATTTCACTCGTAAAAGTCTGAGCTTGTGCTTGTAAAGCAACCATTGCAAAAAGTAAAAATGCACTAATTTTTAAAGTAATTTTTCTCATAATTATATTGTTTTAATTGTTAATTGCTCAAATTAATTAAGAAAACACATAAAACCTATCCTGTTCTATCCTGTTTTTTTCTATTTTTTCTAATAAAACAACAATTTTTTAATTCTTTTTTTATCAGTTTTTAAAATGTAAGTACCTTTTGAAAAATTTGATATATTGATATGGGTTCCTGAGCCATTTGCTATTTTAACCCCTAAAATTGAATACACCTCCCATTTACTATATATACTTAAAGTAAACTTACCATCTTTACTTGGTATTGGGTAGATAGCTATTTTTTCGGTTATTTTATCATTTTGATTGACACTTAAAGTTTCTGTTTTATTAATAGTTATATAATCATAAGAAGGGCCTGCGCCTCCTTGGGGAACTCTTAATTCTAGAACAATTAAACCTGCATTCAAATTAAATGATTCTGAAGTATAATCTTGAAAATCTGAACCAGAAGTTACTTTGCGAATACCTGTTGTTGCAGATCCTCCTCTATCGTAAAAAAGCTCTTTGGAAGTAGATAAATCTTTTGACAAAACATAAGCAGCAATTGGTTTAGATGTACTAGAAAAAGTTTTGTAATTAATTTTCATTTTATATGTACCAGCTTCTGCAATATTTACGGTATATCTTAAATATTCATTTCCACTAGTAGAGGTAACGATATACCCTGAACCATCCACTACAATATCTACATCATCTTCTCTATAAACTCCTCCAGAATTTCCTGCAGATGAATCTGAGTAAGCAAAACCAGAACCTCCTATATCATAATCTTCAGCTTGAATAATTCCTGGCACTGTATGCACCTTTCCTCCAAAAGGTTGTGTTGGGTAATTATTGCTTAATACTGTGATGGAACTTTCTGATTTTCTATTTCTATCATCGGTTAAGACTAATTTTAATACATAAGTACCTTTTTCTATATTTTCTAGTAATGCGTCATTTTGTCCTTCTTCTCCCCAAGTAAAAGGTGCTTTAGTAATACTTCTAACTAATTTGTCGTTTACAAACAACCCTATACTTGTAATTTTATCAATTGGAAATACTGAAGTTGCTGCTACTTTAATATTTTCTCCTGGTTCAAAATTATCACCATTATTAATATTAACAAATAGAGGAGGGGCTGTAGGTGTTACTTTTTTAACGATGATTTTATCTAGATTAAATCCTCCATTTTTGATGTTAATTTTAAGTGTATGGAGTCCTTTTACTAAAGAAACATCTAGTTTTGTTTGTGCTTTATAATCTGTTTGATTGGTTGTTTGTACTAAAGAAAAATCATCAAAAACTAAATTATTATCAATCGCTACACTTATTAATCCATTTTGATTTTCTGATGTATAGATAAACTCAAAATCATAATCGCCAGTTTCTAAAATATTTACATCATACTTTAACCATTCTCCAATTTTAGTATCTCCTACAAAAGTGATATTGTTTATCATACCAATATCAACACCATCCACATCTAGTCCATCACTTAAAGTATTATCTATAGTTGTATCCGAAAAGCCAATTCCTTCTCCTCCATTTTTATGATTTTCTGCTTCAATTGTACCTTCTATAAGTTGAATAGCATCATCAAAATAAATTTTAGAAATTTTACTTACTGATAAAGGAGGTAAGATAATTGCACCTGTTCCTTCTTTGATTATCTCTAATTGATTGGATTCATAAGGCACATTTGAAACAACACCTAAATTATTAAAAACCAATGCTTCGTGTTTAAAACTCTTGGTGTAATTAACTCCATCAAATTGTAACTTAAAAGTAACAGGTTTATCTGTTAAGTTTACTGCAATTACTTTAGTTTCACCAAACTCATCTGTTGTTGCTCTAGCATTTACAGCATTTACAGAACCTCTGTCTACTGTTAATTGCGCAGAAGATGTTAGTGTTCCGTTTAACATAGTTGCATCTCTAAATACATCTTGAATAATTTCGTAAGTAGATAAATAGGCTCTTTTTTGTAGAGGATATAAAGGTTCTTTATCATCACCTAAAACCACCATTGCATTTAATACGCGATTAAAAATAAACCAATTGGCTCTTTCGTAAATATCTTGGTTTTCTGCCATAAATAGATATACATCTGTCATTCCTAAACAAGCTGCTGCATGTACAACATCATTATTACTTGCATTAACACCCCATTCTGTAAGCCAAATTGGTTTTCCTGGCGCAAAAGTTCTTACCCAGTTTGCATCTTCTTCTAGTTGTAATTTTGCGGTTAAAATTGAGCTGTAAGCTTTATTACTTTCACCTGGCACATCTGGATCTGCACCTATATATTTATGCAAAGAAATGGCGTCAAAAAAACTGCCATCTCCTTTAATTGTATTATTATAAGTTTCGTGACTTCTTCTCCAACTTAAAGGTAAAGACAATTTAATATCTGGAAATTCTGCTTTTAAAGCTGATGAAACTTCAGTTGCTGCTGCCAAATACATTTCTGGTGTTTCTGTTCTTAATGCTCTTTGTCCTCTCCAAAAATGTTCGTTTCCGAGTTCTATTGCATTCACTTCCAGACCTATACCAATATCTTTTTTTGCTCTTGCAACGCTGCTTGCTCCATCATCAAAATTTATGGTGTAGGTCCACATCATATCATAGCCTTTACCATTGTTTATTGATTTTTTATCGGCATTTAATTCTGCTATTCCACCAATTTCTCCTTTAAAACTTCTTACGTAAACGTCTAGTGCTGTTTGATGATCTCTATTATCATAACTATCTTGTTGATAGCCATCTGTTTCCCATTCATAGAAATTTGCCCAAACTCCATGAGGAAATCTTATGGTTACTGGATCTACTAATTTTATAAAATCTTGTTGTGTTTTTGTTTTAAAACCTTGAATATTATACCCAATTAGCTTATTATTAAATGCTTCTTTTTGTGAAGTGTTTACGTTTAAGGTAGCTGTAATTGTGCTCGGTAAGGTAAAAGGATACTCTTGTGCGCTAATAGTTTGTGTTACTAAATTTAAAAGAAAAAAAAGTCTAAATAGCTTTATTATTGATTTTTTTATCATTTTATTTTAATTTTAATAAATATAGTAGCTACTGTGATGTTTTTGAAATAAGGTTAGCAAAAAAATACTTTTTACTAATATTTTCACTTTATTCACCCTATTTTTTTATTAATTTAAGAAATATTGGGTTCTCTAAATTAACTTTTACAAAATAAATACCACTAGGATGATTATTTATATTTAAATTAACAATACCTCCATTAACTAGATAATTTTTTGAAGAAATTAATTGAGATTGAATATTATAAACTTGCAAATGAATTGATTTTATATTCTCGGGAAAAAACATCTTAAATGCACCATTTGAAGGGTTAGGATATGCCTTTATA
>CBFHKA010000006.1:0-45549 GCA_965656305.1 Polaribacter sp. | reverse complement strand
TATTCCAAACTTTAAGTTCAGGTTTTAAAGGTGATGATAGCTGTAGTTTTTTCAAAACCACTTCATCCAAACCTTCTTCTAGCATTAGATTAGGAACATCATAAATGGTTTCTGCATCAATAGATTGAATAACATCTTCTTTCTTAACATTACAAAATAAAGCTAGTTTTCTTCTGATATCATCAGATATTTCATGTTCAGTTCTACAAACCAAAATATCTGGACTTACTCCACTCTGCATCAACATTTTTACTGAATGTTGTGTAGGTTTTGTTTTTAATTCACCAGCTGCAGCTAAATAAGGAACAAGTGTTAAATGAATAACAATAGCGTTTTCTTCTCCTTTTTCCCAAAGCATTTGTCTTACAGACTCTACATAAGGTAAAGATTCTATATCCCCAACAGTTCCTCCAATTTCAGTAATCACGATATCATAATCGCCAGTTTCACCTAAAATTTGAATTCTGTGTTTGATTTCATCAGTAATATGAGGAATTACCTGAACTGTTTTTCCTAAAAATTCTCCTTTTCTTTCTTTGTTGATTACTGATTGATAGATTCTACCAGTAGTTACATTGTTAGCTTGGCTAGTAGGAATGTTTAAATAACGTTCATAATGACCAAGATCTAAATCAGTTTCAGCTCCATCATCAGTTACATAACATTCCCCATGTTCATAAGGATTTAATGTTCCTGGATCTATATTAATGTATGGGTCTAATTTTTGAATGGTTACAGAAAAGCCTCTTTCTTGCAATAGTTTGGCTAAAGATGCTGCTATAATTCCTTTTCCAAGTGATGAAGTTACGCCTCCTGTTACAAAAACGTATTTAGTATTGTGCATGGTTCTTTTAGGTTTGCGCAAAAGTACTAACTCTCGTTTTTATCACAAATAAAAATCATTAAAAACATTGAAAAAAAGATTACTTTTGGGTTTGTGAAAAATAATTTCATTTTTTTTCAAATACTATTTGTCAAAAATAAAAACAGTTGTATATTTGCCCACGCTTTTAACGAGGTAAAATTCGTGTAGCGAAATAAATTATTAAAGAAGATTTTTAAAAATACATATAATGCCAAAAAGAACGTATCAACCATCAAAGAGAAAGAGAAGAAACAAACACGGTTTCATGGAAAGAATGGCTTCTGCTAATGGTAGAAAAGTATTGGCTCGTAGAAGAGCAAAAGGAAGAAAGAAAATTTCTGTTTCATCTGAAACAAGACATAAAAAATAAAAATGATTAACAATTGTTAATATATTAGGTGTTACTTTTTTAAGTAACACCTTTTTTTATATCTAAGCACTAACTATTTTTGTAACACTAAATAACACAACAACTTACAATGCCAAAAAGAGAAGACCTTAAATCCATTTTAATTATCGGATCAGGACCAATTGTAATTGGTCAAGCATGTGAATTTGATTATTCAGGCTCACAATCTTTACGTTCTTTAAGAGAAGATGGAATTGAAACAATCTTAATCAATTCTAATCCTGCAACTATTATGACTGACCCATCTATGGCAGATCATGTATACTTGTTGCCATTAACAACCAAATCTATTATTCAAATTTTAAAAGAGCATCCACAAATTGATGCAGTTTTACCAACAATGGGAGGTCAAACAGCATTGAATTTATGTATTGAAGCTGATGACAAAGGAATTTGGAAAGATTTTGATGTAAAAATGATTGGTGTTGATATCAATGCAATTAATGTTACAGAAGATAGAGAGCAGTTTAGAGAATTGATGGGCAAAATTGGAGTAGCAATGGCACCTCAAGAAACTGCAACTTCATTCTTAAAAGGAAAAGAAATAGCTCAGAAATTTGGATTTCCATTAGTAATTCGTTCTTCTTATACATTAGGTGGAGCAGGAGCTTCTATCGTTTATGATCCTGCAGATTTTGACGAATTATTAAGCAGAGGTTTAGAAGCATCACCAATTCATGAGGTGATGATTGATAAAGCAATGATGGGTTGGAAAGAGTACGAATTAGAATTATTGAGAGATAAGAATGATAATGTTGTGATTATCTGTTCTATCGAAAATATGGATCCAATGGGTATTCATACAGGAGATTCAATTACTGTTGCTCCAGCAATGACACTTTCTGACAAGACGTATCAAAAAATGCGTGATATGGCTATCCATATGATGCGTTCTATTGGTGATTTTGAAGGAGGTTGTAATGTGCAGTTTGCAGTTTCTCCAGATGAAAAAGAAGAAATTATTGCTATTGAAATTAACCCTCGTGTTTCTCGTTCATCAGCATTAGCATCTAAAGCAACTGGTTATCCTATTGCAAAAGTAGCTACAAAATTAGCCATTGGGTATTCTTTAGATGAATTAGAAAACGGAATTACAAAATCTACTTCTGCTTTATTTGAGCCAACTTTAGATTATGTAATCGTAAAAATACCACGTTGGAATTTTGATAAATTCGAAGGTTCAGACAGAACTTTAGGATTACAAATGAAAGCTGTTGGAGAAGTAATGGGTATTGGACGTTCTTTCCAAGAAGCATTGCACAAAGCTACTCAATCTTTAGAGATTAAGAGAAATGGTTTAGGAGCTGATGGAAAAGGATACACCAACTACAACCAAATTATAGAAAAATTAACCAACGCAAGTTGGGACAGAGTTTTTGCAATCTATGATGCAATTGCAATGGGAATTCCTTTGAGCAAGATTTATGATATCACAAAAATTGACATGTGGTACTTAAAGCAATATGAAGAATTATTCCAATTACAGAAAGAAATTTCTACATATAACATTGATACTATTGATAGAGATTTGTTATTAGAAGCAAAACAAAAAGGTTATGGTGATAGACAAATAGCACACATGCTAGATTGTTTTGAAAGCCAAGTTTATAGCAAAAGAGAAGAGTTTAAAATTCAAAGAGTATATAAGTTAGTTGATACTTGTGCTGCAGAATTTACAGCCAAAACTCCTTATTATTATTCAACTTTTGAAAATGAAATTGAAACTGCAGATGGAGAAATTACCATTGCAAATGAAAGTATTGTAACTGATAAGAAGAAAATTGTTGTTTTAGGTTCTGGACCAAACAGAATTGGACAAGGAATTGAGTTTGATTACTGTTGTGTGCATGGAGTTTTAGCAGCTGCAGAATGTGGTTATGAAACAATTATGATTAACTGTAATCCAGAAACAGTTTCTACAGATTTTGATACTGCTGATAAATTATACTTCGAACCTGTTTTTTGGGAACATATTTATGACATTATTCGTCATGAAAAACCAGAAGGAGTTATTGTACAATTAGGTGGGCAAACTGCTTTGAAGTTAGCTGAAAAGTTAACGAAATATGGAATTAAAATTATAGGAACTTCTTTTGAAGCTTTAGATATTGCTGAAGATAGAGGACGTTTTTCTGCAATGTTGAAAGAAAACAAAATTCCTTATCCTGAATTCGGAATTGCAGAAACTGCAGATGAAGCTTTGGTTTTAGCTGATGAATTGGATTTCCCAATTTTAGTAAGACCTTCTTATGTTTTAGGTGGTCAAGGAATGAAAATTGTCATCAACAAAGAAGAATTGGTAGAGCATGTTGTCGATTTATTAGGTAGAATGCCAAATAATAAACTCTTGTTGGATCATTATTTAGATGGTGCAATTGAAGCTGAAGCAGATGCAATTTGTGATGCTGATGGAAATGTGTATATCATAGGAATTATGGAGCATATAGAACCTTGTGGAATTCACTCAGGAGATTCTAATGCAACTTTACCAGCCTTTAATTTAGGTGAGTTTGTAATGCAACAAATTAAAGATCATACACATACAATTGCAAGAGAGTTAAAAACTGTAGGTTTAATCAATATTCAGTTTGCAATTAAAAATGACATCGTTTATATTATAGAAGCCAATCCAAGAGCTTCTAGAACTGTACCTTTTATAGCAAAAGCTTATAAAGAACCTTATGTAAACTATGCAACTAAAGTAATGTTAGGTCATAATAAAGTTACTGATTTTAATTTCAATCCACAATTAGATGGATTTGCGATTAAGCAACCAGTTTTCTCATTTAACAAGTTTCCAAATGTTGATAAGAAACTAGGACCAGAAATGAAATCTACAGGAGAAAGTATCTTATTTATTGATTCTTTAAAAGATGACGACTTTTACGATTTATATTCAAGACGTAAAATGTATTTGAATAAATAGTACTTATTTTTTTATTACAAAAACACCCAACTTTATTTAAAAGTTGGGTGTTTCTTTTTATATTACTAATACAATTATTTGATAAAATTTTAAAAATAATGCTGTTCGTCGGAAAAATATTTTTAAAAACAGATGATACTGCTTTCTTTGTGGTATAATAAAATTGCTATGAAAAAAATAATTTTAATACTTCTTCTTTTTATTCCCTTGGTATTTATAGTAATAAATGCTTCAGAAGTTTCATTAGTAAATACAATAGAAAAACAAGGATATTCCAAAAAAGAAAAAGATATCAGCTGGGAATATATAAAAGATAAACTTTTTAATGGTAAAATAGACAGAAACTTTATTGATGCTAATAAACTTTCAGGACCTATATTATTTACCCTAACAAATGCTACAGAACAAGATAGTTTGGCTGTTTTAAATGTTATTGAAGAATTAAAAAAAGTAGTGCCCAATAAAAAAGTAGATTTCTTTTTCAATTTTACAAAAGATACCTTTTCATCATTTGTAAAAAATAAAAACAATACTAAAACACAAGGATATTCTTATTTTGATGTAGTTTCATCGACTTTAAGGCTGGATTTTGAAGTTGATGAGTATCAAAATAAGCGAGGTGCAAATATGCAACAAAGAATGCTTTATTTTAGCTTTAATGATAGTACGTCTTCAGAAGATAGAAAAAAATACATTCAGTTTGAAGTTTTAAGAACTATTTGTTTTGTAGATTATACGTTAGATGATTCACTTTTTTTAAACCTTAAATATCCTTTAGAAGCCACTTTTAACGATCCAACTTTTACAATTTTAGATAAGCAGTTTACAGATTTAGATAAATTTTTAGTATCAAAATTATATGCAGATGATTTTAAATCACAGTTTTCTGATTATATGTACAAAACATATCCCTATAGATATGCAAATCTGTTTTTAAATAAAAAGTTAGCCAAAATAGAAACCTATATTGTATTAACTGTTTATTTCTTGTTGTTATTTTTACTTTCATTTGGTTTTATGAATCGTAAAAAAGCGACGTATAAAACTTATTTTTTTTCAATTTTTATTGTCTTTTTTAGTTTGATTAATTTACAGTGGATATATAACTATTTCATTAGGATAGAAACTGTAATAACCTTAGAACAATCCGTTTTTGGTTTTCTGTATCTTTTAATTTCTACCTTTGTAGTTTCTTTTTTGCTTTGGTTTATCGAACAAAAATTCATTAATAATTATGTCGGTTTTGTGTATCAATTTTTTATGAAATTGGTATTAACCTTATCGCTATTATTGATTCCTTTTATGATACTTTTTTTTCTAATGGATACAACAAAAGAATTCTATTTTGATAATACTGTTTTGTTCTTTCTGTTTGTAGGATTGACTTTAACTCGTGGGTTGTTTATGTATTTAAACCATTATTCAGATTCGATTATCAGTCAGAAAGAGTTAGAATTAAGCAAGTTAAAGGAACTGAATGCAAAAAATGAGTTAAAGTTATTGCATGCGCACATCAACCCTCATTTTTTGTACAATTCTTTAAATTCTATCACTAGTTTAATGAACGAAAGCACAAGTAAAGCAGAAGAAATGATGATGGCACTATCAGATTTATTTCGGTATTCCATCAATAGAAAAGGGAAAAAAATGAGTACTGTTAAAGAAGAAGTTTTAATGGTTAGAAATTATCTAAAAATCGAAAAAATTAGATTTGAAGAACGTTTACAATATACAATTGATGTAGCAGACAATCTGTTAGAAAAAGAAATACCCATGTATATTTTACAACCTTTAATTGAAAACGCAGTAAAACATGGCATCTCAAAAACGGAAGAAAATGGAGAAATACATTTAGTGATAAAACAAGTACAAAATAATTTGATGATTGCTATTACTGATAATGGTGTTGATTTTCCAGAGAATATTTATAGTGGTTTTGGTTTACAATCTGTAAGCGATTTATTACGCTTAAGCTATGGAGATAAAGCAAATTTACTTTGGACAAACACGCCTAGTAAAAAAATAGAAATTTCAATACCAATCCAATTCCATTTATGAAAAAAGCGTACACTGTTTTAGTTATTGATGATGAACGTTTGGCAAGAGTTCGTCTTATAAAACTAATAAATGAGTTTTCTAATGTTTTTAAAATTATTGGAGAAGCCAAAAATGGAAGAGAAGCCAAACAACTAATTGAGGATTTAAAACCAGATCTTATTTTTTTAGATATAGAAATGCCAGGTTTAACAGGTTTTGAGCTCTTAACAAAACTAGAAAATATACCAATGGTTATTTTCTGTACTGCTTATGAAGCATATTCTTTAAAAGCTTTTGAGACCAATAGTATAGATTATTTAATAAAACCTGTAAAAAAAGAACGCTTGCAACAAACTGTTTTAAAAATTGAACAATTAAAAACTAATTTTTCAAAAGAAAATGTTTTAAAAGCGATTAAAACCATTTCTAAAGAAAAAGAACACATTACATCAATTACTGTTAAAAAGAAAGATAAAATCACTTTTATAAAGCTAGAAAATATTAGTCATTTTGAAGCTACTGATAAGTATGTTACAGTACATACAACTTCTGGTACAGAAATTATTGAGCAGTCATTAACCCAATTAGAAAAAAAAATGCCAAATAACTTTTTAAGAGTGCATAGAAGTTATTTAATAAATACCAATGCTATTAAAAGTATTCAGAAGTATTTTAATAATAGATATATCATACATCTATTAGATGGAAAAAACACAACAATAACATCTGGTAGAACATATAAAGAAATCATCAAAAAATATATAAACCAATAAACTGAAAACTATGAAAACTATTGTAACAACCTTATTTTTTGCATTAACCTTTTTGTTTTGTGAAGCTAAACCAATCGAAAATCAGATTAAAACAAATAAAGTTAGTACTGTAAATAAAATACCTACTTATGTTAAAAAATGGTTAGATAAAGAATTAGCAAATACAACAACTACTGTTTTAAAAACTTTTGAATCACCCGCTTTTTTTACTAAAAAGAATGCCAGAATTATTGGTTATATAAAAGGTTATGACCAAACACAAGGAGCAAAAACAGGAATGTATTATTATACAAATCAGTTAACTAGAGAGCAGAAACCTAGAGTTATAGAAATCCATAAAGATGGACGTTTTGAGTTAGAATTGCCTTTAGCATATCCTACTCAGAGCTATTTTTCAATTAAAAATCAAGTAATATCCTTTTATGCAGAACCTGGGCAAAACTTATCTGTTATTTTAAATTGGGAAGATATTAAACAACCAAGGCGTATTTCTTACCCATTAAAAAATGTAACTTATCAAGGAGTTTTAGGTGCTATAAATAGCAACTTACTCAATTATAAACCAGATTATAGTTCTCGTGATTTTCAAAAAAAAGAAGCAATAATGAAACCTGTAGCGTTTAAAAATTATATACTTCAATTTAAATCTGATGCTTTAAATAAGATTAATGGATATGAACAAAGTGGCGTAATAGATTTAAAAACAAGTGAACTATTAAAAAATGAAGTTTTACTAGAAACGTATTATTCTTTATTCGATTATTACTCACCAACTTATTCTCCAAGATACGGTCAAGGAAAAAGAAAGGCAACTAATATTGATGATACTTTACCAGAAGATTATTACGATTTTATAAAAGACCTGCCATTAGATAAACAATCTATATTGGTAAATCAAAATTTTTCTAATTTTATAAATAGATTAGAATATGCTCCCCAATTAAAAGTGAAAAGTTCAGTAATAACTACCTCTACTGACTTTTTATCAGAAGCTTTTTTAAGCTACTTAGAAAAGAATAACTTAAAAATAAGTACTGAAGACAAAACTTTTCTGCAAAATTCAATTGGAAATATTGATAAAAATTTTTTTAATGAGAATAAAGAACGAATTTCAAATTTTACAAAAAAACATAAAGTAATCTTAAGAAAATATGCAGAAAAACAGTCAGCTATTGCTTGGCGTAAAGAATTTATTAGAGTTAAAAAAATGAAAGATTCTATAGCTAATACTTTGGATATTAAAAATAATTTAGTTTATGAAATTATACAAACCAGACAACTCAATTACCTTTTCAAATCTAACATTTATAAAGATAAAAATTGGTACTGGAATGAATTAAAAAAAGGAATTACGAGTCCGCATTTACTAAAAGTAGGAGATGATTTATTAGAAAGAAAAATAGATAAACCAGAATTTTATACATTACCAAAAAATGAAAAAGGAACTAAAATATTTAATAAATTGATAGCTCCTTATAATGGTAAAGTTGTTGTTGTCCAATTTTGGAATCCTTGGTCTTATTATCAAGGAAAAGGTTTAGAGCGTATGAAATTAAGACGAAAAAGTTTTTGCGATAATAAAGAGGTTGTTTTTCTAAATATTACAAATAAAAGTGATTCTTCCTTAGAAAAGTATAACAAAAGTGTATTAAAAAATGGATTTACAAATTCCATTAGAATACCACAAGACGATTACCATTATTTAAGACAATTGTTTAAATTTAATACTACAGTACACGACCTTATCGTTGCAAAAGATGGTGTTTCAATTTATGATTATGAGGGTATGCATCAACTAAAGAATATTTTAAATACTAAATTTAGTATTAAACCTATTGAGTAAACTGATATAAGGAATTTTTATACGATATAAATAAAGGTGAATATGTGTAGGTTAAAACCAAAAATTAAATTTACAGAACAAATTAACCATGCTTATATATTCTTTAAAAGATGACTACTTTTACGATTTATATTCAAGACGTAAAATGTATTTGAATAAGTAAGATTGTCTTTTTAATATTTAAAAGCCTCCAATTCTAAATTTAGAATTGGAGGCTTTTTTATAATTCGTTAATATCTGAGCGAATTACTTAATCAACTCATAACTTCTTTTAATAAAGTTGGTTAACTCCTCACCATGTAATAGGTTTTGAGATAATTTTGCCAAATCAAATGCTTGAGAAATTAAACCTTTTTGCTTGTCTTCATCAGCAGCTAAAATTTCTGAAACTAATGGGCTATTAGTATTTACAACCAAATTGTACATATCTGGCATGTTACCCATTCCCATCATTCCACCACCACCAGAAGCTTGCATTTCTTTCATTCTACGCATAAATTCTGGTACAGTAATAATAAATGGAGAAGAAGCAGAATCCATAGCTTCTAATTGTACTGTATAACTTTGGTTATTTACAGCACCTTCTATAACTGGCTTTAGTTTTTCTTTTTCTTCGTCAGATAATTTAGAAATTACGTTATCTTCTTTCTTAATTAAATTATCAATATGATCAGCATCAACTCTAGAGAATTTTACTTTTGCATCTCCACCTTCTAACTTCTGCATTAAGTGCGAAATAATTGGTGAGTCTAATATTAAAACTTCATAACCTTTAGCAGTAGCATCTTGTATGTAACTGTGTTGTGCATCTTTGTTAGCTGCATATAAAATTACGTGGTTACCATCTTTGTCAGTTTGTGTATCTTTTGTTTTTTCAATCAACTCATCAAACGTAAAATAGGTATCTGCAACTGTTGGGTATAAAGCAAATTTCTTTGCTTTGTCAAAGAATTTGTCTTCAGATAACATTCCATACTCAATAATTACTTTGATATCGTTCCATTTTTTCTCAAAATCTTCACGATCTTTTTTGAATAATGATGATAATTTATCAGCAACCTTTTTAGTAATATAACCTGAGATTTTCTTAACAGCTCCATCAGCTTGTAAATAAGAACGAGATACGTTTAATGGAATGTCTGGAGAATCAATTACACCCTTTAACATCTGTAAAAAGTCTGGTACAATTCCTTCTACATTATCAGTTACAAAAACCTGATTTTGATACAATTGGATTTTATCCTTCTGCATATCTAAGTTTTGAGATAATTTAGGGAAGAATAAAATTCCTGTTAAATTAAAAGGATAATCAACATTTAAATGAATGTGGAATAAAGACTCTTCAAATTGCATTGGATACAATTCTCTATAGAAGTTTGTGTAGTCTTCTTTTTCTAAATCTGCTGGTTTTTTTGTCCAAGCTGGATCAGTATTATTGATAATGTCATCAACCTCAATTTGTCTGTGAGGTTCTTTAGTTTCTTTACCATCTTTATCAGTAATTGTTGCAGGCTCGTGCTCAGGATCGTTTACTTTTTTAGTTCCAAATTTAATTGGCACTTGGTTAAAACGATTATATTTTGTTAATAAACCACGAATTTTACCTTCTTCTAAAAACTCTGTTGAGTCTTCTGCAATGTGTAAAACGATTTCTGTACCTCTGTCAGCTTTGTCGTGTTCAACAATAGTATATTCAGGAGAACCATCACAAGTCCAATGTGCAGCTGGTTCGTCTTTAAAAGATTTTGTAAAGATTTCAACTTTATCAGCTACCATAAAAGCAGAATAAAAACCTAAACCAAAGTGTCCAATTACACCTGTTTCGTTTTTATCATCTTTATATTTGTCTAAAAATTCTTCAGCACCAGAAAATGCAATTTGGTTGATGTATTTTTCAACTTCATCAGCAGTCATCCCTAAACCTTGATCTTTAATCGTTAAGGTTTTTGCATTTTTGTCTATACTGATTTCAATTTTTGCATCACCTAATTCTGTTTTAGCTTCACCAATAGAAATTAAGTGTTTTAGTTTAGTAGTTGCATCTGTTCCGTTTGAAATTAATTCACGTAAAAAGATTTCGTGATCAGAATACAAGAATTTTTTAATCAGTGGAAAAATATTTTCTACTGATACATTAATGTTTCCTTTGCTCATAATTTATGTTTTAGTTTTTGTTGATGTTATACTGTTTTGTCATTTCGACTTTATGTGGAAATCTAGATTTCTCGATTCAAATTTTTTCGTTCCTCAAAAATTCACTCGAAATGACAATACCTTATAACAAATAGTTTTAATTTCTGTTGAATGAATAGTCAAAAAAAATACCAAAAGATGTATTGTGACAAGATGACAGAATTTGTTGGTTTCCGTCAGTTTTTAGTAAAAAAGAGTATACTTGATAATTAGATTCAAATATTCCTTTAAATTGTCATTCCCTTGAAAAAGGGAATCTAAATAAATTCACTATTTTAGCTAACCACAAATATGAAATCATTAAAAAATAACACTTTATAATATGTATAATTCAAAAATCACAGGTCTTGGTTATTATGTTCCTGATAATATTGTTACTAATAATGACTTAAAAGAATTTATGGATACTTCTGATGAATGGATTCAAGAACGAACAGGAATTAAAGAAAGAAGATGGATTGATCCAAAGACTGGTGATAATACTTCATCAATGGGTGCAAAAGCTGCTAAAATTGCCATTGAAAGAGCAGGTTTAACTAAAGACGATATCGATTTTATTGTGTTTGCTACTTTAAGTCCAGATATGTATTTTCCTGGAGGTGGAGTTCGTGTGCAAGATATGTTAGATATGCCAACAATTGGTGCGTTAGATGTTCGTAATCAATGTTCTGGATTTATATATTCGATGTCAGTTGCTGATCAGTTTATTAAAACAGGAATGTATAAAAATATTTTGGTGATTGGTGCTGAAAATCATTCTGGTGGATTAGAAAAATCAACAAGAGGTAGAGGGGTAACTGTTATTTTTGGTGATGGAGCTGGAGCTGCAGTTTTATCAAGATGTTCAGATTCAGAAATTTCAGCAGGAAAAGGAATTTTATCATCGCATTTACACTCTGAAGGAAAACACGCAAGAGAATTAATGTTAGATGGGCCAAGTACAGGAAGATGGGTGCCTGAAATTTTGGAAGCTAATGATCCAGATGACCAATCTTATTTTCCTTATATGAATGGACAATTTGTATTTAAACATGCAGTTACTCGTTTTTCTGAAGCTATAGTAGAAGGTTTAGCAGCAAATAATTTAGAGAAAGAACAAATTGATATGTTAATTCCTCATCAAGCGAATTTAAGAATAGCTCAATTTATTCAAAAGAAGTTTAGATTAACAGATGATAAAGTGCATAACAACATTCAAAAATACGGAAATACAACTGCTGCTTCTGTAATAATAGCCTTAACTGAAGCTTGGGAAGAAGGCAAAATAAAAGACAACGATTTAGTAGTCTTGGCTGCTTTTGGTAGTGGTTTTACTTGGGGTTCTGTAATTATTAGGTGGTAATAATCATTTTAAAAAAATAAAAAAATCCAAAGTTGTTAAAACTTTGGATTTTTTTATTAGAATATTTATGAGGAATATATTTAAATTTATAAGAATCCTCCACCACCAGATTTTTCATTATTATCTCTATTTCTTCTTCTTTTGGCTTTGTTTTTTCCACTACCAAATCTGTAGTTGAAGCCTAAGTAAGCAGTTCTACTTTCCCATTTAAATCTTCCATCTTGTACAAATGGAGTAGTAGAATCAAATTTAAATCGCATTGTATTAAAGATGTCATTTACTCTAAAAGAAAGGCTTCCTTTCCCTTTTAATACGTTATAGTTTGCTCCTAAATTAACCATCCTCATTGGAGATACGTTCCATTGAATATCTCTATTAGCACCTCTATACATTGCAAAAAGTTGTAATTTTAAATTTTCAGAAACAGTAAAACTATTGCTAATTCTAGCATTAAAAATTTCTGCAGTTACTTCTCTTATTGCTGCATTAGGATTACTTAAATCAGTTGTACCAAATTGTTTTTGAGAATAAAAATCCATACTAGCATTTGCTCTCCACCATTTTGCAATTTTATAGTTCGTAGAAAACTCTAAACCATAAGCGTCTGTATCGTCAAAATTAGCAAAAGTTAAAATTTGTCTAGCGTTATTTGGATCTGAAGGGTCTTTGTAAGTTGCTCTATTTATTGCGTCGTTTATGTTTCTATAGAAAGTACCAAAAGTAATAGAGCCACCTTTTATTTTTCTTGTATAATTTACTTCAATAGAATTGGTGAATTGAGGAACTAAATCAGGATTACCAACAGAAGTAATTAATGGAGTACTCCATTCTCTAATTGGGTTAACTTGCCCAATACCTGGTCTATCCACTCTTCTACTATAACTTAATTGATATTGATTTTTTTCAGAAGGATTATAAGTGAAAAATGCTGATGGATAAGCAGTAAATATTTTATCAGTTACTTTTTCTGTAGGTTGTGTATCTTGATTAAAAATACCAGTAATTTCATAATTCTCTATTCTAGTTCCAAGTTGCATTGTTACTTTTCCAAACTTATGACTATAATTTACATATCCAGAGTAAATATCTCTATCATAAGAAAATGAAGAGTTATTAAAACCAATTTGATTTGTATTGTTTGTATTGTCAGTTTTATTAACTCTATATTCTAAACCTAATTCTAATTTTCCGTTTTCAGAAACAGGATTAGTATAATCTAAATTAATCAAAGTGTTATTTCTGGTATTCTCTATATCATTAAAATAATTTTCACTTGGATTTAATTCAAACGAATTTGTTAAATCATTAGGAGAATCATTCTTAGTAAATGTAGCTTCAACTTCTATATTATGTCCTTTTTTATCAAAATTATGTTTATAATTTACATTATAAGTTTGATTATGACTTTCAGAAATTTGAGTATTTGGAGAATGTTCTAATAAATTATTAGAAGCGTCAAATATTTTTGCACGTCCACCAGCATTGCTATCAAACAAGTTTTGAGTTGTATAAAAAGACAACGTGTTTTTGTCATCTAAATATACATCTGCACCAAATTTAAATAAGTGAGATTCATTATCATTAATAAATATAAAATCTTGGTTATTTACTCCAGGTCTATTTACATAACCAAAGTTGTACCTTTCACCACCATTGAATCCATAGTTGGTAAAAAAGTTCACTTTTCCGGTTTTATAATTCATATTAGTAGATGCATTGTAACGTACATAATGCCCTGCTTCTACACCAGTATTTAATGAACCATTGAATCCCATATTAGCATTCTTGTTCAAAATGATGTTGATAATTCCACTCATTCCTTCTGGATTGTATTTTGCTGAAGGATTTGTAATTAATTCTACGCTTTTTATAGATGTAGATGGTATTTGTTTTAGCAATTGTGCAGCTGGCACATTTGTTGGTTTTCCGTCCACTAAAACACGAACATTTTCGTTTCCTCTTAAACTAATGTTACCTGATTGGCTATCAACACTTACAGATTGTACATTATTTAAAAGTTCTGAAGCTGTTGCTCCTGCAGAAGTTAAATCTTTACCTACATTAATAACTTTTCTGTCTACTTTTTGAACAACAGTAGAAGTTTCTGCTCTTACAACAACTTCATCTAAAGTTGCACTATCTTCACTTAAAGCAATAGTACCTAAATTTATTTTTTTTGTTTTACTAGAAACATCGATTTCTTTTGAAAACGTTTTGTAACCAATAAACTGAACTTCTACTAAGCTTTTACCTCTAGGTAAATCTTTAATAGTAAAAAGTCCTTTTTCATCAGTAATTCCTCCAGTAATAATCTTTTTAGCTAAATCTCTAACAACAACGTTTACATATGGTAAAGCCTGTTTAGTACTGTTGTCTATAACCTTACCAGATATTACTCCAGGTTTTGGGAGCTTGTTTTTTGCCATTTGCGCAAAAGAATTTTCGGATATGATTAGCAATGTGAATAGTAGTATTTTTTTCATTTTGGTTGATTTGAATTTATTTTGATTGATGTCTTATAGACGCTTTAATGTTTATCTTTGTTACGAATATTAACTTAGTTTAACGTATCATTAACACTATGAAAAATGTAACACTAGTTATTGGAGCCTCAGTGAACCCTAACAGGTACTCTAATATTGCTATTAAAAGATTGAGAGATAAAGGAATAGCAGTTTCTGCTATAGGATTGAGAAAGGGGAAAGTTTTGGATGTTGTTATCAATGATGAGAAAATTCCATTTGATAATATTGAAACAGTTACATTATATTTAAATTCCAAAAGACAGGTGGAATATTATGAGTATATCATTAATTTACAACCTAAAAGGGTTATTTTTAATCCAGGAACAGAAAATTTGGAGTTTGTAAAATTATTACAAGAGCATAATATAGAATCAGAAATAGCTTGTACTTTAGTTTTGTTATCTACTAATCAATATTGAAAAAATTTACTTTAAATTTTTTGAAATTGTAAAATAAAAACTACTTCCTTTTCCTTCTATAGATTCTACCCAAATATCTCCATTATGTAAAGAAACAACTTTTTTACATTGGGCCAAACCAATACCAGTTCCTTTAAATTCAGAGTCATTATGTAGGCGTTTAAAAAGCTCAAAAACTTTATCAAAATGCGCTTTATTTATACCAATACCATTGTCTTTAATTTTAAATTCATATCTATTATATTTTTCAAGACAAGATATTGTTACAATAGGTTTTTTATTTCTATTATATTTAATAGCATTAGAGATTAAGTTTTGTAATAAAAGACTAAAGATTACTTTATAACCAGATATTTTATTTGGCAAATTTTTTGTATGTACAGTTACGTTTTTATCTTTAATAATTGTAGAACTGTCTTCTAAAACTTCTTTTAAAACTTGAGCAGGAGAAAAATTTATTAATTGTTTGTCATTATCAATTCTAGAATAATTTAATAATGCATTAATTAAAAGATGCATTCGATTTGAAGAAAGATTAATAGTTCTTAATATTTCTGCTCCTTGTTCATCAACTTTATCAATATAATTTGTTAATAGTATTTTTACAAAACCCATTATATTCATTAATGGTTCTTGTAAGTCATGAGAAGCTATATATGCAAATTGTGATAACTCTTCATTAGAACGTTTTACTTTTTCTAAAGAGGTTTTTAATTCTTCTTCAAAAGTTTTTTTCAAAGTATTATCTATAAAAACACCAATAAAACTGTTAACATTACCATCTTTATCTATTTCAAAAGGAGAGTCTATAGAATAGCACCAAACCCAATGACCATTTTTATGCTTAAACCTATAATCTATTTCACAATGCTCATTGCCTTTCATTATTTCTTGCATGTGATTTTCTACAGCTTTAACGTCTTTTGGATGAAATAAAGACATAAATTCTCCATATTCCATACCATTTATTTCATCCATAGTATACCCTAGAATGTTTGTATACATACTATTCATAAAGGTATTGGTACCTTTTTTTAAATCATAAATATAAATTCCAGAAGAGGTAGATTGCGTAATTCTTTCAGAAAATTGTTTTTCGAATTTTACTTTTTCTAGTAGATTTTTACTTTCTGTAATATCTTGTGCATATCCCCACATACTTACTAGATTACCTTCTTTGTCTTTTTTTGTTTTACCTATAGACTTTAACCAACCTAAAGTTCCATCTTTTTTAATGATGTTAAGTTCAATATTATAACCTTCACCTGTTTTTTGAGTGTTTTCAATAGCATTGTTTAAAACAATCCAACTTTTTTCGGTTAAAATGTCTTTAGTTTCATCTAAACTAGGTGCTGGATGATTTGCATCAAAACCATAAATGTCATATAATTTTTCTGTCCAAGTAACTTTATTAGTATTTAAATCCAAGGACCAACTACCAATTTCAGATATATCTTGTACCTGTTTTAAATGATCTTCAGCAATTATTAATTCATCTTCTTTTTTCTTTCTTTCAGTAATATCTGTATAGGTTGCAGCAAATTCATTTTTTTTAGGACTAAATAAATGCACTATAAAAGATTTATTTGGATATGAAAAATGATCTTCAAAAAACTGTTCTTCTCCAGTTAAGGCTGTTTTTGAATATTTATCTATCCAATACTTTTTATCTTTTAAATTTATTTTAGGGTATAAATTGCTATAAAATTCGCCTATTATAGCACTGGTTTTTATGCCAATTAGATTTTCGAAAGCTTTGTTAGTGTTTAGATATTGCCAATCTACAATTTGGTTACTTTTATTTTTGATAATTTTTGCATGCACAAAACCTTCATTCATATTGTCAAAAAGAGACTTATATCTTTTTTGAGAATCGTTAAGTTTTTCTTCTGTTTTTTTAATATTTGTTAAATCAGAAAAAGTAATAACAACACCATCTATTTTTTTGTCTTCTGTTATAAAAGGGTTTATTTTTCTTAAAAATATACTACCCTCATTATCTACAATTTCTTTTTCTATAGAATTTAGTTTAGACATCACAGTTTTAGCATCATTTATAATAGATAGTTTAATTTCTTCTTTAAAAGATGATGAGAAAATAGAAATTGGTCTTCCTATATCTTTTTCATTTAATTGAAAATGTTTTTGTAGAGAAGGTGTGAATCTTCTAATATTAAGCATGTTGTCTAGGAAGAGTGTTCCTATTTCTGATGAGTTTAATAAATTATTTACATCATTATTAAGAATCTTTAATTCAACATTTTTTTCTTGTAATTCAGAATTTACAGTATATAGTTCTTCATTAACAGATTGTAATTCTTCGTTTGTACTTTGTAACTCTTCATTTGAGGCCATTAACTCTTCATTAGAAGATTGTAATTCTTCATTACTCGTTTCTAGCTCTTCTACTACGTTTTGTAATTCTGTTTTGGTAGCTTTTAACTCACTTTCTAAGTCTTCAATTTGTTGTTGTGTAATTGTTGTAGAAAGTATATTAGATATTTTTAATTCGTTAACTTGTTCTTCTTCTTCAACTTCTTTTTCTTTACTAAATTGAATGACATATGTATCTAATAAATCTTTATTATTTTCTGGTTTGTGAAAATTTAAATCAAATACATAAACTTTATCTTCTATATTATTAACAACATCTTTAAAAGTAATGTTGGCTTTATTTTTAGTTTCTAATCTTCTAACACCATTTCTAATAACAATGGCTATCTCTGGAGATACCATTTTTAAAAGATTTCTTTCAAAAAGACCTTCTTTATGTACTAATCTTTTACCTGCATTACCTTTAATAAAAAGAATGTTAAATTCTTTGTCTATAAAAATGGTATCTGGGCTATATTTATTACTTAAGTATCTATGAAAATAGAATTCTGGATTTTCTTTTGAATTCGTTTTATTGTAGGAACCTTTTCTAAGATCTTTTTTAAAAATAGGTATTTCAAAATACTTTTTTGAAGCCTTAAGAGGAGAGTTTCTTTTGTTTTCAGAAATATTTTGATAAAATTTCCATTGATTACTAATGGTTTTAAATAGTTTATCAGTTTTTCCTAAAGATTCACTACTTCCTAAAAATAAATAACCATATAAATTTAGTGCAAATTGAAAGTTGAATAATACTTTTTCTTGAGCTTTATTGCCAAGGTAAATTAACATATTTCTACAGCTAATTAAGTCTACTCTAATAAATGGAGGGTCTGATAAAATATTATGTACAGAAAAAACGATATTATCTCTAATTTTTTTGCTAACCTGTATTTTTTCTCCTTTTTCAATAAAATAATTCCCTAAGTAGTAGTTGTCTAATTCAGAACTTGTGTTTATATGAAATAAGCCTTCACTTGCAGTGTTAATAGCTCTAGCATCTATATCTGTTGCAAATATTTTATAACTTAAGTTTAATTTATTGTTTTTTATATGTTCCTCTAAAAGTATGGCTATAGAATATACTTCTTCACCAGTAGAACAACCAGAAGTCCAGATTCTAATATTTTTTTCATTTTTCTTAATTTTTTCATTACAAATATTAGGTATTATAGTATTCTTTAGAATTTCGAAAGCTGTTTTATCTCTAAAAAAACTAGTAACTCCAATTAAGAAATCTTGCTTTAAATGATTAATTTCTCTTAAGTTACCTTTTAAAAAATTATAATATTCTAAAAGGTTGTCTGTATTTGTAATGTTTAGTCTTTTTTCTAATCTTCTTAAAAGAGTGTTTTTTTTATATTTTCTAAAATCAACATTGGTTATTCTGTAAATTTCTTCTAAAATATTAAAAAAAATAGCTTCATTCGTAGATAGGTCTTCTTCTTCTGGATTAAAAGAGAGTTTTTTATTTCCCAAATTAACAAATGATTTTGCTATATTAGCAGGAGTTTGAATAAAGTCTACTAGGTTTGTAGAAATTGCAGATTTTGGCATACCATCAAATTGACAAGATTCTGGATCTTGTGCTATAATTATTCCACCAGCTTCTTTAATTGTTTTGATACCTCTAGATCCATCAGAACCTGTTCCAGATAAAATTACTCCTATAGATTTTTCTTTATACTCTTCTCCTAACGTATGGAAAAAAATATCAATTGGTAAATTTAAATTATGCTTAGGACCTTTGTCTAATAAATATAACTGACCACCTTTAATGTGTAAGTTTTTATTTCTTTGATTTAAATAAATACAATTTGGCTCTATTTTTTGTTTATCTTCAGCAGTAAAAATTTCCATTTTAGTATGCTTAGCTAAAAGTTCTGGCATTAAGCTAATAAAATCTGGAGACAAATGCTGAATAATTACAAAGGCATTACCCGTATTTTCTGGAATATTATCAAAAAGTTTTTGAATTGCATCTAAACCACCAGCTGAAGCACCAATGCCAATTACCATTAATTCATTTTTTTTATTTGTGTTGGAGGTTTTATTATTGGTCATTGTATCTTGATTTAGATTTTTATTAAAGTTAAAAAAAATAACTTACTAATATCATTAAATGGTCTGTTATTAACAAAAAAAAAACTATAAGTTATTAAAAAAAACGATAGGAAAGTTCTAAATTGCAATAGGAAAGTAGTGGTTGTAATTTATAAAAGTAGAATAGTAATATTAAAAAAATGGATTGGCTTGTTTAGGTATAAAACTCTATTCTTTTTCAAAATATTATAAAACCTATTTAAAAGCTTTCAATTTAATAGGTAAAAACCAATCCATCTTTGTTAATGAAATTTCTATTTCAAAGATAAATTGAGATTTTATAATAGGCAATACTCATCATGAGTATTTATATTAGTTTTGGATTGTTTTTAAAGTAACTTATTAATTCGAAAGTAGAATCAATATTTATTTTTTTTAGAATATTCCTTCTGTGCGTATTTACAGTATGAATACTAATGTTAAGTTTTTCTGCAATTTCTTCACTAGTATTTTTAGTAATAATTAATCTTATAATATCTCTTTCTCTATTACTAATTATATCTAATAATTTTGAACTAGAAATATTTTCATAAAATAAAGTTTCATACTCGTTATTGTCATTTAAATATTTTGCACTTGCACAAATGTCCATATGCAAATCACCATTTAAAACAGTATAATGTGCCATGCCAATAATAGGTTTGTTGGCTTCGTCAAACTGAAGAGGGGTAGTATTTTGTATAATATTTACGTATATACCTTCAACATTTTTAATTCTATAATTCCAGGTATAACTCATTCTTTTACGCTGTTCATCATTTAATTCTGTCATGGTAAACATCATTAAATTCTCTAGACTTTTTAGCCAAAGTTTAATATCATCAGGATGAAAAAGAGACCAATAATAATCCATACCACCTTCTAGCATTTTATCTCTTGATAAACCCGTACATGCAGTAAAGTTTTTGCTGATATATTCAAAGTTTTGATGAACAGTATTTGTAATGCAGTAAAAAGTAGAGTTAAAAGGATAAAAATAATCTAACTCAATCAATTTTTTAATATGCTCCTCAATTTCTACTTTAGGATACGTATTAAAAATTTCATTATAAATTGAGTGTATATTATTGCTAAGCATCTACTTTAAATATTTTTCCAGGTTCAGCCAGTTCAGTATTTATAAATATTTCTTGAGCTTCTTTTTGAAATAAGGATATATCCTTATATCTGCCAGAATAATGTCCTAAAATTAGCTTTTTTATATTAGCATCTTTAGCTATTTGGGCAGCTTGTTTAGAAGTTGTATGCTTTGTCTTTTTTGCCAAATCTTCTCTATCAGCTAAAAATGTAGCTTCATGATATAGTAAATCTACGTTATTAATAATCGGAATTATATTTGGTTTGTAAACTGTATCACTACAAAAGGCATAGCTTAATGGTTTTTTTGGCGGTAAAGTTAATTCTGAATTAGGAATTATTTCTCCTGTAGATAAAACCACGTTTCTTCCTGCTTTGATATTGTTATAATCTGCTCTATCTATTTCTTCATAATTGTTGATGTTATCAATATGAAGTTTCAGCGGTTTTTCTTTTTCAGTAAATAAATATCCATTTGTATAAACTCTATGTTTTAAAGGAATTGTTCTTACAGAAACTTTATCATCTTCAAAAATAAGTTCACTTTCTTTAGAAGTTAATTCATGAAAAATAATAGGATATTTTGCATGACTTTGAGAAATTTTTAATTGTAATAAGGTTACTTCTTTTATGCCTTTTGGGCCATAAATATGAAGTTCTTTTTCTCTACTCAAAATACCATAAGTAGATAGTAAACCAATTAAACCGTAAAAATGATCTCCATGTAAATGAGAAATAAAAATATGATTTATCTTAGTAAAACCAACTTTGTACTTACGCATTTGACGTTGAGTACCTTCACCACAATCTATTAAAAAATGCCTATTGTTAATTTCTAAATACTGTGCAGTTGGAAAAGCATTAGCTCTGGGAGTAGCAGAGTGACATCCTAAAATAGTAAGGTTTATACTCATTGAATCACAAAACGTTTTGATGTAACTTGTTTCTTGTTTTGTAATGTATAAATGTAGATTCCTGTTGCTAAATTTCCTTTAGAGAAAGGTATAGAATTTCTACCTATTACCGTGTTTATTTTTTGAGTAAATACTGTTTTTCCTAAAATATTTTTCACAGTAAAAACTACTTGTGAATTATTTGAAGAATTAAAAGTAATCCTTGTAGAATTTGTAAACGGATTTGGTACTGCTGATAATTTGTGAATCGATTTTTCTTGCGAAAAAGCAATAATAGTCACAAATAAGAAAAGGGTAAAAAGTAATTTTTTCATCATTTTATGGGGGGAATTAAAATCCTAATTCTCTCTCCATAGCTTCCATTTCTATAATGTCTACTGCTTCAATAAAAGTAGGAACAATGTTAAAATTATCAGGAAAACTATCGACATTTATATTACTATTTAATATTACAAATGATGTGCCATTTTCCTTTTTTTGTTCGGCAATACTCAAAAATAGTAAAAAATCTTCTGTTGTAACGTTAATGTTATCAGAAATTTGAAGGATCAAATGCTCCTTATCCAATGAAGAAATTTTCTCTAAAAAAGAATTGTAGAAATCAGAAAATGAATTTTCGTCTGAAGAAATATGAGTGTATTTTTCTTTTTTTTCTATTATCACTTTACATTATTTTTAAACTTCCAACTTCCAACTTCCAACTTCCAACTTCCAACTTCCAACTTCCAACTTTTATCTTTTAATCTGCTGTGCCAATAAATAAATGACAGCCATTCTTACAGCAACTCCATTTTCTACTTGGTTTAAAATAATAGATTGGTCAGAGTCTGCAACATCACTTGTAATTTCTACACCTCTATTTATTGGTCCTGGATGCATTATTACAATTTTCTTTCCAAGATTATCTAAAATTTCTTGATTGATACCAAAAAGTTGTGTGTATTCTCTAGTTGATGGAAAATATTTAATATTCATTCTTTCATGTTGAACACGTAAAACGTTAGCAACATCACACCATTCTAAAGCTTTTTTTAGATTTGTTTCTACTGCTACACCTAAACTAGAAATGTACTTAGGTATTAATGTAGTTGGTCCACAAACTTTTACTTGAGCACCTTGCAGTTGTAGTGCAAAGATGTTTGATAGTGCAACTCTTGAGTGTAAAATATCTCCAACAATGACTATTTTTTTTCCTTTTACAGATCCTAATTTTTCTCTTATAGAATAGGAGTCTAATAAAGCTTGTGTTGGATGTTCGTGAGTTCCATCACCTGCATTTATAATTTTTGCATCTACATGTTTAGATAAAAAAACACCTGCACCAACATTTCCATGACGCATTACAACGATATCTACTTTCATAGATAAAATATTATTGACTGTGTCTATCAGAGTTTCACCTTTTTTTACTGATGATTGTCCAGCAGAAAAGTTAATAACATCTGCAGAAAGTCTTTTTTCTGCTAATTCAAAAGAAAGTTTTGTTCTTGTACTATTTTCAAAAAACAAGTTGGCAATAGTAATATCTCTTAAAGAAGGAACTTTTTTAATAGGTCTGTTAATCACTTCTTTAAAATGATCTGCAGTTTTAAATATTAAATCAATATCGTTTGCATTTAGATATTTGATGCCTAATAAATGTTCTACACTTAATTTATCCATCTTACTTTTGTTCTATGTATACTGCGTCTTTTTTATTGTTTTCTTTCCAAGAAACCAATACTTTTTCCTCATTAATAGCATCTACTTGTCTACCTCTATAATTAGGTTGAATTGGCAAATGCCTGCTAAATCGTCTATCAATTAAAACTAATAACTCAATATTTTCTGGTCTTCCATAAGATTGTAAGGCAGTTAATGCTGCTCTAACACTTCTTCCTGAATATAAAACATCATCAATAATTACTAC
Source organism: Polaribacter sp. (assembly GCA_965656305.1). Classification (GTDB taxonomy): domain Bacteria; phylum Bacteroidota; class Bacteroidia; order Flavobacteriales; family Flavobacteriaceae; genus Polaribacter. The sequence goes on along the minus strand of CBFHKA010000006.1, from coordinate 21,841 downwards.
TTTTTTATCTTCTATTAAAAAATCAATATTCGTAGAAGCTGCAGCAATTGGTTCTTCACGTCTTCTAAAATCATCTCTATAAAAAGTAATGTCTAAAAGACCTAATTTTAAATCTTTTATTTGATATTCATTTTTTAATAAAGCTGCTAATCTATTGGCTAAAAAAGAACCTCTAGGTTGTAAACCAATTAATACTGTATTTGAAAAATCGTTGTGGTTTTCAATTAGCTGACAAGCTAATCTATGAAGTATGATTTCAATATCTTTTGAGTTAAGTAAGGTTTTATTGCTCATAAGAAATCGACCAATTTTAGTTGATAGTTATTTAAAATCAAAATTACTGTAAATATATGTATGTGCAAAATAAAATAAGACACGAATTGATATATCTGCTTAAGTAATTAAAAATATGGGTATAAAATCTTTTGTTAATTAAATTGTTGAAAACAAAAAGGCTGTTTTTAAATGTGCTTTTAGAGTTATAGTATTTTAGAGTAATAATTCAAATCTTATAGCTATGTCTTTAACAAAATTTGAATCCATGCTTAAAACCAATGCAATTTATTTCTTTGATTTGGTTGAGTTTGAGGAAATTATTATTCATTATTTAGATGTTGGTAAGCATTCATTAGCTAAGAAAGCATTGAAGCTAGGATTGGAACAACATCCTCAATCTATAGATTTAAAACTACTGCAAGTTGAATTGTATGTTTTTGAAAATGAATTAGATAAAGCTTCTCTTCTGTTAAAAAGAATAGAGCATATAGAGCCTCATAATGAAGAAGTATTTATACAGAAGGCAACTATTAATTCTAAATCAGGCAATCACAAAAAAGCAATTGCTAACCTTAAAAAAGCATTGTCATTTACAGAAGATAAAGTAGATGTTTGGTCTTTAATGGGGATGGAATATTTGTATTTAGATGATTTTGAAAATGCACGTTTAAATTTTGCTAAATGTATAGATGTAGATTTTGAAGACTATTCTGCCTTGTACAATATTGTGTATTGTTTTGATATGGAAAAGGAACATGAACAAGCCATTCAGTATCTAAATAATTATATTGATAGAAATCCTTATTGTGAAGTGGCTTGGCATCAAGTTGGTAGGCAATATTTTATTTTAGATAAGTTTAAAGAAGCTTTAAGAGCTTTTGATTATGCTGTTTTGATTGATGAATCTTTTATTGGAGGATATTTAGAAAAGGCAAAAACTTTAGAAGAGTTAGGTGAATATCAAGAGGCAATTGACAATTATTTAATTACTTTAGAATTAGACGATCCTACAGCATTTGCTTTTGTTAGAATAGGAGAGTGTTATGAAAAACTGCAAAAATTTGATGCTGCAATTTCTTATTATAAAAAAGCTGTTCATGAAGACCCTCTATTAGATAGAGGTTGGATTTTGCTAACTAATTTATATTACACAGAAAAGAATTATGAAAAAGCATCTTATTATATTTCTAAAGCCTTAAAAATAGATGAAAATAATTCTTTGTATTGGAGGCGTTATTCTGAAATACAATTAAAGCTAAACTTTTTCGAAGAAGCTGTTACTGGTTTCGAAAATTGTTTGGAATTAAAAGATGATGCACTAGAGATTTATATTGGTTTAGCAGATGTGCTATCTTTTTTAGGAGAGTTCAACGATGCTGTTGCTATTTTATTTAAAGCTCAAAAAATCTATAAGAATTTTGCAGAAATAGAATATAGATTAGCAGGATTATTCTTTGTGCTAAATAAAGAAAAATATGGTTTTAATCATCTTATAACAGGTATGAAAATAGATTATGATTATCACATAGTTTTAAAAGAAATTTATCCTTCTGTAGTTGATAATGTTAAGGTTCAGAAGTTAATTTTGAATTATAAAAAAGCTATGGAGTAGGTTTTATTTGTTGTATAAGAATTTTACCAACATTTTTTTATAATAAATAATTTAACTTTTACAATTCAGATAGTGCCATAACTTTTTTCCAAATGCTATCGTTAACAAAAATCCCATCTTTTAAATTTTTAGCTCTTGTTTGTGAACTTTGTTCTCCTGGATAATACGTTTTATCACCTGGATTTATTGGTTCTACATCATGAGTAAAATCTATGATTTCTTCTATAAGTTTTTCCTGTAATCCTTTATCGTTAAAAACATCTGGGTAAATGCAAATAAACACTTGAGATATAGCAGTTTCAATCTCTTTGGCACTAACTTTATATGTAGAATTTCCTGCAGATAATATAGTAGCCAGCATATCTAGTACCATTGAAAGTGCTGAACCTTTCCAATAACCAATTGGTAAACCACGTTCTTTAGATAAAATTTTTTCAGGATCATTAGAGAGTTCGTTGTTATCATCCCAACCTCCATGATAAGGTAACTTTTTACCTTTTAATTTATAATCATTAATCTTTCCAAATGAAAATTGTGAAATAGCCATATCTAACAAAACATGACCTTTTTCTCTAGGTATAGAAACAACAAATGGATTATTACCTATTCTACTTTCTTTTCCACCCCAAGCTGGCATATTGGGTTTAGTATTGGTAAAAAGTATCGAAATGCAATTGGCATCAGCAGCTTGTTTTCCATAAGTTCCACCTCTCATCCAGTGATTTGTATTACGCAATGCAACCAATCCCATACCATGTTGTTTAGCTAATTCTATAGCTCTGTTTGTACATTTTGTTGCATTAACAATACCAGGACCTAGATTACCATCCCAACGTTCTATGTTGCCAAAAGAAGCTACTTTTTCTGCTTCAGCATCAATCTTAATAATTCCTTTTTTTATGTGTTCTATAAAAAGAGGTACTCTATTAATACCATGAGAGCTTACACCATCTAAAGTGCTTTCTGTAAATACATTTGCAATTAATTTTGCTTTTTCTTTGGTGAATTTATATTTAACAAAAAGCTCGAAAAGAACTTTTTGCATATTTTCTGGTGAAATTCGCATAAATATCTCTAACTTTTTTTAATTCTTTATAATGTTGTTTGGTGACTTTTATTTCCTTCCAAAATACCACATTAATATTCCTCCAGTGATAAACATCCATATTGAGTATATACCAATAGGAATACCCATTTCTGGATTATTTAAAACTGATGCAGCTATTACCAGTGCTAAAGTTCCATTTTGTATGCCACTTTCAATAGTTATAGAAATTGCACTTTGTTTGTTTAATCTAAATAGCTTAGCAGTAAGATACCCTAAACTCATTGTAATTATATTTAGCAAAAGTGTTACAAAACCTACAGCTTTCATACCATTTACAATTTTATCTTTACTTGCTACTACTATTGCTAAGAATACAAGAATAAATAAAATAGTTGATGCAATTCGCATCGGTTTTTCCATTCTTTTTGCAAAATTGGTTTTAAAATTACGAATCAACATTCCTATTAAAATAGGAATTACAGTAATAACCATAATTTGTAAAATAGTATCTATAATTGGTAATTTTATCTCTGCTCCAGTATCAGAACCAAAATAGTTCAAAGCAAATGACAAAATAAAAGGTATGATTAATATGCTAATAAAACTTGCTAATGCAGTTAAGGTAACTGAAAGTGCTATGTTTCCTCTACAAACTTGAGTAATTAAATTACTTGTTGGTCCTCCAGGACAAGAGGCTAAAATCATCAAACCAACTGCCATTATTGGATTCAAATCAAATATAATTGCTAATGTGAAACCTACAATTGGTAATAAAATTAGTTGATTGGTAAGCCCAATAAGGATTGCTTTTGGGAACTTGAAAATTCGTTTAAAATCATTGGGTACTAAAGTCATTCCCATACCCAACATTATGATAGCTAAAGATAGAGGAAGAAAAATTTTACTTATTATTTGGGTTGCATCCATATTTGGTTAGCTAAAATGATTGACGAAGTTCGTGTTTTATTTTTTGATAATCAAATTGATGTATTTGTAACTTTGTTAAAGAATTCTATTATTTTTACTTTCTTTAAAAGCTACAATTGAAACAAACAAGTAATCAACTTTATAACTTACCTTTAAGTATTAAAAACGAAAAAATTAATCTTTCAATTCTTAAAGAAAAAAGAATTGATCTTTTTATAAAAAGAGAAGATTTAATTCACCCTTTTGTTTCGGGTAATAAATTTAGAAAGTTAAAATACAATTTAAATGAAGCTAAAATCGAAAAAAAAAATGTTTTATTAACTTTTGGTGGCGCATTTTCTAATCATATTGTGGCTACTGCTGTAGCAGGAAATTTAAGTGATTTTAAAACAATTGGTGTTATTAGAGGTGATGAATTAGGCAATAAATTAGAAGAAACATTAACAAATAATGCAACTTTAAGAGAAGCATATAAAAACGGAATGACTTTTGAATTTGTATCAAGAGAAGACTATCGAAATAAAACAAGTGAATTATTTATAAATCAACTTAAAGAAAAATTTGGAGATTTTTATTTGATTCCAGAAGGAGGTACTAACAATCTTGCTATAAAAGGATGTGAAGAAATTTTAATAGATGAAGATTCAAAATTCGATTATATTTGTTGTGGAGTTGGTACAGGAGGTACAATTTCTGGTTTGATAAATGCATCAAAGAAGCATCAAAACATAATTGGTTTTCCTGCTTTAAAAGGAGATTTTTTAGAAGCTGAAATTGGTCAATTTGTACAAAAAGAAAATTGGAGTTTACAAACTGATTATCATTTTGGAGGATATGCAAAGTATAATGAAGATTTAATTTCTTTTATAAATAGTTTTAAAAAGCAAAGTGGTATTTTGTTAGACCCAATTTATACAGGTAAAATGATTTATGGTATTTTGGATATGGTTAAAAAGAATCAATTTAAAGAGGGTACTAAAATTTTAGCAATTCACACAGGAGGAATTCAGGGAATTAAAGGATTTAATCAAAAGTTAAAAAGAAAACAGCAACAAACAATTCATACCATATGAGATTTAAGTTTTTACTTTTTTTATGTATTTCGCTGCTTATAACCAGTTGTGGTTCTAAAAAAGTAGTTCATAAAAAGAACCAAGGAGGTGTTATTGTAGAGCCAAAACCTGTAAAATTACCTTCTGTAAATGAAAAAGAACTTACTAAAAAGTTAAAAAAGAAAAACCCTAGTTTAAATAAATACACGCTTTCTTACATTAGAAAGTATGCTGCAATTGCTGTAAGGGAAATGCATGAATATAAAATTCCTGCTAGTATAACATTAGCACAAGGAATTTTGGAATCAGGTAGAGGTAGAAGTGAATTGGCAATAAAATCTAACAATCATTTTGGAATAAAATGCCATACAGGTTGGAAAGGAGAACGTGTTTATCATGATGATGATGAAAAAGGGGAATGCTTTAGAAAATATCTCTATCCTGAAACTTCTTATAAAGACCATTCTTTGTTTTTAAGTAAAAGAAGACGCTATGCTTTTTTGTTTGATTATAATATTAAAAACTATAAAAAATGGGCTTATGGTTTACGAAAAGCTGGTTATGCCACAGATAAAAAGTATCCTGTAAAACTCTTGAAAATAATAAAAGATTATAAATTATATGAGTTTGATAATATAAAAAAGGGAGCATATAGTAAAGAACTTAAAAAGTTGAATAAAGATAAACCTTCTAAAAGAAATGAAGTAGTTAAAGCTTCAAAATCAAGTTTGTATAAAGTCAGGAAAGGAGATACTTTATATTCAATCAGTAGGAAATTTGGGGTTTCTGTTGCAGCTATAAAAAAACTTAATAATCTTAAAGATAATACGATTTCAATAGGACAGAAATTATTAGTCAAATAATCAATATTATCTTTTATTTACACAAATATGGAATAGATAATCAACGTTCTAATTCATATATTTGTTTTCCTTTTTATCAAACCTAATTAATGATTTCTAGAAGTACCATAGACCGTGTTTTTGAATCTGCGAGAGTAGAAGAAGTTATTGGTGAATTTGTTCAACTAAAAAAAGCAGGAAGTAATTTTAAAGGATTAAGCCCTTTTACTGATGAAAAATCACCATCTTTTATGGTGTCACCTGTAAAACAGATTTGGAAAGATTTCTCTACTGGTAAAGGAGGTAATGCAGTTTCATTTTTAATGGAACATGAGCATTATTCTTATCCAGAGGCTTTAAGGTGGTTGGCTAAAAAATACAATATTGAAATTGAAGAAACTGAGCAAACTTCAGAAGAAAAAGCTCAGATGAATGAAAGAGAAAGTATGTTTTTAGTCTCTAATTTTGCTAAAGACTATTTTCACGATTTAATGTTGAATACTAACCAAGGTAAAGCAATTGGATTGTCGTATTTCAAAGAACGTGGGTTTACAGATGAAACTATAAAAAAATTCGATTTAGGATATTGTATTGATGAATGGGATAATTTTACCAAAGCAGCTTTAGAAAAAGGATATGATTTAAAATATTTGGCTTCAACAGGACTTACTATTGTAAAAGAAAACAAACAATTTGATCGTTTTAAAGGACGAGTTATGTTTCCTATTCATTCGATGTCTGGTAGGATTTTAGGTTTTGGTGGACGAATTTTAAAGGTTGATAAAAAAGCAGCAAAATATCTAAATTCACCAGAAAGTGATATTTACCATAAAAGTAAAATTTTGTATGGAATTTATCAAGCAAAAAAAGAAATAGCAAAACAAGACAACTGTTTTTTAGTGGAAGGTTATACAGATGTTATTTCGTTCAACCAATCTGGAATAGAGAATGTTGTAGCTTCTTCAGGGACAGCTTTAACATCAGATCAAATACGATTGGTAAACAGGCTTACCAAAAACATTACAGTGCTGTTTGATGGAGATGCAGCAGGTGTTAGAGCTTCTATTCGTGGAATTGATTTGATTTTAGAACAGGGAATGAATGTAAAAGTGGTACAGTTTCCTGATGGTGAAGATCCTGATAGTTTTGCAAAATCACATTCTGATACTGAGTTAAAAGAATTTTTAGAGGATTCTGCACAAGATTTTATTAACTTTAAAGTATCAATGTTACTAAAGGATTCAAATAATGATCCTATTAAAAAAGCAAGTGTAATTCGCGATATTGTAACCAGTATTTCTAAAATTCCAGATGGTATTCAAAGGGAAGTTTATGTGCAAGAATGTGCTAGAATTATGGAAATTTCTGAACGCGTATTGTTTAGTGAATTAGCACAATTATTAAAGAAAAACCAACAAGATAAGAGTAGAGTTAAGAAAAAACAAAATATTCCTACTCCTCAACAAGATCCAAATGAACCTCCTCCAGAATATTTTATGGAGCAAGAACAAGCTGCTATGGCTTTAGTTAAAGGAGGTGATAAAGTTGATTTTTCTAAAATTGATCAGTTATCTATTTTAGAAAAAGAAATTATTAGAATCCTTCTTTTGTATGGAAATGAAGAAGTTAATTTTACTGAAGAAATTTTAAATGTTGATGAAGATGGAAAAGAAACAACAACAATCAGAAAATATCAAAATACAGTATGTTCTGAAATTTATCTACACTTACAAGATGATGAAATAGAGTTTTCTAATGAAGTATTTCAAGATATTTATATAGAGATGATTCATCAACTTAATCAATCAGAAAAACTAGTAATAGATGGGTTTATAAATCACCCTAATCCAATAATTTCCAATACAGTTACCTCTATTTTAATGGATGAAGAAAAACATCAATTAAGTAACTGGGAAAGCAAAAATATTTTTGTAACTGCTGCTGTAGAGGTGCTTTCTAAAGCTGTAAACGATTCGGTTTTTAACCTTCGAAGAATTTTAATTGGTAAAAAAATTGATGAATTAATGAAAGAAGCTCTAGAAAATGAAGCTGCTATTATTGATTTGGAAATGATTAAAAATTACACAGGTTTAAAAATGAAGCTCTTTGATAAATTAAATCGAGTAGTTTAGTGGTTTATATAATTATCATATCAACAAAATATTAATTCTTTGTTATCAATCTCTTTTTTTTAAGCTTCAATATTAAATTACCTTTAAAAATGCTAGGCATTTCTGGTTTGTTTTAATTTAAGTTTATTTTTTTTGTAATTTTGAATTGAAAAAGAATTAATTATGAAAAAAATATTTAAAATATTAAAAATTATTCAGTTATTCTTAAAGTTACCTTTTGAGATATCCAATGGCTCTCAAAAAAGAGCTTCTGTAAGAATAAAAAAAATGATAATCTCAGCTCGTTTGCTATAAAATGCACTTTGTCAGTAGCTTATGTTAATCTGTCAACTATAGTGTTTTCCCTACCAATTACACAGTATAATACACCTAATATAACTAATTTAGGTTGACAAGAAAAATAATATTGTATATTTGCAGTGGAAAAGAATAAAAAATATCATGAAAAAAGTATTACAAATTTTAAAGATTATTCAATTATTTGTTTTTTTACCTTTTGAAATATCTAAGGGATCCAAAAGAAGAGCATATATGAGAATTAAAAAAATGATGATTGCTGCTAATCTACTTTAGTTACAATTAACAAAAATAAACATTACAAAAAACACCTTAACCCTAAAACGTTAAGGTGTTTTTTGTTGAAATTTTAATTTAATTAATACTTAATTGTATGAATTAAATGTGACTTATTAAAAATATAGGAGTCTAATTTATTAGATATTAGATTCTTAAGGAACGTATTCTGAAAATATTAAAGTTATTGATTGTTACAATTCTATTGTAATAATTAATTTCTAAACTTAGAAACATGTTTGCGAATTAGATTAAGTGATGTGAATTTATATACAAACAAACTATTTCTAAAATTAAGGGTCTTATTATATAATTAAATCATTTGCATGAGACAATTTCTACTTTTATTAAAGATATTTTTATTATTTATTAAACTTCCTTTTGAAATTTCTAAAGGGTCAAAAAGAAGGGCTTATATGAAAATCAAAAAAATGATGATAGCTGCTAATTTACTTTAAATCAGCAGGTATTTCACACACAGGAATTGGTTTCATTTTATGCTGGTTAATTCTGTTTAATCTTTCATAAATTTTAAATACTCCTTTTTCTCTATCTTCAAAATCTTTAATAGTTTTACCAGCATCTTGCATTTTCATTGCCCATTCTAGTTCATCATAAGAAGCCCCAATCTGATCTTCATCAGTTCTACTATCACCAAATAATCCATCAGTAGGTTGCGCAACTTGTATAGAATTAGGAACTCCTAAATGAGTAGCTAAAGCGTAAACTTCAGATTTCATTAAATCTGCAATAGGGCTTAAATCTACACCTCCATCACCATATTTTGTGTAAAAACCAACACCAAAATCTTCAACTTTATTTCCTGTTCCAGCTACTAAAGCACTATTTATTCCTGCTAGATAATACAAAGTTGTCATTCTTAAACGAGCTCTAGTATTTGCTAAAGATAAATCTACTTTTGCTTGATCATTGATTGTAGGAACTGCATTCTTAAAATCCTCAAATGTAGAGGTTAAATCTACTCTAACTTCTGAAACATTATCAAAACGTTTTTTTAGTTGTGCAATATGTTCTTCTGCTCTAGAAACTTGACTCGCAGCTTGATGAATAGGCATTTCTACACACAAAGTAGGTAAGCCAGTTTTTGCGCATAAAGTAGAAGTTAATGCAGAATCTATTCCTCCAGAAACTCCTACAACAAAACCTTTTACTTTTGCATTTGTTGCGTAATCTTTTAACCAATTTATGATATGTTTTGCTACTTTTTCGGTGTTCATTGATAAACTATTTTAGTATTTTTATCGTTCTTAAATATAAAGACTAAGATACAAAGAATATGAGATTTATTTTTGCGGTTTTAATGGTTTTACCCCTATTTTTTTCTTGTTCTGATAAAAATAATTCTAAAATTGATGTTTCTAAAGTAAATATAGATTTTTCTATAAAAAGGTATGATGTAGATTTTTATAATTCTACCAAAGAAACTTTGCCAAGAATTAAAGCCAAATATCCTTATTTATTTCCAGCAGAATTTACGGATAGTTTATCCTTAGCAAAAATAAATGATAAACAAGAACAAGAATTATTCTTAGAAACACAGAAAATTTATAAAGATTTTACACCTATAAAAGATCAGTTATTATCTTTTTTTAAACACGTTAAATATTACAATCCAAAATTTAAAACTCCAGATGTAATAACTATGCTAAGTAATATTGATTATGAAAGTAGAGTTATTTATGCAGACAGTTTAATGTTAATTTCTTTGGATGTTTATCTAGGTAAAAATCATCCGTTTTATGCTGATTTTCCTGAGTACATCAAAGAAAATAATACAAAAAATCATCTAATTGTAGATGTTGCCAATACAATTATAGCTAAACAAATTAGTCCTTCTTATAAGAGAAGATTTCTAGATAAAATGATTCACGAAGGAAAGAAAATGTATTTGTTAGATTTGTATTTGCCAAATATTTCTGATGAAAAGAAAATAGGGGTTACTACAGATAAATTGAATTGGGCAGTAGCCAATGAAGAACAAGTTTGGATGTACTTTATAGACCAAAAACTACTTTTTAGTACAGACACAAAATTAAATCAACGATTTATTGACATTGCACCTTATTCTAAATTTTATATGGAGCAAGATAACTTATCTCCAGGCAGAATTGGTGTTTGGATTGGTTGGCAAATTGTACGTTCTTTTATGGAAAAGAATGATGTATCTTTGCAGCAATTATTAAAAATGAATGAAGATGAAATCTTCAAAAAATCAAAATACAAACCCAAAAAGTAATGGCTGTTAAACACAATTCTGAAGTAAAATTTAAAATAGGTTTAGACGAAAATAAAGTTCCTGAAGCAATTTCTTGGACTGCAAAAGATGGAGGTATAGACAAAGAAACTTCTAAAGCAGTAATGATTTCTGTTTGGGATCACAAAAAGAAAGATACATTACGTATGGATTTGTGGACAAAAGATATGCCTGTAGATGAAATGAAACAATTTTATCATCAAACTTTAGTTTCTATGGCAGATACTTTTGAAAGAGCTACTGACGATCAAAAAATGAGTGCAACAATGCGTGATTTTTGTGAGTATTTTGCTGAAAAATTAGAACTTAAAAAATAGCTTTTAAGCATTATTTATTTTATTAAAATTCTGTCAGTTCGAGTGAATTTTACGATTGAAATGAGAAAAAATTTGTATCGAGAATAAGAATTTTTGCTACTAAATTAGTTTTCGATACTATTTTTCGTTCCTCAAAATCACTCGAACTGACACTCTTTTTTGTCTTAATTTCAGAAATGTACAAAAGATAACTTTTACCCTTTTTTTATTTGATTGATGATGTTTGTATAATCGTCAGGATTATTTACAAAGTCAAGTTCAGAAACATCTATAATTAAAGCATTTAAATCTTGTTGGGTGCTTATAAAATTTTTGTAGCCATCGTGTATTTTCTGTAAATAACTCGCTTCAATATTTTGTTCATAATCTCTACCACGTTTTTTTATATTATGTAAAAGGCGTTCTGTATTTTGATATAAGTAGACATACAAATCTGGCTTAGTAATTTCTTTATACATCATATCAAACATTCTTCTATACAAAGCATATTCATCTTTTTGTAAAGTAATTTGTGCAAAAATTAATGATTTAAAGATGTAATAATCAGATACTATAAAGTTTTTGAACAAATCCAATTGTGCCAAATCATCAGATAATTGTTGATATCTATCTGCCAAAAAACTCATTTCTAAAGGAAAAGCAAAACGTTCTTTATCCTCGTAAAATTTTGGTAAAAAAGGATTATCAGCAAAACGCTCCAAAATAATCTTTGCGTTAAACTCGTCAGACATCATTTTAGAAAGCGATGTTTTACCTGCACCAATATTACCTTCAATAGCAATGTAGTTGTATTTTTCTGATATTGGTATTGGTCTTTTTAACTTTTCATTAGTTAAAGAAATTTCGGAAGTATCTTCACAATTATCTAAACAAACAGAAAGTTTTTCTTTTACAATAGGATGAATTATTGATTTAGCAATTTCCTCTAAAGGAACCAATACAAATTTGCGCTCCAACATTTTAGGATGAGGAACTGTTAAGGTCTTAGAAAAGATTATTTCGTCATCAAAAAGTAAAATATCAAGATCAATGTTTCTATCAGCATAACCATCGTCATTATTTCTTTTTCTACCTAAATCAGATTCAATTTCAAGTAAAATAGTAAGTAATTTTTCAGGTGGATGATAAGTAGAAATTTGAAGACAAGTATTATAAAAATCATTGCTATCAAAACCCCAAGAAGCTGTTTTATAAACAGAAGCTATTTTAAGAATTACACCAACTTTACTAGCAATTAAATCAATTGCACTTTGTAGGTTTTCCAATTTGTTGCCTTGGTTAGTTCCTAAAGATAAATATGTAATTCTTTGTATTTTCATTGTGATTCGCAAAGAAACAAAAAGCAAAAAAATAATCATCAATATTCATTGATGACTTATAAACAATCTATTTGATATTAAAACCTTTTTCTCTTATAAAAGTATTCTAAAAATATTTTTTTACTTGTTATATACGAACTTAAGTTTGTCTTTTGGAATACCATTTAAAACTAACTTAAAAGAAGAATAATCAATGTGATTTTGTTTTTAATATATTGATTTTGGATTCTTAGATATGTGCTCAGAAATTACCTCGAATGTTTTAATATCAGCTTCACATTTATAGTACCCTAATTCAAACCAATTTCCATTTGGAGAATAGTAAATATGTCCACTTTTTACAAAATAAGATTTAGATTTTTCTGAATCAAATAATTCTCCTATAATACAAGATAATAAAAGAAAAAAGCAGAATGCTATTAATAATTTTCTTTTCATTCTGTAAATTATAGCTAATTCGTTTTGGATATTATGAGTTTAATACTGAATCAAGTTCAGCTTAGGTTTTTTGTATCAACGAGTTAACGAAGTTCGTTTTTAAATTCAAAATATCAACAGGTAAAACACCCTTTTACTTTAGTTTTTTCTTCTTAGTGTCTAAAACAAAAGTCGCATTAAACCCAAAATGGAAATTACCATCTTTAGCATTAAAGTTGTTTCTGGTTTGTGTAATAAAAGTGTCTTCAGTAAAGGTTCTTGCATTGGTCATCTGAAACTGGAGCAGTATATAGCTTAATTCCCAATTAACACCTATCATAAATGGATTGTATGTTTGTGTTGTTTTTAAAGGATTGGCAACATAATAATATTCAGAAACAATAGAAGCGTGATTGCTAATTTTATGTCTACCTCCAAAAGCAACTGCAAACTGGTTATTTGGGTCATTTGCCCAAGGATTTTTTTCTCTATGAATAAATGTAGGTGCAATTTGCAATGAAAGTTCAGTATTAATTTTTCTTGCAATCAATACCTGACTTGTAAATGCGTATTTATCTGAATTAGAATTTTGTTGATAAATACCACTAGCTGTATTTTCTATACTTCTATGAGAAACACTCTGAACCAAAGTAATACTAACCAATCCTTTTTTAGAGTTTCTACGCTGTTTTAAAAGCTTGTATTTGATAAATCCATCAGTAATTTTATCATGATTGGTGTATCCTAAACCTAAGGTGAAATTGTCAGAAAAAGAATAATTCAATCCATAACGTGTACTAACAACATCAGCCAAAAAACGCTGCCCTTCAAAGTTAGGAATGTTCCAATATCTGTTATACAATGAAATTTCTAAAGCGCCTTTTTTTCGGGTTTCAATAGAATGCCCTAAACCAATTCTTGTAGTTTTAAAAGTAGCGATTTCATACACAGGTTTGTCTGGAAATTCATTGTTTAATTTATCTAACAAACCTTGAGCATTTATGGCAGAATGCATTATTATAAAACACCCAATTAGTAATTTAAAAATGTGTTTATTCTTCATAAGTTTGGTATTGAAAGTTGAATTTTATAGCAATCGTTTTGGCAATATTACTTGATAAAATTGGCGGAATTTTTATTTGAAAATCATTTACTTGAGCATTAAATTCACCAGAAATGATGTATTTTCCATCAATATTTTGAATAGTGGACTTTATGTCTATTTCTTTGGTAATTCCGTGAATGGTTAACTTACCACGAATAATTTTAGTCTGAGTTTTAACCTTAGCATCAAAATTTATGATTTTACCTTCAAAGTTAGCTTTAGGATAAATATCGGACTCTATATAGCTTTCATTAAAATGCTCATACATTAAATCTTTTTTAAAGACAAAGGCACGCATTAACATACTAATTGCAATTTCCTGTTTTTCAATATCAAGAATACTTAAAACCTGATTGTTTTTGGCTTCTATATTTTCTACTGAAGTGTAGGAAAAAAAAGAAATTTGTCCTTGCCTTGCAATAAATTGGTTTTGCTTGGTATTAAAATCTGCAAAAGAAATAAAGAGGAAAAAGAGTGGTAATAATTTATTCATTGGTTGGTAAATCTATAGTACAGTTCAGTAAAATAACATCTTTTAAAAAGCCTTTGCAAATGCCTTTTACTGTAATTTTTTGAAGTTGTTGTAGTTGCTTAATTTTTCCTTTTTGATTTGGGTTAATATCGCAAATTACTCCAAATCTATCAGAATTACTATTTAAAATCACAGTAATTCTGTCATTTAAATGTGTGATTTCTTTAATGGTACCTGTAACCTCAATGATTTTTCCAGCATATAAATCATTAGATATTTCCTCATTATTAGTAAAATTATCCACCAAATCAAAAGCATTTAAACTTAGAGCAGCAGTTTCATTTTCTAAGTTTTTGTTAGCAGAATCTACTAAAGGATTCATAAAATAAAATCCGCTAGTGATAATTAACAGTATTAAAATGATTAAAAAAAACTTGGTTTTCGTTTTCATACATCCAAAGAAAACAAAAAGTATTGTTTTTAGAAAACAAAACAATATGAAACCGAAAAAAAATAGGTTAAAGAGGAATTATTTCTAGACAAAAAGAAAAGAATAGTAGTATATTTCCGGTTTTAATTCTCAAATGAAAAAAGATAAACTTTATTTTTTAACCTTTTTATCTATTGCTGCTATCTTTTTATTAATAGCAATGATTGCATCTCAATACTTTATAAAAGTAAGTGCCAATCAATTGATAGAAGTACAAGTAGAATCTAGTAAAAGGGAAGCAAATGAAGTTGCAAAATTGATTGATTTTCAATTGTTATCGGCTATTGGAAAAGATAAAATTGTAAAGAATATTCAGGGTGTTATTGAAAATTCGAATACAGATACTTGGTTTATAAGTGTGTTTAATTGGAGTGGAAAACAGGTTGCAAACCCTAATAAAACACAAGTTGGACAATTAGTAAACTCCAATGAAACTTTATTAGCTTCATTAAAAGAAAAGAATAATTCTGATGATTTGTATGATTTACTAATGGATAATAGTAACGTGTCTTCTTCAGAAATTATACATATTTCGCCTGTTAAAAATTCTGACTTAATTGTTGCAGCTAATGTTAATGTAAACAGTATCAAAAATCAATTAAATGCTTTAAAAAGTAATTTTCACCTCATTTTTTTAGTGATGGGTATTTTAGTTATTGTACTCTCATTCTTAGCAGTTAGAGTTATAGGTAGTGCTTATGAAAAACAATTGGAAACCAGAAACTCTAATTTAACATCAGAAGTAGTAAATCTATCAAAATTAAATACGGATTTAGTTTCGTACAAAGAAAAAGTTGCAGAAGTTCCTACTGTGCCTGTTGTAGAAAAAAAATCAGAAAAAGAGAAAGAGAAAGAACGTATACTTACCTATGTTAGAAATGAATTAGTACCAATTGCTATAAAAGAGATTGCATACATCTACACAGAAAATACAATTACTTATGTAGTTTGTTTTGATGGGAAAAGATCTACCACAAATTTGAGTTTAGATGACATGTATAACAATCTGAATTCAACTTTATTTTTTAGAGCCAACAGACAGTTTATTATTAGTATAACTGCTATTGATAAAATAATAAAATACGGAAATAGCCAACTGAAAATTTTATTACAATCTAAAACTTCCGAAGAAATTATAATCAGTAAAAACAAAGCAGCTGAGTTTAAGCAGTGGCTTAGTATATAGTTTTTGTAATGAAAAGGATAATCCTTTTAACTCTTTTTTTTCCCTTTTAGCGGTTTTTCTTTCCCCTTCAAATAAGTTGATAGTTTGTAAACTCTTTTATTTTAGTTACTTTGGTGTGTAATTAAAAACATCAGAATGAATAACAACTTAAAATTTAAATCAGCATTTTTACTCCTACTATTTGTAGCTATACTTTCTTCTTGTTTAACAAATGTAGATGAAGAAGAGGTAACAGATCCTGGAACTCCTGATCCTTGTGCAACAATTACGTATGCTATAAATGTAAAGCCTATTATCGATAATAATTGTGTGCAATGTCATGGAGCAGGAGGTAACTTTCCTAATTTAACAACATTTAATGGAACAAGTGCAAACGCTACAATTGTAAAAGATGCAGTTGTTACTAAAAGAATGCCTCAAGGAGGTTCATTAACCAACGAAGAAATTCAGGCTATAAGTTGTTGGTTTGATGGTGGAGCTTTGAATAACTAAAATTAAAAAAAACTAGAAATTATGATTAACAAAAAAATATTGACAACAGTAGTTTGCTTTTTATTTTTAACTACGTTTATAAATGCACAAGAAAAGTATTTAACTAAAACAGGAAAAGTTAACTTTTTTTCTGAAGCAACTTTAGAAGATATTACTGCAGATAATGATAAGGTATTAAGCATAATAGATGCAGCCACAGGTGATATCGCTATTCAAATTAAAATAAAGAATTTTGAGTTTAAAAAGAAGTTGATGCAAGAGCATTTTAATGAAAACTATTTAGAGTCCGATAAATACCCCAAAGCTATTTTTAAAGGTAAAATTTTAGATTTTGATAAGATTAACGAAACTTCTAGCGAATGTATTGTAAAAGGTGATTTAACCATTCATGGTGTTACAAAAAAAACTGAAATTAAAGCAAATTTTATAAGAACAGCTGAGAATATTGATGTTACTGGCAGTTTTATGGTTGCTTTAGAAGATTATAAAATTAAAATACCAAAAATTGTTTTTATGAAAATTGCAGAAAATATAAAAGTATCTTTCAACTTTAATCACAAACCATACAAGAAATAATACCCAACACAATGAAAAAAATACTATTAGCCGTTTTTCTGATATCTGTAAACCTTTCTCTTTATAGTCAAGATGATTTGTTGGATATTTTAGATGAAGAAACTCCAGAAAACACTATTGAAGATATTGTAACAGCTACCTTTAAAGGCACACGAATTTTAAACGGGCATTCCATAGAAAATAGAAAAGACAAAGAGTTAGAATTTATCATTTCTCATAGATTTGGGAGAATTAATAGTGGGTTTAAAGAGTTGTTTGGTTTAGATGTAACGAATGTTCGTTTTTCTTTAGAATATGGTCTAAATGATAATTTAACCTGGGGTATTGGAAGAAGTAGTTATGAAAAAACGTTTGATTCTTTCCTTAAATATAGGTTGATAAAACAACGAAAAGTAGAAAAAGCTTTTCCTTTTGCCATCTCTCTTTTTGGAAGTATTGCAGCAAAAACGCAAGATGAAGAATTTCCGATAGTAGAAAGAACGTTTGCAGAAAACCTGTCTTATGTAGGTCAAGTATTAATTGCCAGAAAATTTAGTCAATCATTTTCAATGCAGTTAACACCAACTTATATCCACAGAAATACTGTTAGTGTAGATGCTGATCCTCATGATATTTTTGCATTAGGTTTAGGAGGACGTATAAAACTAAGTAAAAGAGTGTCTTTAAATGGTGAATATTATTTAGCTTTTAATGAGTCTACTTCAATAGATGCCAGAAATTCTCTTGCTTTTGGTGTAGATATAGAAACTGGTGGTCATGTATTTCAATTGATTTTATCGAATGCAATAACGATGATTGAAAAAGGTTTTATTGCCGAAAATACTGGTAATTTCTTTGGAGGCGATATTCATTTTGGATTTAACATTTCTAGAACTTTTTAAGCTATCAGTTGTTAGCTTTTTATAAGTTTTAATTTGTGTTGAATACACTTTTAACTTCCTGAAAAAGGTGTTCCAAAAATTCCAATAGTAAGTTTTGCCCATATAAGCAATAAAATCAAGAACAATATCACTCCATAAAGAACTCTATGTTTAAGGGGGCTTTATTGTTCTTAAGATAAATTCAAGGATAGTCCTGTAATAATTAATAAGATGCCTGCAATGACAAATTTAAGAGAGACCAATTTACTTCTTTGCTAACTTTCATAGCTATAATCGGAATAAAAAGTAATGTTATTACTACAGCTATAATAGTTATAATTCTCTTGTTTTGATTTCTAATTTCCATATGGTTGTATTTGATAAATGATTATTGACTCATATTTTAGAATTAATACAAATCCGGTTTAAATAATTTAAAAAACTATATTTTAGATAAATGTTTTTAAACTTAATCTATTCTATAAACAAAGAATATTAAGATTTACAAATAAATATGAAGCTAATTTATTTGTTAAATCAAAAATAAAAAGGTTTTAGAATTAATTATCCTTAAAACTAATGTTAGTTTTTTATTAATAATTTATGTATCTTTGTTTTTTTGTGTTGCACTAAATATTTAGTGTTTTTATATTTTATCTAGTAATTCCCCCCAAATTGAAAAAGAAAAAATATATACTTCTACTCATAGGTATTATCCTAATTATTATTTTTAATCAAATAATAATTAATAATGCTATTTCACAACAAATTTCGGATGCTGAAACTATAAATATTGCAAGTAAACAGCGAATGTATAGTCAGAAAATTGACAAAATTGCTTTTTATACTAACAAGCTAAATAATACATCTACTTACAAAAAAAACATTAAAACTTTAGATAGTATTTTAGTGCTCTTTGTAAAAGCCAACACTTATCTTAAAGAAAAAAATAAGTTACAATATCAGACTACTGGAATAGATACTCTTTTTAAAAAAAACGAATTCTTTTTTAATAAGATTGTTACATCGTCTAATCGTTTAGTAAAAGAACCAAACAACGATTCTATTTATAAAAGTTTTATGGAAGATGTTAAAAGCAATGAAAGGCCATTTTTAAATTCTATGGATATCATTGTTAATGAGTATCAACTTATTTCTCAAAAAAGAACTGCTTTTTTAAAAAAAGTACAATACTTTTTTCTTGGTTTTATAGTAATTTTATTTTTATATGAAGTTTTCTTCATGTTTTTACGTGTGTATAAAGATAATCAAGTCTTGAACTCACTAAATTTAAAATTAGAAAAATTTAAAAATGAGGTAAAACAAAAAGAGAAAGAAAAAAAGAAAATTGAAGAAGTTCTAGAAAGAACAAACACTATAGCTAGAATTGGAACTTGGTATGTAGATTTAGTGAATAATGAAACTACTTGGAGTAAAGTAACCAAAGAAATTCATGAAGTAGATAGTAATTTTATCCCAAATACAGAATCTGGTTTAAAGTTTTATGCTGAAGGTTATAGTAGAGATAAAATTACTGAATTGTTTAATGATTCTGTCAAAAATAAAACTAGCTTCGATACAGAGTTACAATTAGTAACCGCAAAAGGAAAACATATATGGGTTAGAGTTATAGGTGAACCCGAAATTAAAAACAATGAATGTGTTGCTGTTTATGGAACTTTCCAAGATATTAATACTGTTAAAGTGGCTCAAATTGAATTAAAAACTGCTCATGAAGAATTAAAAGCTATTTTGAATTCAGTTGATATTTCTCTTATAAGAACAGATCTTGATGGTAAAATTACATATTTTAATGGAGGAGCAGAGAATTTACTAGGTTACAAAAGCGAAGAAGTAGTTAATATTAAAACCCCTCTTATTTTTCATGATAAAGAAGAACTTCTAAAAAGAAGAGATGAACTTTCTATCAAAAGTAAAAAAGATGTTATTGGTTTTGAAATTTTATCAAAATTAGCAAAAGAAAACAGAGAAGATTTTAAAGAGTGGACTTACATTCGTAAAGATGGTACTTCTTTGCACATTCAACTAAGTACAAATTCAATAAAAAATAATAATGGTAAAATTACAGCCTTTATTTTGGTAGGTATAAATATTTCAAGAATCAAAGAACAAAACAAAAAACTAGCAAACTTTGCACAAATTGCGTCTCATAACTTTAGAGCACCTGTTAGTAATTTAAGTTCTTTAGTAGAGTTGTATGAGATTTCTAAAACACCTGAAGAAAAGAAACTTACTTTCGATAAATGTAAAATTGTAATTAATCTAATTACTGAAACTCTAAACTCTTTAATTGAAGCTATTCAAATAAATAAAAAAACGGAAGCTGAAATTGAGATGAGGCTTATATCATTTAATAAAGTAACAAAAAAAATTGAAAAAAAGTTATCGAAACAAATTATAAAATTAGAAGCTGTAATAACTTCAGATTTTTCAGTTATTGATACTATAAAATACAATAAACCTTATTTAGAAAATATTATCACTAATTTACTAAGTAATGCTTTAAAATATTCATTTCCAGAAAGAAAGCCAATAATAGAAATAAAAAGTGCAATAAAAGAAGGAAGAACGCAATTAATAATTAAAGATAATGGACTAGGAATCAACCTTAAAAAACACGGTCATAAATTATATGGACTCAATACCGTTTTTCATAGAAATAAAGATGCTAAAGGTGTTGGTTTATATATTATAAGAAATCAAATTACCTCATTAAAAGGGTCGATTTCTTGCGCTAGCGAACTGAATAAAGGAACAACATTTACAATAACATTTTAAAGCCAAAAAGTTATGCCAAAAAAGTATAAAATTTGTTTTATAGACGATGATGGAGTTTATAAGTTTTTTATGAAAAAAGTAATAAAAATTAAAAAGTTAACACTAGAAGAAAACGTAATGTCTTTTGATGATGGAGAGCAAGCCTATAATTTTCTAAATAAAAACAAGGAAAACTTAGAAGAACTTCCAGACCTTATTTTCTTAGATATTAATATGCCAGTTATGGATGGTTTTCAATTTATTGAAGAGTACACTAAAATAATAGGGCAAATTAATAAGAAAATTATCGTTTTTATGGTCACTTCTTCTATTGATCCTTCAGACTTTGAGCGTTCAAAGAAATACTCTGAAATTTCTGCTTACATTACTAAACCAATAAAAGCAGAAACGTTACAACAAATCATTGATTCTTTAGAATAGTTTTACTACGGTAATTTTTATTAGTATAATTTTTGATCATAATTACGTTTGTTTTACTATTTAATTTCTTTTTAAAGCATCTTATAATTTAATTACTGTTTGATTTGTCAAACACAAAGCATATCTAAAACATCAGCTAACTGCTATCCTAATTCTATATTTTAGAATTTTCCTCTGCTCCCTATATCTTAGAGATATAATTCTTTTAAACTCACTTGTATCTTTAGTCAATTTAACCAAATTTGTTCGCTTGTTAAAATAATGAACTCCTTGCTTTTTAATCCAATTGCCTCTTGTATTTGTGCGTTTTCTATGTTTAGAATTACGAAATAAATTAAATAAATGTGTTTTTTTAATGGTAAATATTAATATTCTTTTTATAAACCTGTGTTAATCAAAATGAGAAACTCTTTTGCTTTTAGGCTATATAGAGAATTAGGGGTACATATCAAATTATTGTAAAGAAAATAATTACAATGATTAAAAATTAATTTTTTCAGAGACACCTATTAACTTCTATTCACGGAAAATATACAATTAGGTTTTAACTTGTCTAGAACTTTATAAAGAAATCTAAAAAAAATTAATTTCCTGCATAAGGTAAGGTAAACTTAAAATCACTTCCTTTTCCAGTTGTACTTTCAACCCAAA
>CBFHKA010000005.1:0-35233 GCA_965656305.1 Polaribacter sp. | reverse complement strand
TGAATTCCATCACCAGAAAAAGTGTTAATACTATCAACTTTTAGTTGTTGATAATTATGCTTTACAATTGTTGATAAATCCTCATTTATTTCACAATGTATAACTGCTTTAAAAAGCTTTGAAAAATAGTAGCAATCTACCCCAAAACCACCAGTAATATCAATAATTGAATTTCCAGAAACTAAATTTGATTTGTATTCAGCAGTAATTTCTGAAGATGTTTGCTCAATACTAATTTTTGGAGGATAATAAATGCTCTCTGTAGAAAACCAATTTGGCAGTTTTAGCTTAGATTTTTGTTTTGCAACAATTTGATTTGCCAATTCTTGAATTGTAATACCTGTAAATGGGCTACCTTTTAAAATCAGTTTTGTTATGTCAGATTTTAAATTATCAGTAATAAATTGCTGAACTTCAAGTTGTAAAATTTTGAGATTCAAAATATTTTAAATGTCTTTTGTAATTGATTTTACAATTTTATTATCGGATAAAAATTCTTTTAAGATTACTTTTAAAGCTGTATAAAGAGGCACAGCAGTAATCATACCAACAACGCCAAAAAGTAAGCCTCCAATAATAATTACCAAGAAAATTTCTAAAGGATGTGATTTTGTTGTCTTAGAAAAAATAACAGGTTGACTAGCAAAATTATCTACCAATTGTGCAATTAAATAGCCAATCATTACATAAATAGTTGTAGGTAGAATTTCGTTTTGAAAATCCTGACCAATATTACTTGTCATTGATAAAATGAACATTAAAACTGCTCCAATTATAGGGCCTACATAAGGAATTAGGTTTAGCAAAGCACATAAAAAAGCAATGACAACTGCATTGTCTATTCCAAAAATTAACAAGATAATCGTGTATAAAACAAAGAGAATAGAGATTTGTAATATTAACCCAATAAAATACCTCGATAACAAATCGTTAATGGTTTCTAAGGATTTTGAGAATCTTCCTTCTGTGCCATTTGGTATAAGTGTCATCACACCTTTTTTTAATAATTGGCTATCTTTCATAAAAAAGAAAGAGATGAATAATACCGAAAACAAACCTACACTTAAAGAGCCTAAAGTTCCTAAAATAGAATTTAGAAAGTTAGGGATTTCTTGAAACTGAGATAAAAAATCGAAGTTTTTAATTTCACCTAAAACATCTATTCCTTTTGATGAAAAATATGCTGTAATTTGATCTACAATTTCTTGTATGTTTTGTTCTAATTGATCTACTTCTAATAATGATAAACTTTTACCTTGTTCTGCAATTAGAGGAATAAACATCAATATTAAACCTGTAAGTAAGCCTAACATTAAAACCATTGTAAAAACAACAGCTAACGTGTTAGGAAACTTTAATTTATTTCTTAAAAATAGAATAATTGGTCTTGCAATTAATGATAAAATACCTGCAATTATAATATAAATGATTACTGATTGAATGGCATACAAGAAATAGCACAAAATAAAAATTCCGAATAGAATTCCTAAAGCTCTTAAAATACCGTTTGCTATTATTTTTGAATTCATTAGTTATATCCTTTTACAGTTCCCATACTTAATTTTTTGCCATTTTTGAAAGAATGATTTGTAGGTAAAAAAGCGCCACTTTCTGTAGTTATCCAATCTTCCCAAGTAACAGGAGTTCCTTTCATTTTCCCTTTTAAATACATTTTATAACTTTTTGGTACATAGTTTTCATTTAAAATCCAAACATATGCATCTCCAGGAGTTGTGCCACCACTTGTATACGTAACTCTGAGCGCTTCTCTATTATTTACAGTTTCTATGGTTCTGATAACTCCATCATCATATAACTTATGAGGAGCTACTAGCCAAAAAGAATCGTTGTTAAAAATGTTCCAAGCTTTTTTTATAATTCTTTTATTGGTCTTTTTTTGAAGTTTTTCATTTATAAAAACAGTGCTTTTTTCTTTTTCTTGAGGATATAGATTTACACGAATTGAATCCCAAGAAACATCAACAATATGTTTTTCTTTATCCCATTTAAAAAATCTTTTTCCTGCAAAACTCCAATCTAAATAACGTGTGTTTTTATAGGCTTTGTGGTTGATTGCTTTTAAAATTTTGTCAGCTAATGTGTTTGCTTTTTCATTATAAGCTTTTACATCACCCATAGAAATTTCCATGCCCAATAAAGATAGCTTATGTTTTGTGGGTAGTTTTATACCAGCTTCAGTTTTTTTCCAATCAGACCATGAACCAGAAACTCCTCCAATAGGAATTATTGAGGTCCACATTTTGTAGGCAGTAGGGAAGTAGTTATCATCCAGAATCCATAAATATGAATCGCCAGGAGTTGAACCTCCAGAAGTATAAGTTATCATTAAAGCATCTTTACCTTCGTGTTTTACAATACTTCTTTTTGTACCTGCATCAAAAATTTTGAAAGGTGCTACTAGCCAAAAAGAGTCGTTGTTGAAAAAGTCTTGCGCTTTTTGAATCAATTCTTGATTTTTAGAAAGTTTACCATCAATATACAATTCCGATTTTTCTACATCTTTTGTATTTAGGGTTACTTTAAATTCATCCCAAGAAATATGAACTATATTTTCTTGTTTATGCCAAGTATAAAAATGCTTATTTCTAAAACTCCACTTTAAAATTTCTGTATTTTCATAGGCTTCGTGATTAATGGCATTAAACATTTTTATAGCCAAAGCATCAGCATCTTTTCCTTTTTTGCCTTTAGGTAAAGCTTCATTATTGATAAAATAATAGATTGCTAAAAAACCAATTATTAATACGATTATAATACCAAAAATTTTAAAAAATTTCTTCATAAAAAAATGATAAATTAAATAGCTAATTTATCATTTTTTTAATTATTCTTTATTTATTTTGTTCATAATAATCTAAAACATGTTTTGGAATCACATATTAATAAATTTATAAGAAACTTGTCAAATTTAGTTTAATGTTTAAAATTAGGGGAAATTTTCCTAAACTTCTTAGGTAAATCTTTAGATATAAAAAAGTCTTTTTTTGTAAAAGGATGTAAAAATGCTAAAGAAAAAGCGTGTAAATACAACCCTTTACCATTTAAAATTAGCTCAGAATCTCCATAGTTTTTATCACCTAAAATTTGATGTCCAATTGCTGATAAATGTTTTCTAAGTTGATGTTTTCTTCCTGTTTTTGGTGATAATTTTACCAAATTTAAAAACTCAAAACGTTTTGACTTTACAGATTTTACAACATCAAATTTGGTGGATGCATTTTTATGATCAATAGTAAAATTGATAGTTCCTCCAGCACACATTTTTCCTAAAGAAATCGCATAATATGTTTTTTTAATTTCTTTGTTTTTAAACAAATTACTTAGTTGTTGAATTGCTGCACTTGTTTTTCCAATCAATAAAACTCCAGAAGTTGGGTAATCTAATCTGTGAATGGGTTGTGGTTTTACAGCATCTTGGTGATTGCTTTTTTGCAAGTTTTGAGAAAGCGCATTTGCAATGGTTACAAATTTATTTCCAGATACTAGAATACCTGCTGGTTTATAGATAATTGCTAAATAATCATCTTCAAATAAAACTTCTAAGTCTAGTTTTAGTCTTTTAAAAGTTGATGAATTTTCGGATTCAAACAACTCAATTTTCTCTCCACCAGAAATATATTTAGAAGTGGTTGCTAAAATTCCATCAATATAAACTAGCTCTTTTTTAATTGCTTTTTTGATGCCTGATTTTGTAGGAATGGTATTAAAAATTCCCACTCCATATTCTTGAAAACGAATTTTTTTTTCTTGTTTCTTGGCAATATGAGTTTCTAATATTTGCATTATTTAGCAAATAACTGACTCATATCCTGAAATGCTTTAAACTCTAAAGCATTGTTTTCTGGATCTTTAAAAAACATAGTGGCTTGTTCTCCAACTTTTCCTTTAAAACGAATGCAAGGCTCAATTTCAAATTTGGTATTTCTAGTTTTTAAATTTTCTGCTAATTTATGCCAATCTTCCCAAGTTAATACTACCCCAAAATGAGGAACAGGAACATCAAAACCATCTACAGGGTTAGAAATTCGTTGGGGTACAAAATCATCTTTTTGATGAATGACGAGTTGATGTCCAAAGAAATTAAAATCGACCCAATTTTCTGTACTTCTACCTTCTTCACAGTTTAAAATATCTCTGTAAAATTTTCTGCATTTTTCTAGGTTTTTAACTGGGATTGCTAAGTGGAAAGGTTGTGCCATTTTTTTTGTAAGTTTTGTTTATAGTTTCAAAGTTGAAATATATTTCATATAATCTACTTTTTTTTTCTTACAATTTTAGTATCGAATAAGGTGTCTTGTGCTTCCTTTATAACGAAGTAAATATATTCCTGCTTCATTAGAGGAGAGATTAATTGAATTTCCTTTTCCAGAAATTATCAATCTACCAGTTATATCGTAAATTGAGTACTTTATAACTTCAGAGAGTTTATAGATTCCATTAGAAGGATTAGGGTATATTAACACATTTTCTTTGTTAAATTCTTCTAAAGATAAAGCGTTACTATTTATAACTAATTCTTGAGATGCAGCTTCAGCTATTTTATATTTTTCATTTCCAGGTTGATTTGCTGTAATAGTAGTTTTACCAGAATTTACTATAACTATTTTGTTATTTTCTATTCTTGCAACATCTGTATTTGAACTGGTGTAATTGATTGGTAATTTTGAGTCGGATTTAGCTCCTGGGTAAAAACTAGCATCTCCAACAGTTTTGTCTTCTAATGCAGAAAATGAAATGTATTGACTTATTTTAAGACTTTCAATTTTACTAATGTTGTCCATTATTTGTTGTGGTGTACCGTAAAAAATATAATACTCTCCTCTGTAAGCCTCAAAAATATTTGCATCTAATCTGGTGCGGTTTATTAATCCTGAAAACTTATTGGAAAAGCCATATTTGCTCATGGCAGGTGCCCTAAACTTACTGTAGCTCATCTTCGTGCCTTCATTACTTAAAAAAATACGTTCGTCTTTGTAAGCAATAGTTCCTGTATATTCGTTAACTCCAATTATTGGAAAGTTGTTAATTTCTGTATTTGGTTTGTATAAACAATAGCCTCTTCCTGTCTTTGGGTTATTTGATTCAGCTAAAATCATAATCTGATGATCTGCATTGGTAGGAACATTTACATCTGCTTCAAAAACATTCCATTGACCAGTGGTTGTTCTGAAATATACGTGACTATAATTCCATCTGGCAACATCGTTTCGTAAAGACCAAACTGCAGTAACACCATTCATATCTTTATCAGTACCTGGATGTTTACCAACAGGAAATTTTTTTGAAATATCATTTCGTAATGCATTTCCATTATAAAGAGGAGTACCTGCTCTAAATTGATTCAAACAATGCCCTGGTTCTCTTATAAATGAAACTTCAAAATAATGACGAATAGCACCAATAGAAATATCGTTTTGACCGTAAATATCTTCATAAACACCATAATAATCAAATTCGCTGAACACCTCAGTTTCTTGTTTGCCTTCTAAATTACTTTCATCCAAACCATCAGTATCTGTATTTCCACCGTCATTATCATAAGAGTCACTACCTATATTTTCCCATTGGGTAAAATCATTTCGTTTATCACCAAACCAAAGTGCCATACCTCTTTGAGGGATAATTAGTTTTTTTTCGTTTTTGATGACTTTACATTTAGTTCCTATATCTTCATTATATCCAGCTTGTGTAGGATTGTAACTTCCACCATGAGAAGTATCTCTAAAAGCAAGCTGACCAGCTCTTCCATATCTGTCAGAAGCTAACTTCATGATATCACCTATTCCAGGAAAGTTTATAAAATTTATTACTCCACCACCATTTGAAGTAATCCCTATTTCAAAACCAGAAGGTCCGGATTTTAATTTGTGAGTAGTAATTCTATTGTCTGAATGTGCAATGATTTTGAAATCTTGAGAAAGAAATAATTGAGATTTTAATATAAAAATAAAAATTAGGATAAAAGATTTTCCTAAATACGGATTAGCTTTTTCAATAATCATATTTTTATATTTTTTGAAGTGTTTTTATGAAGATTTCATCTTGTATTAACAAATATATTAAATTCTAGATTCAAATAATTTAATATATTATGAAGTTGTAAAGAAAAATTTAAATCATTCGATATCAAAAAAAGGCAACAATTTAAAATTGTTGCCTTTTATAATTACTTTGTCTCATCTTAAAATAAGTTGACACAAAAATGATATTATTTATTACATAGCTACTAAATCTCCAGTAATATCTTTTGAAGGTAACAAAGATTTACCCATCAAATAAATGTCTACTTGTCTTGCAGCTTCTCTTCCTTCAGCTATAGCCCAAACAATTAAAGATTGTCCACGACGCATATCACCAGCTGTAAAGATGTTTTTTACGTTAGTCTGATACTTTCCATACTCAGCTTTGTAGTTAGAACGAGCATCTTTATGAAGTCCTAGTTTATCTGCTAGAGTACTTTCAGGACCTGTAAAACCTAAAGCAAGTAAAGCTAAATCACATGGCCAAGTTTTTTCTGTACCTGCAATTTCAATTAATTGAGGTCTTTGTCCTGGCACCATTTTCCACTCTACATTTACTGTTTTTAAAGCAATTAATTTTCCGTTTTCATCTTTTACAAATTCCTTTGTATTGATTAACCAATTACGTTCTACACCTTCTTGATGAGAAGAAGAAGTTTTTAATTGTAAAGGCCAAAAAGGCCAAGGAGTTGTTGGAGATCTATGTCCTGGAGGTTTTGGCATAATTTCAAAATTTACCACAGATTTTGCCCCATGTCTATTTGAAGTACCAATACAATCTGACCCTGTATCTCCACCACCAATTACAATTACGTCTTTATCAGTAGCCATTATTTGGTCTTTTACCTCTTTACCAAATAATACTTTGGTTTGTTGCGTTAAGAAATCCATTGCTTGTACAACACCATTTGCATCTATTCCTGGAGTTGGTAAACTACGTCTTTCTGTTGCACCACCACATAGAACAATTGCATCAAAAGCTTTTAAATCTTCAACATCGTAATTTACACCAACATTAACATTGGTTTTAAATACAATACCCTCTGCTTCTAAAATTGCAACTCTTCTGTCTATGATTCCTTTTTCCATTTTAAAATTAGGAATTCCATAGCGTAACAAACCACCTACTTCATCATCTCTTTCAAAAACAGTAACTGTATGACCAGCTCTATTTAATTGTTGAGCTGTTGCTAAACCTGCTGGTCCAGAACCTACTACAGCAATAGTTTTGCCTGTTCTTGATTTTGGAGGTTGAGGTTTAATCCAACCTTCTTTAAAAGCGCGTTCAACAATATTCTTTTCAATATTTTCAATAGAAACTGGGTCTTCTATAATA
Organism: Polaribacter sp.; assembly: GCA_965656305.1. Taxonomy (GTDB): domain Bacteria; phylum Bacteroidota; class Bacteroidia; order Flavobacteriales; family Flavobacteriaceae; genus Polaribacter. The sequence continues at coordinate 27,856 of CBFHKA010000005.1, read as the reverse complement.
CCTAATACACATGATTTTTCACATGGAGCAGGGCATAAACGTCCAGTAAATTCCGGAAAATTATTAGTTGAATGCAATAGCCAAGAAGCTTTTTGCCATTCACCTTGATGAACCATATGATTGAAATCTGGAATCAAATTTCCTAAAGGACATCCACTATGACAGAAAGGGATACCACAATCCATACAACGTGAACCTTGTTTTGTAATTTCTTTTTCAGAAAGAGGAACTGTAAATTCTTTATAATCTTTTATACGATTTTTTACAGAAGTATATTTTTCATCCTGTCTTTCAAATTCTTTAAATCCTGTTACTTTTCCCATGACATTATGCTGTTGTTAATTCTTCTACCATTGGTTCTTCTGTTTCTAAACGTTTTAAAGCTCGTTTGTATTCAGTTGGCATTACTTTTACAAAATTACTTAAACTAGTTTCCCAATCAGTTAATAATGATTGACCTTTTTTACTATCAGTATATAAAACGTGTTTTTCTATAGTTGCTTTTAATTCAGCTGCATCTTCATCAGAAATATTTTCAAATTCAATAGTTTCTGTATTACATAAACCATTTACAAATTTATTTTCTGGGTCATAAACATAAGCAATTCCACCACTCATTCCAGCTGCAAAATTTCTACCAGTTTTACCTAAAACAATTACTTTACCACCTGTCATATATTCACAACAGTGATCTCCTACACCTTCTACAACTGCTGTTGCACCAGAATTACGAACTGCAAAACGTTCTCCTGCAATTCCGTTTATATAAGCTTGACCATTTACTGCTCCAAATAAACAAACATTACCAACTATGATATTGTTTTCTGCAATAAAATCTGCTGATGAAGGTTTCTTTACAATTAATTTTGCTCCAGATAACCCTTTTCCTAAATAATCGTTTGTGTTTCCTTCTAAAGTAAATGTTAATCCAAATGCTCCAAATGCCCCAAAACTTTGTCCTGCAGAACCTGTAAAATTGATGTTTAACGTGTTTTCAGGTAAACCTAAATGACCATAGATTTTTGAAATTTCATTACTTACAATAGCTCCAACAGTTCTATCTGTGTTTTTGATAGGATATGCAAGATTCATTTTTTCCTTTCTATATAAAGCTCTATGTGAATCTTTTAATATCGTAAAGTCGATAACATTTTCTAAATTATGATCTTGACCTTCTGTATTCTTAACAGTTAAACTTCTGTAAACAGATGGTCTGTGTAAGATGCTTGATAAGTCTAAACCTTTAGCTTTATAGTGTTTAATTGCTTTATTAGAATTGATTTTATGAGTTTGACCAACCATTTCAGCTAAAGTTCTGAAACCAAGTTGCGCCATAATTTGTCTTAATTCTTCAGCTACATAATAGAAGAAATTAATTACGTGTTCTGGTGTTCCTTTAAAGTTTTTACGCAACTCTTTATCTTGAGTAGCAATACCTACTGGACAAGTATTTAAATGACATTTACGCATCATAATACAACCAGAAGCAACTAAAGGAGCAGTTGCAAAACCAAATTCTTCTGCACCTAATAATGCAGCTATAGCAACATCTCTACCCGTTTTTAACTGTCCATCACATTCTACAACAATTCTACTTCTTAAATTGTTTAAAACTAAGGTTTGCTGTGCTTCTGCTAAACCGAGTTCCCAAGGTAAACCAGCGTGTTTTAATGAGGTTAGAGGAGAAGCTCCTGTACCACCATCATAACCAGAAATTAATACAACATCTGCTTTTGCTTTTGCAACACCAGCAGCAATAGTACCAACACCTACTTCAGAAACTAATTTTACATTAATTCTAGCTTCACGATTTGCATTTTTTAAATCAAAGATTAATTGTGCTAAATCTTCAATCGAATAAATATCATGATGTGGAGGAGGAGAAATTAATCCAACAAAAGGAGTTGAATTTCTTGCATTTGCTATCCAAGGTAAAACTTTGTGAGCTGGTAATTGACCACCTTCACCTGGTTTTGCACCTTGTGCCATTTTAATTTGTATTTCTTTTGCATTGGAAAGATAATGAGAAGTTACTCCAAATCTACCTGATGCTACTTGTTTAATAGCAGAGTTTCTACTATCACCATTAATATCTTTTTGGAAACGTTTTCTATCTTCACCACCTTCTCCAGAATTAGATTTACCTCCAATTCTATTCATTGCAATGGCTAAATTTTCATGTGCTTCTCTAGAAATAGATCCGTAAGACATTGCACCCGTTTTAAAACGTTTTACAATATCTGTCCATGGTTCTACTTCTTCTAATGGAATAGGGTCTAAGTTATCAAACTCAAATAAACCACGAATTGTCATTAAATTTTCTGACTGTTCGTTTATAGTTTTAGCGTAAACATTATAACTTTTTTGATCACTTAAACGAACAGCTTGCTGCAATTTTGCAACAGTTGTTGGGTTGAATAAGTGACGCTCACCATTTCTTCTCCACCTGTAATCTCCACCAATATTTAAACTAAGGTTTTTATCAATTTGATTATCTGGATATGCTTGTTTGTATCGTTGATCAATTTCTTTTTCAATTTCATATAAACCAATACCTTCTATTCTTGAAGCTGTGTATGGGAAATATTTTTCTACAAATTGAGAGTTGAAACCAACAATTTCGAAAATTTGAGAACCTCTGTATGAATGAAGTGTAGAGATTCCAATTTTGTTCATCACTTTTAAAATACCTTTTCCAATAGCAGTATTAAAGTTATCTACCGCTTTTTGCTCATCCATATCAGTAATGAAACCTTCTTTTACTTGCGTTCTGATGATTTCATTTACCATATAAGGGTTGATGGCACTAGCACCATAACCAAATAAAGTAGCAAAATGATGAGGTTCACGTGGTTCTGCAGATTCGATAATAATATCAAAATAAGAACGCTTACGCAAACGGTTTAATTGATGATTTACATAAGAACAAGCTAAAAGAGCTGGAATAGGAGCAAACTCTTGGTTTACACCTCTATCAGAAAGAATAATGATGTTTGTTTTTCTTTCTAAAGCTTTTTCAATTTGAATAACAATATCATCTAAAGCATCTTCAAGACCATTTAAACCTTGTGCTTTTGGGTATAAAATTTCAATAGTTTCAGCTTTAAAAGATTCTATATCAATGCTTCTAATTTTTTCTAAATCTCCATTAGAAATTACTGGATTCTGAATTCTTAATTTTCTACATTGTCTTTCTGTAATGCTGAAAATGTTTCTGTCTTTTCCTAAATTTAAACTAATGTCTGTTACAATGTTTTCACGAATTCCATCTAAAGGTGGATTTGTAACTTGTGCAAATAATTGTTTAAAATAGTTAGAAATTAATTGAGGTCTGTCAGATAAAACTGCTAAAGGAGTATCAATTCCCATAGATCCTAAAGCTTCTTTACCTACTTGTGCCATTGGTGTAATTACCTCCTGAATATCTTCAAAAGTATAATTAAATAAGCGTTGACGAGTTTTGATATCTATCGTTTCTATTGGACAGGTTTCACTAGTGTAAGGCACATCTTTTAAATGCAAACGAGTTTTATCTAACCATTCTTGGTAAGGTCTTTCAGAAACAATTTTGTTTTTTATTTCTTCATCTTCGATGATTCTTCCTTTGTTCATGTCCACTAAGAACATTTTTCCAGGTTCTAATCTACCGTGTTTTTCTATATCAGAAGGAGCTATATCAACAACACCAACTTCAGAAGACATAATCAATTTTCCGCTTTTAGTTAATGTGTATCTAGATGGTCTTAATCCGTTTCTATCTAATAAAGCACCAATGTAATCTCCATCTGTAAATGGTACAGAAGCAGGTCCATCCCAAGGTTCCATGATACATCCATTATATTCGTAAAAAGCTTTACGCTCCTTAGACATTGTAGCGTGTTTTTCCCATGCTTCAGGTATCATCATCATCATTATTTCTGGTAATGAACGACCTGTATGTGTTAGTAACTCTACAACCATATCCATAGATGCAGAATCTGATTTTCCTGGCAATATTATTGGGAAAAGTTTGTCTATTTGTGGGCCAAATACATCGCTTCTCATGATTTCTTCACGAACACGCATTCTACTTACGTTACCTCTCAAAGTATTAATTTCTCCATTTTGACACATGTGTCTAAAAGGTTGAGCTAACTCCCAAGTAGGCATTGTATTTGTAGAAAAACGTTGATGTACTAATGCTAAACGTGTTACTAAATCTATTTCTTGAAGATCTAAATAATATGGGCCAATATCTTCAGGCATAATTATACCTTTATAGATAATAGTGGTTATAGATAAACTTGGTACGTAGAAATAAGCACTTTCAGAAATCTTAGATTCTCTAATTTCATGTTCTGCTATTTTACGAGCAGCATATAGTTTTGCTTTGAAAGTAGCTTCATCTATGTCTTCTGTTTTACCTACAAAAAGTTGTTCTATGTTAGGTTCAGAAGCTAAAGCTATTTCTCCAAGTTGAGTAGGGTCAACAGGAACTTTTCTCCATCCTAAAATAGAAAGTCCTTGCGCTTTTACTTCGTTTTCGAAAGTAGATTTACAAAAATTATATTGATTAGGGACTTTTGGAAGGAATACCATTCCAACAGCGTATTCTCTTTGATTTGGGATTGGAAATTCACAAACACGAGTAAAATAATCGTGAGGAATATCGATTAGTAAACCAGCACCATCACCTGTTTTTCCATCTGCACTAACACCACCTCTATGCTCTAGTTTTACTAGTATTTCTAGTGCGTCGTGTATAATTTGGTTTGTCTTTTCACCATTCAAATTACATATAAAACCAGCTCCACAATTTTCGTGTTCAAATTCTGGTAAGTATAGTCCTTGTTTCTCCATATTGTATTCAATTATATATACAAATCTATGTATTTTGTTGAATATAATTCAGCTTTTGGAGATTTTTGATATAATTTTTATGATGAAATTAAAAATTAGGTAGAAATAGAGTACTTATGATAATTATATTGAAATTAATTGTCAAATTCATAAAAACAAGAAATTCACCTTTAAAAAAATAACTTTAAAGGTGAATTTTGTTATAAATGTAAATTATTAGTGTTCGTTCAATCTGAAATCAGGGTATGCATCCATACCATGTTCATGAGCATCTAAACCTTCTAGTTCTTCTTTTTCGCTTACTCTAATTCCTACTGTTTTCTTCAGTGTAAATATGATTAAGAAAGAAGATGTTAAGCAGAAAACTGCATAGCAAGCAACACCAGTTAATTGTGTTAAAAATGTGTGTTCTGGGTTTGTTGAGAAAATACCAACAGCTAATGTTCCCCAAATACCACAGATTAAATGTACTGCAATTGCTCCAACAGGGTCGTCTAATTTAATAGCATCAACAAGTGCAACAGCAAAAACGATAATAGCTCCAGCAATACCACCAATAATGATAGCGCTTTCTGGTGTCATCACATCTGCACCAGCAGTAATACCAACTAATCCTCCTAAAATTCCGTTAAGGAACATTGTTAAATCTAGATTTTTATATTTTAAGAAAGAAACTAAAGCAGCAACCACACCACCTGTAGCAGCAGCTAAACAAGTTGTTACTAAAGTTAATGATGTTAATTCTGGGTCTGCAGAAAGTACAGAACCTCCATTAAAACCAAACCATCCTAACCATAATATTAAAACACCTGCAGTTGCTAAAGGTATATTATGTCCTGGTATGGCTTGAGGTTTTCCATCTTTATCAAATTTACCAATTCTAGAACCTAATAACCAAACAGCAACCAAAGCAGCCCAACCTCCAACAGAGTGAACTAAAGTAGAACCAGCAAAATCATAGAATCCCATTTGATCTAAGAATCCACCACCCCATTTCCAAGAACCAGCAATTGGGTAAACTAAACCAACATAGATTACTGTAAAAATCATAAAAGGTCCAATTTTCATACGTTCAGCAACAGCACCAGAAACAATAGTTGCAGCAGTTGCAGCAAACATACCTTGAAATAAAAAGTCTGTCCACCAAGTGTAGCCTCCATCTGCGTATTCAGGAGTCATGCCATTTTCAGGAGCTCCAATACCAAATCCTGCGAAATCTATAATTCCTGCAGAACCTTCAGCGAAACCTGGGTACATTAAGTTGAATCCTCCTATATAGTATAATAATAATCCAACTGTGATTATAAATATGTTTTTAAATAAAATATTAATTGTGTTTTTTTGTCTAGTTAAGCCGATTTCTAAAAATGCAAATCCTGTATGCATAAAGAAAACTAAAGCAGTACAGATCATCATCCATACGTTATTTGCTGTAAATAATCCTTCCATTTTATATTATTTTGATATTTTTTTTAAAGTTTCTCCTCCTTTTTCTCCTGTTCTTATTCTGTAAGCTTCTGTTATATCAGATACAAAAATTTTACCATCTCCTACCTCTCCAGTAGAAGCTGCTTTAAGTAGTGCGTTTATAGTTACTTGTTCAAAATCGTCATTAACGACTATAGATAAGTGTCTACGCTGAATGTCACTTGTGCTGTAGCTTACACCTCTATAGACGTGACCTTCTTTTTCGTTACCTAAACCTGTTACATCCCAATAAGAGAAAAAGTTTACATCAACCTCATGTAGTGCTTCTTTTACTGCACTAAATTTTGATTTTCTAATAATTGCTTCAATTTTCTTCATAATAAATAGTATTCGTTAGTTTTTAAATTTTCCGAAAAATAGTAATTTTTTTTCAAGATAAAATCACGCAACTATTTATAGTTACGTGATTTTGATTTTATTTTTAGAAGAATTATGTCTTATTTGTCTTCGTCAAATTCTCTAACTCTTTTTCCTGGATAAGCAATTGACCCATGTTCTGAGATATCTAAACCTTCTATTTCTACTTCTTTAGTAACACGTAATCCCATTGTTACTTTTAAGATTTTTAAAACTATAAAAGATAAAACTACTGCCCAAACTGCGTAAGCTATAACTCCAGTTGCTTGTGCGATTAGTTGAGAAGCTCCTCCACCATTGAATAATCCAATAGCAGTATCACCATCTACACCCCAAAGTCCAATTACTAAAGTACCCCAAGCACCTGCTACACCATGTACAGAAGCTGCTCCAATAGCATCATCAATTTTTAATTTCTTTTCGATAAATTCAATTGAGAATACTACAATGATACCACCAATTAAACCAGCTAATACAGCACCACCAGCAGTCATGTTACCACAACCAGCAGTAATACTTACTAAACCAGCTAAACAACCATTTAATGTTTGAGCTAAGTTAGGTTTACCATACCAGATCCAAGTAGTAATTAATGCTCCAAGTCCACCAGCTGCTGCTGCTAAATTTGTAATTAAAACTACTGTAGAAGCACCAGTTGCATCAGCACCACCCCAAGCTAATTGAGATCCACCATTAAAACCAAACCATCCAAACCAAAGGATAAAAACTCCTAAAGTTGCTAATATTTGATTGTGACCAGCTATAGGTAAAACTTTACCATCTACATATTTCCCAATTCTAGGACCTACCATAAATGCAGCTACTAAAGCAGCCCATCCACCTACAGAGTGTACAATTGAAGAACCTGCAAAGTCGATGAAGCCTAAGTTGGTTAACCAACCTTCACCTTGCCATTGCCATCCACCAGAAATAGGGTAGATAACTGCAGTCATTACTAAAGAGAAAATAATGTATGTAGTATATTTTGTTCTACCAGCAATAGCACCAGATACAATAGTTGCAGTTGTTGCAGCAAACATTGTTTGAAAGAATAAATCTGCTCCTTCACCTTGGAATAAACCACTCCAGAAGAACCATCCATTAGATGTGTCTCCATACATTAAAGAGTAACCTACTAACCAAAATGTTATTGAGCCAACACAGATGTCTAGCAAGTTTTTCATAGCGATGTTAACCGCATTTTTAGCTCTTGTCATACCAGATTCTACTAATGTAAAACCTGCTTGCATTAAGAAAACTAAGATACCAGCAATAAGCATCCAAAGCATTCCCATATCCCCATTTACTTGCTCTAAAACTTTTGCAGCTTCAGAAGCAGGAGCGTCTTGAAATAATGTTAATAATAAACTCATAATTATATAAATTTTAGTTAGTATTTATTTGTTAACCTACGAAGGTTGAATTTCGTAGGTTGATTTTTTTTGTTTCTATGCTTAGAAAGAATATACTGCAGCAATAGTTAAAGCAGATACACTTTTTTCTGTTGGAAAAGCTTCAATGATGAAATCATCTGAATTGTCAAATCTTAAATCAGTAATCAACTTTAAGTTTTCAGTTAAAGAAGTGTTTGCAGTTAAAGTAAAAGCAGTAACACTTGTGTCTCCAGCACCAGAAGTGTAAGTGAAGAATTCAGGTCTTAAGCCTAAAGCAAAAGTATCTGAAAAAGTATTTTGTAAATACAAAGCAGCACCTTGGTAACCAGCATCAGCATCAGATGAATTAGAGTAAGCAGCGTTAATACCTACAAAGAAAGAATCAGATAAATCAAAACCTCCAGTATAGTCAACAAAGATGTTATCAGTAATTCCACTTCCATCTACACCACCGTAAATGAAGTTTAAGTATTGACCTTTGTACCCAACTTGAGCACCAAATTGCATTTCACCACCAACATTTCCATCAGCACTAGAAATAGCGTGTGAGTTAGTTAAAGCTAACATGAAAGATAAATCTTCAGAAGCTGCATAATCCATTTTAATACCAGTATGAGAAAAAGGACCAGCATTAAATAAGTAAGATACAGTGTAGTTAAAGTTAGCAGCAGGAGAAATTACCTCGTAACCTAAAAAAGTATTGAACTGACCAGCAGTAAACGTTACTTTATCACTTACATTATAGTAAGCATATAATTGGTTAATTGCTCCAGCTAAGTTAGCGTCATCAGCTTTTGGTCCAAAAGCGATATCAGCAACAACTCCAGCTTTACCTTTTTCGTATGCAAAAACAGTGTTTGCAAAACCTAATCCAAATCCATTTGCGTTTTGTGGATTAGCTATTAATATTCCAGGAGTACCTGAACCATCAGCAAAATTAGCAGTTCCATATACGTCTACTGTTCCACTTAATGTAAATGTTCCTTTTTCTTCTTCTTGAGCGTTTACTAACAAGCTACTTGCTAATAAAAAAGTAAAAATAATTTTTTTCATAATAAATGTTCGTTTTAGTTTATATTAATTTTTATTATTTGAACGTGTCAAATGTATATATTTATTTTTTATTGGCAAGGGGTGTTTTTTTTAAAACAACTTATTTTGAGTTTATACCCTCAAAAAAAGAGGGGTTATTTTATCATAAACATATTTTTGGTTTTCTTTAACATATAAAATATAGGGTTCGTAAAAAAGTGAGCTATAATTTTGAGATATTCATAAAAATGCACTTTTTGTAAAAAAAAATGCAATTATTATATATTTGCATTTATGAAATATCCATTTTCTTACTTAATTCACTTGCAATTCTTTGGTTTTCGTTTTTCTGGTTGGCAAAAGCAGAAAAATGCTAAAACTTTACATGATATTGTAGATAAAAGCTTGTCTTTTGTGCTTCAGAATGATGTTTATAAGACGATTGGTGTTGGTAGAACTGATGCTAAGGTTTCTGCAAGTTCTTATTATTTGCAGTTGTTTACAGGTGTTGCTATAGAGGAAGGGGGCTTTATAATGTCTTTAAATTCTAATTTTCCAGCAGATTTTAAAGCAATTTCTATTTGTCAGGTGGATCGAAGTTTTAATGTGATCAATGCTTCAAAGATTAAGGAATATCATTATTACTTTTCTTTTGGTGAGAAAAATCATCCTTTTGCAGCTCCTTTTTTAGTGAATGTTGAAGATGAACTTAATATTGATGCAATGATAAAAGCTGCAAAACTATTTGAAGGCGAGCATTATTTTCATAAATATTGTACTAAACCTTCTGAACATACTATTTTGAAAAGAACTGTAGATTCTTGTGAAATTGTAGAGAATACAATTTTGACTGCTAGTTTCTTTCCGGAAAAGTCTTATGTATTAAAGGTAAGAGGAAAAGGTTTTTTGCGATATCAAATACGATTGATGATGGCAACTTTGTTTGAGCTTGGAAAAGGTAATTTAGATTTACAATTTATTGAAGACTCTTTAAAAGAAGATAATGATAGAATGTATATGAGAAATATTGCACCTGCTTCTGGTTTACAGCTCTATAACATTGATTTAGAATTGTAGTTGGTAAATACGCCTGCGCAAAGGATTGAAGCATTTGTTTGAGCTCTTTTTGTTTTTACAAAAAAGCGAGTGCTGAAAGCCTGACCTGAAAGGTTGCGCTCAAAAGAAAAATCCACCTTTTAAAAAGATGGATTTTGATACCTTTATATATAAGGTATGATTTTTAACCTTTGATAACGCCTCTAGAAATTACAATCTTTTGAATTTCTGATGTGCCTTCATAAATCTGAGTGATTTTAGCATCGCGCATTAAGCGTTCTACATGGTATTCTTTTACAAAACCATTTCCTCCGTGAATTTGTACAGCTTCTACAGTTTGTTCCATAGCTACTTTAGAAGCGTATAATTTTGCCATTGCTGAAGACATGTCGTAATTATTGCCTTGATCTTTATCCCAAGCAGCTTTGGTTACCAACATTCTTGCAGCTTCAATTTCAGTATACATGTCTGCCAGTTTAAAAGCAATTGCTTGATGATTGCAAATTTCTGTACCAAAAGCCTTACGTTCTTTAGCGTATTTTAAGGCCAATTCATAAGCACCAGAAGCAATACCTAGAGCTTGTGCTGCAATACCAATTCTACCACCAGAAAGTGTTTTCATGGCAAATTTAAAGCCAAAACCATCTTCGCCAATTCTATTTTCTTTAGGAACTTTAACATCATTAAATTGTAAAGTGTGTGTGTCAGAACCTCTGATTCCTAATTTGTCTTCTTTTGGCCCAATATGAAAACCTTCCATTCCTTTTTCTAGAATAAATACATTAATACCTCTGTGACCTTTTTCTCTATCTGTTTGTGCAATTACTAAATAGGTGTCAGCTCTGCCTCCATTTGTAATCCAGTTTTTTGTTCCGTTAATTAAATAATAATCGCCTTTATCTATGGCAGTTGTTGCTTGAGAAGTAGCGTCAGAACCAGCTTCAGGTTCTGATAAACAAAACGCGCCAATTTGCTCTCCAGTTGCTAGTTTGGTTAAGTATTTTTGTTTTTGTGCTTCAGAGCCATAAGCTTCTAAGCCATAGCATACTAAAGAGTTGTTTACAGAAACCATAACAGAAGCAGAAGCATCAATTTTAGATAATTCTTCCATAATTAATATGTAAGAAATGGCATCCATTCCACTTCCTCCATATTTTGGATCTACCATTATTCCCATAAAACCTAAATCGCCCATTTTTTTGACGAGTTCTTGTGGGAATTCTTGTTTATTATCTCTCTCAATAACACCTGGTAGTAATTCTGTTTGAGCAAAATCTCTGGCTGCATCTCGAATCATTAAATGTTCTTCTGTTAAACTGAAATCCATAAGTATTAATTTTGATATATTCGTAATTTATAGCTGTAAAGATATCGATTTCGTAACATATTTTTAATAAACTTTTATTAATTTTACATATATGAATAAAAATGAAGTGTTCGTAATTGGGTTGATGTCAGGAACTTCTTTAGATGGGGTAGACTTGGTTTATGTGAGGTTTGATAATAAAAATCTTAAGGAATTTGAAATTTTATGTTGTGAAACTATTTCGTATTCAAGTGATTGGAAAAGTGTTTTGCAGAAAGCAATTCATTTCTCAAAAGACGATTTAGATCAATTAAATCTTGATTATGGTACTTTGTTAGCTGAATTAATTATTGGTTTTATTGATAAATTTCAAATAAAAAACATTGATTTTATTGCTTCTCATGGACATACAATTTTGCATCAACCCCAAAAAGGAATTACGCTTCAAATTGGTGATGGACAAGCTATAGCTAACGTTACAAATCAAAAAGTGGTTTGTGATTTTAGAACTCAAGATGTAAAATTAGGGGGGCAAGGAGCTCCATTGGTTCCAATTGGAGATGAATTGCTTTTTTTTAATTATGACTTTTGTCTAAATCTAGGGGGCTTTTCGAATATATCTTTCAAAAAAGATAAAAAAAGAATTGCTTTTGATATTTGCCCTGTAAACATTGTGCTCAATTTTTATGTAAATAAGTTAGGTATGCAGTTTGATGATAAAGGAAAAATAGCTTCCAAAGGGAAAATTAATCAACAACTTTTAAATCAATTAAATGCGCTCGAGTTTTATAAAAAAGGGCCTCCAAAATCTTTAGGATTAGAGTGGGTGCAAGAAGAGGTTTTTCCATTAATTGATGCGCAAGAAACAAATGTAGCATCTATATTAAGAACTTTTGTAGAGCATGTTGCAGTGCAAATTGCTAAAGTAATTTATCAAAATAATGCAGTATTGATTACTGGAGGAGGTGTTTTTAATGCCTTTTTAATAGAAAGAATAGCGCATCATGCTAATATTAAGGTTTTGATAGCAAGTAAAGAGTTAATCAATTTTAAAGAAGCCTTAATTTTTGCTTTTTTAGGTTTGTTAAAAATTAATAATAAGATCAATTGTTTAAGTTCTGTAACTGGGGCAAGTAAAGATCATTCTTCAGGTAAGATTTTCTATCCAAATTGAAAAGAAAAAATTTGAGCAGTCATTTTTTTTGCATTAGATTTGTGTTGTATAGTTGTCATACAAAAAAAAAAAAATACTTCTAAATTTTAGGTACAATGAATCAGCTTTAACTTCTTTAGTTTTTTAACCCGTAAAAATTGCGTTAGAAAATTATAGTTATTTAGTTGAATTTTATTGAATTTGTAATGAAAGAATTATTAAAAAAGTATGAAAATAAACAGCCTGAAATTGTGTTTCATTGGAAAGATCCAGAAACAGAAGCAGAAGGTTGGGCCGTAATAAACTCTTTAAGAGGTGGTGCTGCAGGAGGTGGTACAAGGATGAGAGAGGGTTTAGATATGAATGAAGTGCTGTCTTTAGCGAAAACAATGGAAGTAAAATTTACAGTTTCTGGTCCTGCAATTGGAGGAGCAAAATCGGGCATCAATTTTAACCCTAAAGATCCTAGAAAAAAAGGGGTTTTAGAAAGATGGTTTAAAGCTGTGTCTCCGTTGTTAAAAAATTATTATGGAACAGGAGGAGATTTAAACGTAGATGAAACTCATGAAGTAATTCCTATTACAGAAGATAGTGGTGTTTGGCATCCTCAAGAAGGTGTTTTTAATGGTTATTTTAAACCCACAGAAGCTGATAAAATTAACAGAATAGGGCAATTAAGACATGGGGTGATAAAAGTCATAGAAAGCAATTTTTATTCTCCTGATATTTCGAAAAAATTTACAGTAGCAGATATGATTACTGGATTTGGTGTTGCAGAAGCTGTACGTCATTATTATGCAATTTATGGAGGGTCTGTAGTTGGTAAAAGAGCCATAGTACAAGGTTTTGGAAATGTGGGGGCTGCAGCTGCTTTTTACCTCTCAAAAATGGGAGCGAAAATAGTAGGAATTATAGATGGATCTGGAGGAGTAATCAATGAAAAAGGTTTTTCTTTTGAAGAAATAAATTATTTGTTTTTAAGCAAAGACGGTAATACATTAGTTGCAGAACATAAGATTTCTTTTAATGAGATTAATAAACTTATTTGGAAGTTGCCATGTGAAATTTTTGCACCTTGTGCAGCATCAAGATTAATTAAACAAGATCAAATTAATCAAATGATAGATGCAGGTTTAGAAGTAATTTCTTGTGGAGCAAATGTGCCTTTTGCAGATAAAGAAATTTTCTTTGGATCTATAATGGAAAATACAGATAAAAAAGTAAGTTTAATTCCAGATTTTATTTCCAATTGTGGAATGGCAAGAGTTTTTGCCTATTTTATGGAAAGAAGAGTAGAAATGACAGATAAAGCTATTTTTGATGATACGTCAAATACCATTAAAAAAGCATTGCAAAAAACATTTGCAAGAAACAGATTAAAAACAAGAATAAGCGAAACTGCGTTTGAAATAGCGCTTAAACAATTGATATAAATTAATAAAAACAAACAACTAAAATGGAATCAGTAATTATTATTGTATTTGTAATGGGGTATTTAGCTATTACCTTAGAGCATAATTTAAAATTGGATAAATTAATTCCTGCCTTAATTATGATGGCAGTTTGTTGGGCTTTAGTAGCGCTTGGAATTGATAATTTTTCGAATTGGTTTGATTCCGCTAATCATGGTTTAGTTGATGGTTTTGCGTCAATGGTTCACGATGATAAGTTACATTTAGTAGAAGAAACATTATTACATCATTTAGGAAAAACAGCAGAAATTTTAGTTTTCCTTTTAGGAGCGATGACAATTGTAGAGATTATCGATTATTTTGATGGATTTTCTACAATCAAAGGTTATGTAAACTTTAAAGGAAAAAAGAAGCTTTTATGGATGTTTGCCATACTTGCTTTTATTTTGTCAGCAATTATAGATAACCTTACTGCAACTATTGTTTTGATTTCAATATTGCAAAAAATTGTTAAAAAGAGAGATGATAGAATTTGGTTTGCAGGTTTAATTATTATTGCAGCTAATGCTGGTGGAGCTTTTTCGCCAATTGGAGATGTTACTACTACAATGCTTTGGATTGGAGATAAAGTAAGTACAGGTATGTTATTTACGTATTTATTTGTGCCATCATTATTATGTATGGTTGTGCCAACTTTTATTGCTACTTTTTTACCAGCTTTCAAAGGAGAGATAGATTTTGATGAAAATGAAGTTGATAAACCAAAAAGTCAGCATAGTGCTAGAATGTTATATTTAGGTTTAGGAGCAATTTTATTTGTGCCAGTATTTAAGACAGTAACTCATTTACCTCCTTATGTAGGTATGATGTTGTCTTTAGGTATTGTAGCTACATTTGCAGAGATTTATAGTAATTCAAAGTTTTCTATTTCAAGTATTGATGGAGATCAAGCTGATGAACACGCTTCAGAAGCGCATCATAGTCCTGTACATGCTTCTTTGTCAAAAATTGAAATGCCAAGTATTTTATTCTTTTTAGGGATTTTAATGGCAGTAGCAGCTCTAGAATCTTTGGGTATTTTATTTAATTTTGCTGATAGTTTAAAACAAGGAATTCCTTTAATAGGCTCAGAATTAGACGGAACTGTAGTTTCAGATTTAGTAGTAATTTTATTAGGAATTGGCTCTGCAGTTATAGATAATGTGCCTTTAGTGGCAGCAAGTTTAGGTATGTTTTCAGAATCTTTAGATAATCCATTATGGCACTTTATTGCTTTTTCAGCAGGAACAGGAGGTTCTATGTTAATTATTGGTTCAGCAGCAGGAGTTGTAGCAATGGGGATGGAAAAAATAGATTTTTTCTGGTATATTAAGAAAATATCTTGGTTGGCATTGATTGGCTTTTTAGTAGGTTCATTGTCTTTTGTAGTAATTAGGTCAATTATTTAGAGGCTAATACAATATAATATTTAAAATGTCATTTTGTAAAGTAACAAAATGGCATTTTTTTTGATAGAAACAAAAAAGGATTCTTTAATTTTGAAACAATTTTAAAAAAGAATAGTCGTTAATAGTATAGAATTTAAAAAATAGTTGAATGATATCATTTTTTCAAGAAAATAAAGACTTGTTAGTAGAAAATGTACAAGAGGAAAAAACACTCTCCATTTATAAGTTGATTATGGATGGTGGTTTAGGGGGACAAATTATAATAGCTATACTTTTTGTGTTGCTAGCAGTTGGTTTGTATATTTATTTTGAACGCTTTTTTGCGATAAAAGCAGCATCAAAAGTGGATAAAAATTTTATGAATCAAATTAAAGATTATGTGTCTAATGGAAAAATAGAATCAGCTAATGCACTTTGTAAAAGTAAAAACACACCTACCTCAAGATTAATAGGTAAAGGAATTTCTAGAATTGGTAAACCTTTAGATGATATTAATACAGCTATAGAAACAGCAGGGAAACTTGAAATTTATCAATTGGAAAAAAATGTTTCAGTATTGGCTACAATTGCAGGAGCAGCACCCATGATAGGTTTTTTAGGTACTGTAATAGGTATGATTGTTGCCATTCATGAAATTGCAAATGCAGGAGGTCAAATTGATATAAAAATGCTCTCTGATGGATTGTATACAGCAATGACAACAACTGTTGCAGGGTTAATTGTTGGTATTATTGCTTATGTAACTTATAATCATTTGGTGGTAAGAACAGATAAAGTTGTGTATCAAATGGAAGCAAAATCAGTAGAGTTTTTAGATTTATTAAACGAACCTGTTTAAAAATTTCAAGGTTTAAAGTTTTAGATTCAAACTTTACAAAAAGAATCTCAACCTTAAATATTGAATTTTAAATTTTGAATATAAAACATGAATTTAAGAGGAAGAAATAAAATAAATCCAACATTCAATATGTCATCTATGACAGATATTGTTTTCTTATTATTGATATTTTTTATGTTGACATCTACATTGGTAACAGTAAGTGCTATAGATGTTTTGTTGCCAAAAGCAGGAGGTAAAACCGAAAATAGTAAGTCTGTAGCAGTTTCTATCACAAATAATTCCCTGTTTTATATTGATAAAACAAAAGTAAGCGCATCAAAATTAGAAACTGAAATTTTAAGAAGTGTAGGTGCTGATAAAAAGAAAACCATTGTGATTAGAGGAGATAAAGATGTGCCCTATAAAAATGTCATGAAAGTGATTGATATTGCTAATAAGAATAAATTAAAAATGATTTTAGCTGTAAAAGGCAAGTAAGAATCTGTCAGTTCGAGTGGTTTTCTGATTGAAATGAAGAAAATTGTATCGAGAACTAAGAAGTAAATATGCCCATATTAGATACCAAACATAAACGTAAATCTGCTGCAATTACTGCAATAATTCTGATGCTCTTAATTTTCGGAATTATTAATTATGGAATGCAATATCTAGATCCACCAGAAGAATATGGTTTGGCAATTAATTTTGGAGATGCTAATGTTGGTAGTGGAGAACCTGTTCAAAAAACTAAAAAAGCACCAACTCCAAAAGTTGTAGAAAAACAAGAAGTTGTTGAAGAAGAAGTTAAAGAGATTCCTGAAGAAATTATCAAAGAAGAAATAATAACAGACGATACTTCTGAGGAAGTGCCAGTTGTGGAAAAAGTAAATGAAGTAAAAAAAGAACCAGTAAAAGAGGTGGTTAAAAAAGAAACTTCAGTGGTAAAACCAAAACCTAAGCCTTCAAAAGAAACTACTGATGCCTTAAATAGTTTATTAAATGGCAATGCTTCTGATGGAATACTAAAAGGAGAAGGAGATGATCAAAAAGATGGGGTAAAAGGAAACGAAAAAGGTGATCCTAGTTCTAATAAATATTATGGGAATACAGGAGCTGGATCTGGAGGTAATTATAATTTAGCAGGCAGAAAAGCGCTGTCAAAACCAATAAAACAACCAGATTGTGAAGAGGAAGGGATAGTGGTTGTTAGAATTCAGGTTGATAAAAGCGGAAAAGTAATTTATGCGTTGGCAGGAGTAAAAGGAACCACAAATTCTGCAGCATGTTTGTTAAAACCAGCAAAAGAAGCTGCTTTAAATACAAAGTGGAACGTTGATGAAAAGGCACCTGTAAAACAGATAGGAACAATTATCTATAGGTTTTCGCTGTCTAAATAATTTTTAATTTGATTACTTTTGTAGAATAATAATAAATAATAAATAAAATATGAAAATAGGAATTACGTTTAGTGCATTTGATTTATTGCATGCAGGGCATATTACGATGTTAGAAGATGCAAAACGTCAATGTGATTATTTAATTTGTGGATTACAAACAAACCCGACTTTAGATCGTCCAGAAAAAAATATGCCAGTACAATCAGTAGTAGAACGTTATATCCAGTTAAAAGGATGTAAGTTTGTTGATGAGGTTGTGCCTTATGCAACAGAGCAAGATTTAGAGGATGTGTTGCGTTCTTTTAAAATTGATGTTAGAATCATTGGAGAAGAATATGCGAGTAAGCAATTTACAGGTAGAAAATATTGTGAAGAAAAGGGTATCGATTTGTATTTTAATAAAAGAGAACATCGTTTTTCTAGTAGTGGTTTGAGAAGAGAAGTTCAAGAAAAAGAGAACTTAAAAGTAAAAGATAAATAGTGTTCTTTGATTGATTTTTTAAAACTTAATGATTAATTGTATTGAGTTTGGGAGTTAGCAGATTTGTTTGATGGAGAAAATTAAATAAGTAGATTTTAAAGTACATTATAAAGGCCTAATTTTTGTGGCTCTATATAAAAACATAGTAGAATTAAAGAGGATGAAAAAGATCTTAATAACTGGAGGTGCTGGCTTTATCGGTTCTCATGTTGTGAGGTTGTTTGTGAATAAATATCCAAATTATAAAGTGTATAATTTAGACGCACTAACATATGCTGGTAATTTAGAAAATTTAAAAGATATTCAGTCAGCTGATAGCTATGAATTTATTAAAGGAGATATAACAAATGAGGCGTTTATAAATGATTTGTTTTTAACTTATAAATTCGATAGTGTTATACATCTAGCTGCTGAATCACATGTTGATAGGTCAATTACTGACCCCTTAATATTTGCAAAGACAAATATATTAGGGACTATGATTTTGTTGGATGCTTTTAAAAATACTTGGAAAAATGATTTTAAGGGTAAGTTGTTTTACCATATAAGTACAGATGAAGTTTATGGTACTTTGGGTGAAACAGGGTTGTTTTCAGAAACCAATTCTTACAGTCCTAATTCACCCTACTCAGCTTCTAAAGCTAGTTCTGATCATTTTGTAAGAGCTTATGGAGAGACCTTTAATTTGCCTTTTGTAATTAGTAATTGTTCTAATAATTATGGTTCAAATCAATTTCCAGAAAAATTAATTCCGCTATTTATAAATAATATTATTAACAACAAACCACTCCCAGTTTATGGAGATGGAAAGTATACTAGAGATTGGTTGTATGTTAAAGATCATGCAATCGCTATAGATAAAGTTTTTCACGAAGGAAAAAAATTTGAAACATATAATATTGGCGGTTTTAATGAATGGAGGAATTTAGACTTGATTAAAGTTCTGTGTGCTCAAATGGATAAAAAATTAGGGAGAGATAAAGGTGCATCAGAAAAACTTATTGCATATGTTAAGGATAGATCTGGGCATGATTTAAGGTATGCAATTGATGCAAGTAAAATTTATAAAGAATTAGGTTGGAGTCCATCAGTGACTTTTGAAGAAGGATTATCTAAAACAATTGATTGGTATTTAAGTAATAGAGATTGGTTAGAAAATGTAACTTCTGGAGCTTATCGAGAGTATTATAGGAAAAAATAGAATTAGTTATGAAAGGAATTGTTTTAGCGGGAGGCTCAGGAACAAGATTGTATCCAGTAACTAAAGGGGTGTCTAAACAATTATTGCCAGTATATAATAAACCAATGATTTATTATCCAATATCAGTTTTAATGTTGGCGGATATTAAAGAGATACTTATTATTTCTACACCACAAGATATGTCAAGTTTTAAAAGACTCTTAGGAGATGGTAGTGATTTTGGTATTTCATTTACATACAAAGAGCAACAAAATCCAGACGGTTTGGCTCAAGCATTTTTAATTGGAGAAGACTTTATTGGTAATGATGATGTTTGTTTGGTTCTTGGAGATAATGTTTTTTATGGTAGAGGTTTTACAGAATTATTAAAACAATCTGTTCAAAATGTAAAACAAGAACACAAAGCAACTGTTTTCGGTTATTATATTAGCGAACCTGAACGATATGGTGTAATAGATTTTGATAAGAATGGAAATGCTTTAAGTATAGAAGAGAAACCGCAAAAGCCTAAAAGTAATTATGCAGTAGTAGGGTTGTATTTTTATCCTAATAGTGTTATTGAGATTGCAAAAAAAATTAAACCCAGTAAAAGAGGTGAGTTAGAAATTACATCAGTAAATCAAGAGTACCTAAAAAATAATCAGTTAAAAGTTAATTTAATGGGAAGAGGTTTTACTTGGTTAGATACTGGTACTCATGAATCTTTATTAGAAGCTTCTAATTTTATACAGACTATAGAGAAAAGACAGGGTTTAAAGGTAGCGTCTTTAAAGGAAATTGCTTTGGAAAAAAAATGGATTGAAATATGATTTTTTTAATGGTTTTAGACTTAGTGTGCGTGTCTTAAAAAATGTATTCTTATCTTATTTTTTGAAGGATGATTTTTTTTAAATAAGATTATGTAAATTTACATTTGTAAAAATAGTTGATTGAAAAACGAATATAGTTCAAGTTTTTTACTTAATATTTATATGTTATTCATAGTGTTAGAATATTATCAAATAGGTAAATATTATTTCTTTTAAATGACCTACCAACAAACTTTAGATTGGATGTTTTTTCAATTGCCTATGTATCAAAAAGTAGGTAAAGTAGCATTTAAAAAGGATTTAAAAAATATTTTAGCTTTTTCAGAAGAATTAGATTTTCCAGAAAGAAAATTTAAATCAATTCACGTTGGTGGTACAAATGGTAAGGGGTCAACATCTCATATGTTGGCTTCAATTTTACAAGAAGCAGGCTATAAAGTTGGATTGTATACATCGCCTCATTTAAAAAACTTTACTGAAAGAATCCGAATTAATGGCGATGAAATCCCGAAAAGGAAAGTCTCTTCTTTTATAACAAAACACAAGTCGTTTTTAGAAAATCAAAAATTATCTTTTTTTGAGATGACTGTAGGTTTGGCTTTTGATTTTTTTGCAAATGAAAAAGTTGATGTTGCAATTATCGAAGTAGGTTTAGGAGGTAGATTAGATTCAACAAATATCATTGTTCCAGAAATTTCTGTGATTACCAATATAGGTTTAGATCACACACAGTTTTTAGGGGAAACATTGCCAGAAATAGCCCTCGAAAAAGCAGGAATTATAAAAGATAATATTCCTGTTGTTATTGGAGAAGAGCAAGAGGAGGTTAAAAATGTTTTTTTAGAAAAAGCAAGCGAGACAAATTCAAAACTATTTTTTGCTTCTGATAACAAAAATGAATATCAATCAGATTTGTTAGGATACTATCAAAAAGCAAACGCTAAAACTGCGGTTGCAGCAATAAAAAAAATAAAAGGGTTTAAAATTTCAGAGAAACATATTTCTGATGGATTATTAAATGTGATAAAAAACACCAATTTAAAAGGGAGATGGCAAATTTTACAAGAAAATCCTAAAATAATTTGCGATACTGCTCATAATAAAGAAGGTTTAAAAATTGTTTTGCATCAACTTAAAAAAGAAACCTATAAAAACCTACATATAGTTTTAGGGGTGGTTTCCGATAAAAAATTAGAAGATATTTTACCTTTATTTCCTAAAGATGCTTCTTATTATTTTTGTAAACCCAATATCCCAAGAGGGTTATCAGAAGATGTTTTACAGGAAAAAGCTTCCAATTTTAAATTGCTTGGAAAAAAATACCCTTCTGTAAAAATAGCTTTAAAAAATGCGTTATCAAATGCTAATGAAAATGATTTGGTTTATGTTGGTGGAAGTACTTTTGTGGTTGCAGAAGTTATTTAAGAGTAAGAATGTCATTCCGAATTGAAGCTTTTTTGCTGATTGAGGAATCTAAAAAAAAGAGTATTAGGATTAAAAGAGATTTCTCGTCGTTCCTACTTTGCTTTGTAAAGTATAAATATCAACTAATTTGAAGACATTTTTTGAATATTTTAACTTCAAAATGCACAACAGGTAATCATATTTTGTAATTTTACTTTTTTAATAATTAAAAATCAAAATGAAAAATTTTGCATTAATAGGGGCAGCAGGTTATATAGCACCTAGACACTTAAAAGCAATTAAAGAAACTGATAATAATTTAATTGCTGCGTTGGATAAATTTGATAGCGTAGGAATTATGGATAGCTATTTTCCAAAAGCAGATTTTTTTGTAGAATTTGAGCGTTTTGATAGACATGTTGAAAAGTTAAAAAGAAATGGGACTCATTTAGACTATGTGAGTATTTGTACTCCAAATTATTTGCATGATGCGCATATTAGAATGGCATTGAGAAGTGGAGCAGATGCTATTTGCGAAAAGCCTTTAGTATTAAATCCTTGGAATGTGGATGCTTTGGCGGATATTGAAAAAGAATCAGGTCAAAAAATAAACACCATTTTACAATTACGATTGCATCCAAGTATAATAGCGTTAAAACAAAAAGTTGAAAGAGAAAACAAACAAGGTAAATATGATGTTGACCTAACATATATCACTTCAAGAGGGAATTGGTATGATATTTCTTGGAAAGGAGATCAAAGTAAGTCGGGTGGAATCGCGACAAATATCGGTATTCATTTTTATGATATGCTTTCTTGGATTTTTGGTGATGTACAAGAAAATGTTGTGCATTTAAGAGAAAAAGACAAGTCATCAGGGTATTTAGAGTTTGAAAAAGCAAGAGTGCGTTGGTTTTTATCTATTGATGAAAATTCATTGCCTAAACAAATTCAAGAAATAGGACAAAGAACCTATCGTTCCATTTTAATAGATGGCCAAGAAATTGAATTCAGTGCAGGATTTACAGATTTACATACATTAAGTTATCAAGAGATTTTAAAAGGAAATGGTTTTGGGTTAATGGATGCAAAAACCTCAGTAGAAATCGTTTACGATGTTAGAAATAATGATATTGTGGCAAACGGAGAAAAGCATCCTTTTTGCAAATAGATTTATAAAAATAGTTTCCTTAATTATTTTTTAGAAAAAGTTCATTTTTCTTTTGGTAAAGTTAAAATCTATTATATATTTGCAACCGCTTAGGGCAATTAGCTCAGTTGGTTCAGAGCACTTGGTTTACACCCAAGGGGTCGGGGGTTCGAATCCCTCATTGCCCACATCAATCACAATCCTGATGAATTTTCATCAGGATTTTTTATTTTCTAAAAACACCAAGCTTGCTTCAGGTGTTTTTAAAAATAAAAAATCCTACGTACGCAGTACACAGGATTGTATTTGCAGGAGTGGTTTCAATAAGGGATCTATAATCCCTTATTGCAGGGTTAATCTTCTCTTTTATCGAAATGACATTTGGTTTTGATTTATAGAGTTGGATAGCAAAACAAAGTCAGAATTTTAAAACGATCTATTTTATTTATAGTGTGAATTGGTTTTTGGCATTCCAATGTCATCTCGACTGCAATGGAGAGATCTCTGTCATCAGTAAGTTTTCACAATGGATGGTAAACGAAAAACGATTGAGATTTCTCAGCGCTCATGCTTCGCTTTTATCGAAATGACATTTGTATAAAAAAGCACAATTGTCATTCCCATGAAAAAGGGAATCTATTTTTTTCTCTAACTTTTTCTTGATAAAAAGTTACAAAAATCAAGATCATCCCTATGAAATTGCTTCGCAGCATTCGCTTTTTGATATTCCATGCGTAGTGCTTCGCACCGCACTTCCATATCACCGCTCATTATTTCTTGGGATCACAGGGCTTACTACTACATTTCATATTTTTTTTAATAATCGAAAATGATAAAACAAAGTCAGTATTTTTTTATTTTGTCTTTAAGAGGAACGAAGCAATCTCATTGTTTATTCTGCGTTGAATTATGAGATTTCTCAGCGCTCATACTTCGCTTTTATTGAAATGACATTTGTATTAAAAAGCACAGTTGTAATTCCCTGTAAAAACAGGAATCCATTAATAAAAAAGTCTAAAAGTTTGAAAAAAGATTCCTGCCTGCGCAGGAATGACAGGATGGTGTTGTTTTATGATTCTGATTGCTTGTTTTACTTTGTCTTTGATAAAAAAAATCAATTTACCTAAAATCATTTAGAAGCTATTTAAGCTATTTTATTTTTAAATGTAGTAAATAACATACAAGAACTAGTGTTTTAGCCACATATTAAGGAAAATATGTTGATAAGTATGCGATGAAAACTTGTTTAAAGTAAAAAGGTTAGTCGTATCTTTACAGAAATAAAAAAAGCCTTAAAGTTGGTGCTTTAAGACCTTTTTTAAAACGGTAACACATTAAGAAGTGTTTAGTTTTGTAAACTGAACTTCAAAATTACAATACTTCTTAAAACTTACCAAAAAATATTAGTTAATTTTTAAAACAGCTTACCAAGCTGTAGGGTAAGATATGGATTAGTTTTAGTATTTGTAAACTCCATTAAGTAGTTGTTTCTTAATGTTTTATTGCTTAAAAATCGTGAGCGGTAAGATGCAAGGCATAGAGTTTTAAAGGCGTAAAAGAGAGGTGTCCTATAACAGCCTCTTTAAAGAAGTGTTGTACTTTTTTGAAATTATAAATTTAAACAAAATGGTCACAATAAAATCGATCGAACGTCCGAATCCGCAGGACAGAACAGCGGAAAAAAAGTTTTATGTACAAGCAGTTTCTAAAGGAACTACAGATCTAGAAAGATTGGCGTATTTAGTATCTCACCAAAGTACGGTAAGAGAAGCTGATTGTTATGCTGTATTATTGTCGTTATTACACAATATTATGGACGAGTTAAAACAAGGTAGAATTGTTAAATTAGACAAGTTGGGTTCTTTTCAAATAGGTGTTCGCTCAGAAGGAGTAGCTACTTCAGAAGAAGTAAGTAGCTTATTGGTAAAGAAAAGCCATGTTAATTTTAGACCTGATGCTAGAATGCGAGAAATGTTAGAAACGATTAAATTTAGTATCGAAGCATAAAATTTTTTTTGTTAGTTTTTTAACCTCAATAGCTTTGCTGTTGAGGTTTTTTATGCAAAAAAGTTACCTTAAAATTTTAAAAAGTTACTTTACTTTTATAGAAAACTTACCTAACTTTTTGTGAAAAGTATGCTTACTTTCAAGAAAAAGAAGCAAAACTTTTTTAAAAAGTAAGGTTTGTTTTTAGAGGGAAGCTCTTAAATCCCTTCATAAGCTTTTAAATGTTAAGAACCTTATAATCGAGGTAAATTATTATATTTCCAGTAAATCAAGTAGTTAGTTTGTTGTTTGTGTTATTCTAATGAAGAAAGATCACTTCAAAGTTTAAATGAAATGGTGTCTAATAAATTTAACCAAAACTGTCCTCGAATTAGTTAACTTGTACAGGAATGACATTTGTATAAAAAAGCACAGTTGTCATTCCCATGAAAATGGGCATCTATTTTTTTCTCTAACTTTTTCTTGATAAAAAGTTACAAAAATCAAGATCATCCCTATGAAATTGCTTCTCAGCATTCACTTTTTGATATTCCATGCGTAGTGCTTCGCACCGCACTTCCATATCACCGCTCATTATTTCTTGGGATCACAGGGCTTCCTAGTACATTTCATATTTTTTTAATAATCGAAAATGATAAAACAAAGTCAGTGTTTTTTACTTTGTCTTTACGAGGAACGAAAAATTGTATCGAGAACTTGTTTTGAGTTGAAATTCTTATTTTCGATGCGAATTTCATCCTTTTTCAATTGTAAAATTCACTCAAGTTGACAAATTTCCTCATAAAGACAATGGGTTATAGTTCTAAAATCTAATTTTTTAAAGTACTAAAAATTAGCAACAGTAAATATATTTACTGATGGAATAATCTTTTGCTTTAAGAATACTATAAAAAACCTTTTTTGTAAGTTTGCATTTCTTAATTTTTTCTAAGTAATGAGCAAAATAAAAATTGGTATTATCGGACTTGGGTATGTTGGTTTGCCATTGGCTAGGCTTTTTGCAACAAAATATTCGGTTGTTGGTTTTGATATCAATTCCAAAAGGGTTGCTGATTTAAAAAAACGCATAGATATCACTCAAGAAGTTGAAGATAACTTGTTAAATCAAGTTCTTATTGATGCTTATAATACAGACCAGAAAGGTCTTTTTGTTACGGCTAATTCCGAGTATTTAAAAGAATGTAATTATTATATTGTTACGGTTCCTACTTCTGTTGATAAAAATAATCAACCCGTTTTAAAACCTTTACTTACGGCAAGTAAAACTATTGCTATATATTTAAAAAAGAATGATGTTGTAATTTATGAATCAACGGTTTATCCTGGGGCTACAGAAGAAGATTGTGTGCCTGTTTTAGAAAAAGAATCCGGTTTAATTTTTAACCAAGATTTTTTTGTAGGGTACTCTCCAGAAAGAATCAGTCCAGGAGATAAAGTAAAAACGGTTGAAAATATTTTAAAAGTTACTTCTGGATCAAATCCGGAAACAGCACATCAAGTGGATGAATTATACAAATCTGTTATAAAATCAGGCACCCATTTAGCATCGTCTATAAAAGTAGCAGAAGCTTCAAAAATTATAGAAAATTGTCAAAGAGATATCAATATTGCTTTTGTTAATGAATTGGCAAAGATATTTAGTTTAATGAATATCAATACAAGTGAAGTGCTAGAAGCAGCAGCTACAAAATGGAACTTTTTACCTTTTAAACCAGGTTTAGTTGGTGGACATTGTATAGGCGTAGATCCTTTTTATTTAGCGCAAAAAGCACAACAATTTGGCTATTATCCAGAAATTATTTTATCAGGAAGACGATTAAATGACACTATGGGGAGTTTTATTGCTTCCGAAGTCATAAAATTAATGATAGATAAAGATATTAAAGTAAAAAGAGCTAATGTGCTACTATTAGGATTTACTTTTAAAGAAAATTGTCCAGATATTAGAAATACTAAAGTAATTGACTTGTATCACTCCTTAAAAAGCTTTGGAGTTGAAGTTGATATGTATGATCCTTGGGCAAAAAAAGAAGAAGTAAAACAAGAATATGATATCAACTTAATTGATGATGTCTACACTAAAAAATACAATGCTATTGTACTTGCTGTAGCGCATGCAGCGTTTAAAGAAATTGATGTTTTACAGTTAAAAAGTGAAGAGTCTGTGGTCTATGACATTAAAAATTTTTTAGCTTTAAAAGATAAAAGTTTGTAAAAAAGAATTGTTTTAGCCCTCTATAAAAAATGAAAAAAGAATTCATCTATCCTATAAAATTTACTCCAATTTTACAGCATAAAATCTGGGGAGGTAATAAATTAAAAGCGTAATTTGGTAAAGTATCTGATGTAGAGAATATCGGAGAGAGTTGGGAGCTTTCGGGCGTTGAAAATCATACTTCTGTCGTAAGTAATGGCGTTTTGCAAGGATTATCAATTGTTGATTTAATTAAGAAATATACTGTAGATTTAGTAGGAGAAAAAACGTACAAACAATTTGGAGCATCATTTCCTTTGTTGTTTAAATTTATTGATGCTGCAGAAGATTTGTCTATTCAGCTACATCCAAATGATACATTAGCAAAAGAACGTCATAATTCTTTTGGGAAAACTGAAATGTGGTATGTATTAGATACAGATAAGGATGCGCAATTATATGCAGGGTTCAATCAGCAGTTGGACAAAAAATCATACGTAGAAGCTTTTGATAAGGGGAGAATTCTTGATGTTTTACATATTGACAAAGTGAGAAAAGGTGATGCTTTTTTTATTGAAGTGGGTACAGTACATGCTATCGGAAAAGGAATCTTAATTGCAGAAATTCAGCAAACATCAGATGTAACTTATCGAATTTATGATTGGGATAGGACAGATGATAATCGTGATAGTAGAGAATTGCACACTGATTTAGCAATGGAGGCTTTAGATTTTTCAAAAGTTGGGAGTTGCAAGCTGAATTATAATAATGAAGTGAATATCCCTAATGAAATTTATAATTGTAAATATTTTACAACAAATAAATTAATTTTAGATAAAGGTTTAATTAGAGATATTTCATCTATAGATTCTTTTATTGTTTATATGTGTATTGAAGGGAACACCTTA
>CBFHKA010000004.1:0-171655 GCA_965656305.1 Polaribacter sp. | reverse complement strand
GTTTAGTGGTATCAGTTGGAATTAAAGTAATATTAAACCAATAATCATCAGAAGGTAATAATCGACCTTTATACATTCCATTCCAACCTTGACTGTCTATAGTTTCTTGTGCTACTAGTTTTCCAAACCTATTAAAAATATTGATACTCGCATCTGAATAAAAATCTCTATTTACACCTTTAATTACAAAAGTGTCATTTGTTCCATCTTCATTAGGAGTAAAGTATTTAGGAAATTGAATCACTGAAACATCTAATCTTGCATCTTCAACACAACCATTTTTATCATTTACAATAACTGTATAAATTCCTCCTCCCAAATTCTCAAAAAGTGGTTCATCTTGAAAACCAATTATTGGAGTTCTTTCATTTTTGTCATTATTAATAATTGCGTATTGATAATCTCCAGGACCTAAATCATTATTAATAGCATCAATTGTTATTGATAAATTATTGTCGCTATTAATGAGGTTTCCTTCATCTGCAATTGTAATAAAACTGCGTTCTAAAGTTGCTATGTTAGATTCTATAACAACGATAGTTCTTGATCTGTTGCATCCTTCTGGAAATTGATCGTAAGCAGTTACTGTATATTTTCCTGCTGCAGTTACATCTTGTTCAAAATTATAACCAATTTCAGCTCCAGATTCATTTGTCCAAATATAGCTATAATTAGCTTTAGGGCTTTCTGCTTGTAAAGTCAAACTCTGCTCATTTAGACAATAAGTTAGTGGAGGATCTATGTTTTCTTCACCCATAACTGTAAAACTAGGCTTTGGTTTTATATTGATTAGAAAGGATAAATCGTCATAAACACAAGAAGTTGTATTATTTTCTACACGAACATATATAGTTTGATTGTTTGCTGTATTTTCGTATTTATTTGGGTTTAATGCCAAACTCATATCACCAGAAGTAGCAGCAGCTAAAGATTCGTAAAAAGTGACATTAAAGTTGCTGTATTCTGCTGGAGTGTAGTTTGCTAGAATTTCAGGAATTTTGTTGTTTAAGGTAATATCTCCATTTATTCCATTATCATCATTACCAAAACCATCACTATTGTTATCACAATCTGAATAATTTGTGATACTAATTGGGATATTTGGTTCAGGATTTACAACAATAGTTAATGTAGATTGGTTAAAAAGACATTGTGTATCGTTATTAATAATTCTGATAAATAAACTTTCTTCACTGCTATTTGTAGTTGGATTTATGGTGATTCTTGCAGGATCAGAATCGTAATTGTTTTTGTCTATTCCTGTTGAAGCTAAGTTTTCTAAATCAGCTTGCGTTTTATGATAGGTAATTGTAAAATCATCAGCATTTCTAGTTCCTAAAATATCAACATCTCTTTCAGAAACATTAATGTTTTGAGCTAAACCATTTTTTAAATCACCATCTTTTGTACCTATATCACAAACCTCTAATGGAGGAATAATATTTGAAATTATAGGAAGAGGATTTATGATTACATCAAAACGAGTATGAGGGTTTACACAACCTGTAATTGTAGTACTATTTTCTATTCTCATAAAAATAGTTTGCGTAACAATATCTCCTTGTGTAAAACCAACAGGAACATCGTTTGTGAATTGCTCAGGATTTGAAATATAATCAGCACTAGTAATATCACCAGAAAAAGCAGCAGCTTCAGACTTATAGAATGTAAAACTGAAATCATTTCTATCTTGACCAGTTCCATTCATTGCATCATCAATTCTTTGTGTTAAATCTATATTTGAATTTCTACCATTAGAAAAATTGCCATCTATAGCTCCACTATCACATTCAGCAATAGGTGAAAGGCTTTGGCTACTTGTTTCTGGAACATTATTTATTTCTAAATAAAATTGCCCTAAACCTTGGCAATCGTTATTTATAGTACTTAATATCTTGTAATAAATTGGAAATTGTATTCCTCCAGGAATATTAGTTACATCATTTTTTGTAATGTCATTTCTAAAGTTTGCAATGTCAATTTCGTTTAATGAGTTATCTCTATCAGATTCATTTTCATAAAAGAAAACTTCAGTGTTTGCAGGATTATTAATACTGTTGATAATAGCTGCTTTATCTAGAAAAAAGTTGGTAATATTATCTGTATCAGAATTGTTGGCAGTATCATTTCCATCAGCGTCTAAGAAATCATCACAAACAGGGGGTTGAAGTTCATCATATGTATTTCTAACTGTTTGCCCTACGTTTATTATTAATTCTGCTAAATTTCCAGAACAATTAAATTCAGAAATTACTTTTACATAAACTGTTTTTGGAACATTTACTTGAACAGGATAGGAGGTTATATTGGTGATTTGATTTGTAACAGCCATATCTTCATAATATTCAAATGTGATATTTGGAGTGTTTGAAATGTTGCTTTCTGCTAAGGTTAAGTTTACTGTAGTATTTGTGTCTACAACTTCTATACATTGATTTAATTCTGGGTTTGGTAACAGAATAGGGAGTGGATTTACAGTTAAGGTAATTGCATTTGATCTTTCTGTACAGGCGTTTCCTGTTCTGTTTAAAACAACTCTGTATTGATTATTATTGTAGCTTAAAGGTGTGTTTGTAATTTGTAAGCTAGTTGTTGTACTATTGGTGTATATAGCATTATCTGTAATAGAATTCCATGTTGTACCATCTGTAGAAACTTCCCATTGAAAGCTATCAGCAGTTGAATCTATGGTTATAGAATTTGTGTCGTTTTCACAAAAAATGACATCTTCAAAAGGATTGTTTAGTTCAATAGGAGCACTTGTTATGTAATCAGAATTTGGACTTGTATATCCATTTGAATTATTCACTTTACCAAGTGCGTTTACATCCAAAGGGTTTGGAGCTAAAGCTCCTGTACCATTACCCGTAAATCCAGCTTCTGTAACATCAAAACAATTGTCATTGTCTGAGTCTAACTCTATGAAATTAAATAGATTATCTGCATCAGTATCTGCTATTGTGTAAGAAAGTATGTTGTTATCTGTTGATGTTTCAAGTGAATTTAGCAATCCATTTAAACCAACATTTGTAGCATTAGCATCATCTAAAATTCCATCATTATTAGCATCAGTTCCATTATTTCCTGATTCTACTAAATCATAAATACCATCATTATCAGAATCTAAATCTAAATAGTTTGGAACACCATCATTGTCTGTGTCTTGATTAGGGGTTATTGTATTAAAAATATCATCTAATCCATCTAAGTTATCATCAGTTCCTAATAAAGATATATTTTGGGCAGTAGATTCCAGAAAATCTGGAATTCCATCATTATCAGAATCATAATCAAAAGCATCTGAAATACCATCATTATCAGAATCTTTTTCCAAGCAGGTTATTTGAATATTTCCATTAAATGTTGATGGAGTTGTTATTCCTGTAGATTTATGTTCAAAGATTATTTGATTAACTTGACTAGCAACAAATTGAAAGGTACTGTTTCCTGCATTAACATCACTTTTATACTTAAACCAAATTTCTGAAGCAGAAATTCTAGTAACATTTGTTTGAAATGGCTGATTCAAATCAAAACTAGTATTAATAAGTAACTGATCATCTGGATCTAATAAAGTGATATTTTTATTGTTTGGTCCAATTTTTATAATAAAATATTCGCCATCTGTAATTTCGTGATTTGCGAGTAAGGCTTGCTTGAAAGATATATTAATGTTTTTATTAAAATTAAGGGTATAACTAGTTTCAGTTATAGCTGCATCTGCAACTGTAGAACTAAAATTACCTGTTGCAGTTCCAGAAAACGTGTTTGTATTGTCTGATGTTGTAAATGTACTAGCACTTATAATATTTGTGTTTTCTACTGGATGAATGGCATTAGGGTTGGCAATGTCAGATAAGTCGATATCCAGATTTCCTAAGGATTCATCACAATTTAGAATTCCATCATTATCAATATCTACATCTAAATTGTCGATAATTAAATCTCCATCTATATCATCAGGACAAATGCTTACCGGAATTTCTGAGGATATAAATTCTTCATTTGGGTTACAATCTACTTTACCTACTAAACGATATCTACCAGGTTCAGATTCAATTGGTTTGTAACTAGTTGCAGTACTTCTTTCTTCCCAAGCAGCGGTTACTTCGTTAAAAAACTCCCATTTAAAACTGTCAAATAAATCAGTATTAGTTGCTTGTAAAGTAATATTAGGAATACAATTACCTAATGCTGCAACGGAGGTATTAAAGTTAATTTCTGGAGACGTTAAAAAACCAGAATAAAAACTACCAGAAGTAGCAGCTCCATTTTGGTTAAAATAAGCACAATACAATTCTTCACTACTTTTTACACTAATATTTCCTATAAGACCTGTAATTTTATATGTTACGTAATTTGGATTTCCTTCTACTTCATTTGGACCATCAGGGTTAAAAGAATTAATAGGTTGTTCATTAATTAAAATAGTTGCTCCAGTATTTGTAACTATGGTTATACCTCCATCAAAAGTAGTATTTCCAATTTTTTCAATATCAGCAATATTATCAACATTTCCTCTACTTTCACAACTTAAAGGAGGTACAAAAAACATACCTTGGTTTGCTTCACTTGGACTACCATTACTGCCTAAACCACCAATACCTTGATAGGCAAAAGCGGGTTTAGAGGTTTCTACATACATATTATCATTGTTGGAATAATTGTTTCCTTCAATAACAAAATATTCTCCAGCATTTAAAACAGCTAAAGTATTTCCTGCTACCTTAACATCTGTATTATCTTCATGCGCAACAATTAGCACATTTTCCCAATCATCAGCTCCACTTCCTCTAACAAAAATATATTCAGTACCCACTTTAGAAACATCTACAATTTGATCTAAACCATAATCTCTTGCACCACCAGTACCAAAACTTCCATTTGCAGATCCTGTATTTACAACGATATTTTTATCAGACTGAATTAAAGTACCAATTAATCCATCTCTATTTACAGTATTTGTTGCTGCATTAGTTGCTACAATAAAACTTTCACCTTCATTTAGCGTAACTTCTGGAATATTAGGTTCACCATTAAAATTTTCAATATCTATACCATTTGGTAAGCCAGAAAAATTAACTTTAGTATTGTCTTCTGTGGCCATTACTGCAATAAAGTTTAGGTAATTGGTTTGCGGATTTCCGTTTGTAAACATTCCAGCTCTAAAAACAGTACCCAATGCTGCAGATCCTTTACTAACTAACGCACCTGCCTGCGCACTATTTCCAGCTCTTGCTCTTACAGAAACATATATTTGACCTCCTGTGGCTTCAATAATAAAACCTTTATCTGTATGAATGGTGCTTGTTTGACTAGGATTTACAAATAACTGCCCCTCTCCAGAACCAATAGAAATTTCTTGAGGTGATGTTTTTGAGACCACTCCAGTAATATCGTTTGTAGAACCAACTTGTGTTATAGTATAGCTAATGTTTTGATTACTAGGAGTTGAAATGTATAAAAACTGTTCTTCTGGATTTGAGTTTCCTTGACCAGCATACGTTAAAGGCGGTATAAAATGTTTTTTACTAAGTTGAGCTTGTGCATT
Source organism: Polaribacter sp. (assembly GCA_965656305.1). Lineage (GTDB taxonomy): Bacteria > Bacteroidota > Bacteroidia > Flavobacteriales > Flavobacteriaceae > Polaribacter. The sequence continues at coordinate 166,104 of CBFHKA010000004.1, read as the reverse complement.
GTGGAAATAAAAAACAGAAAAAAGAAAGAGAAATATTGAGAGTCTAGATTTCAAAGAGTAATTATTTAATTGTAAATTATTTGCTAAAAATAATAAGAAAATACCAATTAAGGTCTAATCTTATAATAAGATTAGACCTTAATTGATGATAATAGTTTAAAAAATAATTATATAATAAAATTTTACAAATCTCTTTTTAGTAATAACCTGTAAGACAGGTAAATAAATAATAATGTCCAAAAAGAAACGATAAGAATATTGGAAAAATCTACAGAATAACTTTTTGTAAAAGTTTCACCCATTGTATTTGCAGCAGACCTCACAGCACCTAATCTAGAAAAAGGTTCTTTAATTAAATTAGTCATTGCTTCAAGAGGAAGAAATTGCATAAATTGATCAACAGTATTACTTGTGTGTTCGTTTTCATTAAACTGCCAGAATAAAAAACCTCTAAACATATTTTCGAAAATTAACCAGACAAACATAGCCCCAACTGCAAATGCAGAACGTTTTACTAAGATTCCTAAAAACAATCCAAAAGAGAAAAAACCAACTAGTTTTATAAAGAATGCTAATAAGTATTCTAAATCAGAAACGATGATTGCAAGTTCATTATAATCGGAATAAATTAGTCCTAAAACTAAAGAAACTACAAAAACAAAAAGTGTTGATATTGCTGCAAAAGCAATAACAGTATAAAATTTAGAAAGTATAAATTCTTTTTTACTTAAACCATCAATAAGGTTTTGTTTTAAAGTTTTGTAGCTATATTCATTAGACATCATAGATACAATAACTAATAATAAAAAGAATTTTAAAATGGAAGCAATGTAAGTGTTAAAATGCCAGATATAAGGGAAATTAAATATTCCAGCATCTGCTAAATGTAACTTAAAATCACCAAATTTGAATTTTATGGCTGCAATTAATGCTATAGATGTAAGCAAGCCAAAGTAAATGATAGATAATATCTTGCTTGCTTTATTATATCTTAATTTATGAAATTCTATAGTAAGTAGTCTTAACATGACTTTATGATTTTGTTGATTAGTTGTTTTTTGTTAAATCTAAAAATTGTTGTTCTAAACTTGGTTTACGTTTTACCAAATGGCTTAATACAAAACCTTTATTGAACAAATCTTTATTGATTTCTGTAGCAGATAAATTTTTGCTCAAAGTTGCAATAATGGTTTCGTGGTCTTTGGTAACTTTTAAAATTGCATTATGATTGTTTAAAAACAGAATTAATTCATCTTCATTCTCATCAACTTTTAATTCTAATAATCCATTAGAAGCGGTCATTTCATCCACTCTACCAGCGTATAATTTTACCCCTTTTCGAATCACAACTACATGACTACATACTTTTTCAACTTCATCCAATAGGTGAGAGGCTAACAAAATGGTGGTTCCATTTGCTGCAATTTTTTTGATGATTTCACGAATTTCATGAATTCCCTGGGGATCTAAACCATTGGTTGGTTCATCTAAAATTAATATTTCAGGATCGTTTAACAATGCTGATGCAATAGCCAAACGTTGTTTCATCCCTAAAGAGAAAGTTCTAAACTTGCTATTTCTTCTTTCAAAAAGATTTACAGTAGCTAATTTCTCATCAATTTTTTCTGTTGATATTCCTTTAATCTTACAAATCAAAGCTAAATTTTGAGTTGCAGTCATATAAGGATAGAAGTTTGGACGTTCAATAATTGCGCCTACTTTTTTTAAAGCTTCATGAGTAGATAGTTTTCCATCAAACCAAGAAAATTCGCCAGAAGTTCTGTTTACAACATTTAAGATAATTCCTAAAGTGGTTGATTTTCCAGAACCATTTGGTCCAAGAATTCCATAAACATTTCCTTTTTGAATGTCGAAAGAAAGATTATTTACAGCATGAACAGCTCCGTATTTTTTGTCTAAATTTTTAAGAGATAAGATTGTTTCCAAAGAAATTGATTTAGTCAGTTATAAAAAGTAAGACGACTAATGTACAATTTTGTTACGAGGAAATATTTGTATTTGTTGAAGTGTGTAATTGTTTAATTGTAAAAAACGATAAATTAGAAAAGTTAAAGAGATAGAAGAAAATTTACAACTCTTTTTTAATTTGGTGTTTACCAGCTTTCCTTTCAGCTTTCCAGAAAAAACGTTTTCCAAACTTACGTAAGTGTTTGCGCCATTCAGAATCAGAAGTTAATATGCCTTTTTTCTTTGTACTCATTGTGAGTTGTATAATTGTTGAATCGTGTAAATGTTTATTTGTAAATAGAGATTTTTTTTAAAGAACTTATCTAAACAATTACACAATTACACTTTTAAACAATAAAACTAGTATTCATTAAAGTCAAAATCATCAAAAATATCGAATTCATCATCATCTTCAATATCTAGTTTGTCTGCAACAAATTCTTTTTCAGGAGCTTCTTCAGGAATTTCTCCCACAGTTAAGATTGTTTGTGGTAAATCATCTCTTTTATCAGAAGATATTTCTACAACATCCACATAAAAAGTCCACATTTTTAAGAAATCATAAACATAAATTAGTTTGTTGTTTTCTTCTGGTAAAGTTTCATACAAAATACAGTTTTGCATAGAAATTTCTTCACCAGCTTCTGCCATATTAAATAACGGAATTTCTTCTCCTTGATTCCATTCATCATCAGTTCTGTAAAAAGAAGCCATTTCTTGCCCTTCAAAACCAAAAGCTTTTGCAATTGAGGAATGCAAACTTTCTAAATTGATGCTGTCATCAACTAAAATAGTTCTAATTACATCTTCTTTGGTATCTAGAATAACACGTATTTTGTACATAAAATCATTAAATATAAGACCACAAAAATACAATAAATTATATGTATTTTTACTATTCGAAATCTCTAATAAATGGATAAAGAAAAAACACTACAAGTTTTAAATGATATGAACGAAAACACCTTGATGCAAACTCTAGAAATTGAGTTTGTAGATGTTGGTGATGATTTTATAACTGCTAAAATGCCTGTAAATTCTAGAGTGCATCAACCCTATGGAATTTTACATGGAGGAGCAACTGCTGCATTAGCAGAAACAGTAGGTAGTTGTGCATCTACATTTTTTATCGATAGAAAAACTAAAATTGTAAAAGGAATAGCGTTAAGTATCAACCATATAAAAAGTGTAAAAGAAGGATTTGTGTATGGTATTGCAAAACCTATTCATAAAGGAAGAACTACACATTTATGGGAAATAAAAATAGTTGATGAAGAAGAAAATTTAATTTCTATTTGTAAGCTTACCAATATTGTTTTAGACAAAAAATAGTTGATGAAAATTTTTGAAAAACTACTTCATTCTTTCAATGAAAACTTGCCTTTTGTAGTTTATAGAAAACCAAATGAAAAAGATATTTCTGGTTTTTTTATGAATGATGATTCTCTTTTTTATACTGATGATTTTTCTGAATCAGGTTTTGTTTTTGCTCCATTTGATGAGAAAGAAAAAGCGATTTTATTTCCTTTTAAAAAATCTAAATTTATCAGTGAAGCAATAGTTTTAGATGAAAATAGTACTGAGGAAAAAGCTTTTTTGGTTGATGAACAATCCAAAGAAAATCATATTGAAATTGTAGAAAAAGCTATTGGAAAAATAAGTAATAGTGATTTACAAAAAGTTGTGATTTCCAGAAAAGAAATCGTTCAAATTACTGATTTTGATTTATTAGATATTTATCAAAAATTATTGCAAAACTATAAGAATGCTTTTGTGTATTGTTGGTTTCATCCTAAAGTTGGATTATGGTTTGGAGCAACTCCAGAAACTCTGTTAAGTATTGAAAATGATGGTTTTAAAACAATGTCTTTAGCAGGAACACAAGTTTATCAACCTAAAAAAGAAATTATTTGGAAAAGTAAGGAATTAGAAGAGCAACAAATGGTTACTAATTTTATAGAAAATCAATTGGAAGAGATTTCATCAAACTTAAAAATTGATAAAACTGAAACTATTAAAGCTGGAAGTTTATTGCACTTAAGAACAAAAGTAGAAGGTAAACTAGCAGATAATTCTGATTTAAAATCTTTGATTAGAGCTTTGCATCCAACTCCTGCAGTATGTGGGTTGCCAAGAGAAAACGCCAGACATTTTATTCTAGAAAATGAGAACTATAACAGAAGTTTTTATACTGGTTTTTTAGGAGAACTTAATATTCAAAGGTCAAAAATAAAAATTCAAAATTCGCAATTGTATGTGAACTTAAGATGTATGAATATTGATGAAAATAATGTTTCAATTTATGTTGGTGGAGGAATTACAAAAGATAGTAATGCTGAAAAAGAGTGGGAGGAAACTGTCTCAAAAACCAAAACAATGAAAAGAGTTTTATAAAACTAAAAACCGCAAACAAAAAAATGTTTACGGTTTTTAGTTATGTGATGTATAAATTGAATATGAATTGATGTTATTTTAAAACTAGTTTAAAGTAAGATATTATCCATAAACAAGCTAATACAAAAACTGTCTGTGACAGTTAAATATCGTCAAAAGAAACATCTGTAAAACTCTGTGCAGATTTTGTTTCTTCAGTTGTGTTTTCTTCTTTTTTGAAGTTTTTTTGATGACGTTCGCTAATTACTTCATTGCCTTTTTCAGCAACAATATAATCAGTTGCTTTTTTTAGCATTTCATGGAAATCAGAAAAATCTTCTTTGTATAAATAAATTTTATGTTTTTGATAATGGAAAGAACCATCATCGTGTGTAAACTTTTTACTTTCTGTAACTGTTAAATAATAATCGTCTGCTTTTGTCGCTCTTACATCAAAAAAATAGGTTCTTCTTCCTGCTCTTAATACTTGCGAAAAAATTTCTTCCTGTTCAACTCTCTCTGCCATAATCTTTTTAAATAGTAGTTATCGTTTGTTTGTTATCTGTACAAATCTAACAAAATATTTTAGGTAGCAATGTTAAAGATTAAATTTCTTTTTCTAAAAGTTGCTGTTCGTACAAATCTTTATAGTACCCTTTTTGTGTTATTAATTGATTGTGAGTTCCTTCTTGTATAATGTTTGCATCATCCAATACAATAATTTTATCTGCATTTTTAGCAGATGAAACTCTATGACTAATAATAAAAGTAGTCTTGTTTTTTGATACTTTTTCTAAATTTGATAAGATTTTCTCTTCAGTTTCTGTATCAACAGCAGACAAACAATCATCAAAAATTAAGATTTTTGGATTTTTAATAATTGCTCTAGCAATAGAAACACGTTGTTTTTGACCTCCAGAAAGTGTTACACCTCTTTCACCAAGAATAGTATCATATCCATTTGTAAAGTCAACAATATTATTATGTACAACTGCGTTTTTTGCTGCTGCTATAATTTCATCTTTTGAAGCGTCTTCTTTTCCAAATTTAATGTTATTTCCAATAGAATCTGAGAATAAGAAAGGATCTTGAGGCACAAAACCAATTTGACTTCTAACATCATTCAAATTTGCTTTTGTAATAGGTTTGTCATCTAAAAGAATCGTTCCTTTTGTAGTATCATACAACCTGGAAATTAATTCAATAATGGTCGATTTTCCTGAGCCTGTTTTTCCAAGAATTGCTAAAGTTTCTCCAGAATTTACAATAAAGTTGATGTTTTTAAGAGCAGTAATATTAGTGTCATCATAAGTAAAAGTAACATCCTTAAAAGTAACTTTTCCAAAAATCTCTGTTGATGAATCACTTTCGTTTTTAATTTCTGGAACTTGGTTTAAAAATTCATTAATTCTTTTTTGAGAAGCTTCAGCTTGTTGTACCATAGAAGTTACCCAACCAACAACTGCAACTGGCCAAGTTAGAATATTGACATACATTATAAATTCGATGATAACTCCAGATTTTATTTCTCCATTTATATATTGATTTCCACCAACGTAAATCACAATTAAATTGCTAATTCCTATCAATAAAATCATCAAAGGAAAAAAGAACGCATTTGCTTTGGCTAAGTGTATATTCTTCTCTTTGCTTTTATCTGCTATAGCATCAAAATCTTTAATGATTGAAGCTTCAATTCCATAAGATTTCACCACATTTATCCCAGAAAAAAACTCTTGGTTAAAAGTGGTTAATTTGGATAAGTATTGTTGAACTATTGTGCTTCTTTTATGAATAACTTTGCTTAAAACAAATATAGAAATAGATAAAAGAGGAAAAGGAATTAGCGTATATAATGTTAGCTTTAAATCTACCTGAACCATTTGTGTAAAGCCTACAGCAAAAAGTACTAGCATATTCATAGTATACATAACTGCTGGGCCTACATACATTCTTACTTTACCAACATCTTCACTAATCCTATTCATTAAATCACCAGTTCTGTTCTTTTTGTAGAAATTCAGTGATAATTTTTGATATTGTTGATAGATTTCATTTTTTAAATCAAACTCAATTAGTCTAGAAGTTACAATAATAGTTTGTCTCATTAAAAAAGTAAAAAAACCACTTAATAAAGCTAAACCAATTATGATAAGAACGTTTATGAGTAATTCGTGTTTTACAAGAGCTAAATCTGTAACTTTATTATTTAAGTAGTCTTCAACAATATTAAAAGATTCTTTAATTATCCTTGGCACTTGTAAAGCAAGAAGTTTAGAAAGTACAGTAATTAAAAGACCTATTATGATACGCCATTTGTATTTTGAGAAATATTTGTTTAAATATTGTAATGCTTTCAATAGAAAAATTGCTTATTAATAAAGCACGAATATACGAGTTTCATAAAGATAAATTTTCTTAAAAAAGAATTAAAAAAGTAATGTTGAAAAACTAAATTAGTACTACTTTTGCAAGGCAAATTAAAACGCTTTTTAAGTTCTTTATAATGATTAACAGAAGACATATTCGAGTTAAAGTAATGCAATCTGTGTATGCTATGCAGCAATCTCATAATGATGATATCATTAGAGAAGAAAAATTTTTAAAACACAGTATTTTAAAAATGTTAGATTTGTATGTATTGAACTTTCAATTGATGGTTGAAGTGCAGAAACTAGCAGCAAAAAAAATAGCACTTTCTAAAAAGAAAATTCTTGCAACAACAGAAGATTTAAAACCTAACACCAAATTTATTGACAATAAATTAATCAATGCTATAGCTGAAAGTGTTAGTGTTGAAGGTTATGTTGAGTTAAATAATTTACATAATTGGGAATTGGATGACGAGTATGTAAAAATTATTTTTGAAAACTTACAGAAAAGTGATTTGTACAAAAAATATTTAGCTGCAGAAGAAGATTCTTTTAAAATAGATAAAGCTTTTGTTATCGATTTTTTTAAGGAAATTATAGCTCCTAATGAAAAATTAGCTGAGTATTATGAAGACAAAATGATTTCTTGGGTAGATGATATTCCGTTTGTAAATACTTGGATTGTAAAAACTTTAAGTAAATGTAAACCTGAGAAAACTTTTATTTTAGGTAAATTGTATAAGGATAAAGAGGATGAAGATTTTGTATCTGATTTATTCAAAAAAATGGTCTTAAAACAAAAAACATACGAACAAGATATTGCTGATAAAACACCAAATTGGGAGTCTGATAGAATTGCTGATATTGATATGATTTTAATTAAAATGGCAATTACCGAGTTTGTGAATTTTGCATCTATTCCTGTTAGAGTAACTATTAATGAATATATAGAAATAGCTAAAGATTATTCAACATCAAAAAGTAGTTATTTTATAAACGGTGTTTTGGATAAAATCTCAAAAGAATTTGTAAAAGATAAAAGAATTGTTAAAATAGGTAGAGGTTTATTATAACCTTATTGTTATCGACAATTTATTTGTTATTTTTACAAAAATTATAATAGTAATCATTATGAAAAAAACAATAATTTTATTTGCTTTTATCGTTTCTTCAGCTTTATTTGTTGCTTGTGGAAATAATGGAAATGCAGCTGCAAAAATTAATAAAGACAATTTAGAAACTGCAAAAAATAGAGATGTTGCTATTAAAAAAGGAGCAGCTTTAATATCTTTTGACCATACTGAATATGATTTTGGTACTGTTTCAGAAGGAGAAATTGTAGAAACTGTTTTTAAAGTTACCAATTCAGGTAAAACTGATTTAGTAATTACAGACGCAAAAGTTACTTGTGGTTGTACAGTTCCTGTATGGCCAAAAAAACCTATTAAACCAGGTGAAACAGAAGATATAAAAGTAAAGTTTAATACAAATGGAAAAAGTAATAGACAACAAAAAAATATTACTTTAATTACAAATACCGAAACTGGAAGAGAAATATTGACTCTTAAAGGAATGGTAACATCAAAAGAAAAATCATAATTTAATTTTTAAAAATGGATTCAGGAACGTTAGCAAGTATGTTGCCTTTTGCAGCAATGATTTTAGTCTTATACTTTTTTATGTTAAGACCTCAAATTAACAAACAAAAAAAGGAAAAAGCTTTTCAAGCAGAAATAAAAAAAGGTACTAAAGTAATTACTACAAGTGGTATTCATGGTAAAATTGTTGAGCTAAACGCAACAGACAATACAGTAACTATAGAAACTGGAGCAGGAAAAATTAAATTTGAACGTTCTGCAATTTCAATGGAATTGTCAAAGAAATATGCAGCACCAGCTAAAAAGTAGAAAGTACTTTATAAAACAAAAGTGAGCTTCTTCTTTAATATGATTAAGCTCACTTTTTTGTTTACAAGCTTTTCATTAGATTGCAATCAAATTTAATTTCTTAGTGAAATCTTCAAAGAAAATACCAAAAACATTTGTAACATTCCTAATCATATCTTTCTTGATTTGGTTACTCATTACCTTTTCTAAAGAATATACAGCAGTTATTTCTTATCCAGTTAATTATCAAAATATACCTCAGAATAAATTATTGCAAAAAGCTCCAATAGAAGAAATAGATATTTCAATAAGGGCTACTGGATTTAAAATTTTAAGAGCCAAATTAAGAAGTAAAAAAATTGATTTAGAGGCTTCTAACTTACAAAGGAAAAAGAATTCTCAGTTTTATTTCTTACCAAAAAATCAGTTTACAAAAATTCAAAGACAGTTATTTTCTGGAGTTGATTTACAAGAGATAATCCAAGACACTATTTATTTGAATTTAGGAGTTCTATCATCAAAAAAAGTAGCTCTAAAACCAAATTTAGATATTAATTATCATATAGGTTATGATCTTTTAGATAAGATAACTATTACTCCAGATTCTATTGTTATTTCAGGGCCAGAATCTCAAATTGATAATATTAATGATTTAATATTGAGTAAGTTAATTTTAAAAGATATAAAGTCTGATTTTAATAATGAGGTTTCAATTTTATTAAACAATAAAGAAAAAAATATTAAAACGAATATTACTACAGCAAAAGTAAGTGGTAAGGTTGATAAGTTTACAGAGGGTACTTTACAGGTTCCTTTTGCTATAAAAAATCTACCTGAAAATACTAATTTAACAATTCTAACAGAAGAAGTGGATGTTGTTTTTATAGTTGCCTTATCTAATTTTGCTAAAGTATCAGAAGCTTCTTTTAAAGTAGAATGTGACTACAAAATGTCAAATGAAAACAATTTAGGTTATTTAATACCTAAGGTTATTGCCCAGCCTAATTTTGTAAAAAGTATTAAAATTCTTCCTACTAAAATTGATTTTCTAATTCAAAAATAAATGAAAATAATTGGTTTAACAGGAGGAATTGGAAGTGGTAAAACTACAGTAGCTAAACTCTTTTCAAAGTTTAATAACAATGCTATTTACATTGCTGATGTAGAAGCAAAAAAACTAATGAATTCGTCAGAAGTAATTAGACAAAAGTTAATTAATCAATTTGGAGATAACTCTTTTTTAAATAATCAGTTAAATAAAAAATATATAGCAGAAATTGTTTTTAAAGACAAAGAAAAACTTTCTCAACTTAATGCAATAGTTCATCCAGAAGTTAAAAAACATTTTCAAGAATTTGTTAAAATTAATGCTAAAAAAAAATATATCATCTATGAAAACGCTATTTTGTTTGAAAGTAAAAGCAATCTTTTTTGTGATATTATTATAACTGTTTATGCAGATTTAGAGACTAAAATTCAAAGAGTAATAACAAGAGATTCTTCAACAAAAAAAGAGATTTTAAGCAGGATGAAAAATCAATGGAGTGACGTTAAAAAAATACTACAGTCTAATTATGTAATTTATAACGAAAAACTTGAAGATACAGCGTTTCAAGTAAATAAAATCCATAATATTTTAACAAAAAATCGATAAAACGTTTGTGTATCTTCAACGTTAGTGTTAAATTGTTCTTAAATTTACTTTAAATTTGTTAATCTACGTTAAAAACGTGAATTGGAATTTTTTAATGGCTTAACTTTGATTTATGGGCAAGAAAATGTTTGTTCTTATTGTTGTTTTAATGAGCATTTCCTTGATAGGGATTATTGCTGTGCAGTTGTATTGGATTAATAATGCTTTAGAAAGTAAGAAAGCTCAATTTAAGAATGAAGTACAAAAATCTTTAGGTAGAGTTACTGAAAGAATCAATGAAAAAGAAGAACGTTTAATTGAAATACAAATTCAAGACTTTATTGAAAGTAAAGAATTAGCAAATGATGCTCAAATTAAAAACTACCTTTTTCAGCAAATAGATACAACAAATAATAGAAAAATTACTTTTGGAACTACTGTTTTAGAAGAGAATTTTGAAATTCCGTTAGATTTTTTGGATAATGAAACTGTTATTTTTAAAAGAGTTTCTGGTAAAAAAGATTTTTTTCAAACTAGTTTTATAAAAGATGATGATAATATTTTTAATTCTAAAGATGAAAAAAGATATTCATTTTTTGGAAGAATGAAAAAGTATGAAAACTTTCAAATTTCAGAAATTACAAAAGATTTTAAAAGTAAAAACCCAATAAATCAAAGAGTTAGTAATAGAGAGCTAAATGCAACTATAAAAGATGAATTAAAAAAGAGAAATATAAATTTAGAATTCAAGTATGGTGTATATAGTAATGATGGATTAGCTACAAAGTTAAAGTCGGGTTATTATACCATAAATAAAAAAGACAGTTTTAAGTACCCTCTTTTTTATAATGACCAAAATGTTCCAGAATATCTTTTGTTTGTAACGTTTCCAACAAAAAACGAACACATTTTATCAGGTATTTCAGGTATTTTATTACTCTCATTGTTTTTTATCTTTATAATTATCATTGCTTTTTCAAGTTCTTTATATCAATTGATAAAACAGAAAAAAATATCAGAAATTAAGACAGATTTTATCAATAATATGACTCATGAATTTAAAACGCCAATAGCAACGATTAATTTAGCTTTAGATTCTATAAAAAATCCAAAAATCATCAATGATAACCAAAAAGTTATTCGTTATATAAATATGATTCGAGATGAAAATAAGAGAATGCATACTCAAGTAGAAAATGTTTTACGAATATCAAGATTAGAAAAAAATCAATTGGATATCAGTAAGGAAACTATAGATATTCACGACGTAATAGAAGATGCAATCAATCATGTTAGTTTATTGATAAACGACAAGAAAGGAGGTGTTGAAACCCATTTTCAGGCAATTACATCAGAGATTTCTGGGAATGAATTTCATCTGACAAATGTTTTAGTTAATATTTTAGAAAATGGAATTAAATATACACAAGGAGCTCCAAAAATTGATGTTTATACAGAAAGTACTAACAAGTTTTTTATAGTCAAAGTAAAAGACCAAGGAATTGGAATGAGTAAAAGTGTACAAAAACATGTTTTTGAAAAGTTTTATAGAGAACAAAAAGGAAATGTTCATGATGTAAAAGGGCATGGTTTAGGTTTAGCTTACGTTAAGGAAATTGTTGAAAAACATCATGGAACAGTTTTTGTTGAAAGTGAAAAAGGAATAGGAAGCATATTTACGGTAAAATTACCTTTAATTTAAAATAATATAAAAATGGGAAGTAAAAAGATTTTATTAGTTGAAGACGATCCAAATTTTGGAACCGTTTTAAAAGACTATCTAGCGTTAAACGATTATAACGTTACACATGCAAAAGATGGAATAGAAGGTTTAATTATGTTTAAAAATAGCGATTATGATTTGTGTATTTTAGATGTAATGATGCCTAGAAAAGATGGTTTTTCTTTAGCACAAGATATTAGAGTAACTAATAAAGAAGTGCCTATTATTTTTCTAACTGCAAAAACTTTAAAAGAAGATGTTTTAAGAGGTTATGCTGTAGGTGCAGATGATTACCTAAATAAACCTTTTGATTCAGAAGTTTTATTACATAAAATTAAAGCAATTTTACAGCGTAAAGAAACCGATAAATCTGCTGAATCAGAACAGTTTGAATTTAAAATTGGATCATTTTTCTTTAATTCAAAATTACGTCATCTTTCAGTTGGTGAAGAAGGTGAACCAAGTAAACTTTCTCCTAAGGAAAGTAAATTGTTACGTATGCTTGCTATACATAAAAATGATTTAATGCCTAGAGAATTAGCATTAACAAAAATTTGGAGAGATGATAATTACTTTACTTCTAGAAGTATGGATGTATATATCGCTAAACTGCGTAAGTATCTAAAAGAAGATGAAAGTGTTGAGATTTTAAATATACATGGAGAAGGGTTTCGATTAGTTGATAAAACCTAAAAGAAATATTACTTCCTTAAAAAATTAAACTCAACTTGTATTTCAAGTTGAGTTTTTTTGTATTTTTATCTAATGGCAGAATTTGTTAAAATTTATAATGAAAATCCAAATCAAAAAGCAATTGATAAAGTTGTAAAGGTTTTAAAGAATGGAGGGTTAGTTATTTATCCTACAGATACTGTTTACGGATTAGGATGTGATATTAAAAATAATAAAGCTTTAGAAAAAATTGCATTAATTAAAGGAGTGAAGATTGGTAGCGCAAAGTTTTCTTTTATTTGTGATAGTTTAAGTCATTTATCTGATTATGTAAAACAAATAGATACAACAACTTTTAAAATTTTAAAAAGAGCTTTACCTGGACCTTATACTTTTATTTTACCTGGTAGTAATAATTTGCCAAAAGTATTTAAAAAGAAAAAAACTGTCGGAATTCGGATTCCTGACAATACTATTATTAGAACTTTAGTTGAAAACCTTGGAAATCCAATTGTATCTACTTCTATTAGAGATGATGATGAAGTGTTAGAATATACTACAGACCCTGAACTGATTTATGAAAAATGGGGACATTTAGTAGATGTTATTATTGATGGAGGTTATGGTGATAATACAGGATCTACAATTATTGACTTAACAAATGATATTCCTGAAATAATTAGAGAAGGAAAAGGAAGTTTAGATGTTTTATAACTTTCAGGTTATTTTAATTCATTGAATTTTTGTCTGCCTAAAACAAAATATTGCCATACAATACTCGTGTGCAAATTGTAATCTTGTTTTTTCTGAAGTTTTTTACGTTTTTTTAAGAATTTATAGAAATTTTTATAAAAACTTAAATGTGCTTTTAAAATTGCCCAAGTATGAATAGGCCTTAGTTCTAAAATGAATTTAACACCTGCAATTCCATCTAAAATTAGTCTAGAAAAAACAACAAACAAGAACCATTTTTTTGGAACGTTTTTTACCACATTTAATAAACTATTTCTAAAGTTTAAATAGGTTTTATGAGGGTTAGTTTCTTGTAAAGTAGCTCCTCCAACATGATATACAGTAGAGTTACCAACATATTTTACTTTAAAACCAATGTTTTGAACTCTCCAACATAGATCAATTTCTTCTTGATGAGCAAAATAATCTTCATCAAAGCCACCAACTTTGTGATATACATCAGAGCGAATAAACAAGCAAGCACCTGAAGCCCAAAATATTTCTGAGACATCATCAAATTGATTATTATCAGTTTCTAGATGATTAAAAACACGTCCTCTACAATAAGGGTAACCATATAAATCTATAAAACCACCACCAGCACCAGCATATTCAAATTTAGTTTTGTCTTTAAAATCTAGTAGTTTGGGTTGAATTATAGCTGTGTTTGAATCATTTTCAAATAATTCAATTATTGGATTTAACCAATTCTTAGTCACTTCTACATCCGAATTTAACAAACAATACACATCAGCTTTAATAGATTGTAAAGCATCATTATAACCTTTTGCATAACCACCATTTACTGTATTCTTAACAATTTTAACAGATGGATAAAAATCTTTTATGTATTTAATAGAAGAATCTGTAGATGCATTATCAGCTACATAAACTTCAGCTTCAGATGAACTAAAATTTACAACAGATGCTAAAAACTGTTCTAACAATTTTTGACCATTCCAATTTAATATGACTATCGCTATTTTCAAGGTTGCGAATTTACGCTTTAAAACCGAGTTAATTTATAAAGTTTTCTTAATTATAAACTGGAATTTCTTTTAAAAAAATATAAGTTTCATTTTCAAAATCCATTTTACAATAAAAATGTTTTAATCCGTTTGTAACAATCAAATATTCCGCTTTTAACTTTAAGTTATATCTTGCTATTTGATCAAAAGTATCTTGAGTAATTTTTATAGATGGAGCTTTACATTCAACAATAATATGGTGATTTCCTTCAGTATTAAAAATTAAAATATCAGTTCTTTTTTTACGATTATTAATGATAAGCTGCTTTTCTATGGCAATTAAAGATGTAGGGTATTTTTTTTCATCAACTAAAAATTGGATAAAATGCTGACGAACCCATTCTTCTGGAGTTAATACAAAATATCTTTTTCTCAATTTATCAAAAATAAGCGTCTTATTTTCGCTACTTTTGAGTTTGAATTTATAAGTTGGAAGATTGAGTTTTTGCATCATTATAAATACGAATATCACAAATAAAAATGATTTATAAAAAAGAAAGCTATGATATTGTTGGAACTTTATTTGAGGTTCATAATAATTTAGGAGGTGGGTTTTTAGAAGTGGTTTATAAAGATGCTTTAGAATATGAATTTAAAAAGAAAAATATAACTTTTGAAAGAGAAAAAGAATATATAATAAATTATAAGGATGTTATTTTGAAACATCGATTTTTTGCTGATTTTATTGTTTTTGATAAGATAGTTTTAGAAATTAAATCAGTTAAAGAATTTCATCCAAAGCATATAGCACAATGTATTAATTATCTTAAAGTTTCAGGTAATAAACTTTGTATTTTAGTTAATTTCCAAAACGAATCGTTAGAGTTTAAGAGAATTGTATTATAAGTCTATGCTAATTTTAGCCACGAATTCACGAATTTAAGAGGGTAAAAAATAAAATAATAATTTCACGAATATAAATCCTTTGGATTTTATCAGTTTTTAATTCGTGAATTCGTGGCAAATTTTTAAAGAAAATGAACGAAATAAGAACCATTGTTTCAGATATTAAAAAGGGTAACATTAAGCCTATTTATTTTTTAATGGGTGATGAACCTTATTATATTGATAAAATTTCTGATTATATTGAAAACACTGTTTTGGATGAAACTGAAAAAGGGTTCAATCAACAGGTAATGTATGGTAGAGATGCATCTATAGAAGATATAGTATCATCAGCAAAACGTTATCCAATGATGGCTGAAAGACAGGTTTTGATAGTGAAAGAAGCTCAAGATTTAAGCAGAACTATTGAGAAATTGGTGGCTTATGCTCAAAATCCTCAACCAACAACTGTACTGGTTATCAATTATAAATACAAAAAGTTAGACAAACGTAAAAAGCTACACAAAACGATTGCCAAATCTGGTTTAGTTTATGAAAGTAAAAAATTGTATGAAAATCAAGTTTCAGATTGGATAAGAAGAGTTTTAAGCGGAAAAAAATATCAAATAGAACCAAAAGCAGCTCAAATGTTGGTGGAATTTTTGGGGACAGATTTAAGTAAAATATCTAACGAATTAGATAAATTGATGTTAATTCTGCCTAAAGAAAGTATCATTAATGATAGTCATATTGAAGAGAATATTGGAATCTCTAAAGACTTTAATAATTTTGAATTAAGAAAAGCAGTAGGAGAAAAAAACATAAAAAAAGCGAATAGAATTATCAACTACTTTGCAGAAAATCCTAAGAACAATCCTATTGTAATGACAATTTCATTATTAAATGGATTTTTCACACAATTACTTTTATTTCACGGATTACAGGACAAATCAAAAAAATCAGTTGCTAAAGCACTTGGTGTAAATCCTTATTTTGTGGATGAATATTTTTCAGCTGCCAGAAATTATCCAATGCGTAAAGTTGCTCAAGTCATTGCTTTTCTAAGAGATGCAGATGTTAAAAGTAAAGGGGTTGGAGCAAGTCAAGCTCAAAGGGATATTTTAAAAGAATTATTATTTAAAATTTTACATTAATATGAAAAATCTTTTCAAAGAAGAAGCTGTAGCTGAAATAATATCAAGAATTAATAACTTAACGAAAGACACACAGCCTAGTTGGGGTAAAATGTCTGTTGCACAAATGTTAGCACATTGTTGTGTAACTTATGAAATGGTTTATGCTGATCAGCATAAAAGACCAAATGCATTAACAATGTTTATCTTAAAAACATTTGTGAAGAAAATTGTAGTATCAGAAAAGCCATATGCTAAAAACGGAAGAACTGCACCACAATTTTTAATTACTGATGAGAGAGTTTTTGAAAATGAGAAAAAACGTTTAATAGATTTTATAAATAAAACTCAACAATTAGGTGAAACTTCTTTTGAGGGAAAAGAATCTCATTCTTTTGGGAAAATGACTGCTCAGGAATGGAATAATTCATTTTACAAACATTTAGATCATCACTTGAGGCAGTTTGGGGTTTAAAAAGCGAATACTACATTTCTACCTTAGAATAAATATCACCAAAGTCAGTATCAGTAAAACTTTGTTTTTTTACTTCTTTAATCATTTCTTCAGGTGTTAACCAATCTGTTAGTGCCCATTTCATACTTTCACCTACAGAATAATTAAAAAGAGCTTTATTTCCTCCGCTAATTTCATCTATTCTTTTTATACAATCTATTAAAGACGTTGTTCTTTCTGGAACTGTGTATTCACAAGAGATGTATTTTATTGGCGTAGACAATCCTTTTAAAACTTCTAATTCAAAACCCTCCACATCAATTTTCATAAAAGAAGGTGTGCCATATTCAGATATATTATCCAAAGTATCAATTTCTACTTTTATTTGTTTATCCCATTTGTATTTACTAAAACGTCCACTCTCTTGGGTAGCTTTAATAAAATCTTTTGAAAGAGAACTAATAGTATGTGCTCTAGCCAAAAACATTGGCATAGTGTCTTTTTTAGCACCTAAACCTTTTTGGATTAAAGTTATTTTATTGCCAAATTTACTTTTGAGTTTTTTAATACATTTTGGTTGAGGTTCAAATGCTATAATTTTGATATTATCATCAATTATTGGTTCTATTCTGTTTCCGTAATTAGCACCTACATCATAATAGATATCACCAGATTTTAAAAATTGCAAGTAAAAATCTCTTCTTTTTTTTCTTAATTCTTTTTTCTCTTTAGATTCGAAAATATTCTTCAGCATAGTTAAATTTAATTAGAATGTAAATTTATTATAAAATTTTGTTTAATCATTATCTTTTCAAAAAATCTTGATAAGAATTTTGAGTAATGGCTTTCCCTAAAGAATCTAGTTTTTTTGTAGTAACTCCAGTTTTTAAAACTGCTTTTTTGCTAACGTAATCATAGAGGTAGACTCCTTTGTTATTAAGAATACCATAACCTTTATTAAACGTGTAAAAAGCATATTGTTCATCAGAAGAATTAAAGATGTTTTTGCTAAAAGTAAAATCAGTATTATCAGCTTTTAATAAGTCTAACAAAGTATAAGAAAAATCAACCTGACTAGAAAAAGTGGTAATTTCTTTAATTTTGGGATTAACAGCACCTCCAAGCCAAACCATTGGAATTTTAAATTTTTTAGGTGAATGATAAGGGCCTTTATGAATTGGTAATCGATTTCCATGATCAGACATAATAACAATTAATGTGTTTTTATACCAATCTTGCTGTTTAGCAAAATCTATAAAAACACCAATTACTTTATCTGTATAATAATTTGCACTTCTGTAAAGTTCATCATCTGTACTTTTTCCGAATTTATATTCTCCTTTAATTTCGTAAGGTTCATGACTTGATAGTGTTAGTGCAATTTTAAAAAAGGGTACATTTTGTTTTTTAGATAAATCTTTTGCAAAACGCTTCATAAAAACATCATCATAAGCACCCCATTTAGAACTCCAATCTTTAGAGTCAAATTCACTACCATCTAAAATATCATTAATACCTGCGTTTCGTAAATAAGTGTTCATATTCCCGAAATTCAAATCACCACCATAATAAAAAGAAGTTTTGTATCCTATTGCAGCCATTTTTTTTGGTAACATAGGTAGACTTCTTGTTTTGTTAGGCATTCTCATAATTCTCTTTACAGGTTGAGGATAATATCCACTCAGAATAGCAGGAATTCCTTTGTCTGTTCTATCTCCATTAGCATAAAAATTAGTAAACAAAAGTCCTTCTTTAGAAAGTCTATTTAAATTTGGAGTTACATCTGGTTCTCCACCTAAAGAACCTACAACTTTGGCTGATAAACTTTCCCAAAGAATTAGAATTATGTTAGGCTTTTTAGTTGTTAAAACAGAGTCAGTATCTGCATTTAAAAGTTTGCTTCTTGTTTTATTGATAATATCTAATGCTATTTTATCATCAAATGATTTATATGGATTTGTGCCATCAGTTTTGTGAGTAAGCGTATTAAAAAAGTTCCAAATAAAATTGATAGCAGTATGGTTTGCAAACATTTTATCAGAAAAATATACATTACTTTGGTTTACTGGCACTGTCTGAAAGCCTCCTCTAACAGGAATAATCAATGAAGCCGTAATGAATAAAAAAAGTGGAATTTCTAACCAAGTTCCAAAATTGATTTTAGAGCCTCTTATTTTAAGAATTTTATTGAATAATTTTATAAATATAAAAGAAATCAATACCCAAGAAAATATCCCAAAAACTAGCTGAAAAGTAGATGTTGAAGAAATCATTAACTCTGGTGTATTAAAGTAAGGAAGTAATGATGTGTCTAATCGAACTCCCCAAGCTTGGTACAAACCAGCATCAATTAATAATAATAAACTGATAATAATAACTAAAGAAAATGTATACCATTTAATGATTTTAATGATATATTTTGAATGAATAAACACAGAGAATATCATCACCAAAAAAGGAATTGCAGATAAATACCCAGAAAAAGCAGCATCTAAACGTAAACCATATAAAAAGGTATTTATTATTGTTGATGTATCAAGTTCTTGTGTTTTTTCAAAATAATAAATTAGGAAAAAAGCACGAGCGAAAACAAAATAAACAATCCAAAAAAGAAAGTAAAAAAAGTTGAATAAAAATCTGTGTTTTAAGGTTTTCATTATTTTTAATTCGTGACTATTTTTTTTAATTATTCTGTTACTTTTAAACGCGCTTTTGCTGTAACAGAAACATCAGCATAATTATGATTCAAAAATTTTAAATAACCTGTAATTGCTATCATTGCAGCATTATCAGTAGTGTATTCAAATTTTGGTATATAGGTTGTCCAACCAAAATGTTTCTCAGCTAATAATAAACGATTTCTAATTTCAGAATTTGCAGAAACACCACCAGCAATTGCTATTTTTTTAATACCAGTTTGTTTAACAGCATTTTTTAATTTATCCATCAAAATTTCTACGATTGTATATTGAATAGATGCGCAAATATCATTCAAGTTTTCTTCAACAAAATTAGGGTTAATACGTTGTTGTTTTTGTATAAAATACAGAATCCCGGTTTTTAATCCACTAAAACTAAAGTCTAAATCACCCACTTTAGGTTTTGTAAAAGGGTAAGCCTTAGGGTTTCCTAATTGCGCATATTTATCAATCAATGGACCTCCAGGATAAGGCAATCCTAATATTTTTGCAGATTTGTCAAAAGCTTCTCCCACTGCATCATCAATAGTTTCGCCTAAAATTTCCATTTTAAAATGATTATTCACTTTTACAATCTGTGTATGACCACCACTAATTGTTAGACAGATAAAAGGGAAATTGGGTATTTTACTATCATTATCTTCAATAAAATGTGCCAAAATATGAGCTTGCATATGATTTACATCAATTAAAGGAATATTTAAACCTAGAGCTAAAGATTTAGCGAAAGAAGTACCAACTAATAATGATCCCATTAAACCAGGGCCTTTAGTAAATGAAATTGCTGATAATTGTTCTTTGGAAACATTTGCCTGAGCCAAAGCTTGTTGCACAACAGGAACAATGTTTTGTTGATGTGCTCTAGAAGCTAATTCAGGAACAACACCTCCATATTTTGCATGAATTTCTTGATTTGCAACAACGTTGCTTAATACTTTTCCATCACAAATTACAGAAGCACTTGTATCATCACAAGAAGATTCAATACCTAAAATATATATTGGTTCACTCATAAAATTAGTTAAAGTGTTGCAAAATTAAGGATTAATTTATCTATGCTTCTAATTTTTAAGAATAGAAATTTAATTGTTTGTTAAATTTGCACGTTCTTTGTAATAATTGGCAATATTTTTGATTATAAATGATAAGATTTTGCAGCTACTTTAAATAAAAATATCATCATTAACACTAGGAAAAAAATACTAAAATGGTTAGGGTACTTTGTGCTCTTTTTACTATTGATTAGTATTTTACTTTCTATTCCTACTGTTCAAACAAAAATAGGTAATTATTTAACAGATAAAATCAATAAAGACTTTAGTACTAACTTAACTATTGAAAAAGTAGATTTATCTTTATTAGGTAATGTTCAATTAAAAGGAATACAAATAAAAGATCATCATAAAGACACTTTGATTTTTGTTAATAAATTAAAAACTTCTTTGTTAAATGCAAAAAGAATTTTAGATAATGAGGTTAATTTAAAGAGTGTTTATATTGATGATGCAGCCTATTATATGAAAACCTATAAAGGTGAAGAAGATGATAATATGGCTGTTTTTATAGCGTCTTTTGATAATAGAAAACCCAAAGATTCTCTCTCAAATCCTTTTGTGCTAAGAAGTTCTAATGTATATGTAAATAATGTAGATTTTCGATTAACTAATGCTAATAAAAATGACTCATTACTTTATGCTGCTAAAAATATAGGGGGAAATTTGCAAGACTTAGCAATTGTTGGCCCTAATTTTTATTCAAATATTAGAGGTTTATATTTTGTTGACAAGTATGGGGTAGATGTAATAAATTTAACTACGGATTTCACCTATACTAAAGCTGCAATGCATTTTAAAAAAACTACATTGCAAACCAAAAAATCGCATATACAAGCAGAGATAGATTTTACATACAATAGAGAAGATTTAATTGATTTTAACAATAAGGTTCAAATAAAAGCGATTTTTGATAATAGTAAAGTAGCAGTTCAGGATGTAAAGAAATTTTATAATGAATTAAGTGGAAACGAAATTATCAGTTTAAAAGGAAATTTAGATGGGAAACTAAATAATTTTGACTTAAATAATTTGAATTTAACATCAAACAAAGGTCTCAAAATTAAAGGAAACCTATCATTTGTAAATGCAATAAGCAAAGAAAGAGGTTTTATTTTTGAAGGTAATCTTTCTAATTTAACAACTACCCATAGAGAACTGAAAAATATTTTGCCTAACGTGTTAGGTAAAACATTACCCACAGAATTTGAAAAATTAGGAAAATTTAATTTAGATGGATATGTAAAAGTAACCCCAGATCAAATACAAGCAGATGTTAATGTTAACTCAGAAATAGGTTCAACCGTTTCAGATTTACAAATTACTAATATTGATAATATTGATTATGCAACTTATAATGGCGAAATAGAGTTGAATAATTTTGACATTGGAGTATTTTTTAATAATCCTTTATTTGGCGAAATTTCTTTAAAAGGTGATGTAAATGGAAGTGGCTTTAAATTAGATAATATAAATACATCGTTTATCGGAAATGTTTCCGAATTTCAATTTAAAAAATATAGCTATAGAAATATTTCTGCAAATGGTCAATACCAAAATAATAAGTTTGATGGAGAACTTATTATTGATGACAAAAACTTTAAAATGAATTTTAGTGGTTTGGCAGATTTATCATCAAAAGTTCGTGAATTTGATTTTAAATCAGATATTACCTATCTAAACTTAAAAGAAACGAATCTATTTACTAGAGACAGTATCTCTACTTTAAAAGGTGTAATTGAACTAGATATAGAAGGAAATACTTTTGATGACATTGTTGGTAATGCTATTTTTAAAGATGTTTTTTATACTAATCAAAAGGAAGAGTTTCGCTTTAAAGAATTCAAAATTTCTTCTTCAGTAAAAGATAGTATTAAAAGAATCGATTTAGTTTCAGAAGATATTGCAAAAGGATTTGTAGAAGGTAAATTTACCTTTTCAGAAGTGTCAAAAGTTGCTCAAAATGCTTTAGGTAGTATTTATACGAACTATCAGCCTTATAAAGTTGGTGGTAATCAGTTTTTAGATTTTAATTTTACAATTTATAATCAAGTTGTCAATGTTTTTTTTCCTGATATTTATATTGATGATAATACTAAAATAAAAGGAAAAATAGAATCAAACAAAAAAATATTAAAGTTAACATTTTCATCACCAAGAATAGATGCATATGGTAATGAATTAAAGGAAATTCTACTAAGAACAGATAATCAAAACCCACTCTATAATTCATACTTTACAGCTTCAGAAGTTAATACAAAATATTATAAAGTAGCCAAACTGAATCTTATCAATAGAACCGAAAATGATACGCTCTTTTTTAAGTCAGAGTTTACTGGAGGATTAAAAAATAATGAAGATTTTAATTTAGATTTTTACTATACTTTCAACGAAGATACTAAAGCTGTTTTAGGTTTTCAGAAATCTACTTTTGTTCTAAAAAATACAGCTTGGAATATTAATCCTGATGAAAAGAATACAGATAAAATTATATTTGATTTAAAAAATAATGAATTTGATTTTAGTCAATTTAAATTAGTTTCTGATCAACAAGAAATTAAATTTAAAGGAAGTATAAAAGGTGATTCTGACAAAGATTTAGCTATAGATTTTACGAAAGTTAAACTACAAAGTTTTTTACCCGAAATTGATAGCTTAGCTTTAAAGGGTAAAGTTTCAGGAAAATTAGATTTTGTTCAAAATGAAAATATTTATAAACCAGAAGCAGCTTTAGTAATTAAAGACTTTGAAGTAAATGACTTTAAACAAGGAGAATTAGCAATTAGTATTTTAGGTGATAATTCTTACGAAAAATACAATGTAGATTTATCAATTAAAAACAAAAGCGTTAAGAGTATTGCAGCCACTGGAGGTTTAGATTTTTCTAATAAACGACCATTAATAGATTTAGATGTTTTTTTAGAAGATTATAATTTAGAAGCTTTTAGTCCTTTAGGACAAGACGTAATTTCATCTTTAAGAGGTAGTGTTTCAGGTAATTTTAATTTAAGAGGGTTTTTAAGAAATCCAGATATGGAAGGTACTTTAAGACTTAATAATGCAGGTTTAAAATTTCCTTATTTGAATATAGATTACGATTTTGATGGAGAATCTACAATTACTTTAGAGCAACAATCATTTATACTAAATGACATTAAATTATTAGATACCAAATACAAATCCAAAGGAAAGTTTTTAGGTACAATTTATCATCAAAATTTTGAACAATGGTTTTTAGATTTAGAAATAGATGCTGATAATTTATTAGTACTAGACACTGAAAATACTGAAGAGTCCTTGTATTATGGTACAGCTTTTATAGATGGTTCTGCAAATATTACAGGATTAACAGATCAATTAGATATCACCATCAATGCAAAAACAAACCCAAATACCAAATTTGTAGTACCTCTAAAAGATGTAGAAACTGTAGATAGTTATAGTTTAATACATTTTAAAATAGATAAAATTAGTACAGAGGAAAGGCAAAAACAACTAGCTGAAGAAGCTGTGAAAAATTTATCCTTAAATATAGATTTAGAAGTTACTAAAGATGCTGAAGCACAGGTTGTAATTGATGAGGTAAATGGAAGTCAATTAACAGGTAGAGGTTCAGGAAACCTCCAAATTAGGATAAATACAAGAGGTAAATTCGATATGTTTGGAGATTATAGAATAGATAATGGAGTTTATGATTTTAAATATGGTGGAATTATAAACAAACCATTTGTAATTCAAAAAGGAGGAACCGTTTCTTGGAGTGGAAATCCTTACGAAGCAAATTTAGATGTTACTGCAATATATAAAGCTAAGGCAAATCCAGGAGTTTTACTTCAAAACTTTAATTCAAACAGAAAAGAAGAAATAGATTTAGTAACTAGAATTACTGGAGATTTATTTAATTCTAAACAAGAATTAGATATTCAGTTAACAAATGTAGACCCTACAATAGCAAGTGAATTAGAATTTATTTTGAATGATAATAACGTTAATGAAAAAACTACACAGTTTATATCCTTATTAGCATTTGGTACATTTAGAAATCCAGACAAAGTAAGTTTTGATGTAAATAATACACTTGCTAATACTGCATCAAGTGCAATAGCAGGAGCATTTTCGAGTTTATTGAATAGTCCAGATAGTAAATTTCAATTAGGCTTAGATTATCAACAAGGAGAAGTAAACGATTTGGATAGATTAAATATTGATAACCAATTTGATGTTTTAATTGGAACACAAGTAGGAAATAGAGTTATTATCAATGGTAAAGTAGGAGTACCAGTTGGAGCTCAAACGCAATCAAGTGTTGTAGGTGAATTAAACATTGAAGTATTATTGAATAAAGAAGGGAATTTTAGAAGTGTTTTCTTTAACCGTCAAAATGAAATTCAGTACTCTCAACAAGAGGAAGGTTATACTCAAGGAGTTGGATTATCTTATCAAGTAAACTTTAATAATTTATCTGAATTAATAACTAAAATAGGGTTAAAAAAAGGAGTTAAAACACTTCAAAAGAAAAACGTCAAGAAAGACACTCTAACATCAAAAACTAAAAAGTTAATTAATTTTGAAGGGAATTAATTTTTTGGTTTTTTACTTAAAATTTTAGAATAATTAATCTATGAAATGCGAAATCGTTTTCTATACAAAAACGCTTTTCCCCTTTAAAATTAAGGACTTTTAGGCTAAAACGATTTCGTAGTTTTATTATTTTTAATCACTAAAAAGAATTATTTTTACATCATAAATATATGAGCAAAATTAAAAAAATAGGAGTCATGACATCTGGAGGAGATTCTCCAGGCATGAACGCAGCAATTAGATCTGTTGTAAGAACATGTGCATTTTATAAAATAGAATGTGCAGGTATCTATAGAGGATATGAAGGAATGATAGAAGGAGATTTTATTGAGCTTAATGCACGTAGTGTAAAAGGTATTATCAATAAAGGAGGAACTTTTTTAAAATCAGCAAGATCTGCAGAATTTAGAACTAAAGAAGGAAGACAAAAAGCTTATGAAGCTTTAAAATCGGCAAATATAGATGCATTAGTTGTTGTTGGTGGAGATGGATCTTTTACAGGAGCACTAATATTTAATCAAGAATTTGGTTTCCCAGTTATGGGAATTCCTGGTACAATTGATAATGATATTGCAGGTACTTCTCATACATTAGGTTACGATACTACTTTAAATACAGTTGTAGATGTAATTGATAAAATTAGAGATACAGCATCATCTCACAACAGATTATTCTTTGTAGAAGTTATGGGAAGAGATGTTGGTCATATTGCATTAAATGTTGGAGTAGGAGCAGGAGCAGAAGAAATTTTAATACCTGAAGAAGATTTAGGATTAGAACGTTTATTAGAATCTTTAAGAAGAAGTAAACAATCTGGTAAATCATCAAGTATTGTAATTGTTGCTGAAGGTGATAAAACAGGTAAAAATGTTTTTGAATTAAAAGATTATGTTAATGAACATTTACCAGAATATGAAGTTCGGGTATCTGTTTTAGGGCATATGCAAAGAGGAGGTTCTCCTTCTTGTTTTGATAGAGTGCTAGCTAGTAGAATGGGTGTAAAGGCTGTTGAATGTTTAATTGATGGTAAGACAAATCTTATGGTTGGTTTAATGAGTGATAAAATTACAGTAACACCATTAGAAAAAGCTATCAAAGGACAATCAAAAATAAATAAAGAGTTAATAAGAGTATCAGATATAATGTCTATATAAAATAGTAAAATTAATAATAAGAATAAGATGATTAAAATAGGAATTAACGGATTTGGAAGAATAGGTAGATTAGCATTTAGATCTGCAGTAAAAAGAGACAATGTACAAGTTGTTGCAATTAATGATTTATTAGATGTAGATTATTTAGCATATATGTTAAAATATGACTCAGTACATGGTGCTTTTGATGGTACTGTAGAAGTTACTGATGGAAAATTAATTGTAGATGGTAATGAAGTAAGAATTTCTGCAGAACGTAATCCTGCTGATTTAAAATGGGATGAAGTTGGAGCTGATTATGTTTTAGAATGTACAGGTATTTTTAAAAGCTTAGAGCAAGCAAATTTACACATTCAAGGTGGAGCTAAGAAAGTTGCTATTTCTGCACCTTCAGGAGATGCACCAATGTTTGTAATGGGTGTAAATCATACAGAATTAAAAGCTTCAGACAATGTTTTTTCTAATGCTTCTTGTACTACAAACTGTTTAGCGCCAATTGCTAAAGTTTTAAACGATAAATTTGGTATTGCAGAAGGTTTAATGACAACTGTTCATGCAGCAACTGCAACTCAAAAAACTGTTGATAGCCCATCTAATAAAGATTGGAGAGGTGGTAGAGCAGCAATTCATAACATTATTCCTTCTTCTACAGGAGCTGCAAAAGCAGTAGGAAAAGTAATTCCAGAATTAAATGGAAAATTAACAGGTATGGCTTTTAGAGTACCAACTATGGATGTTTCTGTAGTAGATTTAACTGTTAAGTTAGAAAAAGGTGCTTCTTATGAAGAGGTAAAAGCAGCTATGAAATCTGCTTCAGAAAATGAAATGGCAGGTGTTTTAGGTTATACTGAAGAGTTAGTAGTTTCTCAAGATTTTGTTGGTGAAACTCGTACTTCTGTTTTTGATGCAAATGCAGGTATTGCTTTAAATGATAACTTTGTAAAAGTTGTTTCTTGGTATGATAATGAAATGGGATATTCAACTAAATTAGTAGACTTAGTAGAATACTCAGCTTCTTTATAAGAAACAAAAATTCATAAACTAAAAAACCTGATAGATTTATTTCTATCAGGTTTTTTTACTTTAGTATAAAGTCTAAATTTTATTTCACAGCAATCATACTAATTTCTACATTTACAAATTTAGGTAAGTTTGCAACTTCTACAGTTTCTCTTGCAGGTGCTGTTTCTTCATTAAAATAACTTCCATAAACAGCATTTATTTTAGCAAATTGATGCATGTCAGCAATAAAAATAGATGATTTTATTACATTTTCAAAAGTCATTTCAGCAGCAGCTAAAACAGCTTTCATATTTTCCATTACTTGAGTAGTTTCATTTTCTATTGAATCTAAAACTAATTCTCCAGTTAATGGATTTATAGCAATTTGTCCAGAAGTATATAAAGTATTACCACTTAAAACTGCTTGATTATAAGGTCCAATAGGAGCAGGTGCTTTTGTTGTAGTTATTATTTTTTTCATTCGTTTATGTTTAAGAATGTTGATAAAATTATTTCTATTGAAGAGGAGTTTTACCTTTTTTTTATTTTACTTCAAACTTCAAACTTCAAACTTCAAACTTCAAACTTCAAACTAAAGATTAAAACAACCTTCTATCTGGTGGTTTGTTTTTATCCCACTTTAAATCTGCAAGAGTAGATGATTTAACACCAATAAAAAAGGTGTAAGAAGATATATTACCAAAAGGAACCCAGTTAAAATTGAATTGCCAACTATCTAAATCTCTTGAGAAATTAAATCTAGAAAAAGAAAAAGCACCACCTTTTACATCATAACCAGATGAATATCCTACAGACCATTTTGGAGATAATTCTATATTACCACTAAAACCAAGAGTATGGTTTCTAATTTCGCCAGGTTTACCTGCAAGACTAGCGTAATTTGCAGCATAAACTAAATTTATAGTCCAAGGTATTTTTCCTTTGTATAACTCAGTTTCCGAAGTTTTATTTTTATTGTTATTTTGGTTTTGTCTTCCCTGTCTGTTTGTAGGGTCTATCTGTGCACCCATAGTGTCAGTAGGGTTATTGGCACCATTTCCATTTTTTTTGTCCTTATCGTCTTTTTTACTTTTATCAAAATCTGAACTAGAAATAGAATAATTTGCAGTTAAAGTAACGTTTTGTAGGTTAAAATCAAATTCATCAATATTTTGTCCATTATCATTAAATTTATATGGATTTATTGAGCCATTTAAATTTAACGCTAACTTATCTTTAAAAAGTCTTGTACCTGCATTAAAAGAAATATTTGATAGCCCTAAACTATCTGCAGCTATATTATAGGAGGAGCTAAAGTTTAAATTGT
The DNA here is from genome assembly GCA_965656305.1 of Polaribacter sp. Taxonomy (GTDB): domain Bacteria; phylum Bacteroidota; class Bacteroidia; order Flavobacteriales; family Flavobacteriaceae; genus Polaribacter. Next base: position 137,490 of record CBFHKA010000004.1, on the reverse strand, counting down.
TTAAGAGCATTATTTTTTCATCTTCTTCATCACTGTCTGGGTCTTTAGGGGCTACTTTTGCTTCTAAAACATTGTTTAAAGACATACTTATAGAATTACTTAGTCCAACACCAGGAGCTCTATATAAACTTTGATCAAAAATAGTATAGTTCAATAAATCTAATGGATCTTCACTTTGCTGAACTTGTTTAATATATTTTGTACCAAAATCCGGTCTATATGTATAAGAAATACTTGGTCTTATAGTATGCCTAATAGCTTTTAATCTACCTTTTGTAAAATTAAAAGTACCATAAATATTTGTAGATAAACTAACACCTAGATTGTAGGTTCTAAATGTTTTAAAGCCTGTTAATGTATCAGTAACTATAATGTTATTTGTTTCATCATATTCTTTCTTAATATGGTTAAAATTCCAACTTTCCGTTAAATTGGCACTTGGAGATAATGTAAAATATTTAAATGCTTTAATATTTGTATTTGTACTTGTTTTATGCTGTACACCAGATTTAGCAGTTTGAAACATTTTAGATGTAAAAAACTCGTCATCAGTTGTGTTAATCAAATACTGACCTTGCATATTGTAATTGAATCCCATTTTTTGAATAGGAGTCTTTTTTATACCACCTTTTCCTGCAAAAGGGTAAATCCTGTTCATATTTAATGTTAATGAAGGCAATGTCATTGTTATGCTTTCAGTATTTGTGTTTTGTTGATGAGAAGCAGTAACTGCCATGTTAAAAGGAGTTCCAACAAATGTTTTACTATAGTTTATAGAAGAATTTAAAGTATTGTTCTGAGTTTGAGCAGCATTAAATTGATTTAAAGATTCCCTAAAAAAACGACTACTACCTAAATTTACAGATGCAGAAAACCGAGCATTAGGATTCGCTTTCCCATCTTGGCTATGACTCCATCTTAAGTTGTAATTATTTGATTTTGAAAAATTATCGAAACCTCTAATTCCATTAATGTTATTTTCAAAATTAAAACTAAAGCTACCATTAAAACGATAGCGTTTATTATAATTAGAATTTGTTCTTATTCCCCAGCTACCATTAGCCCAAGCATCTCCTGTAAGGGTCAAATCTACATAATCGTTAATCGCAAAATAATATCCTCCATTTTGTAATCCAACACCTCTATCACTACTCCCAGTATCAAAAGCAGGAATTAAAAACCCTGAAACACTAGTTTCAGTCATAGGAAAGTAAGCAAAAGGTAAAAATAATGGAGTAGGAACATCAGCTAAAACTAAATTACTTAAACCTACTATTATTTTTTTTCCAGGAACTAATTTTGCTTTATCTGTTCTAATGTAATAGTCAGGAACCTCTTTTTCTGAGGTTGTAAATCTAATTTTACGAATATAAATTGTAGAATCGTTTACACGTTTGGTTTTTTCACCATAAGTAAACATTTCTCCTTGTTTTGTTTTTAAACCATAAATTAAAGCACGTTTGGTTTTAAAATTATATACCATAGAATCTTGTTCTGATTCTTGATAGCCTTGTTTGAAAACAGGTCTTTGAGTGTAACCAGTGCTATCTACTATTCCTTTAGCAAAGAGAGTGTTTTTTTTATAGTCAATAATTACAATTCCAGCTGTTAAGTCAATGTCAGTATAGGTTATGTTAGCTTGGTTATATAAAGTTACAGTCTTTTCTTTTGCATTTTGGATAGTATAATCTTTTGCAAGATGTGTAATTATATCTTCAATAGATTCTTTAGGTTTTATAGAATCATTGGCAATTGAATCTTTAGTTTTTGTTAGTAAGCTATCTTTTTTAATAGTTTTTGAAATGTCTTTTTTGTTTTCAGTTGTTGTAGTGTCTTTTTTTACAAGTGGAATTACAGTTTTACTTTGAGGTTTAATATCCTGAGCTAGGCTTATCTTTAAGAAAAAGAAACTGCAAAATAAAAGTAGGTATGATAGGTTTGTTTGCAATGCTATAAATACTATTTTTGTATAAAAGTAAAAATATGGCTCAATATTTGAAACACAAAATTAATGATGCCAAAATTAGTTAAATTTTATTGATGAATTTCCTACAAATCCACAAATTTAATACCAAATTAAAAAACCTGTTTTTTATACTACTATCTCTTAGCTTTTTTTGTTCTAATCTTACTATTTCTGCACAAAAAAAATATGTAATTGTTATTGATGCTGGTCATGGAGGTAAAGATCCAGGAAATTCAGGTAATGGTTACAAAGAAAAAAACATTGTGCTAAAAGTGGCTTTAGAGGTTGGTAAACAATTATCTAAGCAAAAAGATGTTAAGGTAATTTATACCAGAAAGAAAGATATTTATCCAGAGTTATGGAAAAGGGGTGAAATCGCTAATAATGCTAAAGCAGATTTATTTGTATCTATTCATTGTGATTCTTATACACCCAAGCCTTATGTAAATGGAGCAGGAACTTTTGTATTGGGGTTAAGAGGTAATAAGAAAAACTTAGAAATAGCAAAAAGAGAAAATGCATCTATTCTTCTTGAGGATAATTTCCAGGAAAGATATAAAGGGTTTGATCCTAACTCTGCTGAATCTGTAATTGGCTTATCTCTTTTACAAGAAGAAAATTTAGATAAAAGTTTAGAGATTGCAAGCTTAATTCAAAAGAACTTTGTAATTAAACTAAGAAGACATGATAGGAAAGTAAAACAAGATAATTTCCAAGTTTTAAGAGAAACTATTATGCCAAGTGTTTTAGTAGAATTAGGTTTTTTAACCAATAAAAAAGAAGGTAGGTATTTAAATTCTAAAAAAGGGCAGCAAGAAATGGCTAAAGCATTAGCAGACGCTCTTAAAAAATATATAAACAATTTAAAATTAAATACTGTAAACGAAGAAATTAAGATTAATAAGGTTAAAGATATTATAGAATTTAAAGTGCAGATAGCTTCTGGTAAAAATAAAATAGCAACAAAATCTTATAATTTTAAAGGATTAAAAAATACACAAAGAGTAAAAGTGGGTAGTTTTTATAAATATTACTATGGTGTAACTAATTCTTATAAAAATGCTTTAAAATCTTTAAAGATTGCTAAAAATAAAGGGTATACATCTGCATTTATTGTAGCCTTCAAAAATGGCGAAAAAGTATCTGTAAAAGAAGTGAATAAATAGCATTAATTTTGGTTGCTACCACCAAAATTAATTAGTAATATTGTTAACAAATTTGTACTAATGTCAAAAGAATTAAAAATAGGTGTTATTGCCATTACAATAGTAGTTGCTTTTTTTTGGGGGTTTAACTTCTTAAAAGGGCATGATTTATTTGATGGAAAAGCACGTTCTTTCCAAGTTGAATATTCTAAAATAGGAGGCCTAAATAAAGCGAGTTCTGTTACCATAAATGGTTTAAAAGTAGGTCAGGTTAACGATATAGAATTCAATACTACACCAGAAAAAAGAGGGCATTTAATTGTGAGTTTTTCAGTAGAAAATGATTTTGAATTCTCTAAAAATAGTATTGTAAAAATTTATTCACCAAATCCACTAGGTGGTTCTAATTTAGCTATCATCCCAGATTATGATGGAGAAATTGCAGTTTCTGGAGATATGTTACAAGGAGAAATGGAAGAAACCTTATTTACTTCTATTGGAGAAAAATTAGACCCTATTCAAACTAAATTAGAAAGTGTTTTAATTGGTGCTGATACGCTCTTTCAAAGAATAAATAACGTATTAGATCAAAAAACAACTAATAGTATAAAGAGATCTGTAACAGAATTAGAATTAACGATTGCAGATATGAGAAAAACTTTGGTTTCTGTAAATTCCTTATTAGATTCTAGTTCTGTTGAATTCAACAAAACAATGAAAAGCACACGTAAAATTACTGAAGATTTATCTAAAGTAACAGATACACTTGCAAACTCAAATATTGGTGAGATTATAAGAAAAGCTGAAATGACCCTTACTTCCGTTAACCATATGCTAGAAGGAATGGAAAATGGAAAAGGTACTTTTGGTAAATTAATAAATGATCCAGCTTTGTATAATAATTTAACTTCAATGTCTAAAGAACTAGAGGAGTTATTAAGAGAAATGAAGTTAAACCCTAAGCGATTTGTACACTTTTCTTTGTTTGGTAAAAGAGCCAAACCTTTTGATAAAGAGAAGAATTCAAAGAATGAAACTAGTCAATAAAACTAGTGTTTTATTAAATTAAATTATAGTATGCAATATTTACCAAATATATTTTTTGCTTTAGCATTGGCTCTAGGAATTGGTTTTTTTGTGATGAATGTCAGAAAATTATCAAGAAACATAAAATTAGGAAAAGATGTAAACAGAACAGACAGAAAGTCTGAAAGATTAAAAAATATGTTGATGATTGCTCTTGGGCAATCTAAAATGGTTAAAAGACCTTTTTCCGGATTTTTACATATCATAGTTTATGTAGGTTTTATAATTATTAATATCGAAGTTTTAGAAATTATTATTGACGGTCTATTTGGCACTCACAGAATTTTCCAGCCAATAATTGGCAATAATGTATATGCCTTTTTAATAGGAACTTTTGAAATTTTAGCAGTTTTAGTTTTTATAACCGTCGTTATTTTTTGGTTGAGAAGAAATATATCAAATATTAAAAGATTTTTAAGCTCAGAAATGAAAGGATGGCCTAAGAATGATGGAAACTATATTCTTTATTTTGAAATGGTTTTAATGTCTTTGTTTTTGGTGATGAATGCAACAGACCCAGCATTTCAAGAAGCAGGAATAGGAAATCCAATAAGTCAATTTTTAGTGCCTTTATTTGATGGTTTTTCTCCAGAAACGATTCATATTATAGAAAGAAGTGCTTGGTGGATTCATATTTTAGGAATCTTAACTTTCTTAAACTACTTATATTATTCAAAACATTTACACATTTTATTAGCTTTTCCAAACACTTATTTTGCAAATCTAAATCCAAAAGGACAATTCAATAATTTAGAATCAGTTACTAACGAAGTAAAATTAATGATGGATCCAGATGCAGACCCATATGCAATGCCAGAAGAAGGAGCAGAAGAAAAAGTACCAGAAAAATTTGGTGCATCTGATGTTACAGATTTAAATTGGGTGCAATTATTAAATGCATATACCTGTACAGAATGTGGTAGATGCACATCTTCTTGTCCTGCTAATTTAACAGGAAAAAAATTATCTCCTCGTAAAATTATGATGGATACAAGAGATCGATTGGAAGAAGTGGGTAGAAATATCGATGCTAATAAAGGAACTTTTGTAGATGATGGAAAGCAACTGTTAAACGATTATATTTCTCCAGAAGAATTATGGGCGTGTACAAGTTGTAATGCTTGTGTAGAAGAATGTCCTGTTAATATAGATCCATTATCCATTATTATGGATATGCGTAGATATTTGGTGATGGAACAAAGTGCTGCACCTCAAGAATTAAATATGATGATGACAAATGTAGAGAACAATGGTGCTCCTTGGCAATACAATCAACAAGACAGATTAAACTGGGTAAACGAAGAGTAAAAATCAGTGAGCAGTTTTTTAGTGACAGTTTTTAGAAAATGTCACTTCGAGTGAATTTATGAGGAAAGAATAAATTTGTATCGAGAAGTTTTAGAGTTACATGTTTCAACAATTACACGAATAAACAGTTCAACAATTAAACAACTTTTAGAATGAATGTACCAACAATGGCAGATATGATGGCTCAAGGAAAACAACCAGAAGTGTTGTTTTGGGTTGGTGCTGCAGGAAGTTATGATGATAGAGCAAAAAAAATAAGCAGAGCATTTGTAAAAATATTACATCAAGCTAATGTAGATTTTGCAGTTTTAGGAACAGAAGAATCTTCAACTGGTGATGCAGCAAAAAGAGCAGGGAATGAGTTTTTGTTTCAAATGCAAGCTATGATGAATATCGAAGTTTTAAACGGATATGAAATCAAAAAAATTGTGACTTGCGATCCACATTCTTTTAATACCTTAAAAAACGAATATCCTTCTTTAGGTGGTAAATATGAAGTTTTTCATCATACACAATTCATCCAAAACTTAATAGCTGAAGGTCGTTTGAATATTAATGATACTGCCTTAAAAGGGAAAAGAGTAACTTTTCATGACCCATGTTATTTAGGTAGAGCTAATGAAGTATACGAATCTCCAAGAGGTTTAATCAGAAGTTTAGGTGTAAATCTAACAGAGATGAAACGTCATAAAGAAACAGCATTATGCTGTGGTGCAGGTGGTGCTCAAATGTTTAAAGATGCAGAACCTGGTAATAAAGAAGTAAATGTTTTAAGAACAGAAGATGCCTTAAAAACCAAACCTCAAATTATTGCTACTGGTTGTCCATATTGCAATACAATGATGACAGATGGGATTAAGTTTAAAGAAAAAGAAGCTGAGGTTGTTGTTAAAGATATTGCTGAATTAATTGCAGACGCAAATAATCTTTAGATTATGAGGATTGCAGGTGTTTTGTTTTTTTTCTTGCTAATTCTTTTTTCTTGCTCAAAAAAGAAAAAAGAAATAAAAGACATGCTTATTCAGGAGCCTGATTTTTCTGAAATGATTCGGAAATCTGATAGTGCTAGAAAAAATGCCATATTACAAAGAGCACAAGAAAAATTACCTAAAGAATTTTTAAAAGAAGAAACTCCAAAAGTTAATCTTAAAGAAAAAGTTTCAAAAGAAGTTCCAAAAAAAGAAGTAATAAAAGAAAAAATCAAGGAAATTCCTATTATAGAAGTAATTAAAAAATCTTCTAAAAAAGTTGTAAAAGAAGCTCCAAAACCAATAATTAGGAAAAAAACTGTAGATACTTCAGGTCTTATTTATACAGTGCAAATTGCAGCTTTGGATTATGCAGACAAAAAGTATAGTGGCATAAAAAATGTGATTACTTATAATGAAAATTCATTAGTAAAATATAGTTTAGGAACTTTTAAAACTTTTAATGAAGCAAATAAGTATAGAAAGCAAATAAACAAGACATACAAAGGTGCATTTGTAAAAGCGTTAAAAAATAATATTCCTGTATCTATTAAATAAAATCTTAGTATCTATTTTATATGTCTATACCTTTTCAAAACAATTTAATAACTTCTCTTCCAGATATTACCAAAATTGCATTTCAAAAAATTGATAAAAGTTATTTAAAGGTAGTTTTAATCAACTTTTTTATAGTTTTCATTCCACTTTTAATTACTTTAATAGTATTGCATCAATTGATATTCGATGATGAATTTAAGGAATACATTACTTTTATCTATATTGCTTTTCTAACTTTATTTGGAAGTATATTTTTACATCTATTATTAAGTTTTCCGAAAAAAAAATATGCTTTAAGAGAAAAGGATATTTCTTATAAATCAGGTCTGTTTGTAAAACAAATGACCACAGTTCCTTTTTCTAGAATTCAACATGTAGAAATAGATGAAAAGCCAATTTCAAGGATATTTGGGTTGTCTTCTTTGAGTGTTTATACAGCAGGAGATAGTAGTGATGATTTAGAAATAAAGGGCATCAAAAAAGAAACAGCATTGCAAATTAAAGAATTCATTAGCACTAAGATTAATGAATAATTCAGTTGATTTTTCTGCTTTTTCTAGGCAATCTACAAAAGGGATTTTAGTCATTTATATCCATCTTATTTATAAAACGATTCGATTATCTTGGGTTTTGTTATTTTTTTTATTTAAAGATTTTAATAAAATAGCAAGGTTAGGAATACATTATATCTATCTAGGTTTAGCAGTTATTTTATTGCTTATTTTCATTAGAGCTTATCTTATTTATAAAAATTTTCAATTCAAAATAGAGGATAATCACTTTATTCTAAAACAAGGAATTCTTAAAAAAACAAACACAGCTATTCCTTTCCATCGAATTCAGAATATCAACTTTAAGCAGAACATTATTCAACAAATTATTAGTGTTTTCGAAGTTAGCATAGAAACTGCAGGTTCAAGTGATACAGAAATCGCAATCAAAGCACTTTCCTTAGAAAAGGCTACTGCATTAAAGGAAATCATTTCTAAAAATATAGAATTTGACAAGGAGATTATTAAAGCATCAAATGAAAAACCATTAGTGCAAATTGGAGCTTTTGAGTTGTTAAAAGTAAGTTTAACAGAGAACCATTTGCAGAATTTGTTCTTGTTTTTTGCACTTGTTTTAGGTTTTTTTAATCAATTACAACAAATTGCAGATAGCTTAGGAAAAACGGAATCTTTAGATGGATTTATTCAGGAAAATACCAATGCAATTTCTACAAGTGTTTTCTTAGTTTTTTTGTTACTTACGCTATTAATAGTTGTAGCTTTATTAACTTCATTTGTTCGAATATTTCTAAAGCATTTCAATTTAACAGCATATTTAAAAAAGGATGCTTTTGAGATACATCAAGGATTATTTACTAAAAAATCAATTGTTTTAAAAAAACAAAAAATTCAGAACATTACCATTTCTACGAATCCTTTAAAAAGATTAATTGGAATTTCTTTCATAACTTTTAAGCAAGCTGTAAGTGGCAAACTTAACAATAAACAGAAGGACAAATTAATTCGTATTGTAGGTTGTGAAAAAGAACAAGTGGAAACCATAAAAACAAGTTTATTTGATGTAAGGGAAATTGAATCTAATGAAAAAAACTACCCAGATATCTATTACAAAAGAAGAATTTTAATTTTCACTTTATCATTTTTGATATTAGCTTATTTAGGATTATATCTAGTTTTTTCACAAGTTGAAATTTTCTATTCAATTATTGTAGTTGTGCCTATTGTTGTATTTTTGATATTCAAAAAAGTAAAAAAACGTTTTTATAAAATTTCTGATGATATGTTGCTGGTTGGTAAAGGATTATTAGAAACGCACTTGACCTATTTAGAGATTTTTAAAGTACAAAACATTGAAATGAAGCAAACTATTTTTCAGAAAAGAAGCAATGTTGCAGATTTGATTTTACAAACTGCCTCAGGAAAAATAAAAATTCCTTGTTTAAATTTTGATGCTGCTGTGCAAATTTATAATCATACTTTATATAAAGTAGAAACAAGCCAAGCAGCATGGATGTAAAAAGTTTTATAAAAGCGGCTCGTTTACGAACATTGCCTTTATCTGTTTCTGGAATTATTGTTGGGAGTTTTTTAGGGAATGTTGAATACTTAAATTCTTCAGATACTCTTATTTGTTGTTTTGGATGCCCTTCTATTTTTCAATCTGAAATTTTTTGGTTAGCCATTTTAACCACAATTGGTTTACAAGTATTATCCAATTTTGCAAATGATTATGGAGATGGAATAAAAGGTTCAGATAAAAACAGAACTGGAGAAGCAAGAATGGTTTCATCTGGAGCCATAACTCCAAAACAAATGAAAATGGCAATGATTATCACTACAATTATAACTTTAATCATTGCTATATTACTGATTTATGTTTCTTTTGGAAGTGAAAATTTTGGTTATTCCATTTTGTTTTTAGGTTTAGGAATTGCTTCAATTGCTGCTGCTATAAAATATACAGTAGGTAATTCTGCTTACGGATATTCTGGTTTTGGTGATGTTTTTGTTTTTGTTTTCTTTGGATTGTTGAGCGTTGTTGGGTCTTATTTTTTATTCACAAAATCTATAAATTTTAAAATTTTTCTGCCAGCAATTTCAATTGGACTATTAAGTACAGCAGTTTTAAATTTGAATAACTTAAGAGATAGAGAAGAAGATGAAAAGAATAATAAAAACACATTAATTGTAAAATTAGGAATTGAAAAAGGTAAAAAATATCATTATTTTTTAATTTTTGGAGCTTTAATTTCTGCAATAATTTACGTGTTTTTAAACTTCAAATCTGTTTATCAACTTATTTTTTTAATAGCATTTTTTCCATTAATGATAAATATAAAAACTGTAGCACAAAATAAAATCCTAGCTGAATTAGATAGCGAGTTGAAAAAAGTAGCATTAAGTACATTTTTATTTGCAATCCTTTTTGGAATATCAAACACCATTCTATAAATATGAAGACAGTAAAAATAATATTAGGAATTATTACAGCAATAAGTTTAGTTTTTTTTGCAACAGGATTATTTGTAAAAGAAACAAATTATTCTAATAAAGTTTCTATAAATAAATCAATTGAAGAAGTATTTAAAACTTTTAATAATTCAGAAAATATTAAAAATTGGATTCCAGAGATTAAATCTTTTGAAGTGATAAATGAAAACATAGGAAAAACAGGAAGTACCTATAAAATTGTTGTTGAAAATCAAGAACAGGAAATAACAATGACTGAAAAAGTTATGGCTTATGTACCAAACGAAAAAGTAACATTATTTTTTGATGCTGAAAATATGCTAAAAACAGATGATTATCTTTTTTCAGAAAAGGATGGTAAAACATTAATTACCTTAAATTCAACTTGTAGAAGCGATTCATACATTATGGCTTGTATGTTTCCCTATTTTAAAGGCACTTTTCAAGGACAAGATCAAACGTATTTGAATAATTTTAAGGAATATATAGAGCGAAAATAGTATTCAGTTTTCAGTCTCAGTATTCGGAAAACTGTCAGTTCGAGTGATTTCACTTTTGGGCGAAATTGTATCGAGAACTTTTGAATAAATACCAATTAATTTGATAAAAGCAACCTACAAAAAATATATTCTCAATTTTAAGAATCCAAGTGGAACTTCACGTGGAATTTTAAGAACCAAAGAAACGTGGTTTATCATTTTAGAAGAAAATGGTAAAACAGGAATTGGAGAAACAGGATTGTTTAGAGGCTTAAGCATCGATGATGTATCTAATTATGAAGAAAAGCTAATTTGGATTTGCAAAAACATCAATTTATCATTAGATGAATTATTATCTGAACTCATTGAGTTCCCTTCTATTCAATTTGGATTGGAACAAGCTTTTTTATCACTTAATAGTAATGATAAATTTGAACTTTATCCATCAGAATTTACAAAAGGAAATTCAGCAATTCCAATAAATGGTTTGATTTGGATGGGAGAGCAAGAATTTATGAAAGCTCAAATCAAAGAAAAATTGAAAACCGGTTTTTCTTGTATTAAAATGAAAATTGGCGCCATTGATTTTGATGCTGAAATAGCCTTGTTAAAATCCATAAGAAAAGAATTTTCTGCTAAAGAAATAGAATTAAGAGTAGATGCAAATGGAGCTTTTAAACCAAATAATGCTCTTGATAAATTAAAAAGATTATCAGATTTAGAAATTCATTCTATAGAGCAACCGATAAAGCAAGGACAAATTAAAGAAATGGCAAAATTATGTAAAGAAACCCCTTTGCCAATAGCCTTAGATGAAGAATTAATTGGAGCTTTTACATCTGAAGAAAAAAAGAGAATAATAGATGCAATTAATCCTCAATACATTATTTTGAAGCCTAGTTTGGTTGGTGGTTTTGTAGGTAGTAAAGAATGGATTAAATTAGCAGAAGAAAATAACTCAGGTTGGTGGATTACATCAGCATTAGAAAGTAATATTGGGCTAAATGCTATTGCTCAATTTACGTATAATTTAAAAAGTAATCTCCCTCAAGGATTAGGAACTGGAGGATTGTTTACAAACAATTTTGAGAGCCCTTTAGAAGTTTTAAACGGAAGATTACAATATAATCCAACTTTAAATTGGGATTTTAATTTAGTTTAACGTCATTCTGAATCTGATTCAGAATCTCACAAGAAGCAAATGAATTTTATACAACAAGCATACAAAGGAAATAGTGAATGGTATTATTGGTTGATAACAATTTTATTAGTCTTTTTCGGATGGCAGTTTTTAGGTGCAATTCCTTTAATAATTGTTGCTTTTAAGCATACAGGAGGTTTAGAAGAATTTATGGAAGCTGCTAAAGATAATTTTATGACTTCTGGAATTGATAAAAACCTCTTTCTTTTTTTAATGCTTTTTACCTTTGCTGTAGGTTTTATATTTCTGTGGATAAGTCTAAAATTTATTCATAAAAGAACCCTTACTACTTTAGTAACTAGTAGAAGTAAAATTGATTGGAAACGTTTTTTTTATGGATTTTTAAGCTGGGGAACAGTGGTAGTGATTTTAACTTTTGCAGGAATTTTTCTATCACCAGAAAATTACACCTACAATTTCAATCCAATTCCATTCTTTATTTTAGTAGCTATTTCTTTTTTGTTTATTCCTTTACAAACAAGTTTAGAGGAGTTATTATTTAGAGGGTATTTTATGCAAGGGATAGGAGCAATTGCAAAAAACAGATGGGTTCCATTACTTCTAACTTCTGTCTGTTTTGGTCTTTTACATGCAGCAAATCCTGAAGTGGAAAAACTGGGTTATGTAACTATGGTGTTTTACATAGGTACTGGTTTTTTCTACGGAATTACTACTTTGATGGATGAAGGAACTGAACTAGCTTTAGGTTTACATGCAGCAAACAATATTTTAGCAGCTTTTTTAGTAACTACAGATTGGATGGTTTTTCAAACAGATGCATTGTATATCGATACTTCTGAGCCAAATGTAACTTGGGAAATGTTTGTGCCGGTTTTAGTTTTATATCCTTTAATGTTAGTGCTATTCTCAAAAAAATACGGATGGACAAATTGGAAAGAAAAGTTAACTGGTAAAATAGATAAACCTGTTAATTTAAAAGAAAATTATAGAGTTTTAGATGAACTTGGAACAGAATAAATGGCATAATAATTTTCAATTAAATGGAGTTTCATTTTCTACTATAGATGAAATTCTAGCATATTCTAAAACTTATTCTTTAGAGATTTATCAATTTTTAAAAATTTGGTTTTCTACTGATGATAGTATTACAGTGCTAACTTCAGGCTCTACAGGAAAACCAAAACCAATTCAACTTAAAAAAAAGTTGATGTTAAATTCAGCAAAAGCAACAGGTGATTTTTTTGATACTAAAGAGAATACTACAGCTTTATTATGTTTGCCAATTCAGTATATAGCAGGAAAAATGATGTTGATTAGAGCTTTAGCTTTAGGTTGGCGTTTAGACATCATAGAATCAACTTCTAATCCATTAAAAAATATTGATAAAGCTTATGATTTTTCTGCAATGGTACCTTTGCAATTGGAAAACTCTTTGTCAAAACTGAATTTGATAAAGAAATTGATTGTTGGTGGAGGAGTAGTTTCTAATGAGCTTCAAGAAAAATTACAAAATATTTCCACACAAGTTTTTGCAACTTATGGTATGACAGAAACCATAACACATATTGCTGTAAAAAAAATGAATAATTACACGTCTTTGCGAGGAAGAATGTCAAAGCAATCTGTTACTAAGGTTGCTTATTATCAAACGCTACCAAACGTAACTATTTACAAAGACCAAAGAGATTGTTTGGTAATTGATGCACCAAAAGTATCTGATGAAATTATTTTTACAAATGATGTTGTAGAATTAATATCTGACACTCAGTTTAATTGGTTAGGTCGTTTTGATAATGTTATCAATTCAGGAGCAATTAAATTACATCCAGAAACTATAGAAGAGAAATTATCGAAAATTATTTCAAATCGATTTTTTGTAACAGGAATTTCTGATGAAATATTAGGTGAAAGATTAATTTTAATTGTAGAGAATGATAATTCGACTAAAATAAAAAAAATGCTTTTAAAAGAAATAAAAAACTCAAAATTACTATTAAAGTACGAAGTTCCTAAAGAAATTTATTTTATAAGAAAGTTTATAGAAACTGAAACCGGAAAAATTAAAAGAAATAACACCTTAGAATTATTAAGATTTAAAGAGTAGATTGTTATTGAAACATCAATTCTATAGTCAAATCATCTAAATAACCATCAGCTAATAAATTGTTTTTTTCTTCAAAACTTTTAATAGCATTAAAGGTTTCAATTCTGTAAACACCATCTATTTCAACTTTATAACCTCTTTTGTTTAGTTCTTTTTGAACTTCATAAATAATGGCGTTTTTAGATCCATTGTATAGTTTTATATTCGAGTTATAAAGTTTTTTAATCTTTTCAACTCTCTTTTTTTGGTTGTAAGCTTCAATGGTAATACCTTTTTGTTCAATAAACTTAATCTCTTTATTTGTAAGGCCTTGTTCTTTTAGTCTAGAAGAATTTTCAAGAATCGCTTCATAATAATTTATTTCTGCCAATTTTTTGGCATATTTTTCAACTGCAGTTTTAGTTTTAATATCATCATCTTCAGGAGTTCTAACATCTATTTTGTTAGCAGACCATTCCAACATTATATAGCTATTTAAGTCTTCAATAGCATTGTAATAGTTTAATACAGTTTCTTGATTATGATAATTAATATCAATAATTTTTTCAGTTTTATAATCTACTTCAGGAGAGTTATACCTTTTGTAATCACTAAATTTTCCATAGCCAATAATAGCTACTATAATTATAAGTAATAATATGATTAGTTGCTTCATAAATTATAAAGGGGGTGTAGTTAGTATACTATTTTAACAAATGTATTAAAACTTTTAGAGAATATATAAAATTACTGATTCAACTATTGCAAGTCAGATAAATAGATTTTATATCTAAAACCCATGAGCAATTTTTTCAAGTTCTTTTTTATCCAAAATAGAGATTTCTTTTCCTTTAAATATAATTATTTTTTTCTTTTTTAATTCGGATAATAAACGAATAGCAGATTCAGTAGCAGTTCCAATTATATTAGCAATGTCTTCTCTAGAAAGATGAATGTCTATTGTGTTCTCATTAGTAACACCAAATTTATTTTGTAAATTTAAAAGCGTTTCAGCTAAACGTTGTTTAACACTTTTTTGAGCCATATCTACAATTAAATTATCAGCATTTTTTAAGGATGAAGCCATAGTTTTTAAAACATCAATAGAGAAATTAGTGTTTTTTTCTAAATCTGTAATAATTTCATCTTTAGGAATAAAACAAACCTCCATATCTTCTAAAGCAACAGCATTTAGGTTAGAAACTTCATCAGATACAAGGCTTCTTTCTCCAATTAAATCACCACGTTTTATCAAATTTACAATTTGATTTTTTCCGTTTTCACTCATTTTAGAAACCTTACAGACTCCGTCTTTTATACAAAAAACACCATTTATATGTTCACCTTCTTCAAATAAGTATTCACCTTTTTTTATAATTTTAGAAGTTTTGCATCCTGACATTCTCACCAATTCTTCTTTGGAAAGATGTTTTAAAGAATTAAATTGACGAACAATACATTGTTCACATTTACTCATATCTAACAAGGTTTTAATGTTACATCAAATATAATGAAAAGATGATAAAAATCATATTTTAAAAAAGATATTTCATACAAATTTGCACAGGCAAAAGAGTAAATATGAATACTACACATTGTTATCATTGTGGAGATTCTTGTAAGGACACAATTATAATAGTTGATGACAAAAATTTTTGTTGTAATGGTTGTAAAACTGTTTACGAAATTTTTTCTGAAAACGATTTGACTTGTTATTATGATTTTCAAGATAATCCTGGAGCAATTCCTACAGAAATTCAAGGGAAATATGATTTTTTAGATAATAAAGAAATCATAGATAAATTATTGGACTTTAATGACGGGAATACTCAAATAGTAACCTTATACATTCCTCATATTCATTGTAGTTCTTGTATTTGGGTTTTAGAGAATTTACAGAAATTAAATTCAAAAATTAACACATCACAAGTAAATTTCCCAAAGAAAACAGTTCGTATTTCTTATCATTCTGATGTAACATCACTCAAAGAAATAGTTTTACTAATTAGTGCTATTGGCTACGAACCTTATATTAGTTTAGAAGATTATGAAACAGGGAAAAAGAAGGTAGATAGAAGTTTAATATATAAACTAGGTATTGCAGGTTTTGCTTTTGGGAATGTGATGTTTCTCTCTTTTCCAGAATATTTTGAAGTTGATGGATTTTGGATAGAAAAATATAAAAATATCTTTAGATGGTTAATGTTTTTCTTTTCTTTACCTGTCGTTTTTTATGCTGCAAATGATTATTTTATTTCGGCTTATAAAGGTTTACGATCTAAAATTTTAAATATTGATGTGCCTATTGCACTAGGAGTTTCAGTATTATTTATAAGAAGTTCTGTAGAAATTATTTTTGATTTAGGAACGGGCTTTTTTGATAGCTTAACAGGATTAATCTTCTTTTTATTATTAGGTAAATTCTTTCAACAAAAAACCTATAATTTTTTATCCTTTGAACGTGACTATAAATCCTATTTTCCAATTGCTGTAACCCGAATTTTATCAGATAAAAAAGAAGAAAACGTTCAGATTTATGACGTTAAAAAAGGAGATCGTTTATTAATTAGAAATCAAGAATTAATTCCTGTTGATGGAATTTTAATCAACGGAAATGCTCAAATAGATTACAGTTTTGTTACAGGTGAAGCAGAACCTGTAGCAAAAAAATCAGGAGATAAACTTTTTGCAGGAGGTAAACAATTATCCGGAATCTTAGAAATGGAAGTTTTAGCATCAGTTTCTCAAAGTTATTTAACGCAATTGTGGAGTAATGATGTTTTTAAAAATGATAAGACTTCTTCATTTAAAACATTAACTGATAAAATCAGTAAAAACTTTACAATTATAGTTTTATCAATTGCATTTTTGGCTACAGCTTTTTGGTTGTATTTTGATGCTAGCAAAGCTTTAAATGTATTTACAGCAGTATTAATAATTGCTTGTCCTTGTGCAATAGCTTTAGCTGCTCCATTTACTTTAGGTAATCTATTACGTATTTTTGGAAAACAAAAATTCTATTTAAAAAACGCAACTGTTATAGAACAATTGGCAAGTATAAATTCTATAATTTTTGACAAAACTGGAACGTTAACTACAAATGAAAAAAGTACAATAGTTTATCAAGGTATTGACTTAAATCATCAAGAAAAAAGAATTTTAAAAAGTAGTTTACGTGCTTCAAATCACCCTTTAAGTAGAAGTTTATACAACACTTTTTCTGATGTAGATACTTTAGAAATAACAAATTATAAAGAAGTTATTGGTAAAGGAATAGAGGTAAATTACAAAGAATATTATTTAAAATTAGGTTCAGAATCCTTTGTAAAGGGGTTTTCACAAAATAACTCTTTTGATACTTCTGTTCATGTTAGTTTGAATCAAAGTTACAGAGGTAAATTTACTTTTAAGAATAGTTATAGAAAAGGAATAAAATCACTTTTTAAAACTTTAAAGGAAGATTTTGATTTGGCTGTTGTTTCTGGAGATAATGCTGGAGAAAGAAAATTTTTAACCAATTTTTTACCTAAAAAAACAAAATTACTCTTCAATCAAAAACCAAATGATAAATTAGAAGTTGTAGCAGAATTTCAGCATCAAAATAAAAAAGTAGCTATGATTGGTGATGGCTTAAATGATGCAGGAGCTTTAGCTAAAAGTGATGTTGGAATTGCACTCTCAGAAAATATTAATGTGTTTTCTCCTGCTTGCGATGCTATTTTGGATGCATCACAATTCAATAAGATTGAACATTTTTTTAATGCTTCAAAAAAAGCAATTACAATTATCAAATATTGTTTTATACTTTCTTTGTGTTATAATGCTGTAGGTTTGTATTTTGCAGTAACAGGACAATTAATGCCAGTTATTGCTGCAATATTAATGCCTTTAAGTTCAATTAGCATTGTCATTTTTACAACGATTTCTACAAATCTATTAGGCAAAAAATTAAATAAAAATTATGGAAATTAATAGATATATAGATCACACTTTATTAAAAGCAACTGCAACTAAAGAACAAATTATAACAATTTGTAATGAAGCTAAAAAACATAATTTTTATGCTGTTTGTGTAAATGGTTGTTATGTTAAATTGGTAAAAAATAATTTAACTAATACAACTATAAAAATAGCAGCTGTAATTGGTTTTCCATTAGGAGCAAACACAACAGAAGTAAAAGTTTTTGAAGCCAAAAACTGCATTAAAAACGGAGCATCAGAAATTGATATGGTTATTAATGTAGGAAAATTATTAGATAATGATTTTGAATATGTAGAAGAAGAGGTTAGACAGGTAAAAGAAGCAATAGGCAAAAATGTGCTAAAAGTTATTATTGAAACGTGTTATTTAAATAATAAGCAAATTGAGGTAGCTTGTCAATTGGTAATAAACTCAGGAGCAGATTTTGTAAAAACATCTACAGGTTTTGGTACTGATGGTGCTACTTTAGTAGATGTGCAACTTATGAAAAATGTTGTCAAAGATAAAGTGCAAATTAAAGCTGCTGGTGGTATTAATAATATAGAAATAGCAAAGAAGTTTATAGATATAGGTGTTAATCGTTTAGGAACTTCTTCTGGTGTTTTATTAGTAACAAAAGGGATTTCTGACAAAAATAAGTACTAAAATGAGCATTCATATCAAAGCTAAAAAAGGAGAAATAGCAGAAACAGTTTTATTACCAGGTGATCCAATGAGAGCAAAATGGATTGCAGATTTCTTTTTAAAAGATATTGTTTTGTACAATGAAGTTCGAGGAATGCTTGGTTTTACAGGAACTTATAAAGGTAAAAGAATATCAGTACAAGGAACAGGAATGGGGATTCCTTCCACTTTAATTTATACTCACGAATTAATAAATGAATATGGAGTAAAAAACTTAATTAGAGTTGGATCTGCAGGTTCATATCAAAAAGAAGTAAAAATTAGAGATATTGTAATTGCAATGGCTGCTTCTACAAATTCAGGTTTAAATACAATTCGTTTTAATGGTGCAGATTATGCACCAACAGCAAGTTTTTCTTTATTTCAAAAAGCTATAGAAATAGCAAAAGAAAAGAAAATTCCAGTAAAAGCAGGAGGTATTTTAAGTTCTGATGAATTTTATGCAGATGATTTTGATAGCTATCAAAAATGGGCAGATTATGGAGTGCTTTGTGTAGAAATGGAAACTTCTGGGCTATATACAGTTGCTGCAAAACACAATGTAAATGCACTTTCAATTTTAACAATCTCTGATAGTTTAGTTACAAAAGAAAAAACATCTGCAGATGAAAGAGAGCAAACATTTAAAGAAATGGTAGAAATTGCTTTAGAACTAGCTTAAACATAAAATATATTTTTCTCATTCTTATTGTAATCGAGAATCCTTACATCAAAAATAACTTAAAATGGAAAAATCATTAATTCAAAAATATAACGTTCCAGGGCCAAGATACACAAGTTATCCAACAGTTCCTTTTTGGGATGCAGCCACTTTTTCTAAAGATAAATGGATTGCAAGTTTTAAAAAATCATTTATAGAAAGTAATACTGATGAAGGAATTAGCATATATATTCATTTACCTTTCTGTGAGAGTTTATGCACCTTTTGTGCTTGTCATAAACACATTACTAAAAGGCATGAAGTAGAAGAAGACTATATAAAAGCTGTTTTAAAAGAATGGAAACTATATGTAAATCTAGTTGATGAAGTTCCTCTAATTAAGGAGTTGCATTTAGGAGGTGGAACTCCCACTTTTTTCTCAAAAGAGAATTTAGAGTTTTTGTTAGATGGTATTTTTTCACTTTCTAATAAACATCCAAAAGCTGAATTTAGTTTTGAAGGTCATCCAAATAATACTACCAAAGCACAATTACAAACTTTATATAATTGTGGTTTTACTAGAGTAAGTTTTGGGGTACAAGATTATAATGATAAAGTACAAAAAGCAATACATAGAGTTCAGCCTTTTAAAGCTGTAAAACAAGTTACAAAATGGGCAAGAGAAATTGGATATACTTCTGTAAGTCACGATTTAATTTTTGGATTACCACATCAAACCAAAGAAAATGTAGTTCATACCATTAATAAAACTAAAGAATTGCAACCAGATCGTATTTCATTTTACAGTTATGCACATGTGCCTTGGGTAAAAGGTGTTGGTCAAAGAGGTTTTAATGAAAACGATTTACCAAAAGATGAAGAAAAAAGAGCGCTTTATGAAATAGGTAAGCAAATGTTTGCTGATTTGGGATATGAAGAAATTGGTATGGATCATTTTGCTTTAAAAACAGATGGTTTATATAAAGCCACCGTAAACAAAACCTTACATAGAAATTTTATGGGATATACCTCCAATAAAACCCAGTTAATGATTGGTTTGGGGATGTCTGCCATTTCTGACTCTTGGTATGGTTTTGCTCAAAATGTAAAAACGGTTAAAGAATATCAACAAATAGTAAATGATGGAGAAATCCCTGTTTTTAGAGGACATATATTATCAAAAGAAGATAGAGTTATAAGAAAGCATATCTTAAATATGATGTGTAATTTTTATACTTCATGGGATAAAACAGAAACTAAAATTGATAATATTGATTCTCACATAGAATTGTTAAAAGAAATGAAGCAAGATGGTTTAGTTTTTATTAAAAACAATGAACTTACAATTCCAGAACATGCAAGACCTTATATTAGAAATATATGTATGGCTTTTGACAAAAAATTAATGCAAAAGAAAGTTAAAGAAAAGTTATTTTCAATGACAATTTAGATAAAATAGTGTCTATTATTTTGCTATATAATTTTTTTTGCTTAATTTTAGGTAACTTTTAAATTCCCCCATTATGAAAAGTAAAAGAATCAAGTACCTAAGAACGCTAGTTCTACTTAGAAAATTATCAGGAGCAGTTTTAAAATTATCAATATTTGCATTAAGCATATCATTTGTTATAGGATCATTTTAAAATTATTCTTTTTAATCAAAGAACTAGAAAACAGCTTATCAATAGGTTAAGCTGTTTTTTTTATGAAAAATTTTTAAAATATGATAAATGTCATATTTTAAAAAAACTATCAAAACTACTTTTGGTGTATTAATTATCAGGCAAGATATGAGCGTAATATACCTACTACTAACACTAAGTATTTTAGTGGCAATTGTATTCTTTATCGCATTTATTTATTCAGTAAAAAAAGGGCAATATGATGATTCATATACGCCTTCAGTAAGAATGCTGTTTGATGATGAACTTGTAAAAGAAAAACAATAAAAATTAATTAGACTTTAAATATCAATTTATGGAAATGCAACAGTTTTATTACGATAATAAAATCGTTAAAAAGTTTATCTATGCAACCTTATTATGGGGTATAGTAGGCTTTACAGTAGGATTACTTTTAGCTTTTATGTTTTTATTCCCCAATCTTACAGATGGAATTTCTTGGTTAAGTTTTGGACGATTAAGACCTTTACATACAAATGCTGTAATTTTTGCTTTTGTAGGTAATGCAATTTATGCAGGAGTTTATTACTCGCTTCAAAGGTTATTAAAAGCAAGAATGGCTAGTGATTTTCTAAGCAATTTTAATTTTTGGGGATGGCAATTAATCATTGTTGCAGCAGCAATTACATTACCTTTAGGATACACTACATCTAAAGAATATGCAGAGTTAGAATGGCCAATTGATATTGCAATTGCATTGGTTTGGGTTGCATTTGGTGTTAATATGATTTGGACAATTTTACAAAGAAGACAGCGTCATTTATATGTAGCTATTTGGTTTTATTTAGGAACTTTTGTAACAGTTGCTGTTTTACATATTTTTAATAGTTTAGAATTACCTGTTAGTTTCTTAAAGTCATATTCAGTTTATGCTGGTGTACAAGATGCATTAGTACAATGGTGGTATGGTCATAACGCAGTTGCATTTTTCTTAACGACACCTTTTTTAGGATTGATGTACTATTTTGTACCTAAAGCTGCAAACAGACCTGTTTACTCTTATCGTTTATCAATTGTACACTTTTGGTCTTTAATATTTATTTACATCTGGGCAGGACCTCATCATTTATTATATACTTCATTACCTAACTGGGCTCAAAATTTAGGAGTTGCCTTTTCTGTGATGTTAATTGCGCCTTCTTGGGGTGGTATGATTAATGGATTATTAACTTTAAGAGGTGCTTGGGATAAAGTAAGAACAGACCCAACCTTAAAATTTATGGTAGTAGCCATTACAGGTTATGGTATGGCAACTTTTGAAGGGCCAATGTTATCGCTTAAAAATGTAAACGCAATTGCTCACTTTTCAGATTGGATTATTGCTCACGTTCACGTTGGAGCTTTAGCTTGGAATGGTTTCTTCACTTTTGGAATGTTGTACTGGATGATTCCAAGGATGTTTAAAACAACTTTATATTCCAAAGCATTAGCAAACTTCCATTTTTGGATTGGTACTTTAGGAATCATTTTATATGCTTTACCTATGTATGTAGCTGGTTTTGTACAAGCTTCTATGTGGAAACAATTCAATCCTGATGGTTCTTTAACTTATGGTAACTTTTTAGAAACCGTAAATGAAATCATACCAATGTATTGGATGCGTGCAATTGGTGGTACCATGTTTATCATTGGTGCAATTGTAATGTTATACAATGTTGTAAAAACGGTTAAACAAGGAAGTGGAGTAGAAGATGAATTAGCTGAAGCAGCTGCTTTAACTAAAGTTGCTAAACATAGAACTAAAGGAGAAGGTTACCACACTTGGTTAGAAAGAAAACCGGTAAGATTAACACTTTATGCTACAGTAGCTATTTTAATTGGTGGTATTATTCAGATTGTACCAACCTTATTAGTAAAATCGAATATACCAACTATAAGTAGTGTAAAACCTTATACACCTTTAGAGCTAGAAGGTCGTGATTTATACATCAGAGAAGGATGTGTAGGGTGTCACTCACAAATGATTCGTCCTTTTAGAAGTGAGGTGGAACGTTATGGAGAATACTCTAAGGCAGGTGAATTTGTTTACGATCATCCATTTTTATGGGGATCAAAAAGAACAGGGCCAGATTTACACAGAATTGGTCAGAAATATTCTGATAGCTGGCACTTGAATCATATGTATGATCCACAAAGTACATCACCTGGTTCTATTATGCCTTCTTATAAATGGTTGATTAAAAATAAATTAGATAAATCATCTACTGTAGGGAAAATGGAAGCAATGGTTACTTTAGGAGTTCCTTATTCTGAAGAAGAAATAGCAAATGCACAAGTATTGATGGATGCACAAGGAAAACAAATTGAAGAGAATTTGTATCAAGATCCAGATTTTGCAAAAAGTTATGAAGCTGACAAAAAGTATGCTCAAGAAAATGGACAAGAGTTTGTAGAAATGAAAGATAGAGAAATTGTAGCAATCATTGCTTACATACAGAGGTTGGGTACAGATATCAAAGTAAAAGACGAACAACAAATTTCTAAAAATTAAGACAATGCTAAAATTTGTAAAAAACCATATGGAAAGTATTACTGGTATAGAAATATATCCATTAATATCATTAATTATCTTCTTTACCTTTTTTGTAGCCTTGTTTTGGTGGGTATTTACAGCAAAAAATGAGTATATCAGTAAGGTTAGTAACATTCCTTTAGATCACTAAAAAATAGAATAAAATGAAAAAAAAGATTCAATCAACAGTTTATGTATTATTTGTATTAATTACATTTTTTGCACTCACAAAGTCTTTTACATCTTATCAAAACCCTTTTGATGTTTATGAAAACCCATTAGTATGGGTAGCGTTAATAGGTTTTGTAACAGTAGTGGTTTTGAAAGAAGTTGTTAGTTTTATGGCAATTCAAAAAGCAACTGAATTACAAAATGAAAAAGATGGTATTATCCCTGAAGCACCTAATGCTTGGGTTCAAAAATTATTGAAATCCTGGACAAAAGCTAAGGCAATAGAAGATGAAGAGGAAATTATTTTAGACCATAATTATGATGGAATTAAAGAACTAGACAATTCACTTCCACCTTGGTGGGTATATATGTTTTATGCAACAATAATATTTGCAGTAGTTTACCTTGTTCGATTTGAGGTAATGGATGGAGATACACCAGAAATGGAATATCAACAAGCAGTTGCTGAAGCCAGAGCAGAAATTAATAAATACAAAGCTTCTTCTCCTGATGTTTTTGATGTTTCTAAATTAGAGTTATTAACAGATGCAAAAGATTTAAAAAGAGGTAAAGCAATCTTTAATTTAAATTGTGCTTCTTGTCATTTAGCTGATGGAGGTGGTTCTATTGGACCAAATCTTACTGATAAACATTGGATTTTAGGAGGTGGAATTAAAAACGTTTTTAATACGGTTTCTAAAGGTGGTAGAACAGGAAAAGGTATGATAGCTTGGGATAAGACCTTAAAAGCTGAAGATATTGCTAAAGTATCTAGTTATGTATTGTCATTACAAGGTACAACTCCTGCAAAAGCAAAAGCTCCACAAGGAGATATTTGGGAAGGAGAATAAGACACAATAGGAAGAGGGAAGTAGAAAGTTACAAATCAATTCCAAAATGTCAGTTCAAGTGATTTTGCTTTTTTGCAAAAATATATCGAGAACTAATTCATAAAAAGCAAAAAGAAAGTTAGTAAAAGTTAGTTAGTATGGAAACTCCCAAGAACGAACAATTTAGAGATAGTATAGGTACTATTAATACAGAAGGAAAACGTTCTTGGGTTTTTCCAAAAAAGCCAAGTGGTCAGTTTTACAAATACAGAAGTTACGTTAGTTATTTCTTATTGATTTTTTTATTATCAGCTCCATTTATAAAAATCAATGGTAATCAGTTTTTACTCTTTAATGTTTTAGAAAGAAGATTCAATATTTTCGGATTTCCTTTTTGGCCACAAGACTTTTACTTGTTGGTTGTTTCAATGATAACTGGGGTTGTATTTATAATTCTGTTTACAGTAGTTTTTGGACGTATTTTCTGTGGATGGATTTGTCCACAAACCATTTTTATGGAAATGGTATTCAGAAAAATAGAATATTGGATTGATGGTGATAGAGGAAAACAAATCAGATTAAGCAAACAACCTTGGAATGCTGATAAAATTAAAAAAAGAGTTTTAAAATGGTTTATCTTTTTTGTGATTTCTTTTATTATAGCAAACGTGTTTTTAGCTTATTTAATAGGTGGAGATACTGTTATTAGTTATATCACAGGAAATCCATTAGAAAATGTTAGAACCTTAATTTCTTTAT
Source organism: Polaribacter sp. (assembly GCA_965656305.1). GTDB lineage: Bacteria > Bacteroidota > Bacteroidia > Flavobacteriales > Flavobacteriaceae > Polaribacter. The sequence goes on along the minus strand of CBFHKA010000004.1, from coordinate 112,494 downwards.
TAATTTTTACAGCAGTTTTCTATTTTGTATTTGCTTGGTTTAGAGAACAAGTATGCATTATTGCTTGTCCTTATGGGCGTTTACAAGGTGTTTTGTTAGATAATAAAACCATAAATGTTGCCTACGATTATAAACGTGGTGAACGAGAAAAAGGACGTTCTAAATTTAGAAAAAATGAAGATAGAGCAGCACTTGGAAAAGGAGACTGTATAGATTGTAAACAATGTGTTGTGGTTTGTCCTACAGGAATTGATATCAGAAATGGTACGCAATTAGAGTGTGTAAATTGCACAGCTTGTATTGATGAATGTGATCATATTATGGAAAGTATCAATTTGCCAAAAGGATTGATTAGATACGCAAGTGAAGATAATATTGCTAAGAAAAAACCTTTTCATTTTAATACAAGAATGAAAGGATATTCAGCTGTTTTATTCATTTTAACAGGACTTTTAGTTGGTATGTTGTTTTTAAGAAATAATGTAGAAGCTACAATTCTTAGATTACCAGGACAATTGTATCAACAAAAAGAGAATAACATTATCAGTAATGTATATACTTATAAAGTGATAAATAAAACAACTAAAGATATTAAAGATGTGAGTTATAAAATACTATCTCATAAAGGAACAATAAAGTTAGTGTCAAATCATAATTTTATAGTTCCTAAACAAGCTTTAGCAGAAGGAACTTTATTTATAGAATTAAATGCTTCAGTGTTAAAAGGTGATAATGTTGATATTGAAATTGGTGTTTTTAGTGGAGATAAATTGATAGAAACAACAGAAACTAATTTTTTAGGACCTAGAAGCTATCGTTAAAGTTTTGTGTTTGGTGTTTGGTGTTGGAAGTAGAAAGTTTGGAGTTGGAAAATAAAAATAACGTCATTACGAACGAGGAACGAGTAAAGTAATCTGTAAAATAAATTAGTAATAATTAATAAAAAGATTGCTTTGTACCTCGCAAAGACTAATAAAGAAATAAAAACAATAAATTATGAAATTCAATTGGGGAACAGGAATCGTAATTACAATAATCGCTTTTATTGCTTTTATCATGTATTTTGTAGTTACAATGAGTACAGATAATACCTATAGTCATGATTTAGTTACTGAAAAATATTATCAAGCAGAACTAAATTATCAACAAGAAATTAATGCCGAAAAAAATGCAAATGCATTAGAAGAGAATTTAAAAGTTCAAAGAAATGAAAAAGGTCTTAAAATAGAATTTCCAAGCTTTTTTAACCCTAAAGATATAAAAGGAAAAGTGTTCCTATATAGACCATCTAATAAACAATTAGATTTTGAAATACCTATTTCAATTTCTAAATCATATTTGCTCGTGCCTGAACAACGTTTATTGGATGGTCGCTGGAACATTAAAATCCATTGGAAACATAAAAATACCAATTATTTATTTAAAGAAGAATTAGTGTATTAATCACTGAATAAAATAAGATGTTATTATCAGCAATCATATTTGGTTTATTAGGCAGTTTCCATTGTATTGGAATGTGTGGCCCAATTGCATTTATGTTGCCAATAGATAGGCGTAATAATACAAAAGGTTTCTTTCAAATTATTAGTTATCATCTAGGCAGACTGTTTACTTATAGTTTAATAGGTTTACTTTTTGGTTTTTTAGGTAAAGGTTTTTATTTCTTTGGTTTTCAACAACAACTCTCTATAATTGTTGGTGTCTTAATGATTTTGTTGATTATATTTCCGAAAATTTTACAAAAAATAGCACTCTCAAAAAATATCACTACAATTATTTTAAAAGTAAAAAGCAGGTTAGGAGCAGAGCTTAAGAAAAAAGGGAATGATACCTTTTTTACCATTGGTTTTCTGAACGGATTTTTACCCTGTGGTTTGGTATATATGGCTGTTTTTGGGGCAATAACTACTTCAAATGCATTTACAGGAAGTTTATATATGTTTTTATTTGGATTAGGTACAATTCCTTTAATGACAGCTTTTGTGTATTTAGGTAATTTTACCAAAGGAAATTTAAGACAGAATATTCAAAAAGCAATTCCTGTTTTAGTGGTTTTTATTGGAGTACTTTTTATTTTTAGAGGTTTAGGACTAGGAATTCCTTATGTTTCTCCAAAGCCAGTTTTAGAGGTTGCAGCAGGAGCTGTAAATGCTTGTCATTAGATAATTAGCGATTTTTATTCATCTACATTTTATTCAATTTTATCGACACTTAGTTCAAATTGAACTGGGTTTGTTTATTATTTTTAACAATTAAATTATATTTAGCTTGGTTAAATTAATTTATATGCAAAAAAGTAAGCTAAAAATATTATTAATAGAAGATGACAGAATTGAAGTACTCAAATTAAAGAGATCTATTCCTCAGGAATTTAAAAATTATACTTTAACTTTAGCAAATGATGGAAATGAAGCTTTTTCACTAATAGAAAAAGACACACCAGATATGATTTTATTAGATTTAAATATGCCTGATACTAATGGAATCGAATTTCTAGAAATTATAAAAGGTAATGAAGAGTTAAAACACATTCCTGTAGTTATTTTAACAACTTCAAATAGTAATAAAGATATTTTTGAGTGTTATAAACTAGGTATTGCAGGTTATGTATTAAAACCTTTGAAATATGAAGATTATGAAAAGAAAATACAAGCAATAATAAATTATTGGAATCTTAACGAATTTTTAGAATTATAAAATGAAAGGAATAGTTTTTACAGAATTTTTAGAATTAGTAGAAGATAAGTTTGGTATAGAAATGGTTGATAAAATTATTACATCTTCAAATTTAGAGTCTGGAGGAGTTTATACTTCTATAGGAACTTATAGTTTCTCTGAAATGTTACAATTACTTCAGCATTTAAGTACTAATACATCAATTGCTATTGATGACTTATTATTGGTTTATGCAGAACATTTTTTTGGAGTAATCGAAAAAAGTTACCCAGGTCTTTTAGCAACTTACAAAGACCCTATAGAAATGTTATCTTCAATAGAAAATCATATTCATATAGAAGTTAGAAAAATATATCCAGATGCAGAATTACCTATTTTTATTGTAGAAGAAAAAACAGAGAATTCTTTAGTAATGGTTTATAAATCTAGCAGAGCAATGCATCATTTTGGTTTAGGGTTAATGAATAAAACTTTTGAACATTTTAATAGTACTGCAAAAATTGTCTTAGAAAAAATTAAAGAAGATGGAACTGAGGTTCGTTTTGTTATTCAAAAAAATTAGTGGATTCAGAAAAAATAAACATACTTACAAGAGCTTTAGAACGTCAAAAAAAGCAAGAAGACAAGCTGAAAAAATACTTGAAGAAAAATCTTTAGAGCTTTTTAACATATCAGAACAGTTAAAAGAAGCTAATTACAAATTAGAAAAATTATTAGATGAAAAAAACGCCCAGTTAAAAGGCGTTTTTGAGAATATTAATGATGCTTATTTGGTTATGGGTATAGATGGTAATGTTTTAAAAATGAATGATGTTGCAGAACATTTTTTTGGTTTTAAAACTTCAGATATTTCTGTAAATGTTAAAGATTTAATTTATAAAGAAGATTATCAATATGCAATGGAATCTTTTTTAGAGCTTACAGAAAAAGGAAAATTTACTGACTATAGTGCAAGAGTTGTAACCAAGAGAAATGAAATAAAATGGGTAAATATAAACGCTAGTATTATATATGATAAAAATAAAGAACCCATTGCAGCACAAGGTATAATTAGAGATATAACCATTCAAAGAGAAAAACAATTAGTTTTAGATTTAGTAAATAATACAGCAAAATCTGTATTAGGTAAAGAAGATATAAGCGAAATTGCCTGGGAAATATCTAGTAATATCGCCAATTATTTAGGTACAAAGGATTGTGTAATTTATTTAGTTGATAAAAAATCAAATACTTTAGAGCAAATAGCCGCTTTTGGTAACAAAAAATTAGATTCTGATAAAATATTTAACAAAATAATATTACAAATTGGAGAAGGTATTGTTGGTAATGTTGCTTTAAATGGTGTTTCTGAAATTATATCAAATACCACAAAAGATGATAGATATATTTTAGATGATAAAATTAGATATTCAGAAATAACAGTGCCAATTATATATGATGGAGAAGTAATTGGAATTATAGATGCAGAACATGAAAGAAAAAACTACTTTAATTCAAAACATTTAAACACAATAGAGAGGATTGCTAACTTGGTATCACTTCAATTAAAAAATGCTATTAATCTAAGAGAAAGAGTTAAAGTTGAACACAAAAACAAAGAACTTGTAGCTGAATTAAGTAGAAGTAATGAAGAGTTAAAAGAATATGCACATATAGTTTCTCATGATTTAAAATCGCCATTAAGAAGTATATCTGCATTAACTGCTTGGATTAAATTAGATAATCAAGATAAGTTTGATGAAGCCAGTTTACAAAATTTTGAAGATATTGATTTGACTTTAGAAAAAATGGATAATTTAATTTCTGATGTTTTAAAATTCTCTAGTATAGATGCAGATTCTAAAGAAGATGAACAAATAGATTTATATGATCTAGTAAAAAAACTAATTCAAATTTTATATGTTCCAGAACATGTGTCTATTAATATTTTAAAGAAGTTACCTGTAGTTAAAGGCGACAAAATTAAGTTTCAACAATTATTTCAGAATTTAATTGCGAATGCCATTAAGTTTAGTGATAAGAAAGATTCAATTATTAATATTGATGTAAAAGAGCACAATTCATTTTATGAGTTTTCTATAGAAGATAATGGAATAGGTATAGAAAAAAGACATTTTGACAAAATTTTTAAGATTTTTCAATCTTTAAAAAAATCTGAAGACTCCTCAGGAATTGGTTTGTCTATAGTAAAAAAAATAATAGATATTTATAAAGGCGAAATTTGGTTAGAATCAGAAATAAATAAAGGAACAACCTTTTATTTTACCATAAAAAAGTAAGTAATGGAAGCACCAAATTTATCATATGTAAAAAAACTATCTAAAGGTGATCTAGAATTCGAAAAAAATATTTTGGGTATCGTAAAAGAAGAGTTGCAAAGTGAAATTGATAACTATTACAACTATTTAAAAGAAAAAAATTATACAAAAACTAAAGTATTTGTTCATAGAATTAAACATAAAATGAGTATTTTAGGGTTGGAAAAAAGTTATGAAATAACCAATACTTTTGAAAATAGTATAAAAACATTAAATTTTAAAAATCAAGGTTATTTTGAGAAAATGTTACCTGTTATGCTTAATTATTTAGAAAAACTATAAAAGAATTTATGAAAGCAATAGTTATAGATGATGAATTGACAGCAAGAATGATTATTAAACAACTAGTTGAAGATATTCCTAATTTAGAAATTGTAAGTGAATTTCCTAATGCTCTACAGGCTATTAAGTATTTAAATAAAAATACAGTGGATGTTATTTTCCTAGATATTCATATGCCAGATTTTACAGGTTTCGATTTTATAGAAAGTATAAAAAACCCGCCTAAAATTGTATTAACAACATCAGACAGAAACTTTGCTTTAGAAGCTTTTGAATATAAGTTTGTTGTAGATTATTTAGTAAAACCTATAGAGTTAGAACGATTTGAAAAAGCAATTGACAAAGTAAATACGTTTAAATTAGTAAATGAAGTTGTTGCTGCTCCTGTAAAACCTAAAGAAGAACATTTAGATTCTGAAGATACTTTATATGTAAATATTGATAGAAGGTTAGTTAAAATAGATATACCTAGTATATGTGTTATTGAAGCAAAAGGAGACTATATTAAAATAAAAACTGAAACTAAAAATCATATTGTCCATAGTCCTTTAAAGAAAATCCAAGAAAAATTACCTTCAAAAAGCTTTTTAAAAGTGCATAGATCTTTTGTTATTAATATTGATAAAATTATTGATATTGAAGACAATAGTGTACTAATTAACAAAGATGTGATTCCTGTAAGTAGAGTTAATAAAAACGAATTGAAAAGACGATTGAATCTACTTTAAACATTTAATCAATTATTATTATAATCCTTTTTTCTATCATTCTCAAAGAATAGAAACAAGGATTTTTTTTGATTAGTATTGAATTTCAATATTTATATATAAGATTTATTCATCTTATAGGATATTCATTTTTAGCCCTTTTTTCACACATTTTTATTAAAAGAAGGTATTCTACAAATCAACTATAGATGAAATTATAGTAAGTTTATAGACGAATGACAGTTAGCCATAGTAATGCATCAGTAATCTAATTATTACTCAAAAAAAATGACTTCTGAAATATTTTTGTACCAGAATTACTAAGGAAGTGGTTCAGACAAAAATATTACAAAGATGAATACTTTAAACAACACAATTAATTTTTCTATAGATTTCGGAGCTTTATTACCGTTAATCATTTTTGCTACTGCATTAATAGTTTCTTATATATGTTATCCTGTTATCATTAAAGTTTCTAACGATAAAAATTTAATGGCAGAACCAAACCAAAGAGATGTGCATTCCACTAAAACACCAAACTTAGGAGGTATTGGCGTTTTTATAGCTGTTTTTTTAACGATCACTTTTTTAGGAAATTATTTTTCATCAGGAAGTTTATTAAATTTATCAGGAGCAATGATTATTATGTTTTTTATTGGTTTAGTAGATGATTTAATAGGAATCAGTCCAAAAAGTAAATTAATAGGTCAAGTAGTAGTTGCTTTGTCAATCATAATTATCACAGATTTAAGAGTAGATAATTTTTATGGTATACTTGGCATCTATGAAATCCCTTATTTAGTTTCTGTATTTACAACTGTAATGCTATTTGTAACATTTATTAATGCCTATAATTTAATTGATGGTGTAGATGGTTTAGCAGGTAGTTTTGCAATTACAGCTAATATCTTTTTTACTTGTTTCTTTTATTTCAATGGAAATCATTTTATGTCTTTATTAAGTTTAGGTGTTGTTGGAGCATTAATTTCTTTTTTAGTGTTCAATTTTTCAAAATCTAAAAAAATATTTATGGGAGATACAGGCTCTATGGTTATTGGTTTCCTATTAGCATATCAATCAGTTCATTTTATGACAGGAGATTTTAATGTAAATTTTACTTGGTTAGATTCAAAATCTATCATCTATTTCTTAGCCATATTTAGTTTTCCATTAATTGATACTTTAAGAGTGTTTTTTATTAGAATAAAAGCAGGTAAAAGCCCTTTTTCTGCAGATAATAATCACATTCACCATAACTTATTAAACTTAGGTTTAAAACATTGGGAGATTGCTTTAATAGCATCAATATTTACAGTATTTGCAGTGTTAACAGTTTCTATATTTAGTAATTTAGAAATTAATAAGTTGTTTTTAGTACTAGTAACGATTTGGTTTCTTTCAGTAATAATTATAGATAATCTTAGCCTTTTTGTATTACCTTTAAATATACAAATCAAGAAAAACAGTTATAACGCAAGCAGTTTAGAAAATGCTATTTCAACTGAAAATAGTAAAGTAATTTACTTAAAAGAAACAGCTTAAATTTAATAATAATTATATCCCCGACAATTCCCCAATTATTTTCCTCCACAAATCTAAAACCCCTAATTCCCCTATAGATTATAAAAAAAGAGAACAAATTTGTTCTCTTTTTTGTTTTAATTGATAAGTTCATCTTTAATCCTAAAACAATTTTCAGATCCTAAAAATTTTGGGTCTCCATATTCTTCAGACCAAAAACCTTCAAAAATATCTTTAGTTAGGCATTTGTAAACTACAGTCCCTTTATATACTGTGTTTTCATCACCTTGATAAGTAAAGTTGATAACTAAAATGTTATTTTTAAAAAAACCAATACCAAATTGTTCTTGACTTTTGTTAATAATCCATTTTGCAATAATTCTATTTTCTGCATTTAAACTTAAAGAAAGTGTTCCTTTATAGGTTTCTTCAGAATTATCTTGATTACTGCCTAATATTGAAAAGTTTCCAAGGATGTCTTTAACTGTCATTTTTTTTAGTTATAAAATTTCAAGACTGTCAGTTCGAGTGAAATTTCTTTTTTTAGAAATTTTGTATCGAGAACTTTTAATTATCACAAAGTGAGATTTCTCGATACAATTTTCTCCTAAGGTCGAAAATCACTCGAAATGACAGCACGAATGTCATATTGAGCGCAGTCGAAATATCTCATTGATTTTTTAGTTAAAATATAATCTGGAGTTCCATAAGATTGCCTTTTGGGTTCGTTTGTGGCACGAATATCTGGCAAAATGGTTTCTAAGAGTTGTTGTAAATCGCCTCTAAAAGTATGTTCTGTTGCGTTACCTAAGGTAAAACGTTGGTTAAGATTGTTAATGTAGTTCTCTAAAGTCATTTAAAATTTTATTTCTAGCAATAATGCTTAAAAATAGGTTTTTTTATGCTTTAAACTTAAAAATGATGCTATTTATTTGAAAGGAAATGTTTTGCTATTAATAATTATAAAACTTCCATTTATATATCGTAAAGAATCGATTAATTTTAATTCAAATTGTTTATTATAATAAACATTAATTAAAATTTAGTTATATTTGTGTATTATAGTAAACAAAAAACATGATTGATTCTATTACAATTAAGGATGTAAAATTACAGTTAGGATTACTTTGTAAGCGTAAAAGACAAAGTTACAATATGTCTCAAGAAGATCTTGGAGAGGCAATTGGTTTATCTAGATATACAATTCAGAAGTTTGAGAATGGTAAGAATGCTACTTTAGATACTGCATTAAAAATAGCATATCATTTTGATTTATTAAAGCCCTTAAAAAATGGGATTGATACAATTATTGAAGAAGAAAATAATATTTCATTATACTAATTATGGCTAGAGAAAAGATAATAGATATTCTTGTATATGATATAGAAGTTGGAAAACTAGGATATGATTTAGACCAAAAAAAATCCTTTTTTCAATACAATCCTGAATTTTTAGATTCAAATCAATACTCAAATTTGTTTCCTTTTATCTTTAAAAGAATAAAGCCAGCACAAGTGTTTTCTGAATATCAAATAGATACTTTTCAGGGATTACCACCTATGATAGCAGATTCTTTACCAGATACTTTTGGTAATATAATATTTCAAGAATGGTTAACAGCAAGAGGAATCACAAAAATTACTCCACTAGAACAATTGGCTTATGTTGCAGATCGTGGAATGGGTGCTTTGGAGTATAAACCAATAAAAGAATTGCCAAATACTTCCAAAATTAATATAGATGAAGTGATTACTATTTTAGAAAAAGTATTGAAACTTAAAAAGCATACAACAGTCAGAGATTTAAGTGAATTGGCATTGCTGAATATTTTTAAAATAGGAACTTCTGCTGGAGGTGCTAGACCAAAAATTTTAATTTCAGAGCATAAGCAAACAGGAGAAATAATTGCAGGCGATAGAGAGATTAGTGAAGATTATCATCATTATTTAATAAAATTACATATAGATGATAGTGATGGCTATAATAAAGAAAAAGTAGAGTACGCATATTACTTACTAGCAAAAGAAGCAGGTATAGAGATGATGCCTTCTAAATTAATAGATAATAAACATTTTGCAACATTAAGATACGATAGGCAAAATGGAGAAAAACAACATGTATTAACTGTAACTGGATTAACAGGTTGGGATTTTAAGAGTCAATCCCAAAATTCTTCTTATGAAAATGTGTTTAAAGTAGCTTTAAGTTTAGGTGTACCACATAAAGATTTACAACAACTATTTAAACGTATGGTATTTAATCTTATTTTTAAAAATGTAGATGATCATTTAAAAAACCATAGTTTTATATACAGTAAAGAAAATAATGGTTGGAATTTAGCACCTGCTTATGATATAACATATGCTTTAAACCCATTGTTAACTTTCAAAACAACATCAAGAGCACTTTCTATTAATGGCAAACGTACAGATATTACATTAAAAGATGTATTAGTAATTGCAGATACTTTTTCTATTAAAAACTCTAAAGGTATTATAAAAGAAGTGCAAAAAATGATTCCTAAATGGAATGATTTTGCAAATGAATTAAAGATACCTGAACATATAATTACTTCTGTACAAAAGGAATTAAATGCTTTATAAAGTTTTTTCTTTAATATTTTTCAATACAATAATTCTCAAAAAATTTTTAATTTCCATTTGTAATAAGCTGTAATTAAGTTCTTTAAACCCCTAAAACAATAGAAGCATCAATACCTAATTTTAAACTAATTTGTTTAGCCACTTTTAAAGTTGGTTCGCTTTTACCATTTAAATATTCGCTAACTCTAGAAGTACTTACACCCAAAAGTTCGGATAATTTTTTTTGATTTAAACTCATTTCTGCCATCCTTAATTTAATAACATCAACTAAAGCTGGTTTTTTAATTGGGTAATATTTTTCCTCAAAATCTGATACCAAATCAGATAAAATATTTAATTCAATATACCCTTTTGCATCTTGATTTTCAATATTGTTTGAGTCTTGTAAAAGTGTTTCAACACGTTCTAAAATTGTATTGTATTCTTTTTCTGTTTTAATCATAATTAGATATTTTTAATATCAATAATCTTATCATATTCTGAGTGAGTTCCTATAAATCGAATATATACTTTTTTTGCATTGAATGAAATTATAGCAATAAGTCTATATGTATTTCCTTTAATATTAAATACAAATCGATTGTTGCCAACATAATCTACACTATTAAAAGTTTGCCTTATATCATTAATAGTATTCCATTTTTTTGCTGAGGTTGTATGATACCAAAAGTTTAATGGATTTTCTGCATCTGAATGTTTTTTAGAAAAATCTAATATTCTTTTGTAAGTAACAATTATCATTTACAAGTTTTTAATTCAAGTAAACAAATATAATGTATTGTTTTGAAAAACAAAATAAAATAACAAATATCAAAACTTGTTTTTAATCCAAAAATTAGTAAGAATAATTTTTTTTGTGTATAAATAAATTAAAACCGTTTTCCAATTCCAATTCCAATAGACCAAGTACCAAAATTATTTGAACGATAATCGTAGAAAACAGTTGGAGCAACATCCCAATGATTGCCAAATTCAACTTCATATTCAATTCCAGTTCTTACAATAAAAAGGTTTTCGTTTTTCTCAAATTCTATACCAGTACCAAAAACCATAACCCAGTTTTTAATTTTGTACAAGGCATCTATAGTAACTACTACAGGGAATTTTTTTTCAATAAAAAGCATATTTTCTTTCTCTATTTCAAAAGTTTCTAGTTCTAAATCGTTATGAAAACCAAAACCCCAGTTTTTGTTAAACCAATACTCAAAATCTAAACCTATTGTTGGTACAATAACGGTTTTATCACCATCATTTGTAGCCATAGGAATATAAGTATGTGTAATTACTGGGCTAATTCTAAAGTGTTTAAAATGTTCAGTTTTTTTAGCATGGTTGTTGTGTTCTTGTGATAAAGTAATAAGACCACTTAGTGAAAATAGAAATATAAGTATACATTTTTTCAAAACTCAAATATTTTATAGGATTGATGAACAAATGTAAAGTCAACTTTTAAAGAGAAATATGATAAATGTTAGTGTTTATTTTTAAAAAGTATCAGTTACTTTCTAATACATAAATTTTCAAAAATATGACCAAGAATATCTTTATCTACATCATATTCTCCTGTAATATTTCCTAAATGAGGCAAACATTCACTAATATCAATTGAAAAAATATAATTCCAATTTCTAAATCAATTCTTATAGAAATTAAGATGTTTTTTAATATGAAAATTAAAACCTAATTGATATTTTGTTGATTGGCTATCTTAAAAATACATTTTAAAAATTTATAAATCAAAGAGCTTGAAACGATTAAAAATGGAAATAAACATATAAAGAAAACTATAACGTTTAAAATGTCTCTTAACGTTTTTATCATAGATATTCCTAATAAGTAATTACCTGAAAAGTAAAGACAAAGAGCACATATGAGAACAATAAAAATTCGTCTTATAGTATTGGTTTTCATAATGAGGGAATTAGAAGTTAATGATTGCATACTATGTATTAAATATAGCAAATATTTATGAATTTACAAATAAATATGATTATTATTTTAATGGTAAAAATCTAAAGAAACAAAATTACTTTCCGATACAAAAATTACCAAAAATATGACCTAGAATATCCTTGTCAACATCATATTCTCCTGTAATATTTCCTAAATGACGCAAGCATTCTCTAATATCAATAGAAAATAAATCTGTAGATATTTCTAAGTCAATACCTTGTTGTACAGAGTTTATGGAAATTAAGGCATTATTTAAAGCCTCAAAATGACGAGAATTGGTAACAATCGTTTCATTATTACTCAAAGCTCCAATATTAACTAAAGCCGTTAATTCATTTTTAAGTAAATCAATACCCGTTTTTTCTTTTGCTGAAAGTGGAATTAAATTTTCAATTTCAGATTGTAAATCAGCTTTTTCAATATCAGAAATCAAATCGATTTTATTAGCAATAACAAGTAGCCTTTTATTTGGAAAACGCTTTTTTATTGCTTCAATTTCTTCTTGTCTTTTTTCTTTTTTCTCTTCTTTAGCGTTTATTAAGAAAATAATCAACTGCGCATTTTCAGCCTTTTCATACGCTTTTTGAATCCCAATATTCTCAACAACATCTTTAGTTTCTCTAATTCCAGCAGTATCAATAAATCTGAAAGCAACACCATCAATAATTAATTCGTCTTCTATAGCATCTCTTGTAGTACCAGCAATATCAGAAACAATTGCTTTTTCTTCGTTTAACAATGCATTTAAAAGTGTAGATTTTCCAACATTAGGTTCGCCAATAATAGCTACAGGAATTCCGTTTTTCATGGCATTTCCAAAAGAAAAAGAATCTATCAAACGTTTTAAAACAAAGGTAATTTTTGTAACTAATTCTTTAAACTTTGTTCTATCAGCAAATTCTACATCTTCACCAGAAAAATCGAGTTCTAATTCTATTAAAGCAGCAAAATCTAATAATTGAATTCGCAGTTCTTTTAATTCATTGGTAATTCCTCCACGCATTTGCTGTATTGCCATTTGATGACTCGCAGCAGAATTAGAAGAAATAACATCAGCAACAGCTTCAGCCTGAGATAAGTCCATTTTACCATTTAAAAAAGCACGCATTGTAAATTCGCCATTGTCGGCCATTCTACAACCATTTTGTAAAAACAACTGAATAATTTCTTGCTGAATAAAGCTAGATCCATGACAAGATATTTCCACAACATTTTCTCCTGTGTACGAATTGGGGTTTTTAAAAACGGATACCAAAACTTCATCTAAAACCACACCATTATTTATGATATGACCTAAATGTATGGTATGTGTTTTTTGATTTTTTAGTGATTTTCCTTTTTTAATAGAGTTAAAAAAAGCGTCAACAATGTCAATTGCAGAATCACCAGAAAGTCTAATTACAGAAATTGCACCTACTCCAGAAGGAGTTGCCAAAGCAATAATAGTATCGTTTTGAATCATATTGCAAATATACATCGCTTAATTAAGTTCTATAATTTTTTTGTAACAAAACAAAAAATTGTGCGTCAAATAAGTACACAACTAAATTTAAAACCTAAAATGAAAGAAAATAAACAACTATTAGTATTAACCCATTTAAGCCAACTATTAGACTTTGTTACTGGTATTGGAGGTTTCATAGTACCTTTAGTTATATGGCTTACCAAAAAAGACGAAGTTTTTAATATGGATGCTCATGGAAAAGCAATTCTAAACTTTAGAATATCTATGTTTATATATCTACTAATTTGTATTCCGTTTATTTTATTGTTAGGATTAGGAATTTTAGGAATTATTGCAATAAGTTTTTTCTATCTATTATTCCCAATAATAAATGCCATAAAAGCAAGTAATAACGAGGAGCCTAATTATCCATTTTCAATAAATATTATCAAATAGAAAAAGAGAAATAGAATATAAGAATCGCTCATTTTGGGCGATTTTTTTTTTGGCGTTACTTTTCTTTGAAGGCATTCAAAGCCAAGTCAGGCTTTTCGCACTCGCTTTTTTTTCGTTCCTCAAAAAAGAGCTCAAACAACTGCTGCAATCCTTAACGCAGACTTATTTAAAAACGTTCAGCAATAAAAAAAAGGCTATATATTTTTAATAATTTCTTCATATTCATAGTAGAAAAGTTCAAAAGTGTTCATGGTTTCTACATAAAATTCATAGCAATCTCTCCAAGTATTTTTATTATGAATGCTAAATTTACCATCAAAAGGAACATAAATTCTATGAATTTCTTTTCCGTTTTCTAGTAGATATGCTTCATCAAAAATAATTTCAGGAAGTTCGTTTTCTAACAACGTTTTTAGAGAAAGCATTTGGTCATAATAGAGTAAATTAACCAATTCATCTGGGTTTTCAATATCCAAACAAACCATTGCTTTTTTTCTATCAGCCACAAATTTAAAAGACAAACCCTTTACTTTGGTATTGTACAACAACCATTTTCTTGGAAACGATTTTCCAAAACTTGTCCAAAATAATTTTCGTAATTGTCCAGCTTCTTCTTTAGAGAACATTATTATTAAATTTTCAAAATTTCAATTTTATTTAGAGTTGATTACTAAATAATTTATCCGTGAATTTTAGCTAAATGACCTCTCTCTCTCATCATTTCAGCTTCAAAAGCTAACAAAGCATTCCATTTTTCATCTACAATTGCTCTGTCTTGATATTCCCTTGCAAATTGTAAAAAAGTGGTATAATGATTGGCTTCAGAAACCATTAAGTTTTTATAAAATTTTGATAATTCTTCATCTTCCATATTTTCAGAAAACACTTTAAAACGCTCACAACTTCTTGCTTCTATTAATGCAGCAACTAATAAACGTTGAATTAAAGCATTGGTTCTATCTTTTGTTTTTGGAAAGAATTTTTGCAATCGAACAGCATAATCGTTCTTTTGCTCACGTCCTAAAACCATTCCTCTTTTTACCATTAATAAATGCACCATTTTAAAATGCTGCATTTCTTCAATAGCAATATTGCTCATTTCTTTCACCAATTCTGTTTCTTCAGAATAATTAATGATAATTGATACAGCATTAGAAGCTGCTTTTTGCTCTAAAAAAGCATGGTCTGTTAATATTTGTTGCAAATTTACTTTGGCAATTTCTGCCCAAGAAGTTTCTGTTTCAAATTGTAAGCCTAACATAGTTTTGTTTTAAAATACAAAAGTAAAGAATATAAAATCTTTATATGTTAAAGACTTCCTTTTTTAATTCTGATATAATATTTGCCACGAATTCACGAATTTTTATTCAAAAAATGACTAAAATTTATTATGATAAAAAATTCCATAGGAATTTTTAAAAATCGTGAATTTTCACAAATAATAGTATAATCCGTGAATTCGTGGCAAATATTTCACATCATAAGATCCTTAACTTATCTTTGGCAAAATTATTAGCATTAATAAATAGAAAATAATGGCAAACGAGATAAAAAATCAAGAAGATATATTAGCAAAACTAAATATCTATGAGTTAAACGAAATGCAAAATGAAGCCATTGCTGTAATTGATTCAACAGCTAATACAATTATTCTTTCTCCAACAGGAACAGGGAAAACATTGGCTTTTTTATTACCAACACTAAAATTAATTGATCCTAATAATAAGGATATTCAAGTTTTAATATTGGTTCCATCTAGAGAGTTAGCCATTCAGATTGAACAAGTTATCAGAGAAATGGGAACTGGTTTTAAAGTAAATGCTGTTTATGGAGGACGTTCTATGGCTAAAGATAAAATAGAAATAAAACACACACCAAGTATTTTAATAGGAACTCCAGGAAGAATTTCAGACCATTTTGCAAATGATCGTTTTTCTAAAGAAAGTATCAAAACCTTAATTTTAGATGAGTTTGATAAATCTTTAGAAGTTGGTTTTGAGTACGAAATGAGAGGAATCATCAATCAATTGCCAAACGTAAACAAGCGAATTTTAACTTCGGCAACACAAGATGCAGAAATTCCAGATTTTGTAAAATTGAAGAATCCAACTGTTATTAATTATTTAACAGGAAAAAAATCGAAAAAATTAGATATTAAAATAGTAGTTTCTCCATCAAAAAATAAAAATCAAACTTTAGTAGATTTACTGAAACACATTGGAAATCAACCAGGAATTATTTTCTGTAATCTAAAAAGTAGTATTGATGAGGTTAGTGATTATTTAGCCAAAAATAAATTGGCACATACTTGTTTTTCTGGAGGAATGGAGCAAAGAGATCGTGAGCGTTCTTTAATAAAGTTCAGAAATGGAACAAGTCAAATATTAGTGGCAACAGATTTGGCAGCAAGAGGTATCGATATTCCAGAAATGAAATATATTATTCATTATGAATTGCCAGAAAGAATAGAAGAATTTACCCACAGAAATGGTAGAACAGCAAGAGTAGATGCAAAAGGAACTGCTTATGTTTTAAAATGGCAAAAAGAACATTTACCAGATTTTATTAATGGTGCTACAAATGCAAATATTGAGAACAAACAGAAACTAAAACCTATTTTTTGGGAAACCTTGTTTGTTTCTGGAGGTAGAAAAGATAAAATCTCTAAAGGTGATATAGCAGGTTTGTTCTTTAAAAAAGGAAACTTAAATAGAGATCAATTGGGTGTTATCGAATTAAAACAAGATTGTGCATTTGTTGCAGTACCTGTTGCTGAAGCAGATAGATTAGTCGAAGATTTGAATAATGTTCGTTTGAAGAGTAAAAAGGTGAGGGTTTTTGTGGTTTAGTCTTTACCCTACAATTTGCTGTAAACCCATTCCAAAATAGGCAAGAGCTTTGATTTCTTTTACACTTTTTAAACGTTCGTTTCCAATAATTAACAATCCATTTTCGGAAGCTTCAATATGATATTGTCTATTGCTTTCCAAAAATAGAATCAATTCATCTGTAAAAAAGTTTTTAATTTTTGTTTCATCTTTTCCAGATAAATAAAAGCGCCAATTAAAGTCAGGATGATTTTCGATTTCGATATCATGATATCCTACAAAGTGCAAAAAGTGTTCAAATAAACCTTCTTTATCTAAAGTAAAATCAGGAATTTCTTTGTTAGAATGAATATGAAGCATCGTAATTTTAATCACTTGTTTTGCAATTAACTCACCTTCAGAGAAGTGCGCGTCAAAAATAGTGCAATGTTCATTAGAAAGTACATTAGAAACTTTTTCAATTTGTCTCGTTTTAAAATATCCAAAAGTGGGTAATTCTTCCATTTCAGTTACGGAAAAAGCATCGTATTTCCAATGCATTTCTTTACTGATATTTTGGATAGATTTTTGTCTTTTGGTGAGTACTTTATTAATGTTTTTAATCTGTTTTGGAATAATTTTTCGCAAAGCAAAAGGATGATTACTAGCAGATTTAGAATCATCTAAACCAATTACTTCAAAATGACCTCCTTTTCTGTGAAAACTTTCTGCATAATTACTTAAATTTTCCATTACAGAATCATCCACAAAATCACATAAAGAAAAATCGATAATCGCTTCTGCTGTTTCAGGTATTTGATTCAATTTATTTTTTAGTTTAGTATAATTTAAAAAACTAGAAAAATTCTTTACACTTACGTAATATTTTTTGTCTTGTTTAAACATTAAAACATTAGGTTTTAATATATTTTTAAAGAATAGTTTTGCGCTTTTATTAATAATGATATGAATAATAAAAGTGGCAAAAATACCAACTAAAATACCTGTAATTAAACTTGTAGAAATGGTAATAAATAATGTAATTAAAAAGATAATTAATTGCTCTTTACCAACTTTAAAAACTTTTTTAATATTTTCAGGTGAGGCTAATTTGTAACCTGTGTAAACCAAAATAGCTGCCAAAGCTGGTAATGGGATTTTACGCAATTCTGAAGCAAATAATAAAATAAAAGCCACTAAAAATGTAGCATGAAAAAAGTTAGCAGACCTATTAGAGCCTTTGTTGTTTACATTTACAGAACTTCTAGCAATTACTGTAACTACATTTAATCCACCTAAAAAACCACTAATTACTGTAGCAATTCCTAAGGCTCTAATATCTTTATTAACATTAGAACGTCTTTTTAAAGCATCTAACTTATCTACAGCTTTGATACTTAATAAACTTTCTATACTTGCAATTAAAGTAATACTAATTACAGCACTTATAAAATTAATTTCATAGATTTTACCAAAATCAGGAAATGCAAAATTGGATAAAATATCATCAGGTAAATTGATTAGTAAACTTTTATCAATTGGATAATCTGAAGCAGAAAAATAATCAAAATAAAAATACAAGCCTACACTTAAAAGTACAATCCACATTGGAGCCGGAATTAACTTTAAATATTTGTTTCTAATTTTAGGATAGAAAATCATAATTAGTAAACTTATTACACCTACTAAACCAGCATAAAACATACTTGAGTTTTCTGCTTTTATAAAGTAGATAATACCTTCAGGTACTTGAATAAGTAATTCAATAATACTTCCTTTAGCTTCTGTGTTTCCAAACATTACATGAATTTGTTTGGCAAAAATACCAATACCAATAGCCGCTAACATTCCTTGTATGGCTGAAGATGGAAAGAAATCGCCTAAAGATCCCATTCTTAAAAAACCAAGAATTATCATTATAACCCCAGAAACTACAATTGCAGCTAAAGTGTATAAAAAACCTTGTTGCATATCTCCATTTCCAAGAGTTGTAATTGCAGCTAAAATAACGACAACTAAACCATTTCCAGGTCCAGTAATAGTAACATTTGAACCTCCAATTAAAGCAACCACAGTTCCACCAACAATAGCAGCAATAATTCCAGAAATTGGTGGTGCTCCAGATGCTAAAGCTAAACCTAATCCTAAAGGCAATGCAATTAGAGAAACTACAAATCCAGAAAATATGTTTTGAGGTATTTCCGACAGAAATGTTTTAAATGTGTTTTGTTTCTTCATCTACTTTACAATTAAAACATCAGTGGGTAATTCTGATAAAATATATTCAATATCATGAGGAAAAATTCGATCTAGTATTCCTAGTTTTTTTGGGGCATTCATCACTAATAAATCTGCTCTTTTTACTTTTGCATAATGCCCAATAGAATATCCTCTTTTTCCAAAAATAGGTTGAGTTTTTACAGATAGATTATTGCAGTCAATTTCTTTTAAGATGTTTTTTACACGTCTATCTTCTCTATTTTTAATTCTCTCTTTAGCAATATTAGCTCTTCTTAAAGAAGTATCATCATTTACAATAACATGTAATTCTTCTTGTTTAATTTCTTCGACAATAGTTATTTTTTTACAGTTCAAATAATTTGCAACTATAAAAGCTGTTTTAATAGTTTCTTCCGTTTTTTTATCTTCTAAACCATTTACAACAATATGTTTACAAGCAACTCTTTCTATTGATGGTTTAATTAATAAAAGTACAGAACAAGGTGCTTTTCGAGTAATTTTACGAGCAATGGTACCTACGTAATACTGATATAATTTTTCTTGTTGTAATGCACCAAGAATTAATAAATCTATGTTTTGTTTTGTACAAGTTTCCAAAATAACATCTACAGGTTTTCCCTGTTGCCAAATTGTAGTAAATTTTGTTTTTAAAATATCTGCTTCCTGTAAAATGGCTTGAATGTTTTTTTCTTTCTCAATGGATTTTTCACCAACATGAACTCCTACTAATTCAGCATTAAACATATTAGCCATTCTAACAGCTTCAAATAAGTTGGGTTTTAAATTTGGTGAAAAAGCAATACCTATTAGGATTTTGTCAATTTTTTGCAAAAAAAGGATTTAATTGTTTAGTTAGTGCCACAATATACCAAACTTTATAAGAATGAAAAAAACTATGGATTTTATTTTTATGATACCTAAACATTCTTAAATTTACTAATTCATCATAGGCACAAAAATATGTTAGAGTTAGCAGGGATTATTATTTTAGGAATATTGGCACAATGGTTTGCTTGGAAATTCAAAATTCCTGCAATTTTGCCTTTAATTTTAATTGGTTTATTAGTTGGGCCAATTGCTGCTGCCTATTTGAGTGATGATGGTTCTAAATGGATAGAACCAATATGGAATGGTGAAAAAGGCTTATTTCCTGGAGAAAGTTTGTACTATTTTGTGTCATTAGCCATTAGTATTATTCTTTTTGAAGGAGGTTTGACCTTAAAAAGAAATGAAATAAAAAATGTTGGTCCAGTAATTACTAAACTAATAACGTTAGGTTCTGCTATTACTTTTTTTGGAGCTGGTATTGTTGCACACTATATTTTTGAATTAGGATGGGATTTGTCATTTCTTTTTGCAGGTTTAATTATTGTAACAGGACCAACTGTAATTACACCAATTTTGAGGAACATTCCATTAAAAAAAGATATCTCAACAGTTTTAAAATGGGAAGGGATTTTAATAGACCCAATTGGAGCTTTAGTAGCAGTATTGGTTTTTGAGTTTATTAGTGTTGGTGGTGGAGGAGGTTTTACCAAAACTGCTTTAATTGAATTTGGTAAAATTTTACTATTTGGAACCACATTTGGTTTCACATTTGCACATGCTTTGGCTTATGTTATTAATAAGAAAATGGTTCCTCATTACTTGTTAAATGTAGTTTCGCTTTCCACTGTTTTGTTGGTTTTTGTTGAATCAGAAATATTTGCACATGAATCAGGTTTACTAGCTGTTGTAGTTATGGGGATGGTTTTAGGAAATGGAAAATTGAAAAACATAAAAGAGTTATTGTATTTTAAAGAATCTTTAAGTGTTTTGTTGATTTCTATTCTGTTTATTTTATTGGCAGCAAACATCAATATGAAAGATTTAATGCTGTTGTATACTTGGAAAACGGCTTCCTTATTTGCTATTGTAGTTTTTATAATTAGACCATTAGCAGTTTTTGCTAGTACTTATAATTCTAAATTAAAGTTGAATGAAAAACTTTTTATCAGTTGGGTTGGACCAAGAGGAATTGTAGCTGCTGGTATTGCATCTTTATTTGGTAGTAAACTATTAAAGCAAGGAGTAGAAGGCTCAGAATATATTACACCTTTGGTATTTATGATTGTGCTAGGAACTGTTTTGTTGAATGCTACTACAGCAAGAATGTTTGCTAAAATTGTAGGGGTATTTCTAAAAAGTTCAAATGCGATATTAATTGTAGGTGCATCAAAATCATCGAGATTAATAGCTAGTTTTTTAAGAGATAAAGGCAAACGTGTTGTATTAATCGATTCTAATAAAAACTTTATTGAGCAAGCGTTAGAAGAAGATCTAGAAGCATTTACTGTAAATATTTATGATGATAATTTGACAGATAATATTGAGCTGAATGATGTTGGTTACTTAATTGCAATGACAGGTAGTGACACTGTAAATGAATATGCAATTAATAGTTTTACGAAGAGTTTTGGAGAACATGGTTCTTATAAAATAGCTTCTTCTTTAGAGGCTGAAAATGCAACAGAAGAAGAAAGGAAAAGCTTTTTTACACCAAAAGATGATTATATCAATTTAAGTGAAGCATTTAGAGAAAACCCTAGAATAAATGAAGTTCAAATAGATTCTGAAGAAGAATATAATAAAATATTAGAGCTATTGGCTTTGGAAGAAAAATCGATTCCGCTTTTTGTAGAAAAAGGGAAAGGTTTGTATTTAATTCCTGAGATTGAAAAAGAAAATATTGAAAAAGCTGATTTGATACTTTCTTATTTGGGTAAAGATGTTGGTGATAGTTATAAAACTAAAAAAACATCATAAATCCAGCTCAAAAGTTTGACGTAGTTTTTCTAATAAAGGATTTTTTTCTTTCAATTTATTAAACTTTTCTTGAGGAGTGTAGGCAAACTTTTTCTCCACTTTTTCATTAAGTCTAACTAAAATATCAATTCCGTAATTATTTAACTTTTCACGTAAAAATTTTAATAATTTGGGTCTTCCTTTTTTAAATTGATCTTGCATCAATTTATTGGGTACTGTAAAGTAAATTTTAAAACTTTCTCCTAATTTTGGCACATCAGTGCCAACAATAGAAGCCATACTTCTTTCTCCTTTTTTACTCAATAAAACAATATACTCTCTCCATAGTTTTTGCAATTTTTCTTCAGAAAAAACATCTTTTGGGTGATTGTCATAGTTTTCTTCTACAGCAGATTTTTTTACTTCTTTTTTTTGATGAATACTTTTTAAAGAAAGTGAAGAAGAACGTCTTTGAGCAGATTTTAAAACAGGTTTTGCTTTTGGTTTTTCAACATTATGAGGCTGAATAGGTGTAGCTTTCTTAACAATTGGTTTTGCGATTTCTTTGGCTACTGGAGAAAGCGATTGGAAAAATGTAGCAGGAATTATGTAGTTAGCTGGCTTTTTTTTTTCTCCATCAAAAGTGATAGAGGCAATCTGCATTAAAGTTAATTCCACCAGTAATCGTTGATTTTTACTAGTTCTATAGTTCAAATCACAATCGTTTGCTTTATTAATGGCTTGCATTAAAAAAGGAATACTTGCTTCTATAGATTGCTCTAAATATTGTTTTTTAGCAGCATCACCAACTTCCAATAAATCTAACGTAACTTTATCTTTGGCTACTAATAAATCTCTAAAATGACTTGCTAATCCGTTTATAAAATGATGTCCTTCAAACCCTTTTCCAAGAATGGTATTGAATGCATTTAATACTTCAGGAATTTTATTAGTCAACAATAAATCTGTCATATTAAAATACGTATCATAATCTAATACATTCAGATTTTCAGTAACTGCTTCACGTGTTAAATTCTTTCCAGAAAAACTAACCACTCTATCAAAAATAGACAAAGCATCTCTCATAGCACCATCTGCTTTTTGGGCGATAATGTGCAAAGCATCATCATCTGCAGTGATATTTTCTTTCGCTGCAATTTTCTTTAGATAATTTTTAGCATCTAAAACACCAATTCTCTTGAAATCAAAAATTTGACAACGAGATAAAATTGTTGGAATAATTTTATGTTTCTCAGTAGTTGCTAAAATGAAAATGGCGTGTGCAGGTGGTTCTTCTAAAGTCTTTAAAAAAGCATTAAAAGCAGCTTGAGACAACATATGTACCTCATCAATAATATACACTTTATATTTTCCTGTTTGAGGTGGTATACGAACTTGATCAGTTAAACTTCTAATATCATCCACAGAGTTGTTAGAAGCAGCATCTAACTCAAAAATATTAAAAGCAAAATCTTCATCTTCAGCAATTTCAACTCCTTGTTGATTTATTTTCTTCGCCAAAATTCTGGCACAGGAAGTTTTTCCAACTCCTCTAGGACCAGTAAATAATAAAGCTTGTGCTAAATGGTTGTTTTTTATAGCATTTTCTAACGTATTTGTAATGGCTTGTTGCCCAACAACATCCTCAAAATTTTGAGGTCTGTATTTACGCGCAGAAACTATAAAATGCTCCATTTATCTTTTTAAAATTAGTCTAACAAAAATAGGTATCTCAATTATTTTGAACAACTAGGTTTCTTAACAAAATGCTAAAGTTGTAAACAAAATGTATGAAGTTTCATTTTTGCACGACCAAATAGGTAATTCGAGTTTTTAAATCGAGTTAAAAGTTCAGAAATTTGTGCCAAGAATTTTTAGTTTTTCTTGGTACAAATTTTATTTAATAATGTTTCTCAAGTTTTGCTTGAGATTTTTTTTGATTTGTAATTCCTGTGTTAACAGGAATCTAAAATTAAAGTTAACACAATAAATGTCATTTCTATTTTATGGAGAAATCTCAATAAAAGATTTTTAATACCTTTAGTTTATCAATAGAATATAAAACACCAACATGAAATTCATAAAACCATTTTTTACCTTAACTGTTTCATTACTTCTTATTTCTTGCTTAGCCTTTTCAAAAAAGGAAGAAAAAGCAATAACAAACCCCAATCAAGATACCAAAATAGCCTATTTTGCTAGTGGTTGTTTTTGGTGTGTAGAAGCCATTTTTGAGAGTTTAAAAGGAGTAGAGGAAGCTGTTTCTGGTTATGCAGGAGGTGAAACGAAGAATCCAACCTATCAATCTATTGGAACAGGAAGTACTGGTCATGCAGAAACTGTTGCTGTGTATTACAATCCGAAAAAGGTGAGTTTTGAAACTTTAGTAACTGTGTTTTTTGGTTCTCATAATCCAACTACTAAAAACGGTCAACATCCAGATTATGGAACACAATATAGATCTATTGCTTTTTATGAAACAGCAGCTGAAAAACAAATTATACTTGATAAAATTGCCAAACTAAATAAGGATGTTTACGATGGTAAAATAGCAACAGAAGTTACCAAATATACTAAGTTTTATAAAGCTGAAGCATACCACCAAGATTTTGAAAGAAGAAATCCAAACCAAGGTTATGTAAAAGCGGTTTCTATTCCTAGATTAAATCGATTTAAAAATAAATTTCCTGAGTTGTTGAAAGTAAAAATATAAAATATAAAAAAATACCAAAAGAGATTTATTCTACTTCAACAATGCTAGAAATCTATTGTCAAAATTTAACGAAGAATTTATTTGGTTGTTAATTCAGTTCTTTGTTGGGTGTAGTTTTTCTAAGGGTAATTTCCCTCGATTTTGTAAATATGTCTAAAAATTGTTTATATTTGCAGGGTAAATACTCTTTTTATGCAGGAATCAGATATCGATAAGTTATTGAGTTCTATTTTTTCAGATGATAATTCCTTAAATATTAGGGAAATGTTTAATGAAAAATTGGAAACTTTAAATGTTAGTAAAACTAAGGTTTTAAGTTTACTTAAAATTGATAAAGACGTTTTCGAACAAATAATTAGTGGAACAGCTAAACAACCAAACTTAATTCATATAATTAAAATTGCTAATTTTCTAAATATTCCAATTAACAAATTTATTGAAGTAGTTCTTAAAAATCAAAGTGTAGAAAATATTAGTTCAATAGAAAAAGCTAAAAATGCAACATTTTTATTGAATAACTTTGATGTTAAAACATTGACTAAATTTGGATTCTTTAAAAGTAAATCTAATACAGATGAATTAGTTGGTAAAGTATTATCTTTTTTTGGATTTAAATCGATTAAAGATTATGAGTTAGAGTTGGATAAGCCTCTTTATAGTATTGTGAAAAGGAACTTTTCAGATAAGATGAAAGATTTTTGGATTAAATCTGCTTTTCAGACTTTTAAAATAATTGATAATCCAAATGATTATGATAGGAATAGATTAAAGGATTTAATTGTAAAAGTCAAACCTTATTCACAAGACTTAGAGAATGGTCTTTATACTGTTTGTAAAGCATTATATAATATTGGTGTTACAGTAGTTTTTCAAGATTATTTAACAACGACTCAAGTTAAAGGTGCAACTTTCATTATTAATGATAAACCTTGTATTGTTTTGACAAACTTCGGTAAAATTTATCCTACACTTTGGTTTACTTTATTACACGAACTACATCACGTCTTATTTGATTTTGATTTAATTAAAAATAATAGTTTTCATCTTACAGGTGATGCTGATTTATTTTTAATTGAGGAAAAAGCAGATTCATTTGCTCGAGATTTTTATATGTCTGAGGAAAAATTTCATTTCATAAAAAAATATATTAAAAACCCATATATGGTTTCAAAATTTGCTAATGAAAATGAAATACACGTATCAATGGTCTATTCTTTTTTTACTTGGTATCAAGATAAGATTTATGGTAAAAAATATTATGGAGCATTTAAAGAATTCTACCCAGATTATAAAGTGTCTTTAAAAAAAATGAGTCCGCTTTCTTGGGAGGAAGATAGTATTAAATCTGCAGGAGAGAGAATAAAAAAGATTTTAGAAATTAGTTAATAAATAGATTATGTCAGAGAACAAAAAAGTTAAAAAAGATGTTGAACTTTCAGAAGCCGACATTGAGAGATTAGAATTATTACAAAAAGCGAATGAAAAAGTTGGTAAGCAATTGTCTATTAATACAGATTCAGGTAGCTTAGAAGAGTTTGATGAATTAAGAGAAATTGTTGGCAAAGAATTTGAAAACCCAGAAGAAAAATATAATATTTATTATAAAGGAATTCGGAAACTTTTAATGGATTTTTTACCTAAAGGAAAAGAATTTAAAGAGGTAAGAGAAATTATCTATGATGAAAAGAATATTTTTCTAAACCTTGGTAAAAGAAAGTCTGATAATAATGGAATTCGTGGTGGTGATGGAAGAATGACTTTTCAACCAGTTATGAATGAATTATTAGATATAATTATTAAATGGGTTGGTGATTCTCAAAATCCTTTTGATATTTATAGAGATTTTTATGAATTAAATGAAAAATACGGTTATGGTCACGAAGAATATGATAAATCAGCTCTAAGTGTCTCTAAAGCAATGATGAAGTTAAGTAACGACTAGGTTTTTTGTAAATTACACCCAGCGTTAACAAGTTTATGCAACGTTTTAATGTTTTATAAACTTATTTAGCGAAGGTCGGTTTTTAAATTCAAAAAATCAATAGGAAAAACACCTTTTAATGAAACAAAAAACCAAGTGAAATCTATCACTTGGTTTTAAAATATCAATAAAAAGTAATAATTACTTTTTTGTAGTTTCTTTTTTAACTTCAGCTTTATCAGCTATAATTCTAGTTTCTTTGTTGGCTACTTTCCAAGCTGTATGGAAAACCAAACGTGTTCTGTTTTCTAACAATTCGTAATTAATTTTGTCAGGAGTATCAGTTGGTTTGTGATAGTCTGCGTGTGTACCATTAAAATAAAAAATAATTGGCACATTGTTTTTTGCAAAGTTATAATGATCTGATCTGTAGTAAAAACGATTTGGATCACTCTCATCATTATACTTATAGTCTAAATTGATGTTGGTGTATTTTTTATTAATTGTTTCAGACAAGTTGTGTAATTCTGTACTCAACTTATCAGAACCAATTAAATATAGATAATTTGGGTCTTCTTTATGTCTGTCATCTGTTCTACCAATCATATCAATATTTAAATCGCAAACAGTATTTGCTAATGGAAATAAAGGATCTACATCTGTGTAATATTTAGAACCTAACAAACCTTTCTCTTCACCAGTTACGTGTAAAAATAAGATAGATCTTTTAGGGCCTTTTCCTGCTTTTACAGCCATTTGAAAAGCTTCAGCAATTTCTAGCATTGCCACAGTTCCAGAACCATCATCATCAGCACCATTATAAATGTCTTCACCTTTTACACCTTCGTGATCTAAATGTGCAGAAATAACTACAATTTCATCTGGTTTTTCTGAACCTTTGATAAAAGCAACTACGTTTTCAGAATCTTTAAATTTTCCTCTACGTGTATTTTTGTTAATCCATTCAGCAGGTACTTCCTGAAAATAATCATCTCCTCCTAAAGGCGAAACGATATTATTAGTTACATAAAAATCTTTTAAGTATGCCACAGCTTTTTTTTGTCCTGGTTCACCTGTTTCTCTTCCTTCAAATTCATCTGAAGCATAAGTAAAAAGATGTTTCCCTAAATCTTTAGCAGTAATTGTTGCTGCATATTTTGCAGCCTGATCTACATTCGCATCATCAACTTTTGATGCTTCTTTGCCAGAACTACAAGTCATAAAAACTAATGCACTAGCAACGTAAAGTATTTTTTTCATTTATTAGAATTGTATTTAATTTGAATTGAATCGTACCCAAAAGTAACAAAAAGTTATAGGATGTTCAAAAAACAAGGAGCATTAATTTTTATTGATGATAAACTGCTGTAAATTTTTATCGAAACTTATAATTTCTTTTGGAAACAAATTCTCAAAAGCATTGATATTTATGAGTTCTGAAGGTGATCCAGCACAAATTTTATCATCAGCAAATAAGACAATTTCATTTGCAAATTGAATGGATAAATTGACTTGGTGAGAAGATAAAATAATTGTTTTTGAAGTTTCTTCTACCAACTTTTTCAACAAAGAAAATATTTTGATTGTATGATGTAAATCTAAATGAGCAGTTGGTTCATCTAAAATAATAATTGCTGTATCTTGTGCTAAAGCTCTAGCAATAAGTACTCTTTGCAATTGCCCATCACTTAATTCGTAGAAGAATTTATCTTTTAAATGTTCAATTTCAGTTTGTTGTATAGCCCAATTTATTTTTTTTAAATCTGTTTCAGAAAGTTTATCAATCCAATTGGTATAAGGTTGTCTACCTAAAGCAACCAATTCAAAAACTGTAAGTTGACTTTCAGGAAGTCTTTCTGTTAATACCAAACTTAACACAGTAGAAAGTGCTGTATTTGTAATTTTATCAATGTTTTTTTGGTTGATAAAGATATTGCCAGCTAAAGGTTTTTGAACTTTAGAAATGGATCTTAATAAGGTAGATTTTCCTATTCCGTTTTTTCCTAGAACAGCCACTAATTTTCCTTTTTCAATAGACAAGTTAATATCAGAAGCTACAATAATTTGCGCTTTTTTTGATTGATAACCTATGGATAAGTTTTCAGTTTTTAGGACGATATTTTTGTTGTTTTGTTTAATTGTTTATTTGTTTAATCGTTACATATATTATTTCACAAACTTGCTAGTTCCTTCCCTTTGGGAAGGTTAGGATGGGCTTCTTTTTTTATATATAAATTTTCTTCTTCCTCACCAACAACCAAATCACAATAGGAGCACCAAATAATGAGGTTATTGCATTAATTGGAAGTGTAAACTCACTTGTTGGTAATTGAGCAATACTATCACAAACAAGCAGAACTATTGCACCTAAAACAAGCACAGCTGGAATTAATATTTTATGATTAGAGGTTGTAAAAATCATTCTTGCAATATGAGGAACAGCCAAGCCAACAAAAGCAATTGGCCCAGAAAAAGCCGTAATCACACCAGTTAAAACACTTGTGATTAACAAAATAATAGTTCTATTTTTTTTGATATTGATGCCTAAACTTTTTGCATAATTTTCGCCTAATAAAAAACTATTTAAGGGTTTTATTACAGTAAATGTTCCAAGAATACCAATAGTATAAATAATTGCAAAAACTACAATTTCATTCCAACTTAGATTGCCCAAACTACCAAAACTCCAAAATAAATATTGCTGAATTTTATCTGCCTCAGAAAAATAGGCTAAAACACTAATTACTGCTGATGTTAAACTACCAAACATTAATCCAATAATTAAAATTGACATGGTATTTCTTACTTTATTAGCAGCAATAATTACAGCAGATAATACTAAAAAAGCACCCAAACTAGCAGCTATTGGCAAAGACCAATTTGAAACAGAACTTGATAATAAATAACCACCAAAAACTGAACTTCCTAAAATTAAAATAGCTACACCTAAACTAGCTCCAGAAGAAATTCCCAATACAAAAGGTCCTGCAAGAGGATTTCTAAACAGAGTTTGCATTAATAACCCACAAATAGATAAACCAGAACCTACTAATATTGCTGTTATTGCTTTTGGTAATCGAAAATTAAGAATTATGGTTTCCCAACTTTCTTTGGCAGGAATATTTCCTGAAATAACTTTAAAAATATCTTCAAAAGGAATATAAACAGAGCCTAAACTAATGTTTGCAAAAAACAAAACAATCAGTAAAACTGATAAGAAAATAAAGTGTTTTGTGTAGTTTTTGTTTTTCATTTTGTCATTCCTGTATAAGCAGGAATCTAGTTTTTTTTGGATACCCAATCAAGTTGGGAATGACAGTTTATTTATAATTTTTCAAAAATTTAACTAATTTCTGGATTGCAATTCCTCTATGTGAAATTTTATTTTTTGCTTCTGATTTCATTTCTGCAAATGATAAATCATATCCTTCAGGTTTAAATATAGGGTCGTATCCAAAACCTTTTTCTCCTTGTTTTTGTTTTAAAATTTCACCCTTACAAATTCCTTCGAAAATATATTGTTTTTTATCAATATTTAAACAAATTGCTGTTCTAAATTGTGCTTTTCTATTGGTTTTGTTTTCTAATTCTGATAGTAGTTTTTGCATATTTTTTTCAGAATTGGCAGGTTCTCCAGCAAAACGTGCAGAATATACTCCAGGTTTTCCATCTAAACTATCAACTTCTAAACCTGTATCATCAGCAAAACAATTAAAACCAAAATTATTGGAGATATAATTTGCTTTTAATTTTGCATTTCCTTCTAAAGTAGTTGCAGTTTCGTCAATATCATCAAAACAATTAATGTCTTTTAAACTCAATAATTGAATTGAATCCGAAAGCATTTCTTGTACTTCTTTTAGTTTGTTTAGGTTGTTTGTTGCGAAAACTAATTTCATAAATTTTATTAAGATTCAAAGTTACAAAAGATAAGACACGAATTTCACAAATTCCTACAAATCTAAAATTTCATTTTTACCAGTCAGTTTCCACAAAGATTTCATTTAGCTTAGGGAAGGATATTATAGGCTCTGGCTTTCTACTCATGATGATAAGGCTCATTCTTCAAAATCGTAAAACCTCTGTACAATTGTTCAACAATAAAAAGACGAATCATTTGATGTGAAAACGTCATTTTAGAAAGTGATATTTTTCCTTGCGATTTTTGATAAACTGCATCAGAAAAGCCATATGGACCACCAATTACCAAAACCAATTGTTTGATTCCAGAATTCATTTTTTTCTGTAAATATTTAGAAAATTCCGTAGAAGTAAAATGTTTTCCTTTATCATCTAACAAAACCAATTGATCTGTATTTTTTAGCTTGCTTAAAATGAGTTCACCTTCTTTTTCTTTTTGCTGAACTTCACTCAGATTTTTAACATTTTTTATATCAGGAATAATTTCAAGCTCAAATTTTATGTAGTGTTTTAAGCGATTTTGATATTCATCAATTAATTGAATTAATTGTTTATTATCTGTTTTTCCTATCGTTAAAAGTTTAATTTTCATAACGTAATTGTTATTTCGAGAAATTTCACATTTGATTTTAGAACAACAAATTTATCTGTTTTAAAACATTAAATCATCAGAAGTTACAAAAAAAAGAAAATCATTATTATTTTTACATCAGAAAATAGAATTTATGATATCAGAAGCACAGTTTCAAAACGAATTAGATTTAATAATAAAAAATGCAATAAGAGAAGACATTGGAGATGGAGATCATACCTCATTGTCTTGTATTCCTGCTGAAGCAAAAGGAAAGGCAAAATTATTAGTTAAGGATGATGGAATTATTGCAGGTGTTGAATTTGCAAAGCAAGTTTTTAAATATGTTGATGTAGATTTAGAAGTTGAAACTTTTATAAATGATGGTGATAAAGTAAAATATGGAGACATTGTTTTTCATGTTTCAGGGAAATCGCAATCCATTTTAATGGCAGAACGTTTGGTATTAAATGCAATGCAAAGAATGTCTGCAATTGCAACTAAAACTAAGTTTTTTGCAGATTTGTTAGTAGGTACAAAAACCAAAGTTTTAGATACTAGAAAAACAACTCCAGGCATTAGAGCTTTAGAAAAATGGGCTGTAAAAATTGGAGGAGGAGAAAACCACAGATTTGCTTTGTATGATATGGTTATGATTAAGGACAATCATATTGATTTTGCTGGTGGAATTACAGCTGCAATTACAAAAACCAAGAAATATTTAGCTGATAAAGGGTTGGATATTAAGATAATTGTAGAAGCCAGAAGTTTAGAAGAAATTAAAGAAATTCTTGCTGTGCCTGGTGTTTACAGAATTTTAATCGATAATTTTAATTATGAAGATACTAGAAAAGCAGTGGCTTTAATTGGGGATATTTGTTTAACAGAATCTTCAGGAGGAATTAATGAAGAGACCATTAGAAAATATGCAGAATGTGGAGTTGATTTTATTTCATCTGGAGCTTTAACACATTCTGTTTATAATATGGATTTGAGTTTAAAAGCGATTGATTAAATGCTAGATAATTTCTTTGATAGCGAAGATTATTCAAAAATTGATTTTACAAAATCTAAAATCAAGAAAGGAGAATATGACAATTGTACATTTACAAATTGTAATTTCGAAGGTGTTCATGCATCAAATATTCAGTTTGTTGAATGTGAATTTATTGATTGTAATTTTAGTAATACTTTAATAAAAGATACTGCTTTTAAAGATGTCAATTTTATCAATTGTAAAATGGTAGGCCTAAAATTTAATGAATGTGATCCTTTTTTATTACAGTTTAGCTTTAAAGATTGTCAATTGAATTATAGTTCTTTTTATCAATTAAAACTTCAAAACATAAATTTTAAAAATTGTAATTTAGTAGAAGTTGATTTTACCGAAACAATTTTATCAAACTCACTTTTTGATAACTGTGATTTAAAAAATGCTATTTTTGATAGCACAAACTTAGAGAAAGTAGATTTTAGAACTGCTTATAATTTTAATATGATTCCTGAAAAAAATCAGTTAAAAGGAGCAAAATTTAGCAAAGAAAATGTTGTAGGATTATTATCTGAATATAAAATTGTAGTTGAATAAATAATGTCAAAAGAAATAGAAGATAAACTTGATAAAATACCAATTGTATGTGTGTTGGTTCGTTTTGGAAAAAAAATAAAAATTCCAGGTTTAGAAGGAATGTCTTTATATGACGTGTTAGAAATGTATGTCATTGGTATCATAGAAGGCGCATTAACAACCAGAGCAGGAGGAATTGCATTCAGTTTTTTTATGGCTGTTTTTCCTTTTATGTTATTTATTTTAACGCTTATTCCATATATTCCTATAGAAGGTTTTCAAGAAGGGCTTTTCTCGTTTATCAAAGATATTTTGCCACCACAAACGTTTGATGCTGTAAATCTTGTTATTGGAGATATTATTAACAATCAATATGGTGGATTACTTTCTTTTGGTTTTTTACTATCCATTTTTCTGATGACAAATGGAGTAAATGCTATTTTTGGTGGATTTGAATATTCATATCACATTACAGATGTAAGAAACGTTTTCAGATCTTATTTTGTGTCTTTAGGAGTTTCATTATTAACTTCATTATTCTTAATTATAACGATAATTTTAGTCATTTTATATCAAGTCGCTTTAACAAGAATTGATGAAACAGGTTGGCTAAATACTGATGATTTAAACCTATTTTATTATGGAAGAGGTTTGCTGTTTTTATTAATGATTTTTACAATTGTTTCTCTTCTTTTTAGATATGGAACTAAACAAGGTAAAGAAACAAGATTCTTTTCTGTAGGAGCAGTTTTAACCACATTTTTATCTTTGTGTACCTTTTACTTATTTGGAATTTATGTAGTTAAATTCGCACAATACAACCAACTATATGGTTCAATTGGTACACTTTTAATATTGATGTTATTTGTTTGGTTAAATGCCATAATTCTATTGTTAGGCTTTGAATTGAATGCTTCTTTACACGCATTAAGACAACGAAATAAAATCGATTCTACTTTATAACATTCATAAGTTTTCACGATATTTGCGCTCGCAAACTTTGTCATTCCCAAGAAATTGGGAATCTCATACTATTTGTCAATTAATTTTAAAAATAGATTCTCTTTTACAAGGGAATGATATAGATAAGATATGAAACCAAGCATCCCAAAAGGAACAAGAGATTTTTCGCCAACAGAAGTAGCAAATCGTACTTATATTATGAATACGATTAAAACTACTTTTGAAACATTCGGATTTCAACCTATAGAAACGCCAAGTTTTGAAAACTCATCTACTTTAATGGGAAAATATGGTGAGGAAGGTGATCGTTTGATTTTTAAGATTTTAAATTCAGGAGATTTTCTTAAAAAAGCTGATGAAAAATTATTAATAGAGAAAGAGAGTGTAAAAGTTACTTCTCAGATTTCCGAAAAAGCATTAAGATACGACCTTACAGTCCCTTTCGCAAGATATGTTGTACAACACCAAAACGAAATTACTTTTCCTTTTAAAAGGTACCAAGTTCAACCAGTTTGGAGAGCAGATAGACCTCAAAAAGGGCGTTTTAGAGAGTTTTTTCAATGTGATGCAGATGTTGTTGGTAGCAAATCTTTATGGCAAGAAGTAGAGTTTATCAAATTATATGATACTGTTTTTAGTAAGTTAGGTTTATTACAAACGACTATTAAAATCAATAACAGAAAAATATTATCTGGTATTGCAGAAGTAATTGGTGCACAAGATAAATTAATCGATTTTACAGTAGCTTTAGACAAGTTAGATAAAATTGGTCAAGAAAAAGTTGAAGCAGAAATGTTATCTAAAGGTATTACTGAAGAAGCCATTCAAAAAGTACAGCCTTT
This sequence comes from Polaribacter sp., assembly GCA_965656305.1. GTDB lineage: Bacteria > Bacteroidota > Bacteroidia > Flavobacteriales > Flavobacteriaceae > Polaribacter. The sequence goes on along the minus strand of CBFHKA010000004.1, from coordinate 78,204 downwards.
ATTTTCTTTTGATGGAACTAATGAAGAGAATTTAGATGCTTTAGCAGCAATGTTAGCAACATCAGAAGAAGGTACAAAAGGAGTAGAGGAGTTGCGTTTTGTAATCAATTCTGTATCAGAATTAGGTTTAGAATCTGCTAATTTAGAAGTAGATGTTACTTTAGCAAGAGGATTAAATTATTATACAGGTGCCATTTTTGAAGTTGCTGCACCAAAAGGTGTAAAAATGGGTTCTATAGGAGGTGGAGGAAGATATGATGATTTAACAGCTTTATTTGGTGTAAAAACACCATTAAGTGGAGTTGGAATTTCATTTGGATTGGATAGAATTTATTTGGTTTTAGAAGAATTAGGCTTGTTTAAAACAGTCGATTTGCCAAAGCCAAAAGTATTATTCATCAATTTTGGAGAACAAGAAGCTTTATATTCAATGAAAGCAGTTTCAGAATTAAGAGGTAATAATATAAAATCAGAATTGTATCCAGATAACGCAAAAATGAAAAAACAAATGAATTATGCAAATAAGCGCGAAATTCCATTTGTGGTTCTTGTAGGGTCTCAAGAAATTGAAAAACAAGAATATACTTTAAAAAATATGATTTCTGGTGAACAAACAAAATGTTCTTTATCAGAATTAATAGATAAACTAAAGGCATAAATAATTATGCTTTAATAGGTTAAATTTATTAAAAAACGATTTTAATACGTTGCAAACACGTAAATTTGCACTTTAATATAGATTGAAATGTTTGAATTGAGCAGCAAAATGAATGACGAAAGAATTGAAGAAATAGGAGAGAATCATGTAGGTACATCTGCAAAAACTCCATTAAGAGCAGACGCTTTTGATATTTCTGACGAAGAAAAAATTAGTAGAATCCAAGAAAGTGTTAAAGATATTTTAGAAACTTTAGGAATGGATTTAACAGACGATAGTTTACAAGGAACTCCGAAAAGAGTTGCTAAAGCTTTTGTTAATGAAATATTTATGGGATTAAATCCTAAAAATATGCCTAAGGCTTCAACATTTGACAATAATTATAATTATGGTGAGATGTTGGTAGAAAAAAACATTGTGGTCTATTCTACCTGTGAGCATCATTTATTACCTATTATTGGTAGAGCTCATGTAGCTTACATTTCTGATGGAAAAGTAATAGGCTTATCTAAAATGAATAGAATAGTAGAATACTTTTCTAAAAGACCACAAGTACAAGAACGTTTAACAATGCAAGTTGTACAAGCAATGCAAGAAGCTTTAGGTACAGATGATGTTGCTTGTGTTATTGATGCAAAACATTTGTGTGTGAATTCTAGAGGAATAAAAGACATAGAAAGTTCTACTGTTACTGCTGAATTTGGAGGTAAGTTTAAAGAAAAAGACACCAAAAGAGAATTTTTAGATTATCTAAAAATGGATACTGATTTTGATTGATTTGTCATTCCCTAGAAAAAGGGAATCTAAAATATTACTAAACCGTTTAGAAAACTTCTAAACGGTTTTTTTATTTCTTTTTTAACCAATGTATAACCAATGTATAGCCAATGTATAGCCAATGTATAGTTAGTTTTTGATTAATTGAAATTAAGTTAAGTATTTTTATAATACTGTATAGTTTTTATATACATAGTTTTTGTTTTAAGATTTTAAGTAGTTATAGCTTTGAAAATCGAACAAATACATTTAACCAAATGAGTTTAATTATGAAAAAATCTATATTAAAGATATTATTGATTTTGTTTTCCTTAATACTTTCAATACAATCAATGAAAGCTAATAATGAAGATAGTAATAATCAACCTTCAACAAATGCTCCAACACCACCTACTCGAAAACCATTAGATGTAGTTTCTATATTTAGTGATGCTTACGATAATATAACTGGGGCAAATTATAATCCTGATTGGCAACAAAATGGGTATTCTACAGCCGATGTTGATTTTAAGCCAACAGGTTCTGGAAATGCAGTTTTAGCATATCCTAATTTTAATTATCAAGGAATAGAATTTAATTCTGTTCAAGATCTAACAGCAATGGAATATTTGCATTTAGATATTTGGACTGTAGATGGAGTAGTACCAAGTATAACAGTGATAAGTTCTGGTGCTGAAATTCCACATACACTTTCAAATAAAGATGGAGAATGGCAAAGCCTTGAGATCCCTATTGCAGGTATCACAGGTGATATTTCAAAAGCTATTCAACTTAAGTTTACTGGAGGAAATGGGTCTACAACTGCTATTTATCTTGATAATATTTATTTTTATAAAAATGCAACAGCTTCAGGAAAAGATGCTACTTTAAGTGCTTTAGAAGTAAATGGAGTTTCAGTTACAGATTTTTCTCCTAATACCGAGACTTATTTAATCGCTTTACCAGGAGGAACAACTCAAGTGCCTCAAATTACTTTGGCTACAACAACAGATGCATCAGCTTCAACTGTAATTACGCAAGGAACTTCAATTCCTGGTGACGCAACAGTTTTAGTAACCTCTCAAGATGGTTCAACTACAAAAACCTATAAAGTATCTTTTCATATTGGAGCACCAAATATTAATGCTCCAACTCCACCTGTTCGTGAAAATTTAGATGTTATTTCAATATTTAGTGATACTTATAGCAATATAACTGGTGCGAATTATAATCCTTATTGGCAACAAAATGGTTTTAATACCGCGAATACAAATTTCCAACCAACAGGTTCTGGAAATGCAGTTTTAGCATATCCTAATTTTAATTATCAAGGAATAGAATTTAATTCAGTTCAAGATTTAACTTCAATGGAGTTTTTACATTTAGATATTTGGACTGTAAATGGAGTAAATCCTAGTATTACTGTTTTAAGTTCTGGAGCAGAAATTCCTCATGCAATTCCAAATGGAGATGGTAAATGGCAAAGTGTAGATATTCCTGTTGCTGGTATTACAGGAAATATTACAAAAGCTATTCAATTAAAATTTACTGGTGGTAATGGTTTTACAACTGAGATTTATATTGATAACATCTATTTTTATAAAAAACCTACATCTACAGGAAAGGATGCAACCTTAAATGCTTTAGAAGTTGATGGAAGTTCTGTTGCAGGTTTTTCACCTAATTCTGAACTATATTTGGTGGATTTACCAGGGGGAACAACTCAAGTCCCTCAAGTTACTTTAGCAACCACAACAGATAATTCAGCTACAAAGATAATTACGCAAGCGTCCTCGATTCCAGGAGATGCAACTATTTTAGTAACATCACAAGATGGCACAACAAATAAAACGTATACAGTCTCGTTTTTTATTGGAGCCCCAAACATAAATGCACCAACACCTCCAGCACGTAATCCATTAGATGTAATTTCAATTTTTAGCGGCACTTATAACAATATTACAGGCGCAAATTATAATCCAGATTGGCAACAAGTAGGTTTTACTTCTGCAAATCCAAATTTCCAACCTACAGGTTCTGGTAATGCAGTTTTAGCATATCCAAACTTTACATATCAAGGAATAGAATTAAATTCAGTTCAAGATTTAACTGGAATGGAGTTCTTACATTTAGATATTTGGACAGTAAAAGATGTTGTGCCTACTGTTGCAGTTTTAAGCTCTGGAGCAGAAATTTCTCATACAATTTCAAATGGAGATGGTAATTGGCAAAGTATAGATATTCCTATTGCAGGAATAACTGAGGATATTACTAGAGTTGCACATTTAAAATTTGCTGGTGGTGATGGTTCTCCAAGTGCCATTTATGTAGATAATATCTATTTTTATAAAAACCCAACATTAGCAGGAAAAGATGCAACACTTAGTGCTTTAAAAGTTGATGGAAATTCAGTTTCAGGATTTAACCCAAATTCAGAAACTTATTTAATGCCTTTACCTGGAGGAACAACTCAAGTGCCACAAATTACTTTAGCAACAACTGCAGATGCTTCTGCTACAAGAGTAATTACACAAGCGACTTCTATTCCTGGAGATGCTACTGTATTAGTTACATCACAAGATGGATCAACTACGAAATCGTATAAAATATCCTTTTATATTGGAGCACCAAATGTAAATCCACCAAATCCGCCTGCTCGCGAAAATATTAATGTGATTTCAATTTTTAGTGATGCTTACAACAATATCTCAGGTGCAAATTATAATCCATATTGGCAACAAAGTGGTTATAATTCTGCAAATACAGATTTCCAACCACTAGGTTCAGGAAATGGAGTACTAGCTTATCCTAACTTTAGTTATCAAGGAATTGAATTTAATTCTATTCAAGATTTAAGTGCTATGGAATATTTGCATTTTGATATTTGGACAGTTTATGGTGTAAATCCTAGTGTAGTTGTTATAAGCTCAGGAGCAGAAATATCACATTCAATTCCAAATGTTGATGCCACTTGGCAGAGCATAGATATTCCTGTAGCAAATATTACAGAAGATATTTCAAAGGCTATACATTTAAAATTTATAGGAGGTAATGGTTTTTCAAATGAAATTTATTTAGATAATATATATTTTTGGAAAGAGCCTTCATTAGGAATAAATAATGAAGAAATTTTAAAAATTAAAGCATATCCAAACCCTTCTCAAAATAGCTGGACAATTAAAATTGATAATGAGAAAATAACTTCAATTAGAGTATTTGATTTACAAGGTAAACTTGTCTTTACTTCACAGCCTAATAGAAATAGAACTGTTGTTAATGGTTCTCATTTAAAAACAGGTTTTTATTTTGCTCAAATAAAAACATTGTTTGGTGTTAAAATTATTAAACTTATAAAAGATTAAAATATGAGTTTTATAAAACAAAAAATAGTTAAAAAAGCTTTTTGGGCTGTTGCATTATTTTGTGCTATCTCTATATCAGCTCAAACTACTCAAGTTGGTAATGGAAGTTATACAAACTCTTTTCCAGGAACAGATGAAGCAGGTAGAAACGGTTTTCCATCAGGATCACCTCAATTATCAGGAAATGCTTTAGGGAAGCCAGTGCCAACTAATGATTGGTGGTCTAAATTAGTAAAAGAAAATCACGCAGATAATTTGTTTAATTACCCAATGACAATGAAAACCACAAATAAAGGTTTAATTGTTACGTATATCCCTTGGGGAGTTATTGGAGATTCTGCTCCTATTGAAGTTGGTTTACAAGGTTTATCAACTAATAAAGCAACTGTTTCTGATTATTCTGATTGGACAGTAACTATGAATTGGAAAGATGCAGATAATGAAATGAACGTAACTTCAGGAATTGGAATGCCATTTCTATATTATAAAAAAGATGCTGATGATATCGTGGAAATTAAAGTAAACTCAGGCTCAGCATCAATCAATAATGAAATTTTAATTATTGAAAACGCTGCAAGTGGTCAAGATTTTGTGTTTTATGCTCCAATAGGTAGTATTTGGTCTCAATCAGGAAGTACATATACATCCACACTAAATGGTAAAACCTATTGGTCTATGGCTATGTTGCCACAAAACACAGGTAATGTAAGCTCTGTAGCTCAAGAATTACAAGATTATGCCTATGTTTTTCCTTCAAATACAACTACAAGTTGGAATTATAATGAAACTACTTCTAAATTAACTACAACTTTTTCAGTTACTGCTGATGTAAAAGAAGGAACTAACTCAAATATGTTGTTGGGTTTGTTGCCTCATCAATGGTATAATACAAGTTCTAATTCTCCTGTGCCAAGTGCTTATACGTATGGTTCTGTAAGGGGAGAACTAAAAATGTTAGCAGGCAATAGTTTTACAGTTGAAAATACTTTTAAAGGTATTTTACCAACAATTCCATATTTAGCCAATTATAGTAATGGTTTTAGTCCAGCAGAATTAGATGCAAAAATTTCTCAAATTGAAAACGATGGTTTAGCCACTTGGACAGATTCATATAATGAAGGTCAAGTGATGAATCGTTTAATTCAAACTGCAAGAATTGCAGATCAAACAGGAAATATTGTTGCAAGAGATAAAATGATTGCAACCGTTAAAGAACGTTTGGAAGATTGGTTAACCTATGAGTCTGGAGAAAAAGCGTTTTTGTTTTATTATAATAATACTTGGTCTGCATTGTTGGGATATCCATCAGGTCATGGGCAAGACACAAATATCAACGACCATCATTTTCATTGGGGATATTTTATTCACGCAGCTGCTTTTATGGAACAATTTGAACCTGGTTGGGCTTCAAAATGGGGACCAATGATTAATACATTAATTAGTGATGCAGCTTCTGCTGATAGAAATGATACATTATTCCCTTTTCTAAGAAATTTTAGCCCTTATGCAGGTCATAGTTGGGCAAATGGATTTGCAACTTTTCCACAAGGAAATGACCAAGAATCTACTTCAGAAAGCATGCAATTTGCCTCTTCTTTAATTCATTGGGGAACCATTACAGAGAATGATGATATTAGAGATTTAGGAATCTATATCTATACCACAGAACAAACTGCAGTAGAAGAATATTGGTTCGATGTTTATGAACGTAATTTCCAATCATCACAACAATACAGTTTGGTTTCCAGAGTTTGGGGAAATTCTTATGATAATGGTACCTTTTGGACAGCAGATATTGAAGCTGCTTACGGAATTGAAATGTATCCAATTCACGGAGGTTCATTTTATTTAGGACACAATCAACAATATGCTCAAAAATTGTGGACAGAAATTGAAGCAAATACCGTGGTTTTAAATAATCAAGAACATCCAAATTTATGGTATGATACCTATTGGAAATATTTATCAATGACAAACCCTCAAAAAGCGGTTGATTTATACAATGCTTACCCAGATAGAAGTTTAAAGTTTGGAATTTCTGATGCGCAAACCTATCATTGGTTGCATTCTGTAAATGCAATGGGTGTTGTTGATGCTACGATTACTGCTGATTATCCTATTGCAGGAGTTTTTAAACAAAATGGAGAAACCACATATGTAGCTCATAATTATTCTGATGCTCAAATTACAGTTACTTTTTCTGATGGTTTTCAATTAGTTGTTCCTGCCAATCAAATGAAAACCAATAGAGATATTGAGGTTTCTGGTGTTTTAAGTTCAGATTTTGCGCAAGCTTTCCCTAGTGGAAGTGTAAATTTATCAGCAATAATAAATGGAAGTAATGTTACTAAAGTTGAATTTTTTGATGGAACAACCTTAATAGGTGAAGATACAACTGCTCCTTATCAATTAAAAGCAGATAATTTAACCTTAGGTGTTCACGGATTTTATGCCAAAGTTTATGTAAATACGCAATTTGATGTAACCAATATAATAGAAGTTCAAGTAGGTGAACAAGTGCCTTATTTAGGAACACCTCATTCAATTCCAGGAGAAATTGAAGCTGGTTTTTATGATAAATTTGAAGGTGGAAGTGGTCAAGGCATTGCTTATGTAGATACTTCAGTGGGTAACAACGGAGACTTTAGAACAGATGAAAATATAGATGCAATTTCTGTAAATGGAGAAGGAGCAATAGTAGGTTGGAATGCTGCAGGAGAATGGATGGAATATACAGTTGATGTCCAAACTGCTGGAGTTTATGACTTGAGTTTTAGATATGCATCTGGAAATGAAAGTGGAGGAGGTCCTTTTTATTTTGAGGTAGATGGGACTAAAGTAAGTCCAGATATTTCTGTTGGCTATACTTCTGATTGGGATGTTTGGCAAACGCAAAGTGTTTCTGATATTGAATTGACAAAAGGCGAAAATGTATTGCGTTTATTTATCGAAAATGGAGAATTCAATTTAGGAAAGATGACTTTTAGCTATAAAGAAGCCTTGTCTTTTGTACCTCCAGTTGCTGACGCAGGAAATAATGTTTCCGTAATTTTACCTAATTTAACAGGAGTTTTAGATGGTTCTGCAAGTAATGATTCAGAAGGTCAAAGCATCACTTATAATTGGGAGCAGATTTATGGACCTTCTGTTATTACTTTTGATAATGTAACAATAGCTTCACCAATTATTTCTAATCTAGTAGAAGGAGTTTATAAATGTAGATTAACTGTAAATGATGGAACTTACCAAGATTCAGATGAGGTTTTGGTGATTGTTACTGCAAACGGAAATGTAAATCCTACCATATCAATTACATCTCCAAGCAATAATGCTACTTTTAAAGAAGGTGAAGAAATTACAATTTCAGCATCTGCCAACGATTTAGATGGTTCAATTGCATTAGTTGAGGTTTTTAACGGAACTACAAAATTAGGAGAAGATACTATAGCTCCTTTTGATTTTATTTGGACAGATGCTGCTCTTGGTTCTCATAAAATTTCAGCGATTGCTACTGATAATTCTGGAGCAAAAACAACATCAGAAGAAATTTCAATAGAAGTTGCTGAAGAAAAAAAGTGTGAAGAGGTTTCTGCTGATGCAAGTGAAGGCAATTTTTCACAAGGTTATAAAGTATCTTTTGAAACTATTGGAACATCTGTTAAAATACAATTTGAATTATTAGATACTGATAAAAGTGGAGTAGTAGCTTATCTCTGGAAAAAATCTCCATTTTCAGAATCACAAATGAACCAAGAATCTGGATATATTTTTTCAAGTAATGTTGGAGGTTTAACAGTTGGCGAAACCATAAGTTATGCATGTAAATTTGCTTATGCAGGTGGTTTGTCTGCCACAAAATATTTCGATTATGTTGTAGGAAGTAGTTGTACAGGTAGTACATCTGATACAATTGCACCTGAAAATTTTACGGCTACAATTGGAAATGTTACTGCAAATTCAGTAGAAATTTTGCTAAACGCTACAGATAATTCTGGAAAAGTGGTTTATGATATTTCTTATGGAAATACAACTGAAACCGTGAACGGAGAATCAGGAGTACAGAAATCAATGATTATAAATGGATTAAATGAAGAAATTTCGTATTCTTTTAGTGTGTCAGCCAAAGATTTTTCTGGAAATGAAGCTTCAAATAATTCAATTAGTTTACAAGCTACAACTCTAAAAAATACAAATTCAGATTGTTCAGGAACAGAAAGTGATGCTATTGAAGGGGCATTTTCATCAGGTTTTACTTATGAATTTACAACCAATGGAACAGATGTTACTTTTACTTTTGAATTGTTAGATGCTGATAAAACAGGAGTTGTAGCTTATTTATGGAAACAATCTCCATTTTCTGAAACTCAAATGAGTTTAGTGTCTGGTAAGAAATTTACAAAAACAGTTGGTGGGTTTACAAATGGACAAACAATTAATTATGCCTGTAAATTTGCTTTTGCTGGTGGTTTAGCAGTAACAAAATATTTTTCTTATACAGTTGGAGATACTTGTGTCTTGAATGTTAATGATAATATTTTTGTTGATGCTATTGTGTTTTATCCAAACCCTGTAAAAGATATTTTAACAATTGATGTAAAATTGATTTCATTAACAAAAGTTGAAATCTATTCAGTGTTAGGAAAAAGGTTAATGAAATTCACCAAAAATTTAGAAAAATTAAATGTTGAAGATTTATCAAGTGGATTGTATTTGATAAAAGTTTATGCTGATAAATCTAGTTATACTTCTAAATTTATTAAAGAATAATTAAGTAGATATTCTATATGAAAAAATCCGTTTAGAAATTTTCTAAACGGATTTTTTAGTTTTACTTTCAAAAGTAATTGAAAGATAATTTATTTATTCACCAAAACAAATTCACCTTTTTCAATTAAAGGAATGGCTTGTTTGTACTTTACCACTTTTTCTTCACCACTCATTACATTTTTGATAGTAACTCTTTCATTTCTACCAATTTTTGGTTGTTCTCTAACCATTGTTTCTACTGGCTCTTGAGATTGTTGACGAGAATTTTGAATAGCTTGTTCAGTGGTGTTTTGAACATCTGCTTTACTTGTATTTAAACGTTCTCTTTTTTGTTGACGAGCCTCAGAAATCTGATTCGATTGTTGAGGTAATTCTCCTTTAAATAAGAATGATAATACTTCTCTATTGATTTGATCAACAGTTACTTTAAATAATTCAAAAGCTTCAAACTTATAGATTAATAAAGGATCTTTTTGTTCATAGGATGCATTTTGTACTGACTGTTTTAAATCATCCATTTTACGTAAATGATCTTTCCAGTTTTCATCAATAATAGCTAATGTGATATTTTTCTCAAAGTCAGTAATTAAACTTTTTCCTTCAGATTCGTATGCTTCTTTTAAGTTTGTTACAACTTGTAAAGATTTTACTCCATCAGTAAATGGAACTACAATTCGTTCATAACGATCTCCTTCATTTTCGTACACATCTTTAATTACAGGATATGCTAAAACTGAGTTTCTTTCAATTTTGTTTTTATAATGTTCTGTAACAAAATCATATAATTTATCAGCTAATTCTTTTTCAGAAAGTTTCTCAAAATCCTCTTCAGAAATAGGAGAAGTCATCGAAGAAAAACGAATCAATTCAAATTCAAAATTCTGAAAATCTTTTGCAGCTTTGTTTGTATTAATAATAGATTCACAAGTATCATAAATCATATTTGCAATATCTACTTGTAAACGTTTTCCATCTAATGCATGACGTCTTCTTTTATAAACAAACTCACGTTGAGCGTTCATAATATCATCATATTCTAATAAACGTTTTCTAATACCAAAATTGTTTTCTTCAACTTTCTTTTGTGCTCTTTCAATAGATTTGGTAATCATAGAATGCTGAATTACTTCACCTTCCTTTAAACCCATTCTATCCATCATTTTAGCGATTCTATCAGAACCAAACAAACGCATTAAATTATCATCTAAAGCCACATAAAACTGAGAAGAACCAACATCACCTTGTCTTCCTGCACGTCCTCTTAATTGTCTGTCAACTCTTCGTGAATCGTGTCTTTCAGTTCCAATAATTGCTAAACCACCAGCAGCTTTTACTTCATCAGATAATTTAATATCTGTTCCACGACCAGCCATATTTGTTGCAATTGTTACAACACCAGGTTTACCAGCCTCTGCAACAACATCTGCTTCACGTTTGTGTAATTTTGCATTTAATATATTATGAGGAATTTTACGCATTTGTAACATTCTTCCTAATAATTCTGAAATTTCTACTGAAGTTGTTCCTACTAAAACAGGACGATTTTCTCCAACTAATTTTACAATATCTTCAATTACTGCATTGTACTTTTCACGAGCAGTTTTGTAAATTAAATCTTCTTTGTCATCTCTTTGAATAGGTCTGTTTGTTGGTATTTCAACAACATCTAATTTATAGATTTCCCATAATTCACCAGCTTCTGTAATGGCAGTTCCTGTCATTCCAGACAGTTTTCTGTACATTCTAAAGTAGTTCTGTAAAGTTACAGTTGCAAAAGTTTGTGTTGCATCTTCAATTTTACAGTTTTCTTTAGCTTCAATGGCTTGATGTAAACCATCAGAATAACGTCGACCATCCATAATACGTCCAGTCTGCTCATCAACAATCATCACTTTGTTATCCATCACCACATATTCAACGTCTTTTTCAAAAACAGTATATGCTTTCAAAAGTTGATTCATGGTGTGAATACGTTCACTTTTAATATTGAAGTCTTTATATAATTCTTCTTTTTGTTTCGCTTTTTCTTCTGATTCGATTTCAGAGCTGTCAATTTCTCCAATTTTTACACCAATATCAGGTAACACAAAGAAATTGTCATTTTGTGTTTTTTCAGATAAATGAGAAATTCCTTTATCAGTTAAATCAATTTGATTGTTTTTTTCTTCAACAACAAACCATAAATCTTCATCTACTTCTGGCATCAACTTATTGTTGTCAGCCATATATGTGTTTTCAGTTTTTTGTAAAATTTGTTTGATACCTTCTTGTGATAAGTATTTGATTAAGGCTTTGTTTTTTGGTAAACCTCTGTATACTCTTAATAATAAGAAACCACCATCTTTTTCATTTCCTTCTGCTAATAATTTTTTAGCTTCTGCTAAAACTTTAACTAAATGTTGTTTTTGAAGACTTACAATATCTGATACTAAGGGTTTTAGTTCGTTAAATTCGTGTCTGTCTCCTTGTGGAATTGGTCCAGAGATAATTAAAGGCGTTCTTGCATCGTCAATTAATACAGAATCTACTTCATCAATAATGGCATAATTTGGCGCTCTTTGCACTAAATCATCTTTAGAACTAGCCATATTATCACGTAAATAATCGAAACCAAATTCGTTATTTGTACCATAAGTAATATCAGCATTATAAGCTTTTCTACGTGCATCTGAGTTTGGCTGATGATAATCAATACAATCTGTAGTTAATCCATGAAACTCAAAAATAGGAGCCATCCAAGCCTTATCACGTTTTGCCAAATAATCATTTACAGTTACTAAATGCACACCATTTCCAGTTAAAGCATTTAAGTAAACAGGTAAAGTAGAAACCAATGTTTTTCCTTCACCAGTCATCATTTCTGCTACTTTTCCTTGATGTAAAACAGAACCACCAATCAACTGTACATCATAATGAATCATATCCCAAGTAACTGGTTTACCTGCAGCATCCCAAGAGTTTGCCCAAAAAGCTTTGTCATCTTCTAAAATAACATTGTCTCTTTCAGCAGATAATTCTCTATCAAAAGGAGTTGCAGTTACTTCAATTTCTTCATTTTCTACAAAACGTTTTGCAGTTTCTTTAACTACAGCAAAAGCTTCTGGCATTATTTCAATAAGTACAGCTTCCGAAATTGTATAAGCCTCATCTTTCAAAGTATCTATTTCAGTATAGATATCTTCTTGTCTGTCTATATCAGCAGTTTTAGCTTCTTCCTCTAAAGCAGTAATTTTATCAGTTAATTCTTTTGTGGCTGAATTGATTTTTCCTTTAAATTCTAACGTTTTCGCTCTTAATTCGTCGTGACTAAGTTTTGCGATTTCTGCTTCAAATTTTCTGACGTTATCAACAACTGGTTGAAGTCCTTTTAAATCTTTTTGTTGTTTATCACCTACAAAAAGTTTAATTACTGAATCTAAAATTCCCATTTATATATGTGTTTTTCAGTTACTTAAATGTAACTGTGTTTGTTTAATTGAAAATCAAGTTTTATCAACCCGAAAAAAGTTTTTCCTAGTTAAAAGAAAAACAAAAAAAAAGCCTCTTTAGAGACTTTTATATTTTAATTGTTATGTTTAGTATTCATCCTCGTTCCAAAGATAATCATCTTCAGTTGGGTAATCTGGCCAAATCTCAACAATCGAGTCATACGAATCGCCTTCATCTTCAATATCCTGTAGATTTTCTACTACTTCTAAAGGAGCTCCAGTTCTAATAGCGTAATCTATTAACTCGTCTTTGGTTGCTGGCCAAGGTGCATCTGCTAAATAAGATGCTAATTCTAATGTCCAATACATTTCTTAATGTTTAATTTTGTGCAAAAATAATTTTTTTGCTGAATTATGCAAGTCTTTTTTAAGAAATTTATTTGGAAGTCTTTATGTAATTTTATGAAATGCTTAAAATCAATTTTTTAGCTTAACATTAAAATTTATAAATTCTTCAAATCGATAAAAAAAGAACGTTTTATTTTTTTTCAGGAATCCACTTGATTTCCTCTACTGCTAAGTCTTTGGACAACTTTCGTGCCAACGTAAAAAGATAGTCAGAAAGTCGGTTTAAGTATTTTATGATGTCATTATTTATACTTTCATCATCATTTAACGCTACAGATAAACGTTCTGCTCTTCTACAAACACATCTTGCTACGTGACAGAATGACACAGCTTGATGACCTCCAGGTAAAATAAAATGCGTCATTTGAGGCAATTCAGCATCCATTTTATCAATTTCATTTTCTAAAAATTCAGTAGAACCTTCATTTACTTTTGGAATATTCAAACGTTCTTTGCCTGATTTTAGAGTTTCTTTTTCTGGTGGTGTTGCTAACATAGCTCCTAAAGTGAACAGTTCATTTTGAATTTTCAATAAAGACGTTTTAATTACTTCACTAATTTCTTGATCTTTTATCAAACCAATGTATGAGTTGAGTTCATCTACAGTTCCATAACTTTCTATACGTAGATTGTATTTTTTTACTCTTGTACCTCCAAAAAGAGCAGTAGTTCCTGTATCACCAGTTTTTGTGTATATTTTCATTTTACTAAAGTTGCAAAGTTTTAAAGTATCAAAGTTACAAAGTTTGAAGGTTGTTTAGTTTAACTTTAAAACAATTTAACAGTTAAAAGATTAAATTGTTTTATGACCTTATTATAAAATGTTCTTTTACTTGTTCTTTTCTGAAGAAAATTAACCCAAAATAATATAAATCTAGGGTTACTGTAGCAGTATCAATTTTAATAATTTCTTCCCATAACTTGTTAGATTTTTTATCTTGATAAACACCACTAATTACAATAAAGTGTTTTGAATTTAAATTTGTAAATTTCACTTCATTTAAATGATGTATGTCTTTGATAAGTAGTAGTTTGTAGTTTTTTTTTGAAGATTTAGAGAATTCTATAAAATCAAAATAAATTGTATTTACTTTAAAATATTCTAAGATTTTAGAGAGTAATTTTTGTTGTTTTGTTGATAGGTTTTTTAGTTCTGAAAATGTATTTGTAATGGTGTTTTTGCTCTTTTTCTTATATAATCCTTTTGTAACAAAATCGTATACAAAAGGTGAATGCAATCCATGTTGATTTTGAGATTTTAATAAAAATTTGAAGTAAGAAATAGTGTAGTAAAACATTAAAATTGTTACTTTTTTTAATCTAATTATGTTTTTCAAAAATGATTAAATTCGCAGTAACAAACATACATAAATCTATTGATATGATTCCTAAAAATGAATATGCACCTTATTTTGAACAATACATAAAATTAGTAGCTGAAAAAGAGAAATCAATTATGAATCATTTAATAGATTCCCAAAAAGAATTTGAAATGATTTTGAGAAATTTGCCTAAAGAAAAAGGTGATTTTGCTTATGCAGAAGGTAAATGGACTTTAAAAGAATTGATACAGCACATTATTGATACAGAACGTGTTTTTTGTTACAGAGCCTTATGTTTTGCAAGAAATGATAAAACTGAATTACCAGGATTTGATCAAGATATTTTTGTTGATAATTCTGAAGCCAATAAAAGAGATTATTATGATTTATTGGATGAAATGCAAATTTTAAGAGAAGGGACAATTTTACTTTATCAGAGTTTTTCTGAAGAAGTTTTGTTAAGAAAAGGTATTGCTTCTGAAAACGAAATATCTGTAAGAGCATTGGGCTATTTATTTTCTGGACATCAAATCCATCATTTAAACGTGGTTAAAGAAAGATATTTGTAAGTTTGCACAAATAATTAGAAAAATGAATTTACCTAAATTTTTATTGGCTGATAATAGCGAGTTTCCTGAAGATATTTTTGTACTACATACAGAATTCCCTCGTTTTATGATAAATCTAAAAGATGATGAAGTAGAATGGTTTGAGGATTTAACAGGAGAAAGTGAAGAAGATATTGCAACAGAATTAGCAGATTTAATGGATAAAGCTGGTGAATTCTATGATGCTGAAATGAAACAATACGAATAAAAAAATGCCCAAATTCGTAATGAAACGAATATTGAGCACCAACTAACCAACCAGTTGTTCTTTTATTTTTTATTAATTTTTATAGGCATTCTATAAATTTCCCCTTTTTTAGCACCAGTTTCATTAATCTTTTTGTAATTCAACCTACTTTTTACAAAAGAGTTGAAGTCGTCATATTTGCTGTCTACAGAAACAACAACTACTTCATTTTTGCTATTAATAATAAATGAAACTTCAGCTTGTGTATCTTCTTTAATTAATAAAGATATTTTATTTCCTAATTTAGAAACAATCTCAGTTCTAAGTTTTTTATTTACTTTTGAAGTATTAACTTCTGTTGCAGTTGTAGAAAAAGTAGTTGCTAAGCTGATAGCAATAACTGTAATGATTGATTTTAATTTATTCATATAAATGTTTTATGTTGTTTGTATATTAGAAAGACGTTTTAGGATAAAAATCGTTTCAATAAAAAGTACGTTTTAATATACTATTAACAGAGTTAAAGTTTAATTAACAATTTTTAACTAAATAACCATAATTAAACAATAAAACTTCTCTTAATTTCCATTTCGATATTCTGTTTAAAGTACCTATATTTATCGCCTGTAAATAGTCAATTATTTAATGGAACTCTACAAAGAAAATCACCTTAAAGTATACAACTCATTATCCAAATCTAAAGAAGATTTTAAACCCATAACAGAAGGTTATGTGGGTATGTATGTTTGCGGACCAACAGTCTATAGTAATGCACATTTAGGAAACGTAAGAACTTTTATGTTTTTTGATGTGGTGTATAGATACCTTTTGCATTTAGGTTATAAAGTACGTTATGTGCGTAATATTACAGATGCAGGTCATTTAGAAAATGATGCAGAACAAGGTGAAGATAAGATTGCCAAAAAAGCACGATTAGAACAAATAGAACCAATGGAAGTTGTGCAACGTTATACAGTAGACTTTCATAATGTTTTAAAAAACTACAACTTTTTACCACCAAGTATAGAGCCAACTGCAACTGGTCATATTGTTGAGCAAATAGAAATGATTAAAGAAATCATTGAAAAAGGTTTTGCTTATGAAGTAAATGGTTCTGTTTATTTTGATGTACACGAATACAATAAAAAAGAAAATTACGGAATTCTTTCTGGTAGAAAAGTAGAAGATTTAATACACAATACCAGAACTTTAGATGGGCAATCTGATAAGAAAAACCCACAAGATTTCGCGCTTTGGAAAAAAGCAGACGAACGTCATATTATGCGTTGGCCTTCACCTTGGTCTGATGGTTTTCCTGGTTGGCATTTAGAATGTTCTGTGATGAGTACAAAATATTTAGGAGAAAGTTTTGATATTCATGGAGGAGGAATGGATTTAAAATTTCCTCATCACGAATGTGAAATTGCACAATCTAAAACCTGTTCTGGTGTAAAACCTGTTAATTACTGGATGCATACAAATATGCTTTCCTTAAATGGTCAGAGAATGGCTAAATCTTCAGGGAATTATATTTTACCAAATGAAATTTTAACAGGAGAAAACGATATTTTACCAAAAGCTTTTTCAGCTTCAGTAGTTCGTTTTTTTAATATGCAAGCCAATTATAGAAGTATTTTAGATTTTTCTGGAGACGCATTAGAAGCTTCAGAAAAAGGACATTCTAAATTGATAGAAGCAATCTCATATCTTGATAAAATTGATACAGGAAAATCATCAACATTTGATGTACAACAATGGAAAAAAGATTGTTATGCTGCAATGAATGACGATTTTAATACTCCAATTTTAATTTCTCATTTATTTGAAGGAGTTAAATTAGTGAATCAGATAAAAGAGAAAAAAGCAAGTTTAAAAGCAGAAGATTTAAAAGAATTTAAAGCTACACTAAACGCTTTTGTTTTTGATGTTTTGGGATTAATGAATGAGGCTTCTCAAGACAATTCTGAAAAAGTAAAAGGTGTTGTGGAATTACTAATCAAACTAAGAAAAGAAGCAAGAGAAAATAAAGATTGGGCATTATCTGATCAAATTAGAGATGAATTAATTGAACTTGGTATTCAATTAAAAGATGGTAAAGAAGGCACAACTTTTTCGATAAATTAGAAAGCTTTAAATAACGAAATGTCAGTTCGTGTGATTTTGATTTTTCATCAAAATTGTATCGAGAACTAGTAAGAAATTAAATTTTGAAAAAAATACTTTCATACCCATTTATAATATTAGTTCGTTTTTATCAAACAGCTATATCACCTTATACACCAGCCACTTGCAGGTATTCTCCTACATGTTCACATTATACCATAGAAGCTTTGCAAAAACACGGTTTATTTTCTGGGGGATGGTTATCTTTGAAGCGAATTTTTAGTTGTCATCCTTGGGGAGGAAGTGGTTATGATCCAGTACCAGAAAAGAAAAAATAATGTCATTGTAAGGAAGAATTACGAAACAATCTGTTTTTAATTAGAGATTGCTTCATTACATTCGCAAAGACAATAAAGAAATAAAGAAATATGAATTTTTTAGCAATAGAGTGGAATCCATCAATAGGAATAGACCTAGGTTTTTTTGTAGTTCGTTGGTATAGTTTAATGTTTGTGGCTGCTTTTTTATTAGGACTACATTTAATGAAAAAGATTTATGTAGAAGATAAAATACCTGCTGAAAAACTAGATACATTATTTATGTACGTTTTCATTTCAATGCTAATTGGTATGCGTTTAGGAGATGTGTTTTTCTATAGTTGGAGTCATTATCAAGATCATTTATTAGAGATATTTTTACCAATAAAAGAGAGTCCAAATGATACTTTATTTGGATTTATAAAAGGTTGGAAATTTACCGGTTATACAGGTTTTGCAAGTCATGGAGCAGCTATTGGGATACCTATTGCAATGTATTTCTATGCAAAAAAACATTTACAAAAACCTTGGTTATTTATTTTAGACAGATTGGGTATAATGGTTGCTTTAGCTGGTTTTTTTATTAGAACTGGTAATTTTATGAACTCTGAAATTTATGGTAAAGAAACTGGCTCTAATTTTGGTGTAATTTTTAAATCAGCTGGAGAAACTGCAGCAAGACATCCAACTCAATTATATGAAGCATTTAGTTATTTAGCCTTATTTTTTGTGATGTGGTATTTGTATTGGAAAACAGATAAAAAACAACAAATAGGATTTTTATTCGGTTTATTTACAGTTGTACTTTGGTCTTTACGTTTCATTATCGAATTTTTAAAAGAACCTCAAGTCCAACAAAGAGGAGAAGAGTGGTTTTTTAGCCCTTTAAATACAGGTCAGGTATTAAGTATTCCTTTAGTATTATTAGGTTTATGGTTAATGTTTAGAAAAACAAAAACAACAGAAGAAGTAGCGTAATGGAAAAATTAAAAGAAAGATGGGGAATAGAAAGTAACTGGGCAATCCTTGCCATTTTTATTGTTTTTGCAATAAATGGTTCTTTTGCAGCATGGGTAGCAAAACCTGTAACTAGTTTTTTAGGTTTGAATCCTGATACAATTTCTGGTTGGATTTATTATCCACTTAGAATTTTACTGATTTTCCCTATATATCAATTGACTTTACCAATTGTAGGTTGGTTGTTTGGGCAGTTTAAATTCTTTTGGGCTTTTGAAAAAAAGTTTTTAAGCAGGTTGGGATTGGGTTTTTTATTTAAAGAAAATAACTAAACGTCTATAGTAGTTATTTCTTTTTCTTGATTTTCATCTTCATCTTTTTTGATGATATAGGTGTAAATCCACATTAATGTAAAAGTTGGAATGATATCAGAAAATGGGAATATTTCTTCAAAAAAACTAATAACTCCACCAACTTTCCCTTTTGTACCTTTATACATCTTAGTCATTATGTAACCAGAAATTGGAGCCCAAGCCAAGTCTAAAAATGGAATTGGCACAAAACCAATGATATCTAAAATAATGCTTAAACCTAACTTTTTATAATTTTTATTCATACTATTAACTATTCAAAATTCTTGCCAAAAAATATTTTTTTGAAACAGAAAATTATAAGTTTGTTAAAAGTAACTATTCAAAATGGATTTTAAAGATTTTCTAAATAAAATTGAAGATTATAAAACAGCCAATTTAGGAGGGTTAGATGCTCAATTTAAAATGGCACCTAAACTTCGTTTAAAATATAATAAAGATAAAATTGCAGCAAATAAACCTAGAAAGGCTGCTGTTTTGGCGCTGTTTTATCCAAACGAAAATAATGAAACAACTTTACTTTTAACTCAAAGAGCCACTTATAAAGGGACACATTCTGCTCAAATTAGTTTTCCTGGAGGAAAAACAGAAAAAAACGATAAAAATTTAGAAAATACGGCTTTAAGAGAGGCTTTTGAAGAAGTTGGGGTAGACGTTGCATCTGTAGTAATGATTAGAGAATTGACAGATGTATACATTCCTCCAAGTAATTTTTTAGCAACTCCTTTTTTGGGTTTTGTAGCAGAAAAACCAGATTTTATTTTAAATCACGAAGTAGCTAAAGTAATAGAAGTTTTAGTAAGTGATTTATTGAATGATAGGTGTTTAGCTACTGTAAACTTAACAACATCCTATATGAAAAATATAGATGTCCCTTGTTTTAAAATTGATAATCATATCATTTGGGGAGCAACAGGAATGATGCTTTCAGAAATTAAAGAACTGTTAAAATAGTAAATTCCTAAATTGTTTCGTAATTTTGTTTATGAAACCAAGTAAAAAATTAGTATAAATGCCTTTATTTAAAAGGAATCCCTTTGGACATTATTTATTCATAAAGAAATTTATCATTCGTCTTTTCGGACTTGTTTCTCATGGACGTTATAGAAAATTTAATCAATTACAAATAGAAGGTTCTGAAATTTTAAGAAACTTACCAGAAAGAAATGTGTTATTTATTTCTAATCATCAAACTTATTTTGCTGATGTTGCTGCTATGTTTCACGTTTTTAATGCAGCTTTAAGTGGTAGAGATGATACTATAAAAAACGTTGGTTATATATGGAACCCAAAGTTGAATATTTATTTTGTGGCTGCTGGAGAAACGATGAAAGCAGGTTTATTGCCTAAAATATTTGCTTATGCAGGCTCTGTTTCTATAGATAGAACTTGGAGAAGTGCAGGTAAGAATGTAAACAGACAAGTAAAAAACTCTGATATTTCTAATATTGGTAAAGCGATAAAAGATGGCTGGGTAATTACTTTTCCACAAGGAACTACAACACCTTTTAAACCTATTAGAAGGGGAACAGCCCATATCATAAAAACCTATAAACCAGTTGTTGTACCAATTGTTATTGATGGGTTTAGACGCTCTTTTGATAAAAAAGGATTGAACATAAAAAGGAAGAATGTATTGCAATCTATGGTGATAAAAGAGCCTTTAGAAATTGATTATGAAAATGAAGAAATTGCTGATATTGTTACAAAAATAGAATATGCAATTGAACAACACCCTTCTTTCTTAAAAGTACTTTCTCCAAAAGAAGCTGAAGAGTATTTAAAAGAGGAAGAAAAGTTAAACAAGAAAAGAGAATTCTGGAGTTAATATATTTCATTTGACACTTATTTGTATGAAAGTAATGCGTTTCTTTATTTTATAACTTTCCTTTTTTGGTAAGATTATACTTCTAATTTTTTTCAAATATTTTATTTACTTTTGTAAAACTTCGGGGATGATTTCTTTCCCACGCTGAATTTTCGGCTCTCGCTGAAAGGATAAAGGTAGAACAGGAATGTTTTGGTATAAACATTTAAAACAATAAAAATGACTGTTTTAGACAAATTAAGTTCGCAACAAGCGATTGAATTAGAGAACAAGTATGGAGCCCATAATTATCATCCACTTCCTGTGGTTTTGAGTAAAGGAGAAGGTGTATATGTATGGGATGCTGAAGGGAAAAAATATTATGATTTTTTATCTGCATATTCTGCAGTAAATCAAGGGCATTGCCATCCTAAAATTGTGGATGCTATGGTTAGTCAAGCAAAAACATTAACCTTAACTTCTCGTGCTTTTTACAATGATATGTTAGGGAAGTATGAAAAATTTGCAACAGATCTTTTTGGTTTTGACAAACTGTTACCCATGAATACAGGTGCAGAAGCTGTGGAAACTGCCTTAAAATTAGCAAGAAAATGGGCTTATGAAGTAAAAGGAATCAATGAAAATAAAGCAGAAATTATTGTTTGTGAGAATAATTTTCACGGAAGAACAACTACAATTATTTCTTTTTCTAATGATCCAGTAGCTCGAAAAAACTTTGGTCCTTATACAAAAGGATTTATTAAAATTGAATATGACAATTTACAAGAATTGCAAGAGGCTTTGGAAAACAATCCTAATGTAGCTGCATTTTTAGTAGAACCAATTCAAGGAGAAGCAGGAGTTTATGTGCCTTCAGAAGGATATTTAGCAGCTGCAAAACAACTTTGCGAAGATTATAATGTTTTATTTATTGCTGATGAAGTACAGACTGGAATTGCAAGAACTGGTCGTTTATTGGCTACTTGTGGTAATTGTACCTGTGAAAATAAAAACTGTTCTGGAACCCCAGAAGTAAAAGCAGATATTTTAATTTTAGGGAAGGCTTTAAGTGGAGGAGCATATCCTGTGTCTGCTGTTTTGGCTAATGATAGTATTATGAATGTTATTAGACCAGGAAATCATGGGTCTACATTTGGAGGAAACCCTATTGCAGCAGCAGTTGCAATTGCTGCTTTAAATGTGGTTGCTGATGAGCAATTAGCAGAAAATGCTGATAAATTAGGTGTAATTTTTAGAGAAGAATTAGCTGCTTTTGCGAATGAAAATGATTTGGTAAAATCAGTAAGAGGTAAAGGTTTGTTAAACGCAATATTAATAAACGATACAGAAGATAGTTCTACTGCTTGGGATATTTGTATGAAATTAAGAGATAATGGTTTATTAGCAAAACCAACTCATGGAAATATTATTCGCTTTGCACCACCTTTAGTAATGAATGAAGAACAATTAAGAGATTGTATTTCTATTATTAAAAAGACAATTTCGGAGTTTAATTCGTAATTCATAAGTATTTTTTACGAAGCCACAAATCCATGAAATTTATTTTGTGTATTTGTGGCTTCTTTTTTTTATTTTTGATTAAAAATAAAAATATGCATAGTCCAATTACACAATTAGAACAGTTAACCTTAAACACAAAGTCAAAAGCTTTTTTAAGAGAAATAGCAAAATGGACTTTTTTCTTTTCGATACTTGGGTTTATAGCAATTGCTTTTATGATAATTGCTGCAATTTTGGTAGGTACAGTTTATGCACCAATGTTAGATATGGTTGCACATCAACAAGGTATTTCGTCTCTAGGAATAACCTTGTCAATTACGTATTTTGTTATGGCATTATTATATGTAATGCCAGTATTATATTTGTTTAAATTTTCAAGAAAAATGAAAACAGCTATTGCAACAAAAAATGAAGAAACTTTAGCTGATGCATTAGAGAATTTAAAATCGCATTATAAATTCATTGGAGTATTAACAATCATTATGATTTCTTTATACATCCTTCTAATTGGTTTTTCTTTAGTAGCTGGTTCTTTGGTTTAAAACCGATAACTAATTCTTTTTTGTAGTATCTTTTTTCTTGCCAAAAAGACCACCTAAAACATTTTTAATTTTGTCTTTAGTATCGTCTTTTGTTTTGGTAGAATCCGATTTTTTTTTATTTAAACCTAACAAATCAGTCAATTTGTTTTTTCCTTGATTTAGTAAATTTTGTTTTTGCTTTTCTACCAAATCTTTGACTAAGTTAGAAGTGGCATCTTTTAAATTTGTTGAAAAACTAGGACTTGTAAAACTTCCTGTTAAGTTTGCTTTTACAGGAATACTTTTCACTTTTGCTGCTTCTGTTGGTGATAATTTGGCTATGATGCTAGTAACTTCTGAACCCAAGTATTTTGCAGGAACATCAAAAACAATATCATAATTCATAGATTTATCAAAACTATGATTTCCAGAAACCTGAATTCCAATATCTTTGTATTTTAACGGAATTGGTTTCATTTTTACATTTCCATTTTCAAAAGATAAAAAAGCATTAATTCCATCTAAATTTAATTTGTCAGTATCTAAAAAAGAAACTTTATTACTTAATAAATTTAAGGTTTTAGAGTTGTTTGAGTTTAATTTTGGATTCAATAATTTCCCAAATAAATCACCAGAAATCGTTTTTAAATTCGGAGTCATATCCTCATTTAAGTTTCCTGAAATTTTTATGGTCGAATTTATTTGACCTTCAATTGTTTTTGCAATAGGAGCAATAGATTTTAGCATTTCTAAATTTGTAAAAGATTCAGAAATATTCAATTTTTCTAAATTTAAATCCATATTAAAGGTAGCCTTTTTCTCTTTTGTAGAAACCTTACCATCAAAACCAATTTTTCCACCAAAAACATCAGATTTTAAGTTTTCTAGGTTTACAGTTTCATCTTTTATAAAAACAGTACCAGAAACATTTTTTAAGTTGATATTATCATAAGTTACATTCTTTGCATTTGCAATAAATTTACAATCTAAAAAAGCAGGTATTTTAAGTTGACCACTTTCTGTGTTAGAACCTTCTTTAGTTGTTTCGTTAGATAAAAAATCTGCAACTTTAAAGTTGATTGAGTTCAAAGTAAAGTTTCCTTTTAAAACTTGATTTTTGAAAATAAACCCATAGAAATTATTCAAACTTCCTTTTATGGCAATATCTGAATTTCCTGTTTTGGCATCAAATTGATTTAGGTTTATAGAGTTTGTATTGAAACTAATTTCAGTATTATCAATATAAAATGGATTTGCAACATCCTTGCCTTCATATTTAAAATCACTTACACTTACAGTTCCTTTATTGGTAATATTTTGATATTTCCCCTTTTCAATAGCATTCATATCAAAACTAGAAGAAACATCGGCTGTTAAAACTCCTGCTAATTCTTTTTTAAAAGAAGGGTAAACTTTACTGATATTAGCTAGATTCATTTTCCCTTTTGCAAACAAATTTATTTTCGGATTTGTGGTTAGATTTGCAAGATTTCCATGTGTTGTAAAAGTATCTTCATCAATTTTAAAATTTAATTGACGAACATTTATATAAGTGTCTTTTGTGTTTCCAGTATTGTTAATGATTTTTGCATCAATATTTATATTCTGAACTGCTTTTGGCAAATCATCATATTTAAACATTGCATTTTTTGACCCAAAAGAAATGTCAAAAGAAGGAATTGTCTTTTCTGATAATTTCCCTTTTACAGTTCCATTCAAATCAAAATTTCCGTCAGTTTTTATCGCTTTTAAATTTCCTGAATATTGCTTTGGTAATAGGGCTAATAAGTTTTTAAAATCTGAGGTAGGTGTTTTAAAATTGATATTATACAACTGGTTTTCATCTATCAACTGAATAAAACCATCAAAATGTAAAGGCAATTGGTTAAGGTAACCTGTGTTTTCTTTAAAGGTATATTTGTTGTTTTTTAAATCGATTCCTAGAACTGCATTTAGAGAAATAGCAACATCGTGAATGTAATTTACATTGTCAAAATCAAATGATAAAATAGCTTCGGATTTTGTGTCTAAGTCTAAAATGTCTTTTGCAAAATTACCTTTTCCTGTATGATTGATATCCCTTAATTGAAGTTTTAAATTTGAGCTTCTATCAATATAATTGAAAGTCATATTCTCTAAAGCATATTCCTGAATATCAAATGAAAAAGAATTATTATTTGAATTAACTTTTGCTGTTTCTTTATTTTTAATGGCAATGTCATAATTTCCATTACCAGCTTTATTAAATATAATATTTACAATTCCTTTTTTTGTAGAAATACTTTTCAACTCTATAACTTCATCAGATTTTTTAAAGAGTTCAGTGATTTTCATACTAAAGTTTAATTCTTTTGCAGTGTATAAAGTGTCTCCTAAAAATGGAGCTTTATTTGCTATCACAATATCATTTACACTTAAGTTAGCTAAGGGGAAACTGCGAAACAAACTTAGGTCTGTTTTTTTAAAAGTTACAGATGCATTAACGTTGTTATTTACTGTATTTGCAATCATTTGAACAATTTTGTCCTTAAATAAAAAAGGTACAGAAAACAGCCCAATAATGAAAACGAGTAGTGTAATTAAACTCCATTTTAAAATTCTTTTTCCTAAAGATTTTTTTTGCTTTTCCATTATATATTCTCAAAATTCTATTTGGTTACAAAGTTACTTTAATTCGAAAAGTAATCTTGTTTATGTGATGTTAAAAGTCATTCAACTTCAATAAAAAAAACCAACAGTATTCATATAGAATTCTGTTGGTTTTTAAATTGACAATTAATATCAACAATTTTATTATTGATATTGTTCCATTTTTTGATTAAATTCTTGCATAAAAGTATCCCAATCTGTAGTAGCAATACTATAAATACTGTATACAAAATAAAGTCCATTAATAGCCAAAGCAACCAAAGCAAAAGTTTTTGCTGTTTGCATAGCTTTGATATCCTCAGCTTCATATTCTTCAGGATATTGTTCTGCTTCTTTTAGTTTTTTATTCGCAATTAAAAAAGAAGGTAATGCAATTAGAACTCCAAGTCCAAAAAGACAACAGCATAATAAACTAACTGATGATAAAACATAAATTAGAGTAGTGTTAAGTTTTTTCATTTGATTCTTTATAGATTAATTTTTATGAGATAGTTGATTATCATAATTGATAAATTTAAGTAAGCTAATCTACTAATTATTTTTTTTGAATGTTTATACTTGATTTTAAAATTTATCATAATGAATAGGAACAGTCCTAAAAGCGTATAAATTGCAGGATACATTTTAAATGCATCCATAAAATCACCATTTATTAAAAATATAAAAGAACGTTGAAACCCACAACCCAAACATTCTAAACCAAAAAAGGTTTTGCTTAAACAAGGCAACATATAATCTTCTAAATTGAGGTGCATTTATTTTTTATTATTAAAGACAAAAGAGTAAAGATCAAGGTTAGAAAAAAAATATTTTTAATTTTTCTATCTTTCTTCAATGCTCTCTATTTTATGCTGTTTTTTCTCTTATAAATCTTACTTAAACATATTCATTCCTGGAATGTTTGGCATTCCACTTTTAGCAGCAACTGCCATTTCTGTATCATTAATTTTAGAGGCTTTTTCTATGGCTTTATTTAATGTAATGATTAAATAATCTTCCAATTCTTCAGCATCTTTAAGCAATGAATCATCAATAGAAATTGATTTAATTTTTCTATTTGCAGTTAAGGTTACTTTTATTTTACCATCAGAAGAAACTTCATCAACCAAAACAGTATCTAATCGTACTTTAGTATTTTCTACTTCTTCTTGCGCCTTTTTCAATTTATCCATCATTCCAGATAAGTCTCCAAACATAATTTTCTTTTTTAAGTTAATTTATTATGACAAACTTACTAATTTCAATGGGATTTTTAAACTATTTGAAATCAGAAAAAATATTTCTTTTTTGGTTCATATTATGTCTTATTTTTGCTTTCGCTTGTAAAAATGACAACAAAATGATGAAAAGTACAGCTGCTCAATATCCTGTAGCAGAAAAACAACCCAAAGAATTAGAGAAACACAATGATGTTAGAATAGATAATTATTTTTGGATGCGTTTGTCTGATGGGCAAAAGTTAGCAGAAGTAAAGGATGGACAAACTAAAAAAGTGGAAGCTTATTTAGAGGCTGAAAATAAATATTATCATAATGTAACAGACCATACAAAGACTTTTCAAGAAAATTTGTTTCAGGAAATGAAAGGTAGAATTAAGGAAGATGACTCTTCTGTGCCTTATGAGAAAAACGGATATTTTTATATCACTCGTTTTGAAATTGGAAATCAATATCCAATTTATAGTCGGAAAAAGGAAACTTTAGCCGCAAAAGAAGAGATTCTTTTTGATGTTAATGAATATGCCAAAGGCTTTGATTATTTTCAATTAGGAGGTTTAAATATTTCTCCAGATAATAAATTGGCTGTTTTTGCAACAGACACTGTAAGCAGAAGACAATATTTTTTAAGAATTAAAAACTTAGAAACAGGCGAGATTTATAAAGATATTATAGAAAATACAACAGGAGGTTCAGTTTGGGCAAATGATAATAAAACTATTTTTTATACCAAAAAAAATCCTGAAACACTGAGAAGCGAAAAAATTTACAGACACATTTTAGGAACTCCAGCCTCAGAAGATGTAGAAGTGTATCACGAAAAAGATGAAACTTTTGGAACTTATGTAACCAAATCTAAATCTAAAAAGTACATTATTATTGGTTCTTATAGTACATTGTCTACTGAAGCGCAATATTTAGATGCTGATAATCCTACAGGAAAATTCACAATGTTGCAAGAAAGAGTGGAGCACTTAGAATATAATGTAGCCCATTATAAAGACCATTTTTATTTGTTAACGAATAAAGATAAAGCAACGAATTTTAAGTTGATGAAAACTCCTATCTCCAAAACTTCCAAAGAAAATTGGGTGGATGTAATTCCACATAGAGAAGATACTTTACTTGAAGATTTTTCAATATTTAAAGACTATTTAGTTTTAGAAGAACGTACAAATGGTTTGAGTAAAATTCGTATAAAACGTTGGGACAATTCAGAAGATTATTATTTGCCTTTTGATGAAGAAACGTATTCTGCTGGAGTATATGGTAATCCAGAATTTGATACAGAAATCATAAGATATTCGTATAACTCATTCACAACTCCAAGCTCTGTTGTCGATTTTAATATGAGTAATCAATCTAAAGAAATCAAAAAAGAACAAGAAGTATTAGGAGGAAATTTCCATAAAGAAAATTACAAAAGCGAACGTGTTTGGGCAACTGCAAAAGATGGAAAAAAAGTAGCGATTTCTTTGGTTTATCATAAAGATACAGACCTTAATGCAAATACACCTTTGTTGCAATATGCTTATGGTTCTTATGGATATACCATTTCTGATAGTTTTTCTACAACTCGTTTAAGCTTGTTAGATAGAGGTTTTGTGTATGCAATTGCACATATTAGAGGAAGTGAATATTTAGGTAGAAATTGGTATGATGATGGAAAAATGCTGAATAAGAAAAACACCTTTACCGATTTTGTAGATTGTTCTCGATTTTTGATTGATAATAACTATACTTCAGCAAAACACCTTTATGCAATGGGTGGCTCTGCAGGAGGTTTATTAATGGGAGCAATAATAAATATGAATCCAGAATTGTACAATGGAATTATAGCTGCTGTACCTTTTGTAGATGTTATTTCTACAATGTTAGATGATAGTATTCCTCTAACAACAGGAGAATATGATGAATGGGGAAACCCAAATAATAAGGAATATTATGATTATATAAAATCGTATTCTCCTTATGATAATGTTGAAGCTAAACCTTATCCTAATATGCTAGTTACAACTGGTTATCATGATTCTCAGGTACAATATTGGGAACCAGCAAAATGGGTGGCTAAATTACGAGAATTAAAGACAGATGATAATTTGTTGATGTTGCATACAAATATGGAAGCAGGTCATGGAGGTGCTTCTGGACGTTTTGAAGCTTTAAAAGAAACTGCAAAAGATTATACTTTCTTTTTAGCTTTAGAGCACAAATTAGATTAAATTTTAAAAGAAAATAATAACGTTTTATTAGTTTTACTTGTAGAATATTTAAAGAAATTAGTGAATTACTAACAAAAGGATATTTTAATTAAATCATCATTAAAATCAATTTCGTATTTCAATTAGGTTGTGTACTTTTGTATACAATTGAAAAATAAACTTTATTAAAACAGTATTGAAGTAATCTGTAAAACTAAAGATTTCTTCTACTTAAATGTTGTATTAAAATCAACAGAATACTTCTTAATAAAGGATCGTTTTTTAAAATGTTAGAATGACTAGAAATCAAGGAATTACTAAAAATATTTTACAATTAGTTGGAGAAACACCACTAGTTGAACTTCATAAAATTACAAAAGATTTTAAAGGTTCCTACTATGCGAAATTAGAAGCTTTTAACCCTGGTCATTCAGCAAAAGATAGAATAGCACTTCATATTATAGAAGATGCTGAGAAGAAAGGTATCATCAAAGAAGGATCTACAATTGTAGAAACAACCTCAGGAAATACTGGTTTTAGCTTGGCAATGATTAGTATTGTAAAAGGTTACAGATGTATTTTGGCTGTGAGTGATAAATCTTCTCAAGATAAAATAGATATGTTAAAATCTATGGGAGCAGAAGTACACGTTTGTCCTGCCAATGTTGCTCCTGATGATCCAAGATCTTATTACGAAGTTGCCAAAAGAATTCATAGAGAGACCAAAAAATCTGTTTATATCAATCAGTATTTTAATGAATTAAATATTGATGCACATTACAGAACTACAGGTCCAGAAATTTGGAAACAAACTGAAGGTAAAATTACACATTTGGTAGTTGCAAGTGGAACAGGAGGTACCATTTCTGGAACAGGAAAATACCTAAAAGAACAAAACCCTAATATTAAAATTTTAGGAGTGGATGCAGTTGGTTCTGTTTTAAAAAAATATCATGAAACAGGTAAATTGGATATGAATGAAGTTTCACCTTACAAAATTGAAGGTTTAGGTAAAAACTTGATTCCTACTGCAACCGATTTTGATATTATTGATGTTTATGAAAAAGTATCTGATAAAGATGCAGCTTTTGCATCTAGAAATATTGTAAAAACAGAAGGCATTTTTGCAGGCTATACTTCTGGTGCTGTAATACAAGCCGCCAAGCAATATGATGATGCTGGATATTTTGAAGAAAACAGTGTTGTAGTCGTTATTTTTCCTGATCATGGATCAAGATATATGAACAAAATCTACAATGATTCTTGGATGAAAGAACAAGGGTTTTTATAATAAAACACATCCCCCTTAACAATTTGATAAACTGCAAAAAAAGCGGTTAATTTGCAGTATATAAGAAAACAAAAAAAACAGACAATGTCACAAGATTTATTTGCAAGAATAAAAGAAGATAAAGGACCTTTAGGTAAATGGGCAAAACAAGCAGAAGGATACTATGTTTTTCCAAAACTAGAAGGACCAATTTCTAACAGAATGTCTTTCAATGGCAAGAAAGTAGTTACTTGGAGTATCAATGATTACTTAGGTTTAGCCAATCACCCAGAAATATTAAAAGTTGATGGAGAAGCTGCTGCAGAACATGGAATGGCATATCCAATGGGTGCAAGAATGATGTCTGGACATACTATTTATCATGAACAATTGGAGCAAGAATGTGCTGCTTTTGTAGATAAAGAAGCTTCTTATTTAGTAAATTTTGGATATCAAGGAATGGTTTCTGCTATTGATGCTTTAGTTACTAAAAACGATATTATTGTGTATGATATGGATACACACGCTTGTATTATTGATGGTGTAAGATTACATGCAGGTAAGCGTTTTGTATACAAGCACAATGATATGGAAAGCTTTGAAAAAAATATCAAGCGTGCTAAAAAAATGGCTGATAAAACTGGTGGAGGAATTTTAGTAATTTCTGAAGGCGTTTTTGGAATGCGTGGAGAACAAGGTCGTTTAAAAGAAATTGTTTCTTTTAAAGAAGAATATGGTTTCAGGTTATTGGTTGATGATGCTCATGGATTTGGAACATTGGGTAAAGATGGAAAAGGAACAGGAGTAGAGCAAGGAGTACAAGATGAAATTGACGTGTATTTTGCAACTTTTGCAAAATCTATGGCAGGTATTGGAGCCTTTTTTGCAGGAGATAAAGACGTAGTTCAATTTTTACAATACAATATGCGTTCTCAGATGTTTGCAAAATCGTTGCCAATGGCAATGGTTAAAGGAGCATTAAAACGTTTGGATATGTTACGTACAATGCCAGAATTGAAAGAAAAATTATGGCAAAATACCAATGCTTTGCAATCTGGTTTAAGAAATGCTGGTTTCGATTTAGGAACTACACAAACGTGTATTACTCCAGTATTTTTAAAGGGAGATATACCAGAAGCAATGGCTATGGTTAATGACTTGCGTGAAAACCACGGAATTTTCTGTTCTATTGTTGTGTATCCAGTAATTCCTAAAGGATTAATTATTTTAAGATTGATACCAACAACAACACACACACAAGAAGATATTGACGAAACTATTACTGCTTTTTCTGCAATTAGAGAAAAATTAGAAAATGGAACTTATAAAAAGATTGCAGCTGCAATGATATAATTTTTAAATATTTATAGAATTGAAAAACCGAGCTTATTACTCGGTTTTTTTGTGGGTTTATGTTTTTTAGCTAACAGTTTATATATGGTTTGTTGCGAGGATTTTCGTAAGTAGGCAAAAAGCCAGCAATAAATTATATATGTTGTTGTAACCAGTGTTTTTTATTGGTATTTATATTTTCCTATTGGATTTTCTCCTTTTTCTATATCTGAATATGTAAAACCATATTTTTCATTTTCAGACCAATTACTAGGATATTTTACTCTAAAATAACCTCCAATTGTAGATTCCATTCCATCATTTGGACCTACACCAATACTTAAGCCTTTATCAACTGATGAAAATTCATTGTTTTGAAATTGTGATGATAGAATTGCTATTAAACCACACATCGCATTTGTTAAATTTTCAAATGTTGCTTTCTCAAATTCATTGTGTCTATCGTGTTTAGATTTATTGTAAGCTTCCCACCAATCTAAAGATTTTCCAATTTTCCAATTTTTAAAAGGTTGCCTTATGTTTTCCTCTCCTTTCCAAACAGGAAGTTTAATTTGATAAAAAGATAATTTATGAGATTTATTAATTTTTTTATAATCAGACATATTCCAATTACCTTTTTTTGTGTAACCATTTTCAGATAAAATAGCAACACAGTTTGCTTCTATTTCTATACAAATTCTCAAAAGTAATTCGTGAACCCTAAAAGAGTATGTTCCTAGGTTTTTGTCAGCTGGTTCAATATAATCTAAAAGACTCAAAAAATCTTTTTGGATAATTAAGTAAGCTCTAATATAATGTTCGGGTAAATTCGCAAAGTCTTTGTGCATAATGTAATACCATAAACCTCCTTGTTTTTTTGCTTTTTCCGTAAATTGTCTTACTGTTCTTTTGAAAGGTTTATTTAAACTCATATTGGTTTTTGGTAAAAGTTTTACAACGTTAACACGTTTATCCAACGTTTTAATGTTTTATAAACGAAATTAGCGAAATTCGGTTTTTTAATTCAAAAAATCAACAGGAAAAACACCCAATTTTTCAAACAAAAAAACTCGAATAAAATAATTATTCGAGTTTTCTAATATTTAAATAGTTTAAGGTTTTAGAATCGAAACTCTAAACCTGCATAGGCTCCAAATGGATGTCCAGGTCTTAAACCTGCAGGTACTCTAGAGGCTGCATAAGTTTCGTCTAATAAATTAATAATATTAGCTGTTAAGCTTAATTTTTTGTTCACAAAATACTTTCCAGAAACGTCTACAATAAAGTTGCTATCTACTCTTTCAGCATCTGGTATTGCTCCAGTTCCTGCTAAAGTTCTAAATTCTCCATTAAACCTTCCATTTAAGTTGATTTCAAAGTCTGAATGCTCAATAGAAAATCCAATATTAAATTGGTGCTTTGGTATGTATGGTAATTCATCACCAACAGCAACTGTTCCCCATAAATCATTAGAACTACCAAAGCTATTTTGAAATTCTGTATTGGTAAGTGTATATCCAAAAGATAGAGGTAAAGCTAGTTTTGCATCAGCATTTGCAAAGTTATAGTTTAACAATACTTCAATTCCGCTAACATTTACTTCACCTGCATTAAATTGGTCTAAAGAACCTGTTCCACCAGTTGCAGCTAAATCGCTTCCTAAAAGGTTAGAATAATCGTTAAAGAAACCTACAAACTCTCCAGAAATTCCTGCAAGTTTAAAACGTGTTCCTAATTCGTAATTGATACTTTCTTCAGGTTCTTGTCCATCTTGATTTCCAGGAGGTGAAAATCCTTTATGCACACCACCAAAAATAGAAAAGTCATTATGGAATTTGTAGTTTGCACCCATTCCAGGGATAAAAACACCCACAGAATTTTCTCTTTCAGTTAAATTTACACCAGTTCTTGTTACATCACTTTTACCAAAATCTTCTCTTCTTAGAGTTATGTTTTCATAACGAACACCAGGTGTAAATGTCCAATTTTTGAATTTTAATTTGTAAGTAATAAAAGAAGCAAATGCATTGGCACTTGTAATTCTGTTGGCATCAGTTCCAGCTACAGCATCAGTAGTTAAATTCATAACACCAGCATCAGAAATACTATATTTATCTACCCATTGAAAACGATCTTCTTCATCATAATGAAAACGAAAACCCACTTCAATATCATGAAAAGCATCTCCTTTATACCAATGATAATCAAATTTTGATTGAATTCCTTGTGAATAATATTTTCTGTTATTTGCTTTTACTCCAATTGCATCAGCACCAGAATTAACGCTTCCGTTTACAATTGCAAAATGATCAGCTAGAGTAGTTGGGTCATTTAAAACATTAGCAATAGATTGTTTATCACCATTAAAAGTAACATCGTTTAACTTATACCAGTTTCTAGCAAAGTTATTTTGATAAGCAGTTGTAGTTAATCTGATGTTTTTAGAAAAATCAACTTTGTGTGTTAATGCATATTGTGTATGATCTGTAGTCATTTTATCTTCGTTAGAAGAAGCATATCTAGCAAACGAATTTGTATTAAAATCGGCTTCACTTAAACCTAAATAGGTTTCATTACCAACTTCATCAGAATATTGAAATTTAAACTCTAAAGACTGCTTTACACGTGCTTTTGGAAATAAATTTACGGCAAATTTAGCAACGAAGTCATTTTTATCAAATCCAGTATCTTTTCCACTTGGTAAGTTTTTAAAACCATCAGAACCATAATTTAAATATTCTACAACATATCCGAAAGTATCATTTCCTCCACCAATTTTTGCATGTAATTGTGTAGAATTAAAACTACCATAACTTGCTCTTATTTTACCACCAAATTCAGTTGGAATTTGAGCAGAAATCATATTGATAGCACCACCAGTTGTAAATGGTCCATATTGTACTTGGCTACTTCCTTTTAAAACTTCTACAGCTTCCATTCTTGCAATAGTAGGAAAGTAGTAAGCAGAAGATGCACTATAAGGAGCAGGAGCAATTAGAATACCATCTTCCATCAACGTAATTTTCGAACTTCTTTCTGGTGATGTACCTCTTAAGCTGATATTTGGACGTAAACCAAATCCATCTTCTTCATAGATACTAACTCCAGGAACTGTTCTTAAAGCTCTGTTAACATCTGTAAAACCAAATTTTTGGATTTCTTTTGGCGATAAATAATAAGCAGAACCAGTTCTGTTTTTAGCAACATATTTGTTTCCAAAAATTGCTGTTGTCGAAATAATTATTTCATCCAATTTCTGAATTGAATCTAATGATTTTTCATCATTCTTTTTCTCTTGTCCACTTATTACTAGAGTAAATAAGGCTGATAATACAATTATACCCTTCTTCATTTTATTTAGATTAATTATAAATAATAATTTTAAGCTGGGGCAAATATACAACCTCATAATAGTTTTACAAAGCTTATTTAGAATAAATAAAGATAAAATATGTAATTATTTGATAATCAATTTATAGTATGTAAAAAAATGTTCTTTTAAATATAATAGTAACTCAATAGTATAATTTGTGGTATAAAATATTTTTCAAAACATCTTTTAAAATCATCAAATTATAAGGGATTTATAAATATTGATAGCATTTATTTTTATAATTTATTTTTGTTTTTGTAAAATTATTTAATGAAGAAAAAAAACTTAATATTTAGGTTTTTGATTCATAAAAAAACTAAATTGCGAAAAAAAATATATTATGAAAAATCTTTTAGCCTTTTTAATACTATTTACATCTGTATTAGTATTTTCTCAGGAAAACCAAACAATAATCTACAATTTAGATAGCGAAATTCCCAAAGATACCACTGCTATTCGTGGAGAATTACCTAACGGACTTAAATATTACATCAAAGAAAACAATAGACCCAAAAATGAAGTCAATTTGCGTTTGGTGGTTAAAGTTGGTCATTTGCAAGAAGACGATAATCAACAGGGTTTGGCGCACTTATTAGAACACATGGGTTTTAATGGAACTAAGAATTTTAAGAAAGATAAATTAATAAAATATCTTGAAAGTATAGGAATGACATTTGGAGCAGATTTAAATGCGCATACAGGTTTTGAAGAAACCGTTTATAAACTTAAAGTACCTAGTTCAAATTTAAAAAAGGTTCATAAGGCTTTTCAAATCTTAGAAGATTGGGCTCATAATATGAGTTTAAAAGATGAGGCTATAGATGATGAAAGGCCAGTTGTTTTAGAAGAATTTAGAGCAAGGTTAGGCAGTGGAAATAGAGTAGGGAAACAGGTAACCGAATTTATGTACAAAGGGATGCCTCAATTAAGGTTTTTTTCTGATGAAAAACTCGAAAACATTAAAAGCTTTGATCCAAAACACATCCGTCGTTTTTATAATGATTGGTATCGTCCTAATTTAATGGGTATCATCGTTTCTGGAGATATAGACCCTACTTACGTAGAAAAAAAAATAAAGAAACACTTTTCTAAATTAGTGAATCCAAAGAATGAGAAAAAATTGGTTGCATACGATAGTGTACCTTATCATAAAGAAACAAGAATAAAAATTGTAACTGATCCTGAAAAAACAACAACAGGGTTATCTCTTAATTTTATTGACATTAAACCCTTAAAAGAAGAGAGAACTTTAATGAGACATCAAAAAGAGGGCTTTTTAATAGGTATGATGAACTCGATGTTAAATAAAAGATTGAATGAATTATCTCTTAGTGCTACACCTCCTTTTGTTGGATCTGGAGCTGGTGTAGGTGGTACATTAAGCAATCACCATGGTAAATTTTCTATAAGTGCCTCATCTAGTGAAGATGGTATTCTAAAAGCTTTAGAAGCCATGGTAATAGAGTTAGAACGTATTAAAAGATTTGGGTTTACTAAAGAAGAGCTAGATCAGGTTAAAAAAAATATGCTGGCTAGTAACGAAACATTTTGGGAGAATAAAGAGGATTGGTATTCCTCTAGTTATTTAAATCTTTTAGAAAGCGAGTTTAGTAATAATTGGGTATTGTATGATAAAAATTGGCGCTATAATTTTCACAAAACAGTAATACCTGAAATTACTTTAGAGGAAATAAAAGCAAAATTTGATTTTTATTATCATGAAGATAATCGTGTTTTAGTACTTACAGCACCAGAAAAAAAAGGCTTAGTATTGCCAAGTGAAAAGGATTTATTAAATACCATTAAACAAGCTACATTAAATACTGAAATTGAGAAATATGTTCCTAAAAAGCTAGACAATCAATTAATAAAAAACATAAGACCTAAAGGAAGTATTGTTTCCGAAGAAAATCATCTTTACGATATTAAAGAGCTACTTTTAAGTAATGGTGCTAAAGTATATTATAAAAAGACAGATTTTGATAAACAATCAATACGCTTTAAAGCATTTAGTTTTGGAGGAACTTCTTTACTTTCTGATGAAGATTATTTGGCGGTAGGTCAGTTAATGTCTTTAGCTACTGTAACTGGTATTGGTGGTTATAAAAGTCACGAATTACGAAAAGTATTGGCAGGTAAAAAAGTAGGTGTTTCTTCTAATGTTTCTACTTATTATGAAGGTTTAAGAGGTTCTGCTAGAGGAAAGGATTTTGAAACACTTTTTAAATTGATCTATTTAAATTTTACAAGTCTTAATAAAGACGAGCAAATGTTTTCGTCAATTAGAGATAAAATAAAGGTGATGACAAAAAATAGAAAGTTAAAACCTTCCTCTTTATTTTCTTCAGAAATAGCAAAAGTTACTCAAAAAGGAAATCCAAGGTATATAAATATGGATGAGAATAATAATTTAGAAAGACTTCTAGATTCAGTTCCTTATGATGATATCTATGAAAAATATACGGAAAGGTTTAAAAATGCAGGAGATTTTAACTTTTTCTTTATTGGAGATTTTAATGAAGATGAGTTAAAAAAATATGCTGAGATATACCTAGCATCTTTACCAAGTTCAGATAAGAGAGAAGATTATGTTTTAACAAACTATAAAAACATTCCAAAAGGAGAAGAAATAATAGTGCACAAAGGATTAGAAGACAAGGCAACATTAGTAATGTCTTTTATTACAGAGGCAAAAAGTAATAGAAAAGAAGTAGATGCAATTAAAATTTTTGCTCAGATTTTTAAAACAAGATTACGCAATCAGATTAGAGAAGAAAAAGGTGGTGTTTATACAGTTAGCGCAAATTTAAGTTACTTAAGCAAACCCTATAAAAGATTTTTGGGAAATATAAGCTTTAATTGTGCACCAGAAAAAATTGACGTTTTAGAAGCGGAAAGTTTAGCAGTTTTAAAACAATTTTTAAAAGAAGGACCTACCAAAAAAGAAGTAGCTAATGTGAAGAAAAATTGGATTTTAAATAGAAAAAAAGCCCTTGAAAATAATTCGTTTTGGTTCAATTTAATGTATAATAGAATATATCGAAAACAAAAAATCGTTGATATAAGTGATTATGAAGAAAAGCTAAATGATATTTCAGCCAAATTTATAAAAAAAATTGCTAATAAATATATTGGAAAACCTAGTTATACTGCAAAGCTACTTCCAGAAAAAAAAGTAGAAATTAGTGAGTAGTAGGTATCAATATTTTTTTTTGAAAATAAATCTATAAATTTAATTTTTTGTATAAGATACCCAGCATTTACGCTGGGTATTTTATTGATTAAAATTTTAAACGTTAAATTCAATTATTAATCGTAAATTTGCACGCAATTATATCTTAATTGCAAAAATGATAGCACACGAAAACAAAATTTTAGGAGAAGGTCTAACATATGATGACGTACTCTTAGTTCCAGCTTTCTCTAAAGTTCTACCAAGAGAAGTAAGTATTCAAACAAAATTTACTAGAAATATTACCATTAACGTTCCTATAGCTTCTGCTGCAATGGATACTGTTACAGAATCTGCTTTAGCTATTGCCATTGCAAGAGAAGGTGGTATTGGTGTATTACATAAAAACATGACCATTGAGCAACAAGCTCAAGAAGTTAGAAAAGTAAAACGTGCTGAAAGTGGGATGATTTTAGATCCTGTTACTTTGCAAATGGATGCTACTGTTTTAGATGCTAAATTAAGCATGAGAGAGCATAGTATTGGAGGAATTCCTGTGGTTGATGAAAATGGAACTTTAAAAGGAATTGTTACCAATAGAGATTTGCGTTTTGAGCATAAAAATAAAAGACCAATTGTTGAAGTAATGACAAGCAAAGACTTGGTTACTGCTGATGTTGGAACTTCTTTAAAAGATGCAGAAAAAATTCTTCAGAATTACAAAATTGAAAAACTTTTAATAGTAGATGCTGATTATAAATTAAAAGGATTAATTACATTTAGAGATATTACAAAAGTTACTCAAAAGCCAATTGCAAACAAAGATTCTTATGGAAGATTAAGAGTTGCAGCAGCTTTAGGTGTTACTCCAGATGCTGTAGATAGAGCAGAAGCTTTAGTTAAAGCTGGTGTAGATGCTGTAATTATAGATACAGCACATGGACATACAGAAGGAGTTGTAAAAGTATTGAGAGCTGTTAAAGAAAAATTTGTAGGATTAGAAGTTGTAGTAGGTAATATTGCAACTCCAGAAGCTGCACAATATTTAGTAGCTGCAGGTGCAGATGCTGTAAAAGTAGGTATTGGACCAGGTTCTATTTGTACAACAAGAGTTGTAGCAGGTGTTGGTTTTCCTCAGTTTTCTGCAGTTTTAGAGGTGGCAAATGCTATTAAAGGGAGTGGAGTTCCAGTAATTGCAGATGGAGGTATTCGTTATACAGGAGATATTCCTAAGGCAATTGCTGCTGGTGCAGATTGTGTTATGCTAGGCTCTTTATTAGCAGGTACAAAAGAATCTCCAGGAGAAACCATAATTTACGAAGGAAGAAAATTCAAGTCTTATAGAGGAATGGGTTCTGTATCAGCTATGAAACAAGGTTCTAAAGACAGATATTTCCAAGATGTAGAAGATGATATTAAAAAATTAGTTCCAGAAGGAATAGAAGGAAGAGTGCCTTACAAAGGAGAATTATTTGAAAGCATTCATCAGTTTATTGGAGGATTAAGAGCAGGAATGGGTTATTGTGGAGCAAAAGATATTCAAACTCTAAAAGAAACTGGACAGTTTGTAAGAATTACTGCAAGTGGAATTAATGAAAGTCATCCTCATGATGTTGCTATTACAAAAGAATCTCCTAATTATAGTAGAAGATAATACAATAAAAAATTGCTTAGAAAAATGGAAGTACAAAACTTTGTAAATTTTAAAACCACTAGGAGATTAGGAAGTATGCTCTCTGATACTATAAAATTTCTTAGTGTAGAGTGGAAACCATTTTTTGGAACGATACTTAAAATAGCAATCATTCCAGTTTTAATTGCGATTGCTTTTGCTGTATATTTTGTAATGAAATTTATGCCTTTATATGGCGATTTGTTGCAGTTTACCCAAAATCAGGAAGACATTAATTTTAATTTTTCACAAATTATCTTACCAATTTTAGGGTTTACTTTTGCTTATTTAGTAGCTTATGCACTCGTTACTGTAGCAGCTTTAGCTTATATAAAATCTTACATATCAAATAAAGGTGTTGTAAATTATAAAGAGATAGAAAACTTGACTAAAGAAAAGTTTTGGCCTTATGTTGGGTTGTTTTTTCTAATCTCAATTATGATAGGTTTTGGTTTGTTATTTTGTTTTGTGCCTGGTATATATTTCGCTGTAGTATTATCCTTATCTATATGTTTATTGATTTTTCAAAATCTAAGTGTTTTTGATGCTATTGGTCAATCTTTTAGTTTTATAAAAGAGCATTGGTGGGAAACTTTTGGGATTTTAATAGTTGTACAAATACTAATTGGTGTAGTTAGCTTTTTTGTAGAATTACCAACAAGTTTATACCTAGGAAATGATTTAGCATCAATATTGCAAAACAATGATTCTATAGAACTATTAAATATATTTTCTGATCCTATTTACCTTGGTTTAATAGCGATTTCTTATTTAGTTAAATTTATGTTATATATTGTTTCTACTGTGGTTACTGTCTTTATCTATTTTGATATCAAAGAACAAAAAAATCCATCTTTAGATATTATTGATGAAATTGGTACTAGATATTAAATATTAAATAAGTTGCTGTAACTCACTAAAATTATCAATCACAAAATCAGCATTTTGTAAAGTTTGGTCAGCAGCCATTGGATTTTTATAACCAAAAACAAAAATTCCAGCATCGTTTGCAGCCTGTATTCCATTGTCAGAATCTTCAATTACAATACAGTTTTCTTTAGGTGTATTTCCTAAAACAGCAGCTTTCTCAAAAATTTCTGGATGAGGTTTAGAAGCAGTTAAATCTGCACCACTAATTTTTGCTGTAAAATATTGATTCAAATTAAACCGATTAAAAACTCTATCAATATTTACCATTGCTGATGAAGAAGCTAATACTAAAGTTAAACCTTTATTGTAGCAATGTTTTATCAAACTTTCAACACCATTTACCAAATGTAAAGTTGGGTCGTTTTCAAAGAAGTTTACATAACGTTTTCTTTTGTTTAACACCAAGTCTTCTGGGGTTAAATCCAATTCAAAATGGGCTACTAATTTCTGAAAAGCATTAATTGTAGATGAACCTGTTAGTGTTTTATAAAGGTCTTCAGAAACATTAACACCAATAGCATTAAAAGTTTCATAATACGCTTTTTTATGGATTTCTTCAGAGTCTATAATAACACCATCCATATCAAAAATGATACAAGCTAATTTTTTTGGAATTTTCATTTAAGTGATTGAATTTATAGCATCATATAAATTTGTTAGAACTAAATAAAGAAATAAGCAAATAATGATAATTCTAACAAGTAAATAAATTAATTTCTTTCTCGATTTTGTTTTTTTTAAAACTTTTAGAGATTTTATAAAACCAATTATAGAAATAGCAATTGTAATAAGAGAAAAAACACCAATGATTTTTGATATGATATTAAAGTTTTCATCAGTAAATTGATAACTCAAAACTCCAATAAACATAAGAAGAGAGAGCACAACTAAAGTCAGTTTAAACTTTAAGTCGGTTTTGAATTTTAGTTTTTTCATTTTAAGGGGGATTTTAATATTTAATATAAAAATTTAGCACTTAATTCTTCTGAAGGTATCCTACAACTTTCTTTTTTACCAAACCATTTGTATCTGTTTCTTGCAATATAATCATAAATAAGGTTTCTGAAAAATTCTGGAAAAAGTATTCCTAATTGTGTTATGTGCCAAAACCCTCCAAAATCTTGCATTATTTTTAAAGCAGCTGTAGATTTAACATCATAAGATATACCTGGTTCATACAAGATAATGGAATCAATTTTAGAAGTATCTATGTTAAGGTATTTTACTAATTTTTGACCTGTTTCAGATTGTAATGCAGCAAAAATAAAAGTATTCTTTTTGTCAAATTTAATCACTTTTATAACAGCGTTGTTGCACAAATTACAAACTCCATCAAAAAGAATAACTTTTTTATGTTTAGGAATATCAACCATTTTCTTTTTTAGAAAGTAAAAAAACAAATTTACATCGTATTTTTTTAAAAAACGTGTAACAATTTTATATTTCATACGTCTTATGGTTGTATTTCGTTTTTATGAATAGCTTTTAACATAATATTAATAATTGCTATCCTAAGCATTCAATACATTAGTAGTAAAAATTAACCCAACCAATGATTAGAATAGAAAAACTACACAAATCTTATCCAATAGGAAAAGACTCTTTACACGTATTAAAAGGAATTGATTTACATATAAAAGAAGGTGAGTTTGTTTCTATTATGGGATCATCAGGTTCAGGAAAATCAACTTTATTAAACATTGTAGGTTTATTAGATATTCATGATGAAGGTGATTATTATTTAAATGGTCAACTAATAAAAGATCTGAATGAGAAGAAAGCTGCTATTCTTCGTAATAAATTTTTGGGCTTTGTTTTTCAATCATTTAATTTAATTTCTTACAAAACAGCTCTAGAAAATGTTGCATTACCTTTGTATTATAAAGGAATAAATAGAAAAGAACGTTTAAAAATCGCATTAGATTA
The DNA here is from genome assembly GCA_965656305.1 of Polaribacter sp. Classification (GTDB taxonomy): domain Bacteria; phylum Bacteroidota; class Bacteroidia; order Flavobacteriales; family Flavobacteriaceae; genus Polaribacter. Next base: position 35,369 of record CBFHKA010000004.1, on the reverse strand, counting down.
TTTAGATAAAGTAGGTCTAAAAGATTGGGCAAATCACTTACCAAATGAACTTTCAGGTGGTCAAAAACAACGTGTTGCTATTGCAAGAGCTTTAGTTACTAAACCAAAAGTTGTTTTAGCAGATGAGCCAACAGGTGCATTAGATTCTACAACAACTGATTCTGTAATGGACTTATTAAAGGATATTAATGATGAAGGAATGACAGTTTTTGTTATTACACATGAAGAAGAAGTTGCAGAACAAACCAAACGAATTGTTCGTTTAAAAGATGGTGTAATTATTAGCGACGAATTCACAAAAGTATCTAATGCAGTATAAATTATGTTTGATTTAGATCGTTGGAGAGAAATATTTCAAAGTATTAACAAAAACAGATTACGTTCTGTAATGTCTGGTTTTACTGTAGCTTTTGCGATTTTATTATTCACTTTACTATTTGGAATTGTAAGTGGTTTAAGCAACTCCTTTAAAGGAGCTTTTGCAGATGATGCCCAAAACTCAATGAGAGTTCGTGTATGGAAAACAACAAAACCGTTTAAAGGATTACAAACAGGTAGAAGAATTCAGTTAAGAAATAACGAATATGATTTTGTTAAAGAAGAATATGAAAACAAAATTCAATATCAATCTGCAAGAATTTATAAAAACTTTACTTTAAAATACAAAAATGAAGCTAGTAATTATAATGTTAGAGCTGTAAACCCTGATCATCAATTTTTAGAAAAAACCATTATTGATGAAGGTCGGTATTTAAACGAAAGAGATTTAAAAGATAAAGCAAAGGTTATCGTAATTGGTAGATTAATCAAAGAAGATTTATTTGGAGAAAAACCTGCACTAGGTAAAAGGTTAAATGTGCATGGAAGTTCTTATTTGATTATTGGAATTTTCTCTGATGAAGGAGGAGATAATGAAGAAAGATTGGCTTTTATACCAGTTACAACTGCACAAATGATTTATGGAAATAATGATTATATAAGTCAAATTGTTTTAGGTTATAATCCAAATCTAAGTTTAAATGCAGCTATCGCATTTGGTAATAAAATGGAACGTGATTTGCGTAAGAAAATGAACATTCATCCTGATGACCAAAGTGCACTTTCTGTAAGAAATATGGCTGAAGCTAATAAAGGTGTAGGTCAGTTTATGGGAGTTTTATACGCTATTGTAATATTAGTAGGTTCAGGAACTTTAGTGGCAGGTATCATTGGGATTTCTAATATAATGATTTTTGTAATAAAGGAAAGAACCAAAGAGTTTGGAATTCGAAAAGCTTTAGGAGCAAAACCATCATCAATAGTAGGTATGGTTGTACAAGAATCTGTTTTAATAACTACTATTGCAGGATATTTAGGTTTGTCTTTAGGAACTTATTTGCTCAGTTTAATTGGAGATAGTTTAGAAGAAGATTATTTTATCAAAGACCCAAGTGTAAGTACAGGAATAGTTGTTGGTGCAACTATCGTTTTAATTCTTTCAGGATTGATTGCAGGATATGTACCAGCTAAAAGAGCTGCGAACATTAAACCAATTGTAGCATTAAGAGCAGATTAACTATGAAGTTTTTATTTGATTCAGATACTTGGCAAGAAATTTACGGAAGCATTCGTAAAAATAAAGTAAGAACAGCAATTACGATTATTGGTGTTTTATGGGGTATTTTTTTACTTGTAGTTTTATTAGGTGCTGCAAGAGGAATGGAAAATGGTTTCAAAAAGATATTTGGAGATTTTGCAACCAATAGTGTTTTTGTTTGGACAAAATCTACAGATACACCTTTTAAAGGTTTTCAAGAAGGCAGAAGATTCAGTTTAAAAATAAATGATATAGAAGCTTTACAATCTGAATATGCTAATGAAATTAAATTATTAGCACCAAGAAATCAAACCAATAATTTAATTATTCATGACTTTAAATCTGGTAATTTTTCTGTGAGTGGAGATTATCCAATCTTAGATCAAATTCAGAAAAAGAAACTAATCCATGGAAGGTTTTTGAATCAAAATGATATTTTATCATCTGCAAAAGTAACAGTCATATCAGAAGATATGTATAAACAACTTTTTGATAAGGGAGAAGAAGCTATTGGAGAATATATCAAAATAAATAGTATCAATTATAAAGTTGTAGGTATTTATGGCCCTTCTAATGGAATAGATTTAGATGGAGATACTGCTTATATTCCTTTTTCTACATTCAAAAAAGTGTATAATACTGCCAATAATGTAGATTGGATGGTGATTACAGCTTCAGAAGGAATAGATATCGCTCAAATGGAAAAAGATGTAATACTTACTTTAAAAAGTTTACATAAAGTGCATCCTGATGATAAAAGAGCATTTGGTTCTTTTAATTTAGGAACTAGAATCGAAAAAATGACCGGTTTTCTTACAGGTATGCAGTTTTTAACCTGGTTTGTAGGTATTGCAACACTTATAGCAGGTGTTTTTGCAATTGGTAATATACTTTTAATAACAGTAAAAGAAAGAACAAAAGAAATTGGAATTAGAAGAGCATTAGGAGCTACACCAAAAAGCATTCGTCAACAAATTATATTGGAGTCTGTTTTTTTAACTACTGTTGCTGGTATGTTGGGTATTATTTTTGGGAGTATAGTTTTATTTTTAATAGATTGGAAATTTGGTCAAGGAGAGGATGCAACTTTGATAAACCCAACCGTAAATATTCCAATTATTTTTATTGCATTTGCCACTTTAATTGTATTAGGAACTATGATAGGATTAATCCCTGCACATATGGCAACTGTAGTAAAACCAATAGAAGCATTAAGAGAAGAATAAAAAAAATCAATTCACTAAACCATGAGTAAAAGAGCAAAAATTATTTTAATTATCATAGCAATAGGTTTTGTTGCAGCGTTAATTTGGTTCGGAAAAAAGAACAAAAAGAGTATTGTTGAGTACGATACAGAAACACCTTTTAAAACCACTATTATTAAAAAAACGGTGGCAACAGGAAAAGTTACTCCATTAGAAGAAATTGAAATTAAGCCGCAAATAACAGGTATTATTGATAAAATACTATTGTTAGAAGGTTCTAAAGTAAAAAAAGGTGATTTGATTGCTACTGTAAGAGTTGTGCCAAATGAACAATCTTTAATCAGTGCTAAAGGTAGAGTAGATAATATTAAAATTCGTTTAAGTAATGCCAAAATTCAGTTTGATAGAAGCAAAAATCTATTTGATAAAGGCGTTGTTGCTAAGCAAGATTTTGAACAAATTGAATTGACTTATAATCAAGCAAAACAAGATTTAAAAAATGCTGAAAATGATTATATGATTATCAAAAGAGGTTCTGCTGGTTCAGGTGGTTCTGCTAATACAAATATTATTGCTCAAATGTCTGGGACAATTTTAGAAATACCTGTAAAAGAAGGAGACCAAGTAATACAATCTAATAACTTTAATGCAGGAACTACAATTGCTTCTATTGCAGATATGAGTAAAATGATATTTGAAGGAAAAGTAGATGAATCAGAAGTAGGTAAATTAGTTAGTGGTTCTGATATTGAGGTTTCCATTGGAGCGATTGAGGGCAAAAAATTTCCAGCTAAATTAAACTTTATTGCACCTAAAGGAACTGAAGAGCAAGGAGCAGTTCAGTTTAAAATTAAAGCTGATGTTTCTTTAGATAATAACTTTTTTATTAGAGCTGGATATAGTGCAAATGCTGATATTGTTTTAGAGAAAAAAGATAGTGTTCTATCTATAAAAGAAGCTTTATTAAAGTTTGATAAGAAAACTGAAGAACCTTATGTAGAAGTTAAAACTGCAGAAGGAAACTTCGAAAAGAAAACCTTAAAACTAGGAACTTCTGATGGTGTAAATGTAGAAATCTTAGAAGGAGTTAGTGCAACTGACGAAATTAAAATTTGGAACAAAGTTTCTAAAGATGATAAAAAAGATAATGACTAAAGTTTAGTCTTATTAATTACAAAAAAGGAACTCATTTTGAGTTCCTTTTTTTGTTTGCATTTATTGTCAACCAGAATTTGTTTTAGATCCTCAATAATATTATGAGATTAAGAAACAAGTTCAGAATGACTGAGTTTTATATCAATCCCACCAAACTAAAAAGAACTTTTGAATCTCACCATTAGTCAATTTTAACCAACAAAGAGGAGAGAATTTTCTTTGTAAAAATTCATTAGAAATTTCCTTAAAATTATCAAAGTTTAACCAATTTACATTTTGATGAGGAATAACTAACCAGTCTTTTTTGGTTGGAATATAAAACTTACAATCAGAGAAATTTTTCAATTCTTTTTGAGTGACATAAAAACCACAAATGCAATTGATATTCAAATTCTTTAATTCGATATTTTTATTTGAAAAAGGAACAAATAATTGCGCTTTAAAATAGACTTGTTGTGCTATTTTTTCTGGTGATAAACCAATATCTTTTATATACTTCTGACACTCATAAGAGTAGAGAATAGGTAATTGCTTTTCTTTTAGTTTAGTCAATTTTTCAACTAAAGCGTCTTTTCTATTTGGACCAATAAAATGTTCAATTTCAGTAGTGCCAATAGTATCATCATACAAATAAAACTTATAAATAATTTCTAAATGGATGGGTTCATTATCTTTTAATAAAATACAATCTAGTTCTCCTAAAGTCCTTTTATTTTGTTGGATTTGAATATTTTCAGAGATGATTTTAATAGATTTTTCTTGTTCTAATTGAAAAGATACAAAACGTTCAATATACTTTCCAAGACGAAGTTTTTCTTCAATTTCTATATTTATTTTGGATGATTTTGGTATAATTTCAAATTGACGTAACTGATAAATAACATCATCTATCCACAGACAATTTGTTTGCAGAAAACCATCATATCTTTTTTGTATGTCTTTTGTTTTTTGGTGCATATCAAAATCGAAGTTACAAATCTATTTTGTAAATTGAACACTTAAATATTATTAGAATGCAAGTAGAAAAAACGACATTTCAATTTTTAAAAGATTTACATAAAAATAATAATAGAGATTGGTTTGCAGAACATAAACCAACATACACAAAAGCACAACAAAATGCAAAAGATGTTTTTGCTGCTATAAATGAAAAGTTAGCAGCTCACGATGAAATTGAAAAATCCAAGATGATGCGTATTTATAGAGATGTCCGTTTTTCTAATGATAAAACTCCCTATAAAGCTCATTTTGCGAATTCTTATTCCAGATTAGGAAAAGAATTGAGAGGAGGATATTTTTTAAGAATAAGACCAGGAGAATCTTTTTTAGCAGGAGGTTTTTGGGAACCTAATAAAAATGATTTATTTAGGATTAGAAAAGAAATTGAGCAAGATGCTTCAGAAATAAGAGGTATAACTGAAGATAAAAATTACATCAAACATTTTGGTAAAGATTACCATAGTTTTAGTGAATTAAAAACTGCACCAAGAGGTTTTGATAAAGAACACCCAGATGTAGATTTATTGCGTAAAAAAGGATTTATTGCCACTAAAAACTTTACAGATGCAGAAGTTTTATCCGAAGAATTTATAGATATGGTTGATGAAAGTTTTCAAGCATTAAGACCTTTCTTTAATTTATTTAGCGATATTTTGACTACTAATTTAAATGGAGAATCTATCATTTAAAAGCTGTTTATAAACTAAAAATAACACATGTCTTATCTTGATGATTTATAAAGTTAAAAAGTATATTTATGAAAAGTATTTTGTAGTGAAATTTATATAAGTTGTTTTTACTTTCATTTTTTTAACTTCCAACTTCCAACTTCCAACTTCCAACTTCCAACTTCTAACTCCCAACCAAATTCTTATCAACCTCACGTTTTAAAACCAAAACAGTAACTAAAGTAGACAAAACATCTGCAATAGGAAAAGACCACCAAACACCAACAACACCATAATACTTAGGTAAAATATAAGCTAAGGGAATTAGAAAAATTCCTTGCTTTAATAATGTTAATACTAAAGCAGGAATTGCTTTTCCTGCTGCCTGAAAATAGGCTGAGCCTATCAATTGCATTGTAATAATTGGAGTAGCAATAAAAGTGATTAGCATTGCATTAGGGGTTTCTTTCAGGAGCGTAATATCATCCGTAAAAATCTGAATCACTTGCTCTTTGAAAATGATGATAAATAAGAAAATGATTGTTCCTAAAATCGAACCAAAATAAATAGATTTCTTAATCGTTTCTTTTACTCTGTCATTCTTTTTTGCTCCAATATTAAAACCTGCAACAGGTAAAAAACCTTGAGAAACTCCCATTACTGGTGATAATGAAAACATCATAACTCTATTGATAATTCCAAATATTGAGATAGAAATTTCTCCTCCATAAGTAAATAAAGAATAATTTAAAACAATCATTAAAACACTAATTGCTCCTTGTCTAACAACTGAAACTCCACCTAATTCAACAATTTCTCTTACTATTTTTCCATCTAAAACAAAGTTTTTAGGAATGATTTTTAGCTCACTTTTAGCAGACAAAAAGAAATACAAAATAAACAAACCACAACTAGCAAAAGAAATGGATGTTGCTAAGCCAGCACCAGTCATTCCCCAATCCAAAAACTTAATAAAAATAATATCTAAAACAATATTTAAAACAGCAGGAATAATCATTGCATACATCGCAAATTTAGGTTTTCCTTCTGCTCTTATTACAGGATTTCCCATCATTGCAAAAGCTAAGAAAGGAACTCCATAAATAACTACATCAAAATAATCGGATGCTATGGGTAAAATAGCTCCTTTAGCTCCAAATAAATTCAAAATTGGTTCACTAAAAAAGTTGCCCAATAACACAAAAATAATCGCTAAAATTAGGGTTAAGCAAATTTGATTTCCAAACGTTAGAAATGCTTTTTCAGAATTTTCTGCACCTAAAGCTCTTGATATAATTGAGCTTCCTCCAATTCCTATTCCCATTCCTAAAGAAGAAATTAAAAAAGCAATTGGTAAAACTACAGTGATGGCTGCAATTGCTAAAACTCCAATCCATTGACCAACAAAAATAGTGTCTACAATCATATTAATAGACATTACCAAAATACCTATTGTTGCAGGAACTGCTTGTTTTATTAGGAGTTTGCCTATTTTTTCGGTACCAAGTTCGTTTGCTAATTGTGCCATAAGAAGTTGTAAATATCAACATTAATAAAAGGTTTTTTATAAATCTATCATCAATAATTATTATAGGTTTATTAAAATAATTATGTTTGTTAAAATTGATAAAATGGACAATTTTTTTACATTAACGATTACAGTTTCATCAGAAGATATAGACAATTTACACCATGTAAATAATTTAGTTTATGTAAAATGGATGGATAAAATAGCAACCACACATTGGAGTTTTTTAACTAAAGATAATCCTCTTCCTCAGTATATATGGGTTGTGATGAGACACGAAATTGATTATCTAAAACAAGCTGGTTTAGGTGATGAAATAACAGTGAAAACTTGGGTAGGAGAGACTAGAGGAATTACTTCTGTACGTTTGATGGAATTTTATAAAGGTGATGAGCTGCTAGTAAAAGCCAAAACAACTTGGGCAATGTTAGACGCAAAAACATTTAAACCAGCCAGAATTAGAGAAAATGTTTTAAAAGTATTACAACCTTCTAAATAAAAGTATCTTTGCACAAAATAAAAATACAATGTCAACATTTGCTGCATTAGGAGTTCGTAAAGATTATATAAAATCGATTAAAGAAATTGGGATTTCTAAACCTTCTGAAATTCAAGAAAAAGCAATTCCTATTTTATTAAAATCTAAAACTGATTTTATTGGTTTAGCTCAAACAGGTACTGGTAAAACTGCTGCTTTTGGTTTGCCGGTTTTACATCAAATTGATACGAATTCAGAACATATTCAAGCTTTAATTTTATCACCTACAAGAGAATTGGTGCAACAGATAAAAAAGCAACTCTTTAAGTTTACAAAGTATGTAGATGAACGCATTTTTTTAGAAGCTGTTTTTGGTGGAGAAAAGATAGATAGACAAATCAATAATTTAAAAAGAACTACTCATATAGTTGTTGCAACTCCAGGAAGATTAATCGATTTAATTGAACGTGGAGATATTGATATTAGTCACGTAAATACTGTTATTTTAGATGAAGCAGATGAAATGCTGAGTATGGGTTTTAAACAAGATTTGAATCGCATTTTAAAATTCACAACTAAAAACGATAGAAAAACGTGGTTATTTTCGGCTACAATGCCAGAAGAGATTAAGAAGATTGTAAAAACTTATATGGATGCAAATGCACCAAGAGTGGAAGTGAACCCTAAATCTTTGGTGAATGAGAATATTAGACATCAATTTGTAAAAACTACAATTAAAGAAAAAACAGATTTAATTATTTCATTTCTAGAAAAAAGAGGAACACAAAGGGGTATTATTTTTTGTAGAACAAAAGCAGGAGCACAAAGCTTAGCATCACAATTAATTGAAGAAGGATTTTCTACAGCAGCTTTAGAAGGCGACATGCAACAAAAAGAACGTGATAAAGTAATGCGTGCTTTTAAAAATGAAAGTTTACAATACTTAATTTCCACAGATGTTTCTGCACGTGGAATTGATGTGAGAGATTTAGAATTTGTTATTCATCATCAATTACCAGAACAAACAGATTATTATACACATAGATCTGGAAGAACAGCAAGAGCTGGAAAAACAGGGATTTCTTTAGCATTGGTTTTGCCTTATGAATTGGAAAGAGTGCACGAACTTCAAAAAGAATTGAATATTAAATTTACAGAAGTTAATGTGTAAATGGAACTCATTTACGTTTTAGACATATTAGGAACGTTTGCTTTTGCTATTAGTGGTGCTTTAGTGGCTTCCGATAAAAAGTTTGATTTATTTGGAGTAATTATTATTGCTTTTGTAACTGCTGTTGGTGGAGGAATGTTGCGTGATGTTTTAATTGATGCACATCCCATTAATTGGATAGGTGATTTGAATTATTTATGGACAATTCTTATTGCGGTTTTTCTAACTTTCTTATTCAAAAGTAAAATTGCTCATTTAAGTAAAACAATGTTTTTGTTTAATACCATTGGTCTAAGTGTATTTACTTTATTGGGTTTGCAAAAAGGATTGTTATTTGAATTACACCCAATTATAGCCTTAATAATGGGAATGATTTCTGCTGTTTTTGGTGGTGTTTTACGTGATGTTTTAACGAATAAAATACCCTTAATCTTTGAAAAAGAAATCTACGCTTCTGCTTGTTTAGCAGGTGGAATATCTTATTTAAGTTTGTCTTATTTCGATATACTTGAAGATATTAATTTTATCATTTCAGCTTCAATAATTGTAATTATTCGATTGATTGCTGTTAAATTTCATCTGCAACTGCCAAGAATTAAGGACGATTTGTTTGGTGAAACATAAAAAAAGCGAAACTTTCAAGTTTCGCTTTTTTTAAATCTTTTATTCATTTAATTAACATCCTTCAAAAGTTCTTGAATAGAACGAATTAACTGTTCATCAATTCCATTATCTACTTTACCAGGCATATTTTTTACTTTTATTGTTGGTTCTGTTTGGTTGTTTTCCATCCATTCACCAGCTTTATTTTTAGCACTTACAGGCACTACTCCCCAATAACTACCATTTTGTAACCCTTCCCAACCTGCAAAACTACAAGTTCCAGGTACTGGCATTCCTACAGTTTTTCCTATTTTTAAATCTGTGTAACCTTGGGCATAACAATGTCCATCAGAATACATACTTTCATTAAAAATGGATAAAGTAGGTTTTGTCCATCTGGATGTAGGTTCTCCACCAACTACTTTAGCTTCAGTTGCATAAGTAATGAAAGGAACACCTGTAAAGAACATTGCTAAATCTGCAACCAAATCTCCACCACCATTAAAACGAGTATCAATAATTACCCCTTTTTTATCAAAATATTTACCCATCATATCTTGATAAATACTTCTGTAAGGACCATCACTCATTCCAGGAATATGCACATAACCCAATTGACCTTTACTTTTTTTAGCAACTTCTTTTTCATTTATTTTCACCCATCTTTTATATAATAAGCGATTCTCTGCTCTTAAAGTAATAGGTTTTACAGTTAAGGTTTGCGTTTTTTTAGTCTTTGTATTTAAAATTTCTAACAACATAAATTCACCAGATTTTCTATTCAGATATTTTGCTAAATCTTCATTTTTATCAATAATATTTCCATCTATTTTCTTAATGATATTACCTTTTTCAATCTTAAATTTGGCTTTATCTAAAGGACCTCCAGCAATAATTTCATCAATTAAAATACCATCATCACTAAAATCATAATTCATAAAGATTCCTAAAGAAGCTGTTGCATCAGCATTAGAAACGTTGCTTCCTCTATAACCTGAACCAGAATGAGAAACGTTTAATTCTCCTAACATTTCTGATAACATTTCTGAAAATTCATGACCATTAGATATGTGTGGTAAATATTTTTGATATTCGGTTTTCATTTTATTCCAGTTAATTCCATGAAAATCTGGATGATAAAAAATAGCATTTGTACGAATCCAAACGTGATCGAACATTGCTTTTCTTTCAGCATATTCGTCTAATAAAATTTCTCCTTTTATAGAAACACCTTTACTTTTTTTAGAATCAGGATTTAATTTTGTGATTTTCCCACTACTTAAAAGATACAGATTTTTCATTTCTTTATCCCATTGTAAACTTCCTGAGTTTGAGTTTAAAGGCATTAACATTTTTGTTTCTTTGGTACGTAAATTTGTACTCCAAAGGTTTGATTTACCTTCAAAACTAGCTAAATAATATAAAAAATCTCCTTTTTTAGAAAGCACAGCATCACCTAGCCTAGAAGAATGAATAGTTAGCCTTTTGGTTCTATCCTTCATATTATCCCAGTCAAATTGAAGATCTTTTACCTTACCTTTCTTATCAGTATCTTTTTTCTTGTCTTTCGACTTTTTGTCCTTTTTATTCTCTTTTTTACTTTTCTTTTCTTCTTCCTTTTTCTTTTTTTCAACTTCCTTTACAGCTTGCATCAACTTATAATCTTCATCATTTAAATTTGATTCATCCCAAGCATCTTGTGTAAAAGACATACTGTACACATCAGATTGAGAACGACCACTTGTGGCGTAAGATTTTAACCCATTTCTGTTACTAAACCACAACATTTGTTTTCCTCCATTTATCCATTTTGGGTAATAATCATAATAACCACTTTCATTTAAATTTACTCTTTTAGAGCCATCAGCAGCCATTAATAATACCTCACTATTACTTAATGTTTTGCTCCAATCTACTAAAAGCCATTTACTATCAGGACTCCAAGTAAAATATTTATCACCATCTCTCATGTGATATAAATCTTTTGGAGTTAAAAGTGTAGTTTCTTTATTGGTTGCAACATCTTTTATTTTTAATGTTCTTCTACCTTCAATAAATGCAATTTTTTTACCATCAGGAGAAAGTTGAGCCAAGTAATTATCAACTTTATTATCAATTAAAGCAGTTTCTTGTACTAAAGTAGCTGCATAGAAGAAAGGTTCTTCTTTTCTAACTTTTTCAGATTTAAAAACACTCCATTTCCCATTTCTTTCACTACTATAAATAACTGATTTTCCTTTTGGACCCCAAGAAACAAAACGTTCGTTTTCTGGAGTATTCGTTAATCTTTTAGTGAATGATTTATCAACAGAAGTTACAAAAACTTCACCTCTAGCAATAAAGGCAATCTCTTTTCCATTAGGAGATACAGCCATTTCTTGAATTCCTCCATTTACAGCAATAAACTTATCCTTATTTTCTTTGTCTTGTGTAATGATTTTAATAGTTATCTTTTTTGGCTTTTCACCTTCTTTCATTGTGTATAATTCACCATCAAAACCAAAAGTGATAACTCCATTAGCAACACTTAAAAAACGAATTGGGTGTAGACTGAAATTTGTCAATTGTACATCTAATTTTGTTGCTAAATTCATTTTATGTACGTTAAAGGAACCACTTCTTTCACTTAAATAATACATACTTTTTTCATCAGAACTAAAAAACGGATGTCTATCTTCAGCATTATGAGAAGTAATCATTTTATGCGTGTTGGTTTTCACATCATAGTGCCAAATGTCTCTTGCTATTGATGAAGTATGGTGTTTTCTCCATTCATTTTCTCCTCCTTTTTTATCATGATATAACATCGATTTTCCATTCTTAGAATATTGTACATATTCTGCTGGAAATGTAAATATTTGAGAAATTCTTCCTGAATTTACTGGCACACTATACAATTCTGATTGTGATCTGTGAGGATATTGTCTGTGATTAACATCATCTTGTCTTAAAGTACCAAAAACGATATTTTGATCATCAGCAGTAAAAGAAAAAGGTGTTTCATCATTGGAATGAAAAGTTAACCTAGTTGCAGAACCACCTTCAGCATTCATCACATAAATGTCAAAATTTCCATATCTGTTGGATGCAAAAGCTATTTTAGATCCATCTTTACTCCATACCGCTTTGTAATCGTGAGCACTGTGATAGGTAAGTTGTTGTGCAGTTCCTCCATTTGTATTAACCTTATACAAATCGCCTTTATAAGTAAATGCTATTTGTGTTCCATCAGGAGAAACAGATGAATGCCTAATCCATTGTGGATTTTCTTGGCTGTAAACTGAAATTGATAAAAATGCAATAAAAAGTAGGATTAGTCTCATAGTTGAAAAAATTTGTCTAATTTAATCAATTGAAATAGGATTATTAATAATAAAAAGTTAAAAAAAACGAATATGAAGCCTTTAGAATTTAGAAATTTATCAGAATTTAAATCAATGATAGGTGAAGACTTACCAAGTGGAGATTGGTACACGATAACACAACAAATGATAAATGATTTTGCAAATGCAACTTTAGATAAACAATGGATTCACATTGATGAAGAAAGAGCAGCAAAAGAAAGTCCATTTAAAAAAACAGTAGCGCATGGTTTTATGTCTGTTTCAATGATTTCTAGAATGTTAGAAGAGGTGTTTATTGTTAAATCTGTAAAAATGGGACTAAATTATGGATTAAATAAAGTGCGTTTTCCTAATCCTGTTCCAGTAAATTCAGAACTAAGAATGCATTCTTCTATTAAGGAAATCGAAGATTTAGCAAACAATGGAATTAAAGTAACATTTTTGTGTACCATAGAAATAAAAGGACAAGAAAAACCAGCTTGTGTTGCTGAATTTTTAGCGGCTTTGTTTGAATAAAAAAAGCTGCACAAAGCAGTTTTTAAAGGTCAGAATAAATTTGTCTTAAGATAGTAAATGACTTCTATCTGCTTGTTTTGAAAATGAGACTAAATAATACCCAATAACTAAAATTAATAATGGCATTATAACAGCACTTAGACCGTAAACTTCTGTGATTTTTGCTATAAAAAAGTTATAAATCATTTGAACAATTATACCCAAAAGTGAAATTTGGAAAAAAAGTTTTGCCAGTTTTTTTCTCAATAACAATAAAATACAACCTAAAACACCTCCAAAAACTGCAATTGCAAAAGCTGCAGTAGCCCAAGTAGGCATATTACTGATTGTTTCTAATTGTTCTGGAGTATACATAGATTTAAAGCCTTCTGTTTTATAGGCTTGTTGTATATATTGGTTTGCTCCAATAAGATTCCACAATAATCCAATCACACTAATTACCCAAAAAGAGTTTGTAGGTTTAATATTTGTTGACATAATTATAAAGTTTGATTAATTGATACTCTAAATGTAGTGAAAATATTTGTGTATTTTTAAACTTATGGATTTAAAGATTTACTCAGCAATAGAAATCACTGCAGCTTTAAATAAATTGGCTTTAGATTTAAAAAACTTGTTTTCTAAATCAATAGCTTTTAATTTTGTTTCAATCAATTTGGATTCTCTGTAATTCACTAAAAATAATGAGCTTTCACCCAAGAAAAACTTTCGTTCTTCTGCTTTTAAAAGCGTTCCATAATCTTTAACAATATTGGTAATATAATCGTTCTGAGTTACAAAAGATTCTAATTCTTGCTGTACAGCATTAACCTTATTTTTAATGGTAACTTTAGTAGCTTCATTTTCTAGTTTAGCATCCTGTAATTTAATTCTAGCCAATTTTAAATCTCCACGTTCTTTTCTTAAAAAAATTGGGAGTTTAAAATTGATACCAGCTTTATAATTATCAACATTTAAAGAATTCCCTTGTCTTGGTGTTTGTGTTAAAAAATTATACTGAACATCTAATTTTGGTAATAAGTTGTTCATTTTTAGTTTTTTATCGATGTTTAAGCTTTTAATTTTAAACTCTAAAGACCTAATTTTTGGATGATTATTCACATCAAAATTAGCATCATTAAAAAGGGCAATATTAAAAGTAGTGTCTACATTTTTTAAAGTAGTTACATCAGGAATAATGTTGTTTTGTAATTCAACAGGCGTATTGTCATTTAACCATAAAAAATTAGACAATTCTAATGATGATTTTACTAATTTAATTCGTGCTTTTTCTAGGTTTAATTTTCTGTTATTTAATGTAATTCCTGCTTCTAAAGTATCTATTGCTGGTTTATCACCTTCTTGAAAAGCTCTTTTGGTATTGTTAAAACGGATAACAGCATTTTGTAAAAAATCATCATAAACCAGTTTATCATTATAGGTTTTTAGCCAATTAAAATAGGAGAGAGCAGCATTGTATAAAATCTCATTGACCAATATTTGTTGATCTTCTTTGGCTTGGTTAATAAAGAATTTAGCTTGTTTTAAAGCAGCCATTCTTTTATTTATCAATAAGCCTTTTAACAAAGATGCAGATACACCTGCAGCATACAAACCATCAGTAGGTACATTAGCTTCAGGATTTAAAAAAAGACCTTCATTATTTTCGAAGTTGGCTTTAAACTCTAATCCATAATAAGTAGGAATCTTAAAAACACCATTCAGTTTATTGTAATATTCTTTTTCTTTGAATTGTTTTTTATCAAAATCTACTTCAATTTTTGGATCAAAAGCACCTCTAGCTTTTAATAATTTTGCTTCACTGTTATTGATTACTAAATTAGCCTGTTTTACAATTGGGTGATAGGTTTTTACATAGCCTAAATATTCAGATAAAGTCATTACTGAGGTTACTTTTTCTTGTGCAGAAAATTGAGTAAGCATCAATAGAAATAATATTAAAATATATTTTCTCATCGATTTTAAAATCTAAAATTTATTGATATTATTTTTTGTATCAGATTTTCCTTTTGTTCCTCCTTCTGGTTGATAATAGTTAGGAGGGAAACTGTTTAGTTGTCTCCAAAGTTCAAACCAAATTGGTACATCTTCTAAAAGTGCAATGGTTCTTGCTCCAGAACCAACTCTTATGGCTTTTGGCCATGTATGATCTGTATTGTCAGGAGCTAATAGAATTCGATATTTTCCATTATCACTTATAAAATTTTCAATAGCAACTACTTTTGCACCATAAGTACCATAAGAAACATTGGGCCATCCAGAAAAAACAATTGCTGGCCATCCATCAAATTGAACTCTTACTTTTTCGCCAATATGTAAAAGAGGTAAATCTATAGGTCTTACAAAAGTTTCTACAGCTAAATCATAAGTTATTGGCATAATGCCTACTAAATCTTCGCCTTCTTTAAATGTACCTCCAATTCCACCTTTTATAGCCTTATTAATTATACCGTCAATTGGAGAGGTAATATACAATAAGCTATTTCTTACTTTATAATTGCTATTACTGTTTTCTAATTTTGACACTTGAGCTTTGGCATCAAAACCACTAGATTGTGCAGTAAATTGGTCGCTTTGTGCTTTTGAAATTTTATCAGCATAACTCGCCTTTAGTCTTGAAATTTCGACTTTAGCATTTATTACCTCATTTTTTGCAGCTAATAATTTGTTTTCTTTTCCAATTAATTTGGCTTGAGTTTCTTGCAATTTTAAACGTTTCTCTTCAACATCTTTAACAGCTTTTAAACCTTCGTTTTGTAAAGTTTGAGTTCGGTTAAATTGTCTTTCTGCAATATTGATATTGGTTTTAGCAGCTTCATACTCAATACTATCACTTTTTACTTTTAGTTTGGATTGTAATAGTTTGTTTTGAGACTGTTCTAGTTTTAATTTTCTTTCTTCTTTTAAAGCAATAATTCTTCTATCTAAAGCTTCTACTTTAAATTGATAAGCATTTACAGATGACGTTTTTGCATTGATTTGTTCATTGGTTCTCTCGATTAATTTATCATCAAAATAATCACTTTTTACTTCAGAAATTCTAAGAATTACTTCTCCTTTTCTTACAGTATCTCCTTCTTTTACAAACCATTGTTCAATTCTTCCAGGGATTTGAGATTGAATCGTTTGTGGTCTTTGATCTGGAGTTAATGTAGTTACTAGCCCTTTACCTGTTATGTTTTGTGTCCAAGGTAAAAAAAGTGTGATAAAACCAATAATTGCAGCAGCTAATAAAAATTTATTGAAAGCTTTGTAATACGCTTTATTAAAAATGTTTTTACCAGATTTAAATTTTTTTAAATCTATAGTTTTATTCAATTGATTGTTAGAAATATTTAACATCGTTTCTTAATTTATAGATTTAATTTTACCTTTTTCTAATGTAATTGTTTGGCTACAATTGGTTCTCCAGCTTTTTTTGCTACTTACAACAATTAAAGTCCAAGGTCTTTTAGTATCTGTTAAATAGCTTATTATTTTTACAGTTTCGTCTAAATTAAATTGATCTAATGGATCTTCTAAAATCATTAATTTAGGTTGTTTTATAATTGCTCTAGCTAAAATGATTTTTTTGGCAATAGTATAAGACATTTGTTTTCCCTCAGGATATAAAACTGTATCTAAACCATTAGGTTGTTCTTTTAGGAATTGAGATAAACCAACAACTTCTAAAATTTCAAAAATTATATCGTCTTTTATTTTATCGTTACCAAAAATTAAATTTTCTCTGATAGAACCCTCAAAAGGTGTTTCTTCTGAAAGCGATAAACCTAGTTGAGATCTGTAATGGTTTCTGTGTAAGCTGCTTAAAGAAAGGTTATTAATGTAAATGTTTCCAGAAATAGGCTCTATAACACCAGAAATTAAACGTAATAAGCTTGATTTTCCAGCACCACTTTCTCCCATTATTAAAATTCTACTATCTGGTTTTAAGGTTAAAGAAACATTTTTAATGATGTGTTTTTCTCTATTTTCTACTCCATAAGAAACATCATCTAACTCTATAGTAAGGCCATCTTTAAATAATGGCATTTCTCCATTTTGAGATTCTAATTCTTTATCTACAACTTGTCCAATTTTTTCTATAGATGTCAATACATCATAAAAAGACTCTAAACCTATAATTAACTTTTCTACTGATGCAATTACTAATAGAATAATGATTTCTGCAGCTACAAACTGACCAATATTCATTTCTTGCCTTAAAACTAAAGCACCTCCAATTAAAAGTAAACTTGCAGTTACAATTACTTTGAAGCCAATCATTTGAGAGAATTGTAAAATCAATATTTTAAAATGATTTTCTCTAGCTTCTAGATATTTGCTAACTAAAGCATCATTTTTAGTCATTGCTAAATTGGTGTTACCAGAAAGTTTAAAACTTACAACAGTCCTTGCAACTTCTTGAATCCAATGCGCAACTTTATATTTTATTTTAGATTCTACTAAACTAGTTTCTAAACCTTTTTGAGCAGTAAATTTAAAAACAACATATATTAATAATAAAAGAAGAATTCCAAAAATGATAAAAAATGGATGATAAAAAGAGAGCAGAATTAGAGCAAAAATAATCTGTAAAATAGCTGTTGGTACATCAATTAAAATTTTTGATAATCCTTTTTGTATGGTTAGAGTATCAAAAAAACGATTAGCTAACTCTGGGGGATAATAATTACGTAACTCATTCATTTTTATCTTTGGAAATCGATAACTCAATTCAAAAGAAGCTCTTGTAAAAATTCTTTGCTGAATAGTTTCTATGATTCTTAATTGCATTAATTGTAATGCACCAGAAAATATAACGCCAATGGTTACTACAACTACTAAAACAACCCAAGATGTAGATATTTGTGCACCTTGAATAAGATTTATAATTGCTTGTATTCCAAGAGGTAAAGATAATGCTACAACTCCGCCAAAAATAGCGTAATAGAATATCTGAAATATATCTTTCTTTTCTAATTTTAACAACCCAACAAAACGCTGCCAAGGAGTTAGTTGTTTATTTTCCATTATTTTAAATTAATGAATTATTAGTTAATTGAATAAAAAAATTAGTAGGTGAGTTCTCTTCACTACAATTTGTAATAGAAGGGAAATGTTCTTTTAAAAAGTGTTGATGTAATGCTCCTTCAATAATTGTACTTGCTAAGCTTAACGAAAAACGAAAATCATTTTTTACAGCTAAAATCATATCACTAATTCTTGTGATAATTCTTTTGTAAATCTCAAAATAACCTTCCTCGTTTTTTGAATCTACATCTTTGGTTAAGAAAGATTTAGAACTTTCGTTTACAATTATTTTATATAAAATAGTTTCATTAATATGAGAAAAATTACTATCTTCTTTTACAGTTCTTGTTACAATAGTAATCGCTTTTTCTAATTTTTCGTTTGCATTAGAAATACTAAAAGTTTCTATAACTAATTGGTATTCTAACCAAGCCCAATACCATGAAGATAGGTACTGCAATAGTTTATGTTTACTTTCAAAGTACCTATAAATAGAACTTTCGTTTGATTTAATTTTTACCCCTAACTTTTTGAAAGTAAAACTTTCAAAACCTATTTCATTGATAAGTAAAATACTATGTTCAACAATACGTTTTCCTAAATCAGAAGTTTCAGGATCTTTGATAAAAATTTTATCAGGTACAGATATCTTTAATACTGACAATAAATCTTTCATTGATTTTAACTTTAATTGCAAATATAATAGTATTACTATTATTAATTGATTGAATTTACTTAAATTAATGTTTTTTTAACATTTGAGTGTTTTTTGAAATTAGAAACGTTTATGTTTATTTTCAGTTTTGAAAAACTTTAAATTTGTAGTATATTTGCATTTCTAAGAAATAATACTCTTCATTCAACACTCTAGTTAGCAATAGTTTGGTTTTCCTGTTAAGTATTTTTCTTATCCAATACATTAACTAAAAAACTCTTATATTCTTAAATGGCAAAATCGCAACAGACATTTAGTAAAAGTGAAAAAGAAAAAAAACGTTTAAAAAAACGTGAAGACAAGCGTAAGAAAATGGAGGCTAGAAAAGCTAACAAAGAAGAAAATGGAACTTCTGGAATACAGTTTGCTTATGTAGATCATAATGGAAATTTAACAGATACTCCTCCAGATCCAGAATTAAAAGTAGAGTATGAATTAGAAGATATTCAAATATCTACTATCAAAAAGGAAGATTTACCAGAAGAAGACCCTGTAAGAAAAGGAAAAGTAAACTTTTTCGATTCTTCAAAAGGCTTTGGATTTATTATAGATGCTGATAATGGTGAAAAATATTTCACACACGTTAGTGGTTTAATAGATACTATAACAGAAAATGATAAAGTTTCTTTTGAATTAGAAAAAGGAATGCGTGGAATGAACGCAGTGAAAGTAAAAAAGATTTAATAAATCTAATTTTTATATAAAATTAAAAGTCCTATCAAATTTAAATTGATAGGATTTTTTTATGCACAGCTTTTTGTAATAAATTATTTAGTGAACTCTAAATTTAATAGAACCTTATTAACTATAGTCTTAAACAAAACTTATGGGCGTAGAGTTTTTAAAAAAGAATGGTAAAAAATAATTTATTATTATTGTTGTTGTTGTTGTTGTTGTTGTTGTTGTTGTTGTTGCTGTTGTTGCTGGTTTTTTGCAGGTCTAATATCAACAGATACTTTCATCGTACTTTTACCAGAACCATAAATTACTCCTTTTAATGGAGGTACATCATAATAATCTCTTCCATAAGAAGTAATAATGTGTTGGTTTTTTGGGATTTGATCATTTGTAGGATCGAAGTCTACCCACCCAAAATTGGGAATGTAAACAGAAAACCAAGCATGAGAAGCATCTGTACCAACTAATTTTTCTTTCCCTGGAGGAGGTAGGGTTTCAATATAGCCACTTACATATCTGGCAGGCAAACCAACAGAGCGTACACATGCAATAGCTACTTGAGCAAAGTCTTGACAAACTCCTTTTTTCGCTTGCATCACTTTGTCAATTGGTGTGGCAACAGTGCTAAAATTTGGATCAAATTTAAAGTCCTTAAAAATACGTTTCATCAATTCTTTTGCAGCCTCGTATACAGAACGATTAGGTTGAAAAGAAACCTGAGCATAAGCTTTTATTTTGGGAGATATATTTTTTATAAAATTAGAATCTAATAAAAATTGTTTTGCATCTAAAATTTCTGGACTTATTTTCAGTAATTCCTTTTTAGCTTCAGCTAATGTTAATTTATAAGATGCTGGAAAATCTGTAATATTTTTCTGTAACTCGTACGCTCTTTTAATGGTGCTTTTTGCTGTTACAACAAGTTCTTTGTGCTGTTTTTCTATAGAAAAATGCGTAATTAAATTGCCATAAAAATCTTTTTTCTCTGAGATTGAAGAGGGGTCTGGTGATATTTCTAATGTAAAATCTAAAACCTCTTGACCAGCTAAGTTTTGTGGTTTTAAATTAGCTAAATTATGGCAATACGTAATGGTATTGCTATATGTATATTTTGTGGTATGTATTACAGAAAAAACCATTTATAGACTTAAATTTTGATTTACCAATTGATTTTGCTCATCTGAATGATTAAAATACAAGTCGGTTAAAGCAATTGAAGTTTTATGAATACTATCACTTAAATTAGATAACAATTCTTCTAATTTTTTTCTTGTAAAATCATTCTTATCAATAGTTATTAAATCTTTAGCATTTGCTTTTTCTATAAGTTCGCAAGCTTCTAGTATTGATTTCTGAACTGTAGTAAGTTCTTTGTTATTAATTCTTTTTGGGAGTTTAAATACGTCTTTTTTAATTCTATTTAGTTGATATTTTAAAGATCTAGAGTAAGAATTGTCTAATAAAATTAGGTTAATTACATTTTCTACATTGAGGTAAGATCTAAAACTATATCTATAAATGTTTAAACTTTCGTGACTATTTAGTAAAGATTCTAAAATTTCATATTCTACATCTTCGTCATAACGAATTGCTAATAACGCTCTAGACTTATCAATAGTAATTGTTGCTAATTCCATTTGTAAGCCAATAAAATAGAGTAGTAGCCCTTGTTCTACTAAAATACTTTCTTCAATTAAACCTATAAAAGCAATTAATTTGGTAATAATAGAATCTAATAATTTTGTAACTTTTGGAATGTTCTTATGGTCTTTTGTGTCAAATTCTTGCCATTCTTTTTGCAACATATCATAGACACGCCACATATCTTTAGACCATAAATTACGCAAAGAATAATAAGAGTTTTTAAAGGATGAAATTGCGTGAGCTAAACTTCCTACTTTAGTGTTGTCAAATAAAACAGTCGCAATTTCATCTAAAGGATTTTCTAAGGCTTTCTTCTTGTTTTTACCACTAAAACCAGGGAAAATAGATGTTAAATGTGTAACAGATTGATATAAAATATGTAGACTTTCAGAGTCTGATTCACGTTTGTTAAATTCGGCATTAGAAATTTGATTTAACACCATTCTGATATATCTTGCTGTAGCTAAAGTTCTTGCCAAATACCTACCAGACCAAAAAAGATTTTCTGCTGTATTACTTGGTAAATTCTCTATACCTTTAAGTGTATTTGAATTAGAATGTTGCCAATGATATCTTTGCCTTTTTTTTGTGAAATTATCACTGTTATTCGTTACCCAAAAATCTTTACTTGTTCCTCCTTTTTGATTGGAAACATTCAGTTCTTTTCTTTCTGCAGCCACTCTAACCAAACCACCAGGCATTACACTATAAGAGTTTTCCTTAGCCACAGAAAATGTTCTACACATTACTTTTCTCGGTTCTAGACTTTCTTTGGTTAGATTTGGAGCAGTAGAAAAAGAAATTTTTTGTTGTGCCACAAAACGATAGGGTTTAGCAAGAATTTTTTGTTTTAGTTTTTCTAGTGCTGTTTCTGATAAAAATTCACAAAAATAAATGCTTTCTCTATTGGTTCTATCAATAGGTTTTACTACTAAATCTTTTATGTTATCTAAAACATATTTGAGTTCTTTTTCTTGACCACACCACCAAGAAGCAATTTGTGGTAATAAAAGTTCTTCTTTTAAGAAGTGTTTACAAATTGAATTTAGGAAAGGAATCAACCCAGGGTTTTCTAAAACACTACTTCCTATCGGATTCATAATGGAAACATTATTTTTTCTTACTACTTCTAAGAGTCCAGCAACTCCTAGATAAGAATCTCCTCTAAGCTCTAATGGATCTACAAAAGCATCGTCTACACGTCTGTAAATTACATCTACCTGTATAAGACCTTTTAAAGTTTTTATCCAAACTTTTTCATCTCTAACAACTAAATCATTTCCTTTTACTAAAGGATACCCTAAAAAAGAAGACAAGTAACTGTGTTCAAAATAGGTTTCATTATGAGGTCCTGGAGTTAAAATTACAATATTTGGATTTTGCTTATTATTAGGTGCAATATTGATTAATAACTCGTTAAAATCTTTGAAAAAATCAAAAGGCTGTTTTACGTTTATATCGCTAAAAAAATCTGGAACAACCTCTCTAGTGGAAAATCTATTTTCTAAGGCATATCCCATTCCAGATGGTGCAGCAGTTCTATCGTTAACTACCCACATTCTACCATCTGGGCCTCTTGCTAAATCAGCAGAATGAATTAATAAATTTTTATAGGTATTGTATTGTATTTGATCACAAGGTCTTAAAAAACCACGATGTGCATAAATAATTTCTTGAGGTAAAATACCCTTGGCAATAAGCTCTCTTTTACCATATATATCTTTTAAAATTAAATCAAAAAGTTTAGCACGTTGCTGTAATCCTTTTTCTAGAGTATTCCACTCTTTTTGATCTATAATAAAAGGAATAATATTTAAACTCCAAGGTCTATTTAATCCTTTTGGATCATTGTAAACATTATAGGTAACACCATTTTCTGCTAAAAGCCAGTCTAAATTTTCTTGCTTTTTTGTTAATTCGGGAATACCTAAAGTAGAAAAATTTGAGAGTAATTTTTTCCAATTCGTATTTATAGTCATATCAGACTTTAAAACCTCATCATAGTTTTCAAAGTCCTTAAAATAATCTCTAAATAATGTACTCGTCACCAAACTCATTAAGCCCTCTTATTTTTTAAAACGCAAATCTAAGGTATTTGGATATTCTGGGTTCACAGGAATCTCTTTAAAACTGAATTTTTTTGAACTTCCTTGTTTTTCTACAGACCTTTCTACATCATTCTCGGTATTCTTATTTTTCTTTTTGTCTTTTTCAGAGGATATTTCTCCTTGTGTATGCCCAAAATCCCAAAAACGATTGATTCGTCTAGATTCCGCCTCGAAACTATTTACTGGATAGGTCTCATAAGATCTACCTCCAGGATGGGCTACAAAATAGGTGCAACCTCCAATAGAGCGTTTGTTCCAAGTATCAACAATATCAAAAGTTAAAGGCGTATCTACACCAATAGTAGGATGCAGTGCAGAGTATGGATTCCAAGCTTTATAACGAACTCCAGCCACATATTCTCCGTGAATTCCAGTGTTTTTCAATTGTACTTTTACACCATTACAAGTTAAGGTATATCTTTCTTCAGTAAAATTAGAAACTTTTACTTGTAATCTTTCTAATGATGAATCTACATATCTGGCAGTTCCACCACCAGTCATTTCTTCACCTAAAACATTCCAAGGTTCTATACCTGCTCTTAATTCTAAATGGATAGTATTGATATCTACCATACCATATAATGGAAAACGGAATTCAAAGAATGGATCAAACCAATCTTCTTTAAATTTATAACCTGCTTTATTAAGTTGATTTACAATGTCCTTAATATCTTCTCTTACAAAATGTTCAATTAAAAATTTATCGTGTAATTCTGTTCCCCATCGCACTAAATTGTGTTCATAAGGTTTTTTCCAAAACCAAGAAACTAAGGTTCTTACTAATAAGTTTTGCATCAAACTCATTTGTGCGTGTGGTGGCATATCAAAACCTCTTAACTCTAAAATACCTAATCTTCCAGAAGAAGAATCAGGTGAATATAATTTATCAATACAAAATTCGGCTCTATGCGTATTTCCTGTTAAATCAGTTAATAAATGACGAAATAATCTGTCTGTTAACCAAAAAGGAACTTCACCCTCTTTAGGTATTTGACTAAATGCAATTTCTAATTCGTACAAACTATCATGTCTTGCTTCATCTACTCTTGGAGCTTGACTTGTTGGGCCAATAAAAGAACCAGAAAATAAGTATGATAATCCTGGATGATGTTGCCAAAACGTTAATAAACTTCGTAATAAACTAGGTTTACGTAACAATGGACTGTCTTTTGGTGAAACTCCACCTAAAGTAACGTGATTTCCTCCACCAGTTCCAGTATGTTTACCATCGAGCATAAACTTTTCAGTTCCTAATCTCGATTTTTTAGCTTCTTCATATATCGTAAATGTGGTGTTTTTTAATTGTTTCCAATTTAAAGATGGATGTACATTTACTTCAATAACACCTGGGTCTGGTGTTATTTTCATAGATTCTAAACGATTATCGTGAGGAGGTCCATATCCTTCTAAAATTACTGGGATTTGTAATTCTTTTGCAGTGGCTTCAATAGAGGCTAATAAATCTAAATATTGATTTGCATCCTCTAAAGGAGGTAAAAATAGATGTAATTTACCTTCTCTGATTTCTGAACACAAAGCAGTTCTTACAAAGTAATTGGGCATATCATCTGGGATGCCATTCTGTAAATAATCTGAATGTCTTTTAGAAACAATTTGTCTAAAACTAGGTAAACGTTTCTTTTTTGAAAACAAGTCTGGTTCGTAAATCGGAAACAGTTCGTGTTCTGGTTTTTGTTCTAAACTATTTAAAGGCAAACGCAAACCAACAGGTGAATTTCCAGGTGTTAGGTAAATGTGATTCCTTCTAAACGTCCATTCACTACTAAACCATTTTCCTTGCGTTTTATTCAATGGTAAAACATAGCCCACAGGTGTAGACATACCATTTTCTAAAATTTCATTGATTTTTTTTTCAGCTAAAGTGCTGTCCTTATCCTCAGTAGGATTATAATCTACAGGTAAATTACCTTTTTCATAGAGCATTAAAAAAGCATCCTCAAAAGTAGGTTTAATGTGATGAGGAGTTACTGCCAAATACTTAGTAAGCGTTTCTAAAAATTTAATATCCGCATTTTTAGGAATCTGATTTTCTGGAGCTAAAGCTGCTAATAAATTAGAATTAAACCATATTTTTCTTCCGTCTTTTCGCCAACATAACTCAATAGACCATCTAGGTAAAGGTTCTCCTGGATACCATTTTCCTTGAGCGTGATGTAAAAATCCGCCTTCAGAAAATTTATCTAAAAAACGTTTTGATAAATCTGCGGCTAATTTTCGTTTGTGTTTTCCATCTGCATCTGTGTTCCATTCAGCACCTTCCATATCATCAATAGAAACAAAAGTGGGTTCGCCTCCCATTGTTAAACGAACGTCATTCTTTTGCAATTCCTTTTCTACTTTATTACCCAATTTATCAATGGCTTTCCATTGTTCTTGGGTATAAGGTTTGGTAACTCTTGGTGATTCAAAAATTCGGGTTACAGAATTCTCAAATTCAAATTCAGTTTCACAAACATCAGAAAGTCCATAAACTGGAGCAGCACTTTCAAAAGAAGGTGTACAAGCTAAAGGAATATGGCCTTCTCCAGCTAATAATCCAGAAGTGGCATCAAAACCAATCCAACCAGCACCAGGTAAATACACTTCTGCCCAAGCGTGTAAATCTGTAAAATCTTCAGCAGGACCAGAAGGGCCGTCTAAAGATTGTTCATCAGATTTTAATTGTACTAAATAACCAGAAACAAAACGTGCACCAAAACCTAAATGACGTAAGGTTTGTACAAATAACCAGGCATAATCTCTACAAGAACCATTTTTTTGAGCTAAAGTTTCTTCACAAGTTTGAACACCAGGTTCCATTCTAATGTTGTAATTTAAATACTCATATATTTTTCTATTGATATCAATTAAGAAGTATATCGATTTACGAGGAGTCATATCAATAGTACTGATAAAGTCCTTTAGTAAATCTCCTTTTTCTGATACTTCTAAGTAAGGTAAAAGCTCTTTTTTTATTGTATCAGAATATGTGAAAGGAAATTCTTCTGCTGATTCTTCAACAAAAAAATCGAATGGATTAATGGTTTTTAAATCTGCAATAATTTCTACGTCAATAGAAAGTTCTTCTGTTTTATCAGGAAAAACAACTCTAGCTAAGTAATTACCAAAAGGGTCTTGCTGCCAATTAAAAAAATGATTTTCTGGTTTTATTTTTAAAGAATACGATTCTATTGGAGTTCTAGAATGTGGTGCAGGTCTTAACCTAAAAATATGTGGAGAAAGTTTAACTGAACGATCATATTTATATTTTGTTTTATGTGAGATTACAATTTTTAATGCCATGAATACCTGTTTAAATTTATGCTTAATTTAAGGTGATTGAAAATATTAGAAAAATTACTATTTTATTTACAAATATTACAAAATAAATTCGAATATTCTAAATTATTGTATATTTAATAAAAAATCAATTTTAATAAATAAAAATCATCAATTTTAACAAAACAATTAAAATAATTTAATAAAAATGCTTAATGTAGGATGATAATTATATATTATTTTATTAGATTTACAAAAAAAAGTATCAGATTTGAAAGCACCTATTAATTTACCTATTTTTTCATCTTATGAATTTGACTCTAGGTTTTATGATGAAATTTTTACAGATAATAATCAAGTAAGAGAGGTTTATGAAACCTTATTTAATTTATTTAGCGAATATTCTGTAGATGATTTTTCAAATTTAAATGAAAAGGCTAAAGATGCTTTTTTTAATCAAGGAATTACATTTCAAGTTTACGGAGATCAAGAAGCTAAAGAAAAGATATTTCCTTTTGATTTATTCCCAAGAATTATTGGAAATAAAGAATGGTGTAAAATTGAAAAGGGAGCCTTACAAAGAAGTAAAGCATTAAACGAGTTTTTGTGGGATCTATATCATGATCAAAAAATAATTAAAGATGGTATTGTTCCAATTGAGTTGATTAATTCTTCTGCAAATTTCTTAAAGCAGATGAAAGGATTTAATCCTCCAGGTGGTGTATACAATCATGTATCTGGTACAGATTTAATTAAACATTTAGATGGAGATTATTATGTGTTGGAAGATAATATTAGATGTCCATCTGGTGTAAGTTATGTAGTAGGAAATAGAGCTGCATTAAAACGAACATTATTTGGTGTTTTTAATCATTATCAATCCTATAATGTTTCAGATTATGGGCAAAATTTATTAGAGATTATAGAATCTGTAAAGCCTAAAGGTGTTGATTTGCCAAAATGTGTGGTTTTAACTCCAGGAGTTTATAATTCAGCATATTACGAACATTCATTTTTAGCAAAACAAATGGGGGTGGAGTTGGTTGAAGGACGAGATTTATTTATAGAAAATGATTTTGTTTATATGAAAACTATAAAAGGATTAGAACGAGTAGATGTTATTTATAGGAGAGTAGACGATTTGTTTATTGACCCTTTAGAGTTTAAAAAGGATTCTTTATTAGGAGTGCCAGGCTTGTTTAAGTGCTATATGAAAGGTAAGGTTTGTTTGGTTAATGCACCAGGAACAGGAGTAGCAGACGATAAAGCCATTTACACCTATATGCCTCAAATTATTAAATATTATTTAGATGAAGAACCTATTTTAAATAATGTACATACTTATCATTGTAGTAGACCAGACGAACTAAAATATGTTTTAGAAAATATAGATAAGTTAGTCGTAAAACCTGTGGATGAATCTGGTGGTTATGGAATTTCTATTGGAAATAAATTAACAAAAGAAGAAATAGAAAAAGTAAAAGTAACCATTAAAGCTGACCCTAGAAAGTATATTGCACAGCCTATAATGTCTCTTTCTACACATGCTACCTATATAGAGGAAGAAAACTCTTTCGAACCTAGACACGTTGATTTAAGAACCTTTACATTGTTAGGGAAAGATATCGATTTTGTGTTAAAAGGAGGTTTAACAAGAGTTGCCTTAAAAAGAGGGAATTTAGTAGTAAATTCATCTCAAGGAGGAGGGTCTAAAGATACTTGGGTTTTAAAAAAATAAAAGAATTTTATGTTAGCAAGAGTAGCCAATAATTTATTTTGGATGGGACGTTATTTAGAACGTTCAGAACATATCGCAAGGTATATGAATGTCAATTATTTTTCGTCTTTAGATGCGCCTAATGAACTTTCGCAATCTAGACAATTTGTATTGCGTTCTATGCTTTTTGTTGCAGATGAAGAGGAGTTAAAAGAAAATAAGGAGTTAGATGAGCAACAAGTTTTATATGATATAGGATTAAATCCTGAAAAATCGTTTTCTATTTACGCTACCATAAGCAATGCACAACAAAATGCAAATAGTGCTAGAGATTTAATTTCTTCGGAATTGTATGAGTCTATTAACACACTAAATAGAGCTGTAAAAAACTATGATAAGGATCGTTTTGTAAAAAATGGTTTGTTCGATTTTACAACAATGGTTACTGCTAATGTAGAATCTCTAAGAACAAAAATAAGAGGAACATTATTGCATGATGAAGTATATGCTATTATAATGTTGGGAGTTTATATTGAAAGAGCAAATCAAGTTATTAGAATCATTAATTCAAAATATAATGATGCCTTAGTAGAAGAAGTGAATTTTGGAACTAAAGTAGATTCTAGTTACGAGTGGACAACCTTATTAAAATGTGTTCAAACTTATGATATGATGCGTCGATTTTACAGAAAAGCACCATCTAGTCATACAGTTTTAGATTTTTTAATTCTAAATCCTGTTTGTCTACGATCTATAATGAAATCTTTACATAACATACAGTATTACATAGGGTATTTATCTAAAGAAGAAGTGCCTCATAAAGATTCTGCAGCTTTTTTAATAGGTAAATTAAAGTATGAACATCAATATACAACTATAGAAGATGTACAAGGAGATTTAAAAGGATTTATTGAAAAATTAGTAGAAGATTTATCTCTTGTTGGTGAAAAAATGGATAAGGACTATTTTAGTTTATATTAGTAATTATACATTATAATATTGCATACTCTCTATAATCAATGCTTCTGGGACTTTACAGTCAATTTTAAAATCTTCAAAATCATTTAAGAGCACAAAATTTACTTGACCATTTACATTTTTCTTATCATGTTTTAATAAGTCTAAAATCGATGAAAAATCTTCCTTTAAAAGGTTGATTTTATCATAAATAGAAACGACTACATTTTTTACATCATCTAATTTTGCTGATGGAAACCCCAACAATTTAGAAGACATATAGCTCTCACAAACCATACCTATAGCAATAGCTTCTCCATGAGTAAGGTTTTCTTTGTCTTCAGATTCTAAGTAAAAAGATTCAATAGCATGCCCTAAAGTGTGTCCAAAATTTAAAATTTTACGTAAGTTTTTTTCCTTTGGATCCTGAAGTACTACTTCGTTTTTTATTTCAACAGACCTAAATATCAAATCACTAATTTCTAGACCTTTATTGTCTTTTATTTGATTAAAAAGTGTAAGGTCGTAAGTCAGTCCATATTTAATAATTTCAGCAGTTCCGGATTTTATTTCTCTTGGATCTACAGTTTCTAAATAATCATTATCTACAATTACCATTTCAGGATTAGCAAACAAACCAATTTGATTTTTTAAAACACCCAAATCTACGCCTGTTTTTCCACCCACTGAAGCATCAACCATAGAAAGTAAGGTAGTAGGAATATTCACAAAATCGATTCCACGTTTAAAACAAGAAGAAACAAAACCACCTAAATCTGTAATAACACCACCACCTAAAGTAATCATTAAACTTTTTCGATCTCCACCCAATTCTGTTATGGCATTCCAAACTCCAATACAAGTTTCTAAGTTTTTATTGATTTCTCCAGATTCTATTTCTATCACCTCAATTCTTATATCCGTTTTTAAATTCGGAATAAACTTTGGATAACAATGTTCCATAGTATTTTCATCAACTAAAATAAAAATAGACGAATACTTTTTTTCTTGAATTAAATTAGAAAGAGCTGTATAGCTTTCTTTCTGAAAATGAACAGGATAAGAAACTGCTTGAATGGTTTTCATTTGTAATAATATTGAGAGTGCAAATTAAATAGAAATTATGCAATTATTACTATTCAAATCCTATATTTGTTTTTACTAAATCGATATAGTATGAAACTTTTTGATAATACAGAGGTTGCTTTTGCTCTAAAATCTGATTCGCAATTAGAAAGAGCTTATTTTTTGTTTAGAATGATTCAAAATCAACCAATGGTTAGAATAGGAAGTGCTGTTACAAATTTTGCATTAAAAGCACATTTACCAATAGAAGGTTTAATAAGATCTACAGTTTTCGACCATTTTTGTGGTGGAGTTACAGAAGATGATTGTTTGCCAATTATTGATAATATGTATACTAATGGAAATGTACATAGTGTGTTAGATTATTCTGTAGAAGGTAAAGATGAAGAAGTAAGTTTTGACAGTGCTTTAGAAAAAATTTTAAGAATTATCAATTTTTGTGAAGAAAAACAATCCATTCCTTATGCTGTTTTTAAGCCTACAGGTTTTGGTCGATTTGCTTTGTATCAAAAATTATCAGAAGGAAAATCGTTAGATAAAGATGAACAAGAAGAATGGAATAGAGTAGTAGCACGTTTTCATAAAGTTTGTAAAGTTGCCGTAAAAAAAGACGTTCCTTTATTAATAGATGCAGAAGAAAGTTGGATGCAAAAATCTGCAGATGAATTGATTGAAGAATTAATGGAAACTTATAACAAAGAAAAAGCCATTGTTTTCAATACGTTACAAATGTATAGACATGACAGATTGGATTATCTAAAAACCTTACATAAAAAAGCAAAAGCAAAAGATTTTTATATAGGCATGAAAGTTGTAAGGGGTGCATATATGGAAAAAGAACGTGAAAGAGCAGAAGAAAAAGGATATCGATCCCCAATTTGTAAAGACAAAAATACAACCGATAAAAATTATGATGCAGCTATAATTTATATGATGGAACATCCTAAAATGGCACTTTTTGCAGGCACACATAATGAAGAAAGTTCCTATTTATTAATGGATTTAGCAAAAAAATACAATATTAAAGCAAATGACAATCGCCTTTGGTTCGGACAACTTTTTGGAATGAGTGACCATATCAGTTATAATTTAGCAAATCAGGGCTATAATGTGGCAAAATACTTACCTTTTGGCCCTGTAAGAGATGTAATGCCTTACTTAATTAGAAGAGCAGAAGAAAACACCTCTGTTACAGGACAAACTAGTAGAGAATTAAATCTCTTAAAAACAGAACGTAAACGTAGAAATTTATAATGCAAACCGTAGATGAAATAAAGGAGTTATTGCAAAAAAACAAAAAACGTTTGTTGCAAGAATTAAAGCAGAGTAAAGAAGCCATGCATTTAATTCGTAAATCCACACATGCTAAATTATCATCAGAAGAAAAAGAAAAGATTAAAATTCAGTTATTAGATATTTGTAAATCTATACCAGCTTTAGCGGTTTTTTTATTACCTGGAGGTGCACTGCTCTTACCATTGTTAATCAAATTAATTCCAGATATCTTGCCTTCTGCATTTAGAGATGATTCAATAGAAAAGTAACAAAGAAAATCTTAAAAATATTTGGGGCGTTTCCTAAAGGTCGCGCTTTCATTACTCGCTTTTTTGTGAAAAACAAAAAGAGCTCAAACAAACCATTCAATCGCTAACGCAAAGACTTGCAAGTGTTCATGAACTTCCTATATTAAAAAAATATCAAATAACATATTCACTATTATAATTCAGCATCTATTTGTAAACAAAACCTGTGACACAAAATAATTCGTTAGAAATCGTATAAATCGCATAGAAACAACTACTTTTGCACGAAATTTAAGAAATTAAGCATGCAAATCAGAAACATCGCAATTATTGCGCACGTTGACCACGGAAAAACAACCTTAGTTGATAAAATTATAGATCAAGCAAAAATCTTAGACGATCGTAAAGAACGTACAGATTTATTGTTAGATAATAACGATTTAGAAAGAGAAAGAGGAATTACTATTCTTTCTAAAAACGTATCTGTAAACTATAAAAACACAAAAATCAACGTAATTGATACTCCAGGTCACGCCGATTTTGGTGGAGAAGTAGAACGTGTATTAAAAATGGCTGATGGTGTTTTATTATTAGTAGATGCTTTTGAAGGGCCAATGCCACAAACCCGTTTTGTATTAGGTAAAGCCTTAGAATTAGGATTAACACCAATTGTAGTTGTAAATAAAGTAGATAAAGAAAACTGTACACCAGATCTGGTTCACGAAAAAGTTTTTGATTTAATGTTTGCTTTAGAAGCAACAGAAGAGCAATTAGATTTTACTACTATTTATGGTTCTGCAAAGAACAATTGGATGTCTACTGACTGGAAAAATGAAACAGACAATATTGTTCCATTATTAGATGCTGTTTTAGAATCTATTCCTGAAACTAAATACAATGAAGGTACTCCACAAATGCAAATTACATCTTTAGATTTTTCTTCTTTTACAGGAAGAATTGCTATTGGACGTATTTTTAGAGGAGATTTAGTTGCTGGTAAAGATTATATGTTGTGTAAAGCTGATGGTTCTACTAAAAAAGTAAGAATTAAAGAATTACATGTTTTTGAAGGAATGGGTAAAGTAAAAGTAGACACTGTACCTTGTGGAGATATTTGTGCAATAACAGGTATTGAAGGATTTGAAATTGGTGATACTATTGCTGATTTAGAAAACCCAGAAGCATTGCCAAGAACAGAAATTGATCAACCTACTATGAGTATGTTGTTTACAATTAACAACTCTCCTTTCTTTGGTAAAGAAGGTAAATTTGTAACATCTCGTCATTTAAGAGATCGTTTATTTAAAGAATTAGAAAAGAACTTAGCATTAAAAGTAGAAACTACAGATAGTGAAGATAAATTTAACGTTTTCGGACGTGGAGTTTTACACTTATCAGTATTGATTGAAACTATGCGTAGAGAAGGATATGAATTACAAGTTGGTCGTCCACAAGTAATCATTAAAGAAATTGATGGTAAGAAACATGAGCCAATGGAAACATTGTCTATTGACGTACCAGAAGATATGGCTTCTAAAGCAATTAATTTAGTGTCTCTTAGAAAAGGAGATTTATTAATTATGGAGCCAAAAGGAGATTTACAACATTTAGAGTTTACTATACCTTCTAGAGGATTAATTGGTTTAAGAAACAGAATCTTAACAGCTACAGCTGGTACAGCAATTATCAATCACCGTTTTTCTGAATATGGACCTTATAAGGGTGACTTTACAGAAGACATTAAAGGAGCTATTGTTTCTTCTGCTGCAGGTAAAGCAACTGCTTATGCCTTAAACCGTTTACAAGATAGAGGACGTTTCTTTATTGATATTAATCAAGAAATTTATATTGGTCAAGTAATTGGAGAAAACAGTAAGGATACTGATTTAGCTGTAAACTTGATTAAAGGGAAGCAATTGACAAATATGCGTAAATCTGGTACAGATGATGCTATGAAAATTGCACCTAAAGTAGATTTTTCTTTAGAAGAAAATATGGAATACATTAAAGTAGATGAGTATTTAGAAGTTACTCCAGCTAGTTTACGTATGCGTAAAATTAATTTTAAAGCGTAAATATTTGTCATTTCGACCTTGTGGAGAAATCTTTTAAATCAAACTAAACAAAAAACTCAAGAATACTTTTTCTTGAGTTTTTTTTTATGCAAAATAAATTGATAGAAACACTTGTAGATTATATATAGAATTACCTCTTAAAGAAAAAAAAAAGATCAATTTTGTTATTTTAATACATATACCTAATGAAAACTGTTTTGAAATTAAGTAGTTTATTTTCAAATAAATAGGTAGTGATAAATCATCAAAATAATCAATGAAATAAACATTTTAATTGAAACTAAAAGTTACATTTGCATCAAAATATATGAGCTTAAAAATAAAGCTTTTAAAGAAAAAAATCAATACAATTTATGAACGCAATATTTACAGATACTAGTTTTCAAAATATGCTAAACATAGCAAATAAGTATGGAATTAGTTCTAATGCTGTTACAGATTTAACCCATTGTCTTATGAATAGCAATGGTACAATGGCTCAGTTTTATATACCAGAGTTAGGTGGTGGTGGACAATGGATGTTAGGAGGTATGACAATGGTTGGAGATATGTTTAATTACCAACTAAAAGCTACTGTTGACGGTCTTTGTGTTGAACTTTCTAATTTAATAAATCAAGGAGCTATTCAATATAAACCATTGCCAAAACCACAATTTCAAGAAGGAGTTAATACAAATGATTTCTCAGGAAATTGGTGGGGAGATTTAGGTTATCCAAATTCTACTGGTAGCCAAAATGGAACGAGTTATGCTATTTTTAACAATATAAATCGTTTGGCAATTCAACAAAATGGTAAAGTAACTGTATTTAATACATTAGATCATAATATTGGAGGTGTAGGTCAGCAACAAGGAGGTAGTTATTCTGTAACTTTTTCAAGTCAATATGGAAATGTAGACTTAAATGCATTGCCAATTGTTTCTGGAGAAGAAAAATTACAAGAACCTCAAGAAATTGTTCAGCCAATTATAGAATCACCAATTAAAGATACAAATTCAATGATTAAAAATGAAGTTGTAAATAAAGTTAATGCAGCAGAAGAAGATATTTTTGACAAGATTGAAAGATTAGCGGGTTTAAAAGATAAAGGGATTCTTTCCGAAAATGAATTTGATTCTAAAAAAATAGAATTACTTAGTAGATTATAGATATGTTTTAATCAATAATAATTTTAAACAAAAACTCAAGAATTTATTTTCTTGAGTTTTTTTTACCTTTACAAAATGAGTGATTTTAAAGAGCTTTTTGATGCTTTAGAGCAAAGTATTTCTGATGATGAATTTGTAAAACTTACATTAAGTAAACCACTTCGAAAAAATGAAGGTTTAATA
>CBFHKA010000003.1:0-5171 GCA_965656305.1 Polaribacter sp. | reverse complement strand
TACAATTTTTTCAACCGTAGTTGTTTTTTTCAAGATGTTTGATAACCATTTTTTTCTGTCTGTTATATGATTTGAATTCAAATTAGAAATTGGTCCAATTCTTAAATCATCTTCTAAACTTATAATGTTATTATTTTTTATATTTAGTTCTTTATTATTTATCAAAGTATTTCTTGAATATTCACTAAAGATAATATGAATGTTTTCTGGTTTATTTTCCATTTTTCAGGTTATTACATACAACCGTTATATTGTATGAGTAGTGGCAGATTGCGTGGTAATTTCTTGTCAAACCGACACACAGTTTAAGTGGGCTACAAACCTTAATATTTAGTACTTTACCTGCCATTACTTATACAAAGTGTTAGCAACTGGGCTTTTTTTGTTTATATTAGAATATAAGCTATTAAATGAGGAAGTCAATCTTTACTAACTCCTAATTGATTAGTTATTCGTTAAACTTTAGGCATGCCATTTTCCTATAATTGGTTTGTTCTAAAATAAAACGCCTATGAAATATTATCTCAAACTGTATAGTTTACTTGTCTAAATGAGACTTTATAGGTATTATTTTTTGTTTCCCTCTGTATCTAAAACCTTTAATTCTTCCAAAATCGCCATACCAAAAAACCCGGTTGTATATGCACAACTCGATGGAAAGTATTCTCTAATACCAACCATAGAATGAGAGGTGCTACCAACCAAACCTCCAACAGCCTCAGGATCTGGACCTGTATATTGATTATCTAAACACCATGACAATGCCTTTCGGGCTGTTTCCAAATATTCTGGCTTACCTGTTGCACTATAAAGTTGGTAAAACAATAAACTCCAGAGCGGTGTGCCTTTTTCTGTAATACTTTCTTCTTTCGGGTCTTTGTTAAATATAAATGACCAAGAGCCATCGGCATTCTGGTTCTCCTGAAGATGCTTTGCCATTTTTTCAGCATACTCAAGGTAAATCGTATCAGGATACATTCTGTTCATAGCTAACAAACCTTCCATTGCCCAACCTGAACCGCGCGTCATTCTCATGGTTTCAATAGTCTCTTTGGTTGTCCAATTATAGGCTCTATGCCATAAACCATCCTCTCTTTGAAAAACCTTCATATGTTTATCCATAAATCTTTTACCACTCTCTCGAAATCGCTTATCTCCTGTAACCTCATAAAGAGCAGCATGCCCTTCTGGATCCCACCCGGTCTCATCCAGAATTTTTTCATTGAAACGATCGTCATCATAGCGATAGAAGTGTGGTAATACATCAAATTTGTCGAGCATAGCATCTTTTTGAAGACACCAATATTTAGAAGCTTCTAAATAGGTACTATCTCCAGTAGCTTGAAATAACGGCATTAACGCCCAACGAATCATAACACCAGAATCTGAAGTGCCAATCCATTTTGAGTAGCTATGGAATCGGCGCATCCATATAACCAAAAACGACCCTTCACTTGGGTGTCCTTCTTCTTTTAATTGATATTTTAGAATATTACGCCCTATTTTGTCTGCTGACTCAATCAAATCTTGCGTGTTATATAATTTTTGAATTTCAGGTACATTTATGGCATCAAGTACCATTTTTACATACTGAGTACTTGCCCAATTCCAGTAACTAGTGCGGTGCAATTTCGCTTCCATATCATAAAATGCATAAAGGCTACCATAAGTTGGACTAGATGTATTATTATTTTGTCTGCGAAGACCATCGGCAATGACTAAATCTAATGCCGCGATGAGTCGTTGCCTAGATACGGATCCGCCTTTCATTTGTTCTACTTCTTTAGCTTTAAGTAATTCTACTGGTTTATGCTCTATGCGCTCAAAAGCAATTTCTGTGGCCTTGTTATCATTGTAAATTACAATGCTCACTTTTCCTGACCAATCTTCAGATAAAAGATTAAAAGAATGTCTAAATTCTCTAAGTATAATTGGAAATGTTTTTCGTAGATATACTTTCTCAATTTTTGGCGTTGTATGGTCAAGCATCAGTGAGTTCTCCCAATACTCCAATTTGTGAGATGGCAGTATGATTTCCTTTTTTAATGGCAAACTGTCTCTAAAAAAAGGACCTCCGAAAATATAGTTACCTACTGGGTCTTTTTCGAAAACACAAACCCCATCCATACCTAGTTCCAATTCAATATCTACCACCGGGTATCTTACGTCTAGAGGGGATTTTTGAAACCCCTGAGCCCTTGCTTCAGGATTTGGGTCATTCCGGTAAATTTCTCGAGCACTGGAAACAGGGTCATTTCTATCGGACTCGATTCGAATTTCGAATTCTGTGATACCTCGGGGAATGTAGGCCTCTACCAGTAGTTGTTTGCCGTTTTTTGTTAGTTCTAATTCGGCACCTCTGTTGTCCGAAGATGCTTGATACTCCTGTGAAAGAACCGTAAAACTATTGAGTAATAAACAAAACGAAATAAGCAAAAACCGGTTGGTTTTCATTGAAAAGAAGAGCTTGTTAAAGTTGTAATTCATGCGTTTTTGTTTTTTTAAGTATGGTATTTATTATTTTTCAGCCTTGTTGCTAACGTTGTTGTATAAGAAAAGTTGCGGTTTTGTCAGCGAGGAATTTCCGAAGGAAATTCAGAAGTTGATAAAAATGCAACTACCTTTAATTAAGCACTAATTTAGCAATTTTTTTTATACGGTGTTACCTACAGTTTTTTTTTAGAGTTTATAATTTTCAAACATTCTGTTCTTATTAAATCATATTCTTTCTGTGCATTAATTTCGTTTTCAGTAAAGTCAATTTTGTCAAGTAGACTTACATTAAGGTTTATTTCGGATATTACATCTTCAAATTCAGCTGATATAATTTGAATAATCAGTATTATTAATTCACTTAGTAAATAATGTTCAGAGTTCGAAAAGGGAACTTTGTATTCCTTCTTTTGACGATTACTTGAGAAGATTGGTGTATTTTTTTCTCTCAAGTTATGAGCTAAAACATAATCTCTATAATTTTTTAAATTTTCCCACTGATTTATTCTTTTCTTAATAGGTTTAATTGCTTTTCTAACTTTAATTATTCGTTCTGAATATTCACTATGTTTTTTAGGTGTAAATTCTCCATTTAGTTCGTCTAAAAAAGAACAAATAATGATAATAGCATAATTCTGTAAATTCCCAGAAACAGCTTTTGAAAAAGGAAGATTTTTATAATGACCTGTAAGTTTTATTTTATCTAAATATTCCTCATTATCTCTGTAAGCATAATTCATTGTTGTAATGAATTTTACTTGTGTTCCTAAATGTAGAAGTGTTTGTAATGTTTCGGTCATTTTTCCCATTCAGATTGGTAATTGTAGGTAACGTGTTTTGTGTATTGTTAGTAAGGGTTAAAAAGTATAGCTAATTTTCCACGATGCGAAAAGTAACAAACAGTATTAATTTTAATAAATCAATGTCGCCCTTATTAATTATACACGGTGTTGTATTTAGTAATTTGTTCAAATGAGTGATGTTTCAAGATATGATGAAATAATTAATCGTTATCAAGATAAATTGTCAAAAATTCAAGATTGTTTAAATTCAATAAACAATGAATTTTCCAATTTAGAAACTCTTGTTAAAGATATTAAAAAATTTTAAGTAACGATAACATTGTTTCTTCAAAGATAATAAGGCTTTCTCTATGAAGTATCTCTTTATTTTCTTTAGAGTTTTCTATTGTTTCGTTTATCCATTCTTTTAAAGGCTTCATTTTTAATTCAATTTGTGAATTTAATTCAATGTTTGATTTAATCGCCCTTAAAAACCCATTTTCAAGGTTGGATTTAGATTTAGTTTTTAAATCTTTAAGTATTTCATTCTTTTGTTCTTCGCACTTTGCTTTTATTAATTCAATTGTTTTCATAGCTTAATTTTATGAGTTTAGGTGATTATTTTATAGGTTATTTAAGTGCTGCAATTATTATACTTGCTATAACTATTATTGCTATACCTCGAATAATTAACCAAGCTTCTTTCGATATTTTTGATTTAATTATTATTTCCAGTTTTGCTTTTATGTTAGGTAGGTTGTACCAATATTTCTTTCGTAGAGGTAAATGATTTTTTAATATTTTGGTTTCAATATAATTTCTATAAAACTCCATTGAAACATTTTCTTTTGAAATTCTAACTTTTGAACTAAATTGGTTCTTATGTTTATTTGCTTCTGAATAAGACATTAGTGTTATGGCACTTCCTCCATTATCTCTTACTGTATATACCTTATAAACACCTTTCAAGTTTACAACTTCCCATTTATTGTAAATGTCTTTTCTAACATATTCTCTTATCCATTCTCTAAATTCTATTGATGTTTCTATTTGACTTTCAATATGTTTTATTTTCATATTTTCCTTTTCTTTTCCATCTAGTTACTCACGTTAGTAGCACGCTTATTAAATACAACGTGTTTATATATGGTTTGTTGCGTGTTTCAAGCAACTAATTTAGTAAATAATTACTGACCAAGAAAGTCCGCGAGGACTTTCGTAAGTAAGCAAAAAGCCAGCAATAAATTATATATGTTGTTGTGTGTAGTATTTTATATTCAAATTATTATTCAATTCAATATTTTCGTTTTTTCAATTTTTTATTCAACGAATCAGTATCTATTTTTTCAGTTTTTGGAACTATTCCACAACTATAATTATTAGGAATTTTCTCATATTAAAAAACGATGTTGTTCTTAATATTATATTCATCTATCATTTTTTTTAATCCTTTTTCACTTGGAATCCACATCCAAATAGCAAATATTCCAAATATAAGAATTAGTACTGTCTCTCCAATTTTGTCATATTTACTAATAGGTAGTCTAAACCATAAAAAACTCAAGAATGTTAAAATAAAAACAATATTAATTCCAAGTATTAAGTTAAAATTATGTCCAATGATGTTAGTGAAAAAATTTATTAAAATTACAAGATGTAAAATAGTATATATATTCAGAATTAAACGAATAATTTTTAATTCAGGAAGTAGTTTTTCAAGTGTATAATTTTTCATTCCTTTTTTATTTTAAGTCAAATTTCGTTCTGGTTGGATATTACACACAACGTGTTTATATATGGTTTGTTGCGTGTTTCAAGCAACTAATTTAGTAAATAATTACTGACCAAGAAAGTCCGCGAGGACTTTCGTAAGTAAGCAAAAAGCCAGCAATAAAT
>CBFHKA010000002.1:0-12858 GCA_965656305.1 Polaribacter sp. | reverse complement strand
TGCAGAAATTGAATAAGACTGACCGTAAATTGCAACTTTTTTCAAAATACTATTTTAATTGTGTTCTATTATTTTATGCTTTAACTTCCAACTTCCAACTTCCAACTTCCAACTTCCAACTTTCAACTTCCAACTTCCAACTTCACAGCTACATCTCTAAATATTTTTGCAAATACTCAGATCTGTTTTTTAAATCTTCTAAATAAATGTCATTATGATGATTGGAAATTATTTTGTAGTCATAACGTCTAAATGTTTGTATGATTTCATTTACATCTTCAGAAATAAATTTTAAGGTTACTTGCACAAAATCGTTTTGTTTTTCAGATAAGTACATACCCAGTAATTTGCCTCCATTTGCTTCTACAATTTGAGATATTTCTCCCATAGAATAGTCTATTTCTAATTTCTCTATAATTAAAGTTTCACTTTCTTCAATCATAAAAGGACTTGTAGAAAATACGTCTAAAACATCACATAAATCATAATAACCTACATAATTTTTATCCTTATTTAAAACAGGAATTATAGTAGTATCATTATCAGCAAAAATCTTTAATAATTCTAAAACTGTGGCTTCTTCATCTGCAAAAAAAGAGTTCAATAAGTGGGAGTGGCTGACTAGTTTTTCTTCTTTATTTTCTATAGTTTGTATGTCATCTTCAGCAAAAGAGCCTAATAACTTATGATTTTCTACTAATGGGAAATGAGTAATAGGGTAGTTTTTAAAAACCTTTTGCGCTTCTTTTACACTATCTTCTAAGTGAAAAGCTTTGATTTCTTTTAGTATGTAATCGTTAATATTCATGCTCTACGAATATAGGATAAAATGATTTAATAAATTATCTTTGTGGCCTAATTTTAGACAATGACAAAGTTAAGTGTAAATATTAATAAAATAGCAACTTTACGTAATTCTAGAGGTGGAAATGTGCCAGATTTATTAAAAGTTGCGTCAGATATTGAAAGTTTTGGAGCAGAAGGAATTACGATTCATCCAAGACCAGATGAAAGGCATATTCGTTATCAAGATGCTAGAGATTTAAAAAAGATTGTTACTACTGAATTTAATATCGAAGGTAACCCAATACAATCTTTTATGGATTTGGTGCTAGAAACAAAACCAACCCAAGTAACTTTGGTGCCAGATGCTGTAGATGCAATTACGTCAAATGCAGGTTGGGATACTATTACACATCAAGCTTTTTTACAAGAAGTTATTGCTGAGTTTCAAAATAATGGAATTAGAACATCAATTTTTATTGATACAGATTTAAAATTGATTGAAGGAGCTGCAAAAACAGGGACAGACAGAATTGAATTGTATACAGAAAATTTTGCAAGCGAATTTGAGAAAGGCAATAAAGAAGCTGTAAAACCTTATACAGAAGCTGCTGTTTTGGCTCACAATTTAGGTTTAGGGATTAATGCAGGACACGATTTGAGCCTGGATAACATTAAATTTTTTAAAGAAAATATTCCAAATTTAGCAGAAGTTTCTATTGGTCATGCCTTAATTGCTGAGAGCTTGTATTTAGGTTTGGAGAATGTAGTGAGTATGTATTTGCATCGACTTAAATAGTAGGTAGTATTTAGTAACAGTTTTCAGAAAAAAAAGTTAGAATGTCATTTCGACTTTATGGAGAAATCTCAAAAAAATCATATGTTAGAAAATAAGATTTTACACTCAACTATTAAGGGAGAAGGAAAACCCTTGTTAATTTTACACGGTTATTTTGGAATGTCTGACAACTGGAAAACCTTAGGAAATAAATTTGCAGAGGATTATCAAGTGCATTTAATAGACCAAAGAAATCATGGGCGTAGTTTTCATTCAGATGCATTTAATTATGAGGTTTTAGCAGAAGATTTGTACAATTATATTCAATATCATCAGTTAGAAAATGTCCATTTGGTTGGGCATTCTATGGGAGGAAAAACAGCAATGCTTTTTGCAGTTACTTATCCAGATTTGGTTGAGAAACTAATTGTTGTAGATATTTCTCCAAAAGTATATGAGCCACATCATAATGCTATTTTAGCTGGGTTAAATTCTGTAGATTTTTCTATACATACTTCAAGAAAGCTAGTTGATGAGCAATTGTCTAAATATATCCCAGAAATGGGTGTGCGTCAGTTTTTGATGAAAAATGTGTATTGGGTAGAAAAAGGTCAGTTAGGATTTCGTTTTTATTTAAAATCTTTAACCGATAATAATCCAGAAGTAGGGAAACCTTTACCACAAAATACATCTTTTCATAAAGAGACGTTGTTTTTAAAAGGAGAAAAATCAGGTTATATTATTGCTCAAGAGCAATTGATTATTGATAATCATTTCCCTAATAATAAAGTTGTTGAGATTGCAAATGCAGGGCATTGGTTACATGCAGAAAATCCTAAGGACTTTTATGAGGAGGTTTGTGAATTTTTAGAGTGATTCTTTTAACTTCTCACTTGTTATAGTAACGCTCTACAGTGTTGTTTTTGATTACCAATCTATGTTTTTATCAATAAATTGGATTAGGCTATTTGCCATTTGTTCCTGCTCTAATATTGA
Organism: Polaribacter sp.; assembly: GCA_965656305.1. Classification (GTDB taxonomy): domain Bacteria; phylum Bacteroidota; class Bacteroidia; order Flavobacteriales; family Flavobacteriaceae; genus Polaribacter. The sequence continues at coordinate 10,301 of CBFHKA010000002.1, read as the reverse complement.
AGGATGACCAGGTGATTGTTTATAGGGTATAAAATGAGTGTAAATGTTCTTGTCATTTAAATTAGCAACAGCTTTTTCTATATAATTCATCCATTTTGAGCCTTCTCTTGTAGCATCCATATTTCCAAGCAGGCATATAATATTTGCATTGGGATAATGCTTCCTTATATTAACTACAAATTGTTTATAAGCTTTTATGAAATATTCATCTTTGGGAGCTTTGCTACCAAAGTTCATCTTAAATTCTTTTCTTTCTGGCATATTAACCAACCACGAATCATTTTGAAATAGATTAATAACAACAATATCAGGAGTGTATAAGTCAAAATTCCATTTACTGGTCGGCTCTTTAGGGATCAATCTATCATATATATCAGGCATTGTTTCAGGAAACCAGCTAATTGTAATACCAATACCGCTTTTACAGATGCATTGATATTCGGCAGCATAATGTCTGGCTGTAATAGCAGCATAACTTAAATAGTTGTTGGTAAAAGTACTGTCTGGTGAATCTCTTCCAGAAGTATCTTCAACAGCGTAACCTGATGTTATAGAGTTTCCATAAAATTCTATTTTCCTTTTTTTAGGAGCTGATTTTGGTAGAATTTTCGACTTTTTACTAAGTTTAAAACCATAAAAATTAGTTTTTCCTCTATCCCATTCTGTTCTTTTAAAAATTTCGATTGAATGTTTCCCTTTGGGTAATTTTGAAGCTAATTGATAGAATTGTTTAGTTGTGTCTGGTTTTACAACAACAATACTATCATTATCTATAATGATATTAAAATAATTATCTCCAGATTCATCTTTTAGTAATGCCTTTATTGACTCTCCCTCGAAATTTACCTTTATAGATGTTCCAGACCAATATAATGCTGCACCTTCATCACTTGAGGTATTTATCCTTCCCCAATATTCAATATCAGGATTCGAAGAGTTTATGAATATTTCATTTTCACTTGAACAGCTAATTAGAAAGGCTATTAGAATAAATGTTAACTTACTAATCAGTTTCATGTCCTTATGCTGTAAAGCTTGTTATATAGTTACTTTTATTAACGGTATCAATTAATTTAACAGGGTTTTAGTTTTAAAACTCTTTAGCTCCAAATTCACTCTTAATAAAGTTTGATTTGTTTTTATTAGAATTAAAATTATAAGACAAATTCAAGCTTATCATATCAACTTCGTAAACATAATTTGTGGTTGTGAAAAACGAACCAGATTTAGATGTTGTAATGCGTTGCTCATTGGTGTCCAATAGCCCTAAATCCATATTTTGCCATTGTAAAGTTGCAGCAAGTCTATTGTCTAAGAAGGTTTTTCGTAACGTTAGATTTGGCGAATAATAACGAGAATCTTCACCCTGTGCAGTAACTCTATCAGATAAATAATTTAAAGTAAATTGTAATGAAGTACTAGGATTAAATTGATATGTAGAATTTATATTGATAGCATATTGTGTTGCATTTGAGTCAATTTTATCACCATTATAACTACCATCTATATCAAAATTGAAGATGTTTGCACCAATAAAATTACTCCATTTTTCTGTTGGTTTTAATTGTGCACCAAACTCAATTCCTAAAGATCTTCCTCTACCAACATTTGAGTAAATTCTATCTAAAATAGTATCGTTAAAAACCTGATTTACTCTATTTACCAAGTTTTTCACGTTTCTTAAATAGGCAGTTGCATACACAGAGTTTCCTTTTTTATAACGCTTAGAAATTCCAATTTCTACCAAATCAACAAATTCTGGTTGTAAATTTTTATCACCTTGTTCTAAGGTTTCAGAATGTTCTCTTTCTCTAAAAGGATTCATTTTAAAGGTAGTAGTTCTCTGAACTCTTCTGCTGTATGCTGCTTTTATTTTTGCATTATTTTTCATAGAATATTGCACACTTGCAGATGGGAATAATTGTAAATAATCGTAATTAATAACTTCAGGAGATGGGTCATTTTCTCCTTGTAAAGTTAACTCTCTATCCATTTTTTCTAAACGAACACCTGCAGCATATTCCCATTTTTCTTTTGTGTTAGATAAATTTACATAACCAGAATGTAAGGTTCTTTTTAAGTCGATTTCACTGGTAAATTCTGGAACTGTTTCAAAAATTCCGGAAGTGTTGTTTCTTCTTGTGTATAGAAAATCACCTTCGTGATCTAAAAAACGATATTGATATCCTGTTTCTAATTTCCCAAAAGAAAATTTTGCAAACTCATAATCTAATCTCACTAGTGTTCCATATAAAGGATTGTCATTAGTATTATATTCGTCTTGCACAATTTGAGAAGTATCAGGATAACCTAAATTTCTATTTGTAGTTGGGCCACCTAATAAAGTATATTCATATAAAAATGAAGTTGATAGTTTTGAATTATCAGCAAATTTGTGAGCATAATCAAAACTTCCAAGAGTAAAATCACTTTTTCGGATTCTTAAATTCTCATTATAATATTGAAATGTATAAAGTCTGTTGTTGCTGTTTGCTGGTTGCACAGCATTATTATCATAATACAAAATATCAGCTCTTCTATCTTTGCTTCTTTTTCCTGCAAAAAATCCTACAGAGAACTCATTATTTTTATCTGGAGTAAAATCTAAAGTGATATTTCCACTGAAATTTTCTTCATCAAAAGAACGCTCTCCATCAGAAGGAAAGCTTGTCTTTACATCATTAATTATCGTAAAAACATCTCCTTCACGTCTTCCGGATTTGTCATTTCTTTGGTAACTTGCGCCTAAAGAGAAGTTCCATTTGTTTTTTCTATAATTGTAAGTAGCATCAATTCCATAACGTTTTGCGCTTTCAGAATTATCGTAATCTTCAATTGAAGGTGCTCCAATTCTGGTATTTATTTGTGCAAAAGTTCCATTTAAAGCGCCTTTTTTTGTAAAAATATTTAAAATCCCAGCTTTTCCTTCAGGGTCGTATTTTGCTGATGGAGCTGTAATTACTTCCACTTTATCAATGGCATTTGCAGGCAATTGATTTAAAATTGTTGCAGGATTTCCTTGCACAGGTTTACCATTCAATAAAACCACAAAACCAGTAGTTCCTCTTACAGAAATATCTCCTGTTCCATTAATAGAAACAGAAGGTAGATTTTTTATGACATCTGTTCCAGAACCTCCTTGGCTATTTTGAAATTTTGTAGCATCAAAAACTTGTTTGTCAATTTTACTGACTACAGCTGCTCTTTCAGATTTTATAACTACCTCATTTAAAGAGTTTCCTAAAGTTAGTTTTAGGATTCCTAAATCTTTTTTATCGCCAGAAAAAGTAATATTTTCTATTTTTTTAGGTTGATAACCAATAAAAGAAATTTCGATAGCATAAGTTCCTTTTTTTAGTTTATCAAAAGAAAAAACGCCATTTGCATCAGTAACAACTCCAGAAACAAGAGATTTTGGAGATTGATTGTAGAGTGCAACAGTTGCGTATTCTAAAGGAGTGCCATCTTCTTTGTCTATTACAGAACCTGATAATTGTGCAAAAACAATTGAATTTACAGATAAAAATAAGGCTAAAATGAACCAATTTTTAAGGTCTTTTTTCATAATGAATCTAAAAAATAAATTTCTATTTTGATGTTAACATTTCTGGAGTGGCAACTGTTCTAAATCCCATATGATCTGAGCCAGAATCTATAGCTACTCCCATTTTTGCTGATATTCTAAAGCTTGCACAATAAGAAGCGTGACATAAAAAAGAACCACCTTTCATTACATGTTCTACTTGGTAAGGATTACTTGGGCTATAAGACTTAGTTGCTCCTTTAGGGTTTAATAAAGGTTTACTAATATCTAGTTCTTGGTAATGATTTACATTAAATAAATCGCTAGTTAATTCCCAAACATTTCCTAGCATATCATATAAGCCAATACTATTTGGGGGGTAAGATTTAGTGGCAGAAATAAATTCAAAACCATCTTTTGAATCGTTTTTTGTAGGAAAAACACCTTGCCAAGTATTTGCATTAGAGTTTAAGATAGTATCATCATTTCCCCATGTAAAAATAGTATTTGTGTTATTTCCTTGTGCAGCAGACTCCCATTCAGCTTCAGTAGGTAAGCGTCTATTTGCCCATTTACAGTAAGCTAAAGCATCTTCTAATGCAATATGTACAACAGGATAATTATCTTTACCTTCAATTGTAGAATTTGGGCCTGAAGGATGTTTCCAGTTCGCACCAATTTTCCAAGTCCACCATTGTGTGTAGTTGTTCATATTTACTACAGCATTCACATTTTTATTAAAAATTAGACTTCCAGGTTGTAAAATAGAATCATGAGGTTTTGGAGTTTTATGAGGTAGTTGACTTTTCATTTCTTCCCAATCTATTTTACGCTCAGCAACAGTTATGTATTTTGTTTCCTCTACAAATTTTTTATATTGTTTGTTGGTTACTTCTGTTATGTCAATAAAAAAACCATCAACAGTAACTTTGTGAGCTGGTTTTTCTCTTGGCATAGCATATTTATCATCAGCTTTTGCACCTCTCAAAAAAGTTTTTCCTTCTACCCAAATCATATTCTTGGGTTTTTTTATTTCTGATTTTATTTTTTCTTCAGATTTTTTTTCACCTTCTTTTTTGCAACTATAACTAGTAAAAAGAAGAGTTAGGATGAAGGGGGTTAGAATAAAAAATCTATTTTTAAAGTAGTAAAACATATATGTTTTTTGATTTTTTTTATTGGCGATAAAAGTAATGATTTATCTTGTTTTAAATATGTAAAGTGATTCTTATTTTAAGAATATGACTATTTGTTCCTTATAAAAAAAACAAATAAGCTTAAAGAAGGTGGTTGTTAAAAAATATACTGGTAAGTACTGAATAGTTGTTTGAGTTTGTATACATATATTTGTTGAATGGAAATTGTTTTTCTTCAAAAAAAGTTTAAGTTACTAAAGTTTAAGCAAATAATTGATTCTGTGAAAGAAACAATTATTAGTGTCGCTTTGAAAAATGAGGAGAAACTACTTTCATTAAATCAAATAGAAAACTTAAGTAGTTTAACTTTAAGAAAATCAATATAATATTATGTACAAAATTGATACCCTATCAGAAAATGGATTGGATTTTATTGTCCTTCAAAATGCTTCAAAAAGCACCTCTGCAAAAATTTGTTTAAGCCAAGGAGCAAGGTTGCAAGAATTAAAGTTTAATGATGTTTATTTAATAAAAGAACAACCAAATTTTGATTATAAAACCTCTTATGCTTCATCTCTGTTATTCCCATTCGCAAGTAGAATAGAAAATGGTAAATATGAATTTCAAGGAGAGAGTTATCAGTTTAAATGTAATGATGCTGGTAAAAGTGCGCTTCATGGTTTAGTATTCGATAAAAAATTCGAACTTAGTGAACCAGAAGAGCATAACCATTGTTGTTTTGCTACATTCAATTATTATGAGAAGAATTTAAGCGAAGGTTTCCCTTTTACTTACTTTTTTTCAGTGACTTATACACTTTTTGAAGATGTTCTAAAAATTAATGTTACTGTTAAAAATACTGATGAAAATGCATTTCCATTTACTTTAGGGTGGCATCCTTATTTTAATTGTGATGATGCTAAGAATAGTTATTTAACATTTAGTAGTAATCAAAAAGTTAATTTTGATGAAAACTTAATAACTAAGGAGTTAGTTGATGAGATTACACCTGAAGTTTTTAAAATTAACGATAAGCAGTTAGACGATTGTTTTATCTTAAATGATAATAAAGTTGGGTTTACAACACCAACATACAAGGTAGAAATTACTCAACGAGCAGAAAAAAGTTTTTTACAATTATATACCCCAGAAAACATACCTGTTATTGCAATTGAACCTATGACTGGTCTTTCAAATAGTTTTAATAATAAAATAGGATTGCAAGTTTTAGAGCCACAAAAAACTTATAGTGTTAATTGGAATCTAAAATTAATCAACGAATAAAATAATAGAGTGTGAAAACACTAACCAATTTAATGAAGTAGAAATTTGTAAGATTACTCTCATGAAAGGTTTAATATCTTAACTAGAGAATAGGTTTTAGTTTCTTCTCTTATAGATATTACAGCAGAAATTGCAGATAAAAAGATAAAAAGAATTGCTTTTAAAGCCTTGTTTTATTACTCGGTTTTTTAAGGATTCATTGCCTATCAAGAAAAATGAAAGGTATTTTGTTAAATTTAAAAAAAGAACGTAAAACTGAGAGAGGATTATCTTTAGGGAGATATTGATAATTATACCGAATTAATTTCTTCTTTTAGTATAGGGAGTACAATTTTAGATATACTAACAACAGGTAACATACCATTAGCTCCTGCAGAATTACTTTCAAATGAAAAATTAGAAGGGTTGATAAATACAGTAAAGGATAAATATGATTATATCATTTTAGATACTCCACCAACATCTTTAGTAACGGATACTTTATTGATTTCTAATATTGCAGATATTACTGTTTATATAGCAAAATCATCTTATACAGATAAAAAAGAGATAGCTTTTGCAGAAGAGTTAATTGCTACTCACAAACTAAAAAATGTAAGCTATGTTTTAAATCACGTTAAATCAGATTCTTTATTTAAAAGAAAAATCCTAAAGAATAAGAAGTAAATTACAGTAATGTATCATTCATCTTTTTTAAATAATACAGTCGAAAATTATATAATTCTTAATCAAATTGTTGCTTTATGTAACAAAGTATGTGATAACATCTTTTTATTTTGTATTATTCGTAAAAATGATTAAACTTTCTTGATAATATTTGTAAATATGAATTTAATCTTTAGATTTGTGGCTCAAAACCAAGAGAATACAAATGTTGAATAACACTTATACTCGTTTCTTTTTTTACTTTTATTTTTACAATAAGAGGAGAGACTTTGTATGTTGTTAAAAAACATTCATAATATATAAAGTCTCGAATTTACTTCGAGGCTTTTTTTTTGATATTAAATGGATAAAATTATTGCCATACAAGGAGCAGAAGGCTCAAACCACCATAAAGTTGCTCGCGACTTTTACGGAACTACAATCAAACTAAAAGAATGTATGTCTTTTGATGTTTTGGTTGATAGTTTGCTTGATGGTTCTGCAGATTTAGGAGTAATGGCTTTAGAAAATACCATTGCTGGATCTATTATCCCAAACTATGCATTAATTGATAAACACAATTTGCACATTACCAATGAAGAATATTTGAATATTCATCATCATTTAATGGCATTAAAAGGCCAAAAAATTACTGATATCAAAGAAGTTTGGTCACACCCAATGGCTTTATTACAGTGCAAAGAATTCTTTAAAAAACATCCTCATATTAAATTAGTAGAAGATGTAGATACAGCAGAAGTTGCTAAAAGAATTTCAAAAGAAAATTTATTGGGTATAGCTGCAATTGCACCAAAAATAGCTGCAGAAATTTTTGATTTAGCTATTATTGAGGATGAAATTCAGACCATAAAAGATAATTCAACACGATTTGTAATTGTACAAACTGAAAAGCCAAATAACGGAATTGACGAAATTAATAAAGCATCACTAAAGTTTCAATTGAATCATAAAAGAGGAAGTTTAGCAGCCATTTTAAATGTTTTGAGTGATTGTAAAATGAATTTAACTAAAATTCAATCTTTACCTGTAATAGAAACACCTTGGAAATATTCGTTTTTTGTTGATATTACTTTTGACGATTATCAAGATTATAAAAAAGCAGAATCTATCATAGAAATTATGGCTGAAGAATTCAAAATTTTAGGAACTTATAAAAACGGCAGGCATAAGCCTAGTTCTGGACTTGTTTCAGAATCAAAATAATATATTATGATTAAACCAGCCAAAAGATTAGATACAGTTCAAGAATACTATTTCTCAAAAAAATTAAGAGAAGTTAGGCAATTAACAGCTGCAGGAAAACCAATTATCAATATGGGAATTGGCTCTCCAGATTTGCAACCACCAACTCAAGTGTTAGAAGCAATTTCTAATAGTTTAGGTGATGCAACTGCTCATAAATATCAATCATATCAAGGTTTGCCAGAATTAAGAGAAGCAATTTCTACTTTTTATAAAAATAAATTTTCTGTAGATTCTAATCCAGAAAACGAAATATTGCCTTTAATGGGAAGTAAAGAGGGAATTATGCATATTTCTATGGCCTTTTTAAACGAAGGCGATAAAGCTTTAATACCAAATCCTGGATATCCAACCTATACCTCTGTTGCCAAATTAGTAGGTGCAGAGCCATTATTTTATAACTTAAATGCTGCTTCTAATTGGCAACCTAATTTCGAGGAATTAGAACGTCAAGATTTAAGTGGTGTAAAAATAATGTGGGTCAATTATCCACATATGCCAACAGGAACAGATGCAACTTTAGCAACATATGAAAAATTGGTTGCTTTTGGTAAAAAACACAATATTTTAATCATTAATGATAATCCTTATAGTTTTATTTTAAATGATAATCCTATTAGTATTTTACAAGTTGAAGGTGCAAAAGATATTGCTTTAGAATTAAATTCTTTAAGTAAAACTTTTAATATGGCAGGTTGGAGAGTAGGAATGCTATTAGGAAATGCAACTTTTATAAACGAAGTTTTAAAAGTAAAATCAAATATGGATTCTGGAATGTTTTATGGAATTCAAAAAGGAGCAATAGAAGCTTTACAATTATCTGATGATTGGTTTTCGTCTCAAAATAAAATTTATGAAGAGCGTAGAAATTTAATCTGGCAATTAGCTGATAAATTAGAAGCTACTTATAGTAAAAATGCAACAGGATTATTTGTTTGGGCAAAAATTCCTGAAGGAAAAAAATCTGAAGAAATTACAGACAAAGTATTGTATGAAAATGATATTTTTATCACACCAGGAACTATTTTTGGAACACAAGGTGAAGGATATATTCGTTTTTCATTATGTGTAACAAAAGAAATTATTAAAGAAGCAATATCAAGATTATGAAAAATATCTATATGATTGGTATTGGTTTAATAGGAGGTAGTTTTGCCATTGATATTAAACAGCAAAATCCAGAAGTTGTCATTCACGGAATTAGCAGAAAAGATGCTACTTTAGAAAAAGGTTTAGAATTAAACTTAATTGATAAAAAAGCTACCTTAGATGATTTAGATAATGCTGATTTGGTAATTGTGTCAATTCCTGTAGATGCAACCGTAAAATTGCTGCCAACTATTTTAGATAAAATATCAGATAACACACTAGTTGTAGATGCTGGTTCAACAAAAGAAGCAATTTGTAAAGTTGTTGAACATCATAAAAGAAGACGTAATTTTTTAGCTTGTCATCCAATTGCAGGAACAGAAAATTCAGGGCCAACAGCTGCCATTTCTGGCTTATATAAAGGGAAAACGAATATTATTTGTGAAGTTGAAAAAACAACTTTTAAGCTTCAAGAAAAAGCTTTAGACCTTTTTAGAGCAATTGGAATGCGTATTCGATATATGGATCCAGTTTCACATGATAAACATATTGCGTATGTTTCGCACTTATCTCACATAAGCGCATTTATGTTGGGTAAAACAGTGTTAGAAAAAGAAAAAAACGAACGCGATATTTTTGATATGGCAGGTTCAGGGTTTGCATCAACAGTTCGTTTGGCAAAAAGTTCGCCAGCAATGTGGACACCAATTTTTAAACAGAATAAAGAAAACGTAATAGAAACATTAGAAGAATACATCAACAACTTACAAAATTTTAAGACGTTGGTGCAACAAGATAATTTCTCCGAAATTTTTAACGAAATGGAGAGCACAAATTATATAAAACAAATTTTAAACGGCATAAAATAAGAAGCCACAATCGTTGTTATTTTGAGCGTAATCGAGAAATATCAACACAATTATTTATTAAAAATGAAGAATACAAAAGAATTAAGAACATGGTTGGATGATATGAATTTGCCACATCCACTAGTAATAGCAGGGCCTTGTAGTGCAGAAACCGAAGAGCAGGTTTTAAAAATTGCACACGAATTAAAAGATTCTGATGTAAATTATTATAGAGCAGGAATTTGGAAACCAAGAACAAGACCAGGAAATTTTGAAGGTGTTGGTGCTTTAGGTTTAGGTTGGTTAAAGAAAGTAAAAGAAGAAACAGGTATGAAAACCTGTACAGAGGTTGCCAATGCAGCACACTGTAAATTAGCAATTGAAAACGATGTTGATTTACTTTGGATTGGTGCTCGTTCTACAGTATCTCCTTTTATTATGCAAGAAATTGCAGATGCTTTAGAAGGAACAGATAAAATTGTTTTGGTAAAGAATCCAGTAAATCCAGATTTA
>CBFHKA010000001.1:0-30864 GCA_965656305.1 Polaribacter sp. | reverse complement strand
GTAGCTCTTCATGATAAAGATGTAGAAGTGAGAAAATTATCGGTTACTAAATTGACAAATCAATCTACCTTATCAAGCGTAGCTCTTCATGATAATAATCCTGAAATAAGAAAAATAGCGGTTACAAAACTCACAAACCAATCTACACTTTCAAGCGTAGCTCTTCATGATAAAGATGTAGAAGTGAGAAAATTATCGGTTACCAAATTAACAAATCAATCTACCTTATCAAGCATAGCACTTCATGATAATAATCCTGAAGTAAGGATGCTTGCGATAAAAAGGTTAAAGTAACAAACCAAATAGTATTAAAACATTTAAAGCTTATAACTAATTGCTTTTTTAAACTGAGTTAAGTTTTAATTGTGAATTAGCAATCATATCATCATATACATAGCTTTATAATATCTTAAATTTATAAACCCTACCTTTATAGAATAACCAAACAATATTCTTATGAAACCAGGTATGATTAAACTTAGTGTGATGTATCCAACAGGAGAAGGAAAAACCTTTGATATGAAATATTACTTAAACACACATATTCCTTTAGTTGCAAAATTATTAGGAGATGCAATAAAAGGAGCAACTGTTGAGGAAGGAATTGCTGGTGGTACACCAAACTCTCCTGTAACTTTTGCAGCAATGGGTAATATTTATTTTGAAAGTATGGAATCTTACCAAAATTCTTTTGGACCAAATGCACCAGAAATATTAGCTGATTTACCAAACTTTACAAATACAGAACCAACTGTACAGATTAGTAAAGTTATGGCATAATGATTAAGTTTTAAAAGTCTTTGAAAACCTCAATTTATTGAGGTTTTTATTTTTAGTATATTTGAGAAAGTCTATTAATATGAAAGCTTCAAAATATTATTTAGTATCTACCTTAATACTCTTCTTTATTTCTATAAATGCTCTTGCAAATAACATTCAGTGGCATTCTATGGAAGAACTTCTAAATGGGAAAAACATTAAAAACAAGCCTATCTATATTTACTTTTATACAAATTGGGATGGTTTTAGTAAAAAATTTGATAAAGAAACCCTAGCTGATAAAAGGGTCAGTAATACATTGAACGAAACTTTTTTTTGTGTAAAATTTAATATAGAAAACACAACTGTCTATACCTATAAAAACAAAGATTTTGGAGTTACAAAAATTGGTAATAGAAAAATTCATAGTCTTTATTTGAATTGGTTTGACAAACCTATTTCTGTTCCTGCTCATCAATTTTTAGATAAAAAATTATTACCAATTGGCAATAGAAAAGGTTTTGTAAAACCAGCTATTTTCTCATTGTTTATAGAAAGCCTAAATATTCCAAAAGGCAACCCAAATGATTTCTTAAAACCTAATATGGATGATTTAAACGAATCTATTCATAAAATAATTACCAATTATAAAACAGATTTTAAAAATATTAGAGGAGATAAAATAAATGATTCTGCTGGTGAAGAATGGAAATCTACAATTAAAATCCCTAAGGAAGTAAAATCTAAAATTTACAGTTCCCCTCATTCTGATGGTTCAATAAATCACACCTATTATAGTACACTTTTGCAAAAAGTAAATAGAAAAGATGCCATTCAATTTATTAAAGATTTTACACAGGTTTTATTAAAAAGTAATTTAAAATCAGAATTGAAGGCTTACTACATAAGCTATAAGTTTTTTGAAAATAAATTGTATACCAAAATTGAAATTATTCCACATAAAGAAGCTATAGATTTTAAAAACATTTCTATTTCTTTAGTAATCAATAGAAATAGTTTTTTTTATAAAGATATTGTAGATGTCGATTTTATAATCAATAAAAAAAATGACTAATCTTATCTCTTATTTTAACAACTTAAATTCTTTTAAAGATTTTATTACAAAACAAAAGGTTGGTGCTATTTCAATTAAACATCAAAATTTAGAAAATTATCCAGGAGTTGTTTTTTATATGGGCATACATTTTAATCAACCTAAAAATGATTATCAACTTAATCTAGAATGGATCTGTTTTGGGTTAGATTTATTTGGAGAAAACTTAGTAGAGAGTTATGTTTATCAATATAAAAACATCGAAGATTTACTCAATTATATTGATAAAAAGTATCAGCTTAAAATTACAAATATTCCTATAAACTATAAGTTAGATGATAATTTATTTCCTAATCCTATAAAAAACAAAGCACAAAAAAACACTTTTGAAATTGCTTGGAAACAATTTGAAAATGATTTCAAAAAAGGAACCTTTATAGACGATTCTCAAAAATTGGTTTATAATTCAAATTAAATAAAAAGATACTTTTTAATTAACTTTTAAAAATAATAAAATGAAAAATATCACTATCCTATTTTTGCTATTAACAACGATATTATCAGCTCAAACTGATGAAAAAATTTATGATATCATTGATGCAGTTTCTGCAGATAGAATAAAAGCAGATGTAAAAACACTAACTGAGTTTGGAACAAGAAATACATTTTCTGATACGATTTCAAATACTCTTGGAATTGGAGCTGCAAGAAGATGGATAAAATCTGAATTTGATAAAATATCTAATAATTGTGATAATTGCCTAAATATATTCTATCAGAAAGATTTGGTAACCAAAGAAGGCAATAGAAGAGTTCCACATGATGCTTATGTAGTAAACGTTGTTGCCATTCAAAAAGGAACAAAATACCCAAACAGATATGTGATTATGAGTGGTGATATTGATTCTAGAGCTAGTAATACTATGGATTTTACAACTGATGCTCCAGGTGCTAATGACAATGCATCAGGAATGGCTGGAACCATAGAAGCAGCAAGAGTTTTAAGCAAATACAAATTTGAAAGTAGTATTATCTATGTTGGTCTTTCTGGAGAAGAACAAGGTCTTTTTGGAGGAGCAGGTTTAGCCAAATATGCCAAAGAAAAAGAGTGGGAAATCATAGGCATTTTAAATAATGATATGATTGGAAACATCAAAGGTGTTGATGGTGTAATTGACAATAGAACTTTTAGAATTTTTAGTGAACCTGTACCTGCAAACGAAACAGAAAGACAAAGAAGAATGCGCAGATTTTATGGTGGTGAAGTTGATGGAATTTCTCGTCAACTGGCAAGATATATTCATAAAAATGTAAAAACCTATATGCCAGAAATGAACCCAATGATGATTTATAGATTAGACAGATTTGGAAGAGGAGGACATCATAGACCTTTTAATGATCTAGGTTTTGCTGGTATCAGAATTATGGAAGCTCATGAAAATTATACGCAACAACATCAAGACATTAGAACCGAAAATGGTATTAATTATGGTGATACTTTTGAGCACGTCAATTTTCCTTATGCTAAAAAATTAACGGCTGTTAACGCAATTAATTTAGCAAGTTTGGCTTGGGCTCCAGCAGCTCCAAAAGAAGTAGCAATTGGCGGAATTGTAAAACCTTCTGTAAAACTAAAATGGAATAAAGTAGAAGGTGCAAAAGGATATAAAATTTATTGGAGAGACACCACTTCTCCTACTTGGGATAACTCTAGATATGTAGAAACTACAGAATTTACTTTAAATGGAATTGTTATTGACAATTTCTTTTTTGGAGTTGCAGCAGTTGGTGAAAATGGCCACGAAAGTGTGGTTGTTTTTCCTAATAAAATTTGGAGATAATCCTACAAATATTCTTTTTATAAAAAGATTAATTAACTTTCTATAAATACTTCTTTTTTTGTAAAATTATAAGTACTAATTATTTATCAATAAGATAAATCAATAGCTTTTATTCTTTAATTAATAGTATTACTTTTATATTTGAGTAATAAAACTATTAATTATGAAAAGTTTACTGTTTACATTGTTTTTACTATCAATTCAATTTTCATATGCACAAATAGATAATAAAAGTAATATATTTAAATCAATACTATTTGAAACTAATATTGAAGAATCTCATTATGTAAAAACTGGCAATCTTTTTCCTGATATTATTAAACTAGAAATTAAAGATCTTAAGAATAATTCTGAAGGTAAATTTTCAGTTAACCCCGAAAATGAAAAATATTTTAAAAGTGATTTCACTAAAAATGATACTTCAATCCTAAAGGGTGATGACATCAAAAAATTATCTAATTTAAAAACAGATAACATAGCTGCAAGTGTCAACAAAACTCTTGTAAATAAAATTATTCGTAAAAAATTAGCAGAAGAAATAAAGAACTATATCATACTTAATGAAGCGTTATCTTATGGTGATAGAAATCTTGAGCATTATAAAAATTATAATGAAATAGAAAATCTGTTAATTCAAACTTATCAAATAGATGTTGATGTAGAACTTCAAATTGGTAAAGACATTTATCCATACTTAAATAAAATATTGAAAACAGAATTAGATAAAACACTACAAAACAGTATAAATTTATTAGCTATAAATTTTTAAAAATATTATTTGAATTATTATTTTTGGTTGATTGATTGATAAATTGGCATCTTAATATATATTAGGATGTCAATTTTCTTTTATTGTATATTTATGTTATGAAAGATAAAGTTGAATTGTATTTTAAGAATGATATAGAATGGAGAGAATGGTTATCTAAAAACTACAATATTTCAACAGGAATTTATCTTATTTTTTATAAAGTTGAAAACAAAGAAGCTTCAATGCGTTGGGAAGAAGCTGTAAAAGTAGCACTTTGTTTTGGCTGGATAGATTCAACTGTCAAAAGTTTAGGTAATGGAAAGCGAAGACAATACTTCTGTCCAAGAAAGACTAAAAGTATTTGGAGTACTTTAAATAAAAAATACATTAAAGAATTGACTGCTGAAAAATTAATGCACAAAAGTGGTTTAGATATTATTAAAATTGGGAAACAAAATGGTTCTTGGAATGCTTTAAATGAAGTTGAAAAAGGAATTATACCTAAAGATTTACAAACCGAATTTGATAAAAATAAAATTGCTTTTAACAACTTTAAAAACTTTACCCCCAGTTATAGAAAGAGTTATTTGTACTGGATACATCAAGCGAAAAGAGAGACTACAAGAAAAAACCGAATTATTGAAATAATTCGGTTATGTGAAGCTAATATGAAATCTCGTTAAAATTGGTAATTACAGTCCACTTATAAAATTTCCATAAGGATCTTTAAATTGAGTACCTTCAGCAAACCTGTATTTGCTTAATTTTTTAAATTCAACCAAAGCCCAAAGCACAAATTCTTTAACAAAATAAGCATCAGATACATTCATATTAGGTTGATGTTCCTTTAAGAACTTATCCAAAGGTTTTATTTTATCTAACTCCTTTTTATACGCTTCTTCAGAATAATCATCTAACAATTCAAA
This sequence comes from Polaribacter sp., assembly GCA_965656305.1. Taxonomy (GTDB): domain Bacteria; phylum Bacteroidota; class Bacteroidia; order Flavobacteriales; family Flavobacteriaceae; genus Polaribacter. Next base: position 25,533 of record CBFHKA010000001.1, on the reverse strand, counting down.
ATCTTCATCTGCGTTAAAAAACCAAGAAATAATTTCATCATAAGGTGTTTCAGCATCTTGTCTTTCTAGTTTTTTTATCTCAGGAAAATAGGTTGGGAATAATGTTTTGATCGCTCTTTTAATTAAGGTCTCAGCAACTACTTGAGAACCTTCTTGTTCACCTTCGTAAACCAACTCTACTTTACCTGTTATTGCAGGAATAATTCCGTCAAAATCATTTAAACGAATCATTGTTTCAACATCTCCAGATAAAATTGCTCTTCTTTCTGCTGTGCTTAATAAATTTTCAAATGCAGAAATACTTAACCTTGCACTTACTCCACTTTTTACATCAATATATTCGCTTTCTCTAGCCTCAAAAACAATTTGTTCTAGCAAATCTTTTGCCAATTCTGGGACTTGAATAAAATCCTTTTGAGCATTTTTTGCTTCTTGTTGCGTAATGATTTTAGCAGTTTCAATATCTTCTGGATAATGGGTTAAAATCTGTGAACCAATTCTATCTTTTAAAGGAGTGACTATACTTCCTCTATTGGTATAATCTTCTGGGTTTGCAGTAAATACGAACTGCATATCTAAAGGTAAACGTAACTTAAATCCACGAATTTGAATATCTCCTTCTTGTAAAATATTAAACAGAGCTACTTGAATTCTAGCTTGTAAATCTGGCAATTCATTAATCACAAAAATACATCTGTTTGCTCTTGGAATCATTCCATAATGAATTACTCTGTCATCTGCATAACTCAATTTTAAATTGGCTGCTTTTATGGGGTCTACATCACCAATGATATCAGCAACTGTAACATCTGGAGTTGCCAATTTTTCTGCAAAACGTTCTTTTCTATGCAACCAAAAAATTGGAGTTTTATCTCCTTTATCTTTAATCAACTCAATTGCAAACGTTGAAATTGGATTTAATGGATCATCATTAATTTCTGAACCTTCTACAACTGGGATATATTCATCCAACAATCCTACCATTAATCTAGCCAAACGTGTTTTTGCTTGCCCTCGTAAACCTAATAAATTGATATTGTGTTTACTTAAAATTGCTCTTTCTAATTCTGGAATCACAGTATTTTCATAACCATGAACGCCTTTAAAAACAGTTTCTTTATTCATCATTTTACTAATGAGGTTTTCTCTTAACTCGTCTTTAATTGATTTGGATTCATATCCAGAATTCTTTAATTCTCCTAATGTTTTTATACTTTCTAAATTCATATGCCTCTCTCTAACTCTCTCCAAAGGAGAGAGAAATATTGTGTTTATCCTTTATGTTAATATTCTACTTTTATTACCCACAAACTTGCTAAAAGCCTTCCCTTTGGGAAGGTTGGATGGGCTTTTTATCTAATCCTCTTTTTTCTATTCGTTTCGTAATCTTCAAAAATCATTTCTCCCAATCCTTTTAAACCTGTATAAAATGCTTTTCCTTGATTTGCTTGAGTAAACGCTCTTACAAATTGCATCAAATAGGAATCTTGTGCAATCATAAAAGTGGTTATTGGAATGTGTAATTTTCTAGCTTGCTGTGCCATTGCATAGCATTTGTTTACAATGTATTTATCTAAGCCATTGCTATTTTTATAATATTGTCCATCAGGTAAACGCAAACAACTTGGTTTACCATCAGTTATCATAAAAATTTGCTTATTAGTATTTTTCTTTCTGCGTAATAAATCCATTGCCAATTGTAAACCTGCAACTGTATTTGTATGATATGGGCCAACTTGTAAATAGGGTAAATCTTTTATTTTGATTGTCCAAGCATCATTCCCAAAAACCAAAATATCTAAGGTATCTTTTGGATAACGCGTTGTAATCAGTTCTGCTAAAGCCATAGCTACTTTTTTGGCAGGAGTAATTCTATCTTCTCCATACAAAATCATTGAATGACTGATATCAATCATTAACACAGTACTCATTTGAGATTTGTGCATTGTATCTTCAACTACCAAATCGTTTTCAGTTAGTGAAAAATCTCCAATTCCATTGTTTATTTGAGCATTCCGAATACTTTCTGTCATAGAAACTTTATCCAAATTATCCCCAAATTGATAAGCCCTAAAATCTCCAGTATGCTCATCTCCTATTCCTGGAGATTTACTTTTATGATTTCCTGAACCACTTCTTTTTATCTTCCCAAAAATATGATTTAACGCTTGTTGACGAATTGCTCTTTCTGTTTTAGAAGTAATTTTTGCACCTCCTGTTCCATCACTTTTTATTTCTTCTTTGATGTATCCTTTCTTCTTTAAATCTTCAATAAAATCATCTATCGTATAATTTTCATCGGTTAAATTGTATTCTTTATCCAAAGAACTTAACCAATCTATAGCTTCATCAAAATCACCAGAAGTATGAGTGATTAACTCTTTAAAGATTTCAAAAAGTCTCTCAAAAGGAGATTGTTTATCAGCTTCATAGATTTTAAAAACAAAACCAGTTCTTTTCTTATCGTTTTTCATCACTATAAAAATACGACATTATAAAACGTGTTTAAAAAGATTAACATTGCTTTAGTATATCCTAATATTGATTGTATTGATAGATAATTTTATAATAAATTTAACATTAAATAATCTCCGTAAAAAGTAACTTGTTAGCTTAATCAAATTCAAATTATTTATATGAAAACACTACACTCTAGGAGGTTTAGAATTCTATGCACTTTATTCTTAACCTTCTCATTTTTAGGAGTCCAAACTACAGATGCTCAAATCTGGAAAAGGAAAAAGAAAGAGGATAAAAAGGTAGCCCCCAAACCAAAACCGAAGCCAAAAAAGAAAGAAAAAACAATTAAAGACTTAACAAAAAGTAGCAAAAAAATAGAAGGTCTATTTACTATTTATCAAGATACTGTTACTGGCGCAATTAAACTTCTAGTCAAAGAAGACCAACTAAACAAAGACTATATATATTTTTCTCAAATTGCAGATGCAGTTACTGAAGCAGGAATGTTTAGAGGAGCATATGCAGGCTCTAGTGTTTTTAATATTAAGAAACATTACAACAAAATAGATTTTATTGCACCAAATACTTCTTTTTACTTTGACAAAAATAACGCGCTTTCAAAATCTTCTGATGCAAATATTAGTAATGCTGTAATATCTAGTGGAAAAGTTTTAGCTTCAGATACTAAAAAAGGACAATATTTGATTGATGCAGATGGTTTATTTTTATCAGAAACTTTAACACAAATAAAAAGGCCTAGAAGACCTGGTTCATCTCCTTTTTCATTTAGTCTGGGTCGATTTGACAAAAACAAATCAAAAATAAACGAGATTAAAAACTACCCAGAAAACACAAATATAAAAACTGAATACGTATACAGCAATCCTTCTGTTTTAAATGGTGGCTCTGCAGCTGTAACAGATGGAAGAAATGTGTCTATTAAAGTTTATCACACGTTTATGAATATGCCAGAAGATGGCTATGAAACAAGAATGGACGATGCTAGAGTTGGATATTTTTTAACTCAGACCAATGATATGACTACTACTGAAACTGTGAATTATAGAGATTTAATTCATAGATGGAGGTTAGTAAAGAAAAATCCAGAAGCTGCTGTTTCTGAGCCAGTAACTCCTATTACTTGGTGGATGGAAAAATCGACTCCTGTAGAATGGAGAGAAACTATTAAAGAAGGAGTATTAGCTTGGAATGAAGCTTTTGAAAAGGCTGGTTTTAAAAATGCAATGGCTGTAAAAATGCAACCAGATAGCGCAAAATGGGATGCAGGAGATGTAAGGTATAATGTATTAAGATGGACATCTTCTCCTAATCCTCCTTTTGGTGGTTATGGCCCAAGCTTTGTAAATCCTAGAACTGGAGAAATTTTAGGTGCTGATATTATGTTAGAGTTTGTACACTTTACCAATAGAGTTTTTGCAGACAAACTATATAATGATGCAGCTTCAAATATGTATGTGGAGACTACTGAAGAACTAGAAGCAAAAAAATACTTGGCAAAAAACAACTTACTACACTGTTCTGCTGGGCATATTCTACACGAAAATCTACAATTAGGAACTGCTGTTTTACAGGCTTCTGGAGCTACAGAAATGGATATGGAAGCTATTAAAAAAGAAGGAATGAAGTCCTTAATTATGCACGAAGTTGGTCATACTTTAGGATTGAATCATAATATGAAAGCAAGTCAATTGTTTTCTCCAGCTCAATTAGCAGATGCAGATTTTATCAAAGGAAAAGCATTAACTGGTTCTGTAATGGATTATGCAGGTATTAATATTACCAATGATAGAAGTAAACAAGGACAATATTATGATATGGCAGTTGGGCCTTATGATGTTTGGGCGATTCAGTTTGGATATACACCGTTTAAAAATGAAGCAGAAAAAACAGCTTTATTAGAAAGATCTACTGAACCAGAATTAATTTTTGGTAATGATGCAGATGACATGCGTTCTTCTAGCAATGGAATTGACCCTAGAGTAATGATTGGTGATTTATCTAATGATCAAATTACCTACTCTATCAATCGTTTTAAGTTGGTAAATTCTATGATGAAAAACATAAAAAATCAATTTACAAAAGAGGGTGAAACTTATGAAGATTTAAGAAGAGCTTTCTACACTTTACACAGACAATCTGCAATTGCTGGTGGTGTAATTTCTAGATTTATTGGTGGTATTTATGTAGATAGATCTACTTTTGGACAAAAAGGAGGTACAAAACCTTATACTCCTGTAAGTTTAACTGATCAAGTAAGAGCAATGGCTGCAATAAAAAAATATATTTTTGCTCCTAATGCTTTTGATACACCTAATGAAGTTTACAACTATTTAGCGAAACAAAGAAGAGGATATAACTTTTTTAGTAGTACTGAAGACCCTAAAATTAAAGAGCAAGTATTAGGATATCAAACTTATGTTTTATCTCATTTAATACACCCTAATACATTACAAAGATTATCTAACTCAGAATTATATGGTAATAAATATAAATTATCCACTTATATGACTGACTTAAATAATATGTTATTTAGACCAGATATTTATGGAAGTGTAAATGCTTTCCGTCAAAATTTACAAGCTGTCTATACTAAGCAACTAATTAGCATGGTAAATGGAAAATCTAGTAGTAGATTTCCTATTGCTGCTAAATCGATGGCTATTTATAACTTAAAAAACATAAAAACTTGGGTTAGTAATAATACTGGAAATGTAGCTACAAAAGCACATAAAAATCATTTGAAAACATTAATTACAAATGCCATGAAAGAGATTAAATAAAGGCATAAAATTTTTCTATTTAAAACCACAATCTTTTGATTGTGGTTTTTTTATATTTATAGAATGATAAAAAAAACACTAAAATATTTAGGATTTTTAATCCTAATATTAATTATCGTTTATTTTTTAGGCCCACAAGTTGAAACACCTATTTTATCTCCAAAACTTCCAATTGTAACAGATAACTTGTCTGAGATTAATAATTTGATATTACAAGACAATGAAAATAAAAATATCAGAGAAGGGAATCATTCTAGAGTTATTTGGGCTGATAGCGTAACTACAAAAACAGAATACGCAGTAGTTTATTTGCATGGTTTTTCTGCAAGTCCTGCAGAGAACGAAAGTTTGTACACAAATTTTGCAAGTCGTTATAAAACTAATTTATATGCTCCACGTCTTTATAAACATGGCTTAAATGATAAAGAACCTTTATTAGATTTTACTGCAGAAGGTTATCTTGAATCTGCAAAAAAAGGTTTGGCAATTGTGCAAAAAATGGGTGAAAAAGTTATTTTAATTTGTACAAGCACAGGTGCTACTGCTGGTTTGTATTTGGCAGCTAATCACCCAAAAATTCATGCTCTGATTTTAATATCTCCAAATATAGATGTTTACGACACAAATTCTAATTTAATCACTAAACCTTGGGGAGAACAAATACTTAAAGCTGTTTATGGTGGAAATTACCAAACTTGGGAACCTCCCAATGGTGCTGATCAATTTTGGTATGGCACCTATAGAGTTGAGGCTATGATTCAATTAAAAGCATTGATTCAATCTACAATGACAAAGGAAAATTTTGAAAAAATCAAACAACCTTTTTTTATGGGATATTACTATAAAAATGAAGAAGAACAAGACAAAACTGTCTCTGTAAAAAGGATGCTAGAAATGTTTGATCAAACCTCTACTCCATCAAATTTAAAAATCAAAAAAACGTTTCCTGATGCTAAAAATCATTCTTTAGCTTCTCGTTTCTTTTATGCTGACTATTTAAAAGTACAAGAAGCTGTTTTTGATTATACAGAAAATATTCTCAATTTAAAACCTCAAATAAATGAGTAAAATTCTAATTACTGGTGGAACAGGTTTAGTAGGCAAAAGACTTACTGAATTATTAATAGAAAATGGACACAAAGTTGCCATTTTGAGTAGAAATCCTAAAAATGAAAATGAATTCAAATGGGATGTTTCAAAAAACACTATTGATACAAAAGCCCTTGAAGATATAAAATATATAATCCATTTAGCTGGTGCAGGTATTGCTGATGAACGTTGGTCCCAAAAAAGAAAGCAACTCATTATTGACAGTAGAGTTAATTCTTCTAATCTACTTTTCAAAACTGTAAAAGAAAGCAACATCAACCTAAAAGGTTTTATTTCGGCATCAGGCATTGGGTATTATGGAGCAATTACTACCGACAAAATTTATGAAGAAACTGATAAAGCTGGAAATGATTTTTTGGGTGAAGTATGCGAAAAATGGGAAGCAGCTGCTCTTCAATTTAAACAATTAAATATACCTGTAACTGTTTTAAGAACTGGTGTTGTTTTGTCTAAAACTGGTGGAGCTTTAGAAAAAATGAAAACTCCAGTAATATCACCTTTAGGATCAGGAAAGCAATATTTGCCTTGGATTCATATTGATGATTTATGTGAAATGTATATCAGCACAATTGAAAATGATTTAACTGGTGTTTTCAATGCAGTTGCTCCAGAACATCACACTAGCACAACATTTTCTAAAGTATTAGCAAAAAGCATTTCTAGACCTTATATTGGGATTTGTGTTCCTAGTTTTATGCTAAAATTACTCTTTGGAGAAATGGCAATTATACTATTAAAAGGAAGTCGAATTTCTGCAAAAAAAATCGAAAAGAATGGATATTCTTTTCGATTCAAAACGCTTCAAGAAGCATTTAATAATTTATAGTTTTACTAGAAAGTTGAAGTGATGTTTAATGTAACTTCACTCCAAGTTTTAGAAACACCATCTGCTCCTTTGTGTAAATCTTCACAAATTTTATTTAAGGATGCTAATGCAGCACCTGCATTCCAATTATTGATATCCATTGTAGCTTTCATATTAAATACTTTGCCAACAATAGTGTACGTAAAAGGTACATCTTTTGTTTCTCCATTCATTGTAATTTTTGCAACTCCATTAGTGTCATCTGTCAAGATTAACTTACCAGAAAGCAATTTTGTATTACTCATAATTCCGAAAAAAGATTTTTTAATTTTAAAATCTCTACTAGAATCTTTTGTGTATAAACTACTCACAGGAATAGAAAACTCAGTATTATGAATCGCTTCTTTTACAGAATTCCCTTCACCTCCAGCAGTTACATTCACTTTTTTAAACCAACCATTAACCCCAACTTTTTCTGTTGTTTTATAAGCAATAAAGTTAATATCATTATTTGCATTTTCTACTGAAAATGGAGCAGTACTTTTTTTAACTTCAACTTTAGGCGATTCTTTTTTTGATTCAGATTTACAAGCCGAAAAATTAAATGCGATTACTAAAACTATAAAAGAAATAATACTTACTTTGTTCATTACTTTTGATTTTTATGAATTAAAATTTTATTTGCTAACTTAATGTACTCTTTTTTTGCTTCTTCTGGAGACATTCCATTTAATTGCATCCATGCATTAAACTTAAAAGCACTTCTTACGTTTAATCCACTATTAAAGGAAAATTTATTACCAAAACTAGCTTGCTTATAATAAGCATAGAATTTAAGCATAATATCTGGTGCTACCGCTTTTTTTAGTTCAGATATTCTATTGAAAGCTATTTCAAATTCTTTATCTAAATCTGTAGGCATTTTTTTATTTTTCTGCGATAACTTGGACACCACCTTTAACTTTATCTCCTAAATTTACTTTAATCTTAGTTCCTAATGGTAAGTATAAATCTACTCTAGAACCAAATTTTATAAAACCAGCATCTGTACTTTGTACAACAGTTTCTCCTTCCTTTGCATAATTAACAATCCTTTTTGCTAATGCTCCTGCTATTTGTCTGTATAAAACTTCACCTATAGATTTATTCTCTATTACAACAGTAGTTCTTTCATTTTCTGTTGAAGCTTTAGGATGCCAAGCTACTAAATATTTTCCTGGATGATATTTGCTATATTTAATAACACCACTCATAGCATATCTTGTAACATGCACATTAATTGGAGACATAAATATAGAAACTTGAAGTCTTTTATCTTTAAAATATTCTGGTTCTTCTACTTCTTCAATAACTACAACTTTACCATCTACAGGTGCTATAATTGTATTATCATCTAAAACACCAACTCTTTTTGGGTTTCTAAAAAATTGTAGGACAATAATTACAAAACCTAGAATAACTACTTGAATAGCTTTTACTAACCAAGTGATATCTATAAACTTTTCTGCTAAGAAAATTCCAGCAAATGCTAGAACAAAAGTGATAATAATAATTTTATAGCCTTCTTTATGAAATCGGATCATAGTTAAATAATAAAGTTAATATACAAATATACAAATGGAGCAGCAAACATCAAACTATCTAATCTGTCTAAAATTCCTCCATGGCCTGGCATAATATTTCCACTATCTTTTATGTTTGCTTGTCTTTTAAATTTAGATTCTACCAAATCTCCAACAGTTCCTATTAAAGATACAATTACACTAATTATCAACCAATTTAGCATTGAAAAATCTAAATTAAACTTACTGATAAGCAAACCAGCTAAAAGTGAGAAAACCAAACCTCCTATAAGTCCTTCTATAGTCTTTTTTGGAGATACTGAAGGAAATAATTTATGTTTCCCAAAGTTTTTACCTATTAGAAAAGCAAAAGAGTCATTAACCCAAATAATGGATAGAATAGATATCATTAAATAAGGATGAAACGTATTCCCATAAAATGGTAGTAAAATTAGAAAACACATCGAAAATATTACGTAACGAAAGGTAATGCCTAACTTAGATCTATCATTTGAGAATTGAATTTCTTTTTTAGCATACAATTGATATATTAGAAATAAAGAAGAAATTAATGTAATTGCTAAAATTCCTGCAATAACAAAGTTTTCTTGTCTTTTAATCATCAAAAACAATAATAAAGGAAAAATAAGATAAGCTGCATAGTTTTTTAAAACTACCATTTTAGAAAATTCCCAAATGCATAAAAAACCAAATAATGTAATTAACACAATATAAGATTCTTCAGAATAAAGAATTGCAGAGATAAAAATTAAGATGTAAACAATTCCAGAAAAACTCCTTCTTAAAAGGTTGCTCATATTATAAATCTTCTAATAGCAGCAAATATAAGTTTTTTGAGTTATTGTTTCCGTAGTTTAAAAAATTATCGTCAATTTTATTGATATTGTAATTTTTAATTGAAGAAATATTAGTTGGTAAGATATCTTTACTATTTGTCTTAATACCTGTTAACCCCTGGCCTGTATCTTTAACCAACTGACTTGTAGTAGCAAAAACAATAAAATTATCAGGAAATTCTTTTAATTTATTACTGCCCAATTGATTTGATGAAAATAATATATCTCCTTTATCTGCAATTAAATGTTCGCAAGTAGTAAAAATTGGGGTATTTTCATTAAAATTAGAAACGCTATTAATTTCTTTTTTCTTAAAAAAAAGGCTTAATCTATCTTCTAAAAGAAAAATGTCTTTCCAATTATTTTCTGTGAGAACTTTTTTGAAATTACTGATAACTTCTTGCTTATTTAAACAATACAAAAACTTACCCCCTTTCTCCACAAAATTATGCACAAAAAGGTCATCAAGAGAAAGGTTTACTTCTTGCTTTTGAATATCATTATCCTCTTTAACAGGAATATTAAAAAATTTTTTAAAAAAATTCATTTAAAAAAATTATTCTTCAGATACATTTTTCACTGAAGAAATATCAGCTTCTTCTACTTCTTTTTCGATGTCTTCTGCAAAAGGTCTTCCTCCAAAGATTTTTTGTAAATCATCTTTAAAAATAACTTCTTTTTCCAACAACAGTTCTGCAAGGACAGTTAACTTTTCTTTGTGTTTTGATAATAATTCAATTGCTCTTTCATATTGAACTTCTATCATTTTAGAAATTTCTCTATCAATTTTCTTTCCAGTCTCTTCACTATATGGCTTTACAAATGCATCATTCCCAGAAGAATCATAATAGGTAATATTACCAACTTCGTCATTTAAACCGTAAACAGTAACCATTGCTCTAGCTTGTTTAGTTACCTTTTCTAAGTCACTTAAAGCTCCTGTAGAAATTTTATCGAAAATAATTCTTTCTGCAGCTCTACCTCCTAAAGTAGCACACATTTCATCTAACATTTGCTCAGTTTGAACTATCAGTCTTTCTGCTGGTAGATACCAAGCAGCCCCCAAAGATTGTCCTCTAGGAACAATGGTAACCTTTACCAAAGGTGCAGCATGTTCTAACATCCAACTAACAGTTGCATGACCAGCTTCATGAAAAGCAATTACTTCTTTTTCTTTTGGAGTTATTACTTTTTTCTTCTTTTCTAAACCACCAACAATTCTGTCTACAGCATCTAAAAAATCTTGATGATGAATAGCTTTCTTACCTTGTCTTGCAGCAATTAAAGCTGCTTCATTACACATATTTGCAATATCAGCACCTGAAAAACCAGGAGTTTGTTGTGCTAAAAACTCAACATTTACATCATCAGCAATTTTTAATGGTTTAATATGTACATCAAAGATTTCTTGTCTTTCTCTTATGTCTGGTAAATCAACATAAATTTGACGATCAAAACGTCCTGCACGCATTAAAGCTTTGTCTAATACATCAGCTCTATTGGTTGCAGCAAGTACAATTACATTAGTATCTGTACCAAAACCATCCATTTCTGTTAGTAACTGATTTAATGTATTTTCACGTTCATCATTTCCACCTGTCATAGAATTTTTACCACGAGCTCTACCTATGGCATCTATTTCATCAATAAAAATAATAGAAGGTGATTTTTGTTGTGCTTGTTTAAATAAATCACGAACTCTAGAGGCTCCTACACCTACAAACATTTCAACAAAATCTGAACCAGATAAAGAAAAGAAAGGAACTCCTGCTTCTCCTGCTACTGCTTTTGCTAATAACGTTTTTCCTGTTCCTGGAGGACCTACTAATAATGCTCCTTTTGGAATTTTACCTCCAAGAGATGTATATTTTTCTGGACTTTTAAGGAAATCTACAATTTCTTGAACCTCTTCTTTTGCGCCTTCTAAACCTGCAACATTTTCAAAAGTTGTTTTTACTTTAGTATCTTTATCAAATAATTTAGCTTTAGATTTTCCAATGCTAAAAATTTGACCTCCACCTCCAGAACCTCCACCAGCTCCAGACATTCTTCTCATAAAAAACAACCAAACTGAAATTAATATGATAAATGGTAAAAAGCCTAAAATAGCATCAAAAATGCTTGTTCTTTCTCTATTATCTATATCAACTATTAAATCATTTTCTTGCTTTGCTTTTATAACACTTTCTTCAAAAGTTCTTAAATCACCAAAATTATATTCATAAACAGCAGAACCTGGTCTATAAAAAGTTGATGAAGTAAACTCTTTATGTTTAGCTTTTTTTAATGCATCCTGGGTTAAAAAAATTTGAGCAATATCTTTATTTAAAACAACAATTTCTTTAATATCATTGTCTTGTAAAATTTGATCAAATTTGTTTTTTGAAATACTTTTTGAAGCTAAATCTCCACTGTTGAAAAATTGAATTGCTATAATAGCAATTAAAACTGCTCCATAAATCCAATAAGAACTAAACTTAAATTTAGGCATATTAGTTTTATTATCTTTATTTGAATCACTCATGTGTTATAAATTCAATAGGGTTAAACTGGGTTAATTTCGGTGATTATAGCATCACCCCAAAGGCTTTCTATATCATAAAAATCTCTAACTTGCTTTTGGAATATATGAACTACCACATTTACGTAATCCATTAAAACCCACTCAGAGTTGGTTTGACCTTCTATGTGCCAGGGTTTATCTTTTGTTTCTTTGCTTACTACTTTTTGCACAGATCCTGAAATTGCATTTACTTGCGTATTAGAATTACCTGAACAGATAATAAAATAATCACAAACTGTATTTTCTATTTCTCTTAAATCTAGTAATTGGATGTCTTCTCCTTTTACATCATCAATCCCTTTAATAATTACAGCGATTAAATCGTCTGTGCTTACTTGTTTCTTTGTCATTAACGTTATTCTCTTATTTATGCAAAGTTATTCTTTTTTTGCGAGTTTTTTGCGTAATATTGAACTACTTTACACATTATTTAACACTTGAAATTAATCAAACTTAATGCCATTGATTCCACTAGCTCTTTTTTAAAAGATTTAGCTCAAAATTCTAGGTTAGAAAACTATACTATTGTTGTTACTAATGAACAAATAAAAGGGCGTGGTCAACAAACCAATAATTGGGTCTCTGAACCTTCTAAGAACCTTACTACTAGTGTCTTTATAAATGATTTAACTCTAAAAATTTTAGACCAAAAATATTTAAATTTTGTTATTAGTTTGGCTATTTTTGATCTACTTTCTGAATTAGACATTAAAAATCTTTCCATAAAATGGCCAAACGACATTATGTCAGCAAATAAGAAAATTTGTGGCATTTTAATAGAGAATAGTATTAGAAATCATAACATAAACTCTACAATTATAGGTATTGGCTTAAACGTAAATCAAGTAAAATTTCCTGAATATCTGAAAAATGTTACTTCTTTAAAATTACAAAAAAACAAAGTTTTTGACCTGGAAGGCTTACTTCTTAAACTTGTCAAAAAAATTAAACATAGAGTTGCTCTTCTATCAGAAAAAAAATACGAGCAATTAGAAAATGAATATTTAAGTGTATTGTATAAAAAAAACGTCCCAACTATGTTTAAAGATAGTAATAACGTTTTATTTATGGGTAAAATTACAGGAATCTCTGGTACTGGAAATCTTCTAGTTGAATTAGAAGATGAAAGCATAAAAGAATTCGGAATTAAAGAAATTTCTTTAGCTTAAATTTCTTCTAAATTATCTGTTAGTGTTTCAATAAAGTTAGTTAATGGTTTTTTTACCATCATTGCCATCATTGCATTAAACTTTCCATTAAAATCCAACTGAACTTCAGAAGAGTCTTCATCAATTTCAGAAATATCAGCAACCAATTCAAAATCTAATTTGCTGCTTGCAGCTCCTAATGTTACATTTGAATACTCAGTAGTCTCTTTTAAAACCAATCTAATTTCTGGCATTCCTTTTAAACCAAAAATAAAAGAATCTCCATCAACCTCAAATTTCTGAATAGATTCAGGCATTAACTGCTCAAAGTTTTTTAAATCTGTTAAGAATTCAAATGTTTCTTTTTGCGATTTTTCTACTACTACTCTATTGCCTTGTATATTCATTATTATCTGATTTTTATTGATTCCACTCACTTGGGTTTGCTCTCCACTCTTGCAAAGTAAGCAATTCTTTTTCAGTAATATAACTACTATCTAAAGCTTGTTCTAATAAGTTTTCGTAATTACTTAACGTTTTTAAGTTTACGTTTTTATCTTCAAAGTTTTGTGCAGCTATATCAAATCCATAAGAAAAAATAGCAACCATACCTTTTACTACAGCTCCTGCTTCTTTTAGAGCAGCAACAGCATTTAAACTACTATTACCTGTGCTAATTAAATCTTCAATAACCACTACATTTTGTCCACTTTCTAAATGTCCTTCAATTTGGTTTTTTCTACCATGTTTTTTTGGTTCCGGTCTCACATAAATAAAAGGAACACCTAATTCCTGGGCTACTAATATACCAATAGCAATAGCACCAGTTGCAACCCCTGCAATAACATCTGGTTTTCCATACTCCAATTCAGCAATTTTTGCAATTTCTTCTTTTAAGAAGACACGAACAGGAGGATAAGATAAAGTGACTCTATTATCACAGTAAATAGGCGATTTCCAACCAGAAGCCCACTGAAATGGTTCTGTTGGGTTTAACTTTATTGCTTTAATTTGCAATAAAAGTTCAGCAGTTTTTTTTGCAGTATCTTTGTTCAAAATCATATCGCAAATGTATAAAGTTTTTGTAAATGATACCCCAATAATCATTACATCTTCGTCAAAAAATGAAAATAATTTTCCAATGTACCCTTTTAATGACATTAGTTTTGATGATATACTTGAGTTATTAAATAACAAAAACATAGAGGGCATCGTACTTTACTCAACTGATTTAAAGCAAGATTGGTCTTCTTTTACAAAAAAAATGAAAGTTATTCCTGCAGCTGGAGGATTGGTTTTGAATCAAAAAAAAGAAGCTTTATTTATTTATAGAAATGGTATTTGGGATTTACCCAAAGGTTGGATAGAAAAAGGAGAAAGTATTGAAAATGCTGCAATTAGAGAAGTAGAAGAAGAATGTGGTATTTATGATTTATCAATCGTAGAAAAATTACTTACAACTTATCACATTTATTTTCACAAAGGACTAAAACTAAAAGAGACGCATTGGTTTTTAATGACTTCTAATTATAAAAAAGAACTAAAACCTCAACTAGAAGAAGGTATTACTGAAGTTTGTTTTAAAGATAAAAGTCAGATTAAAGAAGCAATGCAAAATACGTATGCTAATATTAAATTAGTTTATGACACTTATAAAGAACTGTAACTTTCAAAAAAACGGAGTATCTTTGCCGACTTTAAAAAAGACCAAAAAATTATGACTGAGTTTATCAAAAAAATAATCCCAAATGCTAAAGATGATGTTTTAGCCGGAATTACAGTCTCTTTAGCAATGATCCCTGAAGTTGTTGCTTTTGCATTTGTAGCTCAAATAGATCCTTTAATGGCTCTTTCTGGGGCTTTTATAATTGGCTTAATTACTGCTGTTTTTGGAGGTAGACCTGGTTTGATTTCTGGAGCTGCTGGAGCTGTTGCTGTTATTTTTGTACATATGATTTCAGAAGGTCATACAAAAGGAATGTTACTAGATCAACCTATAGAAAATATGGGATTTTTCTATTTAATGGCATGTGTTGTTTTAATGGGAATAATCCAAATTTTTGCTGGTGTCTTTAAATTAGGAAAATTTGTGCGTTTAATTCCACATTCTGTAATGATGGGATTTGTAAATGGTTTATCAATCGTAATTTTTATTGCTCAGGTAAAAATGTTTTCTCATAAATCTTTATCTGTTTCTGCAGAAGGTGTAAATGAATACAAAAGTACTTTTATGGGAGGTACAGAATTATATACGATGCTTGGTTTGGTTTTATTAACAATGGGTATTATTTGGCTATTACCTAAAATCACTAAAAAACTACCTGCTGCCTTAACTGCAATTCTAGTAACCTCTTTAATAGTTATTGGTTTTAATATTGATACTACCACTGTTGGTTCTTATATTATTGAAGGTGGAGGAACTGGTTTAAAAGGCGAATTCCCAACTCCAAACTTAGAGCTTTGGCAAAATTTACCTTTTAATTTAGACACCTTACAGTTTATTGCATTACCTGCTTTTTTAGCAGCATCTGTTGGTTTAATTGAAACCTTAATGACTATGAATTTAGTTGATGAATTGACAGAAACTAGAGGAAATGGAAATAGAGAATGTATTGCCCAAGGTTCTGGAAATATCATTTCAGGTTTGTTTGGTGGTACAGGAGGTTGTGGAATGATTGGACAAACTGTAATAAATATTAATGCAGGTGGTAGAGGTCGTTTATCTGGTATTATGATGGCATTAACTTTATTAACTTTTATTCTTTTTGCCGATAAATATATAGAAATGGTGCCAATTGCAGCTTTGGTTGGTGTTATGTTTATGATGGTAATAGAAACTTTTGCTTGGTCTAGTTTTAGAATTTTAAAGAAAATACCAAAATCTGATGCTTTTGTTCTGATTTTAGTTTCTGCTGTTACCGTTTTTGTAGATTTAGCTGTTGCTGTATTTTTGGGTGTAATTGTTTCTGCTTTAGTATTTGCTTGGGAAAATGCAAAAAAGATTAGAGCTCGTAAACGTATCAAAGAGGATGGCACAAAAGTTTATGAAATTTGGGGACCTTTATTTTTTGGAAGTATTGGCGTTTTTAATGAAAAGTTTGATGTAAAAAATGACCCTGATGTTGTAGAAATTGATTTTGTTGAAGCTCGTATTTCTGATCACTCAGCTATTGAGGCTATTTTTACTTTGGTTGAAAAATATAAAGCTGCCAACAAAAAAATTACTTTAAAGCATTTGAGTGAAGATTGTAAAGTATTACTCTATAAAGCTTCTCCTATTTTTACAGATATTATTGTTGAAGATATTGATGATCCTCGATATCATTTGGCTGCTAATCCTGAGAAGTTTCCTAAGTCTTTGAAGGAGTATAAGTTTTAGAAATAATATTTATTAAAAATAAAAGCCTCAACATTTAAAATATTGAGGCTTTTCTAATTTAAAATGCTACTAATTGTATGTTGACAAATACAACTTTATAAAATATTTTTGTACAAAACATAAATATTATGAAACCAAGTAAAATAGGACAAGTTGTAAAATTTCATACACCTTACGAAGATGAAGACCCTAATCAGTTATATCAAGTATTAGAATTTAGAGAAGATGGAGAAAAATCTAGGGTTTTAATAGAAACAATGAATACTAATTTCTTTTTTACACCAACCACAGTTGTATATGCTAAAGATTTAGAAGTCGATAAATTATTAACAAAGCAACTTGCTCGTTATTTAAAAGTTTTGGAAATTGAAGGAAAAGTTGACCAACAAAACTTAAATAAAATTGGGATTAATTCATTAGCTGATTTGAAGAAATGTGATTATTAAAATAATCGTTTTTTTTATTCATTTTTTAGATTAAATTTGTAACCAATGTATAAGGTTATGTAATATGGTTATAAAAGATTATTATTCTTTAAATGAGGTTTCTCAGATTCTTGGAAAAAGCAAAGAAACACTTAGACGTTGGGATAGAGATGGCAAATTCACTGCTGTTAGAGAACCAATAAGTAAATACCGAATTTACAAAAAAGAACAAATTAACACTTTACTAAAGCAGTTATCAATCAACTATGAAGACACTGTTGATAATTCTGTTTTACCTATAAAAGATTTTAAAGTACTAGAACTCTTTGCTGGAGCAGGTGGATTAGCTATTGGCTTAGAAAAGGCAGGGATTAAGTGTGTAGGTTTAAATGAAATTGATAAATGGGCTTGTAATACACTTAGAGAGAACAGACCTAACTGGAAAATTTTTGAAGGTGATATCAAATCATTTAACTTTAAAGAATATAAAAATAAAGTAGATGTTGTAACTGGAGGATTTCCTTGTCAAGCATTTAGTTATGCTGGAAAAAAACTGGGTCTTAATGATGCCAGAGGTACATTGTTTTATGAATTTGCAAGAGTAGTAAAAGAAGTAAATCCACCAATCTGCATAGGCGAAAATGTAAAAGGTTTACTATCTCACGAAAAAGGAAAAACTTTAGAAGGAATGATTTCTATCTTAGATGAAATTGGATATAATGTGGTTCCTGTTCAAGTTTTAAAAGCGATAAATTACAAAGTTCCGCAAAAAAGAGAGCGTTTAATTCTTGTTGGAATCAGAAAAGACATTAATATCAAATTTAAATACCCTAAACCTCATTATAAGATATATAATTTAGTGGATGCACTCAAAAAAGGTGAATTATATGATTCTGATGTTCCAAAATCTGAAGGTTCAAAATATCCTGAGCATAAAAAGAAAGTTTTAGAACTTGTTCCTCAAAAAGGGTATTGGAGAAATTTACCTTTAGATATTCAAAAAGAATATATGGGAAAAAGTTTCTTTTTAGGAGGAGGAAAAACAGGAATTGCAAGAAGAATTGGTTGGGATGAACCTAGTTTAACTCTTACATGTAGTCCTGCTCAAAAACAAACAGAAAGATGTCATCCTGAAGAAACAAGACCTTTTACTGTACGTGAATATGCAAGAATTCAAACTTTTCCTGACGATTGGAAATTTTCAGGCTCTATTTCTCAACAATACAAACAAATAGGAAATGCTGTACCTTGCAATTTAGGTCAAGAAATAGGTTATGCTATAATTGAATTTCTGAATTCTTATTACTCAAGTTTATCAAAACCTAAATAATAACTATAATTTTCAAAAGTAATTTCATCCAAAATACTACGTTTTGAAGCTTTTGAGCTTTCCGTAATTTCCTCTAAAGCAGAATTACTTTGATTTTTTTCATTTACTTGTTGAGATAAATAATCTGAAATTGCTTTTGGCAAAATATTATATAAATTAAAAAAAGCATTTTCTTCACCAGTTAATAGTTCATAAAATCTATCACCTGAAATTTTATAAACTCTACTATGACTGTATTCTTTCCCATTTATCTCACCAAACCACTTTTCATTAAAACTTGATTTTGCAAAAATTTGAACCCAATAGCAATTTGCTTTTTTATATGTATCTGCATAATTAGCCAATTTTTGAAAAAGACTTTCAGCAGAACTACTATTCATAGTATTGTGTTTGTTTTTAATATCAGCAAATAATGTGTTATCCTTAGCTTTGATGTCGAAACCACTTAATTTACCAATATCAAAACCTTTTATACCTCCTAATATTTCTTCGTGAAAAGTACCAATTGAATTATTAATCGATTTATCTATCTGACGATTAATTTCAGTTTTAATTAAAGTTTCTTCATTTAAATTATTAAACTTAGAATCGAAAGTAAGCTTAATTGTGTCTATTTTATTTTTGTAAAACTTTTTCTTACTAACATTTGCTTTAGCTTTTATATAAGATTTATGAAGGTTCTCTATGCAATAAAAAAGATGTTCATCACTTATATACTTTAAATATTTATTCGCCATTATAATTTCTTTTTCTAGCCTACAAACTTAAATATTATTGTTGATTAAAAAAATAAATAATAATTTAAACCATCCCAAAATCCACCAAAGGTAAACTTCTAACACGTTTTCCTGTCGCATTAAAAATGGCATTACAAATGGCTGGTGCTATTACAGGAACTCCAGGTTCTCCTACTCCTGTTGGTTTTTCGTGCATTTTATCCATAATTTCAATATGAATATTTGGAGCATCTTTCATTCTCGTCATTTGATAATCGAAAAAGTTATTTTGTTCTACTGCACCTTCTGTTGCTGAAATTTTTCCATATAAAGCAATAGACATTCCAAAAATGGCAGCACCTTCTAATTGGTTTTTAATATTGTCCTTATTCAATGCCAATCCACAATCTATGGTTGTCCAAATGTTTTCTACTTTTACTTTCTCATTATTCACAGAAACTTCAACTATTGTTGCTACATAAGAGTAAAAACTATAATGAATGGCAACTCCTAAACCGTGATTTTTAGGCAAGGTTTTACCCCATTTTGCATTTTTTGCAGTTTGCTTCAACACGTCTTTCATTCGTTTAGAATCATAAGGATGTTTCGATTTTCCTTGAATAATTCTATCTTTTCCTATTAAATCTAAATGAAATTGCACAGGATCTATTTTTGCAGCATATGCTAATTCATCAACAAAACAATTATTACCAAAACCACTATGAATATGAACAACAGAACGCAACCAACCAATTCTTAAATGTGCCTCAGCTTTTACATTTTCTAATCTAAAATTGGTTAAATCATATGGGTTATTTGTGAATCCTTGATTCAATTCTAAACCAGATGCATAATCAGATAAAGGCTTAAATGATGATACAATTGAAGGAAAACCAACTCTCTGTAACCATCCAGAAACCTGACCATTTTTATTTAAACTTCCTTTTAAGTATTGTGCACTTGTAGCGTGATAAAAACTATGTTTAATATCATCTTCACGTGTCCAAACTACTTGAACAGGCGCATTTATTTCTTTGGATAAAGTAACAGCTTCCACCACAAAATCTGACTTTGATTTTCGACCAAAACCTCCTCCTAAAAACGTAACATTAATAATAATGTTTTCTAAAGGAATTTCAAAAAAATGCGCCAATTCTGCTCTTGCTGTTTGCGGATCTTGTAAGGGCGCCCAAACTTCTATTTTATCTCCCTGAAACCAAGCTGTAGCATTGGGTACTTCCATTGGTGTATGTACCAAAAAAGGAACGTGATATGTTGCTTCTATAGTTTGCTCTGCTTCATTAAAAGCACTAGAAACATCACCTCTACTTCCAGGCACTAATTTTCCTTTTTCTTGTAATCTATTAGTAAGAGTTTCCTTAAATTTTGTAGTATCAAAAGAGTGATTATCTCCATAATTCCACTCAATATCTAAATCTAATTTCCCTTGAAAAGCAGCCCAAGTATTGTTGGCAATTACAGCAACACCTCCTAAAGCTCCAAAAAACTGACCTGTTGGAGGTACAATTCTATCTAATTTAATTACTTTTTCTACACCTTTATTTTTTTCTGCTTTTGAACTATCAAAACTTTTTACGGTCCCAAAAGTTACAGGGCACCTTGCAATTGCTGCGAATTTTAAATTCGGTATTCTAACATCAATTCCATAGGTTGCAGTTCCATGTGTATAATCTTTTAAATCGACACTTTTAAGCGTTTTTCCTATGTATTTAAAATCTTCAACTTTTTTAAGTTTGATAGTTTCATCAGCAGGAATTGCAACTTTTGCAGCCTCATCTACTAAATCACCAAAGAAAATTTTATCTCCAGAAATGGTATTTATAATATGATGGTTTTCAGCTTTACAATCTGCATCAGCTACATTCCATTTTTTTGCAGCAGCAGAAATCAACATCATTTTTGATGCTGCTCCCATTTTACGCATTGGCTCTAAAATAGTTCTTACACTTCTAGATCCATCTGTATTTTGGTTACCATATTTGGCATTTCCTGTGGCTTGTTTTACAGTAATATATTTCCAATCTGCTTCCAATTCATCAGCAATTGCAGACGCTAAAGATGTTCTAATTCCTTGCCCCATTTCTGAACGAGAAGCTAATAAAGTAATGTTCCCATCTTTTTGAATCTGCACAAATAAGTTAGGTGTAAAAGTTCCATCCACTTGTGGAATAAATTCTTTTTTGTCTGAAGAAATGTTACAGCCTAATATAATTCCTGTTGAAGCTAATCCAAAAAGCTTCATAAAATCTCTACGATTTACTTGTTGGATATTGCTCATATTGTTTCGTTTTTAAGTGCTACAGCTTTATGAATTGCCTTTCTAATTCTGGTATATGTTCCACATCTACAAATGTTAGAACTCATTGCATCATCAATATCTTTATCTGTTGGATTTTCAATTGTATCTAACAAAGAAGTTGCAGCTATTAGTTGTCCAGATTGACAATATCCACATTGTGGCACATTACCATCATTCCAAGCTTTACGTAAAAACTCTAGGTTTTCTGAACTTCCTTCAATCGTAAAAATTTCTTTTCCAATTCCGTAAGAAACTGGCATACTGCAAGATTTTGTAAGTTTCCCATCAATTAAAATAGAACAGGCTCCACATTGTGCCACTCCACAACCAAATTTTGTTCCTGTTAAACCTACTATGTCTCTTATTGCCCATAACAAAGGCATATCATCTTGTACATCTATTGTATAAGATTTTCCATTTACTGATAAAATTTTGCTCACCTGTACACTTTTTAAAGCTACAAGTTAAGGAAAATTTAGAACAAAATACAATCAGTATTTAAAGCAGAAATAAAAAAACTAAAGTTGATTTTTTGATAATTAAATAACACCTTTATAAACAATAATATTGATATAATAATTTATCAACTGAAAATTACCTTACTTTAAATACAGGTAAACGTAAATGTGCTTTTTCATAATGAGGAGAATTTTTATAAATAAAATTCAATTGCATTCTAGGGTTCTTTGCAAATGCTTCATCATTTTTTAATTTCTCTTTAAACTCTTTTTTTAGGAAAGGATTTTCTATCAATAATTGTTCTGCAACATCTTCGAAAACATAAGCTGAAAAACCTTCTTTTTGTTGCAGAATGGTATCAAAAAAATTCCAATTGAAAAAAGAATCTGTGGCTTCTGCTTCTAAAGTTTCTAATAGATATCGAACTCCATTTTGATTTGTAGAAATATATACATCTCCTTTTTTAAAGTTGATATTTTCTGTTGATAAAGAAACTGTTGTGTCATAATGTAAATAATGACCTTCATAAGGATTTTCTCTACTCTTATAATCTTTAATATGATTGACAGTAACTGAAATTGTTGTATCGTTTTTAAACCTAGAAAACTCAATATTATTGTTTTTTAATCTTTCAATAACTGGATGCAAACCTTTTGGTAAAATGTAGGCTTTTGGAATATTAATTTCTTTAGTAATTATATAATTGTCATAATACTTTACGACTTCTTCAAAAGGTTTTGATTTGTCATAAAACAAGCGTTTTCCTGTGGTTACTCTACTATCAATATATTCTCCTTCATAACCTTTGAAATTCAAATCGCTTGGGTTTTCTTCATCTACTTTAAATTGAATTGGATACGTTTTTTTTGATAGTATTTCTGATGTTGCATTTGAACGGAATTCTTTTATTGTTTCAGAATTTTCTTCAGTAAATTCAAAAGCAGAAAATAGCAACTCATAAGTTTGTTCAACTCTTATTTTATAAGGTTTTAACATATGTGTTTCTACCATTAATCCTAAAGTATTGAACAAAGTTGTATAACCTGTAGAATATCTTGGAGAATCAAAAAATTGAGACCAACCACTTTTGGGAGTAGCCCCCCAAACATTTACATAAGGTGTAATATCAATTCCTTTTTGCCTTAAAGAATTCTCTAAAGCTGGTCGCATTTTGTTGTGTAAAAACGCTCCTAAATTTCCTCCCAATTTATTATGTTGCGTAAATAAATGTGTAATTGCATATTGATAATCAGCGCCATTACTTACATGATTATCAATAAAAACATCAGGATTTACAGTATGAAAAATCTCTGCAAAAGCAGCTGCATTTTTGGTGTCTTGTTTTATAAAATCTCTATTTAAATCGTAGTTTCTGGCATTTCCTCTAAAACCATATTCTAAAGGTCCATTTTGATTGGCTCTTGTATGCGAATTTCGATTCAAAGCTCCACCAATATTATACACAGGAATTACACAAATAATCGAGTTTTCGTACTTTTTCTTTATAGAATCATTTTGCACAATATCTCTTAGCAACAACATTGAAGCATCAATTCCATCTGATTCTCCTGGATGAATTCCATTATTGACTAAAATTCTGTTTTTAGGTGATTTTTTAATTTCGTCAATATTATAAATTCCGCTTTTATCATAAACAGCTAAATGCAAAGGTTCTCCTGAATCTGTTTGCCCAAAAGAGAATAATGAAATTTCTTTATACGTTTCAGACAACTTTTTATAATAAGCAATTACCTCTTTATATTTTGGAGTTTCTGTTCCTTTTGAGGTTTCAAAAAGGGTTGTGAAATCAATATTTTCTTTTGAATTTTTATCGCAAGAAATAATTACTAATGTTATCAGTAGTATTGATATTTTTTTCATTTATTAGTGATGTTTTTATTGAGATTTCTCCATAAAGTCGAAATGACATACTCATTAAACTTAAAATAAGTTTGTCATTTTGAGCGAAATGAAATGAAATGAAATCGAAAAATCTCTTTAGCATTTAGATTTCTCCTATCATCAAAATGACAATAGTATTATTTTACTCTCACAGATTTAGGTACTAACTTGGTATAATCGCCATTATTACGAATTACATCTCTTACAATTGAAGAGGCAATGTAAGAAGTTTTAGCTGCAGTTAATAAGAAAACAGTTTCAATAGGAGCTAAATCTCTATTGGTATGCGCAATTGCTTTTTCAAACTCAAAATCAGCAGGATTTCTTAAACCTCTTAAAATAAATTCAACATTATTTTTTTGGCAAAAATCTACAGTTAAACCTTCATAGGTAACCACTTTTATTTTTGGTTCGTGTTTAAAACAGTCTTCTATAAATTTCTTGCGATCTTCTAAAGAAAACATATACTTTTTTGATGCATTAACACCAATTGCAATAATTAGTTCATCAAAAAGTGTGACACCTCTTTCAATAATATCATAATGTCCTAATGTGATTGGATCAAAAGATCCTGGAAAAATTGCTTTTTTCATCTAATATTGTTTAACTGTTTATACGTTTAGAAGTTTATTTGTAAACTGATAAACTTCTAAACAAATCAACTCTAATGAAGAGCAGATTCTATAGCATTCTCAAATAATTCCTCTAGAGAAATCCCAGCTTCTTGTGCTTGCTGTGGCAATATACTTTCTTCTGTCATTCCTGGTACTGTATTCATTTCTAAAAAATGAGGTTCTCCATCCACAAAAATGTATTCAGATCTCGAAAAACCTGACATATTTAACGCTTTATATACTTTTTTTGCAACAGCTTCTACCCTATTTTGTTCTTCAGATGAAATTCTTGCTGGCGTAATTTCTTGAGATTTCCCTTCATATTTTGCTTCATAATCAAAGAAATCATTTTCTGAAACAATCTCTGTTATTGGCAGCACTTTTATTTCATTTTTATATTGAATTACTCCAACAGAAACCTCTGTTCCATCTAAAAAAGATTCTATCAAAATGGCATCGTCTTCTTTATATGCAACTTCAATTCCTTTAACAATTTCTTCCTTATTATAGGCTTTTGAAATTCCATAGCTAGAACCAGCATTGTTGGGTTTTATAAAGCAAGGCAAACCAACTTTTGCTATTATTTCATCAGTATTAACAACATCTCCTTTGTTTAAATATACTGAAATTGCAGTTTTAATCCCATATTCTTTAACGACACTTAAAGTATCTCGTTTGTTAAACGTTAATGCCATTTGATAAAAAGGTGCTGATGTGTGAGGAATATTTAACAATTCTAAATAGCCTAAAAGCATCCCATTTTCTCCAGGACTCCCATGAATTGCATTAAAAACACAATCAAAAGCGACTAAATTCCCATCAATTATACATGAAAAATCATTTTTATTGATTTCGTATTCCTTATCATCTGCATCTAAAGCTACCCATTTTTCTTTTAAAATATGAACTCTAAATGCATTGTACTTTTCTTTATTCAAATGCTTATAAACAACACTTCCACTGATTAAAGAAATGTCAACTTCGGACGAATATCCGCCCATAATTATGGCAATATTTTTTTTCATCAAATTCTATTAATTATAACAAATTTATCAAAATATAAATAGAAACTGCAACGTTTA